>NZ_JARUBM010000002.1:2435000-3910000 GCF_029626175.1 Micromonospora sp. WMMD1082 | reverse complement strand
CTGGCGCACTACCAGACGGCCCGGCGTGATCTCGTCGAGCACCTCGGCATCGAGCCCAGCGCCGCCCTGCGGGATCTGCATCAGCGGATCCTGACCGGTGAGGTGGCGATCGGCCCCGCCACGCCCTGGGCCGTCAACCGGGCCCGGTCGACCACTCACCGGGCAGGTGCCAACCGGATGCGCCGGTTGGTCAGGCGCTGACCTTCACCGCTGGCTCCCCCGCCAGGCGGCGTAGCGTCTCGCGCACCGTGTCAGTACGTGGGTTGCGCAGCCGCTCGAAGATCTGCAACGCCCGGCCGAGGGATGCGTGGGCCTCGCGAACCTGCCCCGCCTCGGCCAACCGATCGCCGAACAACTCCAGTAGCAGGGCCGCAGCGTACTCGTCGCCCATCGTTCGGTAGAGGTGCACGGCGCGGTCGTTGGCGGCGAGCGCTTCGTCCAGTTCGCCCCGACCGATCCGGATATTCGCCAGGGTGTGCCAGGCGGTCGCCTCCCGGTAGTTCCCCGCCTGGTCGAGGTGCCGCACCGCCCGCAACGCGTAGTCCAGCGCCGCGTCATACCGGCCGAGTCGCTCGTAGACGTAGGCGAGGTAGTCGGGTGGTACGGTTCCCGGCCGGTCGGACTCCACACCCTGGTACAGCGCCAACGCCCTTTCGTGCTGCGCCCGTTCGGTACTTTGACCGTGCCAGTGCCTCGCCAGGGCGAGGTGAGCGTGCGCCTGGGTGAGCGGGTCACCCGCGACGGCGAAGAGACGGATCGCTTCAAGCAGGTGCCGCTCCGCCTTCTCCGGTTCGTTGAGCATGACTCCGCAGTAGAGATACCCCAGCGAGTAGTGCGCACCGGCCTGCAACGTCACGTTGTTCAGCCGCCGCGCCGCCGCCAGTGCGTGGTGTTGCGTCGCCTCCCAGTCCGACCAGTACTCGTACGAGCGCACCATCGACTCCAGCGCCCAGGCGAGCGGCCACACGTGCGTGTCGGCACCGAGCGACACGGCCAGGTCGATCATGGCGAGCAGGGTCCGCCGCTCGTTGGTGAGCCAGGCTAACGCCGGCCGACGCTCCCGGAAGGATTCGGCGGTGACATCCGGTACCGGCTGCGGGCGCGGCGACTTCGGTCGGCTCACCCGCTCCGGATCCAGCAGGGCCAGGGCGGCGAAGCTGCTGAGCAGGTAGTGGTCCAGCAGACGTTGGCTCGCGTCCCGCTGCGCCCCGAGCCCATCGAGGTGGACGAGTTCGGCCGAGTAGGCACGCACCAGGTCGTGGATCCGGAACCGTCCGGGCTCGTACTCGGTCAGCAGGTTCGCCCGCGACAGCTCACCGAGCAGCATCCTGCCCCGCGCCGAGTCCGTACCGAGCAGGCTCGCCGCCGCGGCGACGCCGAACTGGTGGCCGGGATGCACGGCGAGGAGCCGGAACAGCCGGGCGGCGGGTTCCCCCAGCAGTTCGTACGACCAGGAGAACACGGCGCGCAGGTCGTGGTCGGCGTCGGCTTGTCCGAAGGAGTCCAGCCGGTGCGTCGCGAGTTCGGCGACGAGGTGACGCAGGGTGAACTGCGGGTGGATGGCGGCCCGCGCCGCGAAGATCGCCAACGCGAGCGGTATACCCCCGCAGAACCTGACCGCTTCCCGCACGGCCTCGGGTTCGGCCGCCAGCCGTGCCGGGCCGAGGCGGTGTGCCAACACCGCCTCGGCCTCCGCGCCGCTGAGCAGGTCCAGGGGAACCGGCAGCGCCCCTTCCTGCACCACCAGGCCGGTCAGCGCATCCCTGCTGGTCACGATCGCGGCGCTGCCGGGGGCACCGGGCAGCAACGGGCGGGCCGACTGGGCGTCACGGACGTTGTCGATGACGACCACCATCCGTCGGCCGGCGATCAGGCTGCGGTAGAGGGCCACCTGCGCGTCGATGCCGGCCGGCAGCTTCTCCTCGGCGATGCCCAGGGCGTCGAGGAAGGACCGGATGGCGTCCTGAGGTCGTAGCGCGATCCCGGACGGGTCGAACGCGCGCATGTTGACGTAGAGCTGCCCGTCAGGGAAGTCGGCGGCGAGGCGGTGCGCGCACCGCACTGCCAGGGTCGTCTTGCCGATGCCGCCCATCCCGCTGACGGCCACTACGCGGGCGGTGGCCGACGGATCGGTGGTGAGGAAGTCCGTGATGCGCGCGAGGGACCCGGTGCGTCCGGCGAAGGTCGGCAGGTCGGCGGGGACCTGCGCTGGGCGGACCGGTGCCGGCCCGTCCGCTGCGTCAGCGCGGGGTGTGGCCGGCGTCCGCCCGCCCTGCGTCACGGTAGCGGTCGGTTCGGCGCGCAGGATTTCCTGGTGGGTGGCGGATAGTAAGGGCCCCGGATCCACCCCGAGTTCGTCGGCTAGCCGACGCCGGACGCCGTCGTAGTGGGTCAGGGCCTCGGCCGGCCGGCCGGTGGCGGCCAGGGCCCGCAGCAGCGCCGCCTGGAGCGTCTCGTCGAAGGGGGCCACCGCCGCCGCGGCACGCAGTACGGGCAGCACCCGATCCGATTCACCGTTGGTGAGCGCGAGGTCCGCAGCTCGCAGCACCGCCGCCACGAACTCGCCGTCCACCTCGGTGAACATCGGCGCCGCCCGAATCGCCGGGTGCACGCTCGCCGCCGCGTGCCCGTGCCACAACCCCAGCGCCTCGATCAGCAGATCCAGTGCACGGCGGGAATCGTCGGGTGCCACGGCGGCGGACCCGTCTCGTAGGCGGCGGAAGGTCAGCAGATCCACCTCACTGTTGTCGAGGTCCAGCCGGTAGCCCCCGGAGCAGCGGGCAAGGGCGTCGGCGGGCAGCATCCGACGTAACCGGCTGATGTAGCGCTGCACCACGTTGACCACTGTCGACGGCGGGTTCTCACCCCAGATCACGTCGATGATGTCGGTCATCATGACCGGCTGCCCGGCACGGACCAGCAGCACGGCGAGTAACGCCTGCTGCTGCGGCGGGCCCAACTCGACCTCCGCGCCGCCGCGCCAGGCACGCACCGGTCCGAGGACTGAGAATCGGTACCCGGCCTCGTCCGTCATGCGTCCAGTCACTGTCTCCCCCCAACTGCTCGCCCTCCCGATGAGTCTGACCGGACTGCGCCACCCGCACCCCTGCTGGTGGGCACCGAGCCCGCGCCCGGGTGGAGTGGATGCCCGTCTCCCAGGCAGCCGGCCTCTCAGCGGCGTTCGAGGGCAGGCACCACCCACCGTGCCGCACACTGTGCCGGCTTTCGGTTGACACCGGAGCGACACCACATCAACAGGCGATTGACGGGCAGGCCAGCACGGGTAGCAGCCGGAGGCGTCGGCTCGGCCCGGCGCACGCCGCCGGAGAGTCCGGGATCACCCGTGAACCGGCGGCGGGAAGTCGCCGTGTGGATCTCGAAACGTGGTCCGGAGTACCGGTGCCACCGAGACGTTAGAGAGAGAACCTGATGTCACGCAGACGCATCATCCTGCTCGTCGCTCTCGCGGCCCTCACTGCCCCGACTGCCGCCTGCGGTCCCGCCGGGGGCGACGCGGAGCCAGTGCCGGCCTCGTCGGAGGCAACCAACCGGCCCGACATCGAGGGCGAGGAGGTGTTCAGCCTCGTGGCCAGCACCGCACACGCCAACAGATCCGAACCCGGCACGGGCGACTGGGCCTTCCCCAGAGGCGGCCGGGTCACCAAGAACAAGCTGGCAGCCTCCCAACGGTGGGTCGAGGTACGCGTCTCCGACGCTGGCGCCCTCGACCCGGTCGTCGTCAACGGCGCCGGGTTGACCCTGTACCGGTTCGACGACGACGACGCCAACGTGCGGTCGAACTGCAACGGCCCGTGCGCGGAGGTCTGGCCCCCGGTCACCGTGCGGGTTCGCCAGGACGGCAAGCCGAAGGTCTTCAATCCCGACATTCCGCGCCGGCTGCTCGGCGTCGTACCGCGAGCAGACGGCTCCTACCAGCTGACCATTGGCGGCTGGCCGGTCTACCGCTTCTCAGGCGACACCCGGCCCGGTGACACCAACGGGCAGGGCCGCGACGGCAAGTGGTTCGGTGTCGCGCCGGACGGCGATCGTGCCGGTGTCGCACCCGACGGCAGCCCCGCCACCGCCACCCCTCCCTCGGGCGAGGCGGAGCAAGGGAGGAAGGTAGCCACCCAGGTCACCTTCTTCTCCGACCCCAACCGGGCCGAGAGCGGCTTCGCCGAGGGTCTCACTGGCGACGGCTGTGTCGATGTCGTAGCGGCGGGCGTGCACTCCTCGCTCCAGACCAACGGTGAGCTTCGGATGTGGTCCAGGCCGGGTTGCCAGGGCGAGTTGGCCGTCGCCCCGGGCGACGTGGACGACCTGCGCGAGCTCGACTTCGACAACAAGGTGGCGTCGGTGCGGCTGGCGGCGAAGTGAGCGCGCCGGGTCGGGGTGCGCCAGGGCTGGTCCACCCCGACCCGGCCGAGCCGCCCGCACCACCACGTCGACGTGTGAGGTCAAGACAAATGCCACGGTGGATTCGATCCTCACTTGTCGCGCTCCTGGCCACCCTCGGTGCGCTGACCGGCTGTGCGCAGCAGGTGCCGGACGTCGAGCCGAGTTGGATCGACGGATGGAGCCCGACCCGAGTCGCCGGAATCGAGGTGACCGCCGGCCCATCGGGACCGCGGCCGGACGGACCGGCCAGCCGGCTCGTCGCCGAGAACAGCGACGGCGGCCCGCTGGACCGACTCGCCCTCAACGCTCTCGATGACCTACAGATCTACTGGAAAGACCGGTTACCCCTGGACTTCGGACGACCGTTCGACCCCGTCGACCGGATCGTCTCGTACGACTCGACCCGGCCCACCGGGCAGGTGTGCGGCATCGACACGGCGGGTGCTGCGAACGCGTTCTACTGCACAGGCGAGCAGGACACCGTGGCCTGGGACCGGGGCGAGTTGCTGCCGATACTCGACCGGCTCTTCGGCCCGTTGGCGGTGGTGACCGTCCTCGCCCACGAGGTCGGCCACGCCGTCCAGTTTCGGCTCAGCGACGCCCCGGCCGCCAGCACCATCGTCAGGGAACAGCAGGCCGACTGCTATACCGGCGCGTTCTTCCGCTGGGTCGCCGAGGGTGACTCGCCACGGTTCCAGGTCTCCACCGGCCCGGGACTCAACCAGGTGCTGTCCACGCTGTTCTTCATCCGCGACAACCTGGGTACCAGCTTCGACGACGTCGGCGCCCACGGCACCGCGTTCGACCGGGTGACCGCCTTCCAACTCGGCTTCAGCGACGGCCCACGGCGGTGCGCGGAGATCGACGAGACGGAAATCCGGGAACGGATCACCCAGCAGGGCGCCGACCAGGCGGACGACGTCGACGCGGGCGGAGCTGACCTCCGCGTCGACGACAAGCAGAACCTGACGGCACTGGCGGCCACGCTGCGAGAGGCGTTCGGTCCGGCATCCGGCGGTCGGTTCAGGTTGGACTCGGCGGCCTGTCCCGGCGGACTCACGACCACGCCGGTGACCTACTGCCCGGCCAGCGTCAGCGTACATATCGACCTCGACGGGCTGGCCGAGATCGGTGCGTCGATGGACGAGGGTGGTCTCGGTGATTTCGCCGCGTTCGCCGCAGTGGCGTCGCGGTACGCGCTGGCGGTGCAGCATGCCGCCGGTCTGCCGCTCGACGGTCTGGTCGCCGCCCAGCGTACGGCGTGTCTGACCGGGGCGTGGGCGGCGAGCATCAGGGCGGAGCAGGGACGGCGACTGCGACTCTCGCCCGGTGATCTTGACGAAGCGGTGGCCGAGATGCTCGCCGTCGACAGCCTCGTGGCGGCCGACGTACTGGGTCGCAGCGTGCCGTCCGGGTTCGCCCGGGTCACGGCGTTCCGGGACGGCTACACCGCGGGCATTGACGCCTGTCTGGCCAACTACCGTTGACCGGTGGGGTCCGAGTTCTCGCCACCACGGCCGGCCAGGCCCTCCCTTTCGCGTCGCTCGCCCGCAGCGTGCAGGTCACGCAGGGTCCGCAGGGCGTAGTGGGATCGCGACTTGACCGTTCCGGACGGAATACCGAGCGCCCGCGCCGTCTCAGCCACCGAGTAGCCGTGTAGGTACATTCGCTCCAGCACCTCGCGGTATTCGACGGAGAGACTGCCGAGTGCGTCCGCCAGCACCATGGTGTTCACCACCAGGTCGGCGTGGTCGGGTGCGGTCGTCAGGTCCAACGGCGGCTCGGCCACCTCCTGCGGCCGGGCCCGGCGGGCCCGCGCGGCGTCGAAGACGATGTTGCGGACGACCTTGAGCAACCAGCCCCGCAACGATCCCGTGCCGGTGCTGAGTTTCCGCTCGTGTCGCCAGGCCCGGAGGAAGGCCTCCTGGACCACGTCTTCGGCAGCCATGCGATCCCGGGTCAATTCCTGGGCATACGCCAGCAGCGCGCCACGGTGTTCGACGAAAAGGAACTGGACGAATCCCTCGTCCGGGGCCGCGCCACGGCGGGACAGGATTCCGGCTGTCACCGGTACCACCTCCGGGTCTCACGCCGACCATCGGATGTCGGCACCGGACCCACGCAACCGCGGCGGCATCGACGTGTGATCGACAGCGGGTTGCGACGGTGGCCGCCGGGAAGCCCCGCCATCCAGTCAGTCGCCTGCGTCGATGCTTCCCAGTGCTCGGCCGAGCCGGCGCACCGCGTAGAACGTCCGGGACTTGACCGTGCCCTCGGGAATGTCGAGCTGCCGGGCGATGTCTCCCGGCTCGCGGTCCCGGAAGTAGACCTCGATGATCATTTCGCGATGCATCGGGGTGAGCTTGGGCAGAGCCGCGTGGATGACCTGCGCGTCGACGACCCGCTCGGCGAGGTCGACCGACCCGACGCCGACCCCCGGATCGATCAACTCGACCTCCATCGGGCGGGCGCGCCGGGCCCGCAGCACGTCGATCGCCGCCCGACGGGCCACCGTGAACAGCCACGGCCGGGCTGCGGCCGGATCCGCGGGCAGGTCGTCGATCCGGCGCCAGGCCCGCAGGAAGGTCTCCTGCAACAGGTCTTCAGCGAGATGATGCTCACCGAGGGTCAACCGGAGCAGGTAGGCCATCAGCGGGTTGGCGAGCGTGTCGAAAAAGCCCCGGAGCCGGCTGGCCGGGTCGTCCGCGACCCGCCGATCCACTTCCGGCGGGCAGGTGGCGAACACCATGATGGGAGTCCTTCCGCAAGGTTCCGGACATCCCATTGGCTCCGGCGGCGATCACCACCCGCTCAACACAGTGTCAACGCACCGCCGAGGTGGGCGGAGTGACATCGGCCGGTAGCAGGGTGCGCATGTCGTCGACGCTCGGTGTCGTCGTGGTGCGCAGCCGGCGGGCCTGCCGCACGATCATCTCGTCGAGCACCGTGCGGGCGTACCGACCGTTGCCGAACGAGCGGCCCCGGGGTACGCCCTCGAAGTGCGCTCGCAGGGCGGTCAGTGTCGGCCCGGCGCAGTCGTAGCCGGAGGTGCGGGCCAGCGTCTCGACGATGGCGACCAGCTCGTCCGGGGCGTAGTTGGCGAAGTTGACCCGGCGGGTGAAACGCGACCTCAGCCCGGGGTTGGCGTCGAGAAACGAGACCATCTCTTCGTCGTAGCCGGCCGCGATCACCACGATCTCCTCGCGGTGGTCCTCCATCAGCTTCATCAGCGTCTCGATCGCCTCCCGGCCGAAGTCCTGCTGGCTACCGGACGACGACAGCGTGTACGCCTCGTCGATGAACAGCACCCCGCCGAGGGCACGGTCGAACGCCTCCCGGGTGCGCTGTGCGGTGTGCCCGACGTACTCACCCACCAGGTCGGCGCGGGCCACCTCGACCAGCTGCCCCTTGGGCAGCGCGCCCAGCGCGGCGAGGATCTCGCCGTACAGCCGGGCCACGGTGGTCTTGCCGGTACCGGGTGGCCCGGCGAAGACCAGGTGCCGGGAGACCGGCGGCGCGGGAAGGCCGGCAGCGACCCGGGCGCGTGCCGCCTCCAGCACGTCGATCAGCTCGGACACCTCGCGTTTCACCTCGGCCAGCCCGATCATGCCGTCCAGCCGGGCGAGCAACCGACCGACCTCCGTCGACTCCGGTACCACGGTCTCCACCACCGAGCCGGCGGGTCGGCCGAGATCCTCGGGCAGCAGCTGGGCGAGCTCGACCCCGGAGGCGTCCGGTCGCTGCGCCAGCCGGAACGCCTGCCGCCCGATCATCTCCTCGAACACCTGCCGGGCCACCCGGGCGTTGCCGAACGACGCGCCGCGCGGCATTATCTGGAACAGCTCGACCAGCGCGATCCGGGTGTCGTAATCCAGCGAGTAGTGATGCGTGCGGCACAGGTTCTCGACAATGCTGCGCAGCTCTGTCGCCGAGTAACTCTCGAATTCGATGGTCTTGGCGAACCGGGACGACAACCCGGGGTTGGCCGTCATGAAGGCACGCATCTGCTGGGAGTAGCCTGCGACGATCACCACCACGTCGTCGCGGTGGTCCTCCATCAGCTTGACCAGCGTGTCGACGGCCTCCCGCCCGAAGTCGTGGCCGCCGCCGGTGCCGCCGTCGACCGGGGCGAGGGCGTATGCCTCGTCGATGAAGAGTACTCCACCGAGCGCCTCGGTGAACTTCTCGGTGGTCTTCACCGCGGTGCCACCGACGTGCTCGGCGACCAGGTCAGCCCGAGCCACCTCCACGATCTGTCCCTGCCGCAGCACGCCGAGCGCGGCGAGGATTTCGCCGTAGAGCCGGGCCACGGTGGTCTTACCGGTACCGGGCGCACCGGCGAAGACCATGTGCCGGGACATCGGCGGCGACGGCAACCCGGCCGCCGCGCGCCGCTGGCTCACCCGGTGCAGCCCCACCAGCGTCGCCACCTCCTGCTTGACGCCGGCCAGGCCGACCATCCCGTCGAGCTGTGCCAGCAGCAGCGCTGCGGCGTCCGCCTCGGGTGCCGCCGGCGGCGGTGCGGCGCTCTCGCCGCCGGCGGCCGCCGGCGCGAGCCCCGCCGGCGGCGAGGTCGGAGCCGGGACAATGGTCGGTGCGCCGGCCTCGTTGCCGGACTGGGTGGTGCCGGTGACCTCGACCGGCTCGGTCGTCTCGACCAGCAGCCCGGCGCCGGTGTTGTCGACGATCTCGCAGCCGGCGACGCCTCCCCGGCTGCCGGCGCGGAACCGGACGCCCGGGCCGCCGCTGCCGTGCACCCGGGTGGCCCGCAGGGTGAGGGTCGCTCCGGCGTCCACCAGCACGCCGGACGTGGTCGGATCCGCGATATCGCAGCCGGTCACGATGGTCTCGCCGCCGCCCGCCTCGACGGCACAGGAGCCGCCGCTGAGCCGCGTGTCGGTGGCGTGCAGGGTGCCGCCGAGCGTCCGCAGCCCGGTGACCGAGTCCTGCACCCGGCAGCGCAGCACCGTGAGCCGGCCGGTGTCGCGCACCTCGGCGCCGGTCCCGGCCGCCAGCACCGTCACGTCCGTCAGGTCGGCGTGTGCCGCACCGGCGACGAGTACACCCTGGTGACCGGTGCGGACCGAGAGCCCGTCCGCGACACAGCCGGCGGCACCCTGGACCAGCAGGCCCGGCCGGTCCGGTGTGCCGTGCAGCACGCCGCCGCCGAACCTCGGCTCGGCGGCGCCATCGACACTGACACCACCGGCCACGTCACAGTCGGTGAAGTTCCCCGTGGCGGTGTCGGTCAGGAACAGGCCACTGCCGGCCGTCGCGGTGACCCGGCAGCCGCGCAACGCCGGGGAACCGCCGGTGACCACGACGCCGTGTCCACCGGTGCCCTGGACAACACATCCGTCCAGGGTGGGGGTGCCGTGCACGACCACCATCCCCGCGCCGACGGTGTCCCGGATCGTCGTACCCGACAGCACCGGTGCCCCGCCGTCGACCGCCAGCCCGGGACCGTCCACCGCGCTGATCTCGCAGTCGATCAGCTGACCTCGGCTGCCGGCGACGCAGTACACGCCGGTGCCCCGCACGTCCTCGATCACGCAGTTCCGGAAGGTCGGGTCACCGGTGCCGGCGAGCAGGATGCCGGTGGTGCCGATGTCACTGATGGTCACGTCCAGCGCCTCGACGTGGCAATCCCCCTCGACCAGCACTCCGGCACCCTCAGGGTTGGTCACGCCGCCGCCGCGCAGCCGGAGCCGGCCACTGCGGGCATGCACCGCCGCGACACCGCAGCCGATCACCTCGCAGTCGGTCAGTTCCAGGCTGCCCGCGCCCACCTGGATGGCGGGCAGCCGGTGGCCGCCGCCGCGCAGCACGAGACCACGCAGCAGGTTCGCGCCGCCGGCCGCGAAGACCACCACCTCGTCGGTCTCGACGAACACGGTGCCCGGGCCGTCCTCCGCCACCAGCGTCACCGAGCCGGGGAGCAGCAGCTGTTCCCGGTAGCGGCCGGGCTGCACCACGATCGTGCCATTCGGGCCAGCGGCCCTGATCGCGGCCGAGATCGTCGAATGGCAGCCGGGCTCGGACTGCGAGACCGTCAGCACGCCATGGCTCATTGGCTCTCCCTCTCCGGATACGGATGCCCGGTGTCGTCCAGGCCGGGCACCGCGGTCACGTATGCCCCGGACAGGGTGAGGTCGGTGGTCGTCCGCGACGCCGCACGCATCCGGCTGAGCACCCGGTCGGTGTGGCCGCCCACCGGTCCGCCCTGTGCGCCGCCGGTCACGTCGCAGAGCAGCACCCGCGGCAGGCCAGCGGCATCGTCCGGGCGGTCGACGGCGAGCACGGTGAAACGACTGGCCGGCGGAAACAGGGCCGCCGCCGGCCCGTCCAGGCCGAGGCGCCCGACCCGACGCGCGCTGACCGACCAGATGACGAACTGGACGGTCGCGTCCGGGACGCTGGCCGGCGGGATCCAGGCGTCGAGCAGCCCGGGCTCGGCGAGTACCCGGCCGGGTTGGTACGCGGCCAGGACCCCGGCGTCGATCCGTCCCGGCCGGAAGACCGGACCGAGAACCGTCGGCAGGCAGCGCAGGCCGCACGCGGCGCCGCGGGCGAGCACCGCCGCCCGCTCGTCGCCGGCACCGGTACGCAGTAGCCGGTTCACCTCGTCCCGGTCATCGGCGCAGTAGGCACGCAGCGCCACCAGTCCGGCGACCAGATCCGGCGACGCGCCGGCCACCCGCAGGCCCGGCTCTTCCGCCAGCGTCTTGGTGACCACCCGGAAGTGTGCGTCGTACCGGCCGTTGAGGGTGGTCCGCAGCGCCGCGCGATCCTCCTCCCGCCAGGCACGATGGTCGATCCAGACCGGCGTCCGGCCCGGAGCCGTCGCGGTGGACACCGCAACAGTGGGCCCGGTTGTGTCCGGGTGGCCCGGCGGATCAAGGTGTGCCGACGCATCCGGGTGGACGGCCGGGGTCACGGCGTCGGGCGGGTCCATCGGTGGCACCGGCGCGGTCTCCGCCCGTGGAGCCGATGGCGTGGGCGCCCCGGTCACCAGCGGCGGCGTTGCCGGTGATGCCGGGTCCGCCGGAGGCGCGACCGGCGCCGGACGGGCAGCCTGCGCGGCGGCGTGCGGCCAGTCCCGCCGTCCGAGCAGCGTATGCAGCCGCTCCGGCACCGGCACGGCATCGGGCGAGGGCGGGACCACCGGGGACGCGGGTTCCTCGGCCGGGGGCGGTGTCCCGACCGGTGCCGGGGCCGGCTCTGCCGGCGGTGCGAGTGCTGCCGGCGGGCCGGCCACGGCGGGATGCTCGGCCACTCCGTCGACCTGGCTGGCGCCCGCCGGGTCGACCTGGCTGGCGCCGGCTGGCGGCCGGGCGTACGCCGGCTCGGGCTCCGCGACGGTGGCCATCGGCCAGCGTGGCTCGTAGTACTCAGCCTGGTTCGGTCGGCTGGTCAGCCACAGCGGTCCCGGCTCGGCCCCAGGCACCAGCGGAGTCACCGGCGCGGTCACCGGTACGCCGAGCAGCCCGGCCAGGTACCGGAGGGCGTCGATGGTGCTGGCCGTGGCGGGGAACGGACCGAGCATGACCAACCGCACCGGCACCCGCCGGCCGGCGAGCGCGGTGACCAGCGCATCAGGGAAGCCGGTGGAGAGGCCGGCCGCCCCCGTCACGAGGATGACGCACCGCTGCGGCTCCGTGGGTAGCTGCCGCAGGAAGTCCCACAGCGGCTCCGGCTTGTCCCAGGCGGTGCGCAGCAGAAGGCCGTCACCGACCCGTTCGGCCATCACGGGCTGTGCGGTGGGGAGGGCCGGGTGGGGCGTATCCGGTGAAGTCGTGGTCGACACGGCACCCTCCTCTGCGTCGGTCGGCGGCAGCCGTCGGCAGTACTACGGCCCGCACACCGACCCCGTTCACGCTCTGGCTACGTCGTCCCGGCATCGACGTGTCGGACAGACGGCCCAACCGGGCGTCACGAGAGACTCGGGTAACGCCGACGTTCGCCCAGGTGATCCTCGAAGGGTCCGTCCCCGTCCGCGTCGAGCCCGAGGAGTTCGAGGACCTCCGGCGGAAGGTCCACCTGGCGGTACTCGGTGGCACCGCCACCGCGTGGCTGGAAGTGGATACCGACAGTGACGGTGCTGACTCGCTCCCGCAAGTCGGGCACGTCGAGAATGAACCCGATGACGGCGCGCCACCCGGCAGCCCTGTCGGGTAGCCCGTTGATCACCGGCGCAACAGCGACCAGATCCAGGTCGCCGTCGCGGTTGTACAGGCTCCGCACCAGCGTGGCGACGACACCGCGCAGCACCCTCGGCACCTCGGCCGCCGGGTAGGCAACGGACGGCGCCAGCGGGTCCGGGGATATCCAGCTGTTTGCGCTCACCACAGCGATGTTCGTGCCGGTGATGCCCGGAGGCAGTGCGTCGAACAGGTCGTACCCGGTCACCCACAGCACCGTCGTCAGCAGCCCTGGGCCGGTGCGCCAGAACACCGAGTGGCGGCGAGCCCGCTGCCGGTCCTCGGCGAAGGTGGACGGCAACAGGTTCGGCAGCCGCTCGAAGAGCGTGTTCTGGTCCCGGTGGTACTGCCGGGACAACCCGGTGCGGTAAAGCTCCACGAACGGGTGGTGCCGCGCGGCGAGCAGGGCCGCGTTACCCGTACCCCTCCCGGCGGCTCCGTGGTCACTGAGGTAGATGGCAAAGCCGCGTTCGGCGAACGTCTCCCGCAACCCGTGCACCGTCTCCAGCTGGTTGTCGGCGTCGGTGTACAAGCCACCGAACCGGTAAAGGATTTCGATGCGGAGCAGGTCACTCGCAGCGGCGTAGCCGCGCCCCTGCTGCTTGGCCAGCTCGACCCGGTAGTAGTCGTTGAGCATCATCGGGTCACCCGCGTGGAACACCTCGTCGACGTTGACCAGGATGACATCGTGCCTCCGCGCCCATGCGCGTAGGCCGGCCACCGGCCCGGTCTGCTCGGCCGCGAAGCGCGATTTCGGTACGTCGGTCCAGAGGACGGTCCGCCAGCCCGCTGGCCGGATCCGTGCCGCCAGTCGGGCGAGGTTGTCGAGAAAGTCGGGCCGGGTCAGGGGACCGCCGAGCCAGACGCTGTGCGCGATCAGCGGCGACTCCATCCGCTCCGGCAGCGGGCGCAGCGGATACCTGCTTCCGTCGTGCTGCGGTCCCCACCAGACCCCTCCCGGCGGGGCCGGGTAGTCCCAGTACGGTTGCTGGGACCGGGTGTGCCGCTCCGGCGCCGCGAGGTCGAGCTGTTCCAGCAGGCCGACGAGTTGCCCGGTCGGATAGGCGGCGACCGCTTCGTGCCGCTGCGGCGCCGGCGGCATCCGACGGATGCGGAAGTAGTCCGGACCGAGAAAACCGGCATCCGGGGCGTTCAGATCGGCTGCGGCATGGAGTTCGATCCGCTCCAGCCCGGCCCGGAGATCGGCCAACGCCGAGCTCAACTCGTCGTTGCCGACGACTTCCGTCGTAGCGGTGTGCGCCGCGAGTTGCCGGATGATGTCCCGCTCCTGGCTGCCGCTGAGCCCCATCGCCACACTCATGCCGTTCACCGTCTCCAGGACAGCTTCGGGCGGGACCGACACACCCCGGCGCAGGTCACCTAGCTGGGCGTGTAGTTGCTGGGCCAAAGGCCACAGTCCGGACGCTGGCGGCGGCTCGTTGTGCAACCAGGCGTCGTAGTGGTCGTCGGTGCGCCACAGGTGCAGCCGGTGCTGTGCCGGCTCGGGGCCGACGCCGAAGGGAGCGTAAGCCGGCATGCCGGGAGTGCCGACGACCGGAAAGACGCCGAGCGCCTCCGCGAGAAGCGCCAGGAAACCGTCACCGCGGTCGGTCGCCCACGCCGTGTTCCACGTCCGCACCGCCGCGGCCAGAGCCGCCCGTTCCGCCGCGACGGTGACAGGGTTCTCGGCCACTCCGCGCTGCGTCAGCGTCGACCTGATCGCGTAGCTCCCGAACGTGGCATACGGCGGGTTCTCCACCAGGCGTGACAGGTAGTTGGCGATCTCCTGGTAGACCCGCGGGGCAGCAGGGTCGTGCAGTGCCCTGTTCTCTCCGTCGATCTCCCTCCGGAGAACCGTCACCCGGTCCAGCCACGCCACGGCATGGGGCGACAGGCCGTCACCGAACCGCTGCCTGACGAGGTCCGGAACGGCGAGCACCGTGGCGTGCAGCAGGCACCACCCGTCCCGCGGGACCGCCACGATACGCCCGGTGGTCGGCCCGCCGGTCGGACCGCGTGACGTCCCCTGGCCCGGCCCGGCCGGTGTCCGGCTCAGCCCCGGATCCAGCAACGCCTCGACGGTGCGGCTGCCGTCGGCTCCCTCGATCGGGAAGGCGGCACCGGCGGGAACCGGCCCGGTCACCGTGGCGGGCTTCCCGGCGGGGTCGAGCACCAGCAGGCGTACCCCTGGTTTCCGCAGCCGCTCCAGCGTCGCCTTCTCCTCGGCCACGGCGCTGAACAGCCCATGAACCTGGGTGTCCACCCACCTGGGCGTGACGACGCCCGTTCGGCCGTCGGCGAGCGGCGTCGGGTCGCGGCCGTCGGCGACCAGCCACGAGACGTGCGCCGTCGCGTTCGGTGCTGCCTCGTAGACCAGGACTGACGTGTTGGGCACCGTGTTCAGCGCCCGCCACACGCCGGTGAGATCGACTCTTGCGGCGGAAACAAGTTCGCCGCCCAGCATCCGGGTGACGTCCGCCAGGCTGGGTGCCGTGGCGAGCCTGTCGTCCGAAGCGGCGTTGCCGGGGCGGCCGTGCAACGCCACATACCCTCCGACGGCGCGCAGCAGGCAGTCCGTCAACGGCTCCTCCACACGTCCGGTTGGCACCTGAACGTCGGCTATCCAGGACGCCAGCCGCTCCATCGATGGTTCGGTGCCCGGCTGCTCATCAAGGCGCCGGGCCGCCGACAGCGCGGACGAGGCCGTCAGGGGCAGCACGGCGCGCGAGTCGGGGGCGACGGCCACCGCGTCCGGTCGCCGCCCGGCCCTGCCGACTCCACCGAGCAGGGACCACGGCCCGGGATCCGTCGTGTCGGCGGCCGGCAGATGAGAGCGCTCGGGTACGCCGGGCGCCTGGCTCTCGATGGGTAGGACCCGCGGGACCGGGGCGGTCAGTCGTGGTCGCCAGAGACCGAAGGCGTCCGGCGCGAGCAGGCCGGTCCAGACGGCACCGGATCCGGCGCTGACGAGCACCGCTCCCCGCGCGGCGTACACCGGTGCGGGGTGGAACAGGCTCGCGACGGCCCGCGCCGCCGAGGTGGCCGACCCGACCGGCAGCGCCATGCCGCTGCCCAGCAGGAACAGTTGCCGGCCGGCCAGCCCGTGCTCGTGTACCCAGCGGCTCACCGCGTTGGCGAACAACTCCGGGGGGATCGGGCGGCCATCGAGCAGGGGCACTCCGTCGACGCTCTCGGTCAGGACGGCGACCGCGGCCGGTGGCAGCCGGATCGGGCCGGCCGGGACGTTCCCGATCCGCAGTATCTCGGGGTGCCCAGGAACGACGGACGTCTGTTCGGCCAGCTCCGCGCCGGTGACCTCCGTCGACCGGTCGATGGTGGGCGCGACCTCCTCGACGGTCAACGAGATCGACGGCGGCCCGACCCACGGAGGCGTCAGGGTCGGCACTCCGGCGGCCTGCGGCGTGCTGGTCAGCAGGGCGACAAGCGTAGGGAGATGTGCCGGCCCGAGCAGCCGGCTCAGCGGTCCGTCCTGAGCCGGTGTGCCGTCCGCCTCCGCCGAGTAGTCTGCCGCCAGCCGCTGCCGTCCCGGATGCCCGAGGACGAATGCCCGTACCGCCGGGTCGGCCAGCACGGCGGGGCCGGCCAGCTCGATCATGCCGTGCAGATCCCGGGTGAGCATCCGGGCCAGCGCCTCGGCGGCCAGCCCTTCGGTATAGGCGCGGCCCTCGGAATCGATCAGCCAGGAGGCGGTCTCTGGAACAGAGAGAACCCGCGGCAGCAGGCGATGGTGGCCCCGGGGATGGGCCTCGACCGCGGGTGCAGGCGTGGACGGGTCGATGCCGACCGCGTCAAGCCAGTCGGTCAGCAGCATCGGCCCACCGGCCATCGCCGGGTCGAGTGCCACGGCGTGGCCGACCCCGTCGACCTCGACCTCGACCACCGTCGTGACGTGGTGGCTCCAGGCGACGTGGGCCGGCTCGCTCCAGGTCGCGCCCCGCGCGCCGAACGACGGCACGACAACGTCGCCGGGTGGGGCGACCACTACCTGCCAGGAGTGGAATCCCCAGGCGGCCAGCCGCACTCCGGCAGCCAGGGCGCGAGCCTCGCAGCCGTCCTCCGGGGTGGCCACCACACTGGGCAGGGTCGCCGAGCGTGGATCGACCGCCAATAGGCGGTACGCCCGTATCGCCTCGGCCGGGGTGAGGGTGGTCAACTCCAGGTCCCCGCCGTACCGCAGGTGTCGAAGATAGCTGGCCGTGGCATCGTCGACGGCCGTCACCAGCCGCGCGAACCGGGACTGGAACGCGCCCTCGCCATGGCGCTCGTCGACTGCCCTGACCAGGTCGGTCTGCCGCTCCGGTGCGGTACGCGAGCGGTGCAGCACACCCGCGACGAGGATCGCCCGGTCGCCAGCGTCGGGCACGGGCTCGCCGGTCGGCGGCAGGTCAGCCAACGCGCGGTCCAGCCGCTCCACCTCCACCTCGAGTCCCACCGCCTCCGGCTCGGAGGCGGCGATTCGCACCAAGCCGGTCTCGAGTACGGTCAGGCCTTCGAGTTCGGGCCGCTCCGGAAGATCGGCGAGTTCACCGCCGTCGTAGCCCATCAACGCGCCGTCGACTTCCCAGTAATCGCTCGTCGCCCGGGTCAGCGCGGCCAACAACCCGAGCAGGGCGGCGGTGTCTTCCGATCCGGGCGTACGGGCGACCGCGCCCAGCCACCCCACGATCTCCACGGCGAGATCCATGGGCGTGGTCGGCGTGGCGGAGGCAGTGCGGTCCAACGCCTCCGCACGGGCCAGTCTGGTCAGTTCCGCCCGGGCGGCCGACACCGCCTCCCAGTCGGTGAGGTCTGCGCCCTCTGGAGCGTCGGCCTCGATCCCGTCGGTCAACGGCAGGAACCACACCGCGACGTCGTCCGGCGGCGCCAGGGCCCGCCCATGCTGACCGTCGACGAACATGACGCCGTCGACCAACCGGACGACGTTCACCACATGAGCCGGCCGCCCCGGACCCCCCTCGAACACCACAAACCCCCGCGCCCGCACCCGCGCACCAGCCAACGCCGCACGGACCGCACCCACCGTGGTCCTCGAAAAACCCAACTTCCCCCGCCCCGGCTCCCCACCCCGGGCCGGATCATTCGCATACGCCACCAGATCAGACAACGCCATCGGACCCGACGGCGGCACCTGATACCGATACTCCCCGCCATCCCCCAACGACATATCGGTACCGATCGCCGCCAACACACAGTTCGTCAGGAAATCACCACCACCGGCACGCCACGGATTGACCTCCCCCAACCACCCCAACCCAGCCGTGGAAAGATCGACCTCGTCAACCACCCAACCCGCAACCACCGAACCGGCGTCAGTAGACCCCGCCACAGCGTCCGGTGCGCCACCGAGCAGGACACCGACTGCGGCCGACAGCCTGGCCACGTGCGGCATCCGGGCCGATTGGCCCTGCTTGAGGTGTTGCCATACCCCAATCGCGGTGCTGATCGCGCCCAGCGCCACGAGTGAGGGTGCAGCCCAGTAGCGACCGACCGCTTCGTCGATCGCCCGCAACTGCGGCGAACGCTTCCGACCGATCAAATTTGAGCCAGCCGGCCACCGACGCAGAACCGCCAACGCCTCTGCCCGACGCGTGGCCGCCTCCTCCACCTGGCTCGCGGTTTCCGCCGCTTCCTGGCGCGCGGCTTTCGCCTCCCACGTGCTGAGCTGTTCCTTCACCCGGTGCATCAGCGACCCTGACCACTCGACGAGCTCGTGGTACTGATCCGCGATCCCCTCGAAGTCGGACAGTTGTGGATCGGGGTGTCGCATCTCGAGGAGGACCAGCGGCATGTCCGCCAGCGCGCCCCCGGCGTCGTCCAAGGTGGTCATGTGGGTGCGGATCTCCAGCGCCTGGTCCTGGTTGATCAGCGTCCCGGACAGAGCGGAGAATGTGCTCCCGAGATAGTCACGGATCGTGAACGTCTCGGTCTCAGGTGGCACCACTGCTTGCATCTCGGTCAGGCGTTCACGACGCCTGTTCCTCTCCGCATCGGACAGCCGAGGCCACATACGATCCACGAGGTGGCCGATCAACTGATCCTGCAACCCTGCTGCCGATGACGCGACGAAACTCCGCGCTCCCGATGGGAGCGCGTCACGGACGGCGTACAGGGCGGTCCGTGACGCCAGGAGGGTGTAGTTCTTCGGCATAACGAAAGTGCCTGTGCGCTGCCGCTTCCCGCTGACGATCGCGGCGACCTGGGTAAACGCGAGTGCCAGGAAGCCGATGAGGGCCGCGACATCCGGATCCTCTGTCGCCAGGATCTCGTCGAGGCTGTCGTCGGCCAGGACGCCGGAATAGCCGCGGACAGCCCCAGCCGCGAACTCGAACGCGGTGGCGAGGTGTGCGTGGGCGATCGTCGTGGGATGGCCTTTCGGGGCATCGGCGGAACGGTTGAATTCCCTGATGAGCAGGTCGAGGAGACCCGCCACCGGTACGCCGACGGTGTAGTGAGGGAAGAGAGGCGGGCCGCCCCTGGCGCGCTCACCGGTCACCACGATCTCGTGAGCAACCGGCGCCACGGTGAACCCGTCGCGATCGGCGAAGATCTCCCCCAGCGTCCTACCCTCGCCCTGCTCCAACGTCGCGATCACCGATCGCGCGGCGGCGAGGACCTCACCCACCGATCTCCGCAGGCCCACCTCCTCCGGCGACACGGCGGCCGGCTCCGACACCACCTCCGCGATCCACCTGTCGTCCCAGTCCAGGACCACCTTTACTCCGGGACCGGTCACCAGATCACCCAGCGCCCAGATCGCCTCGCGATCGCGGTCGCCCGGGATCTCCAACACGATGGCGGTCTCCGCCTCGAAGCCCACCGCACCCGCCTGCTGGTCCGTCAGGCGGTCACCATCCGCCACCACCCCCTCGACGACAATCCCGTCGGTCAACGGCAGGAACAACACACCGGCATTATCCGGCGGCACCAACAGCCGCCCGAGCTGACCGTCGACGAACATGACACCCCGCGCCAACCGCACCACATTCACCACATGAGCCGGCCGCCCCGGCTCACCATCGAACACCACGAACCCCCGCGCCAACGGCTCAGCGTCAACCAACCCCGCCCGCACCGCCCCCACCGTGGTCCTCGAGAAACCCAACTCCCCCCGCCCTGGCTCTCCACCCCGAGCCGGATCATTCGCGTACGCCACCAAATCGGACAACGCCAACGGACCAGACGGCGGCACCTGATACCGATACCCACCCCCATCCCCCAACGACATATCGGTACCCATCGCCGCCAACACACAGTTGGTCAGGAAATCACCACCATCGGCACGCCACGGATTGACCTCCCCCAACCACCCCAACCCCACCGACGACAGATCAACACCCTCCACCACCCAACCCGCAACCACCGAACCGGCCGCAGACCGCTCCGCGACAGCCGACGACGGACCAACCGCCGGCACCGGACCCCCGCCCCGCGACCGGATCCCCGCAGCCGGACCAGACGGCTCACCGAGCAGGACACGGACTGCGTTCGACAGCTCGTCCATCGCCGCCATCCGGTCCGACCTGCCCCTGTGGATGGCCCGCCACGCCGCGATCGTCTGTCTGACACGCTGTAACGACGTCGACGACCGTCCGTTCAGGTAGTCGGCAACCGCAGCATCGATTGCCTTCAATCGATCCGAACGCCCGTTCCACCAGGCCAGTTCCGAACCAGCCGGCCACCGGCGGAGCACCGTCAGCGCCTCCGCCTCTGCCCGCGCGGCTGCCGGCCCCACGTCGTGCGCGGGCTCCGCCTCCACCGCGCCGGACGGTTCCTCCACCTGGGGCATCAGCGACCCTGACCACTCGACGAGCTTGTGGTACTGATCGGCCATCTCGTCGAAGGAAACCAGTTGCGTGCCGTGATGCCGCAACTCGACGACGACCAGCGGCACCCGCGACAACGCACCCCCCGCATCGTCCAAGGTGGCCATATGAGTGCGAATCTCCAGCGCCTGATCCTGGTTTATCAGCTTCTCGGGCAGCGCAAAGAAAGCACTCATTACATAGTCTCTGACCGTGAACCCCTCCGTCCCGTACGGCACACTGGCCCGCATCATGGCGATCGCTTCGCGGTGCCTCTGCTTTTCCTTCACCGAGGCCGTGGGCCAGTTTCTCTCCACGAAATGACGGATCAACTGATCTTTCAGCTCGGCCGCCGACCACTCGACGAAATCCCGCTGCCTCGGCGGGAGCGCCTCACGGACGGCGTACAGGGCGGTCCGTGACGCCAGGAGGGTGTAGTTCTTCGGCAGACCGGCACTCCCTCCAGGCCTCTGCTTCCCGCTGATGATCGCGGCGACCTGCGTATACGCCAGCGCCAGGAAGCCGGTAAGGGCCGCGACCTCCGGATCATCTGGCGCCGGGGTTCCTTCGGGATGATCGCCGGCCGGGACGCCGAAATAGCCGCCGGCAGCCTCGGCCGCGAACGAGAGCGCATCGTTCAGATGAGCCAGCGCCCACCTGCTAGGAAATTCTTCGCCCTCGTTCTCCGAAGCGTGGGTGTCCCTGAGCGCTCTCTCAAACAGGTCAGGGAGATTGGCCACCGGGACGCCCACGGTGTAGTGCGGGAAGAAAGGCGGGCCACCTCTGGCACGCCTGCCCGTCACCACGATGTCGTTCGCCGCCGGCTTCACCGTGAACCCGTCACGACCGGCGAAGATCTCCCCCAGCGTCCTACCCTCACCCCCCTCCAACTCGGCGATCACCGACCTCGCCATGCCGACGATCTCATTCGCCGACCGCCACTTGGCCGCCTCGCCCGGTGACACGGCGGCCGGCTCCGACACCACCTCCGCGATCCAATCCTTGTACCGGTCCAGGACTATCTTTACTCCGGGACCGATCACCAGATCACCCAGTGCCCAGATCGCCTCGCGATCGCGGTCGCCCGGGATCTCCAACACGATGGCGGTCTCCGCCTCGAAGCCCGCCGCACCCGCCTGCCGGTCGGTCAGGTCGTCTCCGCCCACCGGGACACCTGCGACCCCGACCCCGTCGGTCAACGGCAGGAACCACACCCGAACATCGTCCGGCGGCGCCAACATCCGGCCAAGCTGACCGTCGACGAACATCACGCCGTCGGCCGACCGCACCACGTTCACCACATGAGCCGGCCGCCCGGGGCCACCGACGAACGCCACGAATCCCCGAGCGCCCGGCCCGGCAGTGGCCAGCCCATCGCGCACCGCACCCACCGTCGTCGCGGTGAAGCCCAACTCCCCCCGCCCCGAAGCCGGATCATTCGCATACGCCACCAGATCAGCCAAGGCCATCGGGCCAGACGGTGGCACCTGATACCGGTACTCGCCCCCCTCCCGCAACGACATATCCGTACCCATGGCTGCCAACACGCAGTTCGTCAGGAAATCACCACCACCAGCACGCCACGGATTGACCTCCCCCAACCACCCCAACCCCACCGACGAAAGATCAACACCCTGCACCACCCAGTCGGTAACCACCGAACCGACATTGGCCCGCCCCGCCGCCGCACCGAACGACGGCGGCTCGGTCGATGGACGGTCCAGCAGGTTATCGGCGCCCTGCCGGAGGTCTTCGCCGCGCACACCCGGCTGGACGGTGGTGTCATCTCCGACAGCGATGCCGTCGGTCAGCGGTAGGAAGTAGACCTCCACGCCAGCCGGGGGAAGCTGGGCGTGGGTGCCGGACTGTGCGTCGAGGAAGACCACGTCCCGCCCACCGCCGGCGCTCGGACCGGCGGTGTCCAGGGTCACCACGTTGACCACGTGCGCGCGGCCGGTGCTGTCCAGGGTGCCCAGGATGCCGCGCGACCAGGGTGGCGCCGCCGCCATCGCCGCGCGTACCGCCTCCGCGTCGCCGATCGCGGCGAACCCGAACGGCTCCCGGTGCGGCCGGATCCCACGCGCCGGGTCGTTGGCGTACGCCACCAGATCCGCCACGCTGGTCGGCGCCGACGGCGGCGCCTGGTACGTGTATCCGTCCAGGTCTGCCAGGGACATGTCGGCGGCGATCGCGGCGATGACGCAGTTGGTGCGGAACTCGCCATCCGCGTGCCACCCGGGGTTGACCAGCGCCAGCCACGGGAAGCGGGCATCGGTCACGGTGGCCGGCGTCGATCCGCCGCCGGCATCGGCGTCCAGGAACCGGCGGAGGCTGGACCGCCGGCTGCTTCCCGAGGCGCCGACCGCGCTCGGCTGGCCCTCGGACGAACTGTCCAACTGGTGGGTACCGGCCTGGTTCGACGCACCGAGGCCGGTCAGCAACTCGTGCATCCGTCGGCGGGTGCGGGACCGGCCGCCCACCGAGCCGGCCGGCGTACCTACTGTCGATGGCCCGCCTGAGCCGCCCGGCAACCCGATCCGGGGTGCGACGCCCACCGGCTCCGCCGCAATGGTCCGGCCCGGGTCCGGCGCGCCGCTCGCGTCCAGTAGGTCGGCAGGCCCGCCCGGTCGCTCAGGGTCGCTCAACGGGTCCACCGCCGACGGACGCCGGAAACCGGGAGCAGGGGCATCCGGCACGCCGACACCGGCGGTCGGCGCCGACATGGCCCAGGGATTGCGGAAGCTGGGCACGGAGGCATCTGCGGTGGCGGAGTCGCCCGGCGGGACGCCCCGCCGCCGCCTCTGCCGCAGGCTGAACACCTCGGCCATGTCAGACAGGCGCGGGACCGACGAGGCGCTTCTCTCGGTGCCCGTCGACGCCGCCGAGGGCCGGGGGTGGCGGAACTCCACCGCCGTCGGCATGCCCGACGGCGCGGCCGGCCGCCATTGGTATGGGGCGCCGTCGGCGTCCACCAATGTCGGGGACGGCTCCTCGTCGGCCCGGAGAGCCCCGGTGCGCGGCACGAACCGGATCAGCGGCTCCCCACCCGGCCCGTGTGCCGCGATGATGGCGTCCCGCATCGCGCGGTGTTCCTCGGGCACCGCCCAACCGAGGTGTGGTCCGTGCTCCACGGCGATATCCGCCTGCCGCAACCGGCCGATCACGGTGGCCTCGTCGGGCCCGGCGGCCTCGTTCGGCCCGGCCGGCCGTTCTCCCGTCGCCGCGTTCAGCAGGTCGAACACGTCATGATCGCCGGCGATCAGCCGGTAGGACCCGTCTGGGGGCACACCAGTCGACGCGTTCGTCGACGACCTCGCGGACTCCCTGCGGTGCGCGATCCCGCCGACGAGCACGATGTCCGGACTCAACGCCGACGACTCGGGTGAGGTGTGCGTCGCGTGCTCCGCCGAGCGCTGCCGGGCACGATGATGGTCGGCGGCCGTCCACTCCGGCCGCGGGGTCGGCGGCTCGTACGTCACCACCAAGCCGGCCATCTCCGACGGCGCGCCGATCCTCAGGTCCGGCGTGCCCACTGTCTTCGCCTTCAGCTCCGCCGGCTTCGGGCTGGCGTTCAGTTCCAGCCAGGCCGCCGAGGCGGGATTGGTCGGGCGGACGTCGATGATGATGCCGAGTTCGGTGGCGAGATCCTGGAAACGCCGCTGGTTCGCCATGGGCATCCCGTACACCTGTCGGACGGTGTCCGAGGTCGTCGCCACGCCCGGGCGGACGCCTCTCGGCGACAGGGCGTCGTAATGCTCCCCGGTGCGGACCACCCGCAGGACGTACCGCTCGCCCGGCCACAGCGCGACCGCTCCCGGCCGGTCGCCGTCCCCCTGTTCCACCACGAGGTTTAGCTGAAGCGCGACGGCGAGTGTCTCGGGCAGTAGGTCGCCCAGCCGCGAGTCCCAGCGCTCAGCGTTCGCCAGCCCCATCGCCAGCAGTTCGCGCAGCGCCGGCAGCCGCCCCTCGCCCCGTACCACCTGCCGGGCGTGGTCGATGACCGCGCGATCGCCGGGTCCTGCCGCTGCCTCGGCCCGGCCCCACACCGGGTGATCGGCGTCGACGGCGGCGACCGCCAGCAGGCCCGGCGGCAGTTCCTCCGGTGGCAGGTCGCCGAAGATCAGATCCGTCACGAGGTGCTGCTCGATGGCCGGATCCGGCAGTCCGGGCAGATCGCGGACCGTCCGCGCGGCGTGGTCGCGCAGCCTGAGGTGGGCGTCATCCGCCCTGATGTCGCCCAGGACACTGGTGAGCCGGTCCGACAGCCCCTGCAGCCGTGCGCTCTCCAGGACGGCCCGGAACAGCGTGTGACCATCCCGGGGCACCCGGTGGATCACCCTGCCGTACGGGGAGCGACCGTCCTCGATTCGAGCCGGTTCGGCCGGCTGTTCGTCCCCGACCATCACGGCCGGCTGATCGGGTGCGGGGAGTTCGGTGTCCAGGTCTTCCAGGTCGGAGCCGGCCGGCATGGAGCTAGCCTCGACAGCCCGGCCGCCGGAGTCGGTCGGCACGGGCGATGCGCTCTCGTCGCGCCCGGCGGCCAGCCCGACCTCCACCAGGACGAAGCGACCCTCGGCCTCGTCCGGTCGTGGCAATTCACCCGCCACCACCTCGATCACCAGACCGGGATCGTTCTTGAGCGTCGCGGGCAACTCACGGACGATGGCCTCGCGGACAGCAAGGGCCCGCTTCATTCCGGTACGGACAGCCGTCCAGCGCCGCAGAGACTCGTTGGCGCGGACGCTCGCGCCGTTGCCGTGACCGGTGACCGTGACCCGTAGCGTCGCCGTCCCGGCGTCCCGGCGAAGATCCGTCAGCTTCCGTACGAACGCGCGGAGCGCCGGCGTATGGCTCTGCTCGACAGCCTGACCGCCCTGCGGAAAGCGAACAACCAGCCTCGGCCGATCGCCGGCCCGCTCGGCGTCGGAGACCGCGACGCCGGCACGGTCCTCAGCCGCCGGCCGGTCACCGATGCCGCCGTGCCGTCCGTGCGACGGCGGCATCGGGGCCGGTGCGGTGCCCTTGCCCTTGCCTTTCCCCTTTGCCATGGCGTCGTCCGGCTCGTCGGACCGTCGGACGATCTCCACCTCGTCGGGATCCGCACCGGCCTCCGGCGTCTCCACGGCCACCGCGCTCGTCCGGCTCAGGATCTCATCGTCCGGCAGCCGCGCCGGAATCTGCTCACCGTCGCGTTCGGCGGTGGCATACAACAGCGCCCGGCGTGCGGCCATCGCCCGACCGGCGTCAATCGCGACGATCACCAACCGCGAGTCGCCACGCTGCTGTCCCCCAAGCCGGTCGTCCAACCACCTCCGCAACCCAGCGACCCGGTCCAGACCGTCATCGTCCTCGGACAGCGTCATCGGATACCGATTGGTATAACTCCCAGGACCAGGAACCTGCTTCCGCGACTCCTCCATCGCCCGCGCCATCTCACTCGGCGACCAACCTTCGCCGGCCGTCCCGCCCTCCACTCCCGGCATCACGGCCCGGCCGGCCAGCGCCTCACCGTGCTGCTCGGAGGGCTCGGCCGCCCGGTCTACCGGGCCTTGTCCGAACAGCCGGGCAGCGGCTTGCAGCGCCTCTGCCTCGATGCGCGTCGCGGTGGCCGGATTGGCCGGCGCCACCCGGTCCGGCTCGGGACCGTACAGGCGCTCCAGCAGCGGCAGCAGTTCGCGCTCGTGGTCACGCACCCAATCCGCGCCGTTGTTGCGAGGAAGCCCGGTGTAGGGATCATGACCATGGTTGGTACCCAGGTACGCGTTGGTGGTCTGGGCGAAAAACTCTGCGGGATCCGTCGCCGCGTACGGGTCGACCCGCCCGCTGCCGGTGTCCAGGCTGGGCCCGTCCGCCCACTGAGCGGACGCACCCTCCTCCCGGCGCTCCGCGAAGACCCTGCTGAGCAGCGCCCGGTCGGCGTCGGTAAGACCATACGCATAGACCAGGTGCGCGAACTCGTGAGTCGCGCTGGAATAGCCGTCGGCATATCGCGGGTGGTTGCCGACCGACGTGGTCTCACCCAGCAGGTTCTCCTCCGCGACGGCGGCGATCCGCGGCTCCGGGAAGAAGGCGCCACGCACCTCCGCACCGTCTTCCGTCGCGCGGTGGTCGTGCTGCTCCCGCCGCCCCGCCAGGTCCGGCACGTCCGCGAACGACTGACCACGTGGCACCACCATTACCCGCGCACCGCTGTCCCGCACCCGGACAGCCGTACCCCGATCCGCCAGCACTCGACTGAGCTGCCGTACCGCCTCGACCCGCGCCGACACCGGCGCCTCCACCCCCGGCGCCACCTCCACCAGAGATAGCGCGATATCCCGTACGGCCTCTCGATCCTCGGCCGACTCCGGGAATGATCGGCCGATCCCCTTCGGGGCACGCACCGGAACGTCGCTGTCCACGACCCCGCGCTCACCGACCGGCGGAGCCCCGTACGTGTCCGACGCGCCCGGCCCGCCGGCGGAATCGGCGACGGTGATGCGGGCAGGCGACCTGGCCAGCATGGTGGTCTCGATCGCGGCGAGCGGCCACGGAGGCTCGGACCGCGGGGTGGGCGGGAACAGCGGGATGTGCGGCGATCGCGGCGGAGAAGGGTAAAACGCCGAACCGGCGTCGGGAGGTGCGCTGACCGGTGACCCGACCTGGGAGAGCACGATTCGTTCGGGCATCGCGGCGATCACTGGGGATCCCATCGCCAGCAACCGCTGGGTGCCGGTGAAGGACGGTGCCGGCTGGTCCCCGGCCGGATGCATCTCCACGTCGAGGACCGCCCGCCGGCGCAGCACATCGGCCGTGTATTGGCGGGAGGGCCGGACGCCCTCGGGAAAGGCGCGGCCCCGGTTGTGGCCGGAGACGACGAATTGGGCCGCGTCGAGCCGGTCCCCGGTCGCCTTCGGGTCCTGCAAGGTGTCCAGTTGCTGCTGAAGTTCGGCACGGAAGGCTTCCGTGACGGCGCGTAGGCGTGCTGCGGCCTGCCTGCGCGCCATCTCGTCACGCAGGGGGTTGAGACGGGGGCCGTTGCTGCCCGCCGAGACCCGCACGGTGGGCAACGCAAGGCCGTGGCGGAAACTCCACAGTCCGACCCGGGCCACCCGCCGCGCCAGGTGGAGGAGCTTCAGACGTTCGTCCCTGTCGAGCTGCGTCTTCTCACCGGGAGCGAAGTCGATCCATCGTGACGTTTCGGTGGCGTTCCGGTGGGCGCCGACCACCACCGCGGTGAGTGGGTTGACCACGATGCCCGGTTTGTCGTCCTCACGCAGCCCCGCCATCAGGTCGTGGAAGGTCTCGTGTCGCTCCTTGCTGACGAACCGCATATGCCAGAGTTCGCCCGGCCTGGCCCGACCCTGCCGGCCCGAGAGCTGACCCAACGCGTGGGCAGCACGCTTGCGCGCCCGCGCGACCGAGGCGGTCCCCGCCGGGTCAGCGGTGTGCGTCGGGGCGGACGCCGTACCGGATTCGTCCGCTGGAGCACCGGAAGCCGCGAGGTCTGCCCGCGCGTCGCGGAGGGCGATGAGTGCCTCGACCGCGTCGACCTTCGCCGCGGCGAGGGCCTTCGCGGTCCCCTCGGCCGTGGCCGCCTCGGCGAGGTACGTCTCCCGCATCGCCGGCAGCCGATCACCGAAGCGGGTCAGGTTCCGCTCGACCGCCTCGTTGAGGGCGCGGGAGACGATGCCGCTGCGGTTGTAGTTCTCCAGGGTCACCTGCGACGAGCCGTCCTCGCTGGCCAGCACGACGGTGGCGTAGTGGTAGCCGTACGGGTTCTCGATCGGGTGGAAGGCGTCCGCGTAGTCGTCGAGGGTGAAGTTGCCGTCCGCGTCACGAATGCCGATGGACTGGGTCAGGTATGCCTCGCCGACCTCGGCCCACGCATACTCGTTGATGCCCACGTCAGCCGCGGCGCGGCGCATTGCCTGCTGCTGCCTGGCGAACTGCGGATCCGCGCCCACGTACCGGCCGTAGGTCTGTCCCGGCATCGGTGTCGGCGGCAACTTGCCGGAGCCGGGCCTGGCGGTCTTGGTGGCCGCCCAGGTCACATCCGGGAAGCGGGCCGACAGACGGGTGCCGTCGACAAACGAGGTCATGGCGTCCGCGAGCCGGTGCGCCTCGCTGACCTTCATGCTGTCGCTGGCGACCATGGGGCCGAGATCCGTCGTGCCGTTCTCGGCGCGGAAGACCATGTGGTCGGGCCCACCGCCGATCAGGTCTCCGGCGAAGTCGCGGCAGATGTCGATCGGTTCCTTGGCGAACTCGGGGCGGACCGGGTGCAGCGTGCGTTCGCTCCCGTTGTGGGTGAACGTCAACCGTACGGTGGTGTCGGCGACGAGGGTCACGCTTCCGCCGGTGGCACGTAGCGCGGCTGACGCCTTCTCGACGGCGTCGAGGGTGGCGAAGACCTCCTGTACCTCGCCGGCGGTGCTGATGGCGAGGGTGCCGTCCCCGGAGACCCTCAGGTCCGGGTGCGTGTCGGTGATCACCCGCTGTGTCAGCGTGACCAGGCTCGTGTCCTCGGAGACGGGCACGTCGGCGGACTCCGCCACGGCCGGGTCGTCGGAGAGCAACAGGGGCGTGGCGCGTCTGAAGACGGCCGGTGCGGTCGCATCCCCCGGAGCTACCATCTCCACCCGGTAGTCACGGACCGTCGACGGCCCCCTGCTCGCGTCGAGGTTGAGGGGGGCGGGCCGCCGCTGGGCCCGCCGCGCCGGCCCGGCGGCGTTCGGCATGGGCTCGGTGGCCCCCGTGGCCCCCGTGGCCCCGGGGGCGACGGTCGACGGAGCCGAGGGAGCGGTGTCGGTCCGCGGCGGGGCGTCGACCGCCGGCACCGGGCTGACGCCCGCAGGCGCGTCCGGCGCCCGCCACGTCTCCGTCGCATCGTCCGAGAACAGCTCGGCCCGTGGCTCGCCGTGCTCGTCCAGTAGCGACGCGACGAATGCCACGTCGTCGAACGGTTCCTGGACCACCGGCGCGGGGGGACCATGGACATCGTCAGCAGACAAGCCCGGCAGCGACTCCACGAGGTGCGCCTCAAGCCGCTCGACGTGGCCCGCGCGGCGACTGACGCCGGGCTTGCTCTCCTTCCAGGCGTGGATCGCGTCCAGCGCCGCCTGAAGGTGCGCAGGATTGTCCGGCTCTTCGATCACCTGGTCTACCGCGCGGTCGATGTCCTGGAGCAAGGGCGACCGGCGCATGCGCTTTACGGCGGAGTCGGTCCTCCATGTCCGCAGAGTGTCGGCACCGCCGCGCAGCCGCGATGACTCATGTTCGCCGGGTGTCGGCTCCTCGGGTCGCAAGGGGCCCTCATCATGCCCGACCTCCACCAGAACGACACGGCGGTCGGCGTCGCTGCCCGATCGCATCAGCCCACCCGACGCCACCTCGATCACCAGACCGGGGTCATTCCTGAGCTCCGCCGGCAGTTCCCGCAGAATGGCCGCGCGCACGGCAAGAGCCCGTCTTCCGCCCGTACGGGCAGCCGTCCAGTGGCGCAGCGCCGCCAGGTCAACCAGACTCGTCCCGCTACCGTTGCCGTAACCGGTGACCGTGACCCGCAGCGCAGCCGTCCCGGCGGCCCTACGAAGATCCGTCAGCTCCTGCGCGAACGCCCTGATCGCCGGCAGGTCACTCGGCTCGACAGCCTGACTCTGATGCGCGAAGTAGACGGCCAACCGCTGGTCACCGGCTTGACCGGCGGCGATAACGGCAGCCGGCGGCGCAGCCGGGTCCCCACCGTGACCCGGCTGCGATGCCTGCTCCGGGTGACCCACGTCCGGCCCCGCCGCTCCCCCGTCGTCGGTTGGGTTCCCGCCGGCGGGACGAGCCCCGTCCGGCAGCTCCGTTATCCCTCGCCCGGCCGGTTCCCATCCGCCATCGGAGGGCTCCATGGCATCGTCACCGTGATCCGACCGAGGTCTTCCGTACCCGCCGCCGGACGATGACCGGCTGGCGCCGGACGACGGCCGGTCACCGAACCCGTCATCCGACGACGAGACGTCGTCGCGGTCCTCGTCGCGGTCACGCGACCGACCACCGAAACCGTCATCCGACGACGCCCAGGTGTCATCGCGGCCCCCCTCGCCTTCCCGCGACCGACCACCAAACCCGTCATCCGACGACGACCACGCGTCGTCGTGCTCCGGCAGCTGGTCGTCATCGCCGTCCCGCGACGACCGGTCGTCGTGACCGTTCTCCGACGACCGGGGCTCGTCTGTCCCGGTGCGCCCGTCAGCCTCATCGTCGGCCTCGGGAGCGGGAGGGCCGTCGTCCTCGGAGTCCGACGGGTCGATACCGGACCGGCTGTCCCACGGCAGCGGCTGGGCGCGTCGCTTCCCCTTGCCCTTGGCATCGTCCGACGCCGTGTCGCTGTCGTCGGACTCGTCGGGCCGCCAGACGATCTCCACCTCGTCAGGGTCCGCATCGTCGGCCGGCAGCTCCGCGATCGCCGTGCTCGTCTTTTCCTGAACCTGGTCATCCGACAGCCCCGACGGAATTTGAGTACCACGGCGTCCGTCGTGGGCGTACAGCAGCACCCGCCGCGCGGCAGCGACCTGACGGGCGTCACCCGCCACGATCACGAACCGCCCGGCGCCTCCCTCCGCCTCCCCGAACAGGACGTCCAGCCACTTCCGCACGTCGTCAACCCGATCAAGACCGTCACCGCCCGCGGACAGCGTCATCCGGTACCGGTGGGGGTCGGCCCCGACTCCGAGTGGTTGCCTCCGCGACTCCTCGAACGCCTGCTCCATATCACGCGCCGACCAATCGTCATCGGGCCCGCCACCTCCCACTCCCGGAGCCGCCGCCGGAGCGGGCGGCGTCGGCGGCGTCTCGGCCGGCGCCTCGTCCCCGCCCGTGTCCGGTGCCGAATCCGCGACTCCGCCCGGCGCGGCTGCCTGCTCGAGCCGAACGGCGTCCGCGTACACCTCCCGCAGCAGCATCGCGATGGTCTGGAAGTCACTCCGGAAGTCCTGGTACGGAGTCCAAGAGCGTCCCGGTGCGTTGCGCAGTTCGAGGAGTACCAGGGGTGGACCACCCGGAACTGCCCGGTCAAGCTGCCGGTAGTTCCCATCCGGGTCTCGCATATCGAATGCCTGCTGCTGGTCCATCGGATGCGGAGGGCTGGCCAGGAGGGCATTGTCCAGGTACTCCAGGATGGAGTGCTCGCCCTTCTCGGGTGTAGTGTCCAGCCAGGTGCTGTCGAGATAATCGCGATTGATTATTTCCTCGAAATACGTGCGGATTCTCGGCGCTACCTCCTCAAGATAGACGCGTACCCGCTCGGGCAGGGCTTCCCGTACCGCACCCATCGGATTCCGCAGCATGGCGAGGGCGCCGTTCTTGGCGATGGTGTCTGATTGCTGGAACCCGATCGCGGTCCCCATCACCTGCGTGAAAAAGAGTATGGCGTAACCGCGGACAGCCTCGATCTCGAACGTCGTGACCGCGTCCTGCTCCGGCCCACGTTGCGCCCGCCAGGCGGCATATTCCCTGGCGACCTCGTCACCGAACCCGACACCTAGCCTGAGTGCCTCCGTCCGGGGCGTGCGGACACCCTCACCCCGTTCGTTCAGCCATTGCAGGAACGCAGCCAGGCCGGCCACGGGAACGCCGACGGTGTACTGGATGTAAGTCGATGCCTCGAAATCAGCCGTCTGGAGTACCTGCACCCTTGTTCCGGCCTCGGCCACCGTGTAGCCGTCGCTTCCTGCGAACAGCTCGGAAAGCTCCGTTCCACTCTCGCCCAACATGTTCTCTACTGCAGGAAATGTCGTCCCGAATTGCCGGACCACGTGGTCGAGTCCGTCGAGTACCTCCGCAGCCGACACCCTGCCCGGCAGCCCTTCCTCACCTGGCAGGACCGCGACTGGATCGGACACCACCTCGATGATCGGATGGCTGAAGGATGCCTGCGACGGTGAAATGTTCTGGCGGTACGTCTGGAGGAACCCGTTGGGATCCACTATAAATCGGCGTATGTCGATGGCTAGGGTGATGCCGTTGCCGGTCACGAGCACCTCTGCGGTGGTGACCGGCCTGGCCCCTCGTCGCCTGACGACGACCACCCCGAGCTCGGCTTCGAAGCCGAGCGCACCGGGGTGGCGACGGCCCGGGGGCGGGTCCACCAGGGCGTCCGCGAGCATCGGTGTCGTGTCCACGTCGGACTCGGTGAGCGGCACGGGTCGGCCGTCCGCGTCGAGCATCAGCAGCCGCGTGCCGGGCCGGGTCAGCGCCCGCCCACGCTCGTCCCCACGCTCGGCGTCAAGGTTCGCCTCCCGCTGGAACAGGCCCTGCTCCTGGGTATCCACCCACCGCCGCACGACCTCTCCGGTCCGGTCGTCGGCCACCAGCCAGTAGACGTGCGCCTGCCGGCCGGTTCGATCCCCCGGTCGGTAGACCAGCATCATCTGCCCGCCGGTCATCCCGGCCAGCACCTGCTGCACGTCGACCGCCGACGCGTCGACGAGCCGTCCGCCGAGCATCGCCTCCACGTCGCGCAGCGACGGCTCGCGCAACGAGTCGTCGCTGCTGGTGGTCGCGCCGTGCGCCGCCCGGACCGCCGATACCGCCCGGATCAGGCAGTCCGTCAGCCCCAGCGCACCGAGTCGACCCTCCGCACGATCCGCTGTCTCCGTGGCCCCGACCCAGTCGGCCAACCGCTGCACCGACGGTCGCTGCCGCGCACCGGGAGCCGGGGGGGTCTCGGCAGCGGCCGAGCGCCGGTCAGCCCCGGCCGCCGACGACACCTCTCCGGGCGGGTCCGACGGGTCGGGGCTGCGCCGGCGGAGCAGTGACGGCGGCAACGGCCGGACCCGGCCCTTCCCCTTGCGGTCGGTGGCCTCCACCACCGCCGGTTGCCTCAGCGATTCCCTGATCGCCCACTCCAGGTCGGAGTCCGTCTCGTCGGCCGGTGGCGTGTCCTCATCGGACACCGCCTCCAACGCCCGAGCCCACTCCTCGTCCCCGCTGGTGGTCGGCGGTTCCCCCGGCCCCTCGTGCCGAGGAAGCCCGGCCGGCGATGCGGGCGTCGGTGGCACGATCACCGCCGAGTAGGTTTCGTTTTCCAGGCTCAGCCGGATCGGGTCTCCGGTCCTCGGCAGGCGGAAATGTTCCGGTCTGAACACCTCTACCAGACCGATGCCGAGATCGATTTGGACGCTGCGCTGTAAGGTGAGACCGATCATGATCGGGAACAGGTCACCATAGCCGCCAAAATTGAAGACATCCCAATTCCGCACGGCCTCGGCCATATTGTGGCGGATCCTCGTGTCGTCGAGATGCATGACGAGCTGGCCCCAGATGCGGTCCTCCAGCGTATCCAGGCGACTCTCGATCGCGGTGCGGAGCGTCCGGCTCACCGCGGCCAGCTCCCCGGTAACGTGGCCGACACCCGTCGTCCGGGCCCCCGGGACGGTTTGGTTGTCCAGCCAGTCCCTGATCCGCGCGAGCCCGGCGTCCTGGTCCGCGCCGACGACCGCGGCGACGGCGTCGGGAGCGGCCAGGATCGTCGCCTGCAGCAGGCACTCGTTACCGCGCACCCCGCCGCCCGGATGGATCAGCCGTGCCGATGCCGGCAGGCTCCGCCCCGGCACCGGTGCCGCGCGCCGTACCTGTTCCGGCCCCGGCCCCGGCGCGGGCCTGCGGCCGGCGGGCTCCGTCACCTGACCAGCACGACTGGTGCTCGCCACGTTCGTCGGTGGCGCTACGGGGTCGCTGGAGCGGAACTCCGACATCTCGAACTCTTCGGTGGGCTCCGGCTCGCGCCGCGGCCTGCTGGAGGGCCGGGCGGGCGACCCGGTGCCCACCGATTCCTGCGTCGCTGAGACCAGATCCGCGGCACCGGAGCCGTCGCCTTCCTCCGACTCACCATCGCGCAGTGCGTCCCGGTACCGGTTCGTCAGTTCCGGCGCGCTTAGTTGACTCTGACCGAGGATGCCCGTGCCGGCCGGAACGGGGTACGTCCTGGCACGCCGGCCGTCGTAGATGACCACTTCTACCTCGTAGCGGTACAGGAAGAAGTCGGCCGTTTTTTCCACGTTGCGTTCATCGACGTATCCGAGCCCCGAATCGTGCCCGCGGCCCACCGCGCCAGAGCCCGCGATCTCCAGGGTGCCGCCCAGCCGGTTGAGGTGGTTTCCCGGCTCCTCACGCCGATCGGTCACTCTGCCGCTGGGCTCCCCGCGCAGCGAGACAGCCCAGGCCGTGGCGCTGTCGGCGGAGACGGCGGGGCTCGTCTCGTGCTGCCGGTAGTTGCGGGCCTTGTACGGGGCCTTGGCGGCGGTGGGGGAATCGTCGCCCACGGCGCGACGATGCTGGCGCACCTCGGTGATGTTGAGACCCACCGTCAGGCCGAGACCGGAGAGGACGTACCGGTGGTTCAGGAGGTCGGCCAGCCGGGCACGGGTGAGTGACAGTTCGAGTTCACCCGTCAACTGCTCCGTGACCTCCGGCCCCGTCGGCAACGGGGAAACTCCCGGCTCGGCACTCGCTCCCGGCTCCAGTCGCGGATTCTCCACGAGCCGCGCCAGCCACGCCACCACTGGCAGGTCGTACGGGTGGAAACTCTCGTCGTCGACGACGAGCCGATTCAGGGGCGAGATCTGGACCGCGCCGCCTCCGTCCCCACTCTCCTGCGCCCCCCGGTCGACGAGCCGGTGCCAGTCACTCTGCTCGTCCGGGCCGACCATCAGGTGCCTCGCCACCACCATCCGGACCGTGCCGATCTGTTGCGTGTCCTGCGCTGACCAACTGCTCTCGACGGCCAGCGCAGCTGGTGGGTGCGTGCCGAACCAGCCTGCGGCGTTCATCGCCGCACCCCGCAGCGGTTCGCGCACCGACGGCCAGACGGAGGTGGTGAAGGACAGGTCGATGGTGAACCGGACCCGGTCGGTCAAGGCGTACGACGGAGCCCCGCTCTTGTCGCCGACCCGGTTGATCTGCTTGGTCGAGGTGCTCTCGGTGCTCGCGTCCCCCGTTTCGGCCGTCCTTTGCGCGTCTAACAGAAAGCCCCCGCCCCGGTCCGGACCGATGCGCCGCGCCCGCATTTCGACTCCCAAGTCGTACGCGACGGTGCGGGTGCGTTCGTCGCCACGGGACTGGTGCCGCTCGGCGCGCAGCGTCAAGGAGGTTCCCGGGCGGGTCTCCTGCTCCGTCGTGTCCGACCCGGGCTCGACCCGGGCCGTCACCCGGACGAACAGCGTTCCCCGGAACAGCGGACCGTGCCACGGGTAATGCCGCACGACACCGCTGCCGAACAGCTCCAACGGGAGAGCCTCCAGCTTGTCCGAGGCGTACGTCTCGGCGATGTCGTGGTGGAAGGCCCGGCCGTAGTCGCCGTGCAGCATGTTCCGGTCGGTCAGCTCGGCGTCGATCCACCGCATGACGGAGTCGGCTTCCAACCACTCGACGTGGCTGAAGACGTGCGTCCGTGCCGGGTCGACGCTCCGCCAGCCGGTGACCGCAGCGGCGGCTTCGTCGCCGGGGGCGGCCGCGCCACCGGGGGGCGTCTCACCTCCGGAGACGGCCACCGGAGCGGCCTCGGGGGCGGAGACGGCCTCGGGCAGGTGCAGCCGTCGCGCCAAGGGCTCCGGCAGGTACATGACCAGGGGATGCCCCAGCCGATTGCCGGTCCGGTAGACCTTCGTCACCGGTGGCGGAACCGGTGGCCGAGGGGTGGGCCGTTCCATTCGCTGGATCGCGCGCGTCCACCGGGTGACGGATTCGACCACACTCGTCTCTTGCCACCGCAGCGGGATGAGTTGGATCTCGATCCGATCGGCGCCGTACGCCGGCAGCATGCCGTCGTAGGTGATCCGGGTGATGTCGATGCTGCCATCGGCGCTCTCGGTCGCCCTACCGCCCGCCCAGGATCGCTCCAGGGTCACCCTCGGCGCGAACCGCGTGCCCTCGTCGGCGTGCTCGTCGCCATCCGTCACTCCTGTCACGTACTGGAACTCGCCGGCACCGCCCAGCGACATCTCGACACCGCGCGACGAGTGGTCGGCGGCCTGCCGCGCCGCCTGCGAGTACTGCTCGATCTCCGCCTTTCTCGTACCGAGCAGGAGCGGGGAGTGGATTGTCAGCCGGATCTCGATGGCCGAGGCGAATCCGTCCCGGGACGGCAGCCGCACGAGGTGTCCGTGTGGGCCGACCAGGGCGGCGAAGTGCGATTCGAAGTATGTGGGCGACCCCAATGCCAGGAGTGCCTCGGGCCAGTTCGTCTGCTCCCGCTGCCAGTCCGGACCGAGCCCGTGCATCCGGGCGTAGAGGCTGACCGCCGATCGCACCAGATTCCGGAATTCCCGGAAGATCGGCACCAGTCCGGACGCGCCGTGGGCCTGGAACCGCAGTGGACCCGGCGTCTGCGGCGTCTGGGCGGGCAGCAGCTCTTGACGGCCCCACTCGTCCGTTGTCGCCCGCAGGACGGTCTGTTCCAGCAGCACTGGAGCCAGGACCGCTCTGCGGTCGTTCGGGCCGGTCATTCGTCCGCCGAGCGTCACCGTGACCACGTCGGTCGCGAACTGGTCCCTTATTCCGAGACGACGGTACTGCTTGGTCTGCCAGACCAGGCTCCGCCCGTGGGACCGCTCGTACCCGCCTCCGAGGAACACCGCGGCGTTGAACCTGGCTTCCGTGGAAGTGTAGATCGTCGCGGAGCCTTGTAGCTCGATCGACGGACGCACCGACGAGGTCCGACCTACCTGGGACGTCACACCGACGATACTTCGCCTGTTGATCGTGAATTCCGTTGCGGGGCGACTCGGGCGTGACCGAGGAGTGTGGGAGGTGATGTGGACGAAAACCTCGAATGACGTGCCCCGGATGGGCAGCCGAATCCGCACGCCCGAGTACAGGGCCGCGAAGTCGGAGGTCAGGGCCGGGGCGCCGAGCCGCCTGGCGATCCGGGCCCGCACCCGCTGCTCCTCGGCCGCCGTCAGCGGACCGCGGCCGATGCCCCGTATCTGTTGCCGGAGTTCCTGCAGGATCAGTGCCTGCAGCGCGTCGACGCCGGCCACCTCGACCGTCGCCCCGATGCCCTCGCCGGGGAGAGATCGCGGGATCCCGGTCAGGGCGGGGTTCGCCGGCGCAGGCCCGATTGCGGGTGCGCCATTTGTCAACACTAGTTGACGCAGGAACTGGTCCCGGGCCGCCGCTGGAAGACTGATCTCGTACCTGACCGGTGCCGCGATCCGACCGGTCCAGGGCCCGGTGATGGTGACGAGCATCCTCCCGAAGCCCCGGAAGGCATGTAGCTGACTGCTCTCCTGGACGATCGTGTGGTTTCCGTAGCTACGCGAGCTGGCCGATTCCGCAGTCCGCGTATATTTCACAGCCATCGATACCTTGACGTTCCCGCGCACCCTCGCGGCGGCCTCTTCTCCGGTATGCGAGACAGCGGAGAAGAGGCCACGCAGGTAGCCACCGAGCCCCAGTCCCACGGCGGTGGAACTGCTCTCGACGGTATCCACCGAGCCGGACATGCCGATGTCGTCCCGGAGCGCCAACGGGAAGTGGCCTACCTCCTCGAAGGTCAACGGCTCCAGACGTACCTCGATCGACAGCGGTGTGGCGACCCGGTCGGTCCGCAGCACCGGGACGTCGATCGAACCGCCGCCGAGCAACCAGAGGTACCGGGTCATCAGTTTGCGCTCGCCGAGCACCTCGTCGAGCTGACCGGCGATCGCGGCGGTCTCCTCTGCGGTCAACCCGCGGCGGCGCAGCTCCCGCTGGATCTCCGCGCTGACCGCCGTCGTATCGATGGCAGTCAACGAGGCGCGGATGTTCTGCGGCGGTTGGTTGGGGGGTACCCGCATGATCGGAGACTGCCCGGCGGGGGCGACGTGGGAGCGTGCCACGGGTATCTGGAGCGCCGCCCGAATCGGACCGCCGGCCAGTGAGGCCCGCGGCCACCGGACGCCGTCGACGTAGACATCGAAGTCGACCCGGGCGCCGAGGGTCGCGAACTCGGTCAGGTACAGCCGACGCCCCGAGATGACCCTGTGCTCGTACGCCACCCCCACCTCGGACTCGCGGGAAAAGCTGAGCCCGAGCGCGGTGTTGAACCACAGGGAGGAGACCTGTTCCCCGACCCATCGCGCGAGCCCGACGATGGCCTGAGGGCCCAACTCGCCGCTGGCCTTCTCCCGGCCGGTATCCCGGTCCCGCTGACTCTCGACGGAGGCGAACGACACCCCGTACGTCCGCGCCGGCTCCTGCTGGTTCTGGCCGAAGGCGTGACCGGATGTCCTCGGCACCAGCCAGACGGCCCGGTCGCCGACGGTGAACCGCTCGCCGTGGAGGAACAGTTCCTCCCACTCTCTCCGCCGCTCGTTGCGGCCCTCCAGCGTCGGCGGCGGCGCCGAGGGCGTCAGCAGTCTCGTCACCACCGCGGCGATTCCGGTCCGTAGCTGCGCGGTCTCGGCCTCGTCCCAGCCTGGCAGGTTCCGGTCCGTGCGCGGATGTCTCGGTCCCCGTGCGTCCAACGCGTCCACCACGCGCTGCGCCGTGGCCCCGGGATCGTCGGCGCGCAGGTCCAGCACGATGAAGTCGCCGAAGGCACGACTCGTGTTGAGGTACCAGGGCACCGCCGGGCCGACGGCGGCGACAGGCTGCTGCCGTCCCGGCTCGAGCGGGTGGGAGAGCACCACACCGGTGCTGTCATCCGCCGGGGGCGCGACCGGCGCGAGGTCCCGCACCGGGCCGGCGACCGGACCAGGAGCCGCAGAGCCCTCCGTGCGGTCCTCGACGGTCGCGGGTGCCTCCAGTACCAACCGCCGCCGGAACCCGTCCTCGCCGACCCGCTGGAGAAGCATGAACCATTCGGCCGCCGCCCAGTCGTCGTCCGTCACCGCCCGATCCGGTGCCTCCGCGTCGTGCTCGCCCCCGTCACGTTCCACCGGCCCGGCGGGCCAGTCGCCGTTGTCCTCCGGCCGATGCTCGCGGATCTGGCGCAGCAGCCACAGTTCGGCCGCTCCGGTGAAGGCCGCATCCCGGTCGGCGTCGGAGATCGCGTTGGCGTGCGCCCACCGCGCCAGCGGTGCCTCCAGTTCCGATGCCAACTCCGGGAGTCGCGCGTTCAGCCATCGCCCACCGCGCAACGCCCGCGCCACGACGTCATCCCGGCCGCCCACCGGTGTCCCCGCCGTTCGCGCCGCGTGCAGGGCGGCAAGGTCCGTGATCTCGGCGTCCTCGACGGAGTCGATCGTCTGGTACATGTCGTGGGCTCGCTGCACGGTCAGCTCGGTGAGCCAGTCGTCGACCGCCGGCCGGACGCCGTGTGCCACGCGCGGGTCGGCCTGCTGCGACGAGTCGGCCTGCTGCGACGGGTCCGCGACGGCCTGCTGTTGCAGACGCCGGCCGTGGAACTCCCGGGACACCGGCGCATCGATGAGGGACCGGGCCACCGATGTCGACTCGGGCCGGTCCGCCAGCACGGGCAGCACCACGCCGTCGGGGCCGACCACCACCGCGCGGGCCGCCGCCGGGTCCGCTTCCATCTCGGCCGACCAGGGTACGAGATGGTGGCCTTGGCCGGTGGAGACGTCCGCCTGCCATAGCTGCCCGTCGGCCGTGTGGTAGAGCGCGATGGCGTGCCCGACATCCGCGTTCGGCCAGCTCATCAGCACGAAGGCGGCGGCACCGGGGCCGGCCTCGGTGACCGCCCGGCCCAGTTCCCCCCACGAGTCGACGCGCTGCCAGTCCCGCCCCGCTCCACCCTGTCCCGGCCGACCCGGACGCAGGTCCAGGTCGTCCCGGGTGCGACCGGCTCGCAGCAGGTCCGCCAGGCGGCCGGCCCCGTAGAGCTGGACCGCCAGTTCTTCGACGAAGACGAGGCAGGCGCCCCGGTCCGGGCGGTCCGGCAGGTCCCCGGCCAGGCGCCCGACCATCCGCCGGAGACTCGCCGACCGGTACGGCGGATGGCCCGTCACCGCGCCGCTGACGGTGCTCGGGACGAGCGGCGGCCCGCCAGCCTCCGACCGCGCCGACGGCGATTCCCGTGGCCCGGGTCGCGCCGGCGGTTCCGGTGTTCCCGATCGGCCCGGCGGGGTGTCCGGCGCCACGATCAGGGTCTCCCTGGCCTCCACTGGACGGACGCTCGGCGCGGCGTCTCCGTCGGGGGAGTTCTGCGCCGACAGTTCGGTGGGTGAGCCGATCTCGACGGTGACCGCGGACGGATGCGCCGGGCCCGGTACGGATGCGGCGGCGGATCGTGCGACGCCGGCACCGTCCGGCCTCCCTGCGGCCCCGGCCGGTGTTCCGCGCCCGTCGCCACCGGCCCACGCACCAAGGCGCTCCGGGCGGCCGGCGGCTGCTGGCTGCGCCGGGCTCGCGGCCGGATGACCGGCCAGTCCGGTCTCGGGCAGGCTCACCGGTTGCGGTGCACCGGGGTTCGCCCGCTCGGCGCCGCTCACGTCCCGACCCGGCGTGCCGGCATCGGTCGCGGCTAGCGCTCGCGGCCCGGCCGCGGCAGGCCCGGCGGGCGGAGCCGCGGGTGCGGCGGCGGGCGGAGCCGGAGCCGGCGCTACTGGTGTGCCGGTGACCGTTGCCGGCACCAGGTCGGGTCCGGCTGGCGCCGTGGACGGCGCGTCCACCGGCGGGGGCGGCACCGGCGCCGGGGCATCGGATGGCGTGGTGACCGGTGCGTCCAGGCCCGAGGTCGAGGGACCCGGCGCGGCGGGCACGGCCGTACCGCCGGCCGGCACGGTGCCGGGCACCGGCACGGTCCCGGCGGATCCGTCGGACGGGGCGGGATCGCCGGTTCGGGTGGCATCCGCCGGCGCCGTCGGGCCGGCCACGCCGGGAGACGGTGGCGGCCGCTCCTCCGATGGGTACGGCGGCAGCCGTTCCGGCGTATACGGTGGCAGGGGTTCGGGCTCGGCCGGTGCCGGTGGCTCCTTCGACGCCGGCTTCGCCGGCTCCGGCTTGCCGGCTCCCGGCGTCGCCGATCCTGCGAGGTCGGTGTTCCTCGACCACGACGGCGCGTACTTCTCGTTCAGTTTGTCGCCGAGCGCCCCGCCGCTCATGTCCAGCACGGCGCCGCTGGCACCACCGAGCAGCACGGCTGCCCCGACCGTCCACCCCTCTCCGGTCATCAGGCCGTAGAAGCCCTCAGTCAGGTACTCGACCATCGCCCCTCCGACGACAGCCCCGGCCACCCCGCCGGCCGCCAACCAGGCCCCGCCGGCACCGGAGCCCGGCGGAGGTGCCGGGGCAGGGCTCGGGGCAGGTTTAGATCCGTCGGGTGCGCGCGCCCCCGGCACGGGGGTCGGTGGCGGCGCGGGGCTCGGCGCCGGCTTGGCGGATGGCGTCGGATCCGGCCGGGGCACCGGGACCGGTTTGGGGGTCGGTGTCGGCTTCGGAGTGGGCGTTGCACCTCCCGGCCCCGGTACGGGCGGCGTCGGGCCGGGCTTGTTGAACAGCTTCGAGAACAGCGAACCCAGGGCGTCCGGTCCCATGCCGAGCAGCGCGCCCAGCGAGCCGATCGCCGCGCTGGCCCCGAGCAGGCTGGTGTCGAAGGTCTTCCGGGTGCCCAGGTCGATCTGCATGCGCTGCACGATCAGGTCGAGCAGCACCTCCATCGCGACGCCGATGATCTGGGTGAGCGTGACCGCCTGGAGGATCCGGAGCATCAGGCTGCGCATCAGCAGCTGCATCACCAGCCGGGCCACCGCCATGGCGCGTAGCGGCGCAGTCGGGTCCAGCCAGGCGAACGCCGCCGCGAGGGTCAGGTCGATCATCATCTGGATCGCCCCACCGATGATCATGAGTTTGGCGTACTGGACCTCCATCGCCAGGTTCTGGTGGTTGTCGGCGTACTCACCGGCCGCCCGCGAGGCGGTCGGCAGGTAGCCCGGGTAACTCGACAGGTAGACATCCATCGAGCGGGTGAAGGCCTCCACCGACGGCCCCCGCGCCGAACGACGCACGCTGTCCACCGCCGACCGCAACAGCGACTCGGCACTGGCCAGGTCCCGTTCCAGTTGGCGATACGTCTCGGCCAGGCGCAGCAGACGATCCTCGTTCGCCGCCGGGAACTGCTCTCCCGTCAGTACCAACAGGAAATTCGACAACTCCCGCGATGCCTCGATAGCCACCTTGCACCACCACCAACTCAATCACTTGCCGTACGGCGACCGGGGCGGCGGGGCGTTCCGCCCCGCCGCCGGGTCTACCGGTGTGGCCCGCCGCCGACGCGCGCCTGGTCCAGCGCGGACTCCTCCTGCTTTCTGAGGACGGCATCTAGCTGGCGCACCCGCTCCTGGTCCAACGCCGGCATCTTGGCCAGCTCCGCCAGGGTCCGGCGGGCGGACTCCGCCGAGGGGTCGACCGCCTGCGCCACGGCGTTGTCGAGCTCGCCACGCCGCTCGGCGAGCACCGGCAGATTGCCCTCCAACCCACCCCGCAGCCGCGCGGCCGTGTCGGTCAGGTGCGACATGAACTGCTCGAACGGCGCGGGAAGCGTGCCGTCCTTGCTCCACAGGTCACTCATGGCGACCGCCTCCGCGTTGTCCGTTGAGGAGATCGCCGAGCCGGTCGTCGTTCATCATCCGCGCGGCGCGGGAGAACATCGCCTCCACGTCCAGGCCACCGTTGTGCGGGTCCATATCGGACAGCGCCTCGGGCAGGCTTGACCGGTACCGCTCCATCGCCTCGTTGGCCGCCTGGGTTCGCGCCGCCTCGATGGTCTCCACGATGAGATTACCCAGTTCGGCGGCGGGCATCGTGCGGTACGCGCTAATCGGGAACCTGATCGAGGTGACCGCCGCCCGACCGTTGACGGTGACCGAGATGGCCCGGTTCTTCGACGTCACGGTGGTCTCGGCCCGCTCCGATTCCGCCGCCAGCGCGGACAACGCCTCCCGCTGGCGGGAAAACTCGGCGTATGCCTGCTCGATCTGGTTGTGCAGCGGTGTGGTCATCTCTTTCCTCCCTCACGCCCGGCCACGGGTGGCCCTGGTCGTCTCGGTGCGCGTCGGCGCGTACGGCGAGCCGGGCGTAGCCGCCGGCTCCGGGCGCCGCGTCGTCGGCTCGGCGTCGGCGTCGGGCAGCGGCTCCCGGCCCAACACGGTGGAGACCACGCCCGGGTCGGTGCCCCAGACCTCCTCGTCCTCGGTGAGCCAGGTCTTGCGTTCCCGCTCTTCCTGCTTGCCGGCGTTCTGCCCGCCCATCCCGCCCATTGGGGGCATGAACGGGTAGCCGCCACCGGGCCCACCGGCGGAGCCGCCCGCCGACGTACCGGCCAGATCCCGGGCGGCGGTGTCCGCGCTCAGCTTCGCGAGATCCTGGTAGCCGCCGAGGCCGTCGGGCGCGGCGCCGATCAGGCCCCCGCCGAACGGTGTCGGGGTGAGCCCGCCGATCTGGTCGAGCGCACCATCGCCGATCGCCGAGGGTCCACCGAGGTTGCCACCGCCGCCGAGGACAGCGTCCGGACGACCGATGGTGGACCCGAGTGGACCGCCGCCGGGCAACGCGCCGCCCTCGGGCGCCTCGATCCCGCCACCGAGGAAGCCGCCGCCGCCCCCGGCGCCACCACCGGGTCGGCTGCCACCGCCGAGCCCGCCGGGGCGGATAGGCCCGGGCCCGCCCACCACCGGGCCGGTGAGACCGCCGGTTCCGCCGCCGGTGAGCGGGTCGCGCGGGCCGTCCAGCCCGCCGATCCCGGCTCCGCCGCCCGAGCGGGGTGGCGGAACGATCCCACCACCGCCGAGCGTGGGCGGAACGATCCCACCACCGCCGAGCGTGGGCGGCGCGACAGACCGCCCCCCGGGCACGGGCGGCGGGACGGCTCCACCGCCGAGGAGGGGTGGCGGAACCGCTCCGCCGCCGAGGACGGGCGGTGGGGTGACTCCCCCGCCGCCGGTTCCCGGTGGCGGGACAAGGCCGCTCAGGTCGAGCGGCGGTGGAATCGTCGGCGGCGGTAGCTCGAAGGAGAACGGTGGCGGCGGCGACGCACCACCGCCGCCCGGGTTGTTCGACGAGCCGCCCAGCCCGTCGCGGTCCGGGACCCCGGTGGGCGTCCGCAGCACGATGGTCTCCAGCCCGGAGAGCAGTTTCGGGACCACGCGCTCGGTGACGTGGTCGAGGTCGCGCTGGATGCCCTTGATCCAGCGCGCTTTGGCCAACTCGTCGACGACTCTCCAGGAGTCCTTGTACAGGATGTCGACCGTGCGGATCAGCTCCGGGTCGTCGTCACCGAGGCTGAGATTGAAGGTGACGTTCCAGTTCGCCAGCCCGAACGCCGTGCCGGCCTCGGAACTGGTCTCCCAGTTCCCGCCCAGGCTGTCCAGCACCGCCTGGTAGACGCCGCGTTCGTCAGGCCTCTCCTCCAGCGTCGGGCCCACCGTGGGATCCAGCGCCAGCCAGTGACCGTAGATGATGCGGTCCGGGCCAGCCCAGTGTGGCTTGTGATACCAGGCTCCCCGCATCTCCTGGTTGAACTCGCCGATCGCGTCGGCGCCATTGTTCAGCAGCGTGCTCCACGCGGTAGGGCTCTGGAGACTCCTGTTTGAGAGGTCGCCGTGCAGATCTGTCAGGTCCCGGTGGAGGTTCGCCAGGTTGATGTGGAACGCCTCGGCGGCCGACCCGGAGAAGCCGGATGCCTCCGTGTCGATGCCGTCCATCTGCCGCTGGACCATCGCGCTGGTGCTGTCCAGCCACCGCTCGACGAGATAGAAGCTGTTGGCGGCATTGACGAAGGACTGCCGGTCCAGCACCGGATGGTTCCCGTTGTCGAGGAGGGGCTGGACGGCCAGGTACGAGCCGTGCGACCAGTCCTGCCACTTCGGCAGGTACTCGTCGCGGTGCACCCGCACCTTGACGATGATGTTGTCGATGTCGTTGACATAGCCGGTCTGATTGCTTATCCACCGGTAGAAGTGGATGACGTCCTTCTCAGTGTTGTACATCCACGGCTTGCGGTCGTTGAAGGTACCGTTCTTCCACGCCTCGTCACGCCAGGTAGCCTCGTGCTCGATCCAGGTGATGCCGGTCACGTCGGCGCGGTCGATCGGGCCCGACTGACCGCCACCGAGGATCACGTTGACCGTCTTGTCCCAATCCCACGGCCCGCCGCCGGTGCCGGCACCCCCCGGCCCCGGCGTGTCGGTCGTCTCGTCTCCCGGAGGCACCGCGCTACCTTCCCGCTCCCTCGTCGGTGATCTCGTAGAAGGTCACGTGTTCCTGCAACGAGGCGGCCGTGACCTGGTTGAGGTCCTCCAGGTTGGCGTTCTCGGCCAGGAACGCGTCGAGATCGAACCCGTACCGGTCCAGCCGGTCGCGGAGCTTCGTCATGCGGCTGAAGACCACCGGTGCCACGTTCGCCACCGACCGGGCCACCTCAGCGCCAGCCGTGAAGTCCGCGGTGCCGGCGGCGACCCGGACCCGGTCCAGCACCGGAAGTGGCGCCGCCGGACCGAGCCGGTGGTCCGTCTCCGACACCCGGTCTTCACTCGGAGGCGGCAGCGTGGCGCCGTGCTCGTCGACGAACCGGGTGCCGTACATGACGACGTTGTCAGCGCCGATGGCCGCGTTCTTCAGCCGCACCCCCAGCCCGTTGATCATCTCGTGATTGATGACGATCGGGGTGTTCTCGCCCGGCATCGCCTGCTACCGCCTTCCTTGATGACCTGTGCCCTCGGGCGGGTCAGCGCCCGCCGGAGAAGATCGCCACACCGGTCTGCTGACCCTGCTGGTACTTCTCCAAGATCGCCGAGAGGTTGACCCCCGCCTGGGCGAGGCTGGTCCGCATCTGTTCGAGACCGGCGTTCCACTCCGTCTGGGCGATCCGGTACTCCTCGACTGCGTCACCGGCGTTGACCGCGACGAACGTGTTGACCACGCTGTTGAGCGTGGCCATGGCGGCATCGATGCGGACCTGGATGCTGTTGATCTCGTCAACGGTGGTCAGCATGCTGTCGGGTCGTACGCTGAAGTCGGTCACTGTGTTACTCCTCGGATTCGAAACGGGGTTGCTCAGGTCCAGCTAGCGGGCGGGTTGGGGGCGCTGGATCCGGTCGGCAGGGACATCGGCGTGCCGCCGCCGATCCAGGTCGAGGCGTCGGCGAGGGCGTCGTCCTCGGTGCGCTCGTTGCTGCGGGCGAAGGCGGCCATGTTGTCCTGAAGGCCGGCGAGCGCGTTCTGCACCCGCTGCAGGCCGTCCAGCCACTGGCCCATGCTGCTGGAGAACGCGCTCGAGGCGACCCCGCTCCAGCCACTGAACAGCGTTCCGGCGGCGTTGCTGACCGCCGTCGAGGCGGCCTGGTTCTCCGCCTTCGCCGTCTCGAAGGCGTTCAACAGGTCGGTGGTGGACTTGGCATTGACGTCGATAGTCATGGTTTCCTCCGGTTTCGGGCTGACATCTCGCTGATAGCAGATGAGGTGGTCCGGTCACTCCCCCCGAACCACGGCGGGGTCGAGCAGGGGCCCCTCGGGGAGCAGGCGCAGCCACTCCGGGGGGATGGTGACCGCCTCGGCCGCCTGGTAGCCGAGCGCCGCGGCGGCGGCGTCCGATGGCACGCCGTAGCGCAGGCCGGCATCGGTGACCAGGTAGAGCGGGCCGCCGGCCGCCTGGCCCGGCCGGCCGGAACGGACCAGCCCACCGGCCCCGGGCGCCATCCGCACCGCGTCGGCGACCGCCCCGGCCGCCAGCTCGGTACGGGCCGCCGCGCCGCCGGCCGGGGTGTCGGCGACCACCTCGACCGGGCCGCCGGGGCGCTGCCGGACACACCAGGACCGCCCCTCGCCCGCCACCCCGACCGGCGGCGGCACGCTCGGCAGGCCCTCCGGAAACAGCCGCCGCCCCGACACCGGCACCTGAGCCAGCGCCGACGGTCCGACCTGCGTCGGCGTCACCGCCCGGTCGGGGTACGCGCGGGCGGTCACCGGATCGGCGGCCACGATGGCGTACCCGGTGGCGGTCAGCGGGCTGAACCCGTCGCGCAGCAGGACATAGTAGCGATCCTCGGCTCCGACGAGCCGGACCACGAACAGCTGGCCGATACGGGTCGGGCGGCCCTGCACCGTCGGACCCGGCTCGCCGAGGCCGGGCACCTGCACCGGGTCGATGTCCGACGCCGGGGGCAGCAGGTCGATCCACCGGCTGTCCACGCTTTCGGCGGGGCCGTCGTACCCGAAGACCCGGGCCATCCACGCCGCACCGAGCCGGTGCCGATGCCCCTGCCAGACGAGGTAGTTCGCGCGCTCGCCCCGGTCGCCGACGGGACGCACGACCACCGCATCGCCGCCCAGCGGCGCGCCGGTGTGCCCGCCCGCGACGGTCAGCACGAGCCCGGAGCCGCCCGCGCCTGCCCGATCCGCCCCGCCGACCGCGCACGAGGTCCACCCGGCGTCGGCGAGCGCGCCCGGGCCGGGCAGCGCGTCCGGGGCGGCCACGATCCCGACCGGCAGCCCCCGGGTCACGGTGGTCAGGGACCGGCTGGAGACCGACACCCGGGGCGGGTCCCCGCCGAACAGCAACCGCGCCGACGCGTAGTTGAGCACCGGCCGCAGTTGGTCGCCGGTGTAGACGTACCGGCTGCCGGTCTCCTTCTCCAGCACCAGCGTGCCGGGCTTGCGCCAGGCGCTCGACCCGCCGGGACGGAGATACCCGTAGATTCCGAAACCGGCCAGCATCAGGGCGGCGACCAGCACCCCACAGACGACACCGACGAGGGTCCGGCGGTGCGGGTTCTCCGCCCGTTCCGGATCACCGGCCACCAGCGCGGCGGTCAACCGGCCCAGCACGTACGACTGTGCCTGCACCTGGTCACGACGGGACTGCACGGCTCAACCCCCCATCGCGCGGACGTGCTGGTAGACGCCGAAGGTGGCGAGCAGCACCGGGATGGTCGCCACCGTGGCCACCGTCTGGGCCAGGTCGCCGATCCGCCCCCAGTACGGCATCAGCCGCCGGCCCGGCAGCAGGCGGGCCGCGATGGCCAGCAGCCCGGCCAGGAGCAGGACGGCCACCGCCGCGTACGGCCGCCACGCCAGGGGCGCCAGGGTCAGCGCGCCGATCGCGGCCGCACACAGGCCGAGCACGGCCGGCGCGCCCTGGGCCAGCCGGTGCCACGCGCTGGTCATCGGCCGCAGCGAGAGCAACCGGACCAGCGCCACCAGCAGGATCAGGGTGAGCGTGTCCCAGCGGGGCGCGAAACCGAGCAGCACCAAGGCGACCGTGGTCGGCACGGCCAGGCCGGCGTAGAGAGCGGTCATGCACCGATCGGCCACCGCCGCGCCGGCCAGCAGCGGCCCGCTCGGCTCGGGGTCGATGTCCTCCTGGAGGTGTTCCGGCTCGGTGGGCAGTGGCTTGAGCCGCATCCGGGCCATCCGGAACGCGGTCACCGGCACCAGCGTCGCGGCCACCGTGCCGACCACGGCGACCGCCCCGGCCGTGGCGGTGGCCGGGGCGCCGAGGAAGGCGACCGCCGCGGCGCCCGCCGCAGCCACGCCGACCGCGGTCGCCACGGTGACGACGGCGAGGCGGGCGGCGCCGATCGCGAGCCCGGCGGCCAGCCCCGCCGCACCCACGGCGACGGCGGCGGTGAACACGTGCGGGCCGCCCAGGCGCAGCGAGGCGGCAGCCAGCGTCAGGTCCGGCAGGCTCAACCCCGCCAGGGCGGCATAACCCAGCGCCCCGCCGCCGAACAGGATCGCCACGGGCCGGTCGCCCACGGCCCGGCCCACCGCCGCCGAGGCCGCGGCGAGCAGCAGGGCGGTGAGGCCGGCGGCGGTCGCCCGCCCGGCCGGCGACGCCGGTAGGCCCAGGGCGATCACCCCGACCACCAGCGCCAGGGCCAGGCCGCCGAGAGCCGCCCAACGGGTCATCTCCGGCTTCCACCGGCCGCTGCGGGCCGCCAGGCCGGCGGCGACCCCGTCGATCATGTCGTCGAAGGCGGCCGGCGGGATCTGCTCCGCGCGCGGTCGCAAGTGTACGACGTCGCCGTCGCGCAGTCCCAGCGAGCTGACGCTGCCGTTCTCGTCCAGAGCCGGCGAGCCGAGCCGTTGCAGGACCCAGCCACCGTGGTCGAGCCCGGCGTCGGCCAGGTTGTCGCCGAGCTGGCGCAGCAGCACGGGCAACAGGTCGGCAATCACCACCTGCTCCGGTACCGCCACGTCGACACGCCGGTCCGGTCCGCACACCACCAGACGGCACATGTCGCCCGTCACCTCACCTGCCACGACGGGTACTTCGGTCGGCGGCGGCAGCTGGTTCACGCCGGTGCGAAAAGTTTTGCTGACCCGATTCCGGTGCCGTGACGTAGTGGCCAGGGACGTTCCCGTCCGCGTAGAGAGAGGCGAACCCATGGCGACCGTGATCTTCAAACGGCCGGCCCGGCGCAGCGGACCGGAGACCCCGAGCGGAGAGCTGAGCCTTCAGGAGCCACCGGAGCTGGCCGAGCAGCAGTCCAACGGGCTGCGGATGGTCCTGATGGTGCTGCCGATGGCCCTGATGGCCGGCGTCATGGCGCTGATGTTCAGCGGCGGCGGCTCCTCGCGGGGCCCGATGAGCTGGATGATGTCCGGGATGATGGTCGTCGCGATGGGCGGCATGATGCTCGGCCAGCTGGTCACCGGCGGCGGTAACCGCAAGCAGCGCACCGGCGCCGAGCGACGCGACTACCTGCGGCACCTGGCGCAGCACCGGCGCCGGGTCCGGCGGTACGTCACTCAGCAACGTGACGCGGCGCTGTGGCGGGATCCGGAGCCGGGCGCGTTGTGGTCGCTGGCGATGACGTCGCGGCGGTGGGAACGCCGTCCCAGTCACCCGGACTTCCTGGAGGTGCGGGTCGGCACCGGCGAGCAGCGGCTGGCGGTACGGATCACCCCGCTACAGACCAAACCGATCGAGGATCTGGAGCCGCTGGCCGCCAAGTCGCTACGCCGGTTCATCCGGGCCTACGGCAGCGTACCGGGGCTGCCCGTGTCGCTGTTCCTGCCCGGTTTCGCCGAGATCCGCGTCGCCGGTGACCCGGAACTCGCACGGGCGCTGGTGCGCGCGCTGGTGGCGCAGTTGGTCACCCTGCATGCGCCGGAGGAGGTGACGGTGGCGCTCTGCGTCGGCACCGAGGGAGCCGCCGCCTGGGAGTGGGCGAAGTGGCTGCCGCACCTGCAGCACCACAGCGAGCAGGACGCCGCGGGACAGGCCCGGCTGGTCGCCGACGGCATCGACGGGATCGAACGCATGCTCGGTGAGGGCTTCACCCAGCGTCCCCGCTTCGAGCGCGACGCCCGGGTGACCCGGGACGAGCCGTACGTGCTGGTGATCCGCGACGGCGGCCGGCTGCCGAACGGAAACCGCTTCACCAGCGGCGGCTATCGCAACGCGCTGCTCCTTGACCTGGACAACCCGGCGGTCAGCGGTGACAAGGAGGTGCTGTGCCTCTCCGTCGACGCGGAGACACTGGAGATGATCCGCCCCGACCGGGTGGGCAGTCCGGTGCACACCCGGCTGGCCACCCCCGACTCGCTCGGCGTGCCGGTCGCCACCGCGCTGGCTCGGCTGCTCTCGCCGTACCGGCTCGCGCTCGCCACCGAGCCAGATCGGGAGGCGATGAGCACCGACTTCGACCTGCCGACCCTGCTCGGCATTTCCGATCCCCGCGCGCTGGACCTCGGTGAGCTGTGGGCCACCCGGCCCGTCGCGCAGCGGCTGCGGGTGCCGATCGGGGTGGACCGGCACGGCACCCCGGTGGAGCTGGACATCAAGGAGTCGGCGCTGGGCGGTTCCGGTCCGCACGGGATGCTGATCGGCGCCACCGGCTCGGGCAAGAGTGAGCTGTTGCGCACGCTCGTGCTGGCGCTGGCCACCACGCACTCCTCGGAGACCCTCAACTTCGTGCTGGTCGACTTCAAGGGCGGCGCTACCTTCCTCGGCCTGGACGAGCTGCCGCACACCTCCGCAGTGATCACCAACCTGGCCGACGAGGCGGCGCTGGTCGGCCGGATGCGCGACGCCCTCCAGGGCGAGCTGGTCCGCCGGCAGGAGCTGCTGCGCGCCGTCGGCGGCTACAGCTCGGTGCTGGAGTACGAGCGGGCCCGTGCCCAGGGCGCCGAGCTGGACCCGCTGCCGACCCTGTTCATCGTGGTGGACGAGTTCAGCGAGCTGCTCGCCGCCCACCGGGACTTCATCGATCTGTTCGTGATGATTGGCCGGCTCGGCCGCTCCCTCGGGGTGCACCTGCTGCTGGCCAGCCAGCGGGTCGATGACGGCCGGATCGGACAGTTGGAGTCGCACCTGTCGTACCGGATCGGGTTGCGGACCTTCTCGGCGCTGGAGTCCCGGTCGGTGATCGGCGTGCCGGACGCCTACGAGTTGCCGTCGGCACCGGGCAACGGTTACCTGCGCACCGATGTGTCGACGCTGGTGCGGTTCAAGGCCGCCTACGTCTCCGGTGCCCACCGGACCAAGACGGCCCGGGTGCGGCAGGAGATCGTCCAGCGCCAGGTGGTGCCGTACCTGCTGGACCACGTGCCGCACCGGCACACGGAGCCGCTGCCGGCGGAGCCGGAGGTCGACGCCGCGCCGGACGGGACCGATGAGCAGGTCGCCAGCGTGATGTCGGTGCTGGTGTCGCAGCTGGAGAACCAGGGCCCGCCGGCCCACCAGGTGTGGCTGCCGCCGCTGGCCGCCGCGCCCACGCTCGACCAGCTTCTGCCCGCGCTGGAGCCCGACCCGGAGCGGGGTCTGTCGGCCGCGCGGTGGCCTGGCAACGGCCGGCTGGTCGCCCCGGTCGGCTACATCGACAAGCCGGCCGAGCAGGTGCGGGAGCTGCTCACCGTCGACCTGTCCGGCGTCGGTGGGCACCTGGGCGTGGCCGGCGGGCCGCAGAGCGGCAAGAGCACCCTGTTGCGCAGCGTCATCGCGGCGCTGGCGCTGACCCACAGCCCCGCCGAGGTGCAGTTCTACTGCCTCGACTTCGGCGGTGGCACGCTCGCCACCATCGCCGACCTACCGCATGTGGGCAGCGTCGCCGGGCGTCTTGACGAGGACCGGGTGCGGCGCACCATCGCCGAGATCACGGGCCTGATCGCGCGCCGGGAACGGACGTTCGCCGAACGCGGCATCGACGGGATGGCCACCTACCGGCGGCAGCGGGCCGCCGGGGACATCACCGACGACCCGTACGGCGACGTTTTCCTGGTCGTGGACGGCTGGTTCACGCTGCGCCAGGAGTTCGAGGCGGTCGACGCGGCGGTGCGGCAGATCACCGCCCGGGGACTGAACTTCGGCGTCCACCTGCTGCTCACCGCGTCGCGCTGGTCGGAGGTGCACCACGGGATGCGCGACCAGATCGGCACCCGGCTGGAGCTGCGCCTCGGCGACCCGGTCGACTCCACCATCGACCTGCGGCTCGCGGCCACCGTGCCGCAGGTGCCCGGGCGCGGGCTGACCCCCGACAAGCTGCATTTCCTCGGCGCGTTGCCGCGCATCGACGGGATCGAGGACGCCGACTCGGTGCCGGCCGGAGCACGGGACCTCGCCGCCTCGGTCGCGGACTTCTGGACCGGTCCCTCGGCCCCACCGGTGCGCACGCTGCCGGCCGTGCTCGAAGTGGCCAGCCTGCCCGCCCCAGAAGGTGACCTGCGGGTGCCGATCGGTCTCGACGAGGAGCGGATGGCACCCGTCTGGCACCACTTCGGCGAGGTGCCCCACCTGACAGTGCTCGGCGACGCGGAAAGCGGTAAGTCGAACCTGCTGCGCCACCTGGCCCGGTCGATCACCACCCGGTTCACCCCGGAGGAGGCGCGCGTTCTACTGGTCGACTACCGCCGGACGCTGTTCGACGCGATCGCGGCGGAGTACCGGCTCGGCTACTCGGTCTCGGCGGAGTCCACCCGGGCCACCGTCGCCGACGCGCTGGCCGGCCTGCGGCCCCGGGTGCCCGGCGCGGACATCACCCCCGAGCAGCTCCGCCGCCGCGACTGGTGGTCCGGACCACGGTTGTTCGTGCTGGTGGACGACTACGAGATGCTCGCCGGCATGGACGGCCCGCTCCAGCCGCTCGTCCCGCTGCTGCAACAGGGTGCCGACATCGGCTTTCACCTCGTGCTGACCCGGGGCGCGGCGAACCTGTCCCGGATGTCGATGGATCCGCTGATCCGGCGACTCCAGGAGACCAACAGCCCGGACATCGCGCTGTCCTGCCCGCCGACCGAGGGCCCGCTGCTCGGCGGGACCAAGCCGCGCCACCTGCCGCCCGGACGGGCACTACTCTGCACCCGCCGGGGCAGCAGACTGATCCAGACCGCCTGGTCCGAGCCGGCGGCTACCGTCGACGCCGCCGCGCCGACCGGAGAGTGAGGGCCACCGCCGCGGTCGCGGCGGCGACGGCGAGCAGCATCGAGCCGGCGATCCCGGCGATCCGGATCGCCGGGTCCGTGTTCGGCGGCCCCGGCAGGACCACCGCCGCGCCCCGGAGCGTCGGTGGCGACGACGGGCGGGCCACCACGCCGGACACGGCGGCGTACGGGTCGACGGTGCCGGCGCCGAGTGCCCCGGCGTACCGGGCGGGCGGCGGCTCGGCGGTCGCCAGCAGCCGGTCGCGAACCTGCGACCAACCCAGACCGGGATGGTACGAGCGGACGAGCGCCGCCGTGCCGGCCACGTACGCGGCGGCCACGGCAGGGCCGCCGACACGGTAGTGCCCCGGTCCAGCCGGCCCGATGCTGTAACCGCCGGCGGCTGGTGCGGCCAGGTCGACGCTCCCCTGCCGGCCGCCGGCCTGGCTGGGGTCGCCGGCGGCGATCGGCGCGCCGTCGACGTTGACGCCCGTAACCGCCAGCACCTGCGGGTAGGCCGCCGGGTAGGACACTTCGGAGCCGTCGTCGCCGGTCGTCGCCACGGCGACGATCAGGCTGTCGGCGGCCACGGCCTCGGCCACGGCGGCCCGCAGGCCGGCACTGTCGATCGGAACACCCGCCCCGACCAGGATGACCGTCGCCCGTTCGGCGGCGGCGGCCCGTATGCCATCGGCCAGGGCGTCCGGTGGTACCCGTCCGGCGGGATCCACCACGCGGATCGGCAGGACTTCGGACTCGGGCGCCATTCCGGCCATCGCCGTACCCGGCGTCGGGCGGGCCGCGACGATCCCCGCGAGCGCGGTGCCCCGGCCGAGGCAGTCATCCGTGGCGGGGCCGCCCGTGACCACGTCCCGGCCGGATCGCACCGCGCCGGCCAGGGACGGGCTGACGCGGCTCACCCCGGTGTCGACCACCGCCACCACCGTCCCGCGGCCGCCGGTCAGCGGCCACACCAGGTGCGGCGCCATCCGGCCCTGTGGCCAGGACATGTCGGTGGCCGTAACCGGGGACCGACCTACGCAGGAGCCGGTCTCGGTCGCCGGCAGCGCGGGGGGTTCCCCGGGGGCGGGGGCGCTCGCCAGCGTCAACGCCAGCACGCCCGCTGTCCAACTCAAGCTCATGAACTGGACTACGGACGTCGACGAGGGGTTGTTCACGTCGCCGGCGGGATGCCGTCGCGGCTCACGTCAACACGTCGTTGATCTCCGCTCGCTACCGTCGGCCGCGGTGGACAGTACCGCCGTCCCGCCGGATCGGCGGCCCGGCGGGGACGATGGAAGGGATCCGGGATGCGTGGCGACGGTATTCGGGTGCTCGTGGTAGGTGCCGGCCTTGCCGGCCTGTCCCTCGTCCATGCGCTGCGAGACTGGGGGGCCGAGATCCACGTCGTCGAGCGGTTAGCCGGTCCGGCTCCCGCAGGCAGCGGCATCTACCTGCCCGGAAATGCCACCCGCGCGCTACGTGAGCTTGGCCTGCTCGATCCGGTCGCGGATATCGCCGTCCGGATCGAGCGCCAACGGACCGCGACCTCGCGGGGCCGGCGGCTCTTTGAGGTCGACGTCGACGGGATGTGGCGTGACGTCGGCCCGTGCCTCGCCCTGCACCGCAGCGAACTGCACCGCAGGCTGCTGGACGCGCTGGAAGGCCAGCCCGTGCGCTGGGGTCTGACCCCCATGAGCCTGACCGCGGTGGGCAGCCGGACGTTAGTCGAGTTCAACGACGGCAGCAGTGACATCTACGACCTGATCATCGGCGCCGACGGCGTGCACTCCACGGTCCGGCGGCTCGCCTTCGGCGACGGTCTGGCGCGGCGGCTCGACCAGTACGCCTATCGCTTCCTCGCTCCCCGCACCGACACCGACACCGCGTGGTCGGTGCAGCTCGGACCCGGGATCCAGTTCCTCACCATCCCGATCAACGGGCGGCAACTCTACTGCTACCTGAACACCGGCCCGGGTGGCGCGCGGTCGGACTGGCGGGAGGTGGCCTTGGCGATGTTCGCCGAGCCGGTACCGACCCTGCTGGGCCAGACCGACGGCAGGGGGCACGCGGGCCCGAACGAGGAGGTCGTGCTCCCGACCTGGATACGCGGCACGGTGCTGCTCGTGGGCGACGCAGCACACGCCTGCTCGCCGAACATGGCTCAAGGCGCCGCGATGGCGTTCGAGGACGCGATCGTGCTCGCCGAGTCACTGCGCCAGGCGGCGGATATCCCCGCCGCGCTGGCCGCCTTCCAGACACGCCGTCGCCCCCGTACCGACTGGGTACTCGCCCAGACCCGCCGCCGCGACCGCTCCATTGGGCTGCCGTCCGCCGTTCGCAACCCGCTCCTAAGCGCGTACGGCCAGCGGATATTTCGTGACAACTATGCCCCGCTGCTGGGCCGACCCTAGGGAGACCGTGATGCGTGACCTAAACCGCTACGCGCTGGGCACGACCGCTGTGCCGGGCTGGCTCGGACCGAACGAGTGGAGCGAAGACGAGGACGAGGCGACCCGGGCGCTGGAGCTGTTCCAGGATGTGGCGGCCACCGTGCCGGCCTATCGGAGCTTTCTGGAGGCGCACGGCCTGGATCCGACGGAGATCCAAGCGGTCGACGACTTCGCGCGGATTCCCCTGTTGACCAAGGAGGGCTACCAGCGCCGGTACCCGCTGCCCGACCTGTGCCGTGGCGGCCGGCTGGACGGCTGCGACGTGGTGGCGGTTTCCTCGGGCTCGTCCGGGCAGCCCACCGTGTGGCCCCGCTCGACGGTGGACGAGTTGGTCGTCAGCCAACGGTTCGAGCAGGTCATGCACGGCAGCTTCCGGGCCGACACCCGGCGCACCCTCGCCGTGGTCTGCTTCGCGCTGGGCAACTGGGTCGGCGGGATGTACACCGCCGCCTGCTGGCGTCACCTCGCCAGCCGCGGCTACGCGATAACGATCGCCACTCCCGGCAACAACGTCGAGGAGATCCTCCGCGTCGTCACCGAGCTCGGACCGCACTTCGACCAGGTGGTGTTGGCCGGCTATCCACCCTTCCTCAAGGGCCTCATCGACGCTGGCGTTGAACGCGACATCGACTGGCCCCGGTACTCGATCCGGCTGCTGCTCGCCGGCGAGGTGTTCAGCGAGCAATGGCGCGACCTGGTGGGCCGCCGGGCGGGGATGTCCCGGCCGGCCTTCGACTCGGCGTCGCTGTACGGCACGGCCGACGCGGGGGTGCTCGGCAACGAGACGCCGTTGAGCATCACCATCCGTCGGTTCCTGGCCGCGAACCCGGCCGCGGCACGGGAACTGTTCGGTGCCGACCGGCTCCCCACACTGGTGCAGTACGACCCGATGACCCGCTACTTCGAGACGCACGGGCACACCCTCGTCTTCAGCTGTGACGGCGAGGTGCCGCTGGTCCGCTACCACATCGCGGACGAGGGTGGGGTCGTGCCGTACCAGCGGATGCTGCGCTTCTGCCGCGACCGGGGCTTCGATCCACTCGCGGCGGTCGTGGAGGGCGATCCCCACGCCGGCGACGCCGTCCCGACACGGGGTGCGCCCGCGCTGCCCTTCGTCTACGTCTTCGGCCGTTCCCTGTTCGCCGTCTCGTACTTCGGTGCGAACGTCTATCCGGAGAACATCGCGGCAGGACTGGAACACCCCGACGTCGCGGAGTGGGTGACCGGGAAGTTCGTGCTCGGCGTGACGACCGATGCCGAGCACGAACCTGCGCTCTCCGTCGTGGTGGAGTTGGCTCCGGGGATCCACCCCGAACTGGCGCGCGCCGCTGTCCTGACCGAGTCGGTGCACGCCGCGCTGCTGCGGCTCAATAGCGAGTTCGCCCACTACGTACCATCCGGACGACAGCTGCCGCGGGTTGACATGCGCACCACCGGTGACGCCGAGTACTTTCCACCTGGGGTCAAGCACCGCTACACCCGGGCGGGTTAGCCCGGACGACCCGGTCGGGGGGCTACCCGCCGCCGGCACCGAGGAGCATCATCGACCGACCAGGGCTGCGCGGTAGCTTACGCCGCAGCCTGCCGGCGTTGTCCGCACTAGACAGTATCCGCAGGTAGAGATCCTGGAGGGCGAGGCCGGGGTCGACGCCCACCTCCGCGGCGAGGAGCCCGCGGATACGGTGGTATTCGGCCAGTGCCTCAGCCCGGCGTCCCAGCTTCCAGAGGGTGCGCATGTGCAGCGCGCAGAGTGCTTCGTCGTACGGCTGCTCGGCGGCGACGACGACCAGGTCGGCCAGCGCCTCGACGCACCTGCCCTGCTCGATGTCGATGGCGATGCGCCGCTCCAGCGCGGCCGACCGCATCAGCATGAGGCGGCGACGCTGGCCCTCCAGGTACGGCCCAGGTAGCCCGAGCAACGCCGTGCCGCACCACAGGTGCAGCGCGGCCCGCAGGCCCCGTGCCGCGTCGTCCGTCGGTGCGGTCGAGGACGCGTCAAGCAGGTGGCGGAAGCCGGTCAGGTCCAGGCTGAAGGTGGCCGACGGCAGATGGTAGCCGCCGGCGGCCGACCGGATGACCCGATCCGCATCGCCCGAGGGGTTCAGGAGACGGTTCAACCGCGAGAGGTGGGTGCGGACGGTCCCGACGGCGGCGCGCGGGGCATCCCGCCACAGGCCGTCGACCAACTCCTCGATGCCCACCTGCGCGCCGTCGCGCAGCAGCAGGGCCGCGAGGACCGCCTGCTGCTGGCGGGAGCCGAGATCCACCTCGGTGTCGCGGTACCACCCCCGCAACGGTCCGAGGACGGAGAAGGTCCAGTCCGGTGGCGGTGGCGCGTCGTGTCGCTGGTCGATCATAAGTCAACGGTAGGGCGGGGAGTGGTCCGAGGCGTACGACGCATGACCTATGACGTGACCGATATTCGCCGCGAAATTACCCATCAAGGACGTCGGCGGACATCACCGTCGCCAGTTCCGTTCGGGATGTCACACCCAGCTTCGGGAATATGTGGTACAGGTGCGTGCGAACGGTCCGGAACGACAGGTACAGCTTCTCGGCGATCTCGGCGTTGGTCAGCCCCTCCGCAGCCAAGATCGCAATCTGACGCTCCTGGGGGGTGAGCCGACCCGGCGTCACGGCGGGCCGACCCCGGGCCTGCGTCCCGGAGGCGCGGAGTTCCTGAGCCGCCCGCTCGCTCCAGGGCGGCATCTCCAGGGCGTCGAAGAGGTCCTGGGCGGCGCGTAGCGTGGCGCGGGACTCGCTGATCCGTCGGTTGCGCCGCAGCCATCTGCCGTACGCGAGCAACACCTTCGCCCGGTGGACGGGCCACTGGTTGAGCGCGTCGGTGAACACGGCGTCGAAGGCGGTCTGCGGATCGGCGGACAACACCGGCGCGGTTACCGCCACGCCGATCGTCAGGTGCGGCGAACCCGTCCGCTCAGCCTCAGCCGCCCACTGCCGGTGCAGGTCGCGGACCCGCTCGGGGCACCGGGCCAGAGTGGCCGACTCGACCAGTTCCACCACCGCGTACGCCTTCATCCGGTCGTTGTATGCGATGTCCGACGGATCGAAGATGCGCACCAGATGCGCGTACGCGGACTCGAACTCCCCGGTCGCGAGGGCGGCGGTTCCCCGGACCATTTGCACCAGGGCGAGCAGCGGGTGGGCACCGGCGCGCAGCAGCGCCGCCTCCGCCACCGCCGCGGCCGACTCGGCCTTGTCGACTTCGCCGCGCCGGGCCGCCAACATCGCCTCGGCGAGCCGGGCCAGTTCGGAGGTGCGCTCCGGACCACTCGGCGGTGACAGTGACCGGCACTCCGCGGCGGCCGCGGCCGCCGCGCCGGCCCGGCCGAGCAGCAGGCCCACCCACGACTGCATGGCCTGCACCATGGCAAGCAGGGCGAACTGGCCGTCGGCGCGGGTGCTGTCCGCCACGGTCGCCATCAACCGGTAGTAGTCCGGCAGGGCGCCCAGGTAGCCCAACGCGGTGCCGATCTCGACCAGCGCGTGGATGCCCCGGTCTGGCCCACCCAGCGGCAAGTCGCGCAGCTGTCGCAGGATCTCGGGGCCACGCTCGTGCTGTTCGGCCATGGCGGACACCAGGATCTGCGCGGGGTGGTCCGCCGGCACCGGAAGCGACTGTGCAATGGCCAGCAGCGGACTGCATGCCTCGGCGCTGGCGTCCCCCCACCACCCTGCCGTGGTGGCGCCGAGCAACGCGAGCATCGCAGCTTCCGTCGCCCCCGCGGCGTGGAAGCGGCGGGCGGCCTCGACCAGTGTCGGGATGCTCTCGGCGCTCATCCAGCGGCCCTCGGTGAACTGCCGGACGATCCGCAGGTAGGAGCGGGTCAGCGCGTCGGAGGGCAGTTGCGGCAGGTTGGTCAGCCGGGTTGCGTCCTCGTACGCGCCGCTGCCGGAGTGGATGTGCACCGCGATAATCAGTCGCCGGCCCCGCTCGCTGTCGGCGCTGGACAGCCCGGCCGCCCGCTCCAGGGCGGCCGCCGCCGTCGCCGGAGAACCCCGCTGCAGCAGTCTCGTCGACAACTGCTCGAGCTCCGCCGCCAACCCGTCATCCGGGCCCGCACTCGCGTCCGCCCGGTGCCAGAGGCGACGGACGGGGTCGGCGACAACGTCGGCGAGCGCCGCGTGCACCTCGCGCCGCCGCGCCGGGGACACGGACTGGCAGATCGCCGAACGGACGAGGGGATGCCGGAAGGACAGCCGGCCATTGGCGATGGTCACCATGCCGCGTGTCTCGGCGGCGGCGAGGGTGTCGACGCCGGCCCCCATACCGGTGAGCCGGGCCGCGGCCTCGCTCGCCTCGGCGGCGCTCCCGCCGTCGTTGAGCGCCGCCGCCGCCAGCACGGCCTGGGCGTCGGCCGGCAGGTCATCGAACTGCTCCCCGAAGGCACGTTCGAGCCGCGCGGTGAGGGGGAGGCCGCTCCCGGCGAGGACTTCCGTGCTCGAATGGCGCAGTGCCTTGGGCAACTCGACGAGGGCGAGTGGATTGCCGGAGGAGGCCGACAGCACGCGGCGCAGCACGTCGCCGGGAAGGTCGGCGGCGTGCCGCCGGATCAGGGCGGCGGCGTCTGGTTCGGCCAGCGCACCCAGCCGCGCCGACGACAGGTCGATCGACGCGATCGGGTTGTCGGCGAGTTCCTGCGCCCGCCCCGCGCTGATCATCACCACCGGGTCGTGGGACAGCCGACGCGCCACGAAGGCGAGCACGTCGCAGGTAGACCGGTCGAGCCACTGGATGTCATCGACCGTGAGCAGCACCGGCCGCTCCGCGGCGTACCAGGTGAGCAGTTCGAGCGTGGCCAGCCCGACCCGGAACGGCCCTTGGACGGTACCGTCGGTCAGCCCCAGCGCCGCGCCCAGCGCGTTCCGCTGCGCCGGCCGTAGCTGGTCGACCATCGGCAGCACCGGCCGCAGGGCCTGCTGGAGGCCGGCGTAGGGCAGATGGGTCTCGGTGGCGGCGCCCACGCAGCCGAGTACCCGCATCCTTCGGGAGGACGCCGCGGCGGTGGCGGCGGCGAGCAGGGCGGACTTGCCGGCGCCCGGCTCGCCCTGCAATAGCAGCGCACCGCCGCCGCCGGAGTCGGTCCGCCGCAGCAACTCCTCGATTCGGGCCAGCTCGACATCCCGACCGATCAGCCGGTGGCACAGCACCATCGAGCTGCCGGCGGGCTCCTGGTCACCTGGTCGCAGCTTGTGTACCATTCCCGCCCTTGCCAGATGAGGTCGGTCCGAATATACGACAGACTCGGCGGCGGGATGCCGAGTCTGTCGTATGGTGTGCCGCCGATTACCGTTGGCACCGATGTTGGCGCCTGTCCAGGGCGCCGGATACCGCAATGCGGTCAGTCGGTGTGGATGGTGTGGGTGAACCGGAACAGGTTGTCAGGATCCCAGCGCCGCTTGAGTTCGACCAGACGCGTGTACACGCCGGGCGGGTATGCGGAGGCGACGTGGTCGGCCGCCCCGTTACCGGGAGTGAGGAAGTTGGCGAATGCGCGACCGGTGTCCCACTCCGCCAGTTCCTCGATGATCCGGGCGTGGTACGCGACGTGCGCCGGCACCGCGTCCAGCGCGGTGACACTGGCCACGAAGAGCAGGAAGGCCGCTTCCCGGTTGGCCACCGCGTTCGGCACCTGCGGGGCCCGGCGCAGCGCGCCGGCGAGATGACGGATTTCCACCACCGTGACCGGAACCTCGGACCCCTCCCCGGCCAGCCCGACGATCCGGTCCAGGGCTGCGGGCGTCAGGTCCCGCAGTAGGGTCGAACGCTCGCAGACCGGCAGCGGGTCCACCGGGTCGTTGTGGATCGATGCGACGGCGGTGTACGGCAGCTCCACCACGCTGTCCAGCAGCACCGTGCCCGCCTCCCGCAGCGGCGCGACCAAGCGCGCGCCTTCCTCGGCCGAGCCGAGATGGGCGATGCGGACGTGGACCACCAGTTGGCCGCGGAGCGGCTCCGGCACCGCCTCCACGGGCGGCAGCCGCAGCAGTGCGATGGAGGAGGTCAGCTCGTCCGGAGTGTCCTCGATCCACGACCGCCACGCCTGGAGTACCTGCCGGGCCTGGCTGCCGGGGAAGAAGAGCGCACCGCCATAGAGCCGCTCCAGCGGGAAAACCCGGAACTCGATGGCGGTCACCACGCCGAAGTTCGCCTTGCCGCCCCGTACCGCCCAGAACAGCTCCGGCTCCAGGTCGGCGGTGACGGTGCGCAGCTCGCCGTCGGGCGTGACGATGTCGACCGCGGTGACGTGGTCGGCGGCGTAGCCGTAGGAGCGGCCGAGGAACGGGCTGTGCCCGCCACCGAGGGTGTAGCCCACCACGCCGACCGTGGGAGACGACCCGTTGATCGCGGCGAGACCATACTTCGCGGCCTCGTCGATCACCCGCTGCCACCGTACGCCTGCCTCTACCCGGGCGATGCGGGCGTCGGGATCGATCGTGACGCCGGTCATCCGGCTGGTGTTGATCAGCACCGCGCCGTCGGCCGGCACCCCGACGCCGTGCCCGGTCGCCTGGACCGCCACCGGCAGGCTATTCCGGCGGGCGAACCGCACCGTCTCCCGTACGTCGTCGGCGTTCACCACGCCGACGACCACCGCTGGGCGCTGTGGGGTCAGCAGGTTGTAGGTGGCCCGGTCGGCGTCGTAGCCCTCGTCCCCGGGCAGGAAGACCGGGCCTGCCACCGCTGCGGAGAGCTGCACCACCTCGGGCTCGGCGAGGATCTTGGAAAGTGTGTCGTCAGAAGCCATGAGAAAAGCGAACCTTCACCAGGTCAACAGCCCATCAACCCGACGTCGACGACGGGGTGTCGTACAGCCGGAAGTAGCAGTCGTGAAGGCGGTCGGCGTAGCCCCCCGTCGCAGGGGGTGAGACGATGTCGTGCCCGAGCTGCCAGGTTGGTGGTACGACGTACATGCCGAAGGAGGCGTGGCAGTGCCGGGCCAGCGTCGCCGGCAGGCACAGCGCCGTGGTGGGGTCGGCGACTTGGTCCGCCGAGGAGACGGCCACGGCCACCCGGGACAGCTCCGAGGCGCCGGGACGCCGCGGGTAGCCGGCGACGATGCCCAGGTACTGCGCTACGGCCGCGTACGAGTAACCCCGGCTGGTGCTCCGGTCGGGCAGCAGGCCCGAGCCGAACAGCGCCCGGGACAGCGTGGTCAACATCGGGTGCGCCTGTGTGCGGTGAGGCCGGTAGAACGGGGCCAGGGCGAGCAGCCGCCGGACGGAGTAGCCCGGCCGCTGGGCCAGCCAGGTCGCCAGCACCGCGCCGGCGGACACGCCGATCACACCGGCCTCCTCCCCCAGCGCCGCGGTGATCGTCCAGGCTTCGGTCGCGTGCTCCCGCAGAGCAGCGGCGGTGACCCGGGCGTGGGCACCAGTGTTTAGCAGGCCATGCAGCGGTGCGCGGGGCACGTAGACGTTGTAGCCGCGCGCGTGGAAGTGCTCGGCCAGCGCTACCAGTTGTCGGGGATCGTGGGTGTAGCCGTGCAGCATCAGCACGGCCTTCGCGCGGCGCTCGCCGTGCGACAGCAGACAGGAGGTCGCGTCGCTCCGGACCGAGGCGTCGGCCTGGTCAGCGGCGATCGTCGCGCGGGCTGCAGCCACACCGGCGTCGAAACTCAGCTCTGGCGAACTCCCGGCAACGACTGTCGAGGCGATCGAGGACGACGCGGTCGACGCCGCGACCTTCGCGCTCGCGGCGGTGTCACTCGTCATATCCATCACGCGTTCACCCGCGAGCTGCGACGCCTGAATCCGTACACCGCTACAACGAGGGCGGCAAAGCCGCCGACACCAGCGACGACGATCAGCGCGACGCCAGCCAGCACGAAGATCGGAAACCACGGGATTCCCGCCTCGACGGCCTGCACCTCGGCGACCAGGAAGTCGGTCCGTTCGACCCGTTCACCATCCGCGGTCTCACCGACCACCACCACGTCGATGCCGTGCAGACCGACGCGGTCCGGCCGCCAGGCTCCGACCGGCTCGACGCCGCCCCCCTTCAGCATCACCGCCTCCTCCCCGCCGTCCGGCGTACGGATCAGCGCCACCGCACGCCGGATGGCCACCGGCGGACCATCGCTTTCGAACGTGGCGCTGATGTGAACCTCCTCACCGACCTCCGGAAGCAACTCACTCGTCTGGGATCTGAGCGTGGCTCCGCCCTGGACCTGGGCGGTCAGCGCGAAGTCCGCCCCCGTCGGCGGCGTCCGATCGGTCGAGTGGAGCGTGATCCACCAGGGGCCGGGCTGCGGGTTCACAAAGCCGTACCCCAGATATAGGAGCGTCTCCGGATCGTCGATCTTGATAAGTCCGTTCTCGGCCGCACTCAGTTCGAGGGGGTTGCCGCTGGCCCCGCGTACCGATACGGCCAGCGACCGCGTCGAATCGAAGATGGCAAACGTCGCCACCGCCACCTCGTCGATATTGAGCACCTGTTCGACATGCGCACCCGCCGCCACGTGGCCAGCGGCCAGGGCCACCGTCTGCGGTTCGTCGGGTCGCGCCGGACTGGTGCCGGTTTCGTTGCCCGGCTCGGCCACATCGGAGGCCAGGGCTGGTGCAACGAACTCACCGAACGCCTCAGCCGATCTCTGAAGATCGTCGTGCAGGAGCGGCAGGCGTTTCGCCGCGACACCGGCGGCTTCGACACTGTCGACATCGACGACGAGATCGCTCGGCGCACCCGTACACGGCGACCGCAGCGCTTCGGTGAACACGTCACCGGCCAGTGCGTGGAAGGACACCCCGTTACGGCGCGTGATCTGTTGGTTGAAAACGTCATTCAGGTAACTTGGCCGAAGCTCAAGGGTGGCCGGCGTGGAAATTCCCAACCGCGCCGGCAGGTTGGCACACGGTGATCCACCGTTCGGCGTGCCGAGCATGACCAGCCTGTCCACGTCCCGCTCGTCCATCAGCCGGTCGATGTAGTAGCGAGAGATCAGGCCACCCATGCTGTGCGCCACGATGTCGACTCGGGCCGCGCCGGTCATCCGCCTGACACCGGCGATGTAGTCGCGGAGGATTGCCGCGTTCTCAGCGATGGTGTTGGTCCCGCCGAACGGTTCGGTGTAGCTGCCGGTCCGAAGCACGCCGGGCGTCTGTCCGTCGCCGACGGCGAATCCTCGCCGGCCCACCTTAGCCAGGAACCCCTCCGGCCCAAGGTACGCGGCCCACTTCGTCGCCGTCGAGTTCAAGCCGTGGACGAGCACCACCGGGTTGGCACCGCCGGCGGCCGCGTCCGGCATGCTGCCGGGCGGGCCGGCCAGCATCATCACGAGGGCCATGGCCAGCACCTTGCACATTCCCCTGCCGCCAACCTCTCGGATCGATCCTGAGCAAAGCGAGGAGCGTGGCCGACGCAGCCAGATCAGCGTCTGCCTGGCGGCTGTTCCGGTGAGAGATGGCTGTCCTGCCCAGCGGCATGTGCCCGGGCGTGGGTTGCCCGTCGTACGGCGCTGCTCCCAACGGATGCGTGGCACGTCTCCTCCATCACCGCACCGATCAGTGCGCGCACTTCGGCGGTCGTCCGACCTGCTCCAGTGGGGACCTGGATGGTCAGCGGCCGGCTGTCCTCCAGGAACCCACGACGCACACGTACTGACAGCCGACCTGGTTCAACACCCGGCCCGTTCACCGCGAACGAGACTCAGGCCCCAGACGCGGCCCTTGCCAGCCCAAGCGACCGGGCGCAGGTCAGCGACGGACCAGAGGGCGCGCGGCCGCGACGAGCAGCGAAGCCAGGCCGGCCGCGAAGATGAGCACGGCGGTGCGGGTGGACAGGTGTTGGGCGGCGAACCCGAGGCCGAGCACCGGTACGGCCAGACCGACGTAGCCGACGAGGAACAGCCCGGCCAGCGCCTCACCACGCGCCCGTGGAGCGGCCAGGCCGGCGGTGGTGACCACCGCGCCCTTGAACACGGTGCCCGCGCCGGCACCGGTCAGCAGCCCGCCGACGAGGAAGAGACCGAAGTGTGGCAACCAGATGCCCAGGATCAGCGCGGCGAGCCCGGCGACCAGCCCCGCCAGCCCGACGTACAGCTGCCGGGCCAGGGACACCCGGGTCATCACCAGCTGCCCGGCGACGCCGGCCCCGAAGGCCAGGAAGGTGACCTGGCCGGCGACGGCGTGCGACGGCTGGCCGAGGACACCGGCCAGGAACCCCGGCGTCAGGGAGGTGAACAGACCGAAGACGGCGAAGGAGGCGAACGCGGCGGCACCCGCAGCGGCGTAGCGGGCTCGCGCGCCGGCCGGCACCGACACCCGCTGCGGCCGCCACCGGACGTCGCGGCGGGTCACCGTCTCGTGGGCCCGCAGGACGACGACCAGGCCGATGCCCAGCAGCGCATGGAAGACCAGGTACGGCACGGTGAGCGGAAAGGGGACGTACTCGGCGAGCAGGCCGGAGATCAGCGGGCCCAACCCGATGCCGCCGATGTTGGCCGCCGTGGCAACCAGGTCGGCACGTCGCCGGCCGGTGCCCGGACGCCCCGTGAGGTGCAGCTCCATGAGGTACGCGGTCGCGGTAGCGGTGAGCATTCCGACGCTGACGCCGGAGACGAAGCGGGCCACCAGCAGGCTGCCGAGGCCGGGCAGCAGGAAGATCAGGCCGGCCAGCATGTTGGTGAGCAGGGCCCAGATCAGGACGCGACGCCGGCCGATCCAGTCCGAGACGTGCCCGACGGTGAACACGCTGAGCACGACGCCGACGGCGTACGTGGCGAACACGACGGTGACCGTGAACGGGCCGAAACCGTCCCGCTGCTGGTAGAGCACGTAGAGCGGGGTGGGCACGGCGGAGAACGCCATCATCACGCCGAAGGCGTACGCGACGGGCCAGAAGCCCCGGATTCGGACGTCCGGCCGTTCGGGTGCGAGAGCGGTGGTGCTTGACACGAGTAACTCCTCACAGACAACCGTGGTCAGGGCAAGCATGTCGGGGATCGGGCGTGGCACCCGCGCATCCTCGCGCTACGTCGCATCGCGGTCCGCGATAGTGGTGCGGTGGAACTTCGCCAGCTCGAGTACTTCATCGCCGTCGCCGAGGAGGGCACCTTCACCAGCGGCGCCCGCCGGGTCCGGGTGACGCAGTCGGCCGTCTCTGCCACCATCCAGAAACTGGAGCGGGAGCTGGGGATGCCGCTGTTCACGCGGGAGGCGCAGGCCAGTTCGCTGACCGAGGCCGGCATGGCGCTGCTGCCGGAGGCTCGCGCGCTGCTGAGCGCGGCGCGGCACGCCCGGGACATCGTCGACCAGGTCCGTGGCGGGCTACGCGGCACCATCAGGATCGGCACCCTGGTCTCCATCGGCAGCCGCCCCGAGTCGGCCGAGCCGCTCATCCTCGACCTGCCGGCCGTCCTGGGCCGCTTCCACGTCACCCATCCCCTGGTGACCTTCCAGCTGCGCGGCTCACCCACCGGCTCTGCGGGACACCTGGCCGACATCGCCGCCGGCAACCTCGACCTGGCGCTGGTGGCCACGATCGAGGTGCCGCGCGGTGTCCGCCTGCACCACCTCGGGTCGGTGCCATGGTCCTTCGTCTGTTCCCGTCGTCACCCGTTGGCCGACGCCACCTCGGTGAACCTGGCGGACCTGCGCGACGAGACCTTCATCGACTTCCCCCGCGGCTGGGGCAACCGGGCGCTGGTCGACCGCGCCTTCGCGGCCGCCGGCATCGTCCGGCACGTTCCGTTCGAGGCCGCTGATCAGGCGACCGCGCTCGGACTGGTCCGTAACGGGCTCGGTGTCACCTTCCTGCCCCGGGCCGGCAGCGAGGACGACGGTGTCTCGGTCATCAAGGTGGACGGCGCCGACCTCAATTTGCCGGTGGGCCTGGCCACCTCGAGTGACCGGCCACGGTCGGCGGCGACCACCGCCCTCATCGGCAGCATCGTCCGGGCCGCCAGCCGCACGCCGCGCGCCGGCGGGCGGACGAACGGCGCGGGCGTCAGCAGCCGCTGATAGACCCGCTGTACCTCCGGCGCCGGGTCCACCCCGAGTTCCTCGGACAGCCGCTTCCGCAGGGCGGCGTACTCGACCAGCGCCTCGGCCGGACGGCCACTGAGCGCGAGCATCCGGAGCAACGCGGCGTGTACCGGCTCGTCCAGCGGGGCACCGGCCGCCGCCGCGCGCAGGACCGGCAGGAGTCCCTGCGCCGCCTCCCCAGTCCGTGCCAGGCTGGCCGCAACGGCGGCGAACTCCCAACCGACGGTGACGAACGCCGGCGCGGTACGGACGTTCTCGTCCAGGTTCGCCCCGACCGGCCCATGCCACCGGCGCAGCGCGCCGGTCATCAGGTCGACGGCGTGCCCTGGGTCGGTGCGCTCCACGGCGGCGGCCTCGGCCACGGCCCGCCGGAACGCGTGCAGGTCCAGTTCGTCACCGGCCAGCTCGGCACGGTACGCCCGGGTGACGCGGACGAGCGTGCCGGACGGCAGCAGACGGCGCAACTGGCTCACGTACCGGTGCACGATGTTCACGGCGGTGGCCGGCGCGCCGCCCGGCCACAGCACGTCGACGATCTCGCTGATCGTCACCGGCTCCCCCACCCGCACCAGCAGCAACCCGAGCAGGGCCTGCTGCTGCGGTGGGCCGAGCGGGATCTCGTCGTCGCCGACCCAGGCGCGCAGCGGACCGAGCACCGACAGGCGAAACGCCCCGTTGTGCTCACGCATCGGCCAGCATCCGATCGCGGGAGGCCTCGGCCCGCTGCCGGGCAGCCGCCGGGTCGGCGCCGACCAGGCGACCCCGGTGCTTGCGGATCTCGCCGTTGACGAGCACCGTGTCGACGTCGCGCGCCGAGGCGAAGGTCACGGCGGCCGTGGCGGCGAGCCCCAGGCGCAGCGGCGAGCGGCCGGTGTCGACCAGGATGAGATCGGCGCGCTTGCCCGGCGTCAGGGAGCCGACCGTGTCCGCAAGCCCGAGCGCCCGGGCGCCGTTGATGGTGGCGAACTCGACGGCCTGACGGGTGGTGAGCGGCACCGTGGCGGATTGCTCGCCCTGCGCCAGCAGCCGGGTGTACTGCCGCACCCGCTCGGCTTCGAGCGCGGCGCGCATCTCGTCGAACATGTCGCCCGGCGTGCCGGCGACCACGTCGACCGACAGGGCCGGCCGCAGCCCGACGGCCATCAGCCGGCCGGTCGCCGGATGGCCGTGACCCATCATCATCTCGACCCGTGCCGAGACGGAGGCGTGTGCCCCGGCATCCGCCAGCAGCTTCAGCTCGTCGTCGGAGGACGTGTTGCCGTGCAGGAAGATGAGGTCGGGTCCGAGCATGCCCCGGTCGTGCAGTTGGGTGATGGCCCGATGCCCGCCCAGCAGCCCGATGCCGACATGCATCGACGCCCGCACGCCCAGCTCGCGGGCCAGGGCGAGGTCGTGGGCGGTCGCCTCGATGGTGGACAGCTCCGGTCCACGGACGGACAGGGCGAGGGTGACCAGTTGGTCCGCCGACGTGAAGTACTCGGCGGCGATGCGGCGGACGTCGACCGGGTGCGGGCGGTCACTGCCCATGTACCACGACGGGTCCGAGGTGGGGATGCCGTGCCCGAACACCGCGCGCAGACCCGACGCGCGCAACGCGTCGACCGCGGCGTCGGCGTGCTCGGGCGTGTTCATGACGTGTGCCCAGTCGAAGAGGGTCGTCACCCCGCTGTCGAGGGCCTCCAGCGCCCCGTAGTAGGTGCCGTCGCGGACGTCGGTGGGCGTGAAGTGCGGCGAGAACCGACCGACCAGCCCGGCGAAGTATTCGTTGAGCGTCCAATCGGCGGCGATCTGCGCGAACGCGCCCTGCCAGACATGGCGGTGGGTGTCGACCAGTCCCGGCATCACCACCATGCCGGCCGCGTCGATCACCTCGGCGTCCGGCGCGTCGATGCGCGGCCCGACATCAACGATGGTGTCGTCCTGTACGAGGACGTCGCCGGTCTGATGGTCGCCCACCGCGGGGTCCATCGAGAGGATGTTTCCACCGCGAATCAGCTTACGAGACATGATCTTCCCTTTCGTAGGCGCAGTCGGCTACTCGACCATGCATCGTCCGGAAGGCCGCCACGATCGGAAGTCGCATTGCACCCCATCGCGGTTGGCGATGATCCCTACCGCCTCGACGGATACTTCGAGCGCGCCGGCCGCTGGGTTCACCACCGGCGCCACCGTGCGGCAGGAACTCCGGCGGCCACCGCCTGCCCGTCGGGATTTCACCCGATGCGGGTGGTGCCGACTCAACCTGGCGGCGAGCAACATCACCTCATGGGCGACGGTGGCATCGAGACGTTCTTCGCCGAGCTTCAGGCGCACCCGCCGCGGGTGTCGCCCCGCATCGACAACACCTTCCGTTTCGATCTCGAGTACCGGGACGGGGCGGCGACCGAACACTGGTTCATGCGCGTTCGCGCCGGATCGGTACGCGTCTGGCGCGACTACCGCGAGGCGGACCTGGTCGTCCGCGTCACGGGAGAGACCTTCGAACGCGTCATCAGGGGCGAGACCTCGATCCTCGCGGCCGCGTTCCGCAACGACGTGAACGTCGCGGGCGTTCCCTGGCTGTTCGCCGTCGTGCGGAAGCTGATGCCCACCCCGCCCGACGCGCACGATCCCCGACAGTCGGCGCCGGCCCGGGAGGTGACCGACGGAGATGGATGAACCGGCCCTGATCAGCATTCTCAACGGCAACTCCTTCGTGGTCTGCGACCTCGCCGGCGACATCGAGCCGTCCGACCAGATGCCCACCGGCGCGTTCGAGATGGACACCCGCTTCATCTCCGGCTGGGTGCTCACGATCAACGGAGAGCGCGTGCACGCGCTCTCCACGGAGCAGCCACAGTATTTCGAGTCGCGCTTTTTCCTGGTGCCCGGAAAGCCCACCCACTACCTGGACGCGAAGGTGTCGCTGATCCGGCACCGCGAGATCATCGGCAGCTTCGCCGAGCGGCTGACCGTCTTCAACCACGAGACCGCGCCGATCGACCTGGTGATCCGGCTGGACGTGGCGGCGGACTTCGCCGACATCTTCTCGATCAAGGACAGCAACCGCGAGACGTGCGGCGAAACCGAGATCCTCACGGACAAGAATGAACTGCGGTTCAACTACCGGCGCGAAAATTTCTCCCGGGAGACGGTCATCACCTCCTCCCAGCCGGCGGCCGTCGATCCGCACGGGCTCACCTACCAGATCCGGATCGACCCGGGCGGTTCCTGGGAAGCCCAGATCCTGGTGACCACCGTGGTCCATCCGTCACCCCAGTTGGGGCTCGAGGTGAGCCTCCAGGACTATGTGCGCAACGCCCGCGCCGACATGACCAGCGCACTTGACCGCTGGGTGCGCCAGGCTCCTCGGCTGGTCTGCGACTCGGGGCCGCTACATCACGCCTACCAGCGCGGCCTGGTCGACCTCGCCGCGTTGCAGTACGCCCCCGTGGTGGGCGGCGGACGTCGGATACCCGCCGCCGGCCTTCCCTGGTTCATGACGACATTCGGCCGGGACAGCATCCTCACCTGTCTACAGACAGTGCCGTTCCTGCCCGAAATGTCCGCGACCACCCTACAGATCCTGGCCTGGAGCCAGGGCGGCCGGCTGGACGACTTCCGGGACGAGGAACCTGGCAAGATCATCCACGAAATCCGGTACGGAGAGTCGGCGGGCTTCGAGGAACAGCCGCACACCGCGTATTACGGATCCGCCGACGCGACCCCCCTGTACGTGATCCTGCTCGACGAGTACGAACGCTGGACCGGCGACTCGGAACTGGTGCGCCGGCTCGAGTTCGAGGCGCGCCTGGCGTTGGAGTGGATCGACACCTACGGCAACATCATGGGCGACGGCTACATCTGGTACCAGCGCCGCAACACCCGAAACGGGCTGGAGAACCAGTGCTGGAAGGACTCCGAGGACTCCATCTCGTACCGCGACGGCCGCCTGCCGGGCTTCCCGAGGGCGACCTGCGAGATCCAGGGGTACGCCTACGACGCCAAGCTGCGCGGCGCCCGACTGGTGCGCGAGTTCTGGGGCGACCCGGACTACGCCGACCGGCTCGAACGCGAGGCCGCCGTCCTGAAGGCGCAATTCAACCGCGATTTCTGGCTTTCCGAGCGGGGCTATTACGCGCTGGCCCTCGACCGGGACGGCGGACCGGTCGACACGCTTTCCTCCAACATCGGTCACCTGCTCTGGAGCGGCATCGTCGACGAGGACCGGGCGCGGGCGGTCGTCGACCACCTCGTCGGCCCGGAACTCTTCTCCGGGTGGGGGGTGCGGACGTTGGGAACCCGGGAGCGCCGGTACAACCCGGTTGGCTACCACGTCGGCACCGTCTGGCCGTTCGACAACTCGGTCATCGCCTGGGGCCTACGGCGGTACGGCTTCGCCGCGGAGGCCGCGCTCGTCTCCCAGGGCCTCATCGACGCCGCCCCGTTCTTCGACGGCCGGCTCCCGGAGGCGTTCGCCGGATTCGATCGGCAGGTCACGCAACAGCCCGTCCCGTACCCGACGGCCTGTAGTCCGCAGGCCTGGTCCTCGGGCACCCCGATGCTGCTGCTGCGGGTGCTGCTCGGCCTCGAACCACGGGGCGGAGACCTGATCGTCGACCCGTCGCTGCCGGCCGAACTCGGCCGGATCGAACTGCTCGACATCCCCGGCCGGTGGGGGCGGCGCGATGCTTTCGGCCGGAGCACCAATGAACGCTGCTCAACCTGAACCACGCGGCGCGTCCGCCCGCGCCGTCCGTCCGACCGCACGGAGAGGTGGAAAAGGCTCAAAGCCGGCCCAGGCTCGGGAGCCACCGATGCACCTCAGAAGCCGCTGACGGGCCCGGGTACGGAGGGTCGCGGCAGCCTCTCGAACGGCAGGGGCGGGGCGTGGCCGGTGCCACCCCCGCCCCTGCCGTGACGGTCAGCCGCGGTAGCTGTATTCCAGCAGCGCACCGGGGTTGGCCAGCTGGCTGGTGGGTGCCCCCTGGGTGTCCCGCACCTGCCCGCTGCTGTCGGTGACGGCGTAGAAGACGGTACCGGTGGAGTTGAACGCCACATCGCGGTAGCGGTTCACGCTGCTCCAGAGCGGCATCGCCGCACCCGTGCGTCGCCCGTCGTCGGTCAGCGGCACCCGGTAGATGGTGCCGTCCTTCAGGGTCGTCATCAGCAGCGAGTTGTTCCAGCCGCGCACCCGCGAGCGTTCGAGGTACTTCAGGCTGGACGGCGCGATGCCGGGCCAGCAGATGTAGTACGCCGCGGCGCACTTCGGATCCTGCCAGTTGTGGCCGTTGTCGACCGTGTAGAAGGTCTGCAACGGCTCGACGAGGTTCGGAGCCGTGAAGCTCGTCTCGCGCTGCTTCGGCACCGAGGCGGGAGCCGGCGCGTACGGGTCCCACCCGAGGGACGCGCAGTTCCGGGCGGCGGACCAGTTCTCGTACTCGTAGGACTTGTCGTCACGGTAGCCCGAGACGTGGGGCCACCCGTAGTTGCCGCCCGCCCGGATCAGGTTGATCTCGTCGTCCGACTTCGGCCCGTGCTCGTTGGAGTAGAGCGTCGAACGGGCGCCGAAGGTGAGCCCCTGAGGGTTGCGGTGGCCGTACGAGTAGACGTGGCTGCGAACCCGGTCGATTACCGGGTTGTCGTTCGGCACCGAACCGTCCAGGTTCAGTCGCAGGATCTTGCCCTGGTAGGCGATCCAGTTCTTGCCACGGACCTCCTGCTCGGTCGGGGTCCGCTGGGCCAGGATCGGTTTGCAGTAGTTGGCGAACTGGTTGTTTCCGCTGTCACCGATGCTGTAGTAGAGCTTGGCGTCGGGCCCGAAGACGAGCCGTCCCGAGTTGTGGTCGTAGCTGCCGGGCAGACCGCTGATCAGCGTGACCGGGCTACTCAGCGTCTGGGACGGACGGTTATCGGTGTACCGGACCAGCTTGACCCGACGGTCCAGCTCGGCGCTGGCATCGGCGTCGTACGTGTAGGCGAGGTAGACGTACTGGCCACGTCCGCCCGACAACAGTTCCGGGTGCAACGCCATCCCGAGCAGCCCGTCCTGCGCACCGGCGGTGACGAGGACGTCGGGCACGGTCAGCGCGATGGTCCGTCCGCCGGTCTTGGGGTCGACCCGGACCACCCGTCCGGCGCCGCGCTCGGTCACCCAGAGCATGCGGTCGGGACCTTCGACGACCTCGAACGGGTTGTCCAGCCCGGTGGTGATCACCCTTGTCGTGAACTGCTCGGGTCCGGCCGGGGCGGTGTCGGCCTCGGCTGCGTGCGCGGTGCCACCGACGAAGATCGTGGCCAGCAGCGCCAGCACGGCGCCGGTGGCCATTCTGCGGGTAGCGGTTCTCATCCTGCTCCGTTCTGCACGGTGCCCGCCGATGCTGGCGGGCCTGTTTCGCCGTAGCTACGGCGGGACAGGCCCGAACCTAGGAGCCGCCGGACAACAAAAGATCAACATCTGCTCGGCGAGCAAGGTCGACAGCGCGCATACCGGGCATCCGCCCGGATGCGATGCAAGCTGCTGAGCAGGGCACGAGCGCTGTCACCGACCGGCCAGCGGATTGCCAGGCGATCGCGCCGCGCGGCTGCCGCTGTCGAACGGGTGTTGACAGCCCGTCAATCCGCCGGAGCTTGACTCGTTCGACCAGCCATGCCTCCGGTGCTCGCAGCAGCCTCTCCGCACCGGTGCGGCACCCAGCGAACCGAACGGAACCCGATGCAAGACAAGAACCCCATCCCGAACCTCGGCCGACGACGCTTCCTCGGTCTGAGCCTCGGCACCGCCATCGGTGCCGCGTCGCTGATGGCCGGCTGCGGGACGCCCGGTCCGACCGTGACCCCCAAGCCGACCCCCATGCCCATCGGGACCCTGCGAGAGCGGGTCAGGGGCAAGGTCCTGGCCCCGGACGAAGCCGGCTACGCCGACGAGGTCAAGGGCTACAACCTCACGCTCGAACGCCGTCCCCGACTGGTGGTCGCGGCGGCCGGCCCCGCCGACGTGCAGGCCGCCGTACAGTACGCGGCCACGAACGGGCTGGCGGTCGCGGTCCTGGCGACCGGCCACCAGAACTCGGTGCCCATCGACGACAACACGCTGCTGGTCACCACCAGAACGCTGCGCGGCGTCACGATCGACAAGTCGACCTCGACCGCGCGCGTGGAGGCCGGCGCGCTGTGGCAGGACGTCGTCGCCAAGTCCACGAAGGTCGGGCTCGCTCCGCTCAACGGCTCCACCCCGATCGTCGGAGTGGTCGGATACACGGTTGGCGGTGGCCTGAGCCCGACGCTCGGCCGCGCGCACGGGTACGCCGCCGACCACGTCACCAGCCTGGAGGTGGTGACGGCCGACGGCGAACTGCGCACCGTCAATGCCGGGTCGGAACCGGACCTGTTCTTCGCGATCCGTGGCGGCAAGAGCAACTTCGGCATCGTCACCGGGATGGAGTTCCGGCTCTTCCCGGTACGCACCCTCTACGCCGGTGTGCTGGTCTACCCCGGAGAGGCCGCCACGGCCGTGCTGGAGGCATACCGTTCCTGGACCGCCACCGTGCCGGACGCCATGTCGTCGTCGGTGGCCCTACTACGGCTGCCCGACGTGCCGGCCGTGCCGGAGCCGCTGCGGGGGCAGCTCGTCGCCCAGGTGCGTATCTCGTACGCCGGCAACGCCGCCGAGGGCGCCAAGCTCGTCGCTCCGCTGCGGTCGGCCCCCGGTCCGATGCTGGACACGGTCACAGAGATCCCCTACGAGCAGTTCGCCACCATCCACGCCGACCCGACCGATCCACTGCCGGCCTATGAGCGCACCGCGTCGCTGAGCGAGCTGACCAGCGATGCCATCCGCGAGATCGTCGCTCTGGCCGGCCCGAAGGCGCCGTACCCCCTGACCATGGTCGAGTTGCGGCACCTCGGCGGCGCGCTCGCCCGGCAACCGGAGGTGCCGAACGCGATCGCCACCCGGGACGCGGCGTTCACCCTCTTCACCGCCAGCATCGGAGCCCCGACGGATGCCGCGGCGATCAAGCAGGCCCAGACCGATCTGATCGAACGGCTCCGTCCCTGGAGCACCGGCGCGATGTTCGTCAACTTCATGACCACCGAGGAGACGACGCCGGATCAGGTCCGGGACGCCTACTCCGCGGGGCTGTACGACCGGCTGGCGTCGATCAAGCGCCGCCATGATCCGGAAAACCTGTTCCGGCTGAACCACAACATCCGCCCGGCCTGACCGGCCCGTGCCCGGCACCGCCCGTCGCGGCGGCGGGATGCCTCCCGCCGCCGCGACCAGGGCGCTCTCCCGAGGGCTGCGCGGCTGGTGTAGCGCCAGCGGTGGCGCGCGCCAGAATCCGGAAAAGCCGCTTGGAGTGTCCCCAAGCGGCTTTCCAACCCGATGTCCGCCATGAACTACGACGGCGACGTTACTCCGGAATGATTCCGAGCCGGCTGCTCAACAGCTGAACGCGGCGATCCGGCCCCCCGTGGTGGCGGCAAGCCAGCAGAGGCCCACGCCCGGACGGTAGTACTGCTGGGCGATAAGCTGATTCCCGGTGTAGAAGCTCACGTGGGTGTCCGCCGAGATGTCCCACGCGCTCCAGCACTGCCCGTTGCCGATCACCCTCGTGCTGACAGCGTTGCTGTTGCCCGGACGTTGGAACCTGCCGTGGACCCCGACACTGTCGTTGCCGGTGTAGTTGCACAACTTGACCTGGCCCGGTGATGCGGCACTCGCCGTCGTCGGCGCGGCGACGACGGACGCGCCAACCGCGGTCAACGACAGTACGGCGCCGACCACTGCTCGTCGCATCGCTCTGGATCGATTCACCATCCAGCCCTTCCGTGTGGGATGGCGCGTCACGACGTGGACGCGCCTGCCCCCCACACGTGTGATCGGCTATTCCGGTTCACGGCATTTCCACGTACCACGGGAACGCCCGCCGCGCCACATTCGGTATCACGGGCAGAGGCCCGGAGCCAGGCAGGGCAAGTCTGGCCCGGTCATCGTGCTCGCGTACACCGACGCCCCGAGCACCCCGGCCGCTATCGCCAACAGCACCGCCGCCCGGACAACGATGCGGATCACGCGGCGCGGAGACATTGGCATCCTGGTGGTCTTCAACACGACTGCCATCGGATGCCATCGGAGTCGGTGGGCTGTCAATCCGGCGTCGACGGCGTTCGGTTGAAAGGTTGTGGGGGTGGTTGTTGATCGGCGGTCCGGGCTCGCTGGCAGGGGCGGCGTGCCCCCGCCCGCGCCCTGCCTCCGCGCGGTTCGGTGTGCCGTGAACCTGCTGGTGGGTGGGGACGTGTGGGAGTTGTCCCGTTCCTACAGCACGATCGAGGAAAGATGCCCGAACCCAGGATGTTCCGTCCGGCGAGGTACGCCGTGGCGAGTGTGGCCGGGCTGCTCGCCCTGGCCATCACGACCGCTGGCTGCGCCGCGACGACCAGCCAGGAGTCGCCGGGTGGCGGCTCCTCGACTGCCCCCACCCCGACGGCCGGCGGGTTGCCCGAGCAGATCTTGGCAGCAGTGGCGAAGTCCATTGACGGCACCGAGGAACAGGCCCGTGAGCGGCTGGCCCGGCAGGCCGAGATGACCGAACTGCACACGACGATCGCCCCGTCCCTGAAAGACGACTGGAGCGCCGGCACCTGGCTCGACCGGGACACCGGCAACCTGGTGGTGGCCGTCACCAACGAACGCCGGGCCGCCGAGATCCGGGCCCGCAACGCCGAACCACGACTGGTCACCCGATCAGCACAGGACCTGCGTAACGTGCGAACGCAGGTAGAGCGCCTCCTGAAACAACACGCCGTCACCTGGGTCGGCACGTCCATCGACGTCACCAAGAACGTCGTCGTCCTCACCACCCAAAAGGCAGACCTACCCACACCGGTAGCCACCGCGCTACACCGCACCTTCGGCGACGCCATCGACATCCGCTACCAAGATGCCCGCGACACCGTCCTCTCCATCGCCAGCGGCGACCAGATGGCCTCCGACAACATGCTGTGTTCGGTTGGCTGGTGGGTCCGGGACGCACGATCCCCCGTCGTCAGAAACTACGTGATGACGGCGGGCCACTGCGTAGCCGACAGCCCAGTCGTCCCGTGGCGACACGCGGAGGGGGAGATCGGCCGGCTTGGGCGGTTCAGCTTCGACACCCCGATCGGCTCTGACTGGGCTCTCATCTCTGTGGATGACGATGCTGCGCGACGGTTGTCGCCCGCGGTGTCGGTCCGACAAGCCAAGCCCGCAGGCGAGGGAGACGATCGCGAACTGGTCACCAGCCTGTCCATCGCGGCCACGGCCCCCAAAACCGCGTTCCTGACCGGAACTATCGTCTGCAAGAACGGCCGCACGACGCAGGTCACCTGCGGCCGCGTCATCGCGAATGACTCCGACGTCAACGCCGACACCGGCGGCGGCCGCGCCGTCCGGCTCAGAGGGTTCACCCGAGTATCCCTCCTCGTCCAACCCGGCGACAGCGGCGGCCCTGTCTTCATCCTCGACCCACGCGGACGAAACCAGGTAACCGCCATCGGCGTGGTCAGCTCAGGCGGCGGAGACCAAAGCAACCCACTCGCCGCCACGATGGCCTTCCAGCCACTCGACAGGGCACTCGCCGAATCCGGCACGAGGCTGGTCATCGACCCCAACGTATCCCGCTAGGGCCCGGTGTCCACGTTCTCGGTCGCAAGCCCGTCATCGGTGCGTCGATCCATCGTTGACCCGGCGGCTTGACGCTTGCCGTGTCTGGCCGCAGAAGGTCAGCAGATTTGTAGGAGTATGATCATGAAACGTCCATTCAGGGCTGGAGCGCTGGCCGCGGCTCTGGTCGTCGCCGGGTTTGGCGTGGCCGGCCTGCCGGCACCCGCGTCAGCCAATCAGCAGGCGTGCAGTCTCCGGGCATGGGAACACGTGGACTTCACGGGACACTCGTGGTGCTACGGGATCCTCGGCGCCGGACTCGGTGACCTCCGTGACGCCAACGACCGGATCAGCTCCGTCAGGAACCGCTCTGGTCAGTCGTTCTGCCTGAACACGGGCAAGAACTTCTCGGGCGGCCACACGTTGCGCGTTCCCCCGAATACGTCCTACAGCCGAGTGGCCGACCACGGCCCCTTCAACGACAACTTCGAGTCGATCAGGTACTGCTGAGCGAGGCATCAGCCGCTCGTTTGGCGTTGCACCGGACGCGAGTGAGCACAGCCCTCGCGTCGATCATCGGCGGGTCGTACGGACCGTCGATGATCGACGCGGGGGCCGCGCACTACCATCCAGGTGGTGCCCACCTGACAATCTCTCAGTAGTGCCCCCGTCCGAAGGCGTCGGCGGTGCCCCAGCGGCCGGGAATGTCGAGCAACTCGATGCGTCCGAGCTTCTGCGGCACGGCGGGATCCACGAGCAGGTGGTCGCCGCGAGGCTCGATGCCGAGCATGGTGCGGAGCAGGAGCAGCGGAGCCCCGGTGGACCATGCCTGAGGGCTACACGCCGTCGGGTACTCGACCGGGTAGTGGGTCAGCTTTCTCGGGTAACCGCCGAATGCTTCCGGTAGGCGACCCTGGAAGAACTCAGCAGCGTCCAGGATAGCCTCCGCTATCCGCGCCGCCTCCGCTTTGAATCCGTAACGCCGCAACCCCCAGGCGATGAAGGAATTGTCGAATGGCCAGACAGTTCCGACGTGATAGCCAACGGGATTGTAGCGTCCCTGTCCCTCAGCGAGCGTTCGTACGCCCCAACCCGAGAAAAGCCGTGGGCCAAGTAGATGCTCGACTATGGAAGCCGCCTTCGACTCATCGACGATACCGCTCCAAAGCAGGTGGCCGATGTTGGAAGAAAGCGCATCGACCTGGTTGCCGTCCGGATCCAGTGCGAGGGCGAAGTAGCCGCCGTCATCGACCCAGAAGTCACTGTTGAAGCGCTCCTTAAGTTCGGCAGATTCCCGTTCGAGGCGGTCAGCGAGGTCGGGATCGTTCCAGAACTCACGCGCTAGGCGCGCCCCTCGCCGCTTCGCATCGTACGCGTATCCTTGCACCTCGCACGTGGCGCGCGGCAGTCCCGGCAGCCTGCCGTCTCGGTACGATATGGAGTCTGGGGAATCTTTCCAGCACTGATTTTCCAGCCCGTTGGGCTTGCTGCGGCACTGGTACCACAGGTAGCCGTTGCCGCGCAGGTCGCCGTACTCGTCAATCCATTCAAGGGCGGCTCGCGCGAAGCCTTCACACTGACGCACCATCGCGGCGTCACCACTCCATCGCTCGTACTCGTCGAGCAGGACTACGTACAACGGAGTAGCGTCGACAGTACCGTAGTAGGGCGTGTGAGGCTGATCGGCGAATGCGGCAGATTCTCCGAATCGGAACTCGTGGGGTATCTTGCCGGGCTCTTCGTCACGGAAGTCGTCAAGTCTGCTCCCTTGAAGAACCCCGAGTTGTTGCAACGTGGTCCAGGCGAACTCGGGGGTGAAGGGAAGAACCTGGAGGCTGGTGAGGATCGCGTCGCGGCCGAAGACCGTCATGAACCAGGGTAGACCCGCCGCCGGCATCGCCCGTTGCCCCGCCGAGATGATCGGCGTGTAGCGCAAGGCCGCCAAGTCGTCCAGGCAACGGTGGTATGTAACCTTCAAGGCCTCGTCTTCGGTCTCCAGGCGTGGCATGGATGAGACCCATCGTTGATGGTCTTCCTGTGCGTCTGGCCCAGAATGGCCGCATTTTCCTTGCAGGCTTCCCCGAATGTTTTGCTCGTTCTTTCCCAGCGGCTCGACATGGAGTCTGGTAGTCCATGTGCCGTAAGGATCGATCCGCACGATGAACTTGAATCCGCTTTCGCCTACCTCCGCTGCCGTTGACGTCGTGATTAGCGTCTCGCGGAGGAATGCCTCTCGCTCATAACCGATCTTGAGCCGACCTCGGCCAACCTCGACGAAACACCGTCCTGACTTCCGTGGCTGGATGTTCTTGATTTCGAAGATGTCTGCAAAGTCACTATCTACTTCGAGGTGCATGGTGAGTTCGACGGGCTCGCTGCCATGGTTAAGAACTGTTAGCTCCTCCGCCATGCTGTGACCAATAAGTCGATCCCTGATAATCGATATTTTCGCCTCGATGCAGCTGGAGAATCTAGCGGGAACCAGAAAGAATCTGGCCCTTGAGTGCTGCAGGGTATCCACAGATAGCGGCTCGAGTGGCTGACGCTCGGCGGTAAGACGCCATTTCGACAGGAAACGGGTATCAAACGCGAACATCCCCGTTGGGAAAGTGTCCGACGCTTCCATGTCTCCATTCATTGAACTGACGGCGAAGGTGTTGCTGTCCAAGATGCTAACCGTTTCTTCCCTCATGGAACCTCCCCGCCTGAGCGACCGGACGGTCTCGGGTCACGCGCGTCGGAGGGCCCCGGAAAGACCTTCGCGATAGATGCCAGTAGCTGCAACTCTCCTTCAACAACAAGATCGTTTTTCAACCAGGCGCTGTACGCGTTGGCACTGCCGGCCACTATGCGGTCAAACAGATCCTGGTCGGCACGGATCACACAGTCCGCCCTTCCCGCGCCGCGAGACACCTCGACATCCCCACGTCGGATGTCGAGGAACCAGCTCTCTGACTGCCGGCCACCATCAAGATCGAAACGCACGGTGCCGCTCACCCCCTCCAGGAGCGGCTCGTGGCTGCTGCCGAGAGTTCTGAAGAAGGCGATCGTCTGCTCTCCCACACGGCAGAGAATGGCTGGGGCCGGGTGAGCGGCATGACTCGATGCGCGTGAACTACCCGTACGTGTGACGATGGGTCGCGACTCGACGTCTCTCGCCACGACACGGTTATGGTCAAACGAGCGCATCCGGGAGGATGTTCGGCGCGAGAACGGCCCGCGACCGGCCGGACTGCGCGGCGTGGTGGTATAGGCGCGACCGGTGCGGAGTGTGTTGATGTCGGATGCCACGGCTGAGTTTTTCGAGGGGCTTGCCCAGCAGCGATACGTTCCCGTGTTGAGCCATCTCAGCGGAAGCATACGGTTCGACATAACACAGGACGGTCGGGTCGACCACTGGCTTCTCGAGATCGAGCATGGCAACCTGACTGTCACCCGGGAAGTGCGTGAGGCTGACGCAATTCTAGAGGTGGATAAGACGCTGTTTGACTGCATGGTCAGAGGGGAGACAAAATCTCCGCCGGCGTGGTTGCGGAACGAGATACTTCTTCAGACACGCGACCCGGGATTTGTCGCTATCTCGTTTCTGTATCCGGGGAGCCCAGAGGCGCGCGATCCCCGCGATCTTCCCCGTTCTCCGGCGCCCGGGCCGCCGGAGCCAGGCCCGAGGGCCGACGAAGCGACCAGCCTGCCCCGGCGGAGCATCAGCATCTTCGACGGCAACGTTTTCATGGTTACCGACAACAGCGGCGACATCGATCAGTCTCCGACCGCCCTGACAGGATTCTTCGCCCACGACACGCGTTTCCTGTCGACCTGGAACCTGAGTATCAACGGCGAGCCGCTGCAGGCGCTGTCCATAGACGACCGCCTCAATTTTGAGACCCGCTACTTCCTGGTTCCGGGCGAGCCGACGCACTATGTCGATGCCAAGGTGTCGGTGATCCGGCAACAAACGGTGGGAGCTAGCCTAACCGAGCACTTGACCGTAATCAACCATTGCCCAACATCGATTGATCTTCGGCTCCGTCTAGAGGTCGGTGCTGACTTCGCTGACGTGACCCAACTCGGGCGGGACGTCACGCGGCAGGGCAACCACTACGCGCGGGTCGAGGGCGAGCGGCTGTTGTTGGGCTACCGACGTGAGAGCTTCCGCCGGGAAAGCCTGATCACATCCAGTCAGCCAGCACACGTCGACGAGCACGGGATGACCTTTGAGATCCGTGTCGAGCCACAGCAGGAGTGGTCCACACGCCTCCATGTGGCTACGCCGAGTTTGACCACCTTCGGCATGTTGAGCGGGCAGCGCAGAATGGACGAATCGATCACCCCGTCGCGGAGTCGACAGGAGATTGTGCAGGAGCTGGACGACTGGTTGAACCAGGCCCCGCATTTGGAGTGCGACTACGAGCCGCTGACGACAGCCTACAAGCGCAGCCTGGTCGACCTCGCCGCCCTCCGGTACCGGCCGGTGATCAGTCCAGAACTATACCTGCCATGTGCCGGGCTCCCCCGGTACATGACCGTCATCCAACGCGACTTCCTTCTGAGCGGTCTGCAGGTGCTGCCGTTCAAACCGGAACTGGCCGCCACCGCGCTGATCGGCTCAGCGGTGGGGCAGGGAAATGTGCTGGACGACTTCCAGGAAGAAGAACCCGGCAAGCTGGGGAGCGAAACCCGGTACGGCGAAGCAGCCGCGTTTGAGGAGCTACCACAGATACTCTACTTCGGTGCCGCCGACGTCACGCCGCTGTGGCTGGTGTTGCTCGACGAGTACGAGCGCTGGACCGGTGATCAGACTCTCGTGCGCCAGTTCGAGTGGACAGCGCGGCGCTGTCTGGACTGGATCGACACCTACGCCGACGCGCTCGGCAACGGCTACGTCTGGTACCAGCGACGCAGCCCCGCCGGCTTGGCCAACCAGGGCTGGAAGACGTCCTGGGACGCTATCTGCTTCCAGGATGGCAGGCTGCCAGACCTGCCCCGCGCCACCTGCGAGATCCAAGGCTACGTCTACGACGCCAAGATCCGCGTTGCTCGCCTGGCCCGACAAGTCTGGAGCGATCCCGACCTCGCCGACCGCCTCGAGCGGGAAGCCGCCCAGCTCAAACAACGCTTCAACCGTGACTTCTGGATCGATGACAAGCAGTACTACGCCCTTGCCCTCGACCCCGACGGCAACCAGGTGGACGCCCTCGCCTCCAACATGGGACACCTCCTCTGGTGCGGTATCGTCCCACCCGAACGAGCTCCCCAACTCGCCGAGCACCTGCTCGGCCCAAAGCTCTTCTCCGGCTGGGGGATCCGTACCCTTGCCACCGACGCCGCTCGATACAATCCCATCGGCTACCACACAGGCACCATCTGGCCCTTCGACAATGCCTTCATCGCCTGGGGTCTACGCCGCTACGGTCTCGCCGACCACGCAGGCCGCGTCACCCAAGCCATCCTTGACGCCGCCCCCTACTTCCGCAGCCGTCTCCCGGAGGCCTTCGCTGGCCACGACCGCCATCTCACCGAACGCCCCAACATCTATCCCAATGCCTGCAGTCCCCATTCAGTTTCGGCTGGAGCGATCCCCCTCCTGCTGCGCACCATGCTCAGCCTGAACCCCGACGGCGACAACCTACTCTTCGACGCCGCCCTACCGTCACGGATACACAACATCAAACTTCTCGACATCCCCGGCCGCTGGGGCCGCACCGACGCCTTCGGACGCAGCAGATGACGACCAGGCTCGGCCGAACGGTGCGCCTGTCAGCGGCAACAGCACACTCCGGAGACGCGCCCTGACGCCGGGCCACGCATGCCGGCCGCCGGCCTGATAGCCAGAACTGGCCGCGACCTTTACGGGAGCAGCGCCCGATAGTCGGCCCAGGGGATACTCGGACGAGCAAGCCCACGGCGCGTGAGATATTGATCTGCCGTAGCTCGGCAGCGCCGCGCTGATCGGATCCTTCCCAACAAGCTGTCGTCTCCAACGGGTTCGATGATCCGCCTGGGAAGCAGTGACCATCCACTCGCGGCGGAGCCCTCAAGAATCCCAGCAACGCTCGCGTTGTGCATGTCGGCGAGGTGTTCATCGTGCCGATGCACCAGCAAGCTCGCCGGACCGCTCGTCATATCTGCGTCGTGCGGCAAGTGGATCTGATAACGGCCGTCCAAGGCATCGACGGTGACCCGACGAAGAATAGGGTTGCCGTTCTTGTCACGGGCCCCGAGAACCGCGCTCGGATACCGCGCCACAGTTTTACTGCCGGGCACTCCGTCGGCTGGCTGACTCGCTGCCGACGCGGGCAGCACATTGGATTCGACCAGCCGCGGCGTGATCCTGATCAGCAGCCGCATGAAGTACCAGTCCATGAGATTGCGGGTCAGCGGCTGCAAGAACTTATGGGACGACGGTTGGCGCTCAAAAATCCTTCGCCAGAACCGACCCAGGTCCCCTTCGGGGACGACATTGATAACATCAGGGCAAGTAGCCTCTCCGCCAATCATAACCTGTGGCGGGTTTGCAAGTCCCGTGCCGGTTGGATTTGAGAAGAGCAGGGCGACACGTCCGTCGCGACGAACGTTGAATGCCTTCTGCGGGAAGGCTACGGAGGTCGTGATAAGGAAGGTGCCGTCGCCGCACGGCAGTGGGGTTGTCGGCCAAGCTATTGGCGTGCCATCACGGGACAAAGTCGCGAACTCGCAGGTGAGATAGCGATCAAGGGTGTCGAGCAACGCGGGTTCGATAACTGGCATAACGTCTACTATAGTCCTCGGTGCTTTTCGACGTCAGGACTCCCCCAACATCCCAAAGCCACATTCGTGAATCTCGGGCTACGGACCGTGACGGTCATGTCGAGCCTTGACCCTACTGCCCCTGCGAGGCTCCCAGCGGCCGGGATCGCACCCAGGGTCGTCCGGCGCATAAGGTGAATGGCGGGAACCGGGTGGCGTTATCGGCCGACTACCGGGGCATGGGGTGTGAGCAGTTCCGGGAGTCCCTTTCGGCGGGCCTCGACGGTGAGGACCGCCCGGCCGAACGCGCCGCCACCGACATCCACCTGACCGGTTGTCCCGACTGTCGCCGCTGGTACGAGGCGGCGGCGATGGTCACCAGGCTGGCCCGCATCGGCCCTGCGCCGGCAGGCGTCCGGGTCGACGACGCGGTTCTCGACGCGGCGCCGGGTCCGGCCTCGGCCCGCCTTTCTGCCGCGCTTCGCACAGTGCTCGGCATCCTCGGCGTCGCCCAGTTCCTCCTTGGTGCCGCCCAGATCGGCGGCACCGCTGCCGCCGAACACCTGCATGCTGCGGGAGCTGGCGCCGGGGGCCACCTCTGGCACGAATCCGCCGCCTGGAATATCGCGCTCGGGGCCGGCTTCGCATGGATCGCCCTACGTCGTACCCGCCCATCCGGCACTGTGCCCATGCTCACCGCGTTCGTCGGCGTACTGAGCCTGCTCACCGCCAACGATCTGATCGCCGGCAGGGTCGACCTCGCCCGCGTCCTGAGCCACGGCATCATCGCCGCCGGATACGTAGCCATCCTGATCATGACGCGGATCGGCAGCGGTCCCGTGGCACCACCCGCCGATCTGCAGGACTCCCGGCGGTGGCGGGCCACCCTCGATTCCGAGCCGGCACCGGCGCCACACCTGCGGTTGATCCCCGGGCCGGCCCGACCATCCGGCACCGTACAAGCCTCTGTCGGCGTACGCCGGGCGGCCTGACGTCAGCTGGAACGGAGCCTGTGGGCCGGCTCGGTCATCGCGGCGACCAGATCTTCCCGGGCCCGGGCGACCCGGGACCGGATCGTGCCCACCGGGCAGTCACACACTCGCGCAGCCTCCTCGTATGACAGCCCGAGCACCTGGGTGGCCACGAACGCCTCCCGCCGCTGCGCCGGCAGACCATCCAGCAGGCGACGCAGCACCACACTTTCCTCGAAGCGAGGAGCCTCACCGGACCGGCACATTTCGACGGCCCGCTGCCAGTCGCCGCCTGTGACCAGCCGAGGCCGGGCCGCCGCGGCGCGGACCTGGTCGACCGCGACCCGGCGGGCGATCGTGAACAGCCAGGTGGTGGCCGACGACCGGCCGGCGAACGTTGACAGGCTCCGCAGCGCCCGCAGGTAGGTCTCCTGAGTCAGATCGTCCGCCTCGGCAGGACTGGACAGGTGGGCCAAGAACCGCCACACGTCCCTCTGGGTCGCGGTCACGAACGCCGCGGCTGCTGCGCGGTCGCCTCGACCCGCAGCCAGCGCCAACTCGGTGACCGTCGCGTCGCCGTTGGGGCCGGTCATCGTGTGCCGGCCTCACTCGCGCACGCGCTCGGGTGCCGGGGCACCCGACCGGTCAGAATCGCCACTTGTTTCCTCGCTCTCGCGGCCAAAGACCCCACTCCAGCGAACTCTAGACATCAGAGTCGGTCAATCTATGGCCAGCTGATGAGACATTCGCCGGACAGTCATCCGGGCCCTCGGTACCGGCCCGGGTACGCACCGGCGCAGGCCCAGATTTGCGCCGGCATTACGTCGCCGGTGTGGAAGTCGGGCACGTCGGCACACATGTCAGCCGGCAGGCTCACCAGGTCGTGGGCCGGACCTAGGGTGAACTGCTGCCGGGCCGACCCGTAGCGGGCGGTGGCGCGCAGCCGGGCGGCGGGCGTGGTCGACCCGCCGCCTCGCGCGCTGCTGCACACGAGGCGGCGGGGACAGCTACATAATTGGAAGGAGTAGGCTCGGAACGACTGGTACTTGCCGGCGGTGAAGGTGCGGAACGTGCCGAGATTCTGCTGGAGCCCGGTGCAGTTGGGGCCGGTGAAGGCGCTGACCTGCTCGACGATGCGCTCTCCGGTGAGCGAGGCTGTGGTGGGCGGCATCGTCAGGCAGGTGCCGTCCGGCTCGGGGACGTAGAGAAGGATCTTGGCGAAGGTGCCCTCGAAGATGCTCAGCCCCGATGTTGGGACGTCGACAGCGGCCTGTGCGGGCTGAGCCTGTAGACCGACCAGCGCCGCGACGCCGGCCGTGGTCAGGCCCGCGACGATACGAACTCTCTTGCCCATGCTGAACCTCCTGGGCCGATTCCGTCAGGCGCGCCACCCACAGCCTTTCTCGGGTTCTTTGCCACGACAACCGAGGGATTGGTGACTATCTCGACAGAAAATGTCGGTCGATAGATTGAACGCCGGCCGTCTCATCCGTAGCTTCGTCCGCTGCGCTGACGACTCCGTCATCTCCTCGCGCGGGCGCGTTGGCCGGCGCCCGCGGTGTCAGGCTCAGCCGGTCAGCAGGGCGTTTCGGAGTTGACGCATGGCGTAGTGGGCCCGTGACTTGACGGTCCCGACCGGGACGCCGAGCCGGGCCGAAGCCTCGTCCAAGGTGCAGCCCTCGACGTAGAGTTCATGGAGGACCGAGCGGTGGGCGGTGCTGAGTTCCTTGACGGCATCATGCAGCGTGAGCATCGCGATGACCGTCTCGGCGGATTCCCATCCGGACGCGGCGGGCTCGATGCCGAGGAGATTGACCTCCACGGGTCGCGACTGCCGCTTGCGGTGCGCGTCGATGACCAGCCGGCGGGCCACGGTGAACAGCCAGCGCCGCTGCGACTCGGGCTCGAGCGGCACGGCGTCGAGGTTCCGCCAAGCGCGGAGCATGGTCTCCTGCGCCAGATCCTCGGCGGTGTGCGAGGCGGTGGTGGGGACCAGGCTCCGCAGGAAGTAGAGCAATGCCCCGCCGTTGTTGTGGTGGATCTTCCGCATTTGGGCGTCGGTAACGCTTGTTGCGGTGGTCATAGAATTCATCCCCGTAGCAATCCGGTAGCTTCGGAAAAAGTGTAAAGAGGCACCTGTGTAATATTACTTAAATGTTAGTTACGCCGATGTGGAGTCGATTCCGTAACAATTACGCATGGGCAATCGTGGTGCGACCGACTGAATCCCGAAGACAGCGAATCGTGTGAGGCCGACGCATCGCAGATCGGCCGGCCGTTCGGCGGCGGCCAGCCAGTGTCCGGTGGCGAGAAGCTCGGTCAGCGCCCCCGCCGATGTACGCGGTATCGGCCCGCCCCAGGGCATGGCCTCGATGGCGACATTGAGCACGCCAGTGCCGCGTCACCAAGCAGCAGCGAACCCGAGACCGGGCCGTGCTTAGAGCGTGTCTCAGGTGGTGAGTTTGAGGTAGCGCTTGTGGTAGGTGAGGGCGGCGGCGAGGGTGACGAACGCGCAGTAGAGGCTGGCTGAGCGTTCGTAGCGGATGGTCAGCCGGCGGTAGCCGGTGAACCAGGCGAACGTCTTTTAGATCACTCAGCGGTGCCGACCGGGACGGTGGGGCGATTCGATGCCGCGACGGGCGATGCGGGGTCGGATGCCGCGAGCACGAAGCATGCGGCGCAGCTGGGGGTAGTCGTAGCCCTTGTCGGCGTGCAGCTTGTCGGGGCGCCGGCGGCGGGGTCCGCATCGGGAGCGGATGGCGGGGACGGCCTGGACCAGGGACTCCAGGCAGCGGCTGTCGTGGGTGTTCGCGGCGGACACGCCGACGGACAGAGGCAACCCATTGCGGCCGGACAGGGCGTGGATCTTGCTGCCGGGCTTGCCTCGGTCGACCGGGCTCGGTCCGGTCAGGTCACCCCCCTTTTCGCCCGCACGTACGCGGCGTCGGCGGTGGCACGGGACCAGTCGATCAACCCCTTCGCGCCGAGCTGGGCCAGGGCGGCGACGTGCAGCCTGCGCCACAGCCCGGCGCGGGTCCAGGCGACGAAGCGGCGGTGCGGGGTGGCCTTGGAGACTCCGAACCCGGATGGCAGGTGCCGCCAGGCGCAGCCAGTGGTCAACATGTACACGATCGCGGCGAACACCGCCCGCGCCTCGATCGGTAGCGTGCCCCCGCCCTGCGGACGTCGAGGCGGTGGCGGAACCAACGGGCTGGCCAGGCTCCACAACTCGTCAGGCACCCACTGTGAAATCAACCGGTCGTCCACAGTAGACATCGATCGCACGACCGACGGTGTGACCTCGTGCTGCGCCCGAATATTCGAGTGCGTGAGCCTGACGGAGAAGGCGCCAGCGTGCCGCGATTCACGCGTTGCTCAGCTGGCGAAGCTGGTCAAGCCCGCCGCATGACCTTGTCCGGCAGCCACAACGCCGGGAAGGGGTCCATCGGCCGCTCCGGCGGTCAGGATCACAATTTTGAACTCCGCGATCGTTCCTGCGTCTGAGCAGACGGTGACCTTGCGGTCGAAAGCCGGGAAAGCGGCTGTCCTGTGCAGGAGGAATGCGAATGACCATCACTGAAGAGGTGCAGCAGCAGATCGCCGCCGTGTGCGAGGTCGGTCTGGAGGAAATTGACCTGGCTGCGAGGCTGTCCGATCTGCCGCATATGGATTCGTTGCGGTTCGTCGAGCTGGTCGCCTGGGCTCGGGATCGCTGGCAGATCGACCTGAGATGGAACACCCTGCTCGACGTACAGACCGGCCACGCCTTCGTTGACCTGATCGAGGCGGCACGCGGCCGGGACCTGCCCGAACAACGCCCACACCCGAGCCCGGACCTTCGGCCGGGTTTGTAGCAGGCCAGGCCGGCGATTGAGACTCGATACCGGCTTGGGCCAAGTGCTTGCGGAGCCAGGAGCGCCGGAAGTCGTTGGCGGTCTGCCAGGTGGACGAGTGATTTGGAGGAACTTGTACCTGCTCGTGGCCGGCGCCTCGGCGGTCCTGGGCATGCTGTTGCAACCGGTGCTGGCACGGGCGGACTGGCTCATCACCGTGCTGGACGCGGTTGTCATGGGACTGTTCGGCGCGATCGCGGCCTCGAAGGCGTTGTCTCTCGGCGTCGGTGAGGCCGGCGCGCTGGTCGTCGGGGTCATCGGTGGCGGCATGATCCTGAGCCTGCCGATCTCGTTCCTGCAGGTCGGCACCCTCTACGCCGTCGCAGCCGGAACCGGTGCCGGGTCGCTCATTCTGCTCACCGCGCTCGGCACCCCGACCCCGATCGCGGGTCTGGTCTGTGTGGCCGTGACCACATCCGTCCGACTGGCCGCCGTCCGCTTCGGTTGGACCTTGCCGAGCAACGTGCGGTACGTCCCCGACGTCGAAGATCCCTCAGCCCGTGAAGACGCCCGCTGAGTGACCGCCCCACCAGAGAACCGACCAGGAGGCCAACCCGCTGTGGAACCCCACGATCATGTCACCGTCCTGCGCGAGACCGCGCACCGGCTCCAACCGGAGCTGGTCCGGCTGCGCCGGGATCTACACGCGTACCCGGAGATGAGCCTCGACCTGCCGCGTACCCAGGCGGCCGTCATCGAGTCGATTGACGGTCTGGGGCTGGAGGTGTCACGCGGTGCCGGGCTGACCTCGGTGACAGCGGTGCTGCGTGGCGGACGACCCGGCCCGGCGGTACTGCTGCGCGCGGACATGGACGCGCTGCCGCAGACCGAGGCGACCGGCCTGGACTACGCCAGCCGCACGCCCGGGGCGATGCACGCGTGCGGGCACGACCTGCACACCGCCGCCCTGGTCGGCGCGGCCCACACTCTCGCCGAGCACCGCGGCCTGCTGGCCGGCGACGTCGTCTTCATGTTCCAGCCCGGCGAGGAGGGGTGGGACGGCGCCGCCCGGATGATCGACGAGGGTGTGCTCGACGCCGCCGGTTCCCGGGTGCGGGCGGCCTACGGCCTGCACGTGCGCTCCTACGGGACGGCCCGGGGCGTCTTCCGCAGCCGGCCGGGGGCGCTCATGGGTGGCGTCGACGCGTTCACCGTGACGGTGCACGGCACTGGCGGCCACGCGTCGATGCCACATCTGGCCGACGACCCGATCCCGGTGACGGCGCAGATCATCACGTCCATCCCCCCGATGCTCACCCGCCGGTTCGAAGCGCTCGACCCGGTCGTCGTCACCGTCACGTCCGTGCGGGCCGGTAGCGGGGCGAACACCATTCCCGAACGCGCCGAGCTGACCGGCACGATCCGCACGTTCTCGGAGGCGAGCCGCCCTCGGGTCAGGGCCGAATTCACCAGTTTGTGCGAGTCGGCAGCTCTGGCGTCCGGGACGACAGCCGAGGTCACCTACACGGATGGTTACCCGGTGACCGTCAACGACCCGGACGAGTACGAGTTCGCTGCGGCAGTGGTGCGGGACGTGCTGGGCCCGGACCGGTTCGAGCCGATGGCCACGCCGATCGCCGCCGCGGAGGACTTCTCCCGGGTGCTCAACCAGGTGCCGGGCTGCTACCTGCACCTGGGGGCGAGCGCTGCCGGCGACCCGGCGACCGCCGCGACCAACCACAGCCCGTACGCCGTCTTCGACGATTCGGTCCTCGCCGACGCGTCGTTCGTCCTCGCCGAACTCGCCAGGCGTGCACTCGACCGCCTGGCGGCGTCCTGACCGGCGACGCTGCTACGGATGCTGTTACGGATGGGAGAGGCCCAACTGCACCCGGTGGCCCGGTCGCCGATTGTTGCGTGCGTCCCGCCGGCTCGTCAGGGTGGCGTCGCGCCCGCTGGCGGGCCGGCTCAGGCGTTGATCAACGCGTTGCGCGGGGGCTGCGTGGCGTAGTGCGCGCGGGACTTGACGGGGGCGGGCGCGGGGGCAGCGCCTACGCTCGGCTCATGATCGGACGTCGTCGTGAGCGTGCCGCCGTCCAACGACTCCTGGACCGCGCCGTCGCTGGTGTGGGCGGTTGCCTGATCGTGGTGGGACCTGCCGGGTCGGGGAAGACCACGCTCGGCGACGCGGCGGCGGACCTCGCCCGGCAGCGTGGCCTGCCGGTGCACCGTACGGCGATGGCAGACCCGCCGGGCCCCAGTTGGTGCTCCTGGACGACCTCGACCAGACCGCGCCGACCGTGGACCTCGACTGGTTGGTACGCGACGGCGCGGCGGTCGTGGCCACCACGGCCGAGGCGAGACAATCCGGCCAGCACCCCTATCTCACCCCGCTGACCGAGGCCGAACTGGCCGCCCTCCTGCCGGACACGCCGAGCGGCGCGGTGCACGCGATCTGGCTGCTCACCGCCGGGTGGCCCGGTCCGGCTCTCGACCTCGCGGCGAGTATCCCGTCCGGGGCCGAGGAGAACGCCGTCGTCGAGGCAGCCCTCACCTCGCCCTCGCGAGGTCAGTTCCTCGCCCTCGATATGGGGCTGATCCGCCTGCTGGAGATGGTCGTCGGGCGGCTCGTGCAGGGCATCGGTACTCTGTGATTGATCTTCGCGGCGGTTCATGAGGTGGTCAGGACACGTCCAGATCAACGTCATCCGGGACACCGACACCGCCCGGTGATGTGTCAACCGGCGGCCCGGCCGTCCACCCAACGCCACCGCGACCGCTTGCAGGTCACCGGCCGCCAGGAGCGGGTGACGGGCATAGCGATGCGTGAGCCCGGGTACCTGCTTGACATACATCCGCCGCCGGCATCCGCTGTCGACGCAGCTGAATCGGCGAACCGTCACGCCAGCAGCACCTCGTGGCCGCGCAGCCCGGCGTTGGCCAGTCGCCGCACAACGCCATGCACACTGCTCGACCAGGTCCCACAGGCCACGCACGAGGTCCCCGATTCACAAAATGTGTGCCAGAGCCAGCCAGCAGATCTGATCATCTTGGTCGAGATCCACCGGCCCATCCCTCTATACCAGGCTGCGGCAAGACGCCAGGGAAGGCCCGTGTCCCTTACTCGACCTCGACGTAGGGGACGAGTTTCAGCGGCGACCGCCGGGCACCCGTACGGCTCTTGCTGTCTCCAGACCTCGCAGGCGTTCCTTGATCGCGGACACCTGGGGCACCCGCAGGTGGCTCAGCAGCTCGAGTGCCTGCTGCCAGGCTGCACGGGCTCCGTCCGGGTCACCGAGGGCCAGCGAGGCGTCGCCCTGTGGCAGCAGGCACTCGACCGAGTTCATCCGCCACCCGGTCTGCTGGTAGATGTCGGCCGCCCGTCTCCAGGACGCCAGCGAGGCAGTCAGGTCTCCCTTGGCCTGGAAGCACTTGGCCAGCGTCTCGTAGCAGAGGCCCTGGCCGTTGAGGTCACCCATCGCTCTGGCGATCGGCAGCGCTCGGTTGGCAAGGTCCATTCCGACGTTCGGCCGGCCGAGGCAGGAATGCGCGTCGGCCAGACAGCACAGGACGATGACCTGGTCGGACAGGTCGCCCAGCGCCTCGAAGATGCGCAGGGCGCGCTCGTAGTGTGCGACGGCATCGAGATGACTCTCCTGCGCGACGCTCACCTGGCCGCGGTTGCGGTACACCAGGGCCTGTTCCCAGCGAAGCCCGAGCCCGACGAACAGGTCCAGTGACTGACGGAGGAGACGCGCGGCCTCGTCATGGTTGCCCAGCACGTGCTCGGCGCCGGCCAAGCTGCGGGAGAGGTGGGCCTGGCCGAGGTCGTCCCCGGCGGAAGTGGCCGCGAGCAGACAGGCGCGCGCCATCGCCGCCCAGTCGTGCCACCAGCCCTCGCCCTGGTGGAAACGCTGAAGGCTGATCGCCAGGCGCCAGGCCGTAGCGACCCGGCCGTCATCGAGCTGTCGCTGCACCACGGCGCTGAGGACGTGCCGGTCCGCGTTGAGCCAGGCGACCGCCTCAGTTGCGTCGTTCAGGCGGGTGACGACCACACCCTGTAGCGTCTCCGGCGGGTCCAGCACCATTGTGGGTGTCAGCAGCAGATCTGCTTCGTACACGGTCTGCCGGTAGTGGTGGCCGAGCCGTTCGGCCGCACGCTGTCGGGCCTGGTCGTCCTCGTGTAGGTGAACCAACTCCTGAGCGTACGCCCGAATGAGGTCGTGGCTGGTGAACCGGCCCAAGGTGTGCTCCGCGAGCAGGCCGGTCCGGACCAGCTCGCCGGCCAGCAGACGCGCCTCGCCCAACGGTACGCCGGCGAGGCTGGCCATCGCCGCGACCGTGATGTCCTGGCCCGGATGAAGCGACAGCAACCGGAACAGGCGAGCCGCGCGGGCACCGAGCATCCGGTACGACCAGGAGAAGATCGCCCGGATGTCGTTGGCCATGTCGTCGACGGAGAACGCGTCCAGGCTGCCCTGCGCCTCCCGCAGTTCCCGGGCGATGTCGGCCAGCTGGTGATCGGGGTGGGCCAGGGCACGGGCGGCGACCATCGCCAGCGCCAGCGGGAGCCGCCCGCACCGCTCTATGATTTCGTCGATCGCTTCCGGGGCGGCGGAGGTCCGGTCCGCTCCGATACGGAGGATCAGGCAGTTACGCGCGTCCTCGGGTGGCAGCACGTCAAGGGTCATGAGGTGGGCGCCGTGCGCGGTGGCCAAGCCGGTGAGACGCTTGCGGCTGGTGACCAGCACGAGGCAGCCGGTTGCGCCCGGCAACAGCGGACGGACCTGCTCGACGCTGTGCGCGTTGTCGAGCACGACGAGGATACGGCGGCCGGCCAGGACGCTGCGGTACAGGCCACTGCGGGCGTGATGGCTCGCCGGGATGTCGGTGTCCGGAACACCGAGCGCGTTGAGGAAGCCTTGGAGGGCCTCCGCGGGGTGCAGCACCGACTGGTCGGGGTCGAAGCCCTGCAGGTCGACGTAGAGCTGCCCGTCCGGATAGCTGTCGGCCAGTTGGTGGGCCAGGTGGATGGCCAGGGCGGTCTTGCCGATGCCGGGAATGCCGTCGATGGCGAGCACCGGCATCGATGCCTGGGTCATTACGTGGCTGTTGACCAGGCCGAGCGTTTGGCGCTGGGCGTCGTCGCGGCCGGTGAACCAGGGCAGGTCTGCCGGCAGTTGGGCGGGCAGCACCGCGGTGAGGCCCGAGGCTCGGCCGATTAGTGTCCGGCCTGGTTGCGCAGTCGGCGGCGGCTCGGCCTTCCCGGATGACTCCGGTCCGGCCACGCTCTGCCGCAGAATGCGGTGGTACGCCGCACTGAGTTCGTCACCCGGCATCACTCCCAGCTCATCGGCAAGCCGGCGGCGGATGTTCTGGTACAGTGCGATCGCTTCGGCTTGTTGGCCGTCGGCGGACAGCGCCAGCAGGAACTGGGCTTGCAACGCCTCGTCCAGCGGGCGGTGTTCGGCCAAGCGCCACAACACCGGAAGGACCGATCGGACCCGGTCCAGGCGCAACGCCAGACAAGTGGCCTGCCGGGCCAGGTCCGCGCACTCGTGGTCCACCACACTGAACGCGAGGCGGTCGTACGAGGCCAGCTCGGACGCACCGCCAGTCGGTCCACGCCACATGCTGAGTGCGTCCTCATATGTCGACATCGCCTCGGTGAGCCGCCCGGCGAGCTCGTCCGCTCGCGCCTGCCCGGTCAGCTGACGCAGCTTCAGCAGGTCGAGACTGTCCGTGTCGACGCGCATGCGATAACCCGCCGCGTCGCCCAGCAGCCAACGGCCGGCCGATCGGGTCGGCAGACCGGGTTCGAAGAGGCGCCGCAACGCGCCGATGTAGCGGTGTACGACGTTGACGGCGCTTGCGGGCGGCCGCTGGTCCCAGAGCGCCTCGACGATGTCGCCGATACCGACCGGTTGTCCGGCGTTGGCCAGAAGCAGTGCCAGGATCAGGCGCTGCTGCCGGGCACCGATGTCCAGTTCCACGCCGTGCCGCCAGACTTGCACCGGCCCGAGCACGGCGAAACAGAACGGTCTCCCGTCGCCGCTGGTCGTTGGCACAGGACTATCCCCCTATGTGCAACAGGAATCTGGTAGACCGAACGTGGGACCAACCCAGAGCGATCAAGAGGTCGAATCCCTCCGACTCAGAGCGACCGATCGTGCCACCTTTAGCGTACACACCGCAGGGAGACGAGCCGCTTTCGTGAAGTGGCTCACGGCCGATACGAGGCACGGTCACCGTCGGCATCCTTGACTCTCCCTCCGGGGGAGAGTCAATCGTTAGCCCATGAGAACCTGGTTCGTCCTTTCGATTCGGTTTCGCTGCCCGGGCTACCGGCTCCGGCGGTGGCGGCGGCGGCGCGGAGGATGAGGTCTGCCACCGCTTGGGGCTGAGAGGCCGGAAGCGCGTGTGAGGCGCCGGCGACTTCGATCGCCTTTCGCGCGTCGGCTCGCTCGGCCATGAAGCGGAACGTCTCGAGCGGGATGGCGGGGTCCAGCTCCGGCGAGATGAACCAGGACGGGATGGTCTTCCAGGCCGGCTCGCCGGTGCCTCGTTGAGTGCCGAGGTGTTGAACGCCCGCTGGGTGGCGGCGTCGAGTGCGACCTGCTCGGCCGGCAGGTCCGCGGCGAAGTGCTCGTGGTAGCTCTCCGCGTCGACGTAAACGTCGGCGGTGCCGTCGCTGAGCGGCATCTCGTACAGGTGCTCGCCCAGCGTGGCGCCAGGGAACTTGCCGAGCAGGTCGGGCGTGTTCTCGCCCTTCTCCGGTGCCAGGGCAGCCACGTAGACGAGGGCCTTCACGTTGTCGTTGCCGACCGCGGCGTTCGAGGCCACCATGCCGCCGTACGAATGCCCGACCAGCACAATCGGGCCGTCGATCGAGGCCAACAGATCGGACACCGCGGCGGCGTCCCCGGACAGGCTGCGCAGCGGTTGCCGGCCGCGATGGTCCGGTGCCCGGCGGCCCGCAGCCGGCTGACGACGCCGTGCCAACTGGCCGACTCGGCGAAGGCGCCGTGAATCAAAACAATGGTGGGCTTCAGGGGTTGCTCCTCGTTAGGTCCGGTGGGTTGCTGGGATCAAGACTCGGCTCACGGGCCGCCCACCGAATCGATCATTCGCCTGTCGTCCGCGAATGATCGACACGGTGGTCACGCGCATTCCCGACCGGGCCGGCCGGCGCATGTCCCCGGCGGGTGACGACGATCTCGCGACCGCGAACGCTCCGCGCGGCTGAATCGAGTCATTCGACGGATTCGCCACGCTGTCGAAGTGGCGGACGGGCGTACGGCGATCGGTGTCCCAGCTCGCGGGGCGTGTCTCCTGGACCTCGTCGAGCCGAGTCGCCGCCCGGTCCGTCGCACGTGACACGAGACGTGCGTCGTCACGGCCGCAGCTTGCCCTCATGTCCTTGGGAGGGGTCCCGGATCTGGATCACCGGCCTACCGCATAGACATCGGCGTAGTTGTGTGAGGAGCTTGATCGGACTCTGGGTGTTGTACTTGCCGCCAGGTTGGGTCAGCCCCAGTCGGGGTTCAACGTCGATAGCGCCCGCGGCATGTTCCTCTGCGAACGGTTTTGAACATGTTAGTTCGGCTCCTGTGAGTCGACCCTCACCTCGGTTACGAATAATCCAGACGACACCACGTCAGGTGGCGTCATCGCGATTATCGGCCTGGCCCGGATCCCCCGTGGCCGCAGCGGAGGTCTCATGAATCTCATCACCGCCCGACGCACCGCCTCGCGCGCTGTTCCTTCTTCCGCTGTGCGCCGCCGGCCTCTCGGCGCTGACCTGCGGGCGTTCGCCGCGCTGGACGCCGGCGTCGCCAGCACGCCGCCGACGGGGGCAGTTGCGGTGCGTTCAACCGCACCGTGACGGAGACGGGCGTCAAGGCGAATGACTACATGCGTGACGATCTGCACCATCGCGGCTGGTAATTCGTTCTGGTCGACAGGCCTGGGACTACCCGGGTCGCCACGTCGGCAGCCCGAACCAGGATGTCGACCTGCCGACATCCTCCAACTCTCGGAAGGCACTCATGAACCGTCCTCTTCGACTGGTGATGGCCATCGTCGCCACCTGCGTGACGTTGGCCGGTACGGCACTCGTCTCCGTTCTCCCCGTCTCCGCCGCGCCCGGCAGCCCGGCCGTCCGCCCGCCGCTGGGCTGGAACAGTTGGAACACCTTCGGCTGCAACATCGATGAAGGTAAGATCCGTGCGGCTGCCGACGCCATGGTCAACTCAGGGATGCGGGCAGCCGGCTACCAGTACGTCGTCGTCGACGACTGCTGGCAGGCAGCGACCCGTGACAGCGCCGGTAACCTGCGCGCGGATCCGACCCGCTTCCCGTCCGGCATGAAGGCACTGGGCGACTACATCCACGCTCGAGGGCTCAAGTTCGGCATCTACCAGGCGCCCCGCGAGAGGACCTGCGCCCAGTACTTCAACACCATCGGTGGCGCCACCGGCGCCCTCAACCGGGAGCAGCAGGACGCCAACACGTTCGCATCGTGGGGCGTCGACTTCCTCAAGTACGACTGGTGCTCGCCGTGGGGAACGGTGAACGACCAAGTCGCCAGCTTCTCCAAGATGCGCGACGCGCTGCGTGCCACAGGCCGGCCGATTGTCTACTCGATCAACCCCAACAGCGCCCACTCCAACACCGGGCCCTCCTACAACTGGGGCTCGGTAGCGGACATGTGGCGCACCACGGAGGACATCACCGACCGGTGGAGCACCGGCTGCCGCGCCGACTGCTTCATGGGCATCACCGAGATCCTCGACGTGCAGGCACCCCTGCACTCCTGGGCGGGACCGCAGCACTGGAACGACCCCGACATGCTCGTCGTGGGCGTCCGCAACACCTTCACCCCTACCGAGAACCGGGCACACTTCAGCATGCGGGCCATCATGGCCGCCCCGCTGATGGCCGGCAACGACATCACCTCAATGACCGCGGACGTGCGCACCGTCCTGACAAACCCGGATGTGCTGGCAATCAACCAGGACAGCGCCGGCCGGCAGGCCCAGCGGGTCCGTGATTTCGGCGAGACCGAGGTATGGGCGAAGACCCTCAGTGACGGTTCCGGAGCTGTCGCCCTGCTGAACCGCTCCAACAGCACCGCGACGGTGTCCACCACCGCCACCGAGATCGGCATGCCCTCGGCCAGCGGCTACCACCTGTTCGACGTTTGGACCAAAGCGACCCGAAACACCACCGGGGCAGTCAGCGCGACCGTCCCGCCGCACGGAGTGGTCATGTATCGGGTGCGGACCGGCTCCACGACTCCCACCGACACGTTCAGCCTACGCGGCGTCGGAAGCGGTCGTTGCCTGGATGTCCTCGGCGGCGTCCCGAACGACGGCACCCGGGCGGTCATCTGGGACTGTAACGGTGGCACCACGCAAATCATCACCGCGACGTCCGGCCAACTGCGCATCGGAGGCAAATGCCTCGACGCCGACAACAACGGCACCGCGAACGGTACCAGAGTGATCGTCTGGACCTGCGGCAGCGGCGCCAACCAGCAATGGACGATGCAGTCCGATGGCACCATCCGCGGAAACCAATCCGGCAAGTGCGTCGACGTGAACCAGGCCGCCACCGCCAACAACTCACCCCTCGTCCTATGGACCTGCTCCGGCGCCGCACACCAACGGTGGAGTCGCGCCTGAACGTGCGGGCACAATGAGGACCGGGCACCGGTCCAGTGGGCCGCCCCGCTCGGGCAGGTCACGACCCTGGCCGCGGTGCCCTGCCGCACCACCGACCGGTACAGGCCAGGGTCTGGTGGGCGATGGCGTCCCAGGAGAAGTCGACAGCCCGGCGGCGGCCGGCTCGGCGGCGTGCTGCGGGTTGGCGAGCAGCTCAGTGAGCCGTGCCGCCAGAGCGGCCTCGAAGCGGGACGGGTCCAGCGGCGCGCCGGAGCCGTCGGCGGCCTGCTCGATCGGGACCAGCAGCCCGGTCTCGCCGTCGGCGACCACTTCCGAGATGCCGCCGGTGGCGGTCGCCACCACCGCCGTCTCGCAGGCCATCGCCTCCAGGATGACGATGCCCATCGGCTCGTACACCGACGGGCAGACGAAGACGGTGGCGTGGGTCAGCACCTGGATCACCTCGGACTTCGGCAGCATCTCTGCCACCCAGGCGATCCCGGACCGGCTCGCCCGCAGCTCGGCGACCAACCCCTCCACTCGGCGGCGATTAGTGGCGAGGGCGGAGAACGCTCCCCGATGACTGCCGGCGTACATTTCCGAGTGCATAGGCGGGTACGCCATCAAGTCGTACCCGCCGACCATGACCTGTAGCGCGGTGCGCTCGCGGCGGTCGCGGTCGCGGCCGGTGAACTGCCAGGCGACCGCAGCGGCGGTGGAGACGTCGACCATCGAGTCGAGGCCGAACCCGGTCGGCGCCGTGGAGGAAGGAGGCGATGGTGCCGGCGGCGATCGCGACAATCGCCTCGATCATCTTGTAGGTGGTGGCGGCGACGGACCAGCAGGATCCGGCGCGTCAGTACGCGCGTCGGGTGGCGGACGGCCGGTGAGGGCTCGGGACGAGTGGCAGCGTGGCAGGCATCAGCGGCACCGGTCGGTGTCGACGGTTGGGCAGGCCGACGGTCGACCAGGTGATCGGACCGCACGGGCCGACGACAACGGCGACCAGGACGGCGGCGAGCCCGAGCACCGCGACGCGTGCCCGCCCGACGTGCAACCCGAGCGCGGCGGCCGCCTCGTCGCCGAGGCGCAGCACGCCGAGCGCGGGCAAGACCGCCACGACCAGCGGCGCGCACAGCAGCAGCCACGGCGGGGGGGAGCCGGGCATGCTCCCAGGTGATCCCGGTGAGACTGCCCACCAGGTAGCGGAAGAGCGTGTCGTACTGCAGGCGGTCGGCGGAGGCCATCACCGCCAGCAGCACCGCCTGCAACGCCGTGGACATCGCCGCGCCGATCAGCAGGACCGCGCCCGGCCCACGGCCGGTCCTGGCCGCGGCCAGGCACAGCGCGCCGCCGCCGAGGGCACCGACCAGCGCCACCACGGGCTGCGCCGCCGCCGGAACCGGGAGCGCCCACACCACCACCATCACCACGGCAGCCGCGAGCGCACCGCCGGTCGACACACCGAGCAACTCGGGTACGGCCAGCGGGTTGCGCAACGCGGCCTGCATCAGCAGCCCGGCGACGCCGACGGCCGCTCCGTCGAGCAGCGCCAGCAGCAGTCGGGGCGTCCGCAGTTCCCAGAGCACCACCCGGGCGACCTCGCCATCGGCGGGCAGGGCAAGGGTGAAGGTCGCCGCGATCGCCGCCGCCAAGGCGATCAGCAGCGCGATCATCGCCGGCCACCGGTGAGCCGCCCCCGGCCGCGTTAGGCCGTGTTCGTAGGGCGCGGAGCCATTGGTTGATGGCGGCGATGGTGAGGGTGGCTTCGTAGCGGACGGCGAGTTTGTCGTATCTGGTGGCCATGGCGCGGTGTTGTTTGAGCTGGTTGATACCGCACTCCACGGCGTGGCGCAGGCGGTAGACGTGAGGGTCGAAGGCGGGTGGACGTCCGCTTTTGGATCCTTTGGCCTTGCGGTGTGCGTCCTGGTCAGTCTTGCTCGGGATGCAGGCGCGGATACCACGGATCGCAGGTGGGCGCGGTTGGCCTTGGACGTGTACGCCTTGTCGGCCAGTACGGTGTCGGGGCGGGTCCGGGGACGGCCGCCACCGGTTCGGGTAACGCGGATCTTGGCCAGCACGGGGATGAACTGGGGGCTGTCGCCGCGCTGTCCGGCGGTCACCACCAGGGCCATCAGTTTGCGGCCTTGCTCGCAGGCCAGATGGGTCTTGGTGGTCCAGCAGCCCCTCGATCGGCCGAGCCCATGGTCTGCCGGTTCGGAATGCACACCACCAGGCGACTCCTTCTGCGCGTCGCCGTCACGGCGGGCTCCCGCCGCGTGTTGATGGGCGCGGCTGATGGTCGAGTCCACGCTCACCGTCCAACCGATCAACCCCGCCGCGTGCGCCCGAGCCTGCAACGAGCTGAGAATCTGCGCCCAGACGCCGTCACGCTGCCAGCGCCGGAACCATCGATACAAGGTCTGCCACGGCGGGTACTGCGCGGGCACGTCGCGCCACGGCGATCCGGTCCGGACCCGCCACCGGATGCCGTCGATGATCAGCCTCATGGTCCATCTACGCGGTCGAGCATGACCCGTTCCCTGCAGGCAGCAACGGCTCCAGCACCGCCCACTGCACATCGGTCAGGTCATGCCGCCTCACTGCCGCTACGCTCGGCACGAGGTCTCCGGTGTGACGTTCAAGCTTGGTCGCTGAACCAACTACCGGAGACCTCTTCAATTAGCGACCATCGCCACGCCCCAACCACGACACCCTACGAACACGGCCTAGTGCCACCCCGGCCGGGCCCTCGGTGGCCGATGCCGGTGCGGTCACGCCGTGGCCTTGGCGACCGCCTCGTCGAGGATCAGGCCCAACGCCCGGGTGCACGGCCCGACGCCCACAGCTCCGCGGGCACCTCGTGGGCGCGGCCCTCGCGGACCGCGGTGATCCGCTTCCACACCGGGTTCTCGGCGTACTGCGCCGAGACCGTCTTGGTGTCCGGACCGAAGGTGAACGACTGGATGGACACGATGTCGGGATCCCGGGTGAGGATCTCCTCCACGCTGTACGCCTGCGCGGTGTCGAAACCACCGCCCTTGCTCGGCCACGGGTAGCCGAAGACCTGGGAGAGCAGGTGACCGAGCAGGTCGTCGGAGGTGTCCACACCGATCGACGTTCCGCCGTACATCGCCAGCGCGGTCGTCTTCCGCGCCTTCGTCAAGGTGAAGAGCGACCGGGCGTACGGCGCCGTCGCCACGCAGGTCGGCAGCGACGCCTCGCCCGTCCTGCTCGGCGATTACAAGATCGACCCGAACGCCGAGCGGGAGTTCCCCGAGCAGTTCGCGCTCATCGACACCGCCGCCAACTCGCTGAAAGTGGTGCCGATGCCCGAGGGCGTCAGTTACAGCTTCCGCTCGCTGGGCCGCGGTCCGCAGGGTGAGGGCCTGATCCTCGGCACCGACGGCAAGCTGCACGTCGTCGACCCCACCGCCGGCGAGATCACCAACGCGTGGCCCGTGGTCGCTGCTTGGAAGGAGCCGATGAACTGGCAGGAGCCGCGTCGGCCCTGTTCGTCCGCGACGACGCCGCGTACATCACCGAGCCCGCCCACCAAGCAGGTGCACCGACTCGACCTCGCCACCGGCAAGGTCGTCGGCTCGGTGGAACTGCCCGCGATTCCGAACGAGATCAGCGGAACGCTGTCGGCGCACTGAGCGGCACGGACGTAGGGCCCGGACTGGGGAACGCGGTTCGGGCCCTCGCCGGCCCTGGCGGCGACTATCCACGGGCGCGACCCGTATCGACCCACACCGACTGCCGTGACATCTCACGCCCGTATCACGGATGGTCCGGGAAGGCCGCGGTGCGACCCGCCGGCAATATGAGTGCTGCTGACACAGCGAGCACGACACCCGTTTGCGGATCTTGAAGCGTAGACAACTCCACGATCCACAGGTGTCGTGCTCGCTCCTCATCCGGGCACCCACGACAAGGTCCGATCAAACGGACGTTCGCGGACTACTCCGGGCCCAGCGCCTGCCCTGGCGCACGTACGTGGATCCGCTACTTGAGTTCGATGTACCAGACGGTGCTTGAGTCTGTCGATCCGGTGTTCCATCTCACCTCGCCGGCTGCATACAGCGCACCTGATCTCCACGTCATGCCCGCCGCCGGGAGCACCAGTGGGACGTCGATCGACCGACGATTCCAGGAGCGCCTGGGCGGGGCCTCTGACGTCAGCCGTTTTGGATCGGCCCGATCCCTCTTCCGCCCAACGGCGTCAAATCGGGATAGCCTGCTCGCATATGAACTGCGCCGAAACGCTACATCCAAACAAATTATTGGCTGCTTGCGGCCGGCCGCAACGTTAAACTTGCAATGCCGAAATGGGAATCGACCTAGCCCGGGCTTCATGAGGCAGCCGGGTTCATGGTCGATACACGGGGAAGATGTAACGTCACAATGGTGTGCAATCCAGTCGCCTCCGCCTGCTCCCTGTAACAGAAGAAAAGGAGGCCGCAGCCACCTTTAATAACTCCTCGACAGGTCGAGCTGCCGACGGATTGAGGCTGGTGCTGTTAAGGGCGCCAGCGGGGGTTGTGCAGCATCGCCAGGTTGCGGAGGGCGTTTCTCCGGGCCATTCCCAGGGCTTTGCCGTCGTCGTTATCCGCATACTTTACGCGGATTTGCGCCTCGGTCACGTCATCGAGCAGGGCCCAGTAGATCGGGATCGCCGCGCTCCGGCTGCCGGTCACTGCCAACGTGTACGCCCAGTTGTTGCGGGCTGCGACGGTGGCCGCAGCCGTCGGGCCGAACGTCGCGGTGCTGACCTTGACAGCGGCTTCGAGGATCGACAGGGCCGCGGCCGTGTTGCCCTCCTGGCGCTGCTTCTCCGCGGTCTCGACCCAGCCGAGGGCCCAATCCTTCGTGACCTTCCGCTGCCGGATCCGCCGCTCGTAGATCGTGGCGCCCGACTCACCCACCTCGAGGTTCCACTCCAGATGGATGACCTCCTTCTCCTTCATCTTGCTCATCACCCACGACCGCAGATCGTCACGGACCTGCTGCAGCGTGCGCCCAGGGAGCAGGAACCGGGTGACGACCGGGCCACGATGGAACGCCAGTGATGGCGGCATTTCGCCGTTGTCCGTGGTGGCGGTCTCCAGACCGGTCATGTCGCTCCACGACAGGCTCAGGTGCCCCCACATCCGCACGTCCCGCGGCGAGAACGAGATGCTGCGGCTGCTGCCAACCTCGGATTCGCCGTCGCGTAGAGGTATCACGTTTGCGAGCTTCATTGGTCGTTCACCACTACGCCCATCAATGGATGGTACACGTTGCTGTCACCACCAGGTGGTGCTGGCCGCACCACCGCGCTACCTCGAGTACCGCCGCACGAGGGGCGGACATCGCCTGCGGCGACGTTCGCTCCGCGATCGGGGCACGTCATCAGGTCGAACTACTAACAGGACTCAGACACTCAGCCCAACCGCTGCGACAAATAACAAACCAGGCGCCCTCATTGCCGCAGGCAGCGCGCGGCGGCGCTGGTACGTCCGTCACCACCAGTAGCCGTCGAGCCAGGCGCGACCACGTTCGGACATGCCGAGTTGAGTGCATCCCCAGTTCCGTTCATCGCTCAAGTCTCCTGATACGTGCCGGTATCAATTGCTGAAGGTCTGCATCAGACGGCGGCACCGTTTGGGGATCCTCGGTGAGACCTGCGCGGAGGCCCCAGAGCCAATAGTCGGCTGCCCGGAAGACCACCCAATCTCGCCCGTGGTCAACGCCGATCCTGGCCGCCTCCACCGCGTCCTCGAAGTGCTCTACGATGCTCTTCCAATTGGGCATTGTCGATGCGGGTCCAGAGCACCCGGGCGAGTCGAACGCGATGGCCACGCATCAGTACAGGGTCTACCGTCGACCAGGGTTCCCTGGCTCCTCGCAGGACCTGCGCTGAGTGCAAATCTGCGTTAATACTCCAACGTCACTTGGCTTCGACGTTGGGCGTGGCGTGGACATGAAGACGGCCACCGCGTTGATCATCGATGGTTTGTGAGGACAACCGAAGATCGTGCTGGTCTGGTTGTCCAGGTGCTGTGACCACGAACGTTCACGGTGTTGGGGTCAGCTGGCCGGGGTGACGTGGTGGGTGCCAGCGTCGTTGTCGTCCGCTGCGGATGTGGGCGGGTCCGGAGGACGAGGTCAGCCTCCGCGGTCATCGCATCCGGTCGGAAAACTTCCTTGCGAGGTCCCGGTGCCGTTTCGCGGCTTCTGCCGCCTGGTCATCGGTGATGTTGATGTTCACCCCGGGCATCCGGCTCATCCGCTCAACCTGATCCGCGAACCGGCGGTGTTCGCGGCATGCGTGTTCCAGGCAGGGCAAACAGGTGACGCTATCCGGACGGGCAGACGTCATCGCATAGGCGACCTCAAGCCCGCAGCCGGTGATGACGACGCCCGGCGCGTCGGTCGCGCCGAACAGCAAGGTCATCGCGTTACGGACGTCAGCGCCGGCCCGGACCACGTTCTGCTCCACATGGATGTGCGGGTTGATCTGGCTCACCTAGGTCCCAACCTCGTCCAGGTCTGTCCGGTCAGGGTAGCGGGGACTGCGTATATTTCCGTGTTTGACCTGGGTGTGGTCCGTTGGACAGGACGTTGATCCTGTCCGGGAAGGACCACGTCATGGCAGACAAGAAGAACGCTGTTCAGCTTCCGGAGCCGTCGGCGGCGGAGGTGGAGTTCGCTCAGCAGTTGGTGGAGCGGGCCAAGGCCGACGGGGTGTCTCTGGTGGGGCCGGGTGGGCTCCTGGCGGGGATCACTCGTACCGTGCTCGAATCAGCGTTGGATGCGGAGCTGGATGCGCATCTCGACGAGGCCGGTGTCGACGAGGCGACCGGCCGGCGGGCCAACGTGCGTAATGGTCACGGAACCAAGACGATGCAGACCGATGTCGGGCCGGTGCGGATCCAGGTGCCGCGGGATCGGGCCGGATCGTTCACCCCGCAGATCGTGCCCAAGCATGTTCGCCGGTTGGACGGGTTCAACGAGGCGATCCTGTCGCTGTATGCGAAAGGGTTAACGACCGGGGAGATCTCGGCGCATCTGGCGGATGTGTATGAGGCCGATGTGTCCCGGGAGTTGATCAGCCGGGTCACCGACAGTGTCCTGGCCGAGATGGAGGCGTGGCGGCAGCGGCCGCTGGACCGGATCTATCCGGTGGTGTTCATCGACGCCCTGGTGATGAAGATCCGCCAGGGGCAGGTCGCGAACCGGCCCGTCTACGTCGTGGTCGGCATCAGCCTCGACGGGGAACGCGACGTGCTCGGTATGTGGGCCGGCACCGGCGGTGAAGGCGCCAAACAGTGGGCCGGCTACCTCACCGAACTCCGCAACCGGGGTGTCGAGGACGTGTTCATGGTCTGCTCCGACGGCCTCAAAGGCATGACCGATGTCGAGATCAGACTCCAGCCGTTCGAGTACCGTGACCACGGCGATCGAGTCGAATCCCGGCAGGTCGAACAGCGTCACCGCCGTGGTCACCTCGGTGGTCGGCACGCCGAGCACGTCTGCGACGGTCGCCACGACGCGTTCCCGGGTGGCGCTCACCGCCGGCCTCCCGCCGTCGCGCCGACCAGATCGAGCAACTCGGCTCGGGCGATCTTGCCGGTGCTGGTGTGTGGCAGTTCCGGCACCAGATGAACCGCCCCGGGCACCATGTAGTGCGGCAGACGTTGCCGGCAACCCGTCACGATCTGTCCGACGAGATCCTCGTCGGCGAGTTGGTTCCGGTCGGGTACGACCAGGGCGTGCAGTCGGTTGGTCAGCTCTGGATCGGGCTCGGCGACGACCGCGACCTCGGCGACTCCGGGCTGGGCGGCGACGGCCGCCTCGATCTCACCGAGCTCGACCCGGTAGCCGCGGGTCTTGACCATGCCGTCCCGGCGACCGATCAGGTGCAGAACGCCGGATGCGTCGCGCCGGGCGAAGTCCCCGGTGCGGTAGAAGCGACGCCGGCCGGTCTCGGTGGTCAGCTCGACCTTGGCCCGGTCGGTCAGGTCCGGTCGGGCCAGGTAGCCCGGGGTCACGCAGTCGCCGGCGATGACGATCTCGCCCTCGGCCGGACCGTATTCGCAGGCCCGCCCGTGGTCGTCGAGCAGCGCCAGGGTCACCCCGTCGATCGGGCGTCCCAGCGGTACGCGGGTGCTCTCCGGCACGGGCCCGGTCAGGGACAGGTGGGTGACCACATTCGTCTCGATCGGACCGTACAGGTTGCTGATCCTGGCCTGTGGCACGGCGTTCATCAGGGCGGCCAGTGGTTCAGCCCGGAACTCCTCCCCGGCGTAGAGGAGTTGGCGTAGCGTCGGCAGCCCCTCGGTAGGCAGGGCGGAGCGGTGCAGCAGCGCGGTCAGCGCGGAGGGCACCGCGTACAGGTGGGTGATCGCACGGTCGTGGAGGAACCGGTACAACGCCTGCGGGAACAGGGCGGTGCGTTCCGGCACCGGATGCAACGTCGCGCCGCCGGCGAGCCCAACGTAGATGTCGTAGACGGGCAGGTCGAAATGCAGTGGCGCGTGCACCGCGACCTGGTCGCCGGGACGCAGCGGATACGCCGCAGCCGCCCAGCGGACGAACGCCGAGGCGTTGCGGTGCGTGATGACCACGCCCTTCGGTGTGCCGGTCGACCCGGAGGTGTACAGCACGTATGCCTCGTCGCCGGGGTACACCCGGACCGGCTCGCCGGTCGACGCGTCGGAGGACCGGGCCCGATGCAGCACGGTCGGCAGGTCGAGGACCGGCAGGGTGACGCCCTCGGTGTGGTCGGTGTCGCTGTCGGCTAGGAGCAGTTCGCAGGCGGCCTGTTGGAGGATGAAGTCGCGGCGCTCGCGGGGCGCGCCCGGATCGATCGGCACATAACAGCGGCCGGCGTTCAACACCGCCAGCATCGCCACCACGGTGGCCGGATCCTTCCGCGTCACCACCGCGACCCGGCCGCCCTGGTTGGTGAGTTCACGCAGCATAGTGGTCAGTCCGGTGGCGGTTCGGGCCAGGTCCCGGTAGCTGAGGGCGGCACCGGTCTCGTCGACCAGGGCGGGCACATCGGGCTGGGCGTGGGCGGTATCCCACACGGCGTCACTGATCAGCATCATGGTCACTCCTGTCCGCTGCCCGGCGCGCGGGCGAGCTCGACCTCGGCGGTGGTGGCGGCGCGTAGCGCATCGAGCGCGGCACCGGGGGCACGGCGCCCGCTGCGGACCCGGCGCAACGCCAGGTAGGCGCTCTCCATCGCGCGATGCCAACCGCGCTCGATGCGGGCGAAACGCGCGACGAAGCCGGCGTCCGTAGCACCGGCGGGCAGGTCGGCGAGCCAGCGCGCGTGCAGGCTGCGGTTGCGGGCGATCAGCCACGTCTGGAGGGTCAGGTTCTCCAGCTCCAGCCGGCCGGCGGGGGCATGGTCGGCGACGAATCGCTCGTAGGCTCTGCTGTCGGCGGCGGCCCGCACAGCCGCCACGTTCGCGGCGATCTGGCCCCGGGGATCGCCGGGCTCAGGGGCGGTGCCGGTGGCGGTGAGCATCGCCCACCGGCCGGCTGACAGTGCCGGCGTCAGCGTGTCGAAATCGACGCCGGTGACGGTCGGTACGGCGCGCCCCCATTCGGTCGGGTTCTCGTACGGGTCGACGATGTGGACCGTGCCGTCCGTTCCCAGCCCGTCCACCACGAAGCCGTGCTCCATGTGCTCGCGCCGGTAGTAGGGGAGCCATGGCAGGTGGTACGCGTCGCCGACCACCACGATCGGCGCGTCCGCCGCCGGCGCGGCCCGCCAGTGATCGACCGCCGTGCCCGGGTCGGTGGCCCTCCAGTCGAGTCGCCAGCCGGTCCGTCGGGCCAGTCGTTCGTCTTGGTCGTCAGGAGGAAGAGCGACCTGGGCCGGACCGGTCGGCATGTCACGCAGCTCGAAGCGCCAGTCTCGGGCGAACACGGCCCGCACGTCCGGTACCGCCCGGTGGGCGAGCAGCACCGCCACCGCGTCCGAGACGCAGTCCAGGCGGGCGCCGTCGACCTGGGACAGGAAGCGGTCGCACGGTACGAGAAGGTTGGATCGCAGCAGATCGGTCACGAGAGCATCACCTCTTCGCCTCGACCCTGAGCGCTACGTCGATCGATCGACAACTCATTGCTCGGTTGTTGTCATCGAGGTTTGAGGCAGCAAGTGGACAATCGGTTGTAGGTCGACCGTGCGGTGTCTTTTCGTGGGATGACCCCTCCGCTATTCGGTGGAGGGTGCCGAGCTGAAGCGATTGGACCGAACATGCCCGATGACTCACTCCGCAGAGCCCGCGCGATGGCCGATTCCCCGGTTCATGACCCTCACCCAGACCGGGGCGGACCGGTCGACTCGCGAAGCGGAGGCAACTGATGGACAACGACCACATCAGCATCGGCTCAGACACCCGGGCACTGGTCACCGGCGGGCATGGCTTCGTCGGCTCGCACCTGGTGGACCACCTCGTCGCACGGGGAGCCCAGGTAACCGTCCTCGACGTCGCGCTGCCGGACGAGAAGCTGCCCACCGGGGTCGGCTACCGAGTGGTGGACCTCCGCGACCCGGCCTCGGTGCGAGGCGCACTGACTCCCGCCGACGTGGTGTTCCACCTCGCAGGCAACGCCAGCGGCACCATCTCCGTCGACCATCCCCGGTTCGACTTCGAGACCAATGCGGAGGGCACCTTCAACCTCCTCGAGGGCCTGCTCGACATCGAGGTACGGCGGGTGGTCTACCTGTCCTCCGCGATGGTCTACGGACGCCCGCAGACCCACCCGATCGCCGAGACGCACCCGCTGAACCCGTTCCTGCCGTACGCGGCCTCCAAACTCAGCGGCGAGCACGTCGCCATGAGCATGGTGGAGTCGTACGGGCTGCCTGCCGTGGTGGCTCGGGCGTTCACCATCTACGGACCGCGTGAGGACCCACGCCGCGCCGGCGGCGAAGTGTCCCAGTACCTGCGCTGGCACCTCAACGGACTGCCGATCCCAGTGGTGGGCGACCCCGATGCCAAGACCCGCGACTTCTCGCACATCGACGACCTGATGGCCGGACTGATCCAGATCGCGGAACGTGGCACGAGCGGCGAGTGCTACAACCTCGGCAGCGGCACCGAAACCTCGATGCGGGAACTGGCACGTCTCATCGGTGAGGTCACCGGCACCCCGGCCCGGATCGAATGCGACCGCAGCGTGCTCGAGGACAGCTACCGCCACGTCGCCGACATCAGCCGCCTGCGAGCCCTCGGGCACTGGCCCAGGGTGCCGTTGGCCGAGGGCGTCACCGCCCTGGCCGCCCTGCTCGGAGACCGGCCGGAACTGCCCGCTATGCCGACCGTCTTCCAACGTGACATGCCGGCCCCGGCGCCGGCCGCCGCCTGAGTGGAGGGTTCAGACATGACCCATCGGTTCGTCGTGCCCTACCACGGACAGGGCAGTGTGTTCGACGAGGACGACGTGGCTGCGGTCGCCCGGTTGCTCCGCTCCGACGCACACCTCTCCGGCGGTCAGGAACGAGGCGCGTTCGAGAACGAGTTCGCCCAACATGTCGGGGCCCGACACGCGGTCTCGATGACCAGCTGCACCATGGCTCTGGAGCTGGCCACCCATCTGCTCAGTCTACGGCCGGGCGACGAGGTCGTCGCCTCCCCGCTGACCTTCCAGGCGACTGTCGCGCCGCTGCTGTCGCGGCCGGTCGGCGTACGCTTCGCCGACATCGACCCGGACACGCTGGCCCTGGACCCGGCGGCGGTCGCCCGGGTCGTCGGTCCCCGCACCCGGGCGATCTACGTGACGCACTATGGTGGCCTTCCCGCCGACCTCGATGGCCTGCTCACAGTGGCCCGTCAGCACAACCTGGTGCTGCTGGAGGACTGCGCGCACGCGCTCGGCAGCCGATACCACGGGCGCGGTGCCGGCACCGTCGGAGACCTCGGCTGCTGGAGTTTCCACAGCCTGAAGAACATGTCCACGATGGGACAGGGCGGCATGGTGACCTGCCGCGACGACCGGTGGGCCGGCACGCTGCGCCGGATTCACGCGATGGAGCCGGACGCGGACTTCCGACCGCGGACGATCCCTGCGGACTTCGGTGGTCGACAGCCACCCGGACCGGAGGACCCGGAACGACACGCCAGAAACGCGTACACCGACGACTGCACCACAATCCGGCACGGCGGGCTGAACGCGACGATGAGCGAACCGGCGGCGGCGGTCGGACGTACTCAGCTGGCGAAGCTGCCGGCGATGGTGGCCCGACGTCGGGACATCGCCGCTCGCCTGCATGCCGGCTTCGCCGATCTGCCTGGCGTCGTCCCGCACCGGGACCTGCCCGGGACGGTGCACTCCTACCACCTCTACACGCTGCGGATCAGCGATGCCACCCCCGACCTGCGCGACGAGGTGGTGCGTCGGCTGCACCATGAGCACGGTGTAGAGATGATCCTCCGGTACTTCCCACTGCACCTGCTACCGGAGTGGCGTCGCCGGGGTGGCGCGTACGGGCAGGCACCGACGGCCGAGCGGATCTGGTTCGACGAGCTGGTGAACCTGCCCATTTACCCGGCGATGACCGATCGACAGATCGATCACCTCATCGACGGGTTCCGTGTCGCCGTGCGTCAGGCCCGCGGCGCACTGCCCGCGGCTCGGGTGGTGGCATCATGATCGAGCAACCAGAGCTGACCGAGGCGCTGCGTGAGTTCCAGATCAAGAACGATGTTCCCGGGGTGACCGCCGTGCTGTTCGACCGGAACGGGCCGCTCGTCGCCGCCGCGACCGGCCTTCGGTCGATCGAGGAACCCGACGCGGCGCTGCGTCCCGACACGTTGTTCCGGATCTATTCCACCGCCAAGACGCTCACCGCTACGCTGGCCGCCGCCCTCGTCGACAGCGGCGAATTGGGCTGGGACGAGCCGGTCGCGGCCACCCTGCCCGAATTCCGGCTCCGCCGTGCGCACCAGGCCCCGGCGGTGACCCTGCGGCACCTGCTCAGCCACCGTGCCGGCTTCATTCCCGACATGGTGCTGCACGAAGGGTGCAGCCGGGATCGCGACGCCGTGGCCGTTGCCGCTCAGGTAGAACCGCCCCGCACCCCGCTGGTCGGTCGTCCTGGACAGGTCTACTCCTACAGCAACCTAGGCTTCACGGTTGCGGGACACCTGCTCGAACGCCGCGCCGGTACGACCTTCGACCGGCTCTTCACCGAGCGGATCGCCGAACCGCTCGGGATGACCCGCACCTGGCACGACCCGTCCGTTGCGATGACCTATCCACTCCTGCAACACCACCGTCTCGACGCGGGAACCGTGCGGGTCATCCATGAGCCTCGCGTCGCGGCCAAACACGCCCCCTCCTCGCAGTGCTGGTCCACGGTGCTCGACCTGGCCCGGGTCGGCGCCGCCCACCTCGCCGCCGACCCGGCCGACCGGGGCCTGCGCGAACTTCGCCAACCGCAGGCCGACGTCCGCCTCGATGTCGATCTGCACTACGGTCTCGGGCTCTACCTGGGTCCGCGCGCCGGTGACGGTATCCGTTTCGGGCACGAGGGCTTCTACGAGGGCATGTGGACCAAGCTGCTCTGCTGCCCGGCCAGCGGGCTCGGCCTGGTCTGGGCCGACAACCGCGGCGAGGAACTGCGCGAGGCCCGCTACCAGGTGATCAATGACCTGTTCATGGCGCTGGGCGGTGCCACGCCGAACTGGACCCGCCCCGCGCGGAGCGTCGCGGTCGGCCCGCCGCCGTCGGGGCGCTACGAACGGCCGGCCAGCGGCAGCGCCCTGCGGCTGGTTTCGCACAGCGTGAACCTGGACATCATCACCGATGACCGTACGGTATCGACGCGTCCCGTCGCCGTCGACGTGTGGGCGGCCGAGGCGACCCCGGCCGCCCGGATGGCCCCGCCCTGGCGGCCACACGCCGGTAGCGATCGGGTCAGTGTCGGTGCCGTCCGGGACGACCAGACCGGTGAGGTCACCCACGTGCTCCTCAACGGGTTGCCGTACCGGCGGGCTGACCACCGCCGCTGACCGGGGGGGGTGTCCCTATGGGTTTGTCAATGGGGCGTCGAGGGTCTTGGCCCAGGCGATGACGTGGTCGATGGCGTCGCGGGTGAGGCCGATCGTCGGGTCGGTGGTGATCAACAGGGTGGGGCTGGTGCGTGTGGCGGCCCAGCTGTGAGCTTCGGGTGTGTGGAGGTCATCGATCCATGCCGCGGGCCGTTGCAGGGCGTAGGTGGCAATGAGTGGGATCTTGTTGCTGGGGTGGAAGGGTGGGGCTGGCATGGTGATCACGGGTAGGGCCGTGATGTGCAGAAGCGGAGCGAGAAGCTGGTTGGCTTCGTCGTTCCAGCTTGTGGCCCATGCGATGTCCAGGACGGTGCTCGCTTCGGTGATCCAGGCGCCGTGTGTGGGGTTGACACGAACGGGTTCCTCGTCCTCAGGGAACAGGTGGTGCTCGGTGTAGCCGGCCGGCGGCTGAGTGGTTCCGTAGGGGTTAAGGACACCGTCGACGTCGAGCAGCAGCAGGGGTCGGCTCATTCGGAGGATTGTGCCTGGTGTGGTCAGCCGGTTGTGACCGCGACGATTGGCCTCGGCTGGTAAGGGACCTTGTCGCGGAGCATGGCGAACAGGACGTCGATGCGGCGGCGGGCCAGGCAGATCAGGGCGGCGTTGTGGCGTTTGCCTTGGGCTCTCTTGCGGTCGTAGTAGGCACGGCTGGCTGGGTCGGCCAGGGCAGCGAACGCGGCGAGGAAGAATGCGCGTTTGAGCTGTTTGTTGCCGTTGCGGGCGGGGTGTTCGCCGCGGATGCTGCTGCCGGAGCGTCGGGTGACCGGTGCCAGGCCGGCGTAGGCGGCCAAATGTCCGGGGGTGGCGAACGAGGTGCCGTCGCCTACTTCGAGCAGGATTCTTGCGGCGGTCCTGACGCCGATGCCGGGCATCGAGGTCAGGACCGCGGCAAGAGGGTGCGCATCAAGCATCCTGTCGACTTCGGCGGCGACCTGGTCACGCTGTTGCAACACGTCGCGCAGGCTGTCGGCCAGCCTCGGCAGGATCGTCTCGGCCGCGGCGGTGCCCGGGACGATGACGGTCTGCTCATCCAACGCGGTCGTGATCCGTTCGACCAGGCGTTCGCCCATGCGCGGCGCGTTCTTGGTCGCGATCGACATCAGTTTGCGGCGTCCGGCCTTGCGCAGCCCGGCCGGGCCGCCGCAGCGCGACAGCAGCTCCAAGACGGCCTTGTGCTGAATGTTCTGGCCCAAAGCTCGCTCCAGAGCTGGATGAATCTGGGTGAGCAGCCCGCGGATGCGGTTGGTCAGCCGGGTGGCCTCACCGGCCAGGTCGTCGTCGAAGCCAACCAGTACCTCCAGCTCGGCGAGGGCTTCGTCGCCGACGTCGACGCGGCGCAGCGTGTGCGGCATGGTGCGGGCCGCATCAGCGATCACGTAGGCGTCGCGGGCGTCGGTCTTCGCGCTGCCGGGGTGCAGGTCGGCGATCCGGCGCATCGCGAGCCCGGGCAGGTAGGCGACCTGCTGGCCGCAGGCACGAGCGACCGCGACAGGCAGCGCTCCGATCGAGGCCGGCTGGTCAACCACGACCAGGACCGGGCCGTGCTTGGCCAGCTTGTCGAAGACCTGCCGCAGCTTGCCCTCCGTGTTGACCAGCGCCGCGTCGTGCAGCCGCTTGCCGTCCCGGCTGAGGGCGACGGCGTGGTGGCCGTCCTTGCCGACATCAAGACCGAGAAACACCTGGTAGTCGCCGTGCATCGCATCGCCTCCCCGCGACGTCGCGTTCCCGTCTCGGTCGCCAGTCTGGCGTCGACTGCCGGCAGCCACGTTACGAAGAGACCTACCCCAACCGAGCGGGCGGCCGTGTCCCTATCAGCGGTCCGTCGACGCCACCCGGCCCGGCGACAACACCCCCCGGATCATCCGTACGACAGGGGCAGTAAGTCATACCGAGCCGGGCGACCGAGCAGTCCCCGGCTGGGGACGATCAAAAAGGTAACGGGACGGGCAGGTGAACATCGCTGGTGGCAACCGGGCCGGCCTGGTACTCGCACTGGTGTGCAGTGTGCAGTTCGTGGACGTGCTCGGCGTCACAGTGCTGGTGGTGGCACTGCCGACCGTGCAGCGTGACCTTGGGGTGGATCCGGCGACGCTGTCCTGGATCGCCGGAGCGTACCCGTTGTTCTTCGGCGGTCTGCTCGTCGCCGGCGGACGGGTGGTCGACACGTTCGGGCGGCGGCGGGTGTTCCTGGCTGGCACGCTGGTGGTGACCGCGGCGTCGGTGGTGTGCGCGCTCGCGCAGCACGGTGTGACGCTGCTGGTAGGCCGGGCAGTGCAGGGAATCGGCGCGGCGGTAGCGGTGCCGGCGGCGCTGGCGGTGTTGCTGGCCGCCTTCCCGTCCGGGCCGCGCCGTACCCGCGCGCTCGGCGTATGGACGCTGTGTGGAGCGTTGGGTGGTGCCGGTGGATTCGTTCTCGGTGGGTTGGTCACCCAGGTCGTGGGATGGCGGTGGCTGTTCGCCGCGCTGGTGCCGGTCGGTGTCGCGGTGGTGATCCTGGCGCGCCGTGCGATCGATGCGGGAAAGGGCACGCCTGCCCGCCCGGATGTTCTCGGCGCGATCCTCGTCACCGGCGCTGCGCTGCTGTTGATCCTCGGGTTCACCCGGGCCGGCGAGTACGGCTTCGGCGACTGGACCGCCTGGTTACCATCGCTGCTGTCGGCGGCCTGCGCGACCGTCTTTCTCGCGGTGCAGCGGTCGGTGGCCGATCCGCTGGTGCCGCCCTGGGTGTGGACGGTGCCGTCGCTGGCGTTGGGTGCCCTGGTGGCGTTGGTGCTGACCTTCACCACCAGTGGTGCCAACGTAGTGGGCACCCTCTTCCTGCAACAGGTGCTCGGCCTGTCCGCCGGGGTGAGTGGTGCGGTGTTCCTGCTCTTTAGCGCGGCGGTCGCGGCCGGCTCGACTGTCGCGTCCCGCGTGGTCCGCCGAGTGGGGCGGGTATCGGCGATGGTGGGCGGTCTGGTGGTTGTCGCCAGCGCCATGCCGGTGAGCGCGATCGCAGTCGATCGGCGGGCGCTGGCGCTGTTCATGGTCGGCCTGGTTGGCTCCGGGCTCGGTCTGGGTGTGGCATCGGTCGCCTCGACCGCGCACGGCACCAGCACCACGGTCGCTGAGAACGCCGGTCTGTTCGGCGGTATCTTGAACGCCGCCGCGCAGATCGGTACCGCGGTAGGCATCGCCGTGCTGTTGGCCGGGGTCTCGATCGGTGCCGGGCTGGCAGCCGGTTCGCCGGACGCGAACGCGTGGGGCCAGGTGGTGGCCTATCTCATCGCCGGGACGCTCGCCCTGCTCACTGCGGCACTCGTCGTGCTGCTCGCGCGGCGGTCGTCGGATGGTCCCGCCCGCCGGTCGGCGTCCAGCCAGGACTACCTGGGCGGGACGTCAACCCGCGCCAGCACCCAGATCCCGCACGATGCAGGGACACCGGGCACCGGCACCGGGTTCATGCCCCCGTTTACCCCCCGGAAACCCGGTCCAAGTGGTGACCATCAGTGACAGGTTACAGCGAGACAGGTGCCGCCACACTGGCCGTGCTTGTCGAAGCGGGGCCAAGCCTTCCTGCTGGCGGCATGACCAGACGACCGTCCCGCGTTGGTTGCGACTGCCAACAGAAACCCTGCACTGACGGCCCGCTCGGCACTCCCCGACAGCCGCCGCCCCGGTCGGCAACCGTAGGGGGCTCTCGGTCTACCCTGGCCGCGCGAATCGGCCCCCTCTCTAAGGGACGTCTCGTAACTGGGTGACTGGTCCATGATGGATCATGTCGGGGTGCAGGTGATCTCGGCGGGCCGCCAGGAGTGGATCTTCCCGTTCACCGGGCTGCAGTCCGCCCAGTTTCGCCGGCTGGTCCGGCTGGTCGCCGAGCGTGGCGGAGACGTGATCGCTGATGGTCGGCCGGGCCGGCCGTGGTCGCTCGACCTCGCCGACCGGGTACTGCTGGTCGCCGCGTACTGGCGCACGAACCTGACGATGCGGCAGATCGGCCCGCTGTTCGGGGTGTCGCACTCCGCCGCTCACAGGGTGATCGACACTCTCGGCCCGCTGCTGGCCCTCACCCCGGGACGCCGTCGTCGGGTCGACCAGATCACCATCGTCGACGGCACGCTCATCCCGACCCGCGACCGCCGCCTGGCCGCCCCGAGCAAGAACTACCGCTACTCGACGAACCTGCAGGTCGCCATCGACGCCCACACCCGCTTGGTCGTGGCCCTCGGTGATCCGCAGCCCGGTAACCGCAACGACACCATCGTCTACCGCACCTCGGGCATCGACCAGAAACTCGCCGGGCGGCCCGTCATGGCCGACGGCGCCTACCGCGGCAACCCCGAGGTGATCATCCCGTACCGCAAACCCTCCGATGGCAGCGAACTGCCCGAGTGGAAGAAGGACCTGAACAAGCAACACCGCACCGTCCGCGCCCAGGTCGAACACGCTCTGGCCCGCATAAAGAGCTTCAAGATCCTGCGGGACTACCGGCGTGCCGCCACACATTGACCGACACCGCCGCCGGCATCGCCCACCTGCACAACATCATCCTGCTCGGGTGACACCAACGCCGGTGCCGGGCAACACCTTCAACCAGTTACGAGACGTCCTTTAGTCAGGTGGATGCCGGTGGCGGCGCGTCCGGCCGGGCGGTCCTCGCCGTCGAGACCGGCCGAAAGAGACTCCCGGAACTGCTCACACCCCATGCCCCGGTAGTCGGCCGATAACGCCGCCCGGTTCCCGGCATCCGCTTCAGCTGCCGGACGACCAGCGGCAACCGGGAACGCCGACGGGCGGCTCCGCTGCGGCTCAACGGGGAAACCAACCGCCGCTCCACGACGACCAGTAGTAGACGAGGAGTGAGAGACGAGGACAGCGGAGGAAATGCACATGCGCGGCTCGGCACTACCCGCCGTACGCCGCCGGGCAGCCACGTTCGCCGTCACCGTGGTGACGGTCATCGGCCGCGACGGGCTGCGGCGGGACCGCCGACACATCGGGGTCCACCGCCGGTCCGGTCCCGTCGGCGACCACCGACAGTGCCACGTTTCATGGTGCGTGACCCGTGGATCAAGGTGGCCGACAAGGGGCATGACCGCCGCGTTCGGCACCCTGGTCAACAACACCGGCACCGACGTCACCACCATCAACCTCCCGGACGGGCACGCGCCGAGGTCGTCCCCTCCGGGCGTGACGCACGGGATGCCCGGACTCGCGGCCCGGCACGCTGTGGTTGGTGACGGATGTGGTAGCGGAGCAGTAGCGCCTGCCACGAAACCTCCCCCTCGGCGGGTCCAGGCCAGGGGGCAGACGAGGTACGTCGAGCCGGGAGCCTCACCAGGCCCACGTCCACGATGCGGAAGATTAGTGTGGTGGGGAACTCGGGACGGGCAGCGACCGACTACTGGGATCGTGGTGTGCTGCGGCGCCGGTCGCGGCACTGTCTCCGGGAAGGTTGTCCAGTTATGAGTGTCACACGTCGCCGGGCCGCGAGGATTGGCGCGCTCGGGCTCTTCGCCGCTACCACGGTGGCGGTCACCGGGTCACCGGCCGCCGCGCATGTCACGGTGAGCCCGTCGGTCACCACCGCGGGTTCCTACACCGTGCTGACGGTCGGCGTGCCGCACGGCTGCGACGGTTCCGCCACGACGAAGGTCTCCATCAAGATCCCTGAGAAGATCGTCTCGGTTACCCCGACGGTGAACCCGAACTGGGCTGTGGAGAAGGTCCTGGCGGACCTGAACCCTCCGGTCAAGGACAGTCACGGCAACGAGGTCACCCAGCGGGTTGCCGAGGTGGTCTACACCGCGAAGACGCCGCTGCCAGACGATCTACGGGACAAGTTCGAGCTGTCGCTGAAGCTGCCGGACGCGCCCGGTGAGACGCTGGTGTTCCCTGCCGTGCAGACCTGCGCGCAGGGTGAGGCGCCCTGGGTGGAGTTGCCCGCCGCCGGCCAGGACGCCGATGAGTTGGAATACCCCGCGCCGAGTTTCGTGCTAACCGCGAAGGCCGACGCCGACACCGAGGGCGCCGACGCTGACGTGCAGCCGGTGGCTCAGACCACCGACGACTCCGGGGGTAATGGCGCTGGCGTGGTCAGCTGGATCGCCTTGGTGCTCGGCGCGCTGGGCCTGGTGGCTGGCGGGCTGGCGCTTCTGCGTAGCCGCAAGTCCGCCTGACGTCGGCGGCGTAGATGCTGTCGCCCAGCATCCTGGTGGTGCGACGGTCGAAGCCGGTTCAGTGGGCATGGTGGACGATGTCCACCACGCTCGCTGGCCTGCTCGGCCTGCTGGCGGCTGTCGTCCCGGCGGCGCCGGCGGCCGCCCATGCGGTCCTGCTGGCCACCGACCCCGCAGACGGGGCCGTGCTGGCGAGCGGCCCGGCCGAGGTCACGCTGACCTTCAACGAGGTGGTGACGGTACGCCCGGGCGGGGTCCGGCTGCTCGACGCGGCCGGAGACGAGATCTCCAGCGATAGCCGGTCGGTGGACACGAACGTGATCCTGACCGTCCCGCCGAACCTTCCCGGCGGCACCTACATCGTGGCTTTCCGGGTCATCTCGGCCGACAGCCACCCCGTCTCGGGCGGGCTCAGCTTCGCCGTCGGCGCGCCCAGCACCGCGGTCGCGCCATTACCGGAGAGCCGTCCGGGGTCCGCGCTGGACGTGCTGCGCCAGGCAGCCGAAGGTGCCGCCTACCTCGGCCTGCTGGTCAGCGCGGGTCTACTCGTCTTCCTGCTCGTCCTGCTGCGTGCCGACGCACCGGTCCTGCGGCGCCGGCTGCTGCGGTTCGCCTCCTGGTCGGCGGGCGTGACCGTGCTGGCGCGGTTGGTCCTGGTGCCGACGGTCCCGGCCTGGCAGGACGGCCGGGACGTGACCGGCCTGGTCGACACTTCCCTGTGGGTGACCGGCCTCACCTCGACGGAGGGTCTGAGTTCCCTGCTGGTCGTCCTCGGCCTGGGCACCGGATTGTGGGCGACCTCGGCCGCCCTGGCATCCGGCAGTGCCGCCGGGGCTACCCGCACCAGCCGGCGCGCGGCGTTAACCGCCGCAGCGTTCGCCGGTGTCGCCCTCGCCTGGGGGGCGGTCGCCCTCGTCGGTCACACCCGCACGTACGGCCCGGCGTGGCTGGTCGTCCCGGCCGACATCCTTCACGTGGCCACCGCCGGCGTGTGGCTGGGCGGGCTGGCGGCACTGCCCTGGACACTCACCCGATCGGCCGACCTGACAGCCGACGCGGCGGCACGGACGGTGTCCGTGTTCTCCCGCACCGCCGCCGTCCTCGTCGGCCTGCTCGGCACCGCCGGTCTGGTGCTCGGCTGGCGCATCCTGCGGTCGTGGGAAGCACTGTGGAGCACCCCGTACGGCCTGGCCCTGCTCACCAAGGTCGGACTGACCGCAGTGGTACTCGCCATCGCCACGCACAACCGGTACCGCCTGGTGCCTCGCGTCACGATCGCAGACCGCGACGACGGCCCTCCAGCGGCGTGGCGGATGCTCCGCCGCACCGTCCGAATCGAGGCGTCACTGCTGATCGCCGTCGTCGCCGTAACCGGATTCCTGGTCACGCAGAGCCCCACCCCCGACACCGCCCCCCGACCCACAGCGGACGGCGCAGACCGCCCACCCGTGCTGGAAGCGCCGCTGGGACCGGGACGAGCGGTCGCCCGGCTCACCCCCGGCACGGTAGGAGTGAACTCGATGGAACTGGACCTCGTCGACACCGCCGGTCAGCCCGTCGTCCCGGTCGCCGACCCGAAGCTGACGGTCCTGCTACCCGCGATGAACGTGGGCCCGCTGGAACGGAAGCTGACCCGCACCGGGCCCGGCCGATACGAGGCGGTCGTCGACCTGCCCCTGGCCGGCTCCTGGGTGCTACAGGTCAGCGTGCGCACCTCCACGTACGACAACCCGGTCGCCCGATTCACGGCGGACGTCCGTTGAACGCGCACCGGTGGACCCGGACGGCTGGCATGGCTGTAGCAGCCACGGTCGCATACCTGGCACTGGGCGCCGCACCCGCTGCCGCCCACGTCGAGGTGGCCGGGGCGCAGCCGAACGGCGACGGCACCACGACCCTCACCTTCAGCTTCGACCACAGCTGCGACGGCTCCCCCACCACCGAACTGGTCGTCGCACTGCCAGACGCAGTGACCGCGACCGCCACCGTCACCCCGGGCGGCTGGTCCGGCGCGGTCACCGACCGCCGGGTCACGTTCACCGGCCCCGGCCTGGAGACCGCCCAGGTAGGTGTGACCACCCGGATCACCGCACAAGCGGGCGACACTCTGATCTTCCCGGTACTGCAACGGTGCGCCGACGGCGGCTCGTACGACTGGATCGACATCACCGCCGACAGCGAACACCCCGCGCCACGGCTGATCGCCACCAACGCCGTCCTGGCAGCCCAACCCGACACGACCGCCGCTCCCACACCCGCCGCTGCGGGCCGCCCGGTACAGGAACAGGGCGGTGGCGCCACCCTGAGCCAGACGCTGGCCGTACTCGCCGCCTTCGTCCTCGCCGCGGCAACAACCGGGTTCGTGCTCGCCCGTCGCGCGTAGCGGGCCGTCACGCTCACAGACGGGACCAGCAGCACGCTGCTCAACCACCAGCCTTGGGCGACCCGCCAGGAACTGGCTCGCCACTTCGAGTGGATCATGGTACAACACATGCCGACGCCACTCTAGTCTTGGCAACCTGTCTCCGATCGACTACGAACGACAACACACGCCGGTCGCGGCGGCCTGACCATCACACGGAAGCCGTCCGGGAGACCGGGGAAGCTCAGTTGCGGCCGTCGTGTGGGGCATGGTGTCGGTGACTGTCGCGCCGGGCGGCGCGGGTGCCTGCTCCGGCACGGCCGACGGATTGTTAGGTGGTGAGGCGGCTGGTGCTGTCTCGCTCTATGAGGTCGACGGTAAATCGTTGCCGGTGACCGGAGGGGATGTCGCCGGTGAGCAGCAGCCGGGTCGCGCTGGCGGCCATCTCTTCCACGGGCAGGCGCATCGTGCTCAGCGGCGGGTTGGCGCAGGTTGCGGCGAGACTGTCGTCAAACCGACGATGTGGATGTCGTGCGGTATTCGGCGGCCGGTGGAGGTGATCGCCTGGACGGCGCCAGCGGCCATCAGGTCGCAGGCGACGAACATCGCGTCGATGTCGGGGTACTCCCCGAGGAGGCGCAGCGCGGCCTGGTAGCCGCCGATGCGTAGGAAGTCCCCCTCGGTGCTGATGTCGGGCATGCCGAGGTGGTTGATGGCGCGACGGTGGCCGGTACGGCGGCGGATCGCGCAGGGGTTGGTGGCAGGGCCGTGGATCGCGGCGATGCGCCGACGACCCAGCGCGTGCAGGTGGGTGACCGCGGTGTAGGCACCGCCGGTGTTGTCGGCCTCGATTGCGGGCACCGACGGGGCGGTGGGAACCAGGGACACCGCCCGGCGGCAGCGGCGGTGGAACCGGTCGGCCATCGCGGGTGTGACGGTAGCCAGGACCGCGCCGACGGTCGCGTTCGCGGCGATCGCGTCGATCGCGTCCGGCGCGGCGTCACCACCGACGGCGTGCAGCCGCACCGGCACGTCGGCGTTCTCCAGCACCGACGTGATCCCGGCGAGCACCCGGCTGTAGTACGGGTGCACTCCGAGCCACCCTTCGTCCTGGCCGTACGAGATCGCGAGCACGTCCACTGCGCGTTGCCGGCCGGAGGCCAACGCCCGTGCGGTCTGGTTGGGTTGGTAGCCCAACCTGGTGACCGCGTCGTGCACCCGCGCCCGTACCGGCCCGGACGCGCCCGGCGCGTTGTTGATCACCCGTGATGCGGTGGCGCGGGAAACGCCCGCAGCCTGTGCCACGTCTTCGATCGTCGGCTTGGCGCTGCTCATGTCCGGATCCCACGTTCCGTCGCCGGGCCGCGCGAGGGGCTGCACGGCTGCCTTCACGATAGGCCCGAGAGCGCTCTCATCCGAAGACCCCTCGGGGTCCAGATGTCGGCCGGGCGTCCGGGCGCGGTGTCGCCGGCAGCACGGGGGTCCGCGATCGGCGCAGCAGGAACAGCGCTGCGGCGGCCGATACGAGTTCGGCCAGCGGGACACTGATCCACAGTCCGGTGGTGCCGATGTGGCTGAGCGCGATCATCAGGGGCGCTTTCACCGCGAGGATGCTCCCGACCGAGAGCAGGTACGAGGGGCGGGGCTGGCCGAGGGCCTGGAAACGGGCCGACAGCAGGGGCACGATCCCGGCGAACGGAAAGCTCAATGCCAGGATCCGCAACGCCGTGGCCGCCTGCTCGCGCATGGCCGGGTCGTTGGTGAACAGCGCGGTCAGGGGGCCGGCTGAGACGATGAGACCCGCGCACACCAGGGTGCCGTAGCCGATCGTGGCGCGGATGGTCAGGACGGTGGCCCGCCTGACCCGCTCGGTTGATCCGTGTCCGGCGTTGTACCCCACAATCGGTTGCATGCCTTGGGCGATCCCGAGCTGCGGCATCGTCACGAACGTGCCGATACGCGTGCACAGCGCCCATGCGCCCAATGCCACCGCCCCGCCGAGGGTGACCAGCAGGTTGTTCGCCAACGCGGTCAGCAGGGCGGCGCCGAATCCGGCGAGGAAGGACGGCGACCCGAGCGCCACCAGGTGCCGCAGCGTGGGTCCGTGTGGTCGCAGGTCGTCCAGGCGGATCCGGTACGGGCGATGCCGCTGGCCGAAGAAGAACCACAGGCTCATCCCCATCGACACCGCCTGACCACCGACCGTGCCCCACGCCGCACCCCGGACCCCCATCCCGAACCCGAAGATCAACAGCGGGTCCAGGATGATCTGCGTGAGCACCGGTAGCACCCACAGCATCGTGGAGAACCGCATCCGGCCCTCGGCGCGTACCAGACTGGAGAAACCCGTCGCGGTGATCGCCCCGGCCAGGATGACGACCGCGTAGTCACGGGCGTAGCCGCGCAGCGGCCCGGTCGCGCCGAGCACGGTCAGCAGCGGATCGATCAGCAGCACCCCGGCGACGCCGACCGTGACCGCGGTCGCCCAGAACACGACGAACGCGGTACCGGCCGCTCTGGCCGCCTGCGCGGTGTCGCCGGCACCGAGGCTGCGTGACACCAGCGACGCCCCACCCGCGCCGACGGTGGTCGCTACCGCACCGACCAGCAGCAACACCGGCGCGACGGTGTTGACCGCGGCGAACGCGACCGGCCCCACGTTACCTTTTTGATCGTCCCCAGCCGGGGACTGCTCGGTCGCCCGGCTCGGTATGACTTACTGCCCCTGTCGTACGGATGATCCGGGGGGTGTTGTCGCCGGGCCGGGTGGCGTCGACGGACCGCTGATAGGGACACGGCCGCCCGCTCGGTTGGGGTAGGTCTCTTCGTAACGTGGCTGCCGGCAGTCGACGCCAGACTGGCGACCGAGACGGGAACGCGACGTCGCGGGGAGGCGATGCGATGCACGGCGACTACCAGGTGTTTCTCGGTCTTGATGTCGGCAAGGACGGCCACCACGCCGTCGCCCTCAGCCGGGACGGCAAGCGGCTGCACGACGCGGCGCTGGTCAACACGGAGGGCAAGCTGCGGCAGGTCTTCGACAAGCTGGCCAAGCACGGCCCGGTCCTGGTCGTGGTTGACCAGCCGGCCTCGATCGGAGCGCTGCCTGTCGCGGTCGCTCGTGCCTGCGGCCAGCAGGTCGCCTACCTGCCCGGGCTCGCGATGCGCCGGATCGCCGACCTGCACCCCGGCAGCGCGAAGACCGACGCCCGCGACGCCTACGTGATCGCTGATGCGGCCCGCACCATGCCGCACACGCTGCGCCGCGTCGACGTCGGCGACGAAGCCCTCGCCGAGCTGGAGGTACTGGTTGGCTTCGACGACGACCTGGCCGGTGAGGCCACCCGGCTGACCAACCGCATCCGCGGGCTGCTCACCCAGATTCATCCAGCTCTGGAGCGAGCTTTGGGCCAGAACATTCAGCACAAGGCCGTCTTGGAGCTGCTGTCGCGCTGCGGCGGCCCGGCCGGGCTGCGCAAGGCCGGACGCCGCAAACTGATGTCGATCGCGACCAAGAACGCGCCGCGCATGGGCGAACGCCTGGTCGAACGGATCACGACCGCGTTGGATGAGCAGACCGTCATCGTCCCGGGCACCGCCGCGGCCGAGACGATCCTGCCGAGGCTGGCCGACAGCCTGCGCGACGTGTTGCAACAGCGTGACCAGGTCGCCGCCGAAGTCGACAGGATGCTTGATGCGCACCCTCTTGCCGCGGTCCTGACCTCGATGCCCGGCATCGGCGTCAGGACCGCCGCAAGAATCCTGCTCGAAGTAGGCGACGGCACCTCGTTCGCCACCCCCGGACATTTGGCCGCCTACGCCGGCCTGGCACCGGTCACCCGACGCTCCGGCAGCAGCATCCGCGGCGAACACCCCGCCCGCAACGGCAACAAACAGCTCAAACGCGCATTCTTCCTCGCCGCGTTCGCTGCCCTGGCCGACCCAGCCAGCCGTGCCTACTACGACCGCAAGAGAGCCCAAGGCAAACGCCACAACGCCGCCCTGATCTGCCTGGCCCGCCGCCGCATCGACGTCCTGTTCGCCATGCTCCGCGACAAGGTCCCTTACCAGCCGAGGCCAATCGTCGCGGTCACAACCGGCTGACCACACCAGGCACAATCCTCCGAATGAGCCGACCCCTGCTGCTGCTCGACGTCGACGGTGTCCTTAACCCCTACGGAACCACTCAGCCGCCGGCCGGCTACACCGAGCACCACCTGTTCCCTGAGGACGAGGAACCCGTTCGTGTCAACCCCACACACGGCGCCTGGATCACCGAAGCGAGCACCGTCCTGGACATCGCATGGGCCACAAGCTGGAACGACGAAGCCAACCAGCTTCTCGCTCCGCTTCTGCACATCACGGCCCTACCCGTGATCACCATGCCAGCCCCACCCTTCCACCCCAGCAACAAGATCCCACTCATTGCCACCTACGCCCTGCAACGGCCCGCGGCATGGATCGATGACCTCCACACACCCGAAGCTCACAGCTGGGCCGCCACACGCACCAGCCCCACCCTGTTGATCACCACCGACCCGACGATCGGCCTCACCCGCGACGCCATCGACCACGTCATCGCCTGGGCCAAGACCCTCGACGCCCCATTGACAAACCCATAGGGACACCCCCCGCCCGACGAACCACGCGTTCGTCAGCGCGTAGACCCCGTACACACCCACCGACATCGTCGTGTGCACGCACGCGTGCCACAGCAGCCGGCCTACCGGCGCGGTACCCAGCGCCGCGACCTGCTCACGACGAACACCGCGACGCAGCGATGACACCGCACCTCCACAACCGCTGCTGGATCTGGTGTCACCGACGGTGATCGAAACCCGCCATGATCGTCGCCAGCCGCGCCTTCGCCTGGTTGTACTGGGCCGCATCGGTGTGCCCGCGATACACCGTCTCGATCGCCATGATCAGATCCAGGTACAGGTTGTAGAGCCGACGCCGCATCCGTTCGGCTGCGGTCACCGGCCGATGCCCGTAGCCACGCAGGAACGGTTCCGGGTCAGAGAACGCCCCGGCCAACTCCGTGGCGGTGAATCCCGCCTCCATCAACGGATCACCGAAGAACGCCCGCTCGTGATCGATGACGCACACGATCGCCCCGTCACGGATCAGGACGTTGCTCTCCCACAGGTCCCACTCGACCAGCACCGGCTCGACAACCTCGTCCAGGCAGTCAGCGTGCGCCGCCACCACCGCGCGGACCGCGTCGTAGTCGACGCCGATGTCGACCCGCCGCCGCTGCCCGTCGCGGAGCACGTCCTCCAACATGCCGGTGAACACCTGCCGCCACGTCGCGCCGGAACCACCACCCAGCAGACGACCAAAGTGACCGCCCTTGATCTGGTTCAGCCGCCGGTTCACCGCGCCCAGCGCTTCCGCGTACCCGGCGTACTCGGCCGCGGGTAGCCGGTTCATGACGATGCCCAGGTTGTCGGCGTCAACGTACTCCATGAAGAAGTAGTCCGCGTCGCACAACTCCCGGCTCGGATCGTAGTAGTGGACCTCCGGCACCGGAACGGTCGTCTGCTGACCGATCAGGGCCAACGCGTGGACCTCGGTGCGCATCATGTCCCGCTCGTAGGTCATCACCTCCACCCCCGCCGGAGGAGCGATCTTCAGTACCACCTGACGCCCGTCACGGAGCCAGATCCGGTAGGCCACGTTGAACCACCCATGGTCGAGTTCCACCGCCCAGCCGCCCCCGACCGGGACCTGGCCGTCGCCGTACGCGCGAGCCACCATCGCCCGCAACACAGCCACCGGCTGCCGGTTCTTCGTGATGCTCTCCACCAAACCCTCCAAGGTCGTGGCACTGGTACCGCGTCGACGCGACGCCGACGGGCCAGCGGCAACACCCTAGAAGCGAGAGCGCTCTCACCGGAACGCGAACCATATCCTCATGTCTGGCAGCTACCGACCTCGCCTTCACACGACCTCACGGCGAACTCTCGGATGATCTGTTACGCGCCCCGCCCGAGAGACTGTCGGGTAACCAGGTCGCTACACGGCGCGAAGTCGTTCGGTGTTGATACGTCGGGCGGCTTCGCGCTCGGTAGCATCGTTCCAACGAGTCGGCTGACAGGCCAGACGTATCGTCATGAGTCGGATCATCGCGACCTTGATCATGAATTGACGGTGAGCCGTTCGTAGTCGCGGGCCAGGCGCCGGTTGCGGACCAGCCATCCGAGGGTCCTCCCCCACGACCCACCTTCGCGGGTGGACCGTGAAGCCCTTGACGTCGTCGCTGCATTTGACGATCTTCACCAGAACGCCGAGCTGTTATTTTCGCCCAGGTCAGCAGGGTGGAGTCGATGCTGTTGGCGTAGCCGCCGTCGTCCCACATGAGGGCTGTTTGTCAGCGTGGGCCGTGTAGGAGGGCGCCGTGCAGGGTGGCGGATGGGTCGGCGCGGAGGTCGAGTCGGTCGGGGGTGATGTCGTTGCGGATGAGGAGGTCGCCGAGGGTGGCGATCATGGCGCCGTTGTCGGTGCAGAGCCGAGGCGACGGTACGCGTAGCCGCACGCCAGCGGCGGCGCAGCGTTGTTCGGCGAGGTGTCGTACACGGGTGTTGGCGGCGACGCCGCCGACGAGTAGCAGGGTGTCGGCCTGGTGGTGGCGGCAGGCGGCGAGGGCCTTGCGGGTGAGGGTGTCCGCTACGGCTTCCTGGAACGACGCGGCGACGTCGGCTACGGGTACGGGTTGGTCGCCGTGCTTTTCGATCCAGCGGGCGACGGCGGTTTTCAGGCCGGAGAAGGAGAACTGGTAGGGCGGGTCGTGGGGTCCGGTCATCGGTCGGGGGAAGGTGATCGCTGCGGGGTCGCCGGCACGGGCGGCCTGGTCGATCGCGGGGCCGCCGGGGTAGGGCAGGCCGAGTAGGCGGGCGACTTTGTCGAAGGCTTCTCCGGCGGCGTCGTCGACGGTGTCGCCGAGGTGGACGACGGGGTCGCGGGCGAGGTCGCCGATCAGTAGCAGGCTGGTGTGTCCGCCGGAGACGATCAACGCTGCGCAGCGGGCGGGTAGGGGGCCGTGTTCGAGGGTGTCGACGGCGGCGTGGCCGGCGAGGTGGTGCACGCCGTAGAGGGGGACGTTGAGGGTGAGTGCGTAGGCTTTGCCGGCGGCGAGGCCGACCTGCACGGCGGTGGCGAGGCCGGGTCCTGCGGTGGCGGCGACGGCGTCGATGTCACCGAAGCCGATGCCGGCGCGGTCGAGGGCGTGTCGCACCATCGGGGCGACGGCGTGCAGGTGGGCGCGGGCGGCGATCTCGGGGACGACTCCGCCGAAGCGGGCGTGTTCGTCCATGCTGGTCGCGAGGGCGTCGCCGAGCAGGACGCCGTCGGCGACGATGCCGACGCCGGTTTCGTCGCAGGAGGTTTCGATGCCGAGGACGACCGGCATCGGTCAGCCGTCCTGTGCGATGCCGGTGCCGGGGTGTTCGGCGCTGGCGGCGAGGAGCTGTTTGCGGAGTTTGGTGGGGAGCCGGTCGACGTAGGCGAGGCCGTCGAGGTGGTCGACCTCGTGTTGGAAGCAGCGGGCGAGGGTGCCGGTGCCGTCGAGCCGGATCTGGTGGCCGTGGACGTCGAATCCGGTGACGGTGGCGGTGGCGCAGCGGGCCAGTTCGGCGCGCTGGCCGGGCACGGACAGGCAGCCCTCGGAGTCGGTCACCAGGTCACGGTGCTCGGGTAGGTGCAGGATCGGGTTGACGACGGTGGCCACGGTGTGGGCACCGGTGGCGTCGGGACAGTCCACGACGAAGATCCGGGCGTCCACGCCGATTTGGTTGGCAGCCAGTCCGACGCCATGAGCGGCGTACATGCTGGCGAACATGTCGGCGACGAGTTGGGCGAGGGCGTCGTCGAAGTCGGTCACCTCGGTGCAGCGGCGGTGTAGCACGGGGGTGCCGTATCGGGTGATGGGACGCGGGGTGCCGGGCGAGGTCTGCACAACCGCCTATCATAGGCAATTGCATATTATTGGCAGTAAGGATGGGGGAGGCTGCCTGCTACCGCGCCCATACCTGCCCACTGGCGGGCTGGTCGGGACGGGGGTCAAGGGTGGGCGGTGCGTCGTCTGGCGCGGTGTGCTCGTACGTGGTGGCGGGTGGCGCACCGTTCGGAGCAGAACCGACGGCGCCGGTTGCTGCTGTCGTCGAGGAACGCGGCCTGGCATCGCGGTTCCGCGCAGACGCCGAGCCGGTCGATGCCTCGCTCGCACAGCCACGCGGCGAGTCCCCAGACGGCGGCGGCGAGGTATTCGACCGAGGAGGGCGTGCCGGGTGCGGCGACGTGCATGTGCCAGTCGACCGCGCAGGTGCCGGTGATCATCGGCCGGACCCGGTACCGGGCCAGCAGGCTGTTGAGCCGGTCCACCGCCTCCCGCTCATTGCTCGCCGCCACGTTGCCGAAGACCTCTCGCAGGTGACGTCCGGCCTTTCGCAACGTGGACAGGTCGGTGTCCGTGACGGTGTCGCGGTCGGGGCTGGTCGGCCAGCAGCGTCCGCGCGTCGGTAAGGTCGTCGAGTCGTGCGTTCGCCAGGGCCGCCGCCCGCACCGCGAGCCGGTAGCTGTCGGCCAGTCCGCTGCGGTTGCCCGCTGCGGTCCCGTGAGCGCTCGACAGGCGTGCCGGTCCGGCCGATGCCGGGACCGTGGCGGGCCGCGCACCGGCGGGTCCGCTCGTCAAGGGCCCGTTGTTCGGCATCTCGCACACTGGCCGTAGACGACGACACCGCTGGGCTGCTTGGACGGGTCGGTGTCGATGCCGACGGCTCGTGCGGCGGCGACGCTCGCCGCGACCGCGTCGGCTGGCAGCTGCCGCATGTCACCGCAGCTGCCGCAGACGGCGTGGTGGTGTGCGTCGCCGGCGAGCCCGAACGTGAGGCTCCGGCCGACCGGCACGGTGTGCGCGATGCCCAGCTCGACCAGTTGCCGCAGCACCCGATGCACCGTCGACAGTTCCACGGCCACGCCACGGGCGAGTAGCGCGTGGTGCAGCTCGGTCACGGTGAGGTGTCCACGGTCGCCGACCGCGTGCGCGAGCTGGTCGAGCACCGCGCGCCTGGCCGCGGTGATGCGCAGACCCGCGTGGCGTAGGTGCCGCACCGCGGCGTCGACCCGGTCGGTCTTTGATGTGATCAATCGCCACTCCTCAGCGCACCCGTACTACTCTGTTGCAAGGTGATGGCAACAGCATAGTTTTGGCAGCAACCCTTGAGGAGTTCTGATGGCGGTCTACACCCTGCCCAACCTGCCCTACGACTACGGCGCGCTGGAGCCGGCCATGTCGGGGCAGATCCTGGAGCTGCACCACGACAAGCACCACGCCGCGTACGTCAAGGGCGCCAACGACGGGCTGGAGCAGCTCGCCGAGGCCCGCGACAAGGGCGACTTCTCCACGTTGGTCGGCCTGGAGAAGACGTACGCGTTCAACCTCTCCGGGCACGTACTGCACACGATCTTCTGGGGCAACCTCTCGCCCGACGGCGGTGACCGACCCGACGGCGAGTTGGCCGCCGCGATCGAGGAGCACTTCGGCTCCTTCGACGCCTTCGCCGGCCAACTCTCCGCCGCCACCAAGGGGGTGCAGGGCTCCGGCTGGGGTGTGCTGGCCTGGGAGCCGCTGAGCCGGCGGCTGATCGTGGAGCAGGTGTACGACCACCACGGCAACGTCGGGCAGGGCTCCACCCCGCTACTGGTCTTCGACGCCTGGGAACACGCCTACTACCTGCAGTACAAGAACGTCCGCCCGGACTACGTGGACCGGCTGTGGAACCTGGTCAACTGGCCGGACGTGATCGCCCGCTTCGACGCCGCCCGCGCCACCGCCCCGAAGATCTGACCGGCGTGACCGGACCCACCCCGGCCGCGGCGGAACTGGTGCAACGCGCCGCCGGCGTCATCGCCGCCAAACAACGCGGTGACCTCGCCGGCGCCGAGGAACTGCTCGCCGCGTTCGGCTCCGAACAGGCCAAGACCCTCGGCTTCTACCTCCTGGCCGACCTCAGCCTCGGACTACTCCGCGCGCACAGCGGCCAGACCATGGACGACCTCGTACGAGAGTTGTCCCTGATCGTCGCCGCCACCGCCGGACAGCCAGAGACCGGGTAGGACTTCATCCGGGTCGGGGTGGCCGGCGCCATCACGCCGCTATCCCGACCTGGATGGCGCCGGCCGCGCAGGCGCCGGCCGCCACCGGGGAGGCCCATGGTGATCATGAGGGAGCCGGACCCGCCGTCGGTGCGGCTGCTCGACGCCGCCACTGCCGACACCAGAGTCGACGAGCTGCGAGACTGCTACCGGGCCGTGTTCTGCGCACCGCCGTGGAACGAGCCTGCACATCGTGCCGACGAGTTCGCCGCCACCCTCCGCCGGCATAGTGCGCAGGCCGGCTTCATCGGGGCGGTCGCCACGGGCAGCCAGGGTCCGACGGTCGGGCTTCGCCTACGGTTTCGACACCCCCACAGCCGTTCCCGGCGACCGGCAGCTACGCGACATTGCGCGTCCTGCTCGGTGGGCGGGCCGACCAACTGGTCGGCAGACGAGAAGTGCGGGAACTGGTCGTGCGACCCGACGCGCAACGTCGTGGCCTGGGCCAGGCACTACTGGCGGCGATCGTGCAGGACACGCCGTCGTGGCTGCTCACCGCCACCGCGATCACGACCGCCACCGGCTTCTACCAGCGGCTCGGCTGGCGCCACCTGGTGACCGGAGCCGGCCTGATGGTCTATCTCAGCCCACCTGCCTGACCATCGGGGTACCCGAAACACCTTCACCCTGCCGCCAATAGTATGTAGTTGCAAAGTTACGGCAATAAGGGGGCGTGGGTGCAGACGGCGGAGATCAAGCGACGCTTCCTGGCGTACTTCGAGGCCAACGGGCACGCGGTGGTGCCGTCGGCGCCGTTGCCGGCGTTCTCGGATCCGAACCTGCTGTTCATCAACGCCGGCATGGTGCAGTTCGTCCCCTATTTCCTCGGCCAGCGGGCCGCGCCGTACCGGACCGCCGTCTCGGTGCAGAAGTGCATCCGGACGCCGGACATCGACGAGGTCGGCAAGACGTCGCGGCACGGCACGTTCTTCCAGATGAACGGCAACTTCTCCTTCGGCGACTACTTCAAGGCCGGCGCCATCCCCCTCGCCTGGAACCTGTCGACCACGCCGGTCGAGCAGGGTGGTTTCGGGTTGGACCCGCAGCGGATCTGGGCGACCGTGTACCTCGACGACGACGAGGCGTACGACCTGTGGCTCGCCACCGGCGTGCCGGCAGAGCGGATCGTGCGCCGGGGCAAGGCCGACAACTTCTGGTCGATGGGCATCCCCGGCCCGGCCGGCCCCTGCTCCGAGCTGTACTACGACCGTGGCCCCGCCTACGGCCCCGAGGGCGGCCCGGAGGTCGACGAGGACCGTTACCTGGAGTTCTGGAACCTCGTGTTCATGCAGTACGAAATCGCCGACGTGGCGTCGAAGACCGACTTCCGCATCATCGGGGAACTGCCGCACAAGAACATCGACACCGGCATGGGTCTGGAGCGGATCGCCTCGATCCTGCAGGGCGTGGACAACCTGTACGAGATCGACGAGGTCCGTCCGATCCTGGCCCGCGCCGCTGAGCTGACCGGCAGGCAGTACGGTGTGCACTCCGGCCACGCCGCCAGCCAGTCCCACCCCGACGACGTACGCCTGCGGGTCATCGCCGACCACGTCCGCACCGCGCTCATGCTCATCGGCGACGGAGTGACCCCGTCCAACGAAGGCCGCGGCTACGTGCTGCGCCGGATCATGCGCCGCGCCATCCGCGCCATGCGGCTGCTCGGCTGGCAGGACAAGGCCCTGCCCGAACTGCTGCCCGTCGCCCGCGACTGCATGTCCCCGTCATACCCGGACCTCGCCGCCGACTTCGACCGCATCTCCGCCGCCGCCTACGCCGAGGAGGACACCTTCCTCGGCACGCTGCGCGCGGGCACGACGATCCTGGACACGGCGATCGCGGAGACCAAGAAGGCCGGACGCTCGTCACTGCCCGGCGACAAGGCGTTCCAACTACACGACACCTACGGCTTCCCGATCGACCTCACCCTGGAAATCGCCAACGAGCAGGGCCTGACCGTGGACGCCGACGGCTTCCGCGCACTCATGACCGAGCAACGCGCCCGTGCCAAGGCCGACGCGAAGGCCCGCAAGACCGGCCACGCCGACCTGTCCGCGTACCGGGCGGTCCTGGACGCCCACGGGCCGACGGACTGGCTGGCCTACAGGACCCTCGTCACCGAGTCCCAGGTGCTCGCCCTCTGGTCCCGGGGCGCGACCATCGATGCCGCCCAGGCGGGCGACATCGTCACCGTCGCGCTGGACCGCACCCCGTTCTACGCCGAGAGCGGCGGCCAGGACTCCGACGCCGGCCTGCTCACCGGCCCGAACCTGCGCGCCGAGATCATCGACGTGCAGCGGCCGGTCAAGGGCCTTATCGCGCACACCGTCCGGATCCTCGACGGCAGCCTCGCCGTCGGCGACCCGGTGCACGCCGCCGTCGACCCTCAGTGGCGCCTCGGCGCCCGGCAGGCCCACTCCGGCACCCACGTCGTGCACGCCGCGCTGCGCCAGGTCCTCGGGCCCAACGCGTTGCAGTCCGGCTCCTACAACCGGCCCGGATACCTGCGCCTGGACTTCGCCTGGCGCGGCAGCCTGTCCGACGCCACCCGCAGCGAGATCGAAGAGGTCGCCAACCTGGCAATCCGCCGCGACCTACCCGTCGACGTCCGCTACCTGCCACTCGCGCAGGCCCGTGCCGAAGGCGCCCTGGCCCTGTTCGGCGAAACCTACGACGAAACCGTCCGGGTCGTGGAAATCGGTGGTGAATGGTCCCGCGAGCTGTGCGGCGGCACCCACGTCGCCCACGCCGCGCAGATCGGCTCCCTCGCCCTCACCGGCGAATCATCCGTCGGCGCCGGCCAACGCCGCATCGAAGCCGTCACCGGAATCGAGGCATTCCGCTACCTGGCCCGCGAACGCGACCTCGTCACCCAACTCGCCACCCAACTCAAAGCCCGCCCCGAGGAACTCCCCGACCGGGTCACCGCCCTGCTGTCGCGAATGAAGCAGATCGAACGCGAGGCCAACGACCTGCGTGACCGACTCATCGACCTCGACGCCGAAGGGTACGCCGCCAACGCCGTCGACATCGACGGCGTGGCCCACGTCGGCGTCACCACCACCGGCGACGGCCGACGTCTCGCCGAAAAGATCCGCGACCGGCTCGGCCGCCGCCCCGGCGTCGTCGGCGTCATCGCCGGCGCCAGCGTCGTCGTGGCCGTCACCCCCACCGGCGTGCAACGCGGCCTCTCCGCCGCCGACCTGATCAAACTCCTCCTCGCCGGCCGAGGCGGCGGCAGCGCCGCACTCGCCCAAGGCAAAGCCACCGCAGACCCCGCCGACCTGCTGCTACAACTCCGCGACCTCACCACCGCCGCATGACCCCCCACTCCGCGCAACTGTTGGCCGGGATGCAGCACGCCGTGGGGATCATCGCGGCCCGCCACCGAGGTGACCTCGACGGCGCTCAAGCCCTCGCCGACACCTTCACCGACGACGCGCAACGCGCCCACGCGTTCCTCCTGCTCAGCGAACTCGCCCTCACCATCATCAGTGACGGCACCGGCGCTGATCTCCGGACCGTCGTGCGTGACATCTCCCTCCGCATCGCCGCACTGGCGGCCGCCGACTGACGCGCCGACGTACCGGACGGCTGGCAGGGACACGTATTGCCGTAGTGAAGTCTGCGCAGTCGGATCCTCGGTGAGCACGGAGACGGTCGCCAAACTCGTCGTCACACGACCGGTTCGGTCTACTCTCCCGGATTGGCCCTGTCGGCCCCTGTGCGATCAGGTCGGCCAGGCAGTGCACGGCGCCGGTCGGGTCGAGGTTGGCGTGCCATTCGTCGTAGACGTCGGCGTTGCGCTCACCGGAGGTCTCCGGTCCGTACGTGCTCGTGAGGCTCTTGTCCAGGGTAGTCAACCCAGCGGTCGCATGTCGTGGGTGACGGTGCCGGCAGCGGCCAGCGAGTGATACAGGCCGACTTCGGCGGTAGGCCCCTCGGCCATCACCAGGGCGGTACAGCCCCGCTGGTCGGCGAGGTGGATGATCCGGTCGCCGATCTGAGCGGTCGGGAAGAACTCCGGGCTGCCAGGGAACAGCGGCAGCCGTTCGAGGCCATGCCAGCCGGCGAGCCGTCCCGCCGCGGGTGGGTGCAGGAACGTCATGCCGTAACCACGGCCGGAGGTCAATGTCGCGTCTAGCAGCCGAGGGCGCCGGCGCAGCGCGACGTCGACAACCGCTGTGTACACATTCACCCCGAGCGAGCGGCACATCATCTCCCCGATGACCGCCCCGGCGATCCGGCCGTTAATCTCCACGACCTCGGGGCCGTCGGGAGTGTGGGCGAACTCGGTGTGGGCCACGCCGTCGGTGAACCCGACCGCGGCGAGGACTTCACCGATCCAGGTTTCCAGCCGGTCCAATTCGGCTCGTGGCACGGCGACTGGGAAGGCGACCGCCTCCTCCCGACGGACCGGCTCCGGTGTATGGATATGTACGGCGATCCCGAGGAGCCTCGTGTGTCCCTGCCAGCTGACTGTCTCGGCGCTGTAGACCGGGCCGGGGAAGTACGGTTCGGCCACCAGATGCCAGCCCAGCAGGGTGGCGTCGGCGGCCTCGCGGGCGGCCCGGTCGCGCTCGGCGTCGTCGCGGAGCAGCCAGACCGACCGGGAGGAGGTACCCGCCGAGTCCTTCAGGATCATCGGGTAGCCGATCGCCGTCGCCGCGTCGCTGACCGCCTCGGCCGTGGCGTTGACCCGGGTCGCGTTGGCGCGGCTGAGTCCGGCCCGGTGCAGCAGGGTCCGGACCTGCGCCTTGTCCCGCAGGGTGCGGGCGACCTGTAGGCCGAAGGTGGCCAGGCCGTACCGTTCGGCCAGATACGCGCCGGGCAGCATCCAGATGTCGGTCGAGTTGACCAACCCGGCGAGGTCCGGGACCCGGTCGAGGATCGCGGCGCAGGCATCCACATCGGTGGTGTCAACATCGATCACCTCTAGGTCCTGCGGACCGAGGCGGTCAAGTTCGTACGCATAGACCGACCGGTTTCCGGTGAGCAGGCACAGCCGGTGCCCGGCTTCAACGGCGGCGTCGCACAGGCGAGCGAGGCCGAAGGCGAGCGCTTCGAGGAGCACAATGGTCACGAGGGAATCCCCTCGCTCTCCGGAGGCCGAGTCGCCTCCACAACGAGCCGCTTCGCGTGGTTGTCGAACGGATCTCCCGCGAAGCCACCGAAGCAGACGATCCCGGTGAACCCGGCGGCGGCCAGCATGCCGCGGATCTCGACGGCGCTGTAGACAAACTGTTCGAAGAATCCGTGCCGGGCGGTGTCCCCCCGCACCAGGGTCCAGTCGCTGCGCAACCGAGTCCAGTCGTCCAGGACGGTGTCCCGCATGAACAGCTGACCACCGTCCACCTCGACCGTCTTCGGAATGCCTGCCCACCGGGCAAAAAACTCCTTGCTGAACAAGTCCATCAGCAGCCGACCACCCGACACCAGACACCACCAGGCGTGACACAGCACCAGCTGACCCCACCCCGGGTCGGCGAAGTAGCCGAACGAGGTGTACCCGCTGATGACCAGGTCGTAGCAGGCGGGCTCGACGAACTGGCGCATGTCGGCGTGGACCAGCCGCACCGTGACCCCGGCCTCCGCGCTCGCCGTGCGGGCACGGTCCAACATCGCCGAACTCAAATCAACTCCAGTGACCTGGGCGCCCCGCCCAGCGAGCGGAACAGCATCAGTACCGGGCCCGCAGCCCAGATCCAGCACGCTGGTCCCTGCCGTCACCGTCAGCAACGGAGACGTCGTCACCCACCTCTGCGCCTCCCGAGGGCGCGGCGCGGCGAACAACACCCCCGCGAAGTCCACCCAGAGCCCGTCGTCTTCAAACCACTCCACAGGCAACTCCGACCTCGCACCACGACCGACGCACTACAGGTCGCCGGACAAGGCGCCAAAGTTCCCGCCACAGAAACGAAGACGGTCAGCAGCCAATCGCCAGCCGCCTTGCAATAGGCCAGAACTAATCCATCCGACGGCGCGACCAAGCTGACAGCCGAGGACGAAGATGCCTGATCCATCCGGTGAGAATGCAACTTCCCGGCCGCCAGTCACATCCGCAAGCGGCAATGCGCTGGTGCCCGTCATCGTCGGGATTTCACCCGGACGGGTCAGCCGCCGACACCACCACGACCGACTGTCCCACGCCGAGGAGCGATCAGCCCGTGCCGTTCACGGGCACAGCGTGCAGCCAGAGCACGACACCGGTGCTGCCGGACGGACCCAGCGCGTAGGCGAGGGTCGCGGCGACCTGGTCGCGGTCGCCGGCATCGACGACAACTCGAACAGCGAATCCATCGTTGCGAGGTCGAGGCGCAGGTCGAGCCCGACCTGCGCGCCCAGGTCCGTGATCTGGTGCAGGCGCTCGGTTGCGCGCTCGCCCCACATCGTGGCAAGCGCTTCGGCGGCGGTCGGTCCGGGCTCGGTGTTCGTCTGGCCCAGCTCGTAGCTGCGCCACTCGATCTCGACCCGGTGGCCAGTGGGAAGCTGGGCGAGCGTCTGCTCAAGTCGACGCAGGCCGATATAGCACCACGGGCAGATGATGTCGACGAACACTTGCGTGCGCATCAGCCGGCCTTCGGGGGCAGCACTTCGCGCACGAGGTCGTAGCGCGGGGTGTTGGTCATGCGGGGAGTGGCCGTTCCGGAGATACCGTCGACGGCGCGGTCGATGTCGGCTTGGCGCTCCTGCAGGTCGTCGGTTTTGTCGAAATGGCGCCAGTGCGCCTCGCTCTGCCACGCCACGACGTTGTACACGCGCGTGCCGTCCTGGCTGGCGAGCAGTCGGGCCGAGCGATAGCCGGGGTAGTGGCGCACGCGGCGCTCCTGGATCTCCGCGAACGCCTCGATCAGCTCGTGCTGGCTCTGCGGCCCGTCAACCGTGTAGTCGATGATCGAGTAGAACCCCGCGTCGTCCGGCACGTAGCACCGCCTCTCCGTGTGGTCGTCGCAGGTCAAGATAGGACTTCAACCATCGTTCAAGTCAAGCCGCCAACCGCAGCACGCAGCGGCGCGTCACGCCGTCAGCGCGCGAAGGGATGCTCGCCGAGCCAGCACCGGGGACCGGCTCCGGAATCGGCCGCTTGGTCGCCAACGGAACTTACGGAAGTCGATGCCGTTGTGACTTGATGGTGTACGCGACTCTGCACTCTTAGCCGGCCGTCGTGAGTTCGGTCAGCACGGTGTCGATCCGCTCCGTCAGTTCCAGGCCGGTGCCGAGCGATGCGGCGCCGGACAGGATCGGGTACACCCGCCCGGCCCGGACCGCGGGCAGTTGCTTCCACAGCGCGCTGTCGGTCAGGGCCGCGCTGTCCGGAGCCGGTGTCACGCCGTCGGGGCCGGACGGAATGAGCAACACTCCGGTGGGCTCCAGGATCCCGATCTGCTCCATCGAGTACTCCTTCGTCGGCTCCGGCTGGGAGTTGGCCGGCTCGGCGAGCCGCAGCCCGCTGTCGACCAGCACGGTGGTGTCGGTCCACTTCGGCCCGAGGGTCCAGAAGGTGGTGTCCGAGGCGACCTGGACGAAGGTGAAGGTGTACCGGTCGAGTACGGCCTGGTGCTTCTGCTTGATTCCGCTGGTGTGGCTCCGGTACCGGCTGAGCAGTTCGTCGGCCTGCTGGCCGCGGCCGAGCACCTCACCGATGCGGCTGGCCACCTCGAGCAGGCTGAGCTGCTGGAAGGAGATCACCACCGTGGGGGCGATCCTGCTGAGCTGGTCGTACAGGTCGTCCGGAGTGTCGATGGTGCGCAGGATCAGATCCGGCTCGGCGCCGGCGACCTTCTCCACGTCCGGCTCGGTCCAGTCGCCGACCACCGGCGTCTCGGCCAGCTTCGGGGCGTACGTGTCGCCGGTGCCGTCGTACCCACCGCCGCTCACGCCGACCGGAACCAGCCCGAGGTCGACGACGGCGAAGGCGCCGTAGTAGTCGGCGCAGACCACCCGGGCCGGGTTGGCCGGCACGGTGACCTCGCCCTTGTCCGTCTGCACCTGCCGCTGCCCGGGCGACCCGCCGGCGTCGGGGGTGCGCTCGCTGTCGTCGCCGCAGGCGCCGAGCAGCAGTGTGCCGGCCACACCGAGGCCACCGGCGAGGAAGCCGCGGCGGGGCAGCCCGCCGGCCGGGCCCGCCGTGGCGAGACGGAACAGGTCCGCCAGAGCGGTAGAGCCAGCGGTGTCGAGCGCGGGCAGGGCGGTGACCGGGGTGGGCCGGTCCAGGAGCAGGGTCATGGGTCAACCTTTCTCCGCACCGGGTGGCACGGTGAACGAAGCGATCATCGGATTTCGTGGTGTCGGTGCCGCGTGGCCGCCGTGGTAACGGCCGACCGGCACGACCATCGGCGTGCCGGAGACCGGGTCCGCGACGACCAGGTTGTCCAGGCCGAACACCTCCGACACGATCGCGGAGGTGATCACCTGCTCCGGAGGTCCCTCCGCCACCAGCACGCCGTCCTTCATGGCGACCAGGTGGTCGGCGTACCGGCAGGCCAGATTCAGGTCGTGCAGCACCAGCAGGATGGTGACCCCACGCTGCCGGTTGAGGTCGGTCAGCAGGTCCAGCACCTCCACCTGGTGGGTCACGTCCAGGTAGGTGGTGGGCTCGTCGAGCAGCAGGACGCGGGTCCGCTGGGCGAGTGCCATGGCGATCCAGACCCGCTGCCGCTGCCCGCCGGACAGCTCGTCGACCGGCCGACCGACCAGATCCAGGGTGCCGGTGGCCTGCAACGCCGCCGCGACCGCGTCGTCGTCCGTCACGGTCCACCGACGGAACCAGCCCTGGTGCGGATAGCGACCCCGGCCGACCAGGTCGGCCACGGTGATCCCCTCCGGCGCGACCGGATGCTGCGGCAGAATGCCGAGCCTGGTGGCCACCTGCCGGGTCGGCATGGTGTGGATGTCCCGACCGTCGAGGTACACGGCGCCGCCCGCCGGTGCCAGCAGGCGGGCGAGCCCACGCAGCAGGGTGGACTTGCCGCAGGCGTTCGGCCCGACGATGACGGTGATGCGTTCGGCCGGGATATCGACGCTCAGCCGCCGGACCACCGCACGGTCGCCGTACCCGAGGGTCACCTCCCGGGCGCCCAGGCCGACCGGTCCGTCGGGGGCGAGGTTCACCCGTCTCCTCCCCTCATCCACCGCGCCCCGCCCGGTTGGCGGTCGCCAGCAGCCACAGCAGGTACGGCGCGCCGACGACGCCGGTCACCACGCCGACCGGGAACTGCCCGGAGCCGAGCACATGCTGGGCGGTCAGGTCCGCGGCAACCATGATGGTCGCGCCGGTGAGCGCCGCCGGCAGCAGCGCCGGCCCCCGGTCGCGGACCAGCCGCCGCGCGATCGGGGCGGCGACGAACGCCACGAACGGCACCGGGCCGGCCGCCGCGGTCGCGACGGCGGCGAGTGCCACCCCGGTCAGCAGGATGGCCAGCCGCAACCGCTCCACCCGGGCCCCCAGCCCGACCGCGGTCGCGTCGCCGAGACGCAGCACGTCCAACTCGCGCGACAGGCCCAACGCGCAGGGCAGCAGGACGGCCATGGTCAGGGCGAGGGGTTGCACGTGTGCCCAGGAACGGGCGTTGAGGCTGCCGGTCAGCCAGACTAGGGCCTGCTGCGCGCTGGTGATCTCGGCCCGCGACATCAGGTACGACACCACGCTGGCGAGCACCGCGGCCACCCCGATACCGACCAGCACCAGCCGGTATCCGGTGATCCCGTCCCGCCAGGCCAGCAGGTAGATCAGGGCGGCGGTACCGAGCGCACCGGCGAACGCGCTGACCGACACGACGGCACCGACCACGCCGAACACGATGATGCAGACAACCGCGGCGGCGCTCGCGCCCATGGTGATCCCGATGATGTCCGGGCTGGCGAGCGGGTTACGCACCAGGCTCTGGAAGATCGCGCCGGAGAGCCCGAACGCCGCGCCGGCGAGCAGGCCGGTCAGGACCCGGGGCAGCCGCACGTCGCTGATGACGAACTCGTCGCGCCGGCTGCCCTCCGCGAACAGGGTGTCCAGGACATCCGGCAGCGGGATGGCCACCGCGCCCACGGCCAGGGCGGTGCAGAAGAGCGCGGCGGCGACCACCGCCAGGGTGATGGTGACCCCGGCGCTGCGGGCCCGGCCGCGACGCCGGGTGGCGCGTACCACGGCCCGGGCGGCAGCCGCAACGGTGTCGGCGGGGCCCGGTCGGGGCGGTGGTGAGCTGGTCGTCGGTGCCGGCCGGGTCACAGTTCGGCCAGCTTCCGCCGCCGCACCAGGGCGATGAACGCCGGCGCGCCGATCACCGCGGTCACCACGCCGACCTGCACCTCCGCCGGGCGGGCCAGCACCCGGCCGACGACGTCCGCGGCCAGCAGCAGGGTCGGTGCCAGCACCATGGCGTACGGCAGGATCCAGCGGTAGTCCGGGCCGGTGATCAGCCGGGCCACGTGCGGCACGGCCAGCCCGACGAAGGCGACCGGCCCGGCCAGTGCGGTGGCCGTGCCGCAGAGCACGACCACGCAGAGCGCGCCGAGCACGCGGGTGGCCGCCACGTTCTGCCCGAGCCCCCGCGCCACGTCGTCGCCGAGGGAGAGCGTGTTGAGCAGCCGGCCACACGGCAGCGCGAGCAGCACCCCGGCCAGCATGAACGGCAGCGCCTGCCCGGCCAGGTCGGTACCGCGACCGGCGAGCGAGCCGACCTGCCAGAGCCGGAAGTGGTCGAACGCGTCGGTGTCGGTGAGCAGCAGGGCGGTGGTGACCGAGGCGAGTGCCGCACTGACCGCGGCACCGGCCAGTGCCAGCTTGACCGGGGTGGCACCGTCGCGACCGAAGGCCGCGATGCCGTACACCACGACCGCGGTCACCGCCGCTCCCACGAAGGCGAACCACACGTACCCGGTCAGGGTCGTGACACCGAAGAGGCTGATGCCGGTCACCACGAACAGCGCCGCGCCCGCGTTGACGCCGAGCAGCCCGGGATCGGCGAGCGGGTTGCGGGTCAGCCCTTGCATGATCGCGCCGGAGAGCCCGAGGGCCATGCCGGCGAGGAGCCCCACCACCGTCCGGGGCACCCGCAGCGTGCGCACCACGAGGTGGTCACCGTCGGCCGGGTCGTACGCGAGCAGGCTGGCGAACACGTCGCCGGCCCCGATCGGTTTGGCGCCGACCGAGACGCTGGCGATCGCGACGGTGGCGAGCACCGCCACGGCGACGACCAGCCCGGAGAGCAGGGGTAGCGAATGGCGGGTGGCCGGTCGGGCAGCGGCGCGCCGCTGCGGTGCCGCGACGTCCGCCGCACCGTCCACCAGTTGCACAGGTTCTCCCGCCACCGCATCCGCCCAGCTGAAGTGAGCATAGGCTAACCTAAGTTCAGTCGAGCGGGAGGACCGGAGGACCATGACGGCTGACACCGCCACATCACCCGCCCGCGTCCGGCGGCCCATGCCGGCGCGGGTTCTCGCCACCCGGAAACTGACGCCACGACTGGTCCGCATCACCCTCACCGGAGCCGAGCTGGACACGTTCGGCTACGACGGACCAGACCACCTAGTCCGGGTGTTCCTCCCGCCGGAGCCCGGTGCCGAGCTGCGCCTACCCGATGGCGCCGACAGCTGGTGGCCAGCGGTGCAGGCGATGCCGGCGGAGGTCCGGCCGATCGTCCGCAACTACACGGTGCGCCGGCTCGACGAGGCCCGGCGCGAGATGGACATCGACTTCGTCCTGCACGGTGACACCGGCCCCGGCTCGTCGTGGGCCGCCTCCGCGGCCGTCGGTGACCAGATCGGCGTGCTCAGCGACGGCGCGGAGTACGCTCCACCGCCCGACACCGTCTGGCAGCTGCTCATCGGCGACGAGACCGCCCTGCCGGCGATCGCCGCGACCGTCGAGGCGCTGCCGTCCCGTATCCCCGCCGTGGTGCTGCTGGAGGTCGGCGACGCCACGGACGAGATGCCGATCGCCCTCCCCGACGGAGCCCGCCTCACCTGGTTGCACCGGGGCGCGGAGGCGGCCGGGCGGAGCGACATCGCGCTGCGCACCCTGCGCGGATCCGAGTTGCCCGTGGGCACCCCTTATGCCTTTGTCGCCGGCGAGTCCAGCATGGTCACCTCAGTACGCCGACACCTCGTGCAGGACCGCGGCATGGCCAAGGAGCGCGTCTACTTCTGCGGGTACTGGCGCGCCGCCCCGGCCCCGTCGATCACCAGTTGAACGCCGCCATCGGACCCGGCTCGGGTTCCCACTCGGCGCGGGCCCAACTCCTCGGGGACGCCGGCATCGGCATGTTGGCTTACAGCGCCGTGGAGACGGTGTCCACCAAGTGGCTCACCAACGGATCGCGTCCTCGCTGACCAGCAGCGACAGGTGACGAGAGGCGCCGGCTCTCGCTCAGAGGCGGATGGCCACCTAGCTACCGATCTGTGAACAGTGGCGGGCGTTTGGCGATGAAGGCGGCCATGCCCTCGGTCTGGTCGTCGGTGGCGAAGGTGGCGTGGAACAGCCGTCGCTCGTGCAGCAGGCCTTCGGCCAGGGTGACTTCGAAGGAGCGGTTGACCGCTTCCTTGACCATGCGGGCGGCTGGCGCGGACATGCTGGCGATCCGCGTGGCGACCTGGAGTGCCTGTTCGAGTAGTTGTTCGGCGGGAACGACGCGGGAGACCAGGCCGGCGCGTTCGGCCTCGTCGGCGGTGATCGCCCGCCCGGTCAGGCAGAGATCCATGGCCTTGGCTTTGCCGATGGCCCGGGTCAGGCGTTGTGATCCGCCCATTCCGGGGATCACGCCGAGGGTGATCTCCGGTTGGCCGAAGCGTGCGGTGTCGGCGGCGATGAGGATGTCGCACATCATCGCCAGTTCGCAGCCTCCGCCGAGTGCGTAGCCGGCGACGGCGGCGATCAGCGGGGTGCGTACGGCGCTCAGTGCCGACCATCCGCCGAACCAGTCGGCGGCGTACATCTCGCTGTAGGTGCGGTCGGCCATTTCCTTGATATCGGCGCCGGCGGCGAACGCCTTGGCCGAGCCGGTGATGACGATGGCCTTGACGGTGGGGTCGGCGTCCAGCGATGCGGCGGCTGCGGTCAGGTCCCGCATGACCTGAAGCGACAGGGCGTTGAGCGCGTGCGGGCGGTTCAGGGTGATCACCGCGACGCCGGGGTGGTCGATGTCGACCACGATGGTGTGCTCGTCGGTCATGAGGCTGCCTCCGGGGTGCGCGGGTGGGTGGCGAGGGCGGTGATGATCGCGGAGAAGTCCAGTTCGCCGTTGCCTGCGGCGACGAACTGGTCGTAGAGGGCGGCGGCAGCGGCCCCGAGCGGGGTGTCGACGTCGGTTCGCGCTGCGCTGGTCTGCGCCAGGTGGAGGTCCTTGCGCATCAGCACGGCGGAGAAGCCGCCCTCGTAGCCGCGGTTGGCCGGGCTGGTTGGCACCGGTCCGGGCACCGGGCAGTAGCTGGTCAACGCCCAGCACTGGGCCGACGAGGTCGACGCCACGTCGAACAACGCTTGGTCGTTCAGGCCCAGCGACCGGCCGAGCAGGAATGCCTCGGACACTGCGATCATGGAGATCCCGAGCACCATGTTGTTGCAGATCTTCGCGGCTTGGCCGGCACCGGCCGCGCCGCAGTGGATGATCCGGGAGCCCATCACCTTCAGCAGCGGGCGGGCTCGTTGCAGGGCGGCAGCGTCACCGCCGACCATGAAGGTGAGGGTGCCGGCGGTGGCACCGGCGACGCCGCCGGAGACGGGCGCGTCCAGTGGCGCGAAACCTGCCTCGGCGGCCCGGGCGGCGACCGCCTGCGCGTCGTTGACGGCGACGGTGGAGCAGTCCAGCAGCAGTGCGCCGGGGGCGGCGGTGTCGAGCACCGTGTCGTAGCACTCGGCCAGGTGTTGTCCCGTCGGGAGCATCGTGATCACCGTGTCGGCGCCGCGTACCGCCGCTGCGGCGCTGTCGGCCACGGTGACGCCGCGTGCGGCTACCCGCTCGACGGCGGTGGGTGCCGGGTCGTATCCGATGACCTGGTGGCCGGCGGTGACGAGGTTGGCGGCCATCGGACCGCCCATGTTGCCCAGTCCCAGGAACGCGATCATTTCTGTCCCTCCACGCGCAGGTCCGGCGGGTTGTCGATCGGGGCGATACAGGCGTCCACGAGTTCTGGCGGCACATCGGCGACGGTCGCCGGTTGCCAGCGGGGTTGCCGATCCTTGTCGATGATCTGGGCGCGGATGCCTTCGGCGAGGTCGGGCAGCCGCAGCAGCGCGGCGGACAGCCGGTACTCCTGGGCCAGCGCTGCGGGCAGGTCCGGCAGGCGCGCCGCGCTTCGCAGCGAGCGGAGTGTGACGGCCAGCGAGGTGGGTGATCGGGTAGCGATCGTCTCGGCCGCGGCGCGCGCATCGGCGTCGGGATGGCGGGCGAGTCGCTCGACGATGCCGTCCATGGTGTCGCCGGAGTAGCAGTCGTCGATCCAGCCGCGCGCCGCGGTGAGGTCGGATTCAGGGGGTGCGGTGGCGAACGAGGCGACGGCGCCGGCGGCGTCGCGGCGGGCCAGCGCGAGCCTCAGGTAGGGCAGCCGCTCGGACGGAATGTAGTGGTCGGCGAGACCAGCGGCGATGGCGTCGGCGGCGCCGATCGGGGTGCCGGTGAGGGCGAGGTGGGTGCCGAGTTGGCCGGGTGCGTGAGAGAGCAGCCACGATCCGCCGACGTCGGGGTGGAAGCCGATGCCCACCTCGGGCATGGCAAGCCGGGACCGCTGCGTCACCACCCGCAGCGCGGCGTGCCCGGAGATACCGATACCACCGCCCATGACCAGTCCGTCCATCCAGGCCACGATCGGCTTCGGGTAGGCGGCGATGGTGGCGTTGAGCCGGTACTCGTCGGCCCAGAAGTCCAGTGAGCCGGTGCCGCCGGAGACGGCGTCGGCGTGGATGGCACGGATGTCGCCGCCCGCGCACAGGCCACGGCCGCCCGCGCCGGTGACCAGGACGGTACGGACGCGGTCGGAGGCAGCCCACAGTGCCAGGGTGTGCCGGATGATGGTGACCATCTCGGCGGTGAGGGCGTTGATCGCGGCTGGCCGGTTCAGGGTCAGGTGCCCGAGGTGGCCGGTCAGCCGGGCGATGACCGGTGGCGCGCTCATGCCGCGTTCCGTTCGTCGAGCAGGCTGCGGGCGATGATCAGCCGCATGATTTCGTTGGTCCCCTCGAGGATCTGGTGGACGCGCAGGTCGCGGACGACCTTTTCGATGCCGGTCTCGCTGAGGTAGCCGTAGCCGCCGTGCAGTTGGAGGGCGGTGTTGGCCACGTCGAATCCGGTGTCGGTGGCCAGCCGTTTGGCCATGGCGCAGCTGGCGGTGGCGTCCGGAGCGTCACTGTCGAGCGCGTCAGCGGCCTGGTGGAGCAACAGCCGAGCGGCGGCGAGCAGTGTGTGGGCGTCCGCGACACGGAAGCGCAGGGCCTGCGCGTGGGCCAGCGGGGCACCGAAGGCGTGCCGGTCGCGCAGGTAGCTCCTCGCCCGGTTCAGGGCGTACTGTGCGCCGCCGAGGGAACACGCACCGATGTTGAGCCGTCCACCGTCGAGAGCGGCCATTGCGATCGCGAAGCCGCCGTTCTCGGCGCCGAGCAGCGCGGTCGTGGGCAACCGGACGCCGTCGAGGATCACTTGCCGGGTGGGCTGGGCGTTCCAGCCCATCTTCGCTTCGTTGGGGCCGAAGGCCAGCCCCGGAATGCCGGCATCGACGAGAAACGCTGAGATGCCGTTGGGGCCGGGCGCGCCGGTGCGGGCGAAGACGACGTACAGGCCCGCCGCACCGGCGCCGGAGATGAACTGCTTCACCCCGTCGAGCACCCACTCGTCGCCGTCGCGGCGGGCGGTGGTGCCGATCGCGGCGGCATCGCTGCCGGCCCCGGGCTCGGTCAGGCAGTACGAGCCCAGCATCTCCATCGTGCACAGGCGGGGTAGGTAGGCGGCCCGCTGTGCTTCGCCGCCGTGCCGGTCGACCATGGCGGCGACCATGTTGTGGATCGAGGTGTAGGCGGCCAGCGACGGGCATCCGGTGGCGAGTGCCTCAAAGACGACGACACCGTCGCGCCGGCCGAGGCCGCTGCCGCCGTGAGACTCCCGCACGTACACCCCGCCGAGCCCCAGCTCGGCGGCCTTGCGCAGCACGTCGACCGGGAAGTGCTTGTCCTGGTCCCATCGCACCGCGTGCGGCGCCAGGTGGGTGGCGGCGAAGTCGGCCACGGTGTCACGCAGCGCCAGTTGGTCGTCGGTCAGCTGCATGGCGCCTCAGCTCATCGTGGGGATGACGAAGCTGGCCCCGTCCCGTACCCCATGGGACAGCCAGCGTGAGGTGACGGTCTTGGTACGGGTGTGGAAGCGAATCGAGTCCGGACCGTGCTGGTTGAGGTCGCCGAAGCCGGACGCCTTCCAGCCGCCGAAGGTGTGGTAGGCGATCGGCACCGGGATCGGCACGTTGACGCCGACCATGCCGACCTGCACCCGCTGGGCGAAGTCGCGAGCGGTGTCACCGTCCCGGGTGAAGATCGCCACCCCGTTGCCGTAGGGATTCTCGTCACACAACCGGATCGCCGATTCGTAGTCCGTCGCCCGGGCGACGCACAGCACGGGCCCGAAGATCTCCTCGCGGTAGATCGACATCTGCGGGGTCACCCGGTCGAAGAGCGACGGCCCGAGATAGAAGCCGTCCGGGTGCGTGTCGACGGTGTGCCCACGGCCGTCGAGGACGAGCTGCGCTCCCTCGGCCACTCCGGCGGCGATGAGGTCGGCGACCCGGCGGCGGGCGGCGTCGGTGACCAGGGGTCCGAAGTCGGCCTCCGGGTCGTGTGCGGCACCGACCCGCAAACCGCGGATCCTGTCGATGAGACGGGCGACGAGCGCGTCGGCGGTGGCCTCCCCCACCGGCACCGCCACGGAGACCGCCATACAGCGTTCCCCGGCGGAGCCGTACGCGGCACCGACCAGCGCGTCAACGACCTGGTCCAGGTCGGCGTCGGGCATCACCACGGCGTGGTTCTTCGCGCCTCCGAAGCACTGCGCGCGCTTGCCGTGCGCGGTGGACGTGGCGTAGACGTGTTGCGCGGCCACCGACGAGCCGACGAATCCGACGGCCTGTACCCGCGGGTCGGTCAGCAACGGAGCGGCAGCGTCGCCGTCACCGTTGACCACGTTGAACACCCCGGGCGGGCCGCCAGCCTCGACAAACAGCGCGGCCAGGTGCAGCGGCACCGACGGGGTGCGCTCGCTGGGCTTGAGGACGAACGCGTTTCCGCAGGCCAGAGCGGGGGCGGCCTGCCATAGCGGGATCATCGCCGGGAAGTTGAACGGGGTGATGCCCGCGACGACGCCCAGCGGTTGCCGCATCGAGTAGACGTCGATGCCGGTGCCAGCTGAGTCGGTGTATTCCCCCTTGAGCAGGTGCGGGATGCCGATGGCGAACTCGACCACCTCCAGTCCGCGCTGGATGTCGCCGTGGGCGTCGGCGATGGTCTTGCCATGCTCGGCGGAGAGCAGCGCGGCGAGGTCGCCGGAGCGCTGCTGGATGAGCGCCAGCCAGCGGATCAGGACGCGGGCGCGTCGTTGCGGGTTGGTGGCGGCCCAGCCGGGTTGTGCGGCTGCCGCGTCGGCCAGCGCGGCGTGGACCTCCTCGACCGAGGCCATCGGCACCTGGCGGGCAACCTGTCCCGTGCTGGGGTCGTACACGTCGCCGAAGCGTCCGGCGGTGCCCGGTACACGTTCGCCGGCGATGAAGTGGGTGAGTTGTTCCATGGCGTCTCCTGGTGGGAAACGGACGTCGTGGTCCTGGTGGGACGGGGGAAGTCGTGGGCCTCGCGGGGTGGGTTAGGCCGGCACGGGACGCTGTTGTGGACCGGTGTAGGCGCTCAGCGGGCGGATGAGCACGTTGGCGCCGAGTTGCTCGGTGATGTGCGCGGTCCAGCCGGTGATCCGACTCATCACGAAGATCGGGGTGAAGGCGGGGGTGTCGAAGCCCATCAGGTGGTAGGCCAGTGCGGAGGGGTAGTCGAGGTTGGGGTGGATTCCCTTGCGGTCGAGCATCGCGGTCTGCAGCCTGGCGTACACCTCGGCGAGCCGGCGGATCCGGTCGTCGGCGTGGGTGGCGATCAGCTTGTCCAGGGCCGCCTGCATGATCGGGACGCGGGAGTCGCCGTGCTTGTAGACCCGGTGCCCGAACCCCATGATCTTGCGCTTGGCCGTGAGGGCCTCGTCCAGCCAGGAGTCCACCCGGTGCGGGTCGTCGATCTCGACGAGCATGTGCATGACCGCTTCGTTCGCCCCGCCGTGCAGCGGGCCCTTCAGCGCGCCGATCGCGCCGGTGACCGCGCTGTACAGATCGGACAGCGTTGAGGTGATCACCCGGGCGGCGAAGGTGGAGGCGTTGAAGCTGTGTTCGGCGTACAGGATCATCGTGGTCTCGAAGGCGCGCACCATGTCGGCCGATGGCACCTCGCCGAAGCACATCCGGAAGAAGGTCTCCGCGTAACCGAGGGTCGGGTCGGGCGGGATCGGGTCCTGCCCACGGCGACGACGCAGGTCGAGGGCGACGACGGTGGGCAGCTTGGCGAACAGCGACAGCGCCTTGGCGTAGTTGGCCGCCGGGTCGGACCGGTCCTCGGTCGGGTCCTGGGCGCCGAGGTAGGAAACCGCGGTGCGGAGCACGTCCATCGGGTGGCAGGTCTCGGGAAGCTTGCGCAACAGTTCCTGTCCGGTGCGGTCCAGTGACCGCTGGGCGGCCTCGGCGGCGCGGAAGTCGGCCAGTTGGGTGGCGTCGGGCAGGTCGCCGTGCCACAGCAGGTAGGCCACCTCCTCCCAGGTACGGGAGGCGGCCAGGTCCTGCACGGCGTAGCCGCCGTAGGTCAGCGAGTTGGTCTCGCTGATCACGGCGGAGATGGCGGTGGTGTCGACCACGACGCCGGCCAGGCCGCGATGGATGTTGGTGCTCACGGTGTCGTCCTCCGTGCTTCGGGGTGAGTCGTGGGCGTGCGCGAACGTCAGGCGTCGGGCGGCAGGGTGAACCCGGCGATGTCGGCGTCGAGGCGGCTGTACTCGTCGTAGTCGATGACCTCGTAGAGCCGGGAACGGGTCATCATCGCCCCGAGCAGTCCGGTGGCGGTGCCGTCGGCGGCGAGCCGGCGCAGGCCGGCCTCGACCGCGCCCATCGCCAGACGCAGTGTGGTGACGGGGTAGATGACCAGGTTGTAGCCGAGGTTGCGGAGCTGGTCGACGTCGAGGGTCGGGCCCTTGCCGAACTCTGTCATGTTGGCCAGCAGCGGCACGTCGACGGCGGACCGGAAGGCGGCGAACTCCGCTTCGTCGGCGAGCGCCTCCGGGAAGATCGCGTCCGCCCCGGCGTCGACGTACGCCTTCGCCCGCTCGATCGCACCGTCCAGGCCCTCGACACCCCGGGCGTCGGTCCGCGCCATGATCAGGTAGTCGGGGTCGCGGCGCGCGGCTACGGCGCCGCGCAGCCGGTGCACCATGTCCTGCGTCGGGATGAGCGCCTTGCCGTCGAGGTGTCCGCAGCGTTTCGGGTTGACCTGGTCCTCCAGGTGGCAGCCGGCCAGCCCGGCGTCCTCCAACCGCTGGATGGTGCGGGCCACGTTCAGTGGTTCACCGAAACCGGTGTCGGCGTCGACCAACGCCGGCAGATCGGTGCTCGCGGCGATATCCGCAGCCCAGCCGGTGACCTCGCTCAGCGTGGTCAACCCGATGTCCGGCAGCCCGGCGGCTGCGGACAACGCACCACCGGAGACGTACACCCCCTCGAACCCGGTCTGCTGGACCAGCCGAGCGGTCAGCGGATTGAACGCACCGGGCAGCCGAAGCAACTCGCCGCTGGCGAGACCGGCGCGCAGTGCCGCGCGTTTGGTGGTCACGCTGGTACGGGCGTAAAGGTAGGTCATCGGAAGATCCCTCCCGGCAGGGCGGCGTCGGCGCGCGCGATCGTCGTGTGGTCGACCGTGGGGAACAACGCCGGCAGTTCCCGTGGGGTGAGCTCGGCGAGGCGGGTGGCGGCGTCCAGGAACTCCTGCTGGGCGTCGGCGGAGACGACGCCGTCGGCGAGAGTGGTGAACTTACGCGCGTACGCCGGACGGTCGAAGGGCCGTGCACCGTCCGGGTGGGCGTCGGCCAGGGCGAGGGAGTCCTCCAGCACGGTGCCGTCGGTGAGGGTGATCACCAGTCGGCCACCGAACGCCTTCTCCGCCGGATCCGGGCTGTGGTAGCGGCGGGTCCACTCCGGGTCCTCGACCGTGGTGATCTTGCCCCACAGGGCGACGGTGTCGGGTCGGCCGGCTCGCTGCGGATCGTAGGAGCGGACGTGATGCCAGGCGCCGTCCTGCAACGCCACGGCCAGGATGTAGGGGATGGAGTGGTCCAGCGTCTCCCGGCTGGCGGTCGGGTCGTACTTCTGCGGGTCGTTGGCCCCGGAACCGATCACGTGGTGGGTGTGGTGGCTGGTGTGCAACACGACCGAACCGATCCGGTCCACGCCCGCGGCGGTGTCGATGCCGGGCAGCTTGTCCCGCATCGCGCGGGCGAGGTCGATCAGTGCCTGGGCCTGGTACTCGGCGGAGTGTTCCTTGGTGTAGGTGCGCAGGATGCCGCGCAGCGGCTCGCCGGGTGCCGGCAGCGGCACCGTGTACGCCGCATCGGGCCCGTCCAGCAGCCAGGCGATGACGCCGTCCTCACCCTCGTAGATGGGCGCCGGCGCACCCTCACCCCGCATCGCGCGGTCGACGGCCTCGATCGCCGCCTTACCGGCGAACGCGGGGGCGAACGCCTTCCACGAGGAGATCTCGCCCTTGCGGGACTGCCGGGTGGCCGTGGTGGTGTGCACGGCCTGGCCGATGGCCTGGTAGACCACCTCGGTGGGCAGGCGCAGCAGTGCGCCCAGGCCGCAGGCGGTCGCCGCGCTCAGGTGCGCCACGTGGTCGATCTTGTGCTTGTGCAGGCAGATGCCGGTCACCAGGGCCACGTGCACCTCGTAGGCGACCAGCAGGCCCCGCAGCAGGTCCGCGCCGCTGGCGCCGGTGTGCTGGGCGACCGCGAGCAGCGGCGGGATGTTGTCTCCCGGGTGGGAGTAGTCGGCCGCCAGGTAGGTGTCGTGGAAGTCCAGCTCACGTACGGCTGTGCCGTTGGCCCAGGCCGCCCACTCCGGCGACACCCGAACGGTGGGGTCAGCGCCGAAGATCGAGGCGCCGGGCGCCGCGGTGTGTGGTCGGGCCTGTGCGCGGGCCACCGACACCGGACGCCGCGACAGCGAGGCCATCGCCACCGCGGCGTTGTCGATCACCCGGTTGGCGACCATCGCCGCCGCGTCGGCGTCGAGGGGGGCACTCGCGGTGGCCAGTTCGGCCAACGCCCAGGCGAGTTGCCGGTCGCGGGGCAGTCGCTGCGCGCTGGGCGATACGCGTACGAGGTGATCGATCAACGGGGACTCCTCGGGCTCGGCGGTCACCCCGTCAGGCTCACGCGCCCGGATGGTCCACGTCGAGGCCCGGAAGATGCGTACTTTCCACCCCGGCACCAGCAGAACTGCAAATGTTGCAAACTTTGCAAGTGTTATATTCGCATCGAGTGTGGCGGGCGGGAGGCAGCGGGTGGCCAGCGGGAAGAAGCTCTACGCGCACGCCAAGCTGCGCCGGCTGCGCCGCGAGCACGGCCTCACCCAGGCCGACCTCGCCCGCCGCCTGGACATCTCCACCAGCTACCTGAACCAGATCGAGAACAACCAGCGCACCCTCACCGCCACGATCCTGTTGCGCCTAGCCCAGGTACTCGGCGTCGACCCGGAATACTTCGCCGACACCGACGCGGAGCGACTCAGCGCCGACGTGCGTACCGCCCTGGCCGACGAAGCCAGCGGCACGCCGGTCGACGCGACGGAGGTTCTCGAACTCGTCCGCGACTATCCGGCCGTCGCCCGCGCCCTGGTCGCCCTGCACCAGCGTTACCAGGACGCCGCCGGGCGCGTCGCTGCCCTCGCCGGGCCGACCGACGTCCCACCGGTGCTCGGTGAACCACACGACGCCGTACGGGACTTCTTCTACGCGCACTACAACCACTTCGATCCGCTGGACACCGCCGCCGAACTGCTCGCCAACCACCTGCGGCTGACGCCCGCCCGAACGGCCGAGGCGCTCAGCGAATACCTGCTCGATCAGCACGGCGTCCGGGTGGTCGTCACGGCTCCCCCCGCCACCGGCGAATCACGCCGGTTCGACCCGGCCAGCCGGGTGCTCTACCTGGCTGCCAACTACACCGACGGCCAACGCGCGTTCCAGCTGGCCACCCAGCTGGCGTTCCTCGAACACGGGCACCTGATCAGCGAACTGGCCGCCGATCTCGGGCCGCCGCCGGCCGCCGCCCTGGCGCGCATCGGCCTCGGCAACTACTACGCCGGCGCGCTGCTCATGCCCTACGGCGACTTCCACGCCCGGGCAGAGGAACTGCGCTACGACGTCGAACTGCTCGCCGGGCACTACGGCGTCAGCTTCGAGACCGCCTGCCACCGGCTCAGCACACTGCAACGGCCCACACTGCGTGGCGTACCGTTCTCCTTCCTACGCGTCGACCGCGCCGGCAACATCTCCAAACGGCAGTCCGCCACCGACTTCCACTTCTCCCGCCTCGGCGGCACCTGCCCACTGTGGATCATCTACGAGGCGTTCGCCGCGCCCGGGCGGATCCTCACCCAGGTCGCCGAGATGCCGGACGGCAAACGCTACTTCTGGCTGGCCCGTACCGTCACCCACGGCGGGCGCGGTCACCGCAGCCCGCGCAGCACCTTCGCCGTCGCCCTCGGCTGCGAACTCCGCCACGCCCACCGGCTCGTCTACAGCGACGGCCTCGCACTGGACGATCCCCGCACCGCCACCCCGATCGGCCTGGGCTGCCGCATCTGCGAACGCCGCGACTGCGCCCAACGCGCCCGGCCACCCGCCGCCGGCCGCCTGCTCATCGACGAGAACCGACGCACGGTGATCCCGTACGCGGTGGATCGCCGATAGCGAACGAGCCGGCCGCTCCAGCACCACAAACCGCGAAATCTCCCCCGGCGGCGCGCTATCCGGCGGGCTCCGGCCACAACTCGGCAACGAGCCGGTGCGCGTCCCGGGCGATGGCCATATCGAGGTCGGGGGCCGGCCCGGACACACCGAGCAGGTTGAGCGCCAGCTCGGCGTACCGCGCGGCCATCTCCTCGACGGCGAGCGACCCCTCCGGGTGATACCACCGGGCGACACCGCTGCACATCTCCAGCAGAGCCCGGCGCGCCACGTCCGGGGCCCGGAGGTGGAAGACACCGTCAGCCACACCAGCGGCGATCGCCGCCTGCCACAGCCGTTCGTAGCGGTCCCGCAACGCGATGATCTCGGCCCGCAGCGGCACGGAGAGGGCACGGAGTTCGTCGTCGACGACCCGGGTGTGCAACGGCCGGGCCGCGTGGGCCAGCACGTGGACATGGACCAGCCGGGTTACCCGCTCGACCGCACCGCCATCGACACCGACCCGGGTAGCCGCCTGCAGAAGCAGGTCCATGCTGGTCCGCATAATCTCGGCGAGCAGCTCTTCCTTCGTGCCCATGTAGTGGTAAAGCGTCGCGGTGGAAAGGCCGGCGCGTTGTGCGAGGTCGCGGATGCCGGTGCCGTGGAAGCCACGTTCGGCGAACAACTCCAGCGCGGCGGCTCGGACCCTGCGCCCCGCATCCATGCCCGCCCCCTTCTCGACGTGGGCAGACCCTACCGCACCCACTCCCGATCGACCGATCGATCGGTAGTGGTTAGAGTGGCGGTGTGGTGGTGGATTACGAGTACGCGGACCCGATCGCCCGGATCTGGCTGAACCGACCCGGTCGACTGAACGCGGTGGTGCCCGGGCTGGTTGACGGGATCCTGGCCACGCTGCATCGGGCCGAGGTGGATGGCGCGCGCACGGTTGTGCTCGCCGGGCGAGGCCGCGCCTTCTGCTCCGGTCACGACCTGAAGGAGCCACCGGACGGCGGAGACCTGTCGCAGGTCCGCGCACGGATCGACCGCATCCAGGAAGTGACCCGCCGGATCCGGGGGTACCCGGGCGCCGTCATCGCCGCCGTCCATGGCTACGCGCTCGGTGCCGGCTGCGAGTTCGCCCTCGCCTGCGACGTGGTCGTCGCCAGCGAGGACGCCGAGTTCGGATTCCCGGAGATCGGCGTCGGGCTCAGCGTGACCGGTGGGGTGTCCCGACTGCTGCCGCAGCTCGTCGGGCTGGCGAAGGCCCGCGAGCTGCTGCTGTTCGGCGAGCGGGTCAGCGCCACCGAGGCGCTGACCATCGGGTTGATCGGCCGGCTGGCGCCGGCCGGCGGGCACGAACGGCTCGCCGGCGAACTCGCCGCCGTCCTGGCGGGTCGGCCACCGATGGCGCTGCAACTGGCCCGACGCGCCCTTGACCTCGGCCTCGACGGGACGTTGGCGCAGGCGCTGACCGTCGAGGCCGACCACGCGCTGCTGACCACCTGCAGCGGAGAACACGCCGGTCCCCGTGCGGAGTTCGCGGATGGCCACTGAACCGCCTGGTGACCTGGTGGCGCTGATCCGCCGCGCCGCCCGGTGGTGGCCCGACCGGATCGCCTGGCGATTCGACCTGGCCCCCGCAGCCGTCACCTTCGCCGACGTGGAGAGGCTCACCGCCGGGTATGCCCAGGCACTACGCTCCCGCGGCGTCCGCGCCGGCGACCGGGTAGCGGTGATGCTGCCCAACGGACCGCAGTTTCCGCTGGTGTGGCTGGCGCTGGTGCGCCTCGGCGCGGCGATCGTTCCGATGAACGTCCGGTACCGCAGCGCTGATGCCGCGCACGTCCTGGCCGACTCCGCAGCGAGTACCGTCATCACCACCGGCCAGCACCGCCCGCTGTTCGAGGCTCTGCCCGACCCGCCGTCGGTCCAGCTCGTCGAGGCGCTGACCCCGGAAGACGGCTTCGCGCAGCAGCCGATCGATCCCGCCGCCCCGGTCAACGTGCAATACACCTCCGGTACGACGGGCCCGCCCAAGGGCTGCCTGCTGTCGCACCGGTACTGGCTGACCCTCGCGACCAGCCTGGTCGAGGAGTTCCCCCACCTCACCGACCAGGATGTGATGCTCACGGCGCAGCCGTTCAGCTACGTCGACCCGCAGTGGAACGTCGTGACCGCGCTGCTGGCCGGCGCCGAGTTGGTGATACTCGACGGCTTCCATCCGAGCCGGTTCTGGTCAGATGTCCGCCGCTACCGCACGACGTACTTCTACTGTCTGGGGGCGATGCCGACGCTGCTGCTGGCCATGCCCACGGGTCCCCGTGATCATGACCACCGGGTCCGTGTCGTGCAGTGCTCGGCGATCCCCCCGAACCGGCACGCGGAGTTGGAGCAGCGGTGGGGCGTGAAGTGGTACGAGGCGTTCGGCATGACCGAAACCGGAGCCGACATCCGGGTCGGTCCGCAGGAGCACGACGAACTTCGCGGTACGGGCTGTCTGGGTCGGCCGGCGACCCACCGGGAGGTCATGATCTCCGCCGACGGGGAGCTGCTGCTGCGCGGTCCCGGCATGTTCGACGGCTACCTCGGGCATCCACCACCGTGGCGAAACGGGTGGTTCCCCACCGGCGACCTGGCCCGCCTCGACGAGCACGGCAGGGTGTACCACGTCGGCCGGCTCAAGGACATGATCCGTCGTGGTGGGGAGAACATCGCCGCCGCCGAGGTGGAGCAGGTCCTGATGGACCACCCCCAAGTCCGGCTTGCCGCCGTCGTGGGCGTGCCCGATGACCTGCGCGGCGAGGAGGTCAAAGCCTATGTGGTGGGCACCGCCACCGTTGAGGAGTTGCGCGGGTGGTGCGGGCAGCGACTGGCCACGTTCAAGGTGCCGCGCTACTGGACGTTCTGCGACGACCTGCCCCGTACCCCGTCTGAGCGGGTTGCGAAGGCACAGCTCGACCGGAGCGCGCCATGACCTTCACCTTCGACAGTGACGTCTTCTTCGACGAGTTCGATCCGAACGGGCATCTGCACAACGCCCGTTTCCCAATCCACGTCGAGCGCGCGCAGTCGGCTCTGTTCGAACAGCTGGGCTTTACCGCCGATCGACCGGCAGAACGAGCCGCCGACCTCTGCTACGTCGTGCGGGAGCTGCACCTGGAGTTCCTCGCCCCGGTGACCGTGCCCGGCACCATGACGGTCGCCCTGACCGGCACCCGGCTCGGCACCACCAGCGCCGCCTACGCCTTCCGCTGCGGCACCGACCCGGTCTACGCCCACGGCCACCGGGTGATCGTGAAGGTGGATCCCGACACGAGACGGCCAGCACCGTGGAGTGACCGATTCCGCAGCGCCTTTCTGGGGACCCCGCGATGAGCGTGGCGGACCTCCTGCTCACCAACGCCCGCGTCATCACCGTCGACGGTCCGGACGCCACCGCGGTGGCGATCAGGGATGACCGGATCGTCGCTCTCGACGTGGTTCCCGCCCGACAGGTGATCGACCTGGCCGGGGCCACCGTGGTCCCCGGATTCCACGACGCGCACAACCACATGGCCTGGTACGGGCTCACCCTCGACGAGATCGACCTGCGGGTGCCCACCCTCCAGGCCCTGCTCGCCGCCGTCGCCGAACGCGCGGCGCACGCACCCGCCGGTACCTGGCTGATCGGCAGCGGCTACGACGAGAACAAGCTCGGCCGGCATCCGCACCGCGACGACCTGGACGCCGTCGCGGGCGAGCACCACGTGCTGCTCAAACACGTGTCCGGGCACATGTGCGTGGTCAACTCCCCGGTGCTGCACCGCCTCGGCCTGCACCAACGGGCGCGCGTGGTAACCGGCGGGAGCGTGGTCACCGACCGCGCGGGCAGACCCACCGGCCTGCTGCAGGAGCAGGCGCAGAACCTGGCCCACGAACTGGTCCTGCCCTACCCCATCGATGCGGTGACCACCGCCATCGACCGGGCCAGCCAACAGTTTCTGCGGGAGGGCATCACCAGCGTGGTCGAGGCCGGCATCGGCGGCGGCTGGATCGGTAAGAGTCCCATCGAGCTGGCCGCCTACCAGAACGCCCGGGAGCAGGGCCGGCTGCACGTACGGACCGAACTGATGGTCGCGGCCGACGCGCTGCATCCGCTCGCCGGTCACCCGGACGACGACATCAGCCTCGGTCTGGACCTCGGCATCCGTACCGGCTTCGGCGACGACAATCTGCGCCTGGGTCCGATGAAGATCTTCCTCGACGGCTCCCTGATCGGCCGCACCGCGGCCCTGACCCAGGCATACACCGACCTGCCCGGCCAGACCGGGTACCTCCAACAGGACGAGGCCCGGTTACGCGCGACCATCCTGGCCGCACATCGCAGCGGCTGGCGGATCGCCGCCCACGCCATCGGCGACGCGGCGATCGACCTCGCACTGGAGGCCTACGCCGAAGCTCAACGACAGCAGCACCGCCCGGACGTACGTCACCGCATCGAGCACTTCGGCGTGGCACGGCCGGACCAGCTACGCCGTGCCGCCGCCTTGGGGGTGGTGCCCGTACCCCAGGCGCGCTTCGTGACCGAGATCGGTGACGGGATGCGGCAGGCACTCGGAGCCGATCGGGTGCCCTGGGCCTACCGGCTGCGGTCTCTGCTCGACGCCGGGATGGTCCTGCCTGGCAGCTCCGACCGACCGGTGGTCACGGGCGCACCACTGCGCGGCATCCAGTCGATGGTCACCCGCCGTACCGCGTCAGGAGTACCGTTCGCAGCCGAGGAAGAGATCACGGTACGGCAGGCGCTGCGCGCCTACACCCTCGGTTCCGCGTACGCATCCCGCCAGGAACACCGCACCGGTTCCCTCACCGTCGGCAAGCTTGCCGACCTGACCGTACTCGGCGACGACCCTACGGCGGTCTCGCCCGATCGCATCGCGGACATCCCGGTGCTCCGTACGATGATCGGCGGCACGTTCCGATGGACCTGATCCCGGCCGACAGCCTCGACGGCGTCACCCTCGCAGACGTCGAGGCCCTCTACACCAGCAGCTTCCCGGACAGGTTGCGGGCACCGTTTCCCGACTTGCTCCGCGACGACGTGACCGTGGCGGTCATCAACGGCACACTGGCCGGGTTCGCCGTTTCCCGCGACCTCGCGCACACTCCGTGGGTGTTCCTGCGCTACTTCACCGTCGCGGCCCGCGGCCGTGGGCTCGGCACACAGCTGTGGCGACGGCTGTGCCGCAGGTGGGCTGCGCATGGCCGCAGCTGGGTGCTGCTGGACGTCGAGGATCCCGACGAGCCCGGAATCGACCACACCGACCAGACCCTGCGGCACCGGCGCGTCGCCTTCTACCGCCGACTGGGCGTCCAGGTGCTGCCGATTCGGGACTACGCGCCACCGCATCAGACGGCAGCGCATCCGCTGCGGCTGCTCGCTGCCGACACCCGCGCGGCGGCAACTGCGCCGCTGCACACTGCGCACCTTCGTGACGTCGTGCTCACCGTGTACCGGCACCGATACGGTCTGCCGGCAGACGATCCGATCGTGCACCGCACGTTGCGCTCCAGCGGTCTGCTCGACACTCCGCATCCTCAGCCGAACGGCGACATCGCAGACCGGGCCCGTCGAACCGGCCCGTGACGGCGATACCGTTCCAGTGGCGGTCGGTCCGCCCGGTCCGACACGATATCCTTGCCTCGCAGCCGGTCCGCGGTGGCATCCAGTCATGGCGGCGCAAGAGGGAACCCGGTGTGAGTCCGGGACTGCCCCGCAGCGGTGAGTGGGAACGACCGCCGTCGAAGACACTGGGCCCGATCCGGGTCTGGGAAGTGACGGCCAATAGGAACACCGGGTCCCCCGGTCACGCCCACGAGTCCGAAGACCTGCCCGCTGCCCACATGCACGAGGCATGTGGCGGACTCGGTGACCTTCGAGGGCGGGTCGACCATCAGCGTCAGCACGCTATCCGTGCTGCGCTCGATCGCGCCCCCTCCCCTGCCGAGTCCCTGCGGCTCGCAGAAGGAGACCACGGTGCATGCGTCATCGATCCGAGAACACACCCCGCCCGGCAACGGCCCGGCGACCAGCGCTAGCGGACAGCACTGTCTGCTGCTCAAGCACGGGGAGATGTTCCTCAAAGGCCGCAACCGGAAGCGATTCGAAGATCGCCTCGATGCGAACCTGCGCGACGCGCTACGCGACATCCCCGCTCCGGTGCGGATACGCACCAGACCCGGCGTCACCGTGGTGCGAGGAGCCGTCAACCAGCCACAGCTACTCGACCGGGTGCGACGCGTCATGGGCATCAGAAACATCCACCCCGCTATCGAAGTACCCGCGGAATGGGACGACGTCGCCAACGCCGCCGTCGCGCTCCTGCGACCGCTTCGGGTCACCGCCCCAGCACTTACCATCGCAGTTCGCGCACACCGGCGGGACAAGACGTTCCCGATGACCTCCAGCGAGATCGCGGGGACGCTCGGGCACCACCTCTGCCGCACCACCGGCGCCACCGTCGACCTCACCACACCAGATGTGCAACTCACGGTAGAGGTAGCCGAACGGCGCTGCTTCCTGTCGATCCGACGCCAGCGCGGGCAGGGCGGTCTGCCCGTCGGCACCAGCGGACGCGCACTCGTGCTGCTCTCCGGCGGCTACGACTCACCCGTCGCTGCCCACCGCGCCATGCGCCGTGGCCTGCGCTGCGACTTCGTGCACTTCACCGGCGCGCCCTACACCGGCCCGTCCTCCGCCTACAAGGCCTACGCGTTGGCTCGGGAACTCAACCGCTACCAGCCGCCGGGCCGACTGCACATCATTCCCATCGGCTCCGCGCAGAAGATGCTCGCCCTCGCCGGTACTGGCCGCTTCCGCACCATCGCCTACCGGCGACTCATGCTGCGGGTCGCCGACGCCCTGGCCAGCAACACGCCGGCACAGGCTCTCGTCACCGGCGACAGCCTCGGCCAGGTGGCCAGCCAGACGGTGACGAACCTCGCCACCGTCGACGAGGCGATTCGCAGGCCCGTGCTACGGCCGCTCATCGGCTGGGACAAGGAAGAGATCATCCAACAGGCCCGCACCATCGGCACTGCGGACATCTCCTGCCTACCCGACGAAGACTGCTGCCAACTTCTGGCCCCGATCTGGCCCGCCACCTCATCACACCCGGACGACCTGCGCCGGGCCGAATCCCGCCTCGACATGCAGTCCGTGGTCGAGAAGCTGATCGCCGACGACCACTGCGTACGCCCACAGCCGTACGGGCCCGCCGCCCATCCTCCGGGGATCCGGGCCACGCAGACGCCCGGCACCCCTGTTCCGCCCGACGAGCGGAGCACCCGATGAGCAAGCCCCTCCGACCCCGGCGCGCGACGATCGATGGCGAAGACCTCATCGTGCTGCCGGTGGCCGACTATGAACGTCTCGCCACCGCGCGACGGCAACTCGGGGCACGCGAAGCCCGATTCCGTGGCCTGACCGGCCAGGTCCGGGCCCTGACCAGCCTGCTCGCCGACATCCAGCAGATCCTTGTCGACACACCGGCCTGCTGCGAGACCCACCGCGATATCGACAGTCAGATCGGCGACCTGCTGCGCTCGCAGCGATTCCCACAACCGGCGCCCACCCCCGAACCGAAACGATGAGTCCGTCCACATCCATACCTGTCCGACCACCGAGACTGCCACTCCCGTCAGCTACGGGACCTGGTCAGTGACCATGTGGCGGGGGCGCAGGTGAACGACGACCAGCCTCGTCAGCCCACGCCGGCAACCGGCCGGCAGGACACCCCGGCGCCCCACGATCCTGACGTCCGGATCGAATCGGGACTACCCGCCGGGGCACTGGCCCGTCGGCTCGGTGTGGCACCCACCACCCTACGCTCCTGGCACCAGCGGTACGGGCTCGGACCTACCGGCCACCGAGCCGGCCAGCACCGCCGCTACACCCCACACGACGTAGCCATGCTCACGGTGATGGCCCAGCTGACCGCGCGTGGCCTGTCCGCCGCCGAAGCCGCCCACCGGGCCCGCCGGCAGACGACACTGCCACCGGCCGACCACCCTGCCGGCGACCCCCGCACCCAGGCCGCCGCCCGCGGTGTCGCCCGCGCCGCTCGCCGCCTGGACGTGCTCACCCTGCGCGAGACGTTGACAGCCGCGGTCACCACACACGGAGTGGTGCACACCTGGCACACCCTGGCCGGCCCCGCCTTCACACACATCAGCCGAGCCCGATACGGCGAGCCACGCAGAGCGCTCACCCGCCGCGTGCTTGCCCGCTGTCTGAGCGAGGTCTTCGCCGCCGTACCCCGGCCTCCCGCCGGGTCGCCGGTGCGGGTCCTGCTCGTCGCCGTCGACGACCGCCGCGACACCGTCGCCCTGGACGCCCTCGCCGCTGCGCTCGCCGAGGGCAAGATCGCCTCGATCTACCTGGGAGCCGGGCTACGCCCCGCGACGCTCACCGACGCGGTCGGCCGCAGCCGACCTGCCGCCGTCGTGGTGTGGAGTCACGCCCGGCATCCGCGCGCACCCGAGATACTCAGCACGCTCACCGGCATGCCGGGCTGGCGGCCCACCCTTGTGACCGCCGGGCAGGGTTGGCCACCGCAAGCCAACCCGCCCGCCGGGATAGTGGGTCCCTGCCTCAGCCTCGCCGACGCGGTGGCAGCCGTTGCCGGTCTGACCGGAAGCGGCGCGGGCTGAAAATCGGGAAAGGACGAGCGCATGACCGCGTTCGTCGTTCACCCCTATCGTCCGATCGACGAGCAGCAAGTTCTCGCCACGGGCCGCTCCGGTCTCCTGCCGCTGGCGTCCATCGCTGTGTCGCTATTGCGCGGGCGGCTTGGGCGGCGGGTTGGCGTCGATTGCCGCAGCCGGCTGGTCCCCGATCCGCGGGCCGGAATCGACATCCGGCGCGGGCGGGAGCGCGGCGGGCGCCGGTGTCGTGGCGAAGGTGACTGGTGCGTTGAACGCGGCCCGGCGGGCGGCGCGGCGGAGTGCGGCCAGGACGGCGGGTCCGACCAGGGTGATGGCGGCGGCGGTGGTGATGGCGCGGCCGGTGTCCCAGCCGAAGGTGGAGGTGATAGCGGTGAACAGGGCGAAGCGGTGCAGGTTCTCCAGGACTGGCGCGCCGGCGACGTAGGAGAGTTGGGTGTCCGCGCCGATACTGAACGGCCAGAACCAGAGGTTCATCAGCAGCCCGTAGCCGTAGGCGGCGACGGTGCCGTAGCCGGCCAGCATGGCGATCTCGGCCCGGCCGCGTGGCCGTGCGGGTAACAGGCCGGCGCCGAGGCCGACCCAGGCGGCGGCCAGCATCTGGAACGGCAGCCACGGCCCGACGCCGGCGGTGAGCAGGGCGGAGGCGAACAGCGAGGTGGCGCCGAGCAGGAATCCGAAGCCTGCTCCGAAGACCCGGCCGGCGAGGACGAGGAGGAAGAACACCGTTTCGATGCCGGCGGTGCCGGGGCCGAGCGGGCGTAGGGCGGCGTTGACGGCGGCCAGCACGCCGAGCATCGCCAGGGCCTTGCTGTCAATGCCACCGGAGCTGAGTTCGGCCAGTACGAGGGCCAGCAGGACCGGGAGTACGACGATGAAGACCAGTGGCGCCTCGGTGGTGCGGGCCATGGTCTCGGGTTGGGCGGGTACGAAGAACGGCCAGGTGAAGGTGGCCAGCGCGGCAGCGGAGGCGAGGATCAGGATGACGGCGGTGCGCGGGGCGACCCGCAGGGCGGTCGTCATCCCCGTGCCCCGAGGCGGTTCAGCGCGGCGGTGACCTGGTCCACGGTGAGCCAGGGTTGGGGGGCCAGGACCTTGGCGGCCTGGGGAGCGAAGGCGGGTGAGGCGAGCATGACCTCGGCGGCGGTGCCGTCGGCCACGATCTCACCCTGAGCCATCACGACGATCCGGTCGGCGAGGCCAGCGACGAGTTCGACGTCGTGGGTGGCGACCATGACCGCTCGGCCCTCGGTGGCCAAACGCTGGACGATGGCGGTGAACTGTCGTTTGGCGAGGTAGTCCAGCCCTCGGGTCGGCTCGTCGAGCAGGACGACCGGTGGGGCGGCGGTGAGCTGGACCGCGAGCGCGAGGGCCAGGCGTTGCCCTTCGGACAGGTCGCGTGGGTGCTGGTCGGCGGGCAGCCCCGGGGTGAGGTCGTCGAGCAGCGCCCGGCAGGTGCCGGCGGGGGCGTCGGCCTCGCGGTCGGCCTGCGTGCACTCGGCGTTGACCGTTTCGAGGTAGAGCAGGTCGGCCGGGGTTTGCGGAACCAGCCCCACCTGGCGGCGGGCACGGCCGGCGGGGAGTGTCTTCGGGTCGGTGGCACCGTCGGGGCCGGTGACCGTGCCGCCCTGTCGGGGTCCGCTGCCCTGCAGCGCCCAGAGCAGGCTGGATTTTCCGGAACCGTTGCGTCCCATCAGGGCGACGATCTGGCCTGGGTGCAGATCGAGGTCGACGCCGGCCACGGCGACGGTGCCCGGGTAGCGGACCACGACCCGGCGGGCGGTCAGCACCGGGGCGCCATCCGGGTGCGGCTTTACCGGGGGTGGCGCGGTGTCGGCGAGCCGCTGCCGGAGATCCGTCGCGTGGCGGCGGGCGTCGCGTACGGACAGGGGTAGGGGTATCCAGCCGGCGACCCGGCCCAGTTCCACCAGCGGTGGGGCGATGTCGACATCGGCGAGGACCGCGGCCGGTTGCCCGTCGATGACGGTGCCGTCGCCGGGCAGGTACAGCAGCCGGTCGGCGTACTGCACGACGCGTTCGAGGCGGTGTTCGGCCACGACGACGGTGACGCCGAGGTCGTGGACCAGGCGGGTGACGGCGGCCAGGACGTCCTCGGCGGCGGTGGGATCCAACGCGGAGGTCGGTTCGTCGAGGACGAGCACCTGCGGGTGGCTGGTGAGGACCGCGCCGATGGCGGCCCGCTGCTGCTGCCCGCCGGAGAGGGTCCGCAGCGGGCGGTCGCGCAGGTCGGCGATGCCGAGCAGGTCGAGGGTCTCCTCGACGCGTTTGCGCATGACCGCCGTGGGAAGGGCGAGTTGTTCCATGCCGTAGGCGAGTTCCTCTTCGACGGTGTCGGTGACGAAGCCGGCGAGGGGGTCCTGTCCGACGACACCGACGACGTCGGCGAGATCGCGTGGCGGGTGCTGGCGGGTGTCCCGTCCGTGCACGGTCACGGTGCCGTGCAGGGTGCCGCCGGTGAAGTGCGGTACCAGCCCGTTGATGGCCCGCAGCAGGGTCGACTTGCCGGCACCGGTGCGCCCGGCGACCAGGCACAGTTCTCCCTCCGGGATGTGCAGGCTCACGTCGCGCAGCATCGGTTCGCGGGTCTCGGCGTAGTGGACGGTGACACGGTCAAACTCGATCATGGCTGCACCTCCGGCTGCGTGGTGGCGCGGCTCGGCGCGCTGCGGGTCGAACCGTCCGGCGGCGGGGCGAGCGGCGGTCGCGGAGCGGAGTGCGCCGCGGATGTCGGCGGCGGTGCCAGCCAGGCCGGCGCCACGGCGGCCACCACGGCGAGCACCATCAGCGGGGTCAGCTCCGGCCAGGTGAGCGGGCTGACCGGCGGGTAGAGCCGCGCCGGGTCCACCGATCCGGCCGTCATCATCAGCGCCGCGGTGACCAGGCCGCAGCCGGCGACCGCGAGTTCCGCGACCCGCCAGCGGTCCGGCCGGTAACGGCTGCGCCGCACCTGACGGCCGGCCAGCAGCATCCCGACCACTGCCGTCGCCAGTCCGGCGAACAGCATCGGCAGGCCGAGGTAGCCGGGCGCGGTGCCGTCGAGCAACCCGTACGTGCCGACGCAGACGCCGACCAGGCCGGCGAGCACCAGTCCGCCGGTGAGTGCGCGCTGGCCGGCCGGGATCGCGGCGGTGCGGCCGTAGCCGCGCGAGTCCATCGCCGCCGCCAAGGCGAGCGATCGGTCCAGGGCGTCGGCCAGCACGGGCAGGGCGATGCCGCGTAGCGACCGCAGCCCGTGGCCGGTCGCGCCGCGCAGTCGCCGGGCCCGGCGTACCCGCAGCACGCTCTCGACCAGCTGCGGGGCGACCGACAGAGCGACCACCACCGCCGTGCTGACCGCGTACAGGGCACCGGGGACGGCCTTGAGGAGGCGCTTCGGGTTGGCCAGGGCGTTCGCGGCGCCGAGGCAGACGAGCATCGTCGCCAGGCGTAGTCCATCGTAGAACCCGCCGAGGAGTTGTTCGGCGGCGACCGGCCCGAACAGTCGGATGCCGGCCGTCCAGGCCGGCAGCGGTATCTCCGGCAGGTGCAGCAGGACGTGGTCGCCCTGTCCGCCGCCGAGGACGAACCGGAACACGACCCGCATGGCCACGATCACCGCGCCGAGTACCAGGTACATCCGGAACGCGAACGCCCAGGGGGCGTCGCCACGGCGGCGGACGACCACCAGCGCGGCGGCGGCGATGAGCATCGCCAGGGGCAACGGGTTCGTGGTGTAACTGGCCGCGGTCGCCAGACCGAGCGCCCACAGCCACCAGGCGCCCGGATGCAGTGCCCGGGGCAGCCGTCCGGCCGCCACCGTGGCGAGCGGGGTGGCTGGCGGTGCCGCCGGTGCCCGCGGGGGCACGCCGTTGCCGGTGGTGGCCTGGTCAGTCATCCGGTTCGGCGGTCCGCCGGCGACGTGCCGCGACGATCCCGCCGCCGGCGAGGGCGACCAGCAGGAGCAGTCCGGCCAGGGTGCCGAGCGGGAGTCCGCCGCTATCCCGGGTGGCGGTGACCTCGGTCGCCGGGAACGACTCCGTCGGCCCGGCCGATGACGCGGCGGCCGGGGCGCCGAGCGGTGGGGCAGTCTCCACCGGCCTTGACGCACCGGTCGGCGGGGCAGGTGGGCTACCGACCGGGGCCGAACCAGCTGGGTCGGCGGACGGCGGCACCGTCACGCCAGCCGGCGTGGTGGCAACCGGTGCGGCGGGTGCGCCGACAGTCGGTGGCCGGGAGGCCGGCGACGATGGACGGGGTGGGGGCGCCGGTGCCGAGGTGCGGGGCGGCGGTGCCGGCGCGGACGTCGGTGGCGGCGGGGCGGACGTACGGGGCGGCGGTGGCGCTGGCCGGTTCGGTGCCACCGCTGGCCGAGGTGCGTTGTCGGCACTGCGGTTGAGGGAGAACGACCAGCCTTCGAAGCTGCCCGCCGGTGGCTTGCGGTTGAGGACACCCCTGTCGCTGTACGCCCAGGTGCCGCCGTTGGGCGCGTGCCAGTACGACCAGTAGGCGCTGGCCGGTGGCGTGTCAACGCATTTCTCCGCGCTGGCCGTGGGTTTGCCCTCGATCCGGCAGATGAACCCCTCGCCCCAGCGCAGCGTGCCGGCGATCTGGAAGCCGGCGTTCTTCAGCGCCGCCAGGCCGGTGGCCTGGTCGCCGGGGGCGCATCGGACGACCGTGCCGCCGCCGAGTTCCTTGAAGTCCACGACGACGGTGACGCCGTTGGCGTCCGGGCAGTAGCCGGCGCTGCCAGCGGCGGCCGGTCCTGGTCCGACGAGAATCCCGGCGGCGGCGAGGACGAGCACGAGCACGCCCCGGGTAGCCCGGGCAATCATGTGGCTCGCCGCCGTCCGAGGAGCAGCAGTACCGCTCCCCCGCCGACGAGCAGCAGCGCGGTGAGCGCGTACGCGCCGATCGCCGCGCCGGTGGTCGGCAGGCGGCCCGGCCCGCCTGCGGCGGGGCTGGTGGCGGAGGGGGTGGGAGTCGGCGTCGTGGCGGTGGGCGAGGGCGGTGGGTCGCTTGGGGAGGCGCTCGGCGTCGGGCTGTCGGTGGGCGAGGCGGTCGGCGTGGGCGAGGCGGTCGGGGTCGGTGAGCCGGTGGGCGTGGCTGACCCGGTCGGCGTCGGCGACGCGGTGGTCGACGGGGTGGGTTCGCCCGAGGGTGGTGGGTCGAGGCCGATGCGGCCCAGCGGCACCTGGGCCAGCCCGAGCAGCGCCTGCGCGGTGGCGCGGCGCCACTGGTCCCGGAGGTGTTCGGCGATCCCCGTGCTGACCGCCTCGGTCAGCGCCTCGGTGTTGTACGCGATGGCGCCGGCGTCGGCCGCTGCGGCGCCCCCGTTGCCGGCGGTGAGCTGAAGCGCCGCCAGGGCCTCGGCGGCCCGTGCGGCCTCGGTGTCGCGGCCGGCCGCGGCGAGGGCCTGCCCGGCGAGGCCGGTGCTGTTGGAATTCGCGCCGCTGGTCGGCCCCGAACCGCCGAACGACCCATCGACGCTTTGTTGCGCCACCAACCAGTCGGCGCCGCGCCGGGCCGCGTCGTCCGCGCCGGTGGCGCCGCTTGCCAGCAGCGCTTGGACGGCCATCGCGGTCGAGTCGACGTCGAGCGTGGCGTTGGTCTGGGCATCGCAGGACGGCGATGGTGCCCCGTCGGCGTCGGGGTAGAGCCGGAAGCCGCCGGCGGTGCATTGCTGTCGGACGAGGAAGTCGACAGTCTCCTGCGGCACGCCGCCGCTGCGGGCCAGACCCAGCACCGCGAAGGACTGGTCGAAGGTGTTGCTGGGGTCCGGCCCCGTCGCCTCGCTGGTCCGGCTGGTGATCCGGCCGTGCTGGTGACCGGTGTCCGCCCCGGCGATCAGCGCCAGGGTCTCCGCGCGCAGGTCCCAGCCGCCGAAGTCGGTGGGATCCGCGTTGGCGGCGGAGGCGGCGTAGAGCAGTTTCGCGGTGGCACCACCGTCGGTAAAGCCCTCGATGCCCCAGTCGTCGTAGCTGTTGTAGGACCGCACGTGCGCGGCTATCTGCGCGGTCGCCGCCCGCTGGGTCGGTGCGGCCACGCCGGTGGCGGCGAGGGCGAGCAGGCCGTCGATGCTCAACCCCCAGTCCTGGGCAGCGAACGGCCCGGGCAGTGCGCCGTCGGCGTACTCGCCGGCGAGCCAGGACGCGGCGTCACGCGCGGCGGCGGCGTGGGCCGGGGAGGATGCGGCCGCCCCGCCGAGGGGTGTGGCGGCGACGAGGGCGAGCACCGTGGTGGTGGCGACGCCGAGACCGGCGCCGACGCGCCGGAGCGGGAACCTGGGCATGAGGGGTGCCTTTCGCAGAGCGGTCGGTGAAAGCTCCGAAAGGCACCGGTGACGGCATCCGCTCGCGTGACCGCGACGGCCGCCGACCCCGGATGTCCGGACTCCACCCTGTAAACCTCGACAGTGGAAGCCGCTCGTCCTGTCCGGGGCATTCCGGCTCGCGAGACACGTCTCGCTCACGGTTGCGGGTCAGCGCCGGCTTCTACCGACTTCCCCCCACACAGGACGTATCCAGTTGTTCACCCGACGCACCGGGTGTCGACACCGTACCGCCCGGTCGCCTCACGACACCAGCGCGGCGGTCGACACCCGGCACACATCACGGCTCACGCAGGTTACACGCAGGTCAGGGCGCGGTGATGCTGGGTGCCGCGCCAGCGCCGAAGGACCAGCCCTCGACCGTACCCGGCGCCGGGTTGTAGCTGGTCGCCCCCAACGTGCTGTACGTCCACGCGGCACCGCTGCCGGAGGCGTGCCAGTACGACCAGTACGCGCTGGCCGGTGGCGTGTTGATGCAGGGTTCCGTCGCGGCGGTCGGCTGTCCGTTGATCCGGCAGATGAAGGCCAACCCCCACCGTTGCGTACCGGTCACCGCGAAGCCGGCACCCTGCAGGGCAGCCAGCCCGGTCGCCGGGTCACCGGGAGCACACGCCACCTGGACACCCCCGCCGAGCGGGCCGTAGTCGACCACCACGGTGACCCCGGAGGTACCGGGGCACGCGGCAGCCTGCGCAGCCCGGGGAGACGGCTCGACAGCGATCAGCCCTACGGCGACGACGGCGGCCGCCACCAGGCCGGCGAGCCACCGGCGGACGGGATGCTGGACACGGGACATGGACACTCCTTCGGTGGGACGGATTCTTTCGGGTGGTCAGCGGCAGGGCAGGATGGGCGCGCCGGGAGTCGCGGTGGCGGCGGAAAGCCGGGCGTATCCGGTGCCGGTCAGGCCGAGGACGGCCTGGGCGGTGGCGCGGGTGGCGGTGTCCGGGTCGAAGGCGCCGCCGTCGAAGTCGACCGCGCCCCGGTCGGCCACCGGCGCGGCGCAACCGACCTGCAGACCGGCCAGGAAGACGCGGGCCCGCAACCAGGCCAGTGGCCTACCGCCGTCGCGCAGCGCCTGTGCCGCCAGCCCGGTGCTGTTGGCGTTCGCGATCCCGCCGGCGTTGGCGAACCCGCCGTCGACGTGCTGCACGGACACCAGCCAGCGCAGGCCCGCGGCGGCGTCGGCCCACCGGCCCGCGGCCCGCAACGCCTGCACCACGACGGCGGTGGCGTCCACATCGGAGACGCAGACCGGCTGCGCCGGCAGCAGCGGATAGCCGCCGTCCGGGCACCGGGTACCGGCCAGCCACCCGGCGGCGACCGCCGGTACGCCCTGGGCGGTGCGGTCCAGCGCGAGGAGCGCGAACGACTGGCTGAACGCGTTGCTGAAGTCGCCCCACGCTGACCGGTCAGTGAACCGGCCGCTGGGCGTCTGCAGCGACAGCAACCGGGCGACGAGATCCACACCGCCGACGTCGGTCGGGTCGCCACCGCGTACCGCCACGGCGAGGGCCAGCTTGGCGGTCGCACCCGCGTACGCCTCCGGGGCGCTGTCGCCGACATACCCGTCCCGGACCTCCGGTCGGCTGACCCAGGCCAGAGCCCGCGCCCCGAAGTCGTCGGCGACACCGGCAGCGGCGAACGCGAGAACCGCGTCGAGAGTCAGCCCCTGGTCCGGATACGCGACGCCGTCGAAGACGGCCTCGAAACGTTCCCCGTCGACCAACTGGCGAGCCAACCAGCCAGCAGCCGCGTCCGACCGAACCGCACCGACCTGAACGGGTGCGGCGATCGCCGGGGTGGTGAGAGTGAGAGCGGTGAGCACACCGCAGAACAGGGCGAGCAGGCGGTACCGGCTCAGGCGGACGACCATCGGAAGCGCCCTTTCCGGCCCGGCGGTCGTCAGAAACCCGGCCCACCCGGACGGGTACGACGGGCCGGCCTCCGACCCGTGGGCCACGACGGGTGAGAAGCAGGACTCGCGGGCACGGCAGGTATTCGGGCTCGCCACCAGGGATACCCCCGGCGGCCCACCGTTGCGGGCCAGCGCCGGACTTCGACCGGACTTCCCCCACACGCACACGCGGCTGTTCAGTTGTCGCGCCAGTCTCGTCCGCCTCCAGAGCCGCTGTCAATCCGCGACCGGACGCGTACAACATGCAAGGCGAACCAGACGTCCGGTCGCCTCGACCAAGGTCGTCCTGTTTTCCGAACCCGAAGCTGTGGCCCGGTCATGAACTCGACCGGCCCCGGCTGCCGTGAGCCGCGAGCGTGGCTGGATCCTCGGGTTCCTCGATTTTTGGTGGCCGCGACACTCAGGCCGAACCCGGGCGCCGAACGAACTCGCGGCCCTTCAGGCAATCTCCCGCGTGTTCCTCGGATCCGGCGCCGTCGAGCGCTGAAACCCCGGGATGCAGCCCAGCGTGCGAGCGTGGGCGCCGCCTCGGGCTCGGCGCACCGTGGGCAACGTGCACGAGATCGCCCAGCGGCAGGCAGCGCGTCCCGGACCGGGTGACGGCGGCCAACCTGAGGCGGCGCTACACCGGTGCCCACCGCGCCGGGTTCGGCCCGGCGTCCGGCCACTGGCCCACGTCAATGACGCTGTGCGACGAACTGAGGCTGAGACCAGCTCGTCCTTGGTGTGCGGCGCCGATAAGCGGATGCCACAAGGATGATCGTTGGAGTGATGTTTCATCACGATCAGTACGGTGTGGTGGTGACGGGCAACCGGGTCGTTAGCCAAGGTAAGCGCCTCGCGTGGGGTGCCGGGCTTCTCGTGCTGGGTGTGGTGCTGTACGGGCTGGCCCGGTCCTTGCATTCCAACGATGTGCTGGACGGGCTTGACAAGATCTTCGGCGTCGTCGGGGGCGCGGCCGGCTTCCTCGGGCTCGTCCTGACCGTCCGGGCGATACGGCCTGATGGTGGCCCTGCCGACACTCGTGGCGGGCGTGCGGAGCCAGCGGCGTTGGACGGGCTCGCCGCCGCGGTGGAGCAGGTGTGGCGCCCGGAGCTGCGCCGTCGCCGGCTCGCCAACCCGCACCCGTTGCCCGTCGCCTGGACCACGATCGGCCCGCTGATCGCCGATCACTGAGCCATTTTCATCCTGGGTAGCGATTGGTTTCGACGTCGTGCAGGACCAGGATGTCTTGGACGATCGCGGTGGCTCGGCGTGGGCAGCAGCGTAGCCTGACCAGGACTTTCCAGGTCTTGAGCGTGGCGATCGCGCGTTCGCCGCGGGCGCGGATCTTCGCGTGGGCCCGGTTCACGGCCTTCTGCCGGCGTGACAGCTTCGGCCGGAAGCGGCGCCGCTTGAACGGCGTGCGCACGCTGCCGTGGGCGCCCTGGTAGCCCTTGTCGGCGAAGGTCATCACGTCCGCGCTGGTCAGGGCCTCAAGGATGCCGTGATGGCGGGCGGCGGTCAGGTCGTGGGTCGAGCCGGGTAGTGCCGGTGATGCCCACACGAGCCGGCCGGAGGCGTCCGCGATGACCTGCACGTTCACACCGTGGCGTTTGTGCTTGCCGCTGTAGTAGGGCTTCTGCTCGGCGACCCGGTCGATGGGAATCAGCGTGCCGTCCAGGATCGCGTACGCCAACAGCCGGATGCGTCGCATCGCGGTGTCCAGGTCGTCGGCTGCCGCGCTGAGCAGGTTTATCACCTCTTGGACGTAGCGCCAGGCGGTGGCGACGCCGACCTCGAAGCCGGCCGCGAGTCGGGTGTATGTATCGCCGATAGCAGATGCGCCAGAGCGAGCAGCGCCTGCCGGCCCGGGTCGAGGCGCCGCCACCGGGATCGCCCGTGCCCACGGCGCGGCACCACCGGCACCGCCTCGAAGGGGATCCGCTCGTTGCCGGCGACGGTCGGTGCGCCGGACAGCCACCGGTCCAGCAGTTCTCCGGCATCCGGGAGTCCGGTGTGGAAGCGGTCCAGCCCGGTGCCAAACGCCTCCAGGTCCACCCGGGGGCCGCCCCGGCCGACATCGAGACGAACCCGACCGGCTACTGCATAGCCGGTGAGGAACCCTGCGGGTGAGCGAGGTCGGGCAGCGGCGAGGGTCGGGTGACATCATCGGGTTTCTGCGCATGGGGACGACGCCACCGTTTGGTCAACAGGCCGTGCCGGGGGGCGCACAGCCAGGCGGCGAGGAAGATGACGGTGGCGACCAGGACGATGGTGCCGCCGACGGGGGTGTCGTAGCTCCAGGACAGGTAAAGTCCGACGAGCGCCGAGGTGCCGCCGATCAGCGGGGCGAGCAGCATCATCACGCCGAGCCGGTCGGTGAGCAGGCGGGCCGCCGCGGCCGGAGTGATCAGCAGCGCGAGGACGAGGATGTTGCCGATAGTCTGCAACGAGATCACCACGGCCAGAGTGACCAGGACGTAGAGGGCGATGTCGAGCCAGAAGACCGGCAGCCCCATGGAGCGGGACATTTCCCGGTCCAGGCAGACGGAGACGAATTCCTTGTGTAGCGCAAGCACCAGCCCGAGGATGACCAGGCCGGTGCCGCCGACGACGTAGAGGTCCCGGTCGGGGATGCCGGTGATCGAGCCGAACAGGAACTGTTGCAGTGATCCGGCGTAGCCGGGGGCCTGCGAGATGATGACGATGCCGAGGGCGAAGGCGCCGACCAGGAAGACGCCGATGATCGAGTCTTCCTTGACGCGTCTGTTTTGCGCGAAGATCGCGATCAGCAGTGCGGTGGCGACGCCGGCGACGGCGCCGCCGAGGACCAGGCTGCTCTGCAGGACGAAGGCGATCGCGATGCCCGGGAAGACGGCGTGGGCCACGGCGTCGCCGATGAAGGCCATCCCTCGGAGGACGACGTAGCAGCCGACGACGCCGCAGACGATGCTGGACATGACCGCGATCGCCAGCGCCTTGGGCAGGAACGCGAGGTCGGGGTTGAGCAGGTCGGTGAGGAAGTCGGTGATTGACATCAGGTCGCCCTCACAAGTTTCAGCAATGGGGAGGTTTCGCTCACGCCGAAGGTCTTCGTCCACAGGTCGGCGTCCTGCAAGTCCGCCGGGTGCCCATCGGCGATGATCCGGCCGTTGAGCAGGACCAGACGGGTGCAGGTGTCCACCGCGGCGACGAGGTCGTGGGTGGTCATCAGCACCGCGTGCCCCTCGGCGGCCAGGCTGGTGAACAGCTGACCCAGCAGTTCCTGGGTGGGCATGTCGAGTCCGGTGAACGGTTCGTCGAGCAGCAGGATGCGCGGCGCGAGCGCGAGGGCCCGGGCGACCAGGACGCGTTGACGCTGTCCACCGGACAGCTCACCGACCGGTCGCCGGCGCAGGTTGGTGAGCTGTACGCGGTCAAGCGCGTCGCCGACGGCCCGCCAGTCGGGTACGCCGGGGCGCCGGAGCAGACCGATCCGGCCGGTCCGGCCGCTCATCACGGCCTGCTCCACAGAGATCGGGAAATCCCAGGTGAACTCGTGGCGTTGGGGAACGTAGCCGATGTCGGACCGGCCGGGACGCGTCGACCTGCCCTCCACCAGCACCTGACCGGCGCGGGTGCCGGTCAGTGCCAGGATCGCGCGCAGCAGGGTGGTCTTCCCCGCGCCGTTGGGTCCGAGCAGCCCGACCAGCTCGCCCCGATCCAGGCGCAGGCGGATGTCCCGCAGGACGGGCCGGCCACCGAGGTCCACGTCCAGACCGTCGATCTCCAGTGCTCTCACCGCTGACCCTCCGGTGACGCGATCGCGCGTTCCCGCTCGGCCCGCCGTCTGGCGCCGCGTCCGTGTAGCAGGAGAACGACCAGGCCGATGGCGAGCACGACGGCCGTTCCGGCCAGCGCCGTGATCAGGAGCGTCTGGGAACCACCGGCCCAATCATCGGCTTCGGTCGGGTCCTCGCTCGGCGGCACCTGGCTAGCGGGTGCGGGGACGTCCGCGGTGGCGGCGAAGGCCTCGTCGGCGCTGGCGGCATCCCCGACCGCGAAGCGCAGCGTACGGGTCGCCGAGACCTTTTCGCCATTGACCAGGTCGGCCGACACCTGCACCGCCACCAGGTAGACACCCGGTGCCGAGAAGACCCAGTTGGCGTGGGTGTGGGTGTTGACCTCGACCCAGAAGGGCTGGGCCGTCGATTCGGCGGACCGCCAGAGTGGCTGCGGTGGCGCGAAGTTGCCCGACTGAAGGTAGGTCGTGAGCGTCCCCGGACCGCGCACGCCGAGCAGGGTCAGGGTGGCGCCCCGGTCGATGGTCTGCATTACTCGGGGATCCTGGGTGTTCCAGCCCAGCCAGACGACATCCGGGTCCTGGACCTGCGGGACCACGTACGCCTGCTCACCGGCCTCAATGCCGAGGAAGGCGTACGCGGGGTCGTCCGGAACGGTCTGTTGCGCGGCGTCGGACACCCGCAGCAGTGTGTCGTCGGGGTCACGCCACACCGGTTGCGCCTGCGTGCCGTCGTGGATCAGCAGCGTCCACCGGTCGTCAACGTAGCGGGGGCCGATGTCGATGTGTCCGGCGGACAGCTCCACCCGGCCGGTGGCGAGGGGCTGGTCGGCCGCGATCGACTGGCTGAGGTCCGGCGCCGGTTGGGCTGCCCGCACCGGGGTTGGTGCCGTCGCCAGCACCAGCAGCGTCGCGAGCGCGCCTCGCAGGATGACTGTGGTCGCGCGGGTGCGGCGACGCGCCCGTCCTGCCGTCACTGGTTCCTCCATCACTTGTTCGTGGTCAGGCAGTCGCGCAGCGATTCGGCGTTGAACCGCATCATCTCCGCGTAGGTGGTGACGTCGCGGTCGAACGCGTCGCCGTAGATCGGGCATACCCGCAGGTCCTCCTCCCGGGCAACCTCGGTTAGCGTGGCGGACCGGGCCGCCAGGTTCGGCTCCAGGAACACGGCGGGAATCCGCAGGTTGCGGATCGTCTCGGTGAGCCGGCGGCGGTCGGCCAGGCTGGGCTCGGCGGCCGGATTGGGCGTGACGAAGCCAGAGATCTGCACCCCGTACGCCTGGCCCAGATAGCCGAACGCGTCGTGCGTGGTGACCAGGTGACGCCGCGACGGTGGGATCTGCGCGATGGTGTCCCGGACATAGGTGTCAAGCTCCTCCAGCTGCCGGGTGTAGACCGAAGCGTTCGTCCGGTAGTCGGCCGCGCCCCCGGGGTCCACTCCGATCAGGGTGTCCCGGATCAGCTGCACGTAGGCGATGGCATTGCGGACGTTCTGCCACAGATGCGGGTCGATCTCGCCGTGGACGTGCTTGCCGAGGACGGCCTGCGGCAGCTGGTAGACCTGGGTGCCGGGCCGGCCGAGGAACCGGAACCGCCGGTCGCCGGGCACCTCCAGCAGCGCCTTGTTCGGCACCTCGATGACGGTGCGCGCCGGGTCGTACACCCGTTGGGTGGCATCGCCGCCGCCCTCCGGGTCGGCGAACAGATAGAGCTGCCGCTGGTCGAGGTCCACGGTGAGGTCGGCGTGCCCGCCGTTGAGCACCTCCGGCATCCCCGGCAGCGAGTACGGGTCCACCCCGACGGCGAAGGTGAAGGTCTGCTCGCCCATGGGAAGGGGTGCTGTCTGCGGGTCGACGGCCAGCCGCGCCCGCATCTTCAGCTTGTAGATGCCCGGCTCGGTGAACGCCCAGCTCATGTGAGTGTGTGCGTCCGGCGGCAGCGTCGCGGTGTCGTCCCGGTAGCCGTTGGCGGGGTCGAACCCGTCGCCGGAGTCAACGTAGAACGACGGATTGCCAAACGATTCGGTCAGATACGCGAACATCCGACCCGGCCCGTCCGCGCCGGTCGCGCTGAGGAGCACCTCCGAGGACCGGTTCGCCCCCAGCGTCGCGCCGGTGCCGCGCACCCGCATGCCCAGCCAGATGGTGTCCAGCGACACGTCCTCGACCAGCGGGATGATCTCCGCCGCGTACTTCACCGCCCCCTCGGCCAGCGAGATGTTCGGTGCCCCCTCACGTAGGTTGGCGTCCAGCGCCTTGATGACGGCCTGCTCCTCGAGGAGCAGGTAGTTGCTGAACGCCACGTCGGCGTAGACGACGTCGCGGATGTCCCGCAGCGACGGCTCGTAGCTGTGCGGGTCGGCCCCGTCCGGCACCATTGAGGTGACGGTCACCCGGTCGCCGCCGACGTTACGCGCCAGATCCCGCAGGATCCCGGTAGTCGTGATCACCTGCAGACGATCGTCGTTCGCGCTCAAGGCCACCTCCGAGTGGCAGCCGCCGCCGGCGAGCAACGCGGCCAACAGCGGCAGCATCAACCGCCGTGACTTGATCCACGTGTCGGCAGGTGGCATGGACCGCGTTATGAGCGACGTCGCCCGAAGCACCGCCCTCACCTGTTCCCGAGGGCGACGCGACGGCGGGCCAGCAGCAACAGCACGGCTCCGACCGCTACCAGGACGACGCCGAGCAGTCCGGCCGTCAGCACCCAACCGGCGCCCGTACGCGGCAGCGGCCCACCGCCACCCTGATCTGAACCGTCGTCACCGTTGCCACCACCGTCGGAGCCGGGGCCGAAGCCGGCGTTTGGATCGGTGCTGTCGCCGACGGCGATCGTGAGCGTCTTCGTGTCAGTGACCGCCTTGCCGGCCGTGGTGGTGCCGCTCATCTGCACTGCGAGACGGTACAGACCGGGCTTGCTGAACGCCCAGTTGCCGTGTGTGTGGGTGTTGAGTGGGATGTCCAGCTTCTGCGGAAACGGCTTGGCGGAGTCGAACAGCACGTCGGCGTTGCCGAACGAGCCGGTCAGGAACAGGGCGAACTGGCCGGGCCCGTTGACCCCCTTCAGCGTCCACGTGACGCTGCCCTTGACGCCCGACACGACGGACGCGTGCTGGGTGTTCCAGCCCGGCCAGACCAGACCCGCCTGCTGGGTCTGCGGCAGCAGCCACACGGTGTCGCCCGGCTTGCCGAGGAAGTCGGCTCCGTCGGGCACCGTGATCTTCGCCTTGTCCTTGGCGTGCAGGACCACGTCGGCGGTCTCCCGCCAGACCGGAGGGCTGGTCCGGTCGTCCTTGATCCGGATTGTCCAGCTGTCCCCGGACAGGTTCGGGCCCATGTCGACGTGCCCGTCGGCGATTACCTGGCGTGCACCGGCGGCGGTTTTCACCGCCTTCGGCACGGCCGCCACCTTTGGCGCGGCAGCCGGCTTCGGCGCGGCGAATGCCTCGGCTGGCTCGGCGTGCGGTTGCGTCGCCCGCGCCTGCGGAGCGGGCAACGCCGCCTGCGCCGGCTCGATCGCCGGGACGCGGACCCGGTACGACGCCTCGGCGCGTACCGTCGCACCGGAGCGCAGAGCGGCCGAGCCGGTCAGGGTGAGCCGGTACTCTCCCGCCGCGTCGAAGGCCCAGACCACGCCGCCGGTACGCGTGCCCGCCGGCAGGTGCGTCGACCGCTGCACGCCGGCACCGCTGCCGAATAGCGGGGTCGCCGCGCCGAGGCCGGACAGGGTGTACGCGGTGAATGTCCCCGGCCCTTCGACCGAGTCCAGCGTCAAGGTCACCCGGTCGTCGTCGACGACGCCGGGGCGTATCCCCGTGGTGTCCAGGGACGGGAACCCGATGTCACCGGCGGACAGTGCCCACACGGCGTGGCCTGGCCGTCCGAGGAAGGCGAGGGTCGGTCCGGCCGGTACCCGGCCGGCCAGGCCGCCGTCCGGGCCGAGCACAACCTCGGCAGGATCGCGACCGGCCACGCCGCCGGCCACCTGCGCGGCGTCCCGGAAGCGCAGCGACATCGTGCCTCCGTCGAGCGCGACGGAAACCAGGTCGGCGCCGGCCGAGGTGGCGGCGGCCGGTTCCGCGGAGGCTGGCGTTGCCACGGGGGCCAATGCCAGCATGACGGCGGCGAGGCTCGCGGCGCCGGCGCGCATACTTCTCGTGCTCATTTGTCGCTCCAGAGTCACTTCTCGTCCTTCCCCGTGTCTTCTATGGTGGGATGCCGGTTGTCGTGGCCCGGACCGGGACGATCGGCGTCCGACATCGGATGGTCGTCGGGTGCTGCTCTGCCGGCGGTGGCCGAGGGCTGCCGGCCGGCGGCTACTGGGATGTCCTGGCCTGCCTGCGCGCGGCCCTCCTCCCTGGCGGCGGCCACCGCTCGCGCGAGCTGTGCCGCCCGGCGGCGGCGGGCCGCGATCAGTGCCCAGCCGACGAGCGCAAGCAGGATGAGCAGGGCCAGCTGGGGCCAGGGCACGGCCCAGACGGTGGCCTGCGCCGGCTCGCCTCGCGGTGGCGGGTCGAGGATCTGGTCGCCCACGGCGGCCGGTGTGACGGTCGCGTTCGCGGTCAGTCGGAACAGCGGCGGGACACCCGACATGCGTACGGTGGTGGTCAGCTCGCCGCCGGGCAGGATCTCCGGCAGGGCTGCCCCGTCTACGGACTGCCGGGCCAGGCCGAACGGTCCGGCCACGCCGAGCACGGGTTGCCCGGCGAGCCGTACGTTGCCGGTGTTGCGGACGGTGAACGTGGCGGTGACCGTGCCACCGGCCAGCGGGTTGACCGAGCCGGAATGCCGCACTCGCAGGTTCTCGACGGTCAGTGTCGGCTGTAGCTCACCGGCCACGCGCAGGTAGATGCGCGCGCCGACCCGGTGATCGACGGCGACCCGGTTACCCTGCGCATCGACGGCCGCGCCGGCCAGCGAGGCGACGATCCCTCCGGCGTGGTCCCCGGGCGTGGCGTTGCGCGGGACGGTAAGCGTGAACGGTATGTCCAGCCGGGACGTCGACGGGATGGTCACCGTGCGGCGCGGGAGGCGGACCCAGGAGCCCACGTCGGTGGGCTCCTGGTCAGCAGCCAGCAGGTCGAACCCGCCCTGCGTGGTGGTGACCGCATCGCTGGCGTAGAGGCTCAGAGTGAGCGGGCGTGTGGAGTGGTTCGTGACGCCGATGTAGTCAGTCAGGGTGGCACCTGGATCGAGCTTGTAGCTGAACGCCGGCCGGCCGTTCGGCCCGCGCGCGCTCGACGGCGCCACCCCCCACGTCGCGGCGGCGGACGGCGGTGCCGGCGACGGCTCTTGCTGCGCCGGCGGGGTGGGGGCGGCCAGCGCGGAGGCAGGTGGCGCGGGGACCACGCCGAGCAGGGCGATGCCGGCGGCGATGGTGGCGAGCAGGCGCATTGCGGGGACGGGTCCGTTCCTAAGGTACGAGGGGAGGTGCGGGGCGTGCGGTCGCGGCGAACGACACGCTCGCCCCGCGCGATCGTCCGGTGGCCAGGCTCAACGCCCGGCCACCGGACGGGTTGGCGCGATCAGATCGCGGTAAGGGTCAGGGTCGCGGTGTAGGTCCCTGCCGCCGTCTCGGTGGGCAGGCTCAGCCGCAGGCCTGCGCCCAGTTGCGCGGTACCCCGCCCGGCGCCGTCCGACGCCGATCCCAGCACTGCGCTGTTGCCGAGGCCGCCGCCGACCCCGACGACGTACGGAGCCACCTCCGGACCAGCAACCACGCCCTGCCCGTTTGCCTGAGCCAGGACACGCGGCGTCCAGCCGAGATAGCCGGCGCTGAACGTCGCTCCGTCCGGTCCGGCGAAGTCCGCCGGGATCTGCCCGGACGCGCTCCACCCTGGCTGGCCGGCACGGGTGTCGGTCACCGCGACCGGCCGGAGTTCGCCGGTGCTCTCCCACCGGTCACCGGCGGCGTTGAGCTGTGCGGGCGGCAGCACCACGGCCCGGTCGTCCGGGTTGACGCTGATCACCAGCGAGCCCTGCGTCTCGTCGATCGACGCGGTGATCGTCTGCGAGGTGCCCGGCTCCTGCGGTGGGAACGCCACCCACAGGGTCACCGGCTCACTGGTCGCGATGACCTGGTGGTCGTCGTCGTAGAGCTTGGCCAGGTACTCGCAGGCGTTCAGCTCCCGGGTCGCGGTGAACGAGTAGCTCGCGCCACCCTCACCAGGAACGACGCTCCAGTCCGCCGCGCCCGGGCACTTGCTGAACCAGTGGTAATGGTCCAGCTCGGTCTGCGGCGTCTGCACCGCGTTGAGCGTCACAGTGTCGTTGGGCTGGTACTCGTCGGCCATCCCGCTGACCGACAGGCTGACCTCGGGGCCGCCGCCGGACAACTCGCCCACCACGAACGAGTAGTCGACCGGCCCCGTGCTGAGCGTGGTGCCGTTGGCCAGCGTCGCGTCGGCCTGGAACTTCAGCGTGTAGCTGCCCAGCGCACTGAACGCCCAGTTCGAGTGCGCGTGCGTGTGCACCGGGACGTCGATCGCATCGGGAAGCCCGTCATCGGAGCGGAACTTGATGATCGGACCGCCGAATGAGTCCTGCGTGAACAGCGTGACGTTGCCCGGCCCCTGGACGTCGACCAGGCTCAGCCGCACCTTGTTCCCCTCGAACACCCCGGTCTTCAGGGTCGTGGTGTTCCAACCCGGCCAGAGCAGATCCGGGTCCTGGGTCATCGGCAGCAGCCAGATCTGGCTGCCCGCCGGCCCGAGGAACGCGAACCGGGGATCGTCCGGAACGGCCATCGCCGCCTCCGGCAGGACCTGGAACGTCACGTCCGCCGGGTCCCGGGCCACGGCCGGGCTGACCGTGTCGTCATGCACCTTCAGCGACAGCGTCCCGTCGCTGTAGTGCACGTCCACCGCATCGGTGTGTCCCTTGGACAGCACCACCTTCTCCGCCGCAGACGCGGCCGTGGGCGCCAGCACCGTGCCGGCGACCACCACCGCCCCGGCGACCAGGGCCGCGAAACCGCGAGCCCTCACCGTCGCATTCATGCCTCCCCTTTCCACGCCACGCGCACCTGCGCGCGGTGGTACATGTGGCCCCCTGAGCGGGCGGCAGCCGGCCAAGGCCGGTGGACCGCGCCCGACCGGTGCCGGACAACCGTCACCAGGACGCCTTGCGGATGCCTGGCAGCTCGCCGCGCAGCGCCATCTCCCGGAACCGGACCCGGGACAACCCGAAGCGGGTCAGCACGCCGCGTGGGCGGCCGTCGATCACATCCCGGTTGCGCAGCCGTACCCGGCTCGAGTCGCGAGGCAGGCGGGACAACCGGCGCACGGCGTCGTCGCGTACGGCCGGGTCGGTGTCCGGGTGAACGATCAGCCGCTTCAGCTCCGCCCGGCGGTCGGCATGCCGGGCGACCAGGTCCTCTCGACGGGCCTGCCGATTACTCAAGCTCTTGCGGGCCATGTCAGCGCGCCTCGCGGAACTCGACGTGCCGCCGCACGATCGGGTCGTACTTGCGTAGCACCAGTCGGTCCGGGTCGTTGCGGCGGTTCTTGCGGGTCACGTACGTGTAGCCGGTGCCGGCGCTGCTACGCAGCCGCACGATCGGACGGACATCGGTCTGGCGGGCCATCAGAGCCTCACTCCCCGGGCGCGCAGCTCGGCGACGACCCGCTCAATGCCCTTGCGGTCCACCGTCTTCAGCGCCTTCGCCGTCAGGGTCAGCCGCACCCAGCGCTGCTCCGACGGCAGCCAGTAGCGGTGGTTCTGCAGGTTGGGGTTCCACCGGCGGCGGGTGCGCCGGTGGGAGTGGGACACGGCGTTGCCGAAGCTCGGCTCCGCGCCGGTGACGTCACAGCGTCGGGACACGACTCACTCCTCCAGTTCAAGGTTGACAGTAACGAGAACCGTTTTCGTTTTTACATCAGCCGTTCGGACAAGCCCTCACCCGGGGTCGTCCACCACCTCGACCGACACGGCGGAGCCGAGCCGGTACCCGACCCCACGCACCGTGGAGATCACCGGCAGGTCGGCACCGAGCTTCACCCGTAAGCGCCGCACGTGGACATCGACGCTGCGGGCACCGGTGAAGGGATGCCCCCACACTCGATCGAGCAGCTGAGCACGGGTGAACACTCGCCGCGGATGGTCGGCGAGGTGTCGCAGCAGGTCGAACTCGCGTCGGGTGAGAGCAATCTCGCGACCGTCGCAGTAGACCGTGCGCGCGTGCGGGACGACTCGTAAAAGGTGCACGTCCCGCGCGGCAGGAGGCTCGACACCGCCATCGACCTGACGGGCGGCGATGCGACCCACCAGCCGCAGCAGGCGGGTCGCATCGGCGTCGAGCAGTCCCGCCGCACCCGGCAACCGGATGGTGACCACCACGCCACCGTCGTTTTCCACCGACACCCCCACCCGCCCGTCGCCCACCACATGCCTATAATGACAACCGTTTTCAGTTTGTGTCGAGAGGAAAGTGATGTCGACGTCACCGCTCGCACCCGCCGACCGCGGCGCTACGGCGGCCGACACCCGCCCGTCGTTGACCGTGCTCAGCGGCTTCTGGCCGTCCGCGACGTACGCCGTCGCCCGCACGCTGCTGGCGGCGGACCCGGCGCTACTGCTGGTCCGGCACGATCTCGCCGACCTGGCCGCAGGCACCGTGCACCGGATCGTCCGCGACGGTGCCGGCGTGCTCGAGGACGAGCGAATCACCTTGGCCCACGGCTGTGTCTCCTGCACGCTGCGGGAGGACGTGCTGCCCACCCTCGCTCGGCTGGCCCGTGCCCAGCCACACCGCGACCTGGTGCTGATGCTGCCCGAGGTGGTCGAACCCGAGGCGGTCGCCGCCGCCTGCGCCCATTGCCTCGTCAACGGCGCACCGATCACCGACCTGATCCGGGTCGACTCCTACGTCACCGTGGTCGACGCCGAGCACCTGCTCGACGGCCTGGCCAGCACTGACGACCTGAAGACTCTCGGCATCGCAGCCGCCGACAACGACGACCGGGCACTGGCCGACGTCGTCGTCCGGCAGATCGAGTACGCCGACACCCTCGTCCTGTGGGGCGAGTCCCGCGAGGGCGCGTACGACACCAGCCGTCTGTCGGTGCTGCTCGAACGGATGGCCCCGTGGACGACGCAGGTCCGCGTCCACGAAGACGTCGTTGACGCCAGTACGCTGACCAGGCAGCTTCGCCACACCCACCGGCACCGGCCCGAGACCCCCGGGATCTTCGCCCGCAGTCTGCAGGGCTACACCCTCGGCGCGCACGAGCCGGAGTCCGACTGCGGAGTTGTCTCCGCCGTCTTCCGTGCCCGCCGGCCATTCCACCCGCGGCGCCTGCACGACGTCCTCGAAGAGGTCAACGCCGAGATGATCCGCTCGCGCGGGCACTTCTGGCTGGCCAGCCAACCCGACACCGTCATCGCCTGGGAGTTCGCCGGCGGCGCCCTGGCCATGGGCTCCCTCGGACACTGGCTGGTGAGCTTGCCGGAGCAGAGGTGGGAGCATGTCGAGGACCAGCGCCGCCTCGCCGCCGCCCTCGACTGGGACCCCTACTACGGCGATCGGCACCAGCACCTGGTCTTCATCGGCCTTGACATCGACTCCGTCGACTTGCACCGCACCCTTGTCGGCTGCCTGCTCACCGATGCCGAACTCGCCGACGGCGAACAGACCTGGCGCACCTACGACGACCCGTTCGCCGGCTACTTCCCCCTCGGGGCGGAGGAACTGGCTGACACCGAAGGAGTACGACCCGCATGAAGCCGAACATCCACCCCGAGTACCGCCCCGTCGTCTACCGCGACAAGGGCGCCAACTTCGCCTTCCTCACCCGCTCCACCGCCACCAGCAGCCAGACCATCGAATGGACCGACGGCAACACCTACCCCGTCATCGACGTCCAGATTTCCTCGGCCAGCCACCCCTTCTGGACCGGCAAGCAGCGCCTGCTCGACACCGAAGGCCGGGTCGAGAAGTTCCGTAACAAGTACGCCCGCCGCGGATCCCAGCAACCCCGATGACCGAGGCACGCATCGACTGGGCGGCCCACGCGCCCCGCCTCGTCGACGCCGCCACGGCAGACCGGGCCTGGTACCACGCCGTCGCCCGCGAGCTGGTTGCCCCCGGCGACCGGCTCGCGGTCGACATCGGCTGCGGCGGCGCCGGCATGGCCCTCGCCCTGGCCCGGCACATGACCTGCGGCCGGATCCTCGCTGTCGACGCCGAACCGGCGATCGTGGAGGCGGCCCGAGCGCGGATTCGCACCGAGTGGGCCGACCCACGCATTCGCATCGACGTCGAGCTCGTCGACATCGCCGATACCGGCAGCCTGCGGCGAACGGTCTGCGGGCACGCAGACCTCGTGTGGGCCTCAGCCATGGTGCACCACCTCGGTGACCAGCAACGCGCCGTCGACGCCCTCGCCGCCCTGCTGGCTCGCGGCGGGCGGCTGGCGCTGGCCGAGGGTGGCCTTCCCGCCCGTCACCTGCCCTGGGACCTCGGAGTCGGCGACCCCGGGCTGGAGCTGCGCCTGCACACCGCCGAGGATCGCTGGTTCGCCCGCATACGCGCCGCGCTGCCCGGCAGCCGACCCATGCCGTACGGCTGGGACGAGGCACTGCGCCGTGCCGGCCTGGATCCGGCCACCACCGTGACCACCCTCTCCGAGCTACCCCCGCCGCTTCCGCCGCCCCAGCAGCGCGCTGTCGTGAACCGCCTCGCCAATCGCATCGGCCGGCTCCGCGACACCGGCCTGCTCACCCCCGCCGATCTGCACACCTGGGACCGACTCCTCGATCCGAGCGATCTTGTCTGGCTCGGCAACCGCCGCGACGTGTTCCTTCTCGAGGCGCGCAGTGTTCACGTCGGCCGGCGCGGTTGACCGGCCATGACTGAGACCGCACCTTCCGCCGACGCGCCCCTGCGGGCAACCGGCGTACGCACCACCCGGCAACGGCAGGCCATTCTCGCCGCGCTGACCGGCCGGACCCACCCGATGACCGCCCAGGCCGTGCACACCGCGCTAACCGGTGCCGGTCACCGGATCGGCCTCAGCACCGTGTACCGCGCGCTGCACCGGCTCGCCGAGGTCGGACTGCTGCACTCCTTCGAAGTGGGCGGCGAACGCGCCTACCGACGCTGCCCGGCCACCCCGCACCAACACCTGCTTTGCGACGACTGCGGCCTGATCACCGAGTGCCCGCCGCACCTAGTGGAAGCCTGGCTCACCGAACTACGTGCGACAACCGGCTTCATTCCGCACGCCGACCGGATCGACCTGCACGGGCACTGCGCCGACTGCACTGCGGTCCCGGCACCGTAGCTCCTGTACAACGGCTTGCCCTAAGCAGGCAGCTACCGGGTGACGCAGGCGGCGCAGGTGCCCATGATCTCCAGGGTGTGGTTGACGTCGGTGAACCCGTGCTGGCTGGCCATCCGGCGGGCCCACGTCTCGACGGCGGGACCGGTGATCTCGACAGTGCGGCCACAGTGCCGGCACACCAAATGGTGGTGGTGGGTACGGCTGCACCGCCGGAACAGTTGCTCACCGGTGGACAGGCGCAAGATGTCCACCTCACCCGCGTCGGCCAGTGCCTGCAGAGTGCGGTAGACGGTGGTGAGGCCCACCGCGGCTCCCCCCTCGCGCAGCTCCGCGTGCAGGCGCTGCGCGCTGCGGAACTCGTCCGAGCGGGCGAGCAGCTCGACCACTTCCGCCCGCTGTCGGGTGTTGCGGACGGCACCGGGGATCGGATTTGTCGGCATCGGCTGTCACCTCCCTCATCCTTGCTCTGCCGGGCCATGTATTCCGAGCACCGCGACGGTGATGCTAACCGACAAGGTCGCCATGCCGGTCGAGCATCGCGCCGACGCAGGTCAGCGGGGCGGCAGGTCGGCCTCTCGGATGAGGTCTAGCACAGCCTGCCGGTGGTGCGGTGTCCCGATCGGCCCCGATCAGCGCCAGCCGCCCGCCGCGCCGCGCCGCGCCGGTGAACAGGAGCAGAGCGAGCGCCCGATGGCAGGCACCGAGGCAGCCCGCCCGGATCAGGACCCGCGTTCCGGCTGTACCGCACCGCTTCGCGGAGGGCACCGACGTAGTCCGCCGAGCCTCCAGACCGCCCGGTCAGCTCCACTGGCGTAGCGCTTGGCAGCAATGGCCGTCGCAGTAGATGACGGTGAACCCAGGGGGTGCGCTGGCGCTCATCGGCCGCCCGGCGGGCGACGGAAAGCCATCAGGGCGTGGTCCGCCCGCCGGTGGAGCACCGTCGCGTCCGAAAAGCCGGCTCGCCAGGCGGCATCCCGGTGCCAGTCGACCGGCGCGGCGAACTCCGCGCAGGCGAGGCCTGCCAGGGCGGCTGCCCGCTCGCGCAGCAGCGGCGCCATCGCTGGCTCGCCGGCCAGTACGGTCCACCACGAGGTCCAGGGATCGGCCCCTGCGTCTGCCGGCGGCGCCGGCACCACGGACGGAGCGTCCCGCATCGCGTCAGCGACGAGTAGTAGCCCGCCTGGCCGCAGCAACTGCCGGGCCTCGGCGTACCAGTCGCGGACCCGGTCTTCGGGCAGATAGTGCACGGTCATCAGCGCCAGCACCACGTCGTACGGGCCACCAGCCGACCCGAGCCACTGTGCGGTACCGATATCAGCCCGGACCGTGCGCACGTGCGGCAACGCGGTGTCGGTCAACGCCAGCAAAGCCGGGTCGATGTCCAGCACGGTGACGTCGGCACCGGGCCACCGCCGCAGCATCGCCTCGGCGATGGTGCCCGGACCACCACCGACATCGAGCACCCGCTCCGGGGGCCGTCCGTGCACCTCCTCGACCGCGGCCAGGCAGGCGGCGAGGAGCTCGTCCCGTCCCGGCGGGTAGTACCGCATCACTGTCTCCCAGTCCCGCCGCCACCGGGCCACGTCAGCGGGAGCAAGCATGGTCGACATGTTCAGACCCGGACCGGCTCGGCGTGGTCGTGTTCGTGCAGGTCGCCCAGCTCCCACTCGGGGAACGGATCGGGCAGGGCTCGCCACGCCGGCTCCCCCGCGGCGACCTCCGAGTCGGTGAGCAGGCAGGCGGTCAGGGCGGCCCGCAGCCCGTCGCTGTCCAGACCTTCGTTTCGCCCCGATCGGGAGCCGTGGTAACCCAGGCGACGGTCCGGGCCGCGGCTGCTCCGTTGCCACGACACCAGTGATGGGCGGTAGACGGCCCGCCCCGGCGACCGGCCGCCCATGATCAGTGCTCCGCAGGGATGCCGGTGATGGAGTGTTCCACCGCACCCGCAAGTCGCACTGTGCGATCAGCGAGGGCCACATCGGCGGGATCGTGGCTGGCATAAACCACCGCCGCGCCGGCGCGGACCCGTTCGGCGAGCAGATCGCGCACGTGCCGCCGGCTCCCCACGTCGAGAGCGACCGTGGGTTCGTCCAGCACGTAGATGTCGGCGACTTGGACGAGAGCCTGGGCGATGAGAGCGCGCTGACGCTGCCCGCCGGACAGCTCACGCAGCCTCCGCCGGGCCAGGTGGGCGAGGTCGAGCCGTTCCATGATTGTGCTCACGGCGGCACGGTCGTCGCGGCTCAGGCGTCGGCGTGGCCGGAACCGGCCGATCTGCACGCACTCGGCGACGGTCAGCGGGAGGGCGTCAATGCCGCTAGTGCGCTGCGGAAGCAGCGCCAGCCGGCAGCCGGCCCGGCGACGGACGCTGCCCTCGGCCGGCTCCTCGACACCGGCCAGTAGGTGCAGCAGAGTGCTCTTGCCGGAGCCGTTCGCCCCGGTCACCGCGACCGTGGAGGCGGCCTCCACGCGCAGGTTCACGTCCCGCAGGACCGGGACGCCGGCGTACCGGAAGGCCACGTGCTCGACGGTCAGGATCTCGGCGCCCAACGCCCCCCCAAATGATATTGATTATCAGTTGCACTATAGTCAACCCGGTGGTGGCGTCACTCCTCGAACCGTTCACCGTGTCCTTCGTCGTCCGCTCACTGATCGGCGGCATCCTGCTGGCCGCGGTGTGCGCCCTGGTCGGCGTGTGGGTGATCGCCCGCGGCATGACCTTCCTCGGCGAGGCAATGAGCCACGGCATGCTGCCCGGTGTCGCCATCGCGTCGATCGTCGGCGGCAACCTCGTCGTCGGGGCCGCCGCCAGCGCGTTCGCCATGGCGGTCGGCGTCAACGCCCTGCGGCACAGCCGCGAGTTCGGGCGCGACACCAGCATCGGGCTGCTGTTCGTGGGGATGCTCTCGGTCGGGGTGATCGTCGTCTCGCACTCGCGGTCGTTCGCGACCGACCTGACCGCCTTCCTGTTCGGCGACGTACTGGCCATCCGGTGGACCGACCTGCTGCTGCTCGCCGCCGCGGTCGCCGCGGTCGCGGTGACCTCCGCCATCTGCTACCGACCGTTTCTGGCGCTCACCTTCGACCCGCGCAAGGCCCGGACCCTCGGCCTGCGCCCCGAGATCGCCAACGCCGCCATGCTGGCCCTCCTCACCATCACGATGGCGGTCGCCTTCAGCGTCGTCGGCACACTGCTCGCCTTCGGAATGCTGATCGCGCCCTCGGCTGCGGCGATGCTCGTCGCGCGCCGGCTCCCGGCGGTGATGCTCACCAGCTTCGGCATCGGCTCGGCCGCGACCGTGATCGGCCTGTGGATCTCCTGGTACGCGGCGACCGCCGCCGGCGCCACCATCGCCGCCGTCGCCGTACTGATGTTCTTCGGGATTCTCGGCGTGCGCCGGATCACGACCGCGGCGCGACGCCATCGGTCGTCGGCCCCCACACCCACCCCCATACCCCCACCGGAAGGACGTTTGTGATCACCAGCACTACCGGAAGGCTGCTCGGCGTGGCCGCCCTGGGCCTCACGCTCGCGATCTCCGCGTGCGGCTCGACCAAACAACAACCACAGAACGTCGAGGAGACGCCGCACGGCTACGTCGAGGGCGCCGAGGAACTGGCCGAGGCGCAATCGACCATCGCGTACGCGGCCCGCGGCGCCCAGTGGTTGCGCCTGCTCGACCTGGGCACCAGGTCGGAAAAGGAGATCGGGCTGTCGGTCGGCGCCGAACGGCTCACCGAGGACGGCCGCTTCGTCTACGTCGACGGCGGCGACCGCACCCTCGAGATCGTCGACGCCGGAGTGTGGACGGTCGACCATGTCGACCACGTCCACTACTACCGGGCACCCTCCCGGTCGGTTGGCACGCTCTCGCTCGACGCGCCGGTCCAGACGATCGCCGGCTTCGAGGCACACACCACGGTCGGCACCACCGACGGGAAGGTGACGGTCCTCGACCGACGCGAACTCGAGGCCGGCACGGTCGCCAAACTGGCCACGATCGAGTCGAACAGTTCCACGCCGCTGGCCGTACCGTACGCGGAGCAGCTCCTCGTCGCCGTGGGCGACGATCGCCAGCAGCCGGCCGACCGGATCGTCGCCATGGACGCAAAGGGCCAGCCGACCGGCAACTTCGAGGTGCCCTGCGCGGCGCCCCGCGGGTGGGCCGTCCTGCGGGGCGGCGCGGTCATCGCCTGTGAGGACAGTTTCGTACGGGTCAAGCTAGAGGGCGACAAGCTCACCGCCAAGACGCTGGCCTCCCCGCGCACGCCAGTCGCACCGGGCGGGTTCGGCTACCGCCCGCGCAGCAACGAGGCCGCGGTGGCCGACCGCGCCGGCATCTGGTCGGTGAACGCCGCCAAGGCCACCCTGCGGTACGTGCCGGCCACCGACCGCGAACTGGCGGCCGCCGCGTCACCGGCGGACGGCAGTACGGTGCTCGCCCTCGACGCGTCCGGCAGGCTGATCAGCTGCGACCTCGAGACCGGCAAGATCCTCGCTGAGAAGCCGCTGCGCGCCGGCAGCCTGACGCTGGACATCGACCGCGCCTACCTGGCCGACCCGCAGGCCCGGGTCATCCACGAGATCGACTACCGCGACGGACTGCGCACCGCCCGCACGCTGAAGGTCGCCGAACGACCAGATCTCACCGTGGAGGTCGGCCGATGAGAGCACGGAAGCTCTTCACGATGCTCATCGTCGGCGCCCTGCTGACCGGCAATACCGCCTGCACCTCGCGCGACGACTCTCGCATCGTGGTCACCACGAACATCCTCGGCAACGTCGTCAACGAGATCGTCGGCGACGACGCCGAGGTCAGCGTGCTGATGAAACCGAACGCCGATCCGCACTCGTTCGCCATCTCGGCCCGGGAGGCGCACACCATGCAGACGGCCGACCTAGTCGTCTACAACGGCCTGGGCCTCGAGGAGGGCGTCCTGCGCCACGTCGAGGCGGCGAAGGCCGAGGGCGTCCACACCGTCGAGGTGGGGGCCAGGATCGACTCGATGGAGTACCAGGCCGGCGACGCCGCCGGTCTGCCGGATCCGCACTTCTGGACGGATCCAGCACGGGTGGTCACGGCGGTGAGGCTGCTCGCCGACGAGATCATCGAGCACGTCGACGGGGTGGACGCCCGCACGGTGCGGGAGCGCGCGGACGCGTACGCGACGAAAGTCGGCGAGCTGGACGCGGACCTCGCGCGGCGGTTCGCCGCCATCCCGCCGGAGCGCCGCGTCCTGGTCACCAACCACCACGTGTTCGGCTATCTCGCCGATCGCTACGACTTTAAGGTCATCGGCGCGATCATCCCGAGCGGCACAACGCTCGCGTCGCCGAGTTCATCGGATCTCGCCTCGCTGGTCACCGCCATCCGGGCCCACCAGGTGCCGGCGATCTTCGTCGACACCTCACAGCCGGCCCGACTGGCCGAGGTGCTCGTCTCGGAGGCCGGCATCAGGGTGAAGGTGATCGCCCTGTACTCGGAGTCGCTCAGTGATGCCGACGGTGGCGCCCCCACCTACCTGGAGATGATGCGCTTCAACACCGAGGCGATCATCGGCGGCCTCTCCGGTTGAGACACGCCCCGTCGGGCCGGGAAGAAGCACCCCGTGTAGGGTTAATGGAAATGATTGTCAGTTGCAATTGAGGGAGAAGTTCGTGAGGCATCGTAGAATCAGCGGCGCGGCCGCCCTAGTGGCGGCCACGCTGGCGCTCGCCGCGTGCGCGTCCGACTCGGACGAGGGCAACGCACCGTCGGCCGGATCGTCCGCTGCGGCCTCGGTGAAGGAGCCGGTGGCAATCACCTACGACGGCGGCATCTACGTGCTCGACGGCGAAGCGCTGGAGGTGGCGCACAACGTCGCCCTACCCGGCTTCAACCGGCTCAACCCAGCCGGCAACGACACCAGCGTCTTCGTCTCCACCGAGTCCGGGTTCCAGGTCCTCGACGCGGCCGCCGGCCGGATGACCGACATCAGCTACCCGGGTGCCAAGCCCGGCCACGTCGTGCTGCACGGTAACCGCACCGTCCTGTTCACCGACGGCACCGGCGAGGTGAACAGCTTCGACCCGAAGACGCTCGTCGACGGCAAGCCCGAGGGACGCCAGTACAAGACCGCGCAGCCGCACCATGGCGTGGCCGTGGAACTCGCCGACGGCACCCTGGTGGTGACCCTCGGCACGGAGGAGTCGCGCCCGGGAGCGATCGCGCTGGACAAGGACGGCAAGGATATCGCCCACAGCGAGGAGTGCCCCGGCGTGCACGGCGAGGCGGTCGCCCAAGGCGAGGTCGTGGGCCTCGGTTGCAAGGACGGCGTACTGCTGTTCAAGAACGGCGCCTTCGTGAAGGTCAAGAGCGCGGGTGCGTACGGCGCCATCGCCACCCAGGCCGGCAGCGAGAAGTCTCCCGTCCTACTCGGCGACTACAAGGTCGAGCCGGACGCGGAGCGCGAGTTCCCCGAGCAGTTCGCACTCATCGACACGGCGGCCCAGAAGATCCAGGTCGTGCCGATGCCCGAGGGCGTCAGCTACAGCTTCCGCTCGCTGGCCCGTGGCCCACAGGGCGAGGGCCTGATCCTCGGCACCGACGGCAAGCTGCACGTGGTCGACCCCGCCTCCGGCAAGCTAGCCAACTCGTGGCCCGTGGTCGGCCCGTGGAAGGAGCCGATGCAGTGGCAGGAGCCGCGCCCAGCCCTGTTCGTCCGCGGTGACGACGCCTACATCACCGAGCCCGCCACCAAGAAGGTGCACCGGATCGACCTCAGCACCGGCAAGGTCGTCGGATCGGTGACGCTCGACGCGGTCCCGAACGAAATCAGCGGCACGCTGTCGGCGCACTGACGTCCCGGTCACCGGTGGTGGAGGCGAACCTCGTCTCCACCGCCGGTCGCATCCAACGAGAACGATCACGATCCTCCGCCTCGTCCGCAGCCGGCCCTCCCCGCGCTGCCGAGACACTCCGGTGGTGGACGGCCCCGCCACGGCGGCCGACCCATACAGACAGTCTGCTGCGCCGGGCCGTCTCCGGCTCGCGACGTTCGCCTTCAGTCCGGACGCTGCTCGGCGCCGTCCTGCTCACCGGCGTGAACCTCGCTCTCGGCGGTCGGCTCGACGCAGCCCCGAGCACCGTTCCCGCCGATGTGATCGGCTGGTGGGTCGCAGGGCCGGCGGTCGCAGTGCGTCGACGCACCGGACCTGATCGATCGGGACCTCGCTCCCGGCGGCCGGCCGGCTGGGCCATCGCCGACCACACGCGTACCGAACTGTTCTGGGCTCCCTGGCCGCCGCGCAGCCCACCAGTGGCAGCCTGAACGCGGCGATCTTGTGCACCGAACACGGGTCGCCCTGTCCGGATGAGATCACCTCGTTCTTGGTCTGGCGGATGCCGCAGTAGCCTGCGACATCCGCCAACGACTCGTCGTGGCCCGGCTCCGGGCCGGGTCAGATCGCGGTGAGGGTGAGGGTGGCGGCGTAGGTGCCGGGAGCGGTGTCCGTGGGCAGATCCAGCTGGAGAACGGCATCCAGACGGGCGGTTCCGCGGCCGGCGCCGGCCGGCGCCGATCCGAGGACACAGCCGGTCGTCAGGCCGGTGCCGCCGGAAAGGCTGCTCGGCACTGTAGGCCCCGGCGTGACCCCCTGTGCCGGGGCCTGCCCTAGGACGTTCGGCTCCCAGCCGAGGAATGCGCCACTGACCGAGCCGTTGCCGGAGGTAAAGTCGCTGACCTGGGCGGAGACGTTCCAGCCGGGTGCCGCGGCGCGGGTGTCGGTGACGGTGACCGGCCGCAGTCGACCGGTTGTCTGCCACCGGTCGCCCGAGGCCGCCAAGACGGCGTCCGGCAATACCACCTCACGGTCGTCGGGGTCGACGGTCACCACCAGCGCACCGTCCACCGGATCCAGGGCGACGACGATCTGCTGGCTGACGGCGGCTCCAATGACGACCGGCGGCGACGGTGGGGAGGATTTCGAGGGGCCGATCGCGTTGACCGCGATGACGGTGGCGGTGTAGGTGCCCGCGGCAAGACGGGTGAAGGTTGCCGCGGTTGCCCCGGTAACGTTCTGGACGAGCGGGGCGGCGCCGCCGTCGAGCCGGACGGTGTAGCCGGTGATGGGTGACCCACCGTCCGCCGGCGCGTTCCAGGTGACGGTGACGGTGTCGCCGCGTACGTCGGCGGCCGGGGCGGCCGGCGGCTGCGGCGCGGTGTGGCCCGGCCTGGTCGGGGTGCAGTGGGACGGATCGATGAGGCGCGGGTCCGTCTCTCCGACGGCGACCGCCAGGGTGAAGGCGTGCGCCTGTGCGGGCTCCCCGTTGCCCGCCGAGCGCGCGAAGTCGAGGCAGTAGACGCCTTCGGCGGTGAACGCCCAGTTGCCGTGCGCGTGGGTCGCCGGCGGGATCATGTGATGATCGGGGGTTCCGTCCGCGGCGTTGAAGATCTGGGTGAGCGGGCTGGTCCCGCCGCCGACGAAGAGGATGAAGTTGCCCGGGCCGCGCGCCCCGGTAAGCGTCCACCGAATCCCATCGGGATAGGCGGCCTGCTCGAGGTGCTCGGTCGACCAGCCCGGCCACAGCAATCCGGCCTGCTGGGTCTGCGAGACCTGCCAGACGGAGCTGCCGGCGGCCCCGAGGAAAGCATACCGTGGGTCATTCGGAACCGAGATCTTCGACTCCGGCAGCAGTTGCAGCACCACGTCGTCCGGGTCGTGCCAGTAGGCCGGCTCGCCCGCGGGCTTGTTGGCCAAGCCCTCCACAGTGGTGTCCTTCACCGTCGTGGTGAGTACGGCGTCACGACGAACCGAGGCGATGTCGACGTGCCCGTCGTTGAGGATCACCGCGCCGCTGTTCGTCCTGGACCAGTTCGGCACGTTCCACGGGGTCTCGGCCGGCGGGCCACCGGGGGCGGGCACCTCCTCCGGCTTGGTCGCGGCTGCGCCCTGTCCGCAGGTCAAGGTCAGGGTGTGCGCGTCGTGCCGGAACGCCGGGCCGGGGTAGTTTCCGGAGGAGTCCCGGGGCGCCATGGGATCCAGCGGACCGTCCACGACGAAGGTCAGCGTCTTTGTGTCAGAGACCGTACCGCCGCCATCCGGCAGGTCGGCCTGCCAGTTCAGCGTGACGCAGTATTTGCCGGGGCGGGAGAAGGACCAGGCCATCGCGCTGTTGACGGCGCCGCCGGCGGAGCCCGCCCACAGGGCGTAGGGGTCGCGGTCTCCGGTGGCGGTGTTGAACAGGTACGGTCCGCGTTGGGTCTCGCCCGCGGAGAGCGCGACGTCACCGGGACCGGCAAGGTCGGCGAGGGACCAGCGGACGTCGCCGGCGAGCTGATGCGGGAGCAGCCCGGTCAGATCCCATCGAATGGCCGGCAGCGACCATCCGTAGACCCCTGCGGCGAAACCTGGCACGTTGACCCCCGCAGCGGCCACCGCCGGACGGTGGAAGATCACGTCCTCGGGGTTCCGGGTGACCCCCCATCCAGCGGTGGCCGCGTCGTAAACCCGGAGCTGGGTGTCCAGACCGTTCTGGCCGAGGAAGCTCACCACGTTGGCGGTCCCGCCGTTCAGCACGAGCGCGTCGTGGCCGGGTACCGGAGCCGGGTTGCCGGGCGTAGGCTCGGGGTACGGCTGGGTCCGCCCGCACGGGGTGACCGTCGTGGCGTCAGTCGTGTCGCCGACGGCGATCGTGAGCTGCTCGGAGTCGGTCAGACGCCGCCCGTCTTCGGTCTCGGCCCGAAGGCTCATTGCCACGCAGTAGACGCCGGGTGCGGTGAAGGCCCAGTTGTAGTGCGCGTGCCGATGCTGCGGAACCCACTGCGCGGCGGGTAGACCGAGCCGGGTGCTGGCCTCGGGCAGATCCTGCCGGTCGATGGCCAGCTGCCCGCGCTGCGGCTCGCCCTGCCAGAGCGCGAACTCGCCAGGCGCGACGGTGCCGCCGGGACCGGTGACCGCGTCGACCCGCCACAGCAGACTGTTGGTCCCGAACGCGGATAGGGTATCCGACTCCGTGCTGAGCCCCGCCCAGGGCATGCCTGGCTCCTGGCCGAGCGGAAGATTCCAGTACGTGGTGCCGGGAGGCGCGATGAAACTCCAGTCGTTGTCGGAGGTGTAGGCCGCCGGTGTCGTCTTTCTCGCGATGTCCGCTGTGACCAGCACCAGGTCGTCGTACTCGATCCACGCCTGCCGCGACTCGCGGGGGACGTCGTACTTCGCCCGCAGGGACAGCCCGTCGCTGTCGACCTGGGCGGAGACGGCGTCGATGTGGCCTTCGCGGACCACCCAATCGGCGACACTGGGATCGGGGGATTCACTGGGGCTGGGGGATCCGGTCGGGCTGGGAGATCCGGTCGGGTTGCCCGGGTCGGTGGGTGCGGCGGAACCGCACTCGGCCCCGGCCGGTGTCGTGTCGCCGACGGCGAAACGGATCGGCATCGAACGCTCCGTCGTCTCGCCGTCGACCAGCGGCACCCGCGTGCTGAGCGTGAGGCAGTACATCCCGGCCGCGCCGAACCGAAATCGGGTGGGATGGGAGCTCCACGCCGTCAGCTCGGCCGGAACTGTCGCCTGCGGCGTCCCGTCCCGCTGGGTCCCCGTGCCGAAGCGGTACCCGATCGGGGCGTTCGTGTCCGGCGCAAACGGGAGCGTGGCCGTTGCGTAGTAGGCAAAGTCTCCCGGCCCGACGACGTCGGTCGCCGTGAACGAGAACTGGGCGTCCGCCGCGATGAGGTGGTCGTAGTAGTAGCCGTCCGGGGCGATCGTGCCCAGTGACAGCACGAGACCGTCGGATATGTCTTCGAAGGGTCCTCGGGTGGTGAAGCCGGTCGTACCCGCCTCACCCAGCCAGGCGTACGAGTCCCCGGCCGGCACGTCGGTGACCGAGCTCGAGGGGACACGGAAGGCCAGGCCGTCGGGGTTCACCGAGACGAATTCGAAGGCCTGCTCGTTCATCAGCCCGATCGCCATTGCTCCGGTCTCGTCGGGATACGCGGCGATCTGGTACATGCCCGCCGGCGTCTCGGACGGGATGGGATCGGACGCGGCGGCGAGTATCGGTAACGCGACGAGCCCGGCCAAGCCGACCGCGACCACGACTGTCAGCGCGGTGGCGTTGGCTGCGGGCCGGATCGGTCCGAAGCGAACGGTGGGGAACATGGCAACCTCTGGGCTCTCATGGGCTGTCGAGAAGGAGCGGTGCCCGGAGATGTCGACGACTCCGGGCACCGCTGGCAGCTACTGGCGTCAGGGAACGATGACGAACTTGGCTTGGAGGTAGTTCTGCGTGCTCAGCGGCGCTCCGTTGTCGTTGCCGTAACCGAAGTACAGCTGGTACGTCGCAGCCGCCGTCGGCTTCGACGAGGCGTAGAACCGCCACTGGAAGTGCGTGTGCTGGCCGGAGGCCAAGGCGTACTCCAGACTGGGCAGCGCGGTGTTCAGAATCACCGAGCCGCCGGAGTTGCGCAGCTCCACCCGGCCGGGGTTGGCACTGCTCGCCGAGCTGAGCCACACGTCGCCGCTACCAGCGCAGCTGCCGTTGAAGTTGAACCCGACCCAAGGCGCCGTATACATGGTCGAGGACGAGATGTCGACCAGCCAGTAACCGGCGCTACCCGCGGTCGGGACCCAGGAGACGTACGAGCTGGAGGCGTCCTGATACACGAAGGCGTAGTTGTGCAGGTCGGTTGGATTGATCGGCGTACCCGAGTCAAGCTTCGTCGTCAGGGCAAGCGAGGGACTCGACGGGCACTCGATGTTGACGATGTCGATGTGACCGGAGGTGATGTCGTTCGTGGCGTAGACGCCGGCGGAAGCCGGCGCCGAAGCGGCCAGTGCCAGCACGAGGCCGGCAAGGCCGGCGAACATCGAGCGTCTCGCGCGTCGGGTCTTTAGCATTCGAGCTCCTGCCTCACGGAAATTGACAACCGGCCTGGCGGCCGCCGCGCGGCGGCACGTCGACGGCGGTGCACGGCACTCGCTTCACCGATAGAAGAAGACGATAATCATTTTCACTTCCGGCGTCAATCGGTAGCTTCGCCGTCGCCCGGCGGTACGCGGCGTCCTATGCGTACAGCGACGCGGTCCCGCTGACGCCAGGTGGAATGCTGCCCCGCGGCGCCTAGATGAGGGCGTGGTCCGGGCGGTCCTGCATGTGCTCGCCAGCTGGGGCTACGCGAAGGTCGATGAGCACGATGTGTCCAGCACCGAACCTCATGGCGTGGACTGCCACGAGCGAGCGGCGTTGGCTCAGCACGGCAAGTGGATCCGGCCCTGGGCCACCTTGATGCGGCGCCGCGCCGACCCCGACCGCCGCGGTGGATCGGATCAGACAGGCGAGCGACACGATTGCCGTGAGCGGGTTCGACCACCACGTCGGCAGGAGCCGGGCGAGCACCCACGTCGCCGCGACTGCGGACTTCAGGGCGAGGCGCGGCGCCGCACGCCTTCCCGAAACGCGAGGCCCATGGCGAGCAGCAGCCGGCAGTACGAAACGCAGTCCCCGGGGCCCCGGGCACGACCGCACTGATGAGGACGACGAGCAGGATCTTCGTACGTGGATCCAGCCGTGCCGGCCGGAGCGCGCCCGCCGGAGCGGACACCGCGGCCGGCCACCGTCCTTCGACCCCGAGGACTACCGGCAGCGCCACGTCGTCGAGTGCGGCACCAACCGACTCGAACGCCACCACAGCCTGGCCACCCGATACGACTCGCCGTCCGCGATAAGGCCACCATCCACATCACCGCCATCAACGGGGTGGCTACACGCGCTTCGAGGCACTGCCTAATCCGGGTTGCGCCCGGTGCCTTGCACTCGCTGGACCGGACCGACCACAGTCTGCTGCGCCGGGCCGTCCCCGGCTCGTGGCGTTCGCCTTCAGTTCGGGCGCTGTTCGGTGCCGTCCTGCTCGCCGTCGCGCACCTCGCTCTCGGCGGGCGGCTCGACGCAACCACCCCAGTCGCGGGGCTGGTGCTGGCCGTACACCGAAGCGAGCCGGAGTGAGCGCATCGACGGCATCGTGAACCCGGTAACCTTCCGCCAGTGTCGAAAATGATTACCATCTAGCTATACGGCTCCGATCCGGCCGCGCCGTGGGTCGGTCGACGGCAACCCGACGAGAGGGCACGGATGAACGACGATGAATACCACGAGTCAGGCGAGTTCCTCGATCTGCTCAGCCTCGACGCGTGGCAGGCGCTGCGTGATCCCGTACTGACCGCACTGGCCGACGCCGCACCGCAGGCGGGCCCGATCGTGGACCTCGGGGCGGGCAGCGGGCTCGGCACCCTGCTCATCGCCGAGGTGTTGCCGGCCGCGCGGATCCTGGCGATCGAGCCGTCGGCGGTCCAGCGCGCGGCCCTGCTCTGCCGGCTCGGCCCCGTCCCGAGGCTGCGGGAGCGGGTCACGGTGGTGGCCGCCGGAGCGCAGAACGTCCCCCTGCCGGACCGGATCGGCGGCGTGGTCGCGATGAACATGATAGGGCACCTGGCACCGCACGACCGTCGCGAGTTGTGGGGGCGGCTGCGCGACCGGCTCGCCGGCGGTGCGCCACTGGTGGTCAACGCGCAACCGCCAGCAGAGCCAATGGAGATTCCGGAGGCGGAGTTCGTGAGGGTGCAGGTGGGTGACCACACCTATGTGGGCAGCGGAGCGGCACAGCCCGACGGGCCGGACACTCTCCGGTGGCGGATGCGCTACCAGGTGCTCGACCACAGCGGCCAATCGGTACGCGAGGTCACAACCGCCTACCGGTGGTACGTCGTGTCACCGCAGGCGATCGTCGCCGAGCTGTCCACGGCCGGTCTCGACGCGGTCGCCGGCCCCATGGACATCGTGCGAGCAATGGTCCGCTGACCTCGGTCGGAACGTCTCGGTTCTGCGTCAGTGGTGGTGCTGGCGGTTTGTGCTCTCGTCGGTGAAGACCCGAGGCGGTCTGCGCGGGTACCCCCCCCCGGAGGTGATGCGGATGCCTGTGCTGGTCGCCGTCGATGGCCCACGCGACAGCGCGGCGCTCGACGCCCTGGCCGAGGACAAAACCGTCTCGATGCCTGCGCCGGGCGCTGAGTTCATGGCAGGCGCCGGGCGAGGGCTTGCCAGGTGGACGTGTGAGCGGGGGCATCGATCGGTCGGGCCGGATGGCTCACCCGACCCCGAACCTAGAACAGGCTCAGGTCAAACACGCAGCAGGGGCTGTAATGCTGCGTTAACTCACCCACGGATGCCCCCCGTTCGTAGTAATGACGTACATCAATACCTTCGGGAGAGTGGACGATGAGCGAGCACACCGGCGCCGGTTCCGTGTTGCTGCGAGGGCCCCTGCGCCCGTTCCGCAGCGGGCAGTACCGACTACTCGCCGGCGCTATCGTGATGGCTCTGCTCGCCGCCGGGGTGTGGTTGATCGCCGTCGTCTGGCAGGTGATCGAGATGGGCGGTGGGCCGGGTGCCGTGTCCCTGGTGGCCACCGCCTCCGCAGTCGGCATGCTCGGCAGCACCCTGTTGGGCGGGGTGCTCGCCGACCGGATGCCGCAGCGGCGGATCCTGCTGGCGGTGGCCGGCGCCCGGGCCGCCGCGATGGCGGTGGTCGCGGCACTGGCTTTACTCGACCGGGTCGACCTGTGGGCATTGGCTGCCGGATCGCTGGTGTTCGGAGTGAGCAACGGCTTCACCTACCCGGCCTACTCCGCTTTACTGCCGTCGATACTGCCGGCCAAGGATCTGCTTGCGGCCAACGGGATCGAGGGCACCCTACGCCCGACTGTCATGCAGGCGGCCGGCCCGGCGGCGGCCAGCGCCCTGATCGCGGCCGCCTCGCCGGGGCTGGCGATCGCCGCGGTGGCGGTGCTGGAGTTGGCCGGTATGGGTCTCCTGTTGGCGTTGCGCCCCGTGCCGCTGGCTCGCGACACCACGGCTGGCGCGGCGGCGCACCCGATCGGCGGTGTGCTGTCCGACCTGCGCGCCGGATTCGTCTACGTGTCACGGACGCCTTGGCTGCTCGCCACGCTGCTCTTCGCCTCCGCACTGATTCTGTTGATGATGGGGCCGATCGAGGTGCTGATGCCCTTCGTCATCAAGGACCGCGCAAACGGTGGCCCCGGCGACCACGCCCTGGTGATGGCGGCGTTCGGCATCGGCGGGGCGCTCGGATCCATGGGCATGGCGTCGCTCCCCCGGATGCCCCGGCGGTACCTGACGGTCATGAACCTGCTGTGGGGCCTATCCTGTGCGCCGCTGCTGCTGCTCGGCTTCGCCAGGGACGTGTGGGTGATTGCTGTGGCGGTGTTCGTGACCGGGATCCTCTTCTCCGCTCCCATGGTCATCTGGGGCACGTTGTTGCAGCGACGAGTGCCGTCACACCTGCTCGGCCGGGTGTCCAGTCTCGACTTTTTCGCCTCGCTGACGTTCATGCCGGTGTCGATGGCGCTGGCCGCTCCGGTCAGCGCGGTGGTCGGGCTCGGCGCTTCATTCGTCCTCGTTGGTTTGCTGCCCGGGGTGCTGGCGGTGCTCGCGGTAGTCCTGGCCAAACTACCGAAGGACGAGATCGCCCACCCGCTGGACGGGCCGGGGACCGAGGATCCACCCGGCGTCGGAGCAGCGGCACCACAGGTCTCCCCCGTGGTCGCCGCCAATCCTCCACGGGAAATGCCGGCCGACGCAGAGCGCGAGGCTTCGGCCACCCCGACCGTCGGCCCCTGAGCCGTCTCAAGTGCACGGCCGAGGCCGGTGCCACGCGGAGTCTGCTCATCAGACAGGGCACCTTAGCGAGCCCCGCTAGCACGGTACCGCTCAGAACTCAACGTTGAGTGTGGGGTCATCGCGGGGCTACCCTCTCCATGTGAAAATGGGTTTCAGTTTCGATAGCTGTGCCGTCGCCACTGCGCCTCGGTCACGCATCACAAACGCCTGTGCCCGCTCGTTCGCCGCAGAGGCGGCAATCGCGACCACCGGAGCTAACACGCCGTGACCCAGAAGACTCTTGTCATCAGGCAAGCGGACATGGCTGCCCTCATCGACGCCCACGGCCGCGACGCGTTGATGGACCGGATGATCGAGCGTCTCGCCGAGGCGCTTCGCGAGGCCGTCCTCAGCAACGGACACACCCCAGCGCGCGAGGGATTTCGACGCTGTCAAGGGAGCTCGGGCGTCCTTGAGTGGATGCCGCACCATGAGCCAGGCCGCTCCGTCACCATCAAGACGGTCGCCTACACACCGAGCAACCCCGGTTCGCTGGGACTGCCCACGATCCTCGGGACGGTTGCCCGGTTCGACGACATCACTGGCCACCTGGTCGCCATAGCCGACGGCGTTCTTCTCACCGCGGTCCGGACCGGCGCGGCGTCTGCCGTGGCGAGCCGACTGCTCGCGACTCCGGAGAGTCGTGTCATCGGCCTGGTCGGGGCGGGAGCACAGGCGGTCACCCAGCTGCACGCGTTGAGTCGGGTCTTCGCGTTCGACCGGGTCCTGGTCCACGACACCGAGCCACAGCACGCCGCTTCGTTCGCCGATCGAGTGGCATTCATAGGTCTGCCCGTCGAGGTCGCTGGGGTGCCTGAGATCGAGGCCGAATCCGACATTATCTGCACCGCCACGACAGTCCCGGTTGGGGCGGGACCGGTCCTGCCCAGCAGACACCTGCGTCCCCACGTGCACGTCAATGCCGTCGGCGCGGACCTGCCCGGCAAGGTGGAGCTACCGGTGCATCTGCTCCGTACCGCTCTGGTGTGCCCTGACCATCTGGGTCAGGCCCGCCGAGAAGGCGAATGCCAACAACTCGCCGATCACGAGATCGGTCCGGAACTGACCATCCTCAGCGCCGATCCGGAACTCGCGCGTCCCCACCAACGAAGGACCACGGTCTTCGATTCCACGGGCTTCGCGCTGGAGGATCACGTCGCCCTCGACGTCGTGCTCGAGTTGGCCGTCGAGGCGGGCTTGGGCCACCACGTCGAATTGGAGTCCATCTCCGGCGACGCCCTCGACCCGTACCCCTTGCCCCGACACGTCACCGCACCGGTTACCGCCTGACTGCGGTAGCAGCAGGTGGCACACCCCGACGGAGGCTGGGCAGTGGATCGCTGATGCCCGGCGTGCGTCAGGCGGCGTGAGAGTTCTTCCCGGTGCCGGGCTTCCGCCTGATGACCGAGAGCGAGCGGCCAGGTCGCGGCAATCAATCATCAATATCTAGTTTCGCGGAGTGCCAGTGACTGAAGGACTAGCGTCCGCGGTGATCGGTGGGGAGTCTCCGATGTCCGGTAATCGTACAATCCTGCTGCTCAGCGCTACCGAGAGCTTCATTACCAAGGCTCGCAACCTCGGGCTGGACGTGGTGCATGTCGAGGCGCCGACAATCGCCAATCCAGCCCTACGCGACCTGTGCGTCGAGTCGCTGACCGGCGACGTACTTGACGTACCCGCCATGGTAGAAGTGGGCCGATCGCTGCACGAACGGTACGGCTTCGTCGGGGCGATCAGCAACCACGAGCCCGCCTGCGCCGCGGCGGAGGCGATCGCCCTCGATCTGGGTCTGCCCGCCGCCGGCGTCGGGGTGACGGCGCTACTGAAGGACAAGATCGCTACGCGAGCCCGGCTCGCGGGACATCCGGTGCTTGACACCCCGTGGGCGGAGATCGCCGACGAGGAGGACCTGCCGGCGGCGGTTGAGCGCCTCGGCTACCCGTTGATCGTCAAGCCCAGCGCGGCGGCCTCGAGCATGGGGGTCGTCCGGCTGGCCGGTCCGGACGATCTCACCGCCGCCGTGGCGGAGATTCGCCAGCTGCTGCGCAACGAGCATCCGTACGCCGATCTACTGCCGGTAGACCGGTTCATTGCGGAACCGTTCATCGCCGGCAACGAATACAGCGTCGACACGTTCACCCGCAACGGCAAGCACACGATCCTCGCGATCATCCTCAAGGTCAACGAGCCGGGCACGTGCGTGGAGACCGGTCATCTCATTCCAGCGCCGCTGGACGCGGATGTGCAGATGGCGATCGGCTCCCTCGTCATCGAGTTCCTCGACCGGGTGGGCCTGCGCGAAGGGCCGGCGCACACCGAGGTGATCACCGGGTCGGACGGGCCGTACCTGATGGAATCGCACGCGCGCACCTCGGGCGACGAGCTCCCCGAGCTCACCTGGCTGATCGGGGGGCGCAACGCGGAGGTGGACATGCTCGCCCACTTCGCCAACCTCGATCCGCCCGCAGCCGTGCCACCAGCGGCGCCCGCCGCCGCCCGGATCTACGTTCCGCCGCCGGGGGCTGGCCGCATCCGGGCGATAGAGGGCGAAGCCGAAGCACGTGCCGTCGCTGGCGTACGGTCGCTGGAACTGTACGTCAAGCCCGGCGACGAGACCCCCGGGCTGACCGCGAGCTGGAACCGCTGCGCCGCACTCGTGACCACAGCCGACACCGCGGCACAGGCGTGGGAGATCGCCCAACGCGCCGCCAGCCTGATCAGAATTCACATGGACGACGGGTCGACCGCGTGCTAGCTTCAGTCACACGGTAAACGAATACGGTTTTCATTAGCAGATCGATCTCATTTGATAGGTCCGACTGATTGGGGTGGCGTGTCTACCGTGACCCGGGCCGCCGGACGACCCGCCCAGTTTGGCGTCGACGACATCCTGCGTGTCGGTCGAGACCTCGGCATGGGCGGCTTGACCATGAAAGCGGTCTCGGCCGGTCTCGGGGTCACCTCGCCGGCGCTGTACCGCTACGTCGATGGGCGGCGGGGACTGGAACGGCTGGTGGGCGAGAGCATCCTGGCCGAGCTACGGGTGCGCGACGAACCCACCCACGGCACCGAGCGGCATCTGCTGTCCTTCGCGCTGCAGCTACGCGCCTTCATCCACGCGCACCCAGGGATGGCGAGATACCTGCAGGTCCGGTTCCCGCGCGGCGCCGCCGGCCGCCGCGTGATCGCCGACAGGGTCGAGGCGCTAGCACGGCGGGGATACACCGCGGATGCGGCGACCATCGTGAGCGGCGCGGTCGCCTCGATGGCCATCGCACTCGCGGCCTCGGAGGAGACGAGCGTGGCGGCCGGGGAGGAAGACACTGGCGGGTACCGCCGAGCCGGACCCAGGCACTCCACTCGAGGCGAGCGTGCGGGTCTGTCTGAGGTCGCGCCGAAGCGGGTGGGCGACCGTGAGTACGTCGGGTTACTCCTGGCCGGCACGATCCGCGGTCTCCTCCAGGTCGCCCCGCCCGGTCGACCGGTTGCTCAGGTCGTCGCGGACCTCGCTGCCGCCGAGGCGGAGCTGTAAGTGCCGGAGCGCCGGCCACCACGTATCCATCATGGATCGGCGGTGCCGACATCGAATAGTCACCTGGAGGCGGGTTGTCGGCGGACAGCACCGGAACAATTGACCTGCGTGCTCTGATGCGACGGGCGTCAACGGCGGGCGAGTCGGCCATCCGCGGCGTCGACCTTCCCGTGGTGCTCGCGCTCGCCGAGCGCCTCGACGAGGTGGCGCTACAGGCAATGGCATACACATTGGGGCGAACCAAACTGTTCGACCTGCCGGAGCAGCCACACCCGGTCGACGAGATCTATGCAGCAGTCCGAGTGGCTCCCCGACATCGACGCATCCTACGGCGATGGCTGTGGGCGCTCACCCAGGCCGGCATGCTGACCGCGGGTCCGGCCGGCTACAACGGGCTGCACCTGGTCTCAGCCGCCGAGCTGGAAAGGGCCACAATCGACCTGGAGGATGTCGTCGACCGGCTCGAGTATGGGCCGGCGATGAGCCACTTCCTGCTCAGCTCGGTGGCGTACCTGCCGGAGTTGCTTCGCGACGAGATCAGCCTCCAGACCCTGCTGTTCAGTGAGGACGACCTAAGCGTCGCCGAAGCGGTCTACCGGAAGAACATCGGCAGCCGGTACATCAACCGGGTCGCGGCGACGCTGCTGCGCGGCATCGCCGGGTCCCGACGGGCGCCGCTGCGGGTGCTGGAAGTCGGCGCCGGCGTCGGCGGTACGACGCAGGACGTACTCGCCGCGCTCACAGACGTCCCGACCGACTACCTGTTCACTGACGTGAGCCGGTTTTTCTTCACCGCCGCACGGCAGCGGTTCTCCCACCCCGGCCTGCGGTACGGCCTGTTCGACATCAACCACGACTTCGCCGGGCAGGGCTACCAGCCCGGCTGCGCCGACGTCGTGCTCGCCGCGAACGTGCTGCACAACGCCGTTCACGCCGGCCGGGTGCTGAACGGGCTGCGGCAGATCGTCGGACCGGACGGCTGGGTGGTCTTCATCGACACCAGCCGGGACCATCTCCAGCTCATGACATCGATGGAGTTCCTGATGTCTCCCCCGGCCAACGATCCCCACGCCGACTTCACCGACTTCCGCCGTGGCACCGACCGCATTTTCCCCCACCGGAGCGAGTGGATCGAGACGATGCAGTCGGCCGGCCTCGCCCCCGTGGCAGCGCTACCCGGGCCGTCCGAGCCCATCGCCCGGTTCGCCCAGTTCGTCTATATAGGACGCGCGACAGCCCACTGACGAGCACCCCCCGAGGAGACGCCTTGAACGAGCCTGTAGCCGTCGTCGGTCTTGCGTGCCGCTTCCCGGGCGCCCCGGACGCGGACGCCCTGTGGCGACTGCTCATCGAGGAGCGCGATGGCCTCACCCACTTCTCCGACGATGAGCTGATCCGCGCCGGGGTGCCCGCGCAGCTGCGACGCAACCGCCACTACGTACCGGTCGGTGGCCTGCTGTCCGAACAGGACCACTTCGACCCGGCCCCCTTCGGCATCGGCGCGCGGGAGGCCGAGATCCTCGACCCGCAACAGCGGCTGTTCCTGGAGTCCGCGTGGCACGCGCTCGAGGACGCCGGCCACGGCGGCACCCGAAACGCGGGCGTGGCCGGCGTCTTCGCCGGGTCGGCACTGTCGGCCTACCTCATCACCAACCTGGCTGGCCGCTTCGACCCCAGTGGAGGCGCCGACCCCGCCGACAGCCTGGAACTGCACGGCGCGAACGTCGCCGACTACCTGCCGCTGCGGACGGCATACCGGCTCGGCGCGACCGGGCCGGCGGTGAGCGTCGGGGCCACCTGCGCCACCTCCCTGGCCGCAGTTCACCTGGCCGTCCAGGCGCTGCTCAACGAGGAGTGCGACACCGCCATCGCCGGCGGCGTCTCACTGCGGGTGCCGCAGGGGCGCGGCTACCTCTACGTGCCGGACGGCCCCTTCTCCCGCGACGGCCACACCCGCCCGTACGCCGCTGACGCCAGCGGCACGGTGTTCACGCAGGGTGTGGGTGCCGTGGTCCTGAGGAGGCTCTCCGACGCGCAGCGCGACGGGGATCCGATCCGCGCGGTGATTCTCGGCTCCGCCCTGGGCAACGACGGCGCGGAGCGAGTCGGTTTCACCGCCCCCTCCGTCACCGGCCAGGCCCGCACCATCGCCGAGGCGCTCGGCGTCGCCGACGTCGACGCCACGGACATCTCCTACCTGGAGGGTCACGGCACCGCGACGCCGCTCGGTGACCCGATCGAGGTCAGCGCACTGCGTCGGGTCTTTGGCGCGGCTGTCCGGCCCTGGTGCGGCCTGGGCTCGGTGAAGGGTAACCTCGGCCACGCCGACTCGGCCGCCGGCATCGCCGGGCTGATCAAGACGATACTTGCTCTACAGCACCGCACGCTCCCCGCCTCCCGCTTCGCCCGGCAGCCCAACCCCGATCTGGAACTGTCCGGCTCCGCGTTCCGCCTGGTTGCCGAAACCGAGCCGTGGGAGCCGGTCAACGGCGGGCGCCGGGCAGGGGTCAGCTCGTTCGGCATCGGCGGCGTGGACTGCCACGTGGTGCTCGGCGAGGCGCCCGTCGCTGCCACCCGCGGCAGCGATGGCCGGGCCCAACTGCTGCTGGTCTCGGCCGCCACGGATCAGGCGTGCCGGGCCACCGCGCAACGCCTGGCCGACCGGCTCGCCGAAAGCCGCCCGGGCGACCACCTGGCCGACGTCGCCCACACCCTCGCCACAGGCCGTGCGGAGTTGCCGGTGCGCGTGGCCGTGACCGTTCGTCCCGACCAGGGGGCGGCCGAGGCGCTCCGGCAGGCGACTCCGGTCGCCCGGAACCCGGGATTCGACACCCGGGTGGTCTTCGCGTTCCCTGGCGGCGACGCCCAGTACGCGGGCATGGGGCGCGGCCTCTACGCCGAGGAACCGGTCTTCGCCGCCGCGGTGGACGAGATCTCGGCGACCCTGTACCGGCTGACTGGCGACGACCCGCGCCAGGTGGTGCTGGCAGATCCGACTGATCCGTCCGCCCGTGCCGCCGCCCGCTCGCCGCGCACCGGCTTGCCGGCGTCGTTCACCACCTCCGTCGCCATGGCGACCCTGTTGGAGCATTACCACGTACGGCCGGACATGGTGTTGGGGCACAGCGTCGGCGAGTACGCGGCTGCCGTGGTGGCGGGAGTGCTCTCGGCGAGCCAGACGGCCGAGCTGGTCGCCGAGCGGTCCGTCCGCCTCGCGGTGCTCCCCGCCGGCGCCATGCTGGCCGCCGAGATCACCGAGTCGGACGCGCTAGCGCTCCTCGCCGAACACCCCGACCTCGACCTCGCCGCCGTCAACGCGCCCGATGCCTGCGTCCTGTCGGGGCCGCGTGCCGCCGTCGACGCGGTGGCCGGCCGGCTGGCGGCGGCCGGGAAGCAGTCCCGCCTGCTGTCGATAGATACGCCTGCCCACTCCCGCCTGGTGGAGCCGATCATGCCACCGCTCCGGACGGTCGCCAGCCGGCTCACGCCTAAGCCACCAATGGTTCCTCTGGTCACCACGATCACGGGAGAGGTGGCGACCGCCGAAGACCTCGCCGACCCCGACCGCTGGGCGCGACACCTGCGATCCACGGTCCGGTTCGCCGCGGCGCTGCGTACGGCGCTGGCCGACGGCCCCGCGATAGTGCTCCAGGTCGGACCGGGGGCAGGCATCGCCTCCCTGGCCGCCCGTGCCGGGCGCGACGCGGTGCCCGCAGCGCTGACCACCGTCACGGATCCGCGCGAGGTGGCGGAGACCTCCGGCGCGGGTGCGACCCGCGACGCGTTCCTGGCCGCCCTCGGCCAGCTGTGGTGCCACGGCGTGCCCCTCGACACCGAGGCGCTGGGCCGCGGCGAGCGCCGTCGGCTCTCCTTGCCCGGGTACGCCTTCCAGCGGGAACGGTTCTGGATTGAGCCCCCGGCGCGGAGACGGACCGGGGGCGTGCTCGGGCCGGATACCGCCGAACCCGACGCGACCGAACCCTTGCAGGTGCCGACGTGGCGGCAGCTCCCGCCGTTGCGCGCCGACCTCGGCGGCCTCGCCGGCACCCGCTGGCTGGTCTGGGGGGAACGGGTGCCCGAGTTCGAGACCGCGCTCCATGAAGTGGGCGCCGACATAGTGGCACCGGAGTCGCATGTCCCGGCGGACCGCCTCGACGGCGTGCTGTGGACGGTCCCGCCGCTCGCCGAGCCGAGTTCTGGCGGGGAGGCGGCTCTCGCGACGCGGGTGCGGGCGGACGTGCTGGCCGCTGGGCGGTTGGCCAGTCTGATCGCGACGGATGCGACGTCCGCTCCGGTGATACTCCAGGTCACCGCGGCCGGCGAGCAGGTTACCGGGACCGAGCGGATCGACCCGGTGGCGAGCGCCGCGCGCGGTCTGGTCCGGGTCCTCGCGCAAGAGGTACCGGACGTCCGATGGCGCGTTCTCGATCTCCCCGCCTGGCCCGGTGTCGTCGATGACGGCGCCGACGGCGTGGGGACGGTCCGGGCCGAGGCAGCGGACCTGCTGGCCGGCGGGTCCGGCTGGGAACTCGCCTCGCGGGGTGGGCGGCGCTGGATCCGGGAGTGGGAGCCCTGGCGTCCCGTGCCGGGTGGCGCCGAGCCACTACGCGAGCCGGTCGTGATGATCACTGGCGGCCTGGGCAACGTCGGGCTGGCGCTCGCCCGGCGGCTGATCACCGATCACAGCGCCCGAGTGGTGCTGGCCGGGCGGTCCGGTGAGCCCGATCCAGGTGCGACCGAGCCACGACTGGTGCGCCGCCGCGAGGCACTGCGGGAGCTGCGCGCCGGCGGCGGACAGGTGCGGGTCGAGGTACTGGACACTACCGATCCCGAGGCCGTGAGATCTTTGCTGAGCCGGGTCACCGCCGAGTGGGACCGGATCGACCTGTTCGTTCACGCCCCGGTGGTGATCGAGCTGACCCCCCTCTCCGACCTGGATGAGTCGAGCCTGGACGAGGTGCTGGCACCCAAGGTCAGCGGAACTCTCGCGTTGCGGGTAGCGGTTGACGGCATGGCGGCGACGGAGCGTCCCCGGGTGGTGCTGTTGATGTCCTCAGCCGCCGGGACGGTGGGCGGTTTCGGTCTGAGCCCGTACGTGGCAGCAAGCAGGTTCATGGACGCTGTGGCGATCACGGCGACGGGCGGGAACGACGCCCGGTGGCTGGCGCTGGATTCCGACCGATGGCGGTTCGACACCGCCGACGAACGCGAGTCGGTCTCCGAAATCACCATGCGCAACGCGCTCGACGCCGACGACGCGGTGACCGCCCTGCTGCGCCTCGCCGGCCTCGCCGCGACCGGCGTCTGCCCGCCTCAGGTGGCCGTGTCGCCGGGCGACCTCAACGCGCGTTCGCTGACGCTGGGCACCCGCACGGTCCGCGCTGAGACCGGGATGGACGGCAGCCTCGTCACCGACGCCGAGCGTACGGTCGCGGCGCTCTGGAGCGAGGTGCTCGGGCGCCCGGTGATCGACAGCGGGGACGACTTCTTCGCCCTTGGCGGCCACTCATTGCTGGCCACCCGGGTGCTGGCCGCGCTGCGCGACCGTCACGGGCTGCAGATCTCCCTGCGCGAGCTGCTCGCCCACAGCACGGTCGCCGCGCTCGCCAGTTTGGTCGCGGCGCGGCAGCCCCATCACGTTCCGGCCGCGCCGGCACCGGTGGCGGTGGCGATGACCAGCGACCCGTTCCCACTGACCCGCGTCCAGCATGCCTACTGGATCGGCCGGACCGGCGCCTTCACGCTGGGCGAGGTAGGTTGCCACTTCTACTACGAGCATGACACCACGGATCTCGATGTCGATCGGTATGAGCGAGCCTGGAACCGCCTGATCGCGCGGCACGAGATGCTGCGCGCGGTGGTTACCGATGAGGGGCAGAACCTGGTCCTGGACCGGGTTCCCACTTACCGGATCCCGGTGGTGGACTGCCGAGAGGCCACCCCGCAACGGCAGGCAGAGGCGCTGCGCGAGCTGCGTGAACGTCTCTCCCACCGGGTCGCGGCACCGGGCCGGTGGCCCCTGGTGGAGGTTCATGTCGTGCTGCTGCCGGAGGGCGCGGCGCGGGTGGCGCTCTCGGTCGATGTGCTGATGTGCGACTCCGCCAGCTACATGATCATAGACCGCGAGCTGGCCACCCTCTACCGGAATCCCGACGCGGAACTGCCGCCGATCGGAGTGACGTTCGCCGACTGTGTCGCCGCGCTCAACGAGCGGACGCGTAGCGACAGTTATCGCCGCGCGTCCGCGTACTGGCTCGGCCGATTGGACACACTACCGGGCGCCCCGGCGCTGCCCGCCCGAGAACCGTCCGGCGCACCGCGGTTCGGGCGCCGCCGGGCGGAACTGCCGCCGGACCGGTGGCGGCGGCTACGGCAGCGAGCCGCCGCGAGCGGGGTCTCCCCGACGGCCGTGCTGCTCAGTGCGTACGCGGACACGCTGGCGGAATGGTCAGGCGACGAGAGGTTCAGCGTCACCGTGACAGTCTTCGACCGCCCCGAGATCCATCCGAACGTCAACCGGGTGGTCGGGGAGTTCTCTTCGCTGCTGTTGCTGGAAGCCGCCCCGGATCGCGGCGAGAGCTTCGCCGGTCGGGTGCGGTCGGTGCAGCGGCAACTCTTCGCCGACCTGGACCACCGGGAGTACTCCGGCCTGGAACTGCTCGCCGAGCGGGCCCGCCGCAGCGGAGAGCAGGTCAACATACCCGTGGTGTTCACCGGCATGTTGGGGCTGGATCGCCTCGACGGCGCCGCGTCCCACGAGCACGACTGGCTCGGCCCGGTCGTGTATGGGGTGAGCCAGACCCCACAGGTGTGGCTCGACCACCAGGCATTCGAACTTCGCGATTCGCTGGTCCTCCAGTGGGACGTGAACGAACAGGTCCTCGATCCGGCGCTGGCGGATGCCGCGTTCGACGGCTACGTACGCCGACTGACACTCGCAGCCGACTCCGACGCAGCCTGGCAGAGTCCCCCGAATGTCGACAGCGAGTCAGGCTCCGGCGAGAAACCGGGATCCGGCGCCACGGAGGCGGCACTGGCCGAGGTCTGGGGCGAGTTGCTCGGCGTCGAGCCGGCCAGCATCCCTCCGGAGGCGAGCTTCCTCAATCTCGGCGGCGACTCCCTCCTCGCGGTCCGGATGGCGGCCCGCATCCGCCAGCGCCTCGGGGTGGGCCTGCCGCTGCCGCAGATCCGGCCGACGCTGACCATTCGCGAGCTGGCCGGCCTGGTCCGGGCGCAGCCGACGGGAGCGGCCGTACGCACGGGAACCGACATCCGGCTACGGCGTCGGATCGACCGGGAGTCGCCATTCCCGCTGCTGCCGTTGCAATCGGCCTACTTCGTGGGTCAGCACGGCGGGTGGGAGCTGTCGTACCCATCGGTGCACGTATACACGGACATCCGCCTGTCCGAGGTGGATGCCGAACGGGCTGTCGGCGCGCTCGACGACGCCCTGCGCCGGGTCGTGGCACACCAGCCCATGCTGCGCGCCCGGCTACTCCCCGACGGCACGCAGCGGATCCTGGATGTCGAGGATCCGTCGCTGTACCGACCGGTGCAGGCCCTCGACCTGCGGTCCGCCGCTCCGGAAGAGGTGGACCGGGCGGTGACGGCACTGCGGGCCGAGATGAGCCGCACCGGCCCCAACCCGACGAGCGGACCCGGTTACGAGGCGCGCCTGACGTTCCTGCCCGAACGTCGCGGCCTGCTGCACCTCTCACTGAGCCTGCTGACCTGTGACGGTTGGGGTGGCGCGGTCCTGCACCGCGAAATGTTCACCTACGTCGCCGACCCCAACACCGTGCTGCCGCCGTTGCTCGTCGACTTCGGCGACTACGTCACCGCGATGGCCCAGATCCGCCGTACCTCCGAGTCGGAGGCCGACCGGGACTGGTGGTGGCACCGACTGCCTGGCCTGCCCGCCGCACCGTCGATCCCCACCGTCGTCGACCCGTACCAGGTCGACCCGCCGCTGATGGGGGTCCGCGAGTCCCGACTGGACGGCGGCCGGTGGGCACGGCTGCGGGAGCTGTGCGCCCAGTACAACGTCACCCCGGCGACGGCCCTACTCACCGCGTTCGGGGTCGCGCTGTCGCGGCTCACCGGCGAACGGCGCTTCCTGCTCAACACCCTCCAGTTCAACCGCATGCCGTTACACCCGGACGTGGACCGGATGGTGGGGCCATTCTCCACCACGACCCTCGTGGTGGTGGATCTCACCCGGGGGACGACGTTCACCGAGTTGGCGGCGGCCACGCAGGCAGAGGTCAGCGAGTCACTTGCGCACAATCTCGTCACCGGCGTCGAGGTGGTGCGGGAACTCGGCCGGCTGCGCGGGACCAAGCGCGCGGTCGCCCCGGTGGTGTTCCAGAGCACGCTTGGTCTGGACAACGCCGTCGGCGGGGAACTGCCGCTGCGGGCCGGCCCACTCGGCGAACTGCACATCGGCGACTACTACCAGCAGGTCAGGACGCCGCAGATCTGGCTCGAGTGCCGGGTGTTCGAGCTGCGCTCCGAACTGGTCATCAACTTCGCCCTGGTGGACGAGCTGTTCGCGCCGGGCGTGGTCGACGGACTCGTCGCCGACGTGACGGCGCTGACCCACTCGCTGCTGGCTGACGAGGGCTGGAACCGGCCGGTCGACCTACCCGCCGAGGTCGCGGTCGTCGAGGGTCGTCTCGCGGAACACGGCGCCGCTACGGTGGAAGCGAGCGGTCCTCCCACTGACGACCTCGAACGCGAGCTGGCCGACGTGTGGTCCGAGGTGCTCGGTTCAGATGCCTGCGACGCAGTTGCCGTGGATCGCGCGGCGGACTTCTTCTCGTTGGGTGGCGACTCGCTGCTCGCCGTACGGATGCTCGGCCGGGTCGCCGCCCGGTTTGGCGGCCCGATGCCCCCGCGCGATTTCCTCCGCGCCCCAACGCTCGCCGGCCTGGCCCGGATTCTCCGCAGCCGCGAGACCACCACCCCGGCCGACACCGTCCCGACCGACGTCGCCTCGGAGGCGGCAACCAGCATCGGTCACCGGGCGGCGACAACTCGCCCGATGCTCGCCGACATCGCGGTCCCGCTGCGGGACGGAACCGGTACGCCGCTGTTCCTCCTTCATCCCTCCGGCGGAGACGTCATCTGTTACGCGGAGCTGGCCCGAGCGCTTTCCGTCGACAACCCCGTCATCGCATTGACCGACCCGGTGCTGGCCGATCCGGCACTGCCCGGCCCACCGGACATCCCGACCGTGGTGCGCCAGTACATCGACGTGATCCAGGCCTGGCAGCCGGTCGGGCCGTACCTGCTGGGCGGCTGGTCGATGGGCGGGACCGTGGCCCACGAGATGGCTGTCGAGCTGCGGCGTCGGGGGGAGCCGATCACCCAGCTCGTCATGATCGATTCGAACAGCCCGAACCGGATCATCGCCCAGGAGGGGCTCGACCGACCGCGCGCCCGCGCCGAACTGTGGCGGCGTTACCTCCGGTCAGTGGCCGCGTTCCTGGGCACCGACCTGCCCGACGACGTCGGAGACCTGGAAACGTTGCTGCGCCAGCACGGTGTGCTCGGCCGCGACGAGCCCACGATCGCGCGGCGGTTCGAGGTGTTCACGCGGCACCTGGACGCACTCGCCGGCCACACGGCGCACCCCCTCGACGACACGGTGCCGGTCCTCCTGCTGCGTGCCGGACGCACTGCGCCCAGCAACACCCGGGTCGGCATGGGAGTGGACGACGCCTTCGACGAGGTCGACCTCGGCTGGGGGCCGTTCGTGGCCGGCCCCATGGCCATCAAGGTTGTCGATGCCCACCACTACTCGATGTTGCGGTCGCCCGCTCTCAGCGCAGTGGCCCGCCACATCGACACCACCCTGGCCCGGGTCAGGGATTCCGCCGCATAAGACAAGGAGAACCATGCACCAGATATCGCGTCGCGCAGCGCTACAGGCACTGATCGCCGGGCTGGCGGCCGGGCCGCTCGTGGCCGCCTGTGGAGCCGACGATGGTGATTCCGCCGGCACCCAGCCGCAGGCCGGCGGAACGCTGCGCGTCGGCACAATCAGTTCCGGCGCCGCAGTGACGAGCGATCCCCACGGCATGATTCCTGGCGAGTCGGACTGGCTCCGGATGAGCGCGCTCTACGACGTACTCGTCGCGGCCGGTCCCGATGGCGCCGTGCTGCCGGCCCTGGCGACCGACTGGACGGTCGAGAACGGCGCAACCCGGCACCGGTTCCAGCTCCGCACCGACGCGGTCTTCAGCGACGGGCGACCGGTCCGTGCCGTCGACGTGCTCTTCTCGCTGCGCCGGACGGCGGACAAGAGTATGGAGAACGGTGGTCGCATTGGCTCCATCGATCTCGCCGAATCCCGCGCCGAGGGCGACCACGTGGTGATCCTCGAGACAAGCACGCCGGAGGCCGACATGGCGCGCACCCTCGCCGGTCAGCTCTACATCGTGCCGGATGGTACGACAACCTTCGACAAGCCGATCGGCTCCGGCCCGTTTCTACTGTCCGCCTTGGACGGTGGCGCTGCCACGTTGACCCGCAACGAGAGGTGGCGTGGTCCGAAGGCGAAGGTGGACACCCTGGAGATCCGCGGGTTCGCCGACGGACAGGCGCTTTCCACCGCGGTGACGTCAGGCGAGATCGACCTAGCCGCCAACGTGGGCTATCCGACGGCACGGAGCGCCGAGGCGACGGGCCGACTGACGGTGGTTCGGCACCCCGCCGCCGCCAGCTACCCGCTGGTGATGAACATGACGCACGCCCCGTTCGACCGGATCGAGGTGCGCCGGGCGGTCAAGCTGGCGGTCGACCGACAGGCGTTGGTGGACACCGTGCTGCTGGGCTACGGCACGGTCGCCAACGACGCCCCGTTTTTCAACGACGCCTCGTACCCAAAGGATCTTCCCGCGCCGGCGCGCGACTTGGACGAGGTCCGCCGCCTGCTGTCCCAGGCCGGCCAGGGGGGAGGCTTCGACGCCGTCATCCACGTAACCACGGCCTACCCCAGTATGATCAGCGCCGCCACGCTACTCGTGCAGCAACTCGCTGAGGTCAACATCCGGGCCACGATCGAGGAGCATCCACCGGAGACCTACTGGTCCCAGATCTACACCAAGGTCCCGCTGTACATGGGATACACCACCGATGCCCTGTCGATCCAGCACTGGGCCCGCGCCGTGTTGCTCAGCAACGCCCCGGTGAACGAGACCGGCTGGCGGGACGCCGCGTTCGACGCGGAATTCTCCGCCGCGCTCGCCACCGTGGACGCGGAGCAGCGCCGGCTGGCGCTCGACAAGCTCCAGCGGCGGCTCGCCGACGAGGCCGGCTGGGTGATGTGGGGCATCGGTGAGGGCGTTGACGTGGCCGCCAAGCACGTCCGCGACCTACCGACCGGCTCCGGGTTCGCGCGCTACGCGCTGACCGACGTCTGGCTTGAAAAGTGACCACCAGATGATCGAGCGGTGGCGGCGTGCCGTGACGGCTGTCCTGCTGGTCGGGCGGGCACTCGGCACACTGTTCGGAATCTGCGTGACGGTGTTCCTGCTCACCGAGGTGCTGCCGGGCAACGCCGCCACCGTGCTGGCCGGCACCCGGGCCGACGCCGAACGGGTCGCGGCCCTGGAGGCGCGTGCGGGCCTGAACGCCGGGCTCTGGGAACGGTTCTGGCAGTGGTGCGGCGGCCTGGTGACCGGCGACTTCGGCCGGTCTTTGATCGATGGCCGATCGGTGGGCGAACTGCTCGTCGACAGGATGGCGGCCACGCTCTGGATCGCCGCACCTGCGTGGCTGCTCGCGGTCGTCGGGGGCACGGTGATTGCCCTGTCGCTGGCTTGGCACGCCGGCAGCCGCGCCGAGCGGGTGGGCTCCGGCCTAGTGGCCGCCGTCTGCGGGTTTCCCGAGGTCGTGCTGGTCACCCTCCTGGTGGTCGGCTTGGCGATCACGCTTGACCTGCTGCCGGCGGTGTCATTGATCCCGGTGGGTGGTACGCCCGCCGACCGGCCGGAGATTCTCGTCCTGCCCGTGCTGGCCATCGCGCTGCCGGCGATGGCGTGGTGCGGACGGTTACTCCGCGGTCCCGCCGTGGACGCGCTACGGCGGCCATTCGTGACCGACGCGCTGCTGCGGGGCGTCGCGCCATGGCGGGTGACGGTTCGTCACGGGCTTCGCCACCTGGCCGCTCCCCTGGCCCAGATCGCGACCGTCATGGCGGCGGCCACCCTCGCCAACACCGCCGTGGTGGAGATGCTGCTGGCGTACCAGGGGCTGGGGCAGCTCCTGGCCGGCTCGATCGCGAGTCGGGACGTTCCGGTGGTGCAGGGTGTCGCTGTGCTCCTCGCCGTGTTCGTGCTCGTCGCATTCATGTCCAGTGATGCGCTGGCAGCGGCGATGGCCCGCCGGGGTGGTGCCCGATGAGGCGACTCTCCCTGGCGTTCGCCGGAGCCGGGGTGGCGGCCGTCCTCGGTACTGCCCTGCTCGGCGGGCGGTGGCCGCCGCACGATCCGCAGCGGATCGTGGGCGTGCCGTGGTCCGGCCCGGGTCCGGGGATGCCGCTCGGCACCGACGTGCTCGGCCGTGACCTGCTGTCTCGGCTGCTGGCCGGCGGTGCCGATTTGGTGATGATCGCGCTGCTGATCGGCGGCGGCGCCGCCGTGCTCGGCGCCGCTGGCGGCCTCCTGGCCGCCTGGACACCGGGGGCGGAACGGGTCGTACGGCACCTGGGTGCCGGGCTGCTGGCGATCCCCGGCGCACTGGTCGTGCTGGTGTGCGCGGTGGCGATGCCGGGATGGATGGCGGTCCTCGCCGGGATGCTCCTGCTCGGCACACCGCTCTCCGCCCGCGTCGTGTACGCCGCCGCCGCACCACTACGGGCCAGTGGATTCATCCAGGCCGCCGTCGCCCGGGGCGAGTCCACCGCCGCGATCCTGGGCCGCGAGCTGCTGCCCGCCGTCTCCGGGACCGTCCTCGCTGACGCTGGGCTGAGGATGGTCGCGGCGCTGCAACTGGCCGTCGCGGTGCACGTGCTCGGGTTCGGTCCCACACCACCGGCGGCCGACTGGGGTCTAATGATCCGGGAGAACCTTCCCGGCATCGACCTCAACCCGGCGTCCGTACTCGCTCCGGCGATCGCCATCGCGGTGGTGGCGGTCGTCCTCACCGCGGGGCTCGACGTGCTCGCGGGCGGGCTGGTCCCCGCGATGACCGTGCCGGCCCCGACCCGTGTCGCCCGGTCCGCCCGGCAGTCCGCCGCCCTGGCCCCGGAAACCGATCCGCCCGAGGTCCGGCTCTCCGGCGTACGGCTCAGCGATGGCGACTTCACCTTCCGGTGCGAGTACCTCGCCGTTCGGGCCGGCGAGGTGCTGGGTCTGGTCGGCGGCTCCGGCAGCGGCAAGAGCACCGTGCTGCGGCTGCTGCTGGGCGACCTCCGGCCGGGGCTGCGCCTCGACCGAGGCGAGCTGCTGGTCCGGGGCCGACCCGTGGTCCCCGCGTCGGCGGCGAGCCGGCGCTGGCGGCGGATCTCCGTCGGGCTGCTCGCACAGGATCCGGCGACCACGTTGGATCCGCTACGCTCGGTCGGCGCTGCGGTCGGGGACGGGCTCACTGGGGTGCGGCGCGCCGAACGGAGCACCCGGATCACCGCCATCCTGGACCGGTTGGGGCTGCCAGCCGGGGTGGAGCACCGGTATCCCGCCACCCTCTCGGGCGGCCAGGCGGCCCGGGTGGCGCTCGCCCGTGCCGTGATCGGCGAACCGGCGTTGCTGCTCGCCGACGAGCCGACCAGCGGGCTTGACGCTGCGACGGCCGACCTGGTCCGGGCGGAGATCGACCGTCGGCGGCAGCTCGGCCTCACCACGGTGCTGGTGAGCCACGACCGGCGATGGGTGCATCGGGTGGCCGACCGCGTCCTGGAGGCAGCCGACGGTGACCTGCGCCCGGCGACCGCACCCGTCGAGGTGCCGGCGCACGCTTCCCGCCCCGCAGGACCGGCAGTGCTGCGGATCCGCGACCTCGCCGTGGCTCAGCCACCGACGAGCGCGCCGCTGTTCCGCGATTTCGACCTGGATCTGCACCGGGGTGAGTTGGTGGCCATACTCGGGCCGTCCGGCGTCGGCAAGAGCACGCTGCTGCGGGCCCTGTGCGGGCTGCACACTCTCGCGGCCGGACACATCGAGCTGCAGCTGGACGGCTCCTGGCGAGCGCTGCCCCCCGGCCTACGGCGGACCGCGCGGCAGCGGCGGGCGGTGGCGATGCTCGGCCAGAACCCGGCGGGCGAGCTCAACCCCGCCCATCGCCTGGTGACCGCCGTGGCCCGGCCCGCGCGGGTGCTGCGCGGGCTGCCGAGAGGCCGCGCTCACGAGGAGGCGGTACGGCTGCTCGCCGATGTGGGGCTCGACGCCTCGTTCGCGCGCCGCCGGCCGGACGGATGCTCCGGCGGCCAGCGCCAGCGGGCCGCCATGGCTCGGGCGCTGGGCGGCGGTCCGGAGGTGCTGCTCGCCGACGAGCCCACCTCGGCGTTGGACGCGGTGACCGCGCACGCCCTGCTCGACCTGCTCGACGAGCACCGGGCGCGCGGTCTCGCCATCCTGCTGGTGACCCACGACGACGAGATCGCCGACCGCGCGGACCGGGTGCTGACGTTGACCGCCGGCGCGCAGGACGAACTCGTGCCGAGCGATCGGCGTGCCCGCGCCCGGCCCGGCGGCCGCCGTTGAGTCGGTCGGCCCACCGGCGTGCCCCGGGGCCGGGGCCGATCAGCCGCTACTCACGTGGCCGGGCGCCGAAGACGGTGGGATGGTTGGCGAGGAACAGATCACCGTCCAGCGTGACCCCGGCGATCTGGCCGCTGGCCGCCCCGGTCAGCACGAACGTGTGCAGGAACGGCACCGCCTCCTCGCGCGCCATGTCGCCCGCCGCGTACACGCCGGGGACCGAAGTCCGCTGCTGGGCGTCGACCTTCACCCACCCGTCGGACAGGATCTCGCATCCGAGCGCGGCGGCAAGACCATTGCGGACCCGCTCGGGCGGACGGTGAAACACCGCCTGACATTCGATCGGCTCACCACTGGCGAAACGTACGGTCAGTGCGTCCAACTCACCGTCGATCGCGGTGACCGGCTCTCGGCGTACCGGGATGCCCAACTCCTTGAGCGCCATGTCCTGCGCGCTGGACAGCTCGGCCGAGCCGTGGGTCAGCAGCACGACATTCTTGGTGAACCTGTCCCGGAGGTAGAGCGCCTGACCGAACCCCATCGGGTTGCAGCCACTGACCACCGCGATCGCCTTGCCCCGCACCTCGTTGCCGTGGCAGTAGGGACAATGAAAGATACTGACCCCAAACCGCTCGGCAAAGCCACCGATCTCCGGCATCTCGTCGACCAGACCGGTGGCCAGCAGGAGCCGCCGGGTGGTGTGCTGTTCCCCACCAGCAAGGTCCACCTCGAACCGGTCGCCGTCGCGGCGTACCTCAGTCACCTCGCTATCGACGACGCGCACCGCCGGATATGCCGCCAGCTCGGCGCGGGCGAGGCTGCGCAGGTCCGTCGGAGGCAGCCCATCCCGCGAGGGAAACATGTGCAGGGCGCCAGCCGGAGCATTGCGCGGCTGTCCACTATCGATCACCAAGGTCACGCGTCCCTGCCGGCCCAGCACCTGGGCCGCAGTCAGCCCGGCCGGTCCGGCTCCAACTACGATCACATCCAGCATTGGCGCTCCCTTCGGTAGAGCGGCTATTCCGCCGCATTTGACGTGATGCGCAAGCCCCAAGCACCGGCCCGGCCGATCCAGAAGCGATCACTGCTACCGGAACGAGCTCGTAGCCGTGATATTCAATCATGCGGATAACGGCATCGCCCGCCAACAGACCGCCACTCTCGAGCCGAGACATACCAGAGCAACCAGCGTTGACATAAGATTAACGGCCAGTTGGCAGAAGTTGAAGACCGACGGAGTGATTTACTGTCGTCGCCAGATCGGGAAGGACGTGCACAGCAAGTGGTGCCGCTTGCCGGCGTAGTCGCCGGCCGCACGTCCGACGAGCCGCCGGATCGCAGGCCCAGCAACGCCACGGCGATCAGAGGCACGGCGGCGACCAGGGCTGCGACCCAAAAGAAGTTTGCGCACGCCACACAATTAGTTACCCCCGTTCTCCGGAGCGTCCACCGTTATTCTACCTTGATTCCAAGGGCCGCGAACAGTAGTGTTCGGGTCGGCAGCACCCACCGTAAGTTCAGAGCGTCACCTCACACTAGCCCCGCATGCCGCCGCGGCTGGCCGGGGAGGCATGTAGAGCGTTCTACAGCGATTCGAGAATGGCTACGGTGCAATGAACAACGATCGCGTCAGCGATTTCCGTGATTACTGGTATGATTTCATTTGCTCTTTCCTGGCGGCCACCGGTGGCCTGCCTGAGAATGACTTCGATCCCGATCGACACTTCGCCGAGCTGGGTCTGGACTCATTCGGGGCACAGCGGCTGCGCCGGCTGATCTCTCAACAGAGCGGGGCACAACTCCCGCTGACCAGCTTCCTCGGCGCGCAGGCTCCCCGAGGTGTGGCCGAGGCACTGCGTGACAGGGCTCCGTTGGCCCCGGCCGGGGCCGAGTCAGCGGTCCCGATCCGGCCCGGCACACCGGAGAGCGCCGGTCTGACGCCAGTTCAAGCCGCCTACTGGGTGGGACGTCGCAGCGACTTTCCACTTGGTGGAGTCGCCACGTTCTGGTACCAGGAGTACGAGCGCGAGCCGATCGCAGCGACGGTCGAGTCCGACGTGGACTCGTTGGAGGTCGCCTGGAACCGCCTGATCGACCACCACCCCATGCTCCGTGCCACGGTCGGTCGCGACGGCCGGCAGCGATGCGCGCCCACCGTCGCGCGGTATGCGATCGCGCGCACCGACCTGCGCCAGTTCTCCGCGCCGGCCGCCGCGGAACGCCTCGCCCGGCTCCGTCACGACCGGTCCCACCAGGTGCGCGATCCGCAGTCCTGGCCGCTGTTCGACATCCACGCGGTCTACCTGCCGGACGGCATGGTCCGCATGCTGGTGGGCTTCGACGTGCTGATGCTCGACTTCGCGAGTTGGCGACTGCTCATGAGCCAGTGGGGCGAGCTGATGAGCGAGCCGGAGACCACCCTGCCCGCACCATCGATCGGTTTTCTCGACATCGTGGCGCACCGCCAGACGGACGGCACGGAGCGCGCCCGGCGCGAGCGCGCCCGGCAGTACTGGCTGGACCGCCTGGACACGATCCCGTCCGGCCCGCGGCTGCCCCTGCGGCGCGCTGTCGACGAGATCACCGCTCCCCGATTCGCGCGCTCCGAGCGCCGGCTGCCGGCCGTGCAGTGGGAGCGGCTGCGGTCCCGCTGTGCCGAGTACGGCGTCAGCCCCACCGCCGTCCTGCTGGCTGCCTTCGGGCTCACTTTGCACCGCTGGGGTGCGACCGAGCGGTTCGCCCTCAACGCCACCCTCTTCGATCGGCCGGACAACGTGCCGGGCGTGGACCAGTTGGTTGGCGACTTCACCACCACCGCGCTGGTGAGCCTGCCGCAGATCGAGATGCTGCGCTGGCCAGGCTTTGCCGCGTTCGCACGGCAGGTCAACCACGACCTGTGGGAGGCGATCGATCACCGCGCATACTCCGCCGTCGAACTGATGCGGGACCTGTCCGGCGGCATCGGCAGCGCTGACGCGGGCAGCACCGTGACCCATCCGGTGGTGTTCACGTCCGGGCTGGGGGTTGGGGACGAGACCGCCCCGGGCCGCTGGCTCGGCCCGGAGGTGTTCGGCCTGTCGCAGACCCCTCAGGTGCTGATCGATCACCTGGTCTGGCAGGAGGACGGCGACCTGCGGATCATCTTCGACACGGTCATCGACGCGTTTCCCGAGGGCTACGTGGACGGTCTCGTCGAGGCACAGCACCGGCTGCTTCGACTGCTGAGCGCCGACCCGCTGGCGTGGAGCGTGGCCGACCTGGGCTGGGCGCCCGACTACGCCCGGCAGGAGCCGCTGGACGCCCTCCCGTTTCCCGGGGCCGGGCCACTGATCGACGACCCACGACGGGAACACGTCCTCCGGCGTCCCGGGCTGCCGGCCATCCTCACGTCGGCCGGCAGCCTCAGCCACGGCGAGCTGGACGAGCGCGCTCAAGCCGTCGCCGGTCTCCTCGGCCAACTGGGTGTCGGCACCGGTGACCTGGTCCTGGTCGCCGTGCCGAAATGCCCGGCCCAGATCATCGCGGTGCTCGGCATCGAGCTGGCCGGCGCGGGATACGTACCGGTGAACACCGACTGGCCAGCCGTGCGGGTCGCCGCCGTGTGCGAGCGGGCGGGCATCCGCCACGCCCTGCTGCTCGACGGGGCCCCGGTAAAGCTTCCCGCTGGTGTCGTCGCCGGTACCCTCGACGCCGACGGGCGCCCGCCTGCCGGCACACCGGTGGCGCCGGCCGCCGGCGCCGCCGCGCCCGACGACCTCGCCTACGCAATCTTCACGTCCGGTTCCACCGGCGTGCCGAAGGGCGTCGCCATCGAGCACCGCCAGGCCCGGACGACGATCGACGACATCACCGACCGCTTCGGCATCACGTCCGACGACCGGTTGCTCGGCCTCTCCGCCCTGAGCTTCGACCTGTCCGTCTACGACGTCTTCGGTCTGCTCGGCGCGGGCGGCACTCTCGTGCTCCCGGACACTGCCCGGCAGCGCGATCCGCAGCACTGGTGTGAGCTGATCGGCCAGTTCGGGGTGACCGTCTGGAACACCGCTCCGGCGCTGTTGGAGATCCTCGTCGAATACGCGGAGTCTGATTCTGTGGCCGCGCGGAACCTCGCGAGCCTCCGGCTGGTCATGCTCTCCGGCGACTGGATTCCCGTGACGCTGCCAGATCGGCTGCGTGAACTCGCGCCCGGCGTTCGCATCGACAGCCTCGGCGGCGCCACCGAGGCGTCGATCTGGTCCATCACCTACCCCGTGGGGAAGGTCCATCCGGACTGGCCGAGCATTCCCTACGGCCGACCGCTGCGCGCGCAGTTCTTCCACGTCCTCGACGAGGCCGGCCGGCCTTGCCCGGTCGGCGAGGTCGGAGAGCTGTTCATTGGGGGCGACGGCGTAGCGCGAGGCTACCTCGGCGACCCCGTCCAGACCTGGGAACGCTTCATCACCCATCCAGTGCTGGGTGAGCGGCTCTACCGCACCGGGGACCTCGGCCGCTGGCGGTACGACGGCAACATCCAGTTCATGGGTCGGTCAGATCGCCAGGTCAAGGTGAACGGTCACCGGATCGAGCTGGGTGAGGTGGAGGTGGTGCTGAGCCGGCTGGCCGACGTCCGACAGGTGGTGGCCTCGGCGCTGGCTGGGCCGGACGGACGTCCGCGCCTGGTGGCACACGTCGCCACCAGCGCCGCGACCGACGAACGCGCCCTGGCCGCCGCGGCCCGCGAGCACCTCCCCGAGTACATGGTCCCGAGCCGGATCATGCTGCTCGACGACATGCCGGTCACCGACAACGGCAAGGTCGACTACCGGAGCCTGCCCAACCCGTTCCGAGGTGGCCGCGCCGCCGCATCCGCTCCCGACAATCCCCTTCCGGAAGGATCTGCGCCCGCTGGTCCGCCGGCTGGCGACACCGCTCCGCCGGCACCCGATCCGATCCCATCTGCACCGATCACGCCCGTCGAGCACCCGCGGAAGCACGGTGCCCCCCCGTGGCCGGCTCTTGGTGACGCTGTTCGCGACATCCTGGGCAATGCCGTGGATGTCGACGCGGGGCTGGTCGCAGCTGGCGCCACCTCGCTCGACGTGGTGCGGCTCGCGAACGTGATCGAGGATCTGACCGGCGACCGACCGTCCCTTCCGGACCTGCACGCGTTTACCTCCCTCCGCACACTCATCGCGGCGTACACGCCGGCACAGATCGCGCATCCGGCACCAGCGCCTGTACCGGTGCTGGTGCCGCCGACCGAGGCCGCCCGCGAACTGCGGCTCGACGTGCCGCGGGGCATGGATCTGGCGATACGCATCAAGCTGCCGCCGGACCGTCCGCTGGCCGACACGCTACTCGAGGCGGGTCGCTGGCTGCGCGAAGTGCAGGGCCTGCTGGTAGGCACCGGCTACCAGGTCAGGGAGCGGCTGTCTCCAGGTGACGGTGACATCCTTGAACTCCACCTCGAAAGCCCGGCCGCTGCCGGGCCCGACCCGGGCACGTCCCTAGCCGAGCCGCCCGTGCCGGTCGTAGCGGCGCCGACCGCACCGGCACCGGTCACGTCGGTGCCAGCCCCGCCGCCCGTGCCGGTTGAGCCTGGTGAGCCATTCGCCTTGACGGAGATGCAACTCGCCTACTACCTCGGACGGGCCGACACCTGGCTCGGCAGCGCGGTCGCGCCGCACTACTACACCGAGGTCGATGTCCTTGACCTGGACCAGGATCGGTTCGCCGCCGCGCTGCGCACCGTCGTCGCGCGGCACCCGATGCTCCGGGCAACCCTCACCCAGGACACCCGTCAGATCATCCGGGAGCACGTACCCGACGCCCCGACGACGGTGGTCGACCTGCGTCACGTGACCCCGGCGGAGCAGCGGGAGCGGCTGTCACGCATCCGCGAGGAACACTCGCACCGGGTGCACGACCCGACGACCTGGCCACTTTTCGCGATCGTCGTCACCCTGCTCGACAAGCGCACCTCACGGGTACACTTCGGACTCGACCTGCTGTTCTGCGACGCGAAGAGCGCGGTGACCGTCGCCGAGGAGCTGTTCCTGGCCTATACCCGACCCGAGGCCATGCCGCCGGCACCGGCGATCTCCTTCACCGACTGGGTGGCGGAGGTGCGGTCCGCACAACGCGGGGAGCGCCGCCGGCGCGCTCTAGACTACTGGCAGCGGGCCGCCGACGAGATGCGCGACGGGCCGGCGCTGCCGCTGCGGGTGCCGACCCAGGCACGCTATCACCGGCACCGCGCGGTCCTGCCGCCAGTCGTGTGGGACCGGCTCCGGCTCGTGGCCCAGCAGGCCGAGGTCACGCCCGCCGCCCTGTTGCTCACCGCGTTCGGCGACGTGCTGCGGATGGCCGGCGGTGGGGACCGGTTCACCCTGGTGATCACCACGTTCGACCGGCCCACCGCTCACCGCGGAGTGGTGGGCGACTACACCTCGACGGTGCTGCTGGACGTCGATCATCGCGAACAATCGTCCTTCGGGGAGCGGGCTGCCGCGCTGCAACGGCGGCTGTGGGCCGACCTCGAGCACTCGACCGGACCGCACGGTGTGCACGGGAACGAGGTCCTTCGCGAACTCAACGCCCGCCGCCGCCGGCAGGTGCCACTGCCTGTGGTGTTCTCCAGCGGACTGGGCAGCACCACGACGGCCGACGGCCAAGGCGCCGACGCCTCGGAGCTGCTGGGCGCGTTCGGAACGACCACTTACGCGATCAGCCAGACCCCTCGGGTGGCGCTCGACAACCAGATCTTCGAGCACGGCGGGGAGCTGCGGATCAACTGGGACGCGGTCGACGCGGCGTTCCCACCGGCATACGTCGACGCGCTGATCGCCGCGTACGTCCAGCTCCTGCACGCCGTCGCGGAGCCCGCCCGGTGGCGGGAGGCGGATCCGGCGGAGTTGGCGGGCGCGCTGGCCGCTGCAGGGCAGACACCCGACGGCTGGGACTCGGCCGCTCCCACCGCCCTGTGGTCGGCCGGAGGCGGCACGGCCACCGGCGACCACCGCTCGGCCAGCTCCCTCTCCCGCACGGTGGCGGAGGCGCTCGCCGGCGAGCTGGCCGCCGAGCCGGGAAGCCTGGCCCAGGACAGCTCATTCTTCGACCTCGGCGCCACGTCACTGACTCTCGTCAAGGTGCACCGCAGGCTACGCGATCTGCTGGGCGACCGGGTGACGGTCCTGGACCTGTTCGCGTACCCATCGATCCGCGCACTGGCGGCATACCTGGACAGGCCCGCACCGGACGCCTCGACCTCGCCGATCGCCAACACATCCGCGGACTTCGACCTCGACCCGGTCGTGGCCGCAGCCCGCCGACGCGGCGCGGCCCGCCGGGAGCGGCTCGCCGCCCGAGCCGGCTCGTGACGGGATGGCTAGCTTGGCCTTCAACCCCTTCGGCGTGGCCTTCACTCCATGCGGCGGCCCAATCGGACGGCGCGCAGCACGACGTCGTTGACGTGGTGTGTGCTCATCGCCCCTGGGGGGCGCGGGCGGGTCTCGTTCACGTCGATGCGCCAGTCGCCTGAAGCCGTGATCGCGGCGGCGATCTCGTCGATGCCGACGTACGCCTCCGGGTCATACATGCGGGTCTGCTCGCCGGGGTCCGACGGCTGCTGTAGTGAGGTCAGGTCGTGACCGACGACGAGCAGCGTCCCGCCGACGGTCACGGCGTCGAGCAGGTTGCGTAGGCCGCGTTGCTCGGGGGTGCGCTGGAACGAACCGTACTGCAGGGAGACGAGGTCGTAGGTCTCGTCTGCGTATGCGGCGGGGTCGTTGGCGTCACAGTGCAGCGTGCGCACGTCGAGCCCGCGACGTTCCGCTTCGGACCGGATGCGGTCGAGTGCCCTACTGGAGACGTCGGAGGCGGTCACCTGCCAGCCTCGTTCGGCCAGCCAGAGCGCGTCGGCTCCTTCACCCGCGCCGACGTCGAGCGCCCGCCCGGGGGACAGGTCCGTCGCCTCCGTCATGAGTGTGCCGTTCGGGTTGGCACTCCACATGCGTTCCTGTTCCCCGTAGCGACTGTCCCACTCAATCGCGACGCCGGAAGGGCGGACGCCCGCCGTGGTGTCCTCGGCGGCGAGGCTGAAGGCGATCTGGGCGCCGATCCAGCTGCCGTTCGCCGCAGCCTGCAGGACCTGGGCGCTCGGATCCGTGAGGTTCCCGGCGGCGAAGACGCCCTCCACGTTGGTACGTCCGGTGGAGTCAACCGCGACGAGGTCACCGAGTCCGCTGGGGTGGGCCGTGGTGACGATGCCGAGCCCGGCGAGCGTCTCGACCCGGGGGCGGAACCGAGCCCCGGTGAGGATCGCGTCGGTTGGCAGGCTGCGGCCGTCGGCGAGCTCGACGACAAGTGACCCGTCCGGGCCAGCATCGGCTACCCGGCGCACAGCACTCTCGACCACCGGGACCCCGGAAGTGACGAGGGTCTGCACTGCGGCCGGGTCGATCCCCGTCGCGTCATGCAGCACCACGGTCAACTGGTCGGTCAGATGCCGCATCAGCGGGGTCGGGTGCAGTCCGATCGCTGTCGTGACGATCTGCACGACCCGCAGGTCGCGGACCTCCCAGCCATGACAGAACGGACAGTTGATCACCTGGCGGCCCCAACGCTCGGCGAGGCCCTCGATGTCGGGGAGCTCATCAGCGATGCCGGTCGCGGCCAGTATCCGGCGTGCGACGAGGCCGTGGCCGCCCGAGAGTGCGAGGTGGAACCCGTCGTCCTCCGTCCGCACCGCCAGGACACGGCCGGTGAGGACGTTGCCACCATAGCTATGGACCTCCTCGCGCCCGATGGTCCGCATCGCCTCGGGCGGGGTGCCCTCGCGTCCGAGGTAGCCGTGCATGTGCGCGGCCGGCGCATTCCGCGGCGTGCCGTCCTCAACGACGATGACCGAGCGTCGCTGACGAACGAGCTGCAGCGCGGCGGCCAGACCGGCCGCCGATCCGCCGATGACGGCAACGTCGCATCTGCGGACGATGCTCTGGTGCGGTAGGTGTTCGGAGGTTCCGTGGGCACGGTCTGTCATGCGTCTAGCGTAGGAACGCCTAGCGGTATGTGAAAGACAGATTGCGAGATTCGCAAAGCGTCTCCATGCTGGGGAGATGAACGACCGCCGTGAAGTGGAACGTCTGGCACGCACCCGGCTGCGAAGCATCCGCACCACGCTCGGCTACTCCCTGGACGAACTCGCCGAGCGCACCAACCTCAGCCCGTCGACGATCAGCCGGGTCGAGACTGGCAAACGGACGCTCAGCCTCGATGTGCTCGTGCCCTTGGCCGACGCGCTACAGGTCAGCCTCGACGTACTTTTCGAGGCAACCAGCGACGAGGACGTGGTGATCCGTCCCGTGCAGCACCGTTCGGGTTCGCGCACAACATGGCCGCTGAGCCGCGTCGATGGGCGCACCATGGCGATGAAGGTCCGGTTGGAGCCCGAGGCGACGATGCCGGACCAGCGGGTCCATCCGGGGTACGACTGGTTCCTGGTGCTCGAGGGCAGGGTGCTGCTGTGGCTCGGCGAGCGGCAGATCGAAGTCAATAAGGGCGAGGCAGCCGAGTTTTCGACGATGACGCCACACTCGATGACAGCGCTTGACGAGCCGGCCGAACTGATCATGGTCTTCGACCGCGAGGGCCAGCGCGCACATCTGCACCAGTAGGTGTCGGGTACTCGTTGGAGTGCAGAGAGCTGCGCACGGCTGATCTTGCATACATTGCTGTTCAAGATCGAGGATGCGGCACACGCAGTGCCTGCCTGTCGTAGCCACGCCACCCGGAAGGGCTCTACCGCGCCGCCTCTCCTCCTCGCCGCTGCGCGGCTGGGGTGCGGGTCGACTTGGTCCCGATTTGCCGCAGCACGCTCACCAGCACTCAAGCGGATCAGGAGAGCCGGTTAGGACGAGGCCCCATCACGTGCTCACCTACTCGCCGACTCCGGTCGAGGTTCCGTCACGTCTTCGACGAAACGGAACAGGTTCAGCCGGTAACTGCGTACTCGACGGCGGAACACGGCGCCCATGACGAGTGATAGCGCCCGGAGCCGTAGCGGCATCCGGGCGCGCAGCTCTGGTGGGGGCTCGAGGAACGTACGCGATTCGAGTAGTCGCACGCCGAGGCATTCCACCTCGGCGGGATCCTCGCACATCCAGGTCATCCGTGCTCCCATCGAGCGCAGGACGTCATTGCGGTTCACCGAATCGGCCATCGCCCGCCCACCGGTCTCCGCCGCCAGCAACGCGCCGGGAAAGTTCGCTCCGATGAGGTGGAGCGCATCTTCCACTTGGTGCGGCTCAAAGTACAGCAGGACAGCCTCGGCCACGAACAGGTATGGGCCCGGACCGGTCTGCACCGTCGGCACCCATGCCTGGTCAAGTACCGAGGCGGGCAGCATCTGGCGTCGATCGGTGTCGTCGAAGAACCGGCGGCGCAAGGCAATCACGTTGGGAAGGTCGAGGTCGAACCACGTGACCCGGCCGTTGTCCAGCCGATCGAACCGAGTGTTGAGGCCAGTGCCGATCTCCACAACCGTTCCGTCGGGGTGCTCGGCCAGAAATCGGCGCACCCACACATCGAACATGACCGTCCGCAAGACGGCACCCGTGGCGCCGCTGGCGGACGCCTTCATTCGCGTGAAGTCGTAGTCGAGGGACTCGACGATCTGCACCGCGCGGGGATCGCTCAGCAGCGGCCTGCGCTTGCGGGTCTCCACCGCACGCCCGTACAGCGGGATCATCAACGTCTGCTCGACCGCTCCCAGCTGCACACCAGCGCCGTCACTCATGATCATTCCTCCGTCCTGCGTTAGGCCAGGTCTGGGGCATCATCTCGCCCTATGGAAATGACTTCCATAGCAAAGCGAATCGTTGTCGATGATGTCGGCCGTCTGCCCGCCGCGGCCGGTGGGCCTGCGCCTGCGCGCCTCGAAGACGAGGGTCTGCCACGCCCGTCTCGCCGTGTGGCCAGTTCGGCGAGGGCCGGGATGTCGACATCCTGGTTCCATCGCCATGGCGCGATGGAACCGCGTCAGCGCTGGCGATGAGGGTCGTCTCTGCCATGGACGACTCCTTTCGACAATTAGCGAGGAGTGTCCTGGGAGGCGAGCTGCCAGCCTGCGGCGTCAATGCGCTCGCGCCAGTAGCTGGCGTAGGCGCCGCCGGCCGCGAGCAGCTCGGCGTGGGTGCCAGACTCTCGGATGCCGCCCTGGCCGTCGAGCATGACGATCTGATCGGCAGTCATGACTGTCTGCAGCCGGTGCGCGATGACGATCAGCGTCCGGTCGGCGCGGGCCTGGTCAATGGCCTCGCCGATGGCGATCTCGTTGCCGATGTCGAGCGCTGAGGTGGCTTCGTCGAGCAGCACGATCGGGGCGTCCTTGAGTAGCGCGCGAGCGATGGAGACGCGCTGGCGTTCGCCTCCGGAGAGGTTCGAGCCGCCCTCGCCGACCCGGGCGTCCCATCCGCCGGGTAGCCGGTCGACGATCTCGTCAACGCGGGCACGGGTGGCAGCGGCGACGACCTCTTCGCGGGTCAGCTCGGGATTGCCGATCCAGACGTTGTTGAGGATCGTGTCGTCGAAGAGGTAGACGTCTTGGAACACCGGGGCGACAGCGGCCTCGACCACGCTGGTGCCGAGCGCCGGGATGGGGGTGCCGCCGATGGTCACCATGCCGTCCTCGGGGTCGTAGAAGCGGGCCATGAGCTTGGTGATCGTCGTCTTGCCGGAGCCCGAGGGACCGACGATTGCCGTCATACGGTTTGACGGGGCGATGAACGACAGGTGGCGCAGCACGGGTGCTCCTCCGTAGCCGAAGGTGACGTCGTGAAAGCCGATGGACCAATCTGCCGGCGTGTGCGGCGCCTCCGGCTCGGGCAACGCTGGGAGATCGGCGAACTCGTCGAGTTGGTCGAGCGTGGTCCGGGCGATGGAGATGCCGCCGCCGAGGTCGCCTGCAGCGACGATCGGCTCGTTGAAGCGCACGCCGAGCACGAGCAGGGCGATGAGGGTCGCCGGGTCGACGGAGCCGCCGACCGCGAGGTAGGCGCCCAGCACCAGGATGACCGTGAGGGAGAGTTGCACGATGCCGGCGAACGTCGCGATCGCCGCGCCACCGGTGAGTAGCACCCCCCGATAGACGCGATGCTGACGCTGCAGCGCCTCCTCGACAAGCCGGCTGGCGACCGAGCCGTCGCCGGCGGTGCGCAGCGCGGACTGGGCGCGGGTGAACTCGATCACGCGGTTGGAGGCGTCGGCGATCGCCCGGGAGTGGGCCGCGTCCCCTCGGGCGATCCCATTGCGCAGCCACCGGTATCCCAGCACCATCACCGGAACCGCCGCCGTCATCGCCAGTGCGAGGCGCCAGTCGAAGAAGTACATACCGATGAGGACGGTGCCGGGGGTGATGAAGCCGGTGAGGATGAGGCGGAGGATTGCGTACGGGGTGGTGGAGACGAACATCGCACCCTGGGTGGCGATGCCGGTGACCAGCCCGGAGCGGTCGGTGTCGAACCAGGTGACCGGCAGTTGCACGAGCCGGTCGCCGAGGCGGGTCAGCAGCGAGTCGAGCACTGCGGTGCTGGCCTTCATGCCGATCTGGCTGGCGAACCAGAACGCCACCGCGTAGGCGAGGCCGACTCCGGCGAGGGCGGTGAGCCACGCTCCGGCAGTCACCACGTCGCCGCGGAACAGGGCACGTAGCAGCGGCACGAGCATGAGAAACGCGACGCCCTGAAGCACCGCAGTGGCGACGATGAACGCCAGCTCGGCGATGACGAGGCGACGTGCCTGGGGGGACGAGTAGTGCAGCAGACGCCGGATCATCCTCGAGCTCCTTCCGGGAGTGAGCGCGCATGGTTGGCCTGGTAGGCGGACCACATCTGCGCGAAGCGCCCACCGGCGGAGACCAGCTCGGCATGGGTGCCGCGCTCGATGACGCGCCCGCCGTCAAGGACGAGGACCTTGTCGACGCCGACGATCGTGTGCAGCCGGTGCGCGATCACGAGCACCGTGCGATCCGCGGCCAGCGCGCTGAGCGCGGTCTGGATTGCCGCCTCCGAGTCGGGGTCGGCGAACGCAGTCGCCTCGTCGAGCACGAGGATCGGCGCGTCCGTGAGTAGAGCGCGGGCGATCGTGACGCGCTGTGCCTCGCCGCCGGAAAGGTTCGCATCCTCGCCCACGACCGAGTCGTAGCCGCGCGGGAAGCGCAGGATGCGGTCGTGGATCTGCGCCGCGCGGGCCACCTGCTCTATCTCCCCGTCGGTGGCGTTCGGGCGGGCAAGGCGGATGTTGTCGCGCAGGCTCGCGCGCAGCAGCCGCACGTCCTGGAACACGAAGCCGACCTGTCGGTACAGCTCGTGGGAGGCGATCTCGCGCACGTCCACGCCGCCGAGTGCCACCCGGCCCTGCGTGACGTCGTAGAAGCGGGGCACCAGCTTGGCCAGCGTGGACTTGCCGGAGCCCGAAGCCCCTACCAGAGCGGTGACGGTGCCGGGCGAACAGTTCGTCGCGATCTCGTGCAGCACACGATGCTCACCGTCGTAGCTGAACGAGACATCCTGGAAGTCGACGGTGCTCCCCTCCGGGGTGCGCGGCCATGACGGCTGCGGCACCGCCGGCAGCGCGAAGAACGCAGCGAGGGACTGCCGGGCCTTCGTCGCGTTGCGCAGGAACTGCGCCGACGAGCCGAGCTTCATCAGCGGGCTCGTCAGCCCGAGACCGAGCAACAGCCCCGGCAGCACGTCAATCGGGTCAACGGTCCCCGCGTTCACGAGCCACACGCCGACGGCCAGCAGCCACACGAGCATGACGACCGGGGAGGTGATGATCTCGATCACCGTGAACATCGCGGCGGTCTCTCGCGTCCACTGCCCGACGAACTCCACATAGGTCTTCGTCGCGTCGCGGTAGCGGCGGTGGCTGCGGCCCAGCTGACCAAAGCGTTTAACAACGGCGATGCCGTGTACGAACTCGACCGTCGCCCCCGACAACCGGCCCGCCGCCTCGTCATACTGTCGATACTTCTCCGCCCCGCCGCGCATCAAGATCGGATACAGAGTGGCTGTGATCACCAACGGCACGAGTGCGGCCAGGGCGAGCTGCCACTGGACCGCGAAGAGGTAGACAATGCTGATGACCGGAACGGCGACCGCGGTGATGACGTCCTGGATCGCGTGGGCGACGAGCTGATGAAGCGCGACGACATCGTTCTCCACCAGCTTGCGCACCCTCCCCGAGCTGCGCGTGTCGAACCAACCCAGCGGCAGGCGCTGCAAATGCCGGATGATCCGCTGCCGTAGCGACAGCTGCAGCTCCGCGTCGGCCAGGTGGCTGACCATCCCGGACGCGAACGCCGTGCCGAAGCTCACGAACAAGGCGAGCACGGCGACCAGCACGATCACCCACACACGCTCGGGATCAACCTGACCGCCGGACAGCGCCGGCAGCAGGGCGCGGGCCAGCTCAACGATCGCAATGAACGGCACCACGCCGCTGACCGCGCCCAGGACGCTCAGCCCGATGATCGCGGCCAGGCTGCCTTTCACGGGAGCGAAGAAGGCTTCCGCCGTGTCGGGCCGGGAGGTGGTGTCCGACGGGCTGCCTGGCCGCTCGTCCCTGTCGGAGGTTTGCGTCATGCGTGAACTCCGTCCCGTATCTCCGGAATGACAACCATTATCAGGTGGTTGATGGACAGTGTTCTAGCTTGATCTGAACGCGTCAACCCAACGACGTGGGCAGGTGACCCGGACCGATCCCGCCTGAACCCCCGGAGGCTGCCAGTTCCCCGGCGGTAGGGCGGCAAGGACCACCTCTGCCGCCGGGGGTTTCCTGGAGCTCAGTGGGCTGACAACGTTCCGCTGATCTCGTTACGAATCGCGGTCAGTCCACCGAGCCGACGAGCTTGCCAGCAGCGAGGTCGAGCTGGTGCACCTCCTTTGATGGCAGGCTCGGTGACGTAGGCGGTGTCGCCGCGGACGAACAGGGCCGGTCGAGGTTCCTGCCAGTTCATCGGTTCCTTCCATGCAGCGACCAGAGGCCATGCGTTGGTGAACGTGCCGATGGCGGGTCCACCACGTGTAGCTTTCGTCGGTGCCGAGGATCGGGCCCTCACCCTTCGCGCCGCAGGCCCGGACGGTACGCACCTGCGACAGGGCAGTATCGGCCAGGGCAAGCAGGGCCAGGTCGACGTCCAGCACGGTGACGTGCGTGTCGGGCCACCGATGAAGCATCGCCTCGGCGGTGGTGTCCGGCCCGCCCCCGATGTCGAGCACCTGCATGTGTGCATACCCGTGGATCTGCTCAACGGCGGCGAGGCCAGCGGCAAGCAGGTCCACGCGCCCGGCTGTTTACTGGCGCATCATGATCTCTCCGTCGCGCCGCCACCGGGCGATGGCGTCCGGGACCACCGTGCTCGGCATCGTCACACCGAGACCGGGTTCGCGTGGTCGTGCAGGTCGCCAAGATCCCATTCCGGAAACGGGTCCGGCAGCGCCCGCCACGCGTCCTGTCCGGCCGCGATCTCGGTATCGGTGAGCAAGCAGGCGGCCACAGCAACCCGCAGACCCTCGCCGTCCAGATCGACACCGATGAAGACGAGCTCCTGCTGCCGGTCACCGAACACCGGATGCCAGCGGGACTCCAGCTCGGCCCGCTCGCCGGTATCCTCCGGCCACTGCCCGGACACCGCGACCGGCACACCGACCGGGTCGCAGCGTCCCGACGGGCCGGCGTGTGACCAGAGGGCCAGCACGTCTGGCCGGCTGGCCAGCCACAAGAACCCCTTCGAGCGCACCACACCGAAGGCGTCCAGGCCGCCGCCAAGCAGGTCCCACAGCCGCCGTGGGTGGAACGGCCGATGATCGCGGAACACCATGCTGGAGATGCCGTACTCCTCGGTCTCCGGCACGTGCCCGCCGTTGAGCTCGGCGACCCATCCGGGCGCGGTCTCCGCCCGTTCCAGGTCAAACCGACCGGTGTGCAGGATTTCCGCCGGGGCGATCCGCCCGTGAACAGCGCGGATCTGTCGGGCCGTCGGATTGAGACGGCTCAGCAGCGCCTCCACCACCGCCAGATCGCCCGGTGCGACCAGATCGGTCTTGTTGACTACCAGCACGTCGGCGAACTCGATCTGGTCGACCAGCAGGTCGGCGACACCCCGGTCGTCCCCCTCGTATGCCGCCAGCCCGCGCGCCTCCAAGCTCTCCCCAGACTGGATCCTGCTCCGCAGACCCGCCGCGTCGACGACGGTGACGGTGGTGTCCAGCCGGGCCAGGTCGTCGAGCACCTGCCCGTCCTCCACGCCGAAGGCGAACGTAGCGGCCACCGGCATCGGCTCGGAGATGCCGCTGGATTCGATCAGCAGGTAGTCGAAGCGGCCCAGCCGCGCCAGCCGGGCCACCTCGTCGAGCAGATCGTCGCGCAGCGTGCAACAGATGCATCCGTTGGTCAACTCGACCAGCCGCTCCTCGGTCCGCGACAGCGCTCCACCGTCTCGGACCAACGCGGCGTCGATGTTGACCTCGCTCATGTCGTTGACAATCACCGCGACTCGCAGCCCGTCACGGTTGGCCAGGACGTGGTTGAGCAGGCTGGTCTTCCCGGCACCCAGGAAGCCCGACAGCACGGTCACCGGCAGACGCCCACTCACGGCTGATCCACCACCTGACGCCCCCTGTACAGGCCGCAGTGGGCACAGGCCCGGTGCGGCACCACCATCTCCTTCCGCGGGCACGCACACGGCACCAGCCGAGGCACGCTCGCCTTCCACTGCGCGCGCCGGTGTCGGGTGTTCGACCGCGACATCTTCCGCTTCGGTACGGCCACAGGGATCTCCTTCACGAGAGGACGTCCAGCTTAACGGTATTGGTTTTCGTTTCCTTCTTCGCCCTCGCGTTCGGCCCGCCACCACTGGTCGCGCGAGGAGCATTCGGCCCACTTTCGGCGGGCGTCGCCGCCGCCTTGACGACGTCGACGCGAGCTCGCGCAGTGATGGCGAAGCCGCCGCCCTCACCCTCCGCCACTTCAGGGCGACGACAGCATGTTCTCGACCGCCGGACAGATGCGTCTTCGCGCATATATTGTCGAGGCGCAAGCCATCTTCGGGAGGACCGCATGAGCACCAGCACCAGCCACCGCATCCACACCGTCGAGCATCGCCACACCCACGGGCCGGACTGCGGACACGCAAGCGTGCAGCATCTCGGACACGTGGACTTCGTGCACGACGGGCACCTACACCACGCACACGATGGGCACTACGACGAATGCAGCACCGAGGGGCACCATCCCGCCGAGGAGCACGTTCACCGTCACGGTGACGGGTGCGGGCACGTGTCGGTCGTGCACGACGGACACACCGACTACCTCCATGACGGGCACGTACACCGAGCACACGACGACCACTACGACGAGTGCGTGTCGGGTGAGCACGTGGTCGCCGAGGATCACGACCATGTCCACGGGGATGGCTGTGGCCACTCCCCGGTGCTGCACGGCGACCACCTCGACTACATTCACCATGATCACCGACACGCCGCACACGGCGGCCATTACGACGAGCACTGACACGTCTACGGGACGCCACTCGTCCGCCCGGCGCCGAGTCCGAGCACGGCCACGCATAGGGCGCGTCGCACAGGACCACAACGACCGTGCAACTCGTCCCCTGATGCAGGGCGGCACACGTCGATCTGGTGAGCCAGGGGTCGACGCATCGGCGCACCTTGTTGCGTTTGAAAGTCATGTTCGGAATGATGGTGCCCGTCCTCCGGAGGCACGACTGCGGCGCCTTCGGCCGGTTCGTGACATCAGAGGCGGCATGACCGAGGAGACGCGGCGCAAGGCAGCTCTGGTCGGGGCGTTCGAGCGTGGGGCAGCAACCTATGAACAGCTCGGAGTCGACTTCTTCGGCCCTCCTGGGGTGGAACTGGTACACCGCGCCGGTGTTCGCAGCGGCCAGCGAGTTCTCGATGTCGGTTGCGGGCGGGGTGCCGTGCTGGTGCCGGCGGCCCGCGCCGTGGGCGCGACCGGCCGGGTCGTCGGTATCGATCTGGCACCGACGATGGTCGAGCTGACCCGGGCCGAGGTCCGCGCGGCCGGACTGTCGCAGGTCCAGGTCGAACTGGGCGATGCCGAGTCGCCCGCGCTGCCGCCGGGGGAGTTCGACGTGGTGCTCGGTGGGTTCGTGGTGTTTCTCCTGTCCGACCCAGCCGCCGCGCTGCGTGGATATCGCCGGTTGCTGTGCCCGGACGGCCGGATCGGCATGACCACTTTCGCCAGCCAGGACCCGAGGTTCACCGAGGCGATGCAAATGTTGGTCGGTTACCTGCCAGCCGATCGCCGGCGGTCGCCGACCTCGGAACACGATGCACTGTTCGCTACGGCGGAGTCGACCGCGGTGCTGCTACGCGAGACGGGTTACCGAGACGTGCACGTCACCGACGCCGCGTTCGAGAGCCGGTTCCGCGACGTTGAGCATTGGTCGGCCTGGATCTGGTCCCACGGTGCACGCAGCCTGCTGGAGCAGATCCCAGCGCGGCGGTTACCGGAGGCGCTCGCCGAGGTGACCCCGGTGGTGGAGCGCGCGCGAGCGGTGGCGGGCGACCTCGTGTTTACGACCACGGTCCGGTTCGCGGTAGCGGTCTCGCCGGGGTGACCGGATCGCCGGCATCAATGGCTGTTTCCCACGTCCGTGCTGGCCCGGCAGACGCCCTGGAGCACATCGGGTCCACGTTCGAGGATCCACGGCCAACCGTCCGTCTTGGTCAACTGCGACCAGCCCGGCTACGCCCCGGGACACAGCTTCGCCGAGCGTGGCACGGGAACGACCATGAGGTGTGCCGGTAGCCGGGTCGGGGCACCACCGTCGCGCGGGCCGAACACGGTTTCCAGCAGATCCGGGTGAGGACCTCTGCTGGCGCGCCGTGGCGACGATTCGGCTGTCCTTCATTGCGACGAGCACGTCGCGTAGCGGGCGGCAAGGCTCAGGTCGTGCAGGACCATCACGACATGCGGCCCACCTCCTGGTGTTCGCGTGACCACTGACGAAACCAGCGCTGGTGGGATGGCGGCCGCGCATCACCAGGTCCGCGACCGTCAGGCCCTCGGGTGCCGTCGGTGACTGCGGCAGGACACCGGTACCTCCCAGGTCGGCGCAATCCGCGACGGGCGCACCACCTGCTAGGGTTCGCACAATGAAAATCAGTTTCATCTCGGGGGCATGGCGTGGTCGGCCGTCCACACGCTGAACCGGCCGTCCTGGCACCCGGCACCGAGCGCGCGGACGCGGCCACGCCCCGTAGGCAGGTGGCGGCACCCGGCGAGCAGGCTGCCCGGGTGACGCCGATCGTCGGGCTGCTCGTCCTCGCCCTGATCGCCTCCGTGCTGGTGGTGATCGGTCTGGGAGCGGCGGTCGTGCCACCGGAAGCCACCGCCCGCTACCTGTGGGCAGGCATCACCGGCGGAATCGTCTCCGCCGACGAGGCAACCCGGTACCAGATCATCTGGCAGATCCGTACGCCCCGGGTGCTGCTGGCGGCGTGCGTGGGTGCCGGGCTCGGCGCCGTCGGGGTGGCCGTCCAGGCCCTGGTGCGCAACGCGCTCGCCGACCCGTTCGTGCTGGGCGTCTCCTCCGGCGCGTCGGTCGGCGCGGTCGCGGTCACCGTCTCCGGCGGTCTGGCCGCGGCCGGTGTGTACGCCGTGTCCGCGGGTGCCTTCCTCGGCGCGATGCTGGCCACCGCGCTGGTGTTCCTGGCGGCCTGGAGTCGGGTGGGGCTCACCCCGCTGCGGTTGGTGCTGACCGGCGTGGTGATGTCGTTCGGCTTCCAGTCCGTGATGGCGATGATCGTGTACTTCTCGCCCGACAGCGAGGCCACCAGCACGTTGCTGTTCTGGTCGATGGGCGGTTTCGGGGCGGCCACCTGGGGCTCGCTGCCACCGGTGGCGGCCGTGGTGTTCGCGGGCGTCGTCCTGCTGCGTCGGCAGAGTCGCACGCTGGACGTGCTGACGTTCGGCGACGAGACCGCGGCCAGCCTCGGGGTGGACAGTACGCGGACACGGTCTCTGCTGTTCGTCGTCACGTCCTTGATCACTGGTGCGACGGTGGCCGTGAGCGGGGCGATCGCCTTCGTCGGCCTGGTGCTGCCACACGTGGTACGGATCGTGGTGGGCGCGACGCACGCCCGGGTCATGCTGGTGACACCCCTGGTCGGCGCGGTCTTCATGGTGTGGGTGGACCTCTTCTCCCGTACCGTGGTCGCCCCTCGGGAGTTGCCGCTGGGAGTGATCACGGCGCTGGTCGGGGTGCCGGTCTTCATCGCGCTGATGCGTCGCCGCGGCTACCTCTTCGGCGGGCGCTGACGATGGACCTGGAGTTCGACGCCGTCACCGTGGCCACCGACGGCCACCTGCTGGTACGGGACCTGTCGCTGGCCGTCGGCCGGGGACAGGTCGTCGGTCTGGTCGGCCCGAACGGCTCCGGCAAGTCCACCGCGCTGCGCTGCGTCTACCGGGCGTTACGCCCGACGGGCGGGGTGGTCCGCGTCGGCGGGGACGACCTCGCCACCCTGGCGCCGCGCGACAGCGCCCGGTCGGTCGCTGCGCTGACCCAGGACAGTGGCTCCGACCTCGACTTCACCGTCGCGGAGGTGGTCGCCCTCGGCCGTGCCCCGCACCTGCGGGGCAACCGGGCGCTGAGCCGTCGTGAGCGGGAACTCTGCGAACGGGCGATGGCTCGGCTGCACCTCACCCACCTCGCCCGACGCGGTGTCCTCAGCCTCTCCGGTGGGGAACGGCAGCGCGTCATGGTGGCCCGCGCACTGGTGCAGGAGCCCGAGATCCTGATCCTGGACGAGCCCACCAACCACCTGGACATCCGGCACCAGATCCACCTGTTGTCCCTGCTGCGGGGATCGGGTCTGACCGTGCTCGTGGTCCTGCACGACCTGAACCTCGCCGCCGCGACCTGCGACCGCATCGGCGTGCTCGCCGACGGCGCCCTGGTGGCCGCCGGCACTCCCTGGCAGGTGCTGACCACCGACCTCATACGTGAGGTGTTCGGTGTCTCGGCCACCGTGGTCGCGCATCCGCTCACCGGCGACCCGCAACTGCTCTACGCCCTGCACCCACCCGCCGAGTACGCCCGACAACCATCCGTCGAAGAGGAAGCACCCCGTACATGATGACCAGGTTCCATCCCGCCACCGGACCGCTGCGCGCCACCGCCGCCGGCCTGACCGCCGCTCTGCTGCTGTCGGCCTGCGGCGCCGACGTGCAGACCTCCGCCGACGCCCGCACGGTCACCGTGCCGCGGTGCGGCGAGGAGGTCGAATACAGCACGCCGCAGCGGGCCGTGATGTATGAGGGCGGCAGCGCCGACAAGATGTTCGTCCTCGGCCTCACCGACCACGTGCACGGCTACGTGATGCCGCCGGCCAACCCGCCGGTCACCGAGTCGCCCTGGGCGTCGGAGTACGCCAAGGTCGAGTTCCTCAGTGACGACCTGCTCAACCGGGAACTGGTCGTCGACGCCGGCGCCGACTTCGTGGTGGCGGGGTGGAATTCCGGTTTCAGCGACGCGCGGGGCATCACCCCGCAGATCCTCGATGGGCTCGGCATTCAGAGCTTCATGCACAGCGAGTCGTGCTTCAACTATCCCGGTTTCCCGCAGCGGATCACGCCGTTCGAGGGTCTCTACACGGATCTGGAGCGACTGGGCAGCATCTTTGGCGTCGAGGCGAAGGCTGCCGAGGTCGTCGGCGGCATGCGGGAGCGCGTCGACGCGGCGCGGGCGGCGGCACCCGCCGAGCGGCTGCCGGTCTTCCTCTACGACTCGGGTACCGACCAGCCGTTCACCGCCGGCCGGCAGGTGCCGCCCACCGACATCATCACGTTCGCCGGGGGGCGCAACATCTTCGGTGAGATGGACGCCCGCTGGACGCAGGTCAGCTGGGAGGCCGTGGTCGAGGGTCGACCGGAGGTGATCATCATTCTCGACTACGCCGACAAGCCCGCGCAGGAGAAGATCGACTTTCTGAAGAACTTCCCCGCCACGAAGAGCCTGCCGGCCGTGGTCAACGACCGGTTCTTCGTGCTCGACTACAACGAAGGCATTTCCGGCCCGCGCAACATCGACGGGTTGGAGAAGTTCGCCGAATACCTGCGCGGCGTCCGTTCCTGACCCCGATGCCCGTCACCCTCCGACCCGATACGGCGCCGACCGGTGGCCGGACGCTGCTGCGCGATTCCGCGTTCCTGCGCCTGTGGTGCGGCACCACCGCGTCCGGCCTGGCCACCTGGGCGATGCCGTTCATCCTCGGGTTGGCGGTGCTCGATCGCAGCCTCGACCCGACGGGCCTGGGGATCGTGCTGGCCACCCGTACCGTCGGCTTCCTGGTCGCAGTGCCGGTCGGTGGTGTGCTCGCCGACCGGCACTCGCGACGGGCCGTGGTGTTCTGGTCCGGCGTGGCCGCCGCCCTAGCCACCCCGCTGATCGCGGCCGGCCTGGGCCGGTCGGTGGCGCTGATGGCCGTCGCCGCGGCCGTTGTCGGGGCCGGTCAGGGCGCGTGCCGGCCGGCGTTCCAGGCGCTCACCGCCGAGGTCGTCGACGCCGGGCGGCGCCAGCCCGCGAACGCCGCCATCACCTTCGCCGTACGCGGCACCACCCTGCTCGCGCCCGCGCTGACGGTGTTGCTGGCGGTCGTGGCCACCATTCCGGTTCTGCTGCTGGGTACGGCGGCGCTCTGGGCCGTCGCCGCCCTGTCACCCCCCGCCGGCACGCACCGCACAGTTCCCGCCGCCACCAACACCCGCCGCTTCCGGGCAGAGTTCGTCGACGGCATCCGGGAGGCCCGCCGGCATCCCTGGTTCCTCGCCGGCCTGGCTGCCCTCACCGCCGTGATCGCCACCGGCTACTCGGCCACCGGAGTGGCTCTTCCGGTGATCAGCCGAGACCGCTACGGCACGGAGATCGTGCTGGCCGCCGCCACCACCGCCTACACCGTCGGCGCGCTCGCCGGCGCCCTGACGCTCGCCCGCTGGCAGCCCCACCGGCCTGGCTGGACCGCCCTCGCCGGACTGGCGTGCTACGGCTTCGCTCCGCTGAGCCTGCTGCTGCCGGCGCACCAGTTCGCGGTCGTCGCCGCCTACACACTGGCCGGCATCGGCATCGAATTGTTCAACGTGCCCTGGTTCACCGCCATCCAGCGGGAGATGGACCCCCGCGCACTGGCCCGGGTGTCGTCCCTGGACTTCCTCGTCTCCTACGGCCTGGCACCTGCCGGCCTCGCGCTCATCGCCCCGGCCATCGCCGCATTCGGCCCAACGCCCGTGCTGGCCACCTGCGCCGCGGTCTGCTTCCTGGCGCCGACCCTCGCCGCTCTCACCCACGGCGCCGCACACTTCACCCGCCCTCCGCGGGCCGTACGCCACGACAGCGGGACTGAGCAGCTCTAGTGCAGAGGTGAAGCAGGATCGATGAGACGATCGCGGGCAAGCTGAGCAAAACGGGGAAACACTTCAAGTCGTTGCTGCACGGCGGCGTGTGGGGCTGGTAGAGGGCCAGCGGGGCGGGTGGCGCTCGCTAGTGGCCGTGAGCGGGATGTCGCTGGTGGCCCCAGGGGTGGCCGGCGGCAGCGGACGGGGGCCGCTGCCGCCGGCCGTGACCGGCCGCTTCCCTCCCCAGATCGGCGACCGGTCAGCTCGTTACCGGTTCGCGGCTCCCGGTGGCTGCGTGCGGTCGGCGGTGCTGGCGTGACCGCATCCGAGGATGAGGACGTAGGAGAACAGGCCCGGCCGGAAGCCGCTGGTGATCCTCTCGGTCGCGGCCAGCAGCTCCCCCGTGCTCTGGTCGATGACGACCGTCGAGGTGGAGCCGCCGGCGACGACGTCGAAGGCCAGGCCGAGCCGCCCCACGATATCGGTGTGCGGCCCGCGGTAGGTGATGGCCGGCATGGTGGCCAGGACTCGCAGGGTCGTGGCCCGCTGCTGCTGGTCCAGGTACTGGCTGCTCGCGTTGAAGGGCTGATCGGTCAACTGACGGCCGGTGCGGACGTGGCAAGTGGATGGGGTCGACCGGTAAGGGCGGCCAGCGCGGTGGCGACGGCGTGTAGGTCGGCTTTGATGTAGGTGGTGGTGGCGGGCCCGCGCCTGTCGGTGTGTCCGGCGTAGGCGCGGGCGATGCCGTAGCCGAAGTGCCGTTCGACCCATGTGAGGGTGGTGTGGCGTAGCCAGTGGGTGGAGACACCCTGCGTGGCGACCCACGGTAGCTGTCGGCCGATGCGGGCCCAGAGCAGGTCGTAGCGGCGGTAGGTGGCGGGCTGGCTGTTGCGGTAGCGCAGCAGCGCGTCGGTCGGTGCGGCGGCGCCGCGGGCTTGGGCGTGGTCGCTCAGCCGGCTGGCGAGCATCGGGGTGATGGGCTGCCAGCGTTGGGTGCCGCCCTTCTCGGACAGCCGGATCAGCGCGTGCTCGGTGTCGAGGTCGATCAGGCGCAGCGCGAGGGCGCCGCCGCGTCGGCAGGCGGTTTCGGTGTGCAAGCGCAGTAGCAGTGCGTCGAGGATGATGTCGTTGCCGCCGCTACGCGCGGCGGAGTTGATGTCGGACAGTTCGTCCGGGGTGAGGGCGCGGCGGGTGTTGGGCAGCCGGCGGGGTTTGCGGATCCGGTGGGCGGGGCTGTCTCCGGCGGTGAGGTAGCCGTCGGCGATGGCCCGGTTGTAGAAGGCGCGGGCGGCGGCGATGAGGTGCTCGCCGGCATGGCGGCCGCCGCGGGAGTTGCGGTGCGGCCGGGCGCTGGTGATGGCTTGTCGCATGAGGGCTTCGAGGTCGCTGGTGCGCACCGCGTCGATGCGTCGGTCGCCGAGTGCGGCGGCCAGCCGTCGCCAGGAGCTTCCGTAGGTACATCGGGTACCTGGGCTCGCTGCGGCTACAACAGCAGGCAGATAGTCGGCGACTGTCGGCACGGTAAACACGCCGGGGCTGGTGAGGTCGGCGGCGCTCAGGCCAAGGTGCGCGAGTAGCGCCCGGGCGGTGGCGACACGGTCGGGTTTTGTGGTCATGGGGACTCTCCGAGGATGCGGGCGTGCAGGTCGGCCAGGACCGCGGCGATGGTGTGTGAGGGGTGCACGACGATGCGGTTCTGGCCTGGCAGGGCGGCCAAGAGCACGGGTTCGCCGGTGACGATGCCGCACAGGCGTCGGGCGGCGGCGGGTAGGGGCAGTTCCTCGCGGGTGCCCACGCCGTGCGTGCCATCGGGTGCTGGGATGATGAGGACCGCGCCGTTCACGACGTCGACGTGCAGCGTGAGTCCGGGTGTCCAACCGAGGGCGCGCAGCAGCGGACGGGCAGTGATCCGGCCGGCGGCGTCCGCGTGGGCCACGTCGAATAGCACGCCACCGTCAGGCCGGCGGGCCGCCGGCGGCGGCAGCACCGGCAGGGGTGCCGGCTCCGGCGGCGCGACCGGCCGCGGGGTGGGCACGAGCGCCTCGACAAGCTCCTCGTCGTGCCCCCGAGGACGCGGGCTGCCGCGCCTCACCGCTGCCCCCGCCGACGCGGAAGCGGTGACGTCAGCGCAGGTGGAGCAACTCCCGGCGGATAGTGTGGGCGCAAACGCCGCAGGGGTACGCAACTCTTACTCGCTCAGGGCGGGGAAGACCGCTGCCGGTGCGGGCTGATTGCCGCGGTGGTGCTCCCGGTGGCCGGCGATCGGCCGCGGCATCGGGTGCCGGTGCCCGTCTTGGTTGCCGGCCTGGCGCGGACAGACCGCCAGGTTCGCCGCACTGTCGGGCACGAACATGGTGGCGCCGTCGATAGCGCACGCCATCTGTCCCCGCCATCGGGACCGCCCTCGCGGGCGGACCTGCCAGAAGCCGGACGACGCCATCAAAGGATGGGGCGCAACGTTCTCGTCGTGATCGGCGGACGAGCGGGCCTGCTCCCCCTGCGCGGTGGCCGCTCAGCGGTGGTCGAGGCTTGTTCGCAGCGGCGCGCCTAGCTGCTAGAATACATGTGTATTACACTACGTCCTGTGCCGTACGAGTGGGAAGAGTGGGCGTTGCAGGCCCTGGCGGATATTCAGCCCTACGAAGTCCGTCAAGTCCTGGAGGCAAAGCAGCGGTGGCCGCGCCCCGGCGCTGATGCCACTGGGTTGCGGGTGCTGACGGTGTGGGCGCGCACCCGCAACGGCCGGCCCCTGATCGTGGCTGTACACCACGTTGACGGCTTCACCTGGAAAATCATCGGCGCACGAGACATGAGCGACGCCGAACGTGCCGACTTCACCCGATGGGAGCAGACGCGATGAACGACAACCAGCAGCACCTGCCGCGCACCCCTGAAGAGGCCGCCGCGCTGATGAACGACCTCACCTTCGACCCAGCGCCAGCCACCGCGGAACAGGAGGCCGAACTACTTGCCTCCCTCCCACCAGAAGGCGCCGAGGTCATGGTCGTGCGGTCCCTACGCATGCCAACCGACCTCGATGACGCCGTCACCATGGCCGCCAAGGACGCCGGCATCACCAAAACCGCCTGGATCCGCCAGGCCATCGAGATCGCGCTGACCATACAATCCGACGACGACCAACCCATCTCCCGCGCCGACGCCCTTCGAGCACTCACCCTGCTTCGCCCGGTACGCCGCGCCGCCTAATCAGCGTGAGCGGGCCGACCGGCACCGGGAGTAAGGACGGGCGAGCCGACCAGCACCACCTGTCTTGGCCCACAATAAGCATCGCCGAATGAATCCTCCCCCATGCAACCCACCCACGGCCACCTCCACCCACTGGTACCCCTGGACCGGGGCGATGGCCGGCCTCCGATGACTGGTGGACGGGGCATCTCGTGGATCCGCAGCAACTCAGTGACGCGAAGCGGGCGCTTGGGCAAAGGCTCGCCACGTGGCGAAGAGCCCCCTCGGAACAGCACCGTCGAGGCGTACCCCGACCGGCGACCGGGCGGTACGGCCCCGACTCCTCTCAGGCGACGAAGATGCAGAAAGGATGTCCGGCCGGGTCCGCGTAGACCCGGAAGGGTTCGTCGGGGCCGTTCTTCTGGTCGGACAACAGCCGACCGCCGAGAGCCAGCACCCGTTCGTGCTGCGCCTTCAGCTCCTCGATCGAGGTCACGCTGAGATCCAGGTGCAACTGCTGCGGCACCGAACCGTCCGGCCAGGTCGGTGCCGCCAACTGGTCCACCTGCTGAAAGGCCAGTTGTGGGGTGCCGTCGGCGGTCCTCAGCACGAGCCAGTCGTCGCCACGCTCGTCCGCCCGCCCCCGCTCCGGCGGCTTGTCCCCGGGACCGTACAGCAGGCCCAACAACGAGCGATAGAACTCCGCGAGCGACCTGGCGTCGGTGCAGTCGAGCACCACCTGACACAGTTTTGGGACGTTTTGACGTTCAGCCACATCGATCACCTCCGACGGCTATTTTGCACCTGAATGGTCGAGGGGGCACGGCAGACACTCCGGCCCGACCACAGGCGACGCGCGCTAGGCCGTATCCAATTTTCCGCCGCTTAAACATCCAATCTGGCGCTTGCACCCCCTGAAACGCAGGTGTTACGGTCGGTCGCAAAAGATTCACACATGGCAATTGTTTGGCGCACGAACCACTGTGCTGAGAAGCCACTCACCAAAGTCGGCGGACTCACAGCGGTTTTCGGGTCCGAGCCCGGCCACATCCGGGGACGCTTCGTGCTACGGGAGAATGCTGTGGAAATTCGTCAACTTCGGGCGCTCCTGACCACGGTGGACGCCGGAAGCTTCACCGGGGCGGCGGTCCGGTTGAAGGTGAGCCAACCCACGATCACCCATCGGATCAAGACTCTGGAGCGGTCGCTGGAGGCGATCCTCCTGGAGCGGATGCCCGGCCGGGTCCGGCCCACCACGAGCGGTCGGACATTTCTTCCCTACGCCCGCGAGATCGTCCGATTGTCGGAGGAGGCAGAACTAGCGGTCGCCGTCCCAAGCGAGCCCCACGGCCGGGTGAGCGTGGGATCACCGGAGATCCTGACCAGCCATCGGCTGCTGCCGCTGATCGAGTACCTGTGCGTCCGCTATCCGAAGATTGATTTCTCACTGCATCCGCTCGAACCGCAGGACGCCCTCAGTCGCCTTCGCGACGGGCAGTTGGACTGTGCCTTCCTGATCGGGGTCGAGCAGTCGCACGAGGATCTGGAATTCAGCATCCTCCGGCCAGAACCATTGGCGTTGGTGGTCGCGCCGGAGAACGGTCCCGGCCGGCCCGCCGACGCTGAGGAGATCTTCAGCACGATGCTGGTCTGTTCCGACATCGACGCCCGACACTGCCTGACCTTCCCGCTCCAGGGCAAGCCCTTCCCGGCCCCACCCCGTCGGATGCTCAAGTTGAATTCGTTGGAAGCGGTCAAGCGCAGCGTCGCAAACGGAGTGGGTGCCGGACTGCTGCCCGAGGTGGCGGTCTCCCGGGACATCACGGCGGGTGTCCTGCGCAAGGTGCCCTGGCGACCGCCGATGCAGACGTACACCCAGGCGGTGTGGCGACGCGGCAGCATCCGCCACACCGCCCTGGAGGTCGTGCTCGCCGCCGCCGAACAGGTGATCCGGGAGGACTGACGCCGCCCTCGTCACTCCCCGGCGAGCGCGGCGAGCAGCTTGCGCTGATCGGTCTTGCCGTGCTGATTGATCGGCAGGGCGTCGGCCACCCGCATCCGGCTCGGCGCCATGTAGGACGGCATCGACCTCAGGCAGAAGGCCAAGATGTCGCGCTCCTCGACAGGTGGGGCGTCGGTGGCGAGGACCACGAACGCGGCGAGTTCCGGATCCCGATCCGGTGGTGTCACCACGACTGCCGCGGCCTCGGCCACCCCGGGGAACTCCAGCAGCCGCCGCTGTACCTCGGCCAACTCCACCCGGTTGCCGCGGATCTGCACCTGCGAATCCACCCGTCCGCAGAACCGTAGCTCGCCGTCCTCTCCCCGGTAGGCCAGGTCACCGGTGCGGAACACCCGGTCACCGGAGCGCGGTTCGACCGGGTCTGGCACGAGGGCGGCGGCGGTCGCCTCGGCGTCGTCCCAGTAGCCGGAGAAGAGCGCTGGACTACGCAGGTACATCTCGCCGACGGTGCCGGTCTCCTCGACCACCGCGCCTTCCCGCACGAGCAGCAACTCGGCCCCGATGTGGCCGGAGCCGATCGACAGCCGGTCCAGTTCCCCGGGCAGCGGGTTCGGCACGTCGGCGAAGCTGGCCGCCATCGACTCTGTCGCGCCGTAGCAGTTGACCAGCCGGGCCGTCGGACGCAACCGCTGGAGCAGTCGCAGCTCGGGCAGCGGGAAGTCCTCGCCACAGAACAGCACGCCGCGCAGATCGGTCAGCTCGGCGACCTGATCGGGCACGTGCCGCAGCGCCTGCCGCCAGATCGACGGAACGCCGTTGACCTGGGTCGCTCGGGTGGTACGCAGCACCTTGAGAAAGCGAGTGGGCCAGCGCAGCAGCGTCCGCGGCACCGGTACGACCGCCGCGCCACTGCCCAGGGCCAGGCCGATGTCGAGCAACGAGAAGTCGAACTGGAGCGGTGCGGTCGAGGCCACCCGGTCGTCGACCCCGACGATGCGCTCGGCGAGCATGCCCCGGTAGAAGGAGACCACCGCCCGGTGGCTCATCACCACGCCCTTCGGTCGCCCGGTGGTCCCGGAGGTGAAGATGATGTAGGCCGGGTCAGTCGGCGTCACCGTCCGGCGCCGGCGCGGCCGGGGCTCCGGCGGGGCCGACACGTGGATGCCGTCGGGTCCGAACCAGCCCTCGCCGGCAGCGGTGTTGGCCTGCGGGGCGGCGAACAGGCACAGCGCGGGTTCGGCGAGGGCCGCGATCGCGGCCCGCCGCTCGGCCGGCGTCTCCGGGCTCACCGGCACGAACGGCAGCCCCCGCGACGCGCAGGCCATCAGGAGCGCGATGGCCTCCGCCGAGGTGTCCGAGACCACCATCACCCGATCGCCGACGTCAAGGCCGTACTGTTCCAGTGCGGCGACGTAGCGCTCGGCGGCGGCGGCCAGCTCGCCGAAGGTGGTGTGCCGGGTGCCGCCATCGACGTACTCCACGACGGCCGGGCTCTCCGGCAGTGTACGCGCCGCGGCGAGGAGAAACTCGTCGAACCGTTCGTCGGACCGGTGCGGAACCCAGGCTCGATCCGGGGACATGGGGACCTCCTGTTGAGAATTGTCGGCGGCTTCAGCAGTTGCCGGCGGGGAGCAGCGGGGCGGGGGTCTCGGGCACGGCGCGGTGTGGTCTCCCACCGACGAGTACCAGCGGCTCGTCCGGGCCGGTCCGCAGCTCGCACACGGTGCCGACGACCAGTGTGTGATCCACGGCGGTGAGGGACTCGCGTAGCTGGCAGACCATCGTGACGGCGACGCCCCGCAGCAGCGGCACGCCGTGGTGCAGGCGGTACGCCACCGCACTGAAGCGGTCTCGGGCGTTGCCGGCGGCGAAGCGGTGGACCAGCTCGTTCTGGTCGCGGGAGAGCACGTTGACCGCGAAGCGGCCGGCCGCGAGCAGGTCGGCGAGGGTACGGCCACCGGTCCGGAAGGCCAGCAGCACACTCGGCGGTGCTACCGACAGCGACATGAGCGAGGTGGTGGTGCATCCCACCGGACCGGCCGGGCCGAGCGCGGTCGTGATCGCGACACACTTGCCCAGCCGGGACATGGCGGCGCGGAAGGTCCTCTCGTCGACGGCCGTCTCAAGGCTGATCATCGATACCCCTCTGTCCTGGTCGTCAGCTCGATGAGCCGGTCGAACGCTTCGGTGAGCACCCCGGGCCGGGGGCGACCGCGCCGAGCGGAGTCGGCGGCGAAGCGCAGCGCCTTGGGAAGCTGGGCCCAGGTGGCGGCCAGCGTGAGGTCGCCGCGCCGGGTCAGCCGGTGACCGTGGTGCCGGGCGGCCGCCCACAGGTCGTCGGCGTGTCGATGCAGGGCCCGCTCGTCGGTGAGAAACCGGTCGCGCAGCGCGGCCAGCGCCGCGGCCGGCTCCCGCAGCCACTCGCCCGGCCAGGCGATTTCCCCACCGCCGCCGGGTCGGAGCCACCGGTACTGGTCGGGGTCGCCCACCTCGACGGGTACGCCCAACGCGTAGACGTCCCGGTTGTGCTGGTGGGCGGCACACCGGCCGAGAGGCGTCAGCGCGGTGCGCAGTGCGGCGTCGTCGAGCCACCCGGTGAAGGGTCGCTGTTCACCGGCGGGCAGCAGCGCGGCGAACCGGTCACCCACCCGCCACCGGCGGCCCCGGTGTTCCCGCAGGACGAACCAGTGGGCGACCGAGTGCGACCGGTGCTGCGGCGACCAGGGCAGGTGGTAGGTGTTGCCCACGACGATCACCGAGCCGTGCTCGGCGAGCTGCTCGGCGAGTGCCGCGCGGGCGGTCACCCAATCGCTGGTGGACGCGTACGCCAGCGTGCCGCCGTCGACGCGGTCGTGGTGGGAGAAGGCCAGCGCGCCTCCCGGGGCGTCGAGGCGGACCCAGAGACGCACCGAGTCGGCGAGCCGGTCCGCAGCGGCCGGTCCGAGGTGGTCGACGAGGGCGCTCGTGTAGCAGGACAGCTCCGGCGTCACCGGTTACCACCGTCCCACGCGCACGCCACGGGCGGGCCCGCGAGGTCGCGTACCTTGCGCCAGCGCAGCCCGCGCCAGTCGCCCTCGTCCTGGTCCGGTGGCACGTCGATGCGCCATGGACGACCGCCGATGCCCGAGCCGTCGACCTTGACGCAGGCCTCCTGGACGGCCCAGATCTCGGTGAAGACCTGGTTTCGCCGGCGCGGCGGCAGCGCGGCCAACTCGTCTAGGTAACGGCGGGCACACCGGCGCAGCATCGACTCCGGGACCGGGTCCGGCGGCGTCTGCACGTCGACACCGACCCGACGGCCGGTGGCCACGCAGACCGCCACCTGCTCCTCGTCGTGCGAGATGCTGACGCCCACCCCGGGCCAGCCGACCAGCACCGGCTTGCCGTTCGGGCCGGGCACCAGGTCCGCCCCCGCGGCTGGCGGCACCACCTCGGCGAGCAGCGACCTCAGCAGGGCCCGCCCGCCGAGGAACTGCCGGGCCCGCCAGGGTGCCATCTCGCCGGCCACGGCGCGGTCCGCCCACGTCGTGCCGTCGGTCGTAACGCCGCCGGCCGCCGCCCACACCCCCGGGTCGACCTCACGTGCCCTCATCGGTCCAGCCCCGCGAGGATGTCGGTGGCGGCACCGCCAATCACCGACAACACGACCTCGGTCGTGCCGCCGCCGATACCGAACAGGGCGGCCTGGGCGCGTAGGTGCTGCGGCCCACCGGTCCGGAAGCCGTACGCGCCCTGGAGGTGCGCGCACTCGTCGAGGACTCGTTCGAGGGTGCCGGCGGCGCTGGCCTTGAGCATCGCCGCGGCGGGCGCGTCCCGGCCGGACGCCACGGTCCCGGCCAGACTGTCGGTGAGCGCCCGGTGCTGTCGGGCGGACAGCAGCGCGGCGGCGTACCGCTGGCGGACGCCCTCCAGGTGCCAGAGGGTGCCGTCGCCGTACCGGCGGTCCTGGAGGTACCGCAGGGTGTCCGCCAGGACCCGCCGGCAGAGCGCTACCGCCCACAACGCCCCGGCGAGCCGTTCGACGGCGATGTGGGCGGCGAATCCACTCATGCCCCGGCCGACCCCACCGACCACGTGGTCGCGACCGAGCCGGACCCGGTCGAAGGAGAGATGCCCGGTGCCCGAGCCGTCGAAGAGGTCGGTCTCGGCCGCCTCGGCGCGTACGCCGGGAGCGGTGGCGGGTACCAGCAGCCAGGTGAAGTTGGTGAAGTGCGGGCCGGGCCGGTGCCGGGCGAGGACCAGCAGCGCGTCGCACCGGGTGGCGTTGGTGATCCAGCGCTTGGTCCCGGTGAGCTCCACGTGGTCCTCGTGCAGCGTCACGGTCGTGCCCAGCGAGGCCAGGTCGCAACCGGCGACATCGTCGGTGGCGGCCAGGGCCACGACGGCGTCGCCACGCAGCGCGTCCGCCAGCGTCCGGGCGGCCGGACCGGCCACGCCGGCCAGCAGCGGCAGGCAGGTGGCCAACGGCACGCAGACCGCGAGCGTGGTCCCCACCGGGCAGCGCTCGTCGACGGCGGTCAGCAGCGCGCCGAGCGCGGCCGGGTCCACCCCCTGCCGGGGATCACCGTCGCGGTACACCTGCGCGAGCAGGCCCGCGGCGCCCAGTGCCCGCCACGCGTCCGGCCCGGTCGCGCCGGGACCGAGGGCGTCGAGGACCCGGGGTGCGTCCGCCGCCGGATCGTCCAGCACCGTCGGGAGCGTCATCAGACGACCACCTTCGTGTGCTGGCCGGCACCGGCCCGCTCCACCGCGCGCCACAGGCTGCCGGCGGTCGCGAAGGTCGAGTCGTTGAGATCCTCGTCGGGCAGCGACACACCGAGTTCGTCCTCGATGGTGAAGAGCAGGTCGATGGCCTTCATCGAGTTGAGGCCGAGGTCGTGCAGGCGGCTCTCCTCGGTGACCGGTCGACCGTTGAGGTACGGCAGGTAGGGCACGAGCAGGTCCTGAAAGGTCTGGTTCACGGCTTCTCCAGGTGGTCGGGCCGGGTCGCGAAGACGTCCCGGTCGGCGGCGAGGGCTGCGGCCAGGTCGGTCAGCAGCGTGCCGGGTGCGGGCCGACCCCGCTCCACCCGGCGCAGGGCGATGAAGGCGGTGGCGGTGAGCTGGTCCCAGCGGCGCAGGTGCGCCTCCGCGTCCAGGCTCTCCCCCCGGTGCAGGCGGTACGCGGCGTGCAGCTTGCGGGCCCGGCTCATCAGCCACGTCTCGGCGGTGAGCCGCCGGGCCGCGGCGACCGGGTCACCGCACCGCGCGTACGCCTCCAGGTAGGCGGCCGGGTCGTCCAGGCGTACCGAGAGGGCGGGCGCTCGGTACTCGTCCGTGACGGTGTAGACCACGGCCAGATCGGTGACGGGCAGCCGCGCCCACGGCAGCGTCCAGCTGCCGGGGCGCGCGGGACCCCAGGCGGTCTCGTTGTCGTAGGCATCGCCGATCAGCGCCTCTTCGCCGTGCAGGGCGACGAGGTAGCTGTGCTCCATGTGGCTGTGGCCGGCGTACGGGAGCCACGGCATGTGGTAGCTGTCGCCGACGGCGTACACCACTGCGGCCCGTTCCGCCAGCGCGCGCAGGCCGGCCGGGTCGAGGTGGCGGTGCTCGCGCTGGGCGACCAGGCCGACGTGCCCCGTCAGCTCGGCCAGGTGCTGGCGCACCGGCGGGTCGACGGTGGGTAGCCCGTCGGGACCGAGACGCGGCTGAAAGCGCAGCGTCGCGCCGAGGGCGAGGTGGCGCCCCGGTTCGCCCCACCGGTCGGCGAGGACGGCGAGGTTGGCCTGGATGCAGTCGAGCAGTTCGGTACGGACCCCGGTGGCGACGGCGGCGGTCACGACGGTGCTCCCACCGGTCGCAGACCGGCCACCGCGCGGGCCAGTGCCTCATCGGGCGGGGACTGGTCCTCCACACCGCCGGCGAGGAAGTGCTCGTACGCGGCCAGATCCAGGTAGCCGTGCCCGCTCACGCAGACCAGCACGCCCTGGTGGGTCTCGCCGGAGGCGGCGATCCGGGCAGCCGCGGCCAGGGCGTGCCCGGACTCGGGCGCGGGCAGGAGGCTCTCGTGCCGGGTGAGCAGTCGTCCCGCGTCGAGGGCGTCGGCCTGGCTGACCGCCACCGCGTCCACGTCACCGGTGTGCCGCATCGCGGAGATGAGCTTCGCGGCCCCGTGGAAACGCAGGCCGGCGGTGTGCGCGTCGGGGATCTGGTAGTCGCTGCCGATGGTGTACATCGCCTCCATCGGGCCGCTGCCCGTCGCGTCGGTCTTGTCGTACGCGTAGACGCCCCGGGTGAGTTTCGGGGTGCTGCTGGACTCGGCGGCCACCAGCCGGGGCCCCTCGGCTCCGGCGGCCCGGGCGGCGGCGTGGAACGGCAGCGCGATGCCGCCGAAGTTGGAACCGGCACCGACGCAGCCGACCACCGTGTCGATCCGCGCGTCGAGCTCGGCGAGCTGGTCGGCCGCCTCCAACCCGATCACCGACTGGTGCAGGATGCTGTAGGTCTCGCCACTGCCGATGCAGAACGCGACGCCGTCGTGGTCGGCGGCGTACTCGACCGCCTCGCCGATGGCGAGGGAGAGACTGTTGCCGGCGGCGAGTTCCTCGCTGGCGGAGACCTTGGTCAGGCCGCTGGGGCTGGCGTGCACCTCGGCGCCGAGCATCCGCATCAGCACCCCCCGATACGGCTTGCGACGCAGGCTGGACTCCACCATGAAGACCCGGCAGCGGAGCCCGAACAGGGCGCACGCGGCGGCCATCGCGGTGCCCCACTGGCCGGCGCCGGTGCCGGTGACCAGTTCCTCGACGCCGGCCTGACGGTAGTAGTGGGCCTGGGCGAGGGCGGTGTTGAGCTTGTGGCTGCCGGAGATGTTGACGCCCTCGTTCTTGACGTAGATCGGCACCCGCGCGCCGACGGCCTCCTCGAAGCCGCGGGCGCGCCACAGCGGGGTCGGCCGGTATTGCCGGTACCGCTGCACGACGGGGGCGGGGATGTCCCAGTACTCCCTTGTGGAGACGCTGTGCCGGACCAGCTCGACGGGAATATTGATCTTGACTTCGCCGCCCTCGCGTCGCGGCGTGACGTCCGGCGGCAGCGGCTCGGCCAGGTACGGCAGGACGCTGCGCCAGCGGGTGGGCACCTCGGTGGTCACGGCTGCACCTCCGCGGCGGTCACGACGTCGATCAGGTCGCCGACGGTGCGGAAGCTGCGGCCCACGAAGAGGTCGTCCGGCAGCGTCGCGTCCAACTCGTCCTCGATCCGCACGAGCATGCCGACGAAGCCGAGTGAGTTGACGTGCAGCAGGTCGCCGACGAGCGGTTCGTCGTCGGCGATGGCGTCGGGCGGAACGGACAGGCGTGACTCGGCGACGACGATCTTCTTGACGACGGTGGCGACGGCCGACCGGTCGATTGACAGGTACGCAGGCATGATCTCCCTCTCCAGGGACGAACGGACAGGACACGGGTCAGCCGCGCAGCGCCCCCGCAGCGTCGGTGACATAGCTGTAGGTGACGAGCGCGGCGAGGGTCACCGGACCCCGGACGTGCAGCCGACCGGTGGCGATGGCGATCTCGGCGCCCAGGCCGAGGGTGGGACCGTCGTGCAGCCGCAGCGAGCCGTTGACGACCACCATGGCGGCGTCGACACCGCGCCGGAACGTGTCGGTGACCTCCGGATCGCGGGCGAGGACTCCTTCGGTGTGTCCGGAGCCGTGCGCACGGATGTGCTCCAGGGCCGTGGCCGGACCGTCGACGCCGACCAGTGCGACCACCGGTTCGAGGAATTCCCGGCCGATGTCGTACGGTCCTAGCGGTTCGGTCCGCAGCCCGGGTGCCACCGGGACGCCGACCCCGGGGTCCACCCGGAGGGTCAGCGTCGCCTCGACCTCCTTGAGCCGCCGGGCCAGCGCCTCCAGGTATGCCTCGGCGACGGCCCGGTCGACCAGCACCGTCTCCACCGAGGTACAGCCGGCGGGCTCGGGAAGCTTGCTGTCCAGCGTCACCCGGGCCGCCAGGTCGAGGTCGGCGCTGCGGTGCACGTACAGGTGGTTGACCCCGCCACCGCTGGCGATGAGCGGAATGGCGCTGGTCCGGCAGGCGTCGACCAGCGCCGGGCTGCCACGTGGGATCACCACGTCCACCTGGTCGGGCCGTTTCAGCAGGGCGCGCAGCAGCCGCCGGTGCGGGTCGTCGAGGACGGTGACCAGCCCGGTCGGCAGCCCGGCCTCGGCCAACGCGGCGTGTGCGGTCCGCTCCAGCGCGGCGTTGGTGGCGGCATTCTCCCGCCCGCCGCGCAGCAGGACGGCGTTGCCCACCATGACCGGCAGCAGCGCCCCGTCGACGGTGACCGTCGGCCGGGCCTCGTAGACCATCAGCACGACGCCGAGCGGGCGGGGCACCCGGTGCACCGTCCGCGCCGCACCGGTGACCGGGACCTCGACCTCGACCACCGTTTCGACTTCCCGCCGGGCCTGTCCGGTCAGCGCCACCATGCGGTCCCGGTGGTCGTCGGTCAGCCGGAGCCGGTTCACCAGGGTGGGGGCCATGCCGGCCCGTTCGGCCTCGGCGACGTCGTCGTCGTTGGCCGCCACGATCAGTGGCCAGTCGGCGACGAGCCGCCGGGCGAACGCCCGGCAGTAACGGTGGTAGGCGGAGTCGCCCACCGGCGGCGCGGCGGCGTACGCCGCCCGCGCGGTGGCCAGCAGTTCGTCAGGCACGGGTCACCTCCGTCGCGGTGAGGAACGCGTCGAGGTGACCGAGAAGCAGCGGCAGCCGTTCGCGGTCGAAGGCGGTGAAGTGCCCACCGGGCAGCGGACACACCGTCAGCTGTGACGTCGCTGATCGCCACGCCGCAAGATGAGCGGCATTCTCCTCCTGCGCACAGGGCAGCAGCAGGGTCGGGCAGTCGTGCCGGCCCGCCACCCGGTAGGCGGTGACCGCGTCCAGGTGGGCCTCGACCGTCCGGGCGACCCGGTCGGCGGGAAATCCGCCGTTCTCGGTAAGGGACGCGCGGACCCGCTCGCGCCAGCGCCGCGCGGCCGACGGGTCGCGGTCGATGCCGGCCGAGGGGCTGTCGACCATGACGACCCGGGGTCGCCGGCCCGACGAGGAACGCAGCCGCGACGCCAGTTCCCACGCCACGACGCCGCCCAGCGACCAACCGAACAGCAGGTCCGGCGGGTCGGGCAGGCTGTCCAGCAGGTTCAGGTACCGGTCGGTCATCGCGGCGACGGTGGTGTCCGGCGTCTCGCCCGGCGCGAGCCCGTGGCCGCGGATGCCGAACACCGGCCCACGGCGGCCCAGCTTCAGCACCACGCCCGCGTACGCACCGAGGCCGCCGCCGGCTGGGTGGATCAGGACGCTAGACATGCCGGACCGGGGCCGGCCCATCGGCAGCAGCATCGGCTGCGTGCCGTCCAGGCCGTTCACTGCTTCCACCCGCAACCAGTGGCGAGATTCATGGGCGACGCACTCCTTAGGGGTGTTGGACCTGACGTTGGTCTATTTCCGTGCTTACCGCAGCCATAAACAATGCCGCCCTTCTGATCGATCGAATATCTTGATGACCGACTCAGACAAAGTTATCGGCCCTGCTACCAGACGAGCCATCGAGACCTTTTATCGCGTCATGAGAGAGGTTGATCGGGAGATTCCGTCATACCGGTTAGCGCACTCGTGTGGGGGTAGTTGGCGGTGGACGCCGCGACCGCCACCCGACGCAATTGGTCAGCGTCAACTGGGCATTCCGCCAAAGTCCTGAACGAAGGAATTCGTATGACACTGATGCTCGATCATCCCGTGGCCGTCACCCGTTTCCGGGCCTTCGGTCCGCGCCAAATCGACGACATCGCCGGCCGGTACGGCTTGCGCCCCGACCTGCGCGAAGAAATCGCCCTGCTGGCGCACGTCTTTCCGTTCCGGGTCAACGAATACGTCCTCGACCACCTGATCGACTGGACGCGGCCCGAGGAGGACCCGATGTTCCGGTTGGTCTTCCCCCAGCGCGGCATGCTCTCCGCCGAAGACGAGCAGGCGCTGGCCGCCGTGGTGCACTCGGGATCCGCCGCCCGGGAGGTCGCCGCCGTGGTCGCCCGCATCCGCGCCGGCCTGAACCCGCACCCGTCCGGCCAGCGGGAGTACAACGTGCCGATGCACCGGGGCGAGCGTCTACCCGGCCTGCAGCACAAGTACCGGGAGACCGTGCTCTACTTCCCGACCCAGGGCCAGTCCTGCCACTCATACTGCACTTACTGCTTCCGCTGGGCACAGTTCGTCGGCGATCCCGCGCTGCGCTTCGCCACCCCCGGTCCCGACCGGCTGGTGGACTACCTGCGGGACCACCCCGAAGTCAGTGACGTGCTGGTCACCGGCGGCGACCCGATGATCATGAGCACCGAGCGGCTGCGCGGCCATCTCGAACCGCTGCTCGACGTGCCGACGGTCCAGACCGTCCGGATCGGCACCAAGTCGCTGGCCTACTGGCCGCAGCGGTACGTCAGCGACGCGGACAGCGACGAGTTGCTGCGCCTGTTCGGGCGGATCATCGCGGCCGGCAAGCAGGTCGCGGTGATGGCGCACTTCACCCATCCGTGTGAACTGCGCACGCCCCTGGTGGCGACCGCGCTGCGCCGGATCCGGTCCACCGGAGCGGTGATCTACTGCCAGGCCCCAATGGTCTCGCACGTGAACGACCAGGCCGACGTCTGGGCGGAGTTGTGGCGGGCCGAGCTGGCCGCCGGAGCGGTGCCGTACTACATGTTCGTCGAGCGCGACACCGGCCCATACGACTACTTCAAGGTGCCGCTGGCTCGGGCGGTGGAGATTTTCCACGCCGCGTACCGCACGCTGCCGGGACTCGCCCGGACCGTCCGTGGGCCGGTCATGTCGACCACCTCCGGCAAGGTGGTCGTGGACGGCGTCGAGAGCCACCCGGACGGCCGCTGCTTCCAGCTGCGGATGCTACAGGCCCGCAACCCCGCGCTGGTCGGCCGCCCGTTCCGGGCCCAATACCACACCGGCGCGGCCTGGCTCAGCGAGCTGGAACTCGCCGCCGACGTGCCCGACGACATCCGAACGGCGGTGCGGTCATGAGTTCCATGTCACCGAATCTCGCGCTCAACGAGCGGGTCGCGCGCCTGCGCGCCGAGGGTCGATCCATTATCCACCTGGGTTTCGGCGAGTCCCGCCTGCCCGCCTTCGGGCCGCTGGTGGAGCAGCTGTGCGCGGGTGCGCGCCGCAACGCGTACGGACCGGTCGCCGGGGCACCGGACGCCCGGGCGGCGGTGGCCGGCTACTTCCGGCGGCGGCGCCTGCCCACCGGCCCGGAGCAGGTGATCCTCGGGCCCGGCAGCAAGCCGCTGCTGATGGCGCTGAACCTGGTCCTGCCCGGCGATGTGCTGTTGCCCCGCCCCTGCTGGAACTCCTACGCCCCCCAGGCGCGGATGGCCGGCAAGCGGGTCTGGGGCGTGCCGATCCCGGATAGCTGCGGCGGCGTCCCCGAGCCCACCGCACTGCGGGAGACGATCTCGGCGGCCCGCCGCGACGGCGGTGACCCGCGGATCGTCGTGCTCACCCTGCCGGACAACCCGACCGGTACGCTCGCCGGCGCGGAGCTGATCGGCGAGGTGTGCGCGATCGCCGAGGCCGAGGGGCTGACGATCGTCTCGGACGAGATCTACCGCGACGTGCTGCACCGGCCGGAGACGCCATTCGTGAGTCCCGCCGAGCTGGTCCCGCACCGGACCGTGGTGACGACCGGCCTGTCCAAGTCGCTGGCGCTTGGCGGTTGGCGGATCGGGGCGCTGCGGGTGCCGCCGGACGCCGCCGGACGCCGGTTGCGAGACGGGCTGATCAGCGTGGCGAGTGACCTATGGTCCACCCTGGCCGGTCCAACGCAGCAGGTCGCGGCGTACGCCTTCGACGAGCCGCCGGAGATCCGGCAGCGGCTGGCGGCCAGCGCCCGGCTGCACGGCGCGGTGGCCCGCGCGGTGCACGGCGCGGCCGTGGCGGCCGGGGCCACCTGCCGACCGCCCACCGGCGCCTTCTACGTCTACCCCGACTTCGCGCCGCTGCGGGAGACGTTGCACCTGCGCGGCGTGACCGACTCGGCGTCGCTGGCCCGCCACCTGCTCGACGAACTCGGCCTGGCGGTGCTCGCCGGCCACCTGCTCGGCGACGATCCGGACGCGCTGCGCTTCAAGGCCGCCACCAGCATGTTGTACGGCGACACCGATGAGGAGCAGGAGGCCGCCCTCGCCGCCGAGGAGCCGCTCGCCCTGCCGCACGTCGCCGACAACCTGACCCGCGTCGAAGAGGGCTTCGCCAAGCTCGGCGCCTGACCGCACCCCGGGGAGAAGACACCATGGATCGAACCGCCGTCCGCACCGCCGTCACCGAGGTCACCGCCGAGGTCCTCGGCGTCGACCCGGCCATCCTGCACGCCACGCCCACCCTGACCGATCTGCCGACCTTCAACTCGTTCCGGATCGTGGAGGTGGTCGAACGCGTCGAGGAACGCCTCGACGTCGAGGTCGACCCCGCCGAACTGACTCCGGACAACCTGACCCGGATGGACAACCTGACCGCCCTGTTCGAGCGGACCGCGATGGGAAGCGGGACCCCGGCATGACCGTCACCGTGACCCGCCCGACCGGGTGGGGTGCCGCCGAACTCGACCGCGCGGTCGCCGAGGTCGTCGAGGTCGCCGCCAGACACGCCACCGAATGCGACCGCGACGCCCGGTTCCCGGTGGAAGCCCTGGCGGCCATGCGCGCCACCGGGCTGCTTGGCCTGATGGTGCCCGCCGAGCACGGCGGGGCGGGCGGCGACCTGGCCGACCTGGTCGCGGTCAGCGGTCGACTCTCGCGTACCTGCATGTCAGTCGGAATGATCTTCACGATGCACTGCCAGCAGGTGGCCGCCATCGTCGGTGACAGCGGCGCGCTGCGGGAGCGGTTGCTGCCCCGGATCGCCCGCGGCGAGCTTTACCTGGCCTCGGTGACCACCGAGGCGGCCACCGGCGGTCATCTGCTCTCCTCCGGCACGGCGCTGCCCGGGGACGGCGTGGTGCTGCACGTGGACCGGTTCGCCCCGGTCGTCACCGGCGGCCAGTACGCCGACGCGTTCCTCGTCACGATGCAGGCCCCCGACGCCACCTCCCCCACCCAGCTGTCGCTGCTCTACGCCGAGCGGGACCAGTTGCGGATCACTGTCAAGGGCGGCTGGAACCCGATGGGCATGCGGGCCACGCACAGCGCGCCGCTGCACCTGCGCGGCGACCTTCCGGTCGGGCAGGTGATCGGCGAGCACGGCGGGTTCCGGGACATCGCCGTACGGACCTTCGCCCCGATGGCTCACCTGGGTTGGGCCGCGTGTTGGCTGGGCACGGCCGACGGCGCGCTCAGTCGCGTGGTGACCCTGCTGCGGGCCGAGCGCAGCCGCCGCAACCTCGACTCCGAGCTGCTGCTGCACCGGCTGTCCCGGGTCCGGCAGCGGTTGGACACCGTGCACGCCCTGGTGAGTCACACCGTCGCGGTCCTGAACGCCACCGCCGATCCGACATCCGTCGGGGTGCAGCTGCTGGCCAACACGGTCAAGCTGACCGCCTCCGAGCAGTGCCCGGCGGCGGTCGACGACCTCGTCGAGCTGCTCGGCATGCGACACGGCTACCTCCGCGACTCGGACCTCGCGCTGGAGCGGGCCCTGCGGGACCTGCGATCGGCGCCGTTGAACTACAGCAACGACCGGTTGCACGCGGCCGACGGTGCCCTGGTGCTCATGGATCGCGAGGTGCGCCATGTCTGACACCATGTACGACTGGTTCGCCGCGACGGTCCGTCGGCACCCGGGCCAGCCGGCCTTGCTGGTCGGCGACGTCACCTTCACCTACCGCGAGCTGGCCGCGCTCGTCGACCGCCTCGCCGCCGATCTCGGCCCGCTGCCGGCCGGGGCGCGGGTCGGGCTGCTCGCCGCCCGCAGCCCGCTCGCGTACGCCGGCTACCTGGCGATTCTGCGGGCCGGCGGGACGGTCGTACCGCTGAATCCGATCTTTCCCCGGGACCGCAACGCGACGATCGCGACCCGGGCCGGGCTCTGGACCGTTCTCGTGGACACCACGATGAGCGCGTCACTGGCGCCGGTGCGCGCCCCGCTGGTGCACGCCGCGCCGAGCGGACACGTGACGGGCCGGCAGGGCCGTCCGGCCAGTGCCGACGACGGGCCGGGGTCGGCCGACGACGCGACCGCCTACATCCTCTTCACGTCAGGTTCGACGGGTGTGCCGAAGGGTTTGCCGATCCGGCACGACAACGTCCGGCCGTACGTCGAGCACCACGTCGCCCGCTACAACGTGGGGCCGGGTAGCCGGCTCAGCCAGACGTTCGACCTCACCTTCGATCCGTCGGTGTTCGACATGTTCGTCACCTGGACCGGTGGCGGCGCCCTGGTGGTGCCCCGCCGCGAGGAGCTGGCCGATCCGGCGGCCTTCGTCAACCGGCACGGGGTGACCCACTGGTTCTCCGTACCGTCGGTGGTCTCGCTCGCCCGCCGAATGCGGCGCCTGCCGGCCGGCTGCATGCCGGACCTGCGCTGGGGGTTGTTCGCCGGGGAGCAGCTCACCTGCGACCAGGCGGCGGCCTGGCACCGGGCAGCACCCGACGCGGTGATCGAGAACCTGTACGGGCCCACCGAGCTGACCGTGACCTGCACCGTTCACCGGCAGCCGGCCGATCCGGCGGACTGGCCGCGGACCCGCAACGGCACCGTCCCCATCGGCCGCTGCCTGCCGCACCTGGAGTACGTGGTCCTGGACGAGCAGGGTCATCCGGCCCGCGAGGGCGAGCTGTGCGTACGCGGACCGCAGCGCTTCGCCGGTTATCTCGACCCCGCCAACAACGCCGGCCGGTTCCTGAGCTGGTCTCCCGGTCGGACCGCCATGACCCACCCCGGATCCGATCCACCGTCGGAGCGGCTGTGGTACCGCACCGGTGACCGGGTCGTCGACGACGATGGCGAGCTGACCCACCTCGGCCGGCTCGACTCGCAGGTCCAGGTGCACGGCTACCGCGTCGAGCTGGGCGAGATCGAGGCGGTGCTCCGCCGGCACCCTGAGGTCGAGGACGCGGCCGTCTTCTTCGACGGCGTCGACCTGCGAGCCCTGTACGTGGGCGGCACCCTGCCGGCCGAGCACCTGGCCCGGTGGGTGGCCACCCGGTTGCCCGGGTACATGGTGCCGGCCCGGATCGCGTCCGTAGAGCTGTTCCCTCGCAACGACAACGGCAAGCTCGACCGTAGGAAGCTGGAGGCCCTGGCGTGTTGAGAGATCCCCACGACGCCCTCTGGTACAACTCCGTCACCCGTCCGGCCATCGACGACGGCAGCATTGCCCGCAGCGCCGTCACGCAGGGCAAGGGGTGCTGGGTGCAGGACGCCGCCGGCACCTGGTACCTGGACGCACGCGCCGCCATGTGGAACGCCACGCTCGGCTACCAGGCCCAACGGGTGGTGGAGGCGATGTGCGACCAACTGCGCCGGCTGCCCGTGGCTCAGGTGATCCGCTACGAAGAACCGCCGGAGGTGGCGCTGGAGTACGCCCGCCGCCTCGTCGGCGCGCTGCCCGACCCGCTCAACCACGTCCGCTTCGGCAGCACCGGCTCGCAGATGACCAGCGCCGCCGTCCTGCTGTCGCGGTTCGTCCGCAAGGTTCGCGGCGAGACGCACCGGACGAAGGTCATCGCGTTCACCAACGGGTACCACGGCACCGGGGGCATCGCCAGCGCGCTCACCGGCGAGCGGCAGATGCACGCGTTGCAGGCGCCGCTGGCCCCGGACGTCCACCACGTTAAGCCGTGGAACCTCGAAGCGCTGGCGCGGATGGTCGACCGGCACGGTCCGGAGCAGGTCACGGCCATCATCGTCGAACCGATCATGGGTACCGACGTGCTCGCCGCCCCGGACGGTGCGTTGCGGCAGATCCGCGACCTGTGCGACCGGTACGACATCCACCTGATCGCCGACGAGGTGACCACGGGCTTCGGTCGGACCGGCGTGATGTCGGTGATGGTCGACCGGCAGGTGCTGCCCGACCTGCTGATCCTCGGCAAGGGCATCACCTCCGGCTATTTCCCGCTGGCGGCCCTGGTCAGCACCGACGCGATCTTCGACGAGGCGATCTCCCGACCCGGTTACGTCTTCCCGCACGGCTGCACGGCCGACGGCCATCCGGTGGGAATGGCCGCCGGGCTGGCGGTGCTCGACGAGTTGGCCGACGGATCGCTCTTCGCCCAGGTGCGACGAGTCGGCGAACGTCTCCGGGAGCGACTGCGGGACCAGGCGGCCAGCACCGGCCTGGTCCACGACGTACGCGGGGCGGGCCTGATGATCGGCGTCGAGCTGCGCGACGGCGACGAGCGGCCGGGGGCGGCCGCCATGACGGCGGTCCGCCGCGCCTGTCAAAAGGCGGGGCTGCTGCTCACCACCACGAACAACACTCTGGTCCTGATGCCGCCGCTGGTGCTGACCGAGGCCGATGCGGACGAGATCGTGACCCGGCTGGTCCGGGCCCTCGGCACCACCACCGCGGGCCGACCGTGAGCGACCGACGCACGATCAGCGTGCACGACCGACCAACCACCGCCGGGCACGACCGGCCCGCGGCCGCAGTGACCGACCGGCCCACGGTGGCCGTGGTCGACGGCTTCGGCTCGGCCAGCCGGCTGGCGCAGGGCTTCCGGGACGCCGGGCACGACTGCGTCCGGGTGCAGAGCACCGTCGACATCCCCGAGCACTACCGCCGCGAGCTGGACCTGAGCCGCTACACGGCGAACATCGTCCACCACGGGAACGTGTCGGCGACGGTCGGCCTGCTGGCGGCGTACCGGCCGCTGGCCGTGATCGCGGGCGCCGAGCAGGGCGTCGAACTCGCCGACGCGCTCGCCGAGGCGGCTGGGCTGCCCGGCAACGGCACGACGCTGAGCTACGCGCGGCGGACCAAGGACGCCCAGATCGCCGCGATCGCCGCAGCGGGTCTGCCGGCCGCGCGCCAGCTGCCGGTGCGGGACGCGGAGCAGCTGACGGCCTGGCACCGAAAGGTCGGCGGGCGGGTGGTGGTGAAGCCGATCCGCAGCGCCCGCAACGACGGCGTGCACATCTGTGACACGCCGACGGAGTCGGTCGCCGCTTACCGACAGATCCGGTCGGCGGTCAACGACTTCGGCCACCGTAACGAGGGTGTCGTCGCCCAGGAGTACCTGACCGGCACCGAGTTCGTGGTGAACACGGTCAGCTGGCGCGGCCGGCACCGGGTGACCGACACCTGGCGCTATCACAAGATCGACGTCAACGGGGTACGGGACCGCATCAACGGCATCCGCTCCGTGCCGCCCACCGATCCACGCTGGACGTCGTTACGCCGGTACGCCTCCGCCGTACTCGACGCGCTCGGCATCCGGTACGGGCCCGCCCACCTGGAGGTCATCCTCACCGTCACCGGCCCCCGACTGGTCGAGGTGGGCGCACGACTGTGCGGATCGGACGTCGCCCGATACGCCGTACACGCCACCGGCGAGTCCCAGATCGACCGGACCGTGCAGGCATACCTGGACGGCGAACGGTTCCTCGCCGAGATCGACGCGCCCTACCGGTGTGACGGCCACGCCGCCATGGCCTTCCTCGTCTCACCCGTCGAGGGCCGGCTCAAGGGGTACCCGCTGCTCGACCAGGTCGAGCGATTGGCCAGCTACCAGGGTCGGTCGGTGCGGGTACACCCCGGCGAACTGCTGCGCCGCACCATCGACGACAGCTCCGAACCGCTCGCGGTGGGTCTGGCACACACCGACGCGGCGACCCTGGAGAAGGACTTCCAGACCATCTGCTACCTCGACGGACCTGGGTTCTACAAACTGGAGGAGGCCCACCATGGGTAACGGGCGCACGATCGCACTCGTCGACCCGTACGGCGCGGTCAACAAGCTGGCGGCGGCCTTCACCGAGGCCGGACTGGAGTGCGTACGGGTCCAGTCCACGCCGCAGCCGCCGCCCTCCTACGGCGAGGCCGACCTGAGCGGCTACACCGACAACATCGTCCACGACCGGGACTTCGACCACCTGGTGGCCAGGCTGGCGGCGTTGCGGCCGGTGGCCGTCGTGGTGGGCAGCGAGGTGGGGGTGGAGTTCACCGACCGGCTCAACGAGGTACTCGGCCTGCCCGGCAACGGCACCGCGTTGAGCGAGGCCCGGCGCGACAAGTTCGTCCAGGTCGAGACGCTGCGGGCGGCAGGGCTACCGACCACGCGGCAACTACGGGTCACCGACCCGGACCAGTTGGCGGACTGGCACCGTCAGATGGGCGGGCGAATCGTGGTCAAGCCGGTACGCAGCGCGCGCAACGACGGGGTCGCCTTCTGCGACACGCCCGAGCAGTCACAGGCCGCCTACCACCACATCATGTCCCGCGACAGCGTCTTCGACGTGCCCAACGAGGGTGTGGTGGCCCAGGAGTACCTGCGGGGTGTCGAGTTCGTAGTGAACACCGTGAGCTGCCAGGGCCGCCACCGGATCACCGACACGTGGCGCTACCAGAAGATCACCGTCAACGGCATCCTGGACCGGATCAACGGCATGACCTCCACGTCACCGACCGACCCCGACTGGGAGTCGGTCGCCGAGTACTCCTACCAGGTGCTCGACGCGCTGGGGATCCAGTACGGTCCGGTGCATCTGGAGGTGATGCTGACCGCCGACGGACCACGGCTGGTCGAGGCGGGGGCGCGACTGTGCGGTGCCGATGTCGCCCGCTACGCCGTACTGCTGACCGGCGAGTCGCAGATCGACCGCACCGCGCAGGCGTACGCTGACCCGGACCGCTTCATCGCCGAGCACCGCAAGCCGTACGCCCTGGACAACCACGGTGCCATGGCGTTCTTCGCCTCCCCGGTCGAGGGCCTGCTTCGCGGCTACCCGCACGTGCACCTGATCGAGGAGTTGGCGAGCTGCCAGGGGGTCACCCTGCGGTTCAAGGTGGGCGAGCGGCTCGTCCGGACGGTCGACGACGAGAGCGAGCCAGTGACGGTGGGGCTGATCCATCCGGACCGGTCCGTCGTACTCCAGGACTTCGCCACGGTCTGCTACCTGGACGGGTTCGGTTTCTATGACATCGATCCTGGGCAGTGAGCGGTCACGTGCCGTGGCGCCACGGCCACGGTGGCGGCGGCCCAGGTGGCCCGAACGGTCGAGGAGGCAGCGTGGCGGGGGGTTGGCGCCGGGACTTCCGGTTCTTCTGGGCAGGAGAGAGCGCCTCCTTCGTCGGTACCCAGGTGTTCCAGCTCGCCATGCCGCTGACCGCGGTACTGACCCTGGACGCCACCCCCGCGCAACTCGGCCTGCTCGGCGCGGTCACCTTCGCCCCGTACCTGGTCTTCGGCATACCGGCCGGCCTGCTGGTCGACCGCTGGCAGCGACGTGGCGTACTGATCATGTCGAGCCTCGCCCAGGGGGCGGCTATCGGCGCCATTCCGCTGCTCGCGGCGCTGGACCGGCTGACCTTCTCGTGGCTCCTGACGATGGCCTGCCTCGCCGGTATCGGTCGGGTCTTCTTCACCATCGCCTACCGGTCCTACCTGCCGACGATCGTGCCGCCCGAACACCTCACCGGCGCCAACTCCCGCCTGACCGCCAGCGAGTCGGTGGCGGAGATTGGCGGTCCCGGCCTCGGTGGCCTGCTGGTGCAGATCGTCGGCGCGCCGTTCGCGCTGCTCGTCAACGCCGTGACCTACCTGGCGTCGGCTGCCGGCGTCACCGCCGTACGCGCCCGGGAGAAGCCGGTCGAGGTTGATCGGACCCCGCTGCGGTCGCAGATCGCGGAGGGTTTCCGGTTCACCTTCCGCAACCCGTATCTGCGGGCGTTCCTCGGCGAGGCGGCCAGCTACAACATCTGCTGGCAGATCGTGCAGACCGTGTTGGTGATCTTCGCCGTACGAGAGCTGGGCATGAGCCCCGGCACGCTGGGCTTCATGCTCTCCATCGGGGCGTTCGGCGCCCTGCTGGGCGCGGCGGTCACCGAACGCGTCGCGGGTCGGGTCGGCCTCGGGCGTACGCTGCTGGCCGCCGCGGTCATCGGCGACCTCGCGCCACTGCTGCTGCCGGCGACCCAGCGGGGCACCTGGGCGGCTCCGATGTTCGCAATCGCGTTCTTCATCCAGGGCTTCGGGATCACCGCGTGCAACGTGCACACCATGAGCGTGCGGCAGGCCATCACGCCGCAGCAGCTACTCGGCCGCACGAACGCCGCATACCTCTTCGTGGCGCTCGGCATCAAGCCAGTCGGCTCGCTGCTCGGTGGCTGGCTGGGCACGGTGGCCGGACCCCGCAGCGCCCTGCTGATCGGCACGGTGGGGTTGCTGGGCACCAGCCTGTTCCTCATCCTCTCCCCGCTGCGCCACGTCCGTACCCTGCGCAGCATTCTGCCCGACAAGCGAACACCGGTGCGCGCCGCGTGAGCGGCAGGATGAGCGCTGCGGACGCCCGGTGACGCCGGATCACCTGTCCCGGACCCGCTCAGGCGGTGCCGACCCGCAGCACCCGTCCGGCCGTGTCCAACGCGGCGCGGCACTCGTCGGCGTCGGCGCCTAGTGCGATCGCGTACGCGACCCGCCCGTCCATCAGCCCGCGCGGCGGCGGTGACCTCACCTCACCCGGCTGCGCCAGCGGCCCGTGCCTGACGATCGCGGCGGGCAGCGAAATCCGGTCGAAGGCGATCTCGGCGATCCGGCTGTCGTCGTGGGGCGGGTAGTAAAAGCGGATCGCCGCGACCCGACGGCGCGGCGCGACCCGCACCTGCGGCCGGCGCCCGCAGGCCACGGCCGCCGCAGCCCCGCCCACGTCTGCGCCACCACCCAACAGGTTGAGATACGGAATCAGCCCGCCACCGATCCGGGCGTTGACCTCGATCACCTTCGGTCCCCGTGACGTAAGCCGAATCTCGGTGTGCGTCACCCCATCCGAGAAGCCCAGGGCGGCGTGCGTCCGCTCAACCGCCGCGCACAGCGCGGCGTCCTGCCACAACGGGTCCATCGGATCGACCACGTGCCCGGTCTCCTCGAAATACGGCGCGAAGCCCACCTCCTTGCGGGCGATACAGAGCGGAATCACCTCGCCCCGATGCACCGCCGAGTCGACACTGATCTCCGGGCCGTCGGCGTACTCCTCCACCAGGATGTTGCGCTCGTGCACGGGCAACTCCGGGGCCATCCGGCCGCTGGCGGCGGTGAACCCGACGAACCGGCGTACCGCCGCCGCATCGTCCGCCTTCACCACGCCGAAGCTGCCGGCCAGCGCACGGGGCTTGAGCACCACCGGAAAGCCAATCGTCCGGGCCACCGCCACGGCCTCGTTGCCGCCGCCCACCAGGCACGACTGAGGCTGCGGCACCTGGTGGGCGTCGAGCGCGGCTCGGGTGCGGTGCTTGTCCCGGCAACGCTCGATCGCCGCCGGATCCCCAGGCAGGCCGAGCGCCGCGGCCATGTGCGCGGCCTGCACGATCCACGTCTCGTCCCAGCAGACCACCCCGTCGACCGGATCCCGCTCGGCGAGCCCTTTGGCGACCCGCACCAGTTCCCCCACGTCGGCGAGATCGGCGACGACCGTCCAACCGTCCAGATATCCGCGTTCCCACGTCGGCGGGTCAGTCACCACCAGATGCACCCGGTACGCACGACTGATCGACTGGAGCAGATACTCCCGGTACTCACGGATTCCGGGGGTCACGACGAGGAGATGCGGCGAGCCCATGCCTGCAACTTACCGATATCCCTCGATGCCCGCCCGTCCAGCGATCCGACGGCGCGGGCATGGAGGTCTGTCCTCTACCCGCCTTTGAGCACCCTCGGGGGGCAGGTCCATCGCCTACACCAAGCGCAGCACGTCGGCCATCGCCTGGGAAGAGTCTCTTACCCGGGGACGGCGATCGCCGCCTCGGCCAGGGCCGTTGCGTCCTCGCTCGGCGAGTCTGTGAGCTGGGATTACGGTGGGCGACCGGCCTGTATGGAGGCGGATGAAGCGGGTGAAGCCCTCAAGGTGATCATGGAGTTTCTCTAGGACTTCACGACACCGAGGACTCCACCCGCCGATGGCATCATCCCTGATCTCCGTACTGACCGTGACAACCCCCGGTGCCGACACGCCGCCAGAGCCGATCACCGACGGTGAACATCGTGGGCTCCTGGACGCTGTCAGCGTGATCCCAGACCCGCGTAACCCTCACGGCGTGCGGCACCCCCTCGCTGCGTTGCTGGCTGTCGCGGTCTGCGCGTCCTGGCCGGCGCGACCTCGTTCGCCGCGATCACCGACTGGCTGTACGACCTGGACGAATCAGACCAGCAGCGGCTCGGGTTCACCCGCGGCGTGCCCGCCGGCACCACGGTATGGCGGCTGCTGACCCGCCTCGACGCAACCCTGATCAGCAGCGTTCTGGCCGGCTGGCTACGGACCCGGACACCACCGGTGACCACCCTCCCGCGCCGCTACCGGACTGTGATCGCCGTGGACGGCAAGACACTCAGGGGCGCCCGCCTGCCCGACGGCCGCCAGATGCATCTGCTGTCCGCGCTGGACACCAGCACCGGCATCGTCCTGGCCCAGGTCACCGTCGATACGATCGTCGCCGACGCCCTGCACACCCAGACCCGCCACGCCGAGCAGATCACCAGCCGCGGAGCCCACCTGTTACTACAGGCCAAGGGCAACCAGCCCACCCTGTTCGCCCAGCGAAAAGCCGTTCCCTGGGCGCAGATCCCGGTAGGCGGCCGCACCCGCGACCGTGGCCACGGACGCAAAGAGACCCGCACCGTCAAAGCCGTCACCCTGCACACCCCGGGCGAGATCGCGTTCTCGCACGCCCAGCAGGCCATCCGGATCATCCGCACCCGCACCACCGGCGGCAAGACCAGCCGCGAGACCGTCTACCTGGTCACGTCCCTGCCCGTCGCCGACGCCCAGCCATCTGACCTGCAGAAGTGGGCAAGAGCGGAATGGCTGATCGAAAACCAGGTCCACAACGTACGAGACGTAACTTTCCGTGAAGATCTTCACCAAGCTCGCACCGGAACCGGCCCCGCCGTCATGGCCACCCTGCGTAACGCCGCGATCGGCTGGCACCGCATCCACGGCGAACCCAACATCGCCCGCGCCAACCGACGCGCCGACCGCCGATCACACGACCTCATCACCGCCGTGACCAGCAGTTACCCCAGAACGCAATAGCCCTGCGGGCGCGGTTACGTGCGCAATGCTGGAGATTTCAATGCAAGCAGTGGCGATCTTGGCGTCAGTTCATAAGCTGCGGCAGGGGCAAGTCGTACTTCGGGAGCGCAATCCGCGACTGGAGCCTCGCCCATCCGACGTCGAGCATGCGGACATCGATGCTGATGCCCGCAGCCTCGGGCTGATCTCAGCAGCAATAGGCGAAGTCCTCGTTCAAACGAGCGCGGCAAACGTGGGAGTTCACGGCACGGGCTAGGGGCAATGCCGCTTAGCGTAAGTTGATCATGGTGGTGGTCTCGGGTTCGTCAGGCCGTGCGGTGTGGCGGCGTGGCTGCGCTGTCCCGGTCTGGTGTGATCGCTGTTCGTGTCTGGTGTGGATGTTCGACCGGGTCAGATGTCAGTCGGGGTGCTGGTGAGTTCGGTGCCGCGGGACGCGATTGATCATGCGGTGGCGCGGTGTGGGGTGGGCGTGAAGCGCTCGGACGGGAAGCTGCCTCCGCATGTGACGGCGTATCTGACGATGGGGCTGTGGCTGTTTCCCGATGATGACTACACCGAGGTGGCGGCCAAGGTGACCGGGTCGTTGGACCGGTTCGGTTGTTGGGATGCCTCGTGGAGCGCGCCTGAGTTCGGTCATTTGGTTAGTGCCTGAGGTCCGCTCGGCGTGAGGGTGTTGATGATGGCTTGCCGGTTGGGGTCGGGCCGAAGACGTGAGCCGGTGTCGGTCACCGAGTGCCTCCCGACGTGACAGCGAGGGCAAGGCGATCAACCCGGTCGGCCAGGTCCGCGAAGGCCGCCTCGAACGCCCCGTCAGTGTCCACCCGGACCGGATCCGGCACCGACCAATGCAACCGCGGGCGCACCGGCCCGGTGAGGTCTTCGTGGGCGTTGTCGCAGACAGCGATGACCAGGTCATCGTCGCGGACGACGTCGCGGACGTGCGCGGTCTTCGCCGGACCGAGGTCGAGGTCGTGGCGGTGAGCCACGCTCACCGCTCGTGGATGCACCCGCGCCGCAGGCTTCATCCCCGCCGAGGCGACAGCACCCCGGGTACGGCGTTTCCACAGGGCGGCGGCCAACTGCGAGCGGGCCGAGTTGTGCGTACAGACGAACACCACCCGCTCCACGCCAGGAAGCGGCGGTGGGGTAAGAGCAGCCAGAGCCGCCGGCCGGAGCCGGAGATAGGTCCGCCGCCGGTCCCCCTCCGACCGGCCCCGCATGACGAGGCCGGCTTCGCTGAGCACCTTGACGTGGTGAGCGACCAAGTTGGTCGGCATGTCCAGGACCTGGGCGATCTCTCCAGGGGAAGCGTCACCCAGGGCGAGCGCGTCCACGATCGTCAGGCGCGCGGGATCGCCCAAGGCGGCGTAGATCCGCGCCCGCCTAGCCAGAGAGGAAAGTTCAGTATTCATTGAGTCAAGAATGCCTGAGCTATACCAGAGTTGTCAACGGGCCGGGAGCAGGGTCGAGGGCGTCTATGACGCTCTCGTGGGCGGTGATACCCACATCGGCTCGGCGACTGAATCGGAGGTACCGACTCGGTCTCAGGGGCGCCGACCAGCGTGTTCAACCCACCACGGATCTTGTTCCACCGAGCAGCCTGCACGACGCACCCTTCGCGGGCTGGTACCTCGGACACGATGTGCGAGGACCCGAATCGATGTACGGTCCAAGCAGCGTTGCAAGACGCCGGGGACTGGCTCAGATTTGCCCGCAGTTGTCCGGGTAGGGATCGGAGAGCGCTGCCTATCCCGACCCACCCGGCGGATATCGATCGCCGGCAGGGCATCTCCGCCATGGCCCCGTTGCTTCTACGGAGGTGTCGTGACCGACGATCTCTTGTCCGTGGCGCTTGAGGCTGCGGAGGCCGGCGCGGAGGCCGCCGTGGGCTGGCAACGTCGCATCGGTGAGCTCCGGATCGAGGAAAAGGGCGGTCCGTACGACCTGGTGAGTCAGGCGGACCAAGCGGCGGAGGCGGCGATCCGGAAGGTACTGGCCCAGGTGCGTCCCGATGATCAGGTCCTCGGGGAAGAGGGCGGGCTCAACGACGCCGTCGGCGACGTGCGATGGGTTGTGGATCCGATTGACGGCACCACCAACTTCCTTTATGGACGGCCCGATTGGGCCGTCAGTGTCGCGGCCTGCCGGGCAGACAGCGGAGAACTGCTCGCGGGCGCCGTCGTGGAGCCGGTGTCCGGACGACGTACCTGGGCAGGCGCCGGGATTGGCGCCTGGTCGAACGGAGCTCGGTTGCGGCCATACGCGCTAAACGATCTGCAACGGGCGCTAGTCGAGGTGCACCTGGGTCGAGGCGCTTGGCGAGCGCGCGCGGGCGAGGTGATTGACGCGCTGCTGCCGAACGTACGCGACGTGCGGCGCACTGGCAGCGTCGCCTGCGCTTTGGCTTGCTGCGCCACCGGTCGGGCCGAGGCGGCGTGGCTGCCGAGCGTTCAGCCGTGGGATGTCGCCGCCGGGGTGCTGATCGTTCGAGAGTCCGGGTGGCTGGTGGGCGACCTCACCGGCTTCACACCAGACGGTCTCCCGTGCACGGGAGAGATACTGGCCGCTCCAGCTCCGCTGTGGGAGCCGCTACGGGATCTACTCGTCGCGGCGTACGAGTAGCCAAAGCGCCGAGTGGTGGTGCTCCGCTACGAATGATCAGGCCAGCGAGTAGCCGAATTGGGCGGCCACCCGGTCCATTTGCGGATTCGCGAAGGCCGCCGACAGCTCCGGAGTGATCCAGCCCCGCCAGCCGGCCACTCTGCCACTGTTCATGATCCGAGGCATAGCGTCGGCTCCGCCGTGACTAGAGACCACGCCGTCCTCGTGGGCGCGCATCGCCTCGTACGAACTGCGCCCGACGGCCTTGGCCAGGGCACCGTCGTCCACGCTCACGTTGGCGGCGGTGAGCGCGCCGGACACTACCTCGTGCGGGTGCTGTTTGAGGTCCTCGAAATGCATCACCTGGCGGACGAGCCGCTTCTGCGCGGCGCGGAGCCAGCCCGAGTAGAAGTCTGCCCAATCCTGCACGGGGGTTGCCCCACCGTAGTCGGGGCGGGTCAGGAACTCCTCGAAGGTGCCTTCGACTTGGTCCCATTCCTCCTCAGCGAACCCGCGTCGCCAGTTGTACCAGGAGAACAGCGCATCTCGCGGATCGCGCACCAAGACCCATACACCGCGCAGCGGGGCGTCCGCGAAGTGCCGGGCGGGCACGTGGCTCTTGACGAACCGGGGCCACCGCAGGCGTCGGTCCGTTTCGGCGCGTGCAGTGGCGGCGAGCCTGCTGCGGTATGCGGAGTGTGCCGCTACATCGACGGCCCGCCCGTCCGGCAACAGACGTTCGGTGTACGCGTCGACATAGTTGAGTCCCAACTCGAGCAGGATGTTGCCGATGATGGCCTGACCGGCACCGCCATAGCTCGCGATCACGATGTCGTCGCCAGTCAACTGGTCGATGTTGTGCCGGTAGAGATCACTGACCCGGTCCCGCTTCGGGTCGTGCTGGTCAGGCATGTGCGCTCCAAGAGATAGCCGTCGATGACCTCGGATGCTATCGCCGGCGAGGCCACAGCGCACGGTGAGCAGGCAGGCACGAAAAGTTTCATCGTCATGTTTGAGTGCCCGCACAGAGGGCACCAAGGCTGCTGCCCTCTGTGCGGACCACGTCGCCTCACGCCGCACCGACCCTCGCTCCGGCGGCCCGCGCGGGCCGCCGGAACAGCCGCGCCATGAGCATCGAGAGCATTAAAAATTAATCATGATCGTAAATGTGAATCTCTTGCCCTCGGGGTTCATCTCATGTTTACGTGGGAGTCGCTGGCATTGATGGACAAGCTTCGTGGACTCTCCTCCCACGGCTGGTTTCCTAATCTTTAATGGGGGATGTGATGACTATTTCTTCGGGCGAGTCGACCCTGCCGGTCGGAGCGAATCCTGGCCGCCCCGCAGGTTCACCGTCGCTCGCCGAGGCGCTGCGGTCCGGGCGACTGGTCCGCGCGGCCGGCGCCCACAGCGCACTCACCGCATCCCTGGTGGAGCAGGCAGGGATGGATGCCGTCTGGGCCTCGAGCTTCGAGATCTCGGCCGCCCGGTGCCTGCCCGACGCGAGTCTGCTGACCATGACGGAGTACCTCACCGTAGCGGCGGAGATGCAGAAATGCTGCTCCATTCCTGTCGTCGCCGACGTGGACACGGGCTTCGGCGGCACCATGAACGTGGCCCATATGGTCCGCGAATACGAGAGCCGCGGCATAACTGCGGTCTGCATGGAGGACAAACTCTTCCCAAAGATGAACAGTTTCGTCGCTGCCCCGCACTGCCTCCTCCCGACGGAAGAATTCTGCCGGAAGTTGGAAGTTGCCAAGGCGGTGCAGCGGGAAAAGGACTTCCACTTGATCGCGCGCACCGAGGCGCTCATCTCCGGCCAACCGGTGACCGAGGCGTTGGAACGCTGTCGCCGCTATGCGGACGCCGGGGCCGACTCGGTCCTGGTTCACTCCAAGGACCGCACCAACCGGCAGGTGTTGGAGTTCCTCGCCGGCTGGGACGAGCGGGTGCCAGTGGTGATCGTTCCGACCACATACCCCGACTGGCACGCTGACGACGCGCGGCGTGCCGGCATATCTATGGTCATCTATGCTAACCACGGGCTGCGCGCCATGATCCGTTCGACCCTCGACGTGCTTCGCACGATCCGCGAAGAGGGGAGCACCGTGCCGGTCGAGGACGAGATCGCCTCCATCAACGACGTCTTCCGACTGCAACACCTAGACCAGTGGCGCAAGGTGTCGGAATGATCGGCGCACAGGAGTTCGTCGACCTGCTCGCCGAGCACGGCGTCGATTTCTTCACAGGGGTGCCCTGTTCCTACCTGGCAGGTCCCATAGCCGTGCTCGGTGAGGCTTACCTGCCGGCCGCCAACGAGGGCATCGCGCTGGCGGTGGCAGCTGGCGCCGCTTCCGGCGGCGCCCGGCCGGCCATGCTCGCCCAGAACAGTGGCTTCGGGAACCTGATCAATCCGCTGACCTCCCTGCTGATGCCGTACCGGATCCCGGCACTACTTGTGATGACCTTGCGGGGCTGGCCCGATCCGAACGCCGACGAACCGCAGCATCGGGTCATGGGTAAGCGCACCCACCAGCTGCTGGATACGCTCGGCATCGCTCACCGCACCGTCACCGCCGACGACGATCCAGAGCCGGCGGTCAAGGACCTGATGGCGCAACTCGACGAGGGACTTCCAGCCGCGTTGCTGGTCGCCAAAGGCGCAGTCGCCGGTCCGCCCGAGGGTCGGGACAGCGCTCCAACTGCCGGCATGGGGCGCGACGAGGTCATCGACGCAGTGGTCGAGCTGCTTCCCGATGCGCTGTTGGTCTCGACCACCGGGTACGCCTCCCGCGCATTGTTCGCCCGGGCAGATTCGCCCGCATGCTTCTACATGCAGGGCTCGATGGGACATGCTTCGGCCTTCGGTCTCGGCGTGGTGCTGACGGGCCATCACGATCGTCGCGTGGTTGTCCTCGACGGCGACGGCGCGGCACTGATGCACCTCGGTGCGATGGCGACCGTTGGCGCCGCAGCACCGGCCCACCTGGTGCACATCGTGTTGGACAACGGCAGCTATGAATCGACCGGCGGTCAACCCACCCGCTCGAAGTCAGCCTCATTTGCCTCGACCGCGGAAGCGCTGGGTTACCGGCGCTGGTGGAGCTGCCGTGATCTGACCGAGGTACGGGACGCCCTACGGATCAGCAGCAGGACCGTCGGGCCCTGCCTCATCACCGTCCGTACCGCAGTCGGGGCGGGTTCCGCACCGCCCCGGGCCACCTCGGCGATCTCGGCACCAGACATCTTCCGGCGTTTCAGCAAGACCGTCACCGAGGATCGGCGATGAGCATGGCCACGCAGATCACCATCGCGCACGCCGCCAGTCGACGTCTGCCCGCGGTCCTGGCCGCGTGGCAGGCGTGCCGTGTGCTTGTCGTGGCGAGCCCTCGCGGTGCGCGAAGGTCCGGTGTCCGCGACCTCTTGACACCCTTCGATGTGCATTTCTTCAGTGGTTTTCGGCCTAATCCGACACTGGGGCAGGCGGTCGCCGCAGCGGAGCACCTGGCGCGCTACCGGCCCGATGCCATTATCGCTATCGGCGGTGGCAGCGCGATCGACATCGCGAAGCTTGCCCGGGCCCTCCCAGCCGACACTGTTGCGGCCCGCCAGGTCCTCGTCGGCGCAGCATCCCTCGGGCGGAACGACCGCATCCCGCTTGTCGCGGTGCCGACCACGGCAGGCAGTGGCAGCGAGGTGACTCGCTTCGCGACCGTGTACCTGAACGGGGTCAAGCACTCGCTGGACCATCCGTCAGTTCTGCCAGACCACGCCCTGATTGATCCAGATTTGATCGTCACCTGCCCGCCGCAGTTGCGCTACGCGTGCGCCTTCGATGCGCTGAGTCACAGCGTCGAGTCGTATTGGAGCGTGCGGGCCGACGACACCTCCCAGACACTGGCGATGAGTGCGCTGCGTGAGCTTCTCTCGCTGCTGGACGGTGGATTGAACCGGCTTGACGACGATGCCGCCTTACGGCTCGCTACGGCGGCGACCACCGCCGGCCGGGCCATTGACCGCACCCGAACCACAGCCGCCCACGCCTTCTCGTACCACCTCACCGCCCGACACGGGGTACCGCACGGGGTGGCCTGCCTGCTCAACCTGGTCTGGCTGGCCGACCACAATCGCGAGGCCGTGGGGGCAGAGGCCACACCGGCCGGCCTGGCGGTACGGGCCGTAGTCGAGACGATCGTCGGATTCGGACCAGGCCACGACCCGGGAGCGGCTCTGCGACGGCAGTTGGAACGCGGCGGCTACTCCAGTCGGCTGCGCGACTACGGCATTCACCACCACGACCTGCCCGAGATTATGCGAGCCGGCCTCGAGTCGGCCAGGGCGGGCAACAATCCCTGCGCGCTCGTCCCTGACGAGATCCGAAAACGCCTGGAGGCGCTGCTGTGAGCTCGTCGCTACACGAACACAAGAGGGTCTTGAGGAGCCAGCGCCCATGCAAGTGATCATTCCCGCCGCCGGGCTTGGCAGCCGGCTACGGCCACACACTGATGACCGCCCGAAGTGCATGGTGCCGGTCGGCGGAAAGCCGATCATCGAACAGACCTTGGCCCAGCTCCGCGACCTCGGCTGCGAACACGTGGTCTGCGTGGTCGGATACCGGGCTGACCTGCTCGAAGAGTTCGTCGGTGGCCTAAAGCGGCGACCTCCTGTCACCTTCGTCCGCAATGAGCAGTACGCGACCACCAACAGTATGGCCTCACTTCAGGTCTCCTTTTCCCAGTGGGACGCCCCCACCGCCATTGTCGACTCTGACATTCTCGTCAGCGACCGGCTGCTGAAGCTGCTCCTCGGCGGTACCGGAGACGCAATGGTGATCGACCCGGAGCGCGCCCGAGATGAGATCGACATGGCGGCCGAGGTGCGCGACGGGCGAATTTGGCACCTGGACAAGCAATTGCCGGAGGACCGGACCAGTGGGGAGTTCTTCGGTCTGTCGCGTTGGAGCGCACGGGGTGCCGCACGGTTGCAGGACACCGTCGAAGCACTGGTTCGCGCCGGCGGTGCGATCGACTGGTACCAGTTCGCTATTCGGCGACTTGCGAAGACCTTTCCCATCGAGGTACTCGCCGCTCGTCGACATGAATGGGTTGAGATCGACACTGCCGCAGACCTGGCGGTGGCGGAGAAGGCCCGCGTGCAAGGAGCCGACTGGGGACGGCCGTGACAGTCGCTGAGCCGGCCGAGATCCTCGGGCCGCGCGTCGGTGCTGTGGTCGCGCGCCCCCTTCTGGTGGCGTGCGTCCTCGGGTCAGCCATATTTCTCGTCGTATTCGACAGCCTCTCGATCGCCACCGCCCTGCCGCCCATCGCTAGGGACCTCGGGCTGGACAACACGGCCCTGCCATGGGTCGTCAACGCCTACTCACTGTTCATCGCGGGTTTCCTGCTGGTCGGCGGCCGGGCCGCTGACTTGTTCGGTCGGCGTCGGCTGCTGGTGGGCAGCATGGCTCTCCTGCTGGTAGGCACCCTGGTCAGCGCCGTCGCACCGGGGCTACCGATCTTGTTGTTGGGGCGCTCGCTGCAGGGCATCGCCGCCGCACTGGCGCTGCCGGCAGCCCTCGGGCTCACCGGGAGCCTTTTCCCCACCGACCCACTGCGCAGCCGCGCCTTCGCCATCATGTCAATCACCGGAGGCGTTGCCGGTGTCGCCGGCGCGGTCATCGGCGGCCTGCTGGCCGGGGCTTTCGGATGGCGATGGGTTTTCTTCGGCGTCCTGCCCCTGAACGTGCTCGCGGTCGTGCTGCTGCTGTTGGTCGTTCCTCAGGACGGCCCGCCCCTGGCCAGGCGGCAGCGGCTCGACCTGCCCGGCGCGGCCCTCGTCACCATGGGGTTGATCGCGCTTGTCCTCGCCTTCAGCCGCGTCGAGCACTCCGGACTCTTGGCACCGGACGTCATCGCATCCGCTGGTGCCGCCGTGGTGCTACTGGTCGCCTTCGCCATGCGGGAACGCCGGACGGAGCACGCACTAATCCGGCCGGGACTGCTCAGATCCCGTCGCCTGCTGGGCAGCTGCGCCGGCATTGCCGCGGCCTCTGCCATCCACAGCGCCGTCGTGGTCCTCGGCAGTCTCCACCTTCAACAGGTGTACGGTTTCAGCCCCGGCCAGGCCGGTCTGGCGCTCGCTCCCGCGCTACTCGCCACCAGCCTGGGCAGCGTCATCGCGGGGCGACTCGTCCCGCGATTCGGCTCCCGCCTGGTCGCGGCGGTCTGCCTGCCCGTCGCCGCCCTGGCGCTCGGACTGCTGGCAGCCGGAGCGCAATCGCCGGCCTACGCGACCGCCGTGCTTCCGTGGCTGCTGCTGCAGGGCCTGGTCAACAGCGCCAACTACGTCGCGCTGACCAGAGAATCGGTCGGCGATGCGGCGGAGGAGGCGACCGAGAGGGCGGTGGACCATGCGATCACCGAGGCGGTCGACGAGGCCCTCGAGAACCCGGCCCTCGAACTTGAACCCGAAGCGGCTCACGACGTGGTCGCCACCGTCACCAGCGCTGTCGACGAGGCAGTGAACCCACATCTGGAGGACGGATCCGCATCACTTTCCGAGAGCACCGTCGAGCAGGCCGTGGAACAGGCCGTGGAACAGGCCGTCACCTCTCCTGAGGTGACGCAAAAGGTGGCCGACATGGCCGCCGTGCCGCTTCTGGTGGACACTGCGGAGAAGGCCATGGAGGAGGCCGGCGACGAGGTGGACCACGGTGCCGCTGCCGGCGTTTTCGAAGCGTCGACGCACGTCGGCGGCGCCGTGGCGGTAGCCGTCCTCATCACCGTCGCTGGCTCCGGTCTCGGCTTCCCCGGCGCGTACACGGCCGGGGCGGTACTGGCCATCGCCGGTTGGCTGGCTCTGTTGCTCCTCATTCCCGGGCCCCGCCGATCCGGTCACCGACGCCGGCTGTGGTCGGTGGGAGGCCGCCGTCGCCGGGTCGTGGTCACCTCGGCCGTCCGCCGATCCCTGAACCCCCGTACTCGCCGCACAACCCCCTGGAGCCGACGGAAATGACCGCCTTACCCGCACCCGTCAGCCGTAGTGCCCACCGGACGACCGGGTCCGTCATCTGGATCACGGGCCTTTCCGGCGCCGGCAAGTCGACGGTCGCCGCCCACCTGGTCCCACGACTCGCAGCCGCCGGCCTGCACTCGGTCCTCCTCGACGGCGACGAACTGCGGGCCGCCCTCGGCATGGTGGGCACCTACGACCCGCAGAGTCGGCACCGCCTCGCCTTCGTCTATGCGCGGCTGTGCCACCTGCTCGCCCGCCAAGGACACACCGTGGTCATCGCCACCATCGCCCTGTACCACGACGTGCAGGCATGGAACCGCACCAACCTGCCCAACTACCTGGAGGTGCTTCTGGAGGTGCCCCTCACCGAACTGCGCCGCCGCAACTCGAAAGGGGTGTACGGGCCGGACACCGTCACGCCAGTGGTCGGCGTCGGCATCGCCCCCGAATTCCCGATTCAACCCGACCTAACGGTCTCCAACCTCGGCCCGGTCACCCCCGACGTGGTGGCCGAGCAGATCTTTCACCTGCACGAGACAAGGAGAGGCGACATCCGATGAACAGTTCGCCCTACACCCTGGAGTGGGACTACACCAAGCTGGCGTCCACCTACTCGTTGCGCCCCGAGTACGCCCCGGCAGCCATCGACCGGATCGTCGGCGCCTGCGGTGACCACAGCCCGGTGACCGCCGCCGACATCGGTGCCGGGACCGGCCACCTGACGCTGGACCTGCTTGCCCGCGGCTGCCTGGTCGATGCAGTCGAGCCGAACGACGCCATGCGGGCGATCGGGATCGAGCGGACAGCGGACCATGCGGGAGTCACCTGGTCCGTCGGTATCGGCGAGGAAACCGGCCTACCGAGCCGGCGCTACCACCTTGTCACCTACGGCTCGTCGTTCAGCAACACCGACCAGCCGAAGGCGTTACACGAAACCGCTCGCATCCTGGCCAGCGGCGGCTGGTTCGCCTGCATCTGGAACCACCGAGAACTGGACGATCCGATCCAGGCGGAGGTGGAAGAGCTGATCCACCAACGCGTGCCGCAGTACGCGTACGGCCGCCGCCGCCAGGATCACGCGCCGGTCATCCGTGACAGTCGTCTCTTCGGTTCGGTCGAAAAAATCGAGGAGCCTGTGCAGCACCGCGTGAGTATCACCGACTGGATCATCGCCTGGCGTTCTCACGCGACTCTACAACGGCAAGCTGGCGACGACTTCCACCCGATCGTCGACGACATCGAGCGTCTGGTGCGTAGCCGGGTCGACGGCGAGCACTTGGACGTCCCGTATCTGACCGTCGGCTGGCTTGCGCAGCTGCGCGACGAGCAGTGAGGCGACGATGACGACCATGACGCCGACCGCTGTCCGGTGGATGACCGAGGCGACGGACGAGCCGGCCCGGCAGCGGCTGGCCGAACTGGCCCTGGCCCACCTCGACGAAGGGCCGGGTTACCTGCTGCTGAACGGCCCGCCGCTGAATTCCACCGAGGATGCCCGGCGATTCACCCTGACCATCAGCTCCCTGCTGGGTGACCTGCTGCCTCAGGATGGTCAGGGCACCCTGCTGCGGGAGGTGACAGATCGTGGCCTGCGGCTGGGAGAGGGCCGTGCGGGCAGGTACTCCGACTCCCGGCAGGGCGGAAGTCTGCACACCGACGCCCCGCACGCTCCTCCGCCAACCCCCGACTGCTTCGCCCTGTACTGCGTCCGCCAGGCCCCGGCCGGCGGCGACCTGTGCCTGGTCGGGGTCACTGACGTACTCCGGCTCTTACCGAAGTGGGCCGTCGCGGAGTTACGAGGGGAATTCCACTTCGACCGTCGCGACCCGACGGCGAAGGATGCGACCGTCCTGCGGCCGGTGATCGAGACCGGGCCGGCTGGCGATCGGATGTATTACCTTCGGGAGTACATCGAGATCGGGCATCAGCATCCGCACGTTCCGCCGTTGACCGAACGGCAGGTGGACGCCCTGAACGCGCTGGACGCCCTGCTCGACAACCCGCGACGCCAGACTCGGCTACGGCTCGAACCCGGGCAGATGATTTTCATCAACAACCGGACGCTGCTGCACGGGCGTACCGAGTTCACCGATGCGCCCGACGGTAAACGCCTGATGCTACGGACGTGGATCCTCCGCAGCCGCACATGACCTCGCCGCGCCGCACCCGTGCCGGGTCCGGTCAGCCCCGGTCCCGGCACGGGTGCAGCGCGAGGTCAGCCAACACGCCGAAATGGTCGCTAGCCCACACCGAACCGACCGGTTCGGCGAACGCAAGCTGACAGTCGGCGATCCGCAAGGTGGGACCGTGATCGACAGCGCGTACGAGGACATAGTCGATCCGCCGGCCCAACTCCAGTGGCATGTCACCGTTGGTAACCAGCGGATTGCTGGGGCTGAAGGTATGCCCCTCCTCAGTACCGTGGACCGCCTCCCAAGCGTCTCGGTACATGACACTGCACTGCCGCAACGACTGCCGACCGGTCCAGAACCGCACGCTCGCCGCATCTGGAACCGCGTCAAAGTCTCCAGCCACCACTACATGCACATCGTCGTCCTGCGCCAGCTTCTCGATCTCTTGCGCCGTCGCTACGGCCTGCAACTCCCGCTCATATTCGTAGCCGCGCTGCCAGGTGGGCTTCTGATTGACGAACAGTAATGATCCAATCGGCGCCGGAGCTTCGATGCGGGCGATCAGCGCCGCACCCGGAAAGCCAGCGGCTCTTTCGGTGACAGCAAGATTGATTTCCCGCACCTCCCGCACCGGCCATCGACTGACCAGCGATATGCCGGTGCCATCGTCAGCCCGGCCGCTCTGGTGCCACACCGAATACCCTGGACCTAGTAGATCCTCAACCTGGTCGTAGTCGTCCGTGACGATGGTTTCCTCAAGCGCCAGAAGGTCCGGGTTCAGCTCCCGCAGACCATTGCGGAGCGCCTCGCGTCGCTCCGGCCATGGAGCACTGCGGCCGAACACGTTCAACTGAAGCACCCGAAGTCGGTCGCCCTGAATCGATCCGCCATGCGATGACATGCTTCCTCCACAGCTACGCACCGGAACTAACGAACCAAGCGGGTGTCCCGGTACCCAGCATCGCCCGACCATGAACGCCACCGGCTCGACCGACGAACCCTGGCCACGTCGGACCTCCAAGGTCACCTACACCCGGTACAGCGACGGCCTCGCCTTCCGCGAGTACCTGAACCCGCCGAGGGCGCCCGTGTAACGCCGGCTCCTTGCCAAGTTCCTCGGGCCATCCCGTCAAGAACGCCCTTCCCGTTGTCTCGGCTGCTGGGAGCTGCGTCGATAGTGGCCGATTGAACGGCGGTCACGCTGGACGTTTAACAGGACGACGACCAGCAGCAGCAGCACTCTTTCGCCCCCGTCCAGCGGGATACCGCCGCCCGCCCAGCATCTGCGCCAGACCGGCGGTGAAGTTCGCAATCGCCCTCGTGGAGGTGGCGTACGGTAACAGCGTCGGCCGCGGCATGTCGCAACTGACCGCAGCACGTGTAACCGGGTGTTTGCCAAGCTCAGCTATGACAACCAAGTCCAGGCCGCCATGCTCGCCCAACGTGCCGGTCTGCTGGAAGCTCCACCCCTACAACTGGCCGGTAAACCTCAAGCACGCGGGATGCCCGAAACCGGGCGCGTCCGGGGCCTCGCTGCCGTCGCGTCCGCCTTCGGTCGCGGGACAGGTGATAATCGACAGGGTCGAGGAGGCGGACGGATCATGCATCCTGGTGGGGTCGGCCTCCCTGTCGTGGCGGTGGCCGGAGGAGGGAACCGCCGTGATCGGTGACGGCGAACTGCGGACAGCGCTGTCGCCCATGGTGCCGCCAGCTCTGCCGAGACCCGCGACGGCCTCGATGCGCGCGGACCTCACCGTTCTGCTCATCGAGGACGATCCCGGCGATGTAACGCTCACACGGGAGTTTCTGGAAGAAAGCAGTATCAGTAGCCGATTCGAACAGGCCGCAAGCCTGACTGAAGCGGAAGCCTCGCCGACGACCCCTGATTGCGTCCTGCTCGACCTGCACCTACCCGACGGGCGCGGGCTGCAGGCGCTACGCCGGGTGCTGGACCGGTGGCCGGACATGGCCGTGGTGGTGCTGACAGGTTTGGATGACGCCGCTGTCGGGACGGCGGCTGTCGCCGCCGGTGCCCAGGATTACCTTGTCAAGGGGCACCTCGACGCGGTTCTGCTCGGCCGCACGGTGCAGTACGCGATCCAGCGTCAACGCGCCCTGGTTACCGAGCGGCAGCTACGGGAGAGCCGGATGCAGGCACGCGAGAACGTCCGCTTGCAACGCGGCCTGCTGCCTACACCGCTGATCACCGACCCAGCGCTGACGGTGGCCAGCAGGTACGTGCCCGGGCGTGGGCGGTCGCTGCTCGGCGGTGACTTCTTCGACATCGTGCAGGACGAAGACGGCACGATCCACGCCGTGGTCGGCGATGTCTGCGGCAACGGCCCGGACGAGGCCGCGATCGGGGTCGGCCTGCGCGTCGGATGGCGCACCCTGACGCTGGCCGGCGTGGACAAGACGTCCCGGATGCGGCTACTCGAACAGGTGCTGGTCGCCGAACGGCCACACGAGGCGATGTTCGCCACCGCCTGCACGATCCGCGTCGACCCGGATCGGTCCAAGGCGGTCATCGTCAGTGCCGGCCACCCTCCGCCACTGGTGATCACTCCCGGAGCCGTCCACGCCGCACCAATCCGCCACGATCTGGGACTGGGTATGTTTCCAGGCCGCGGCCGCTGGCAGGAATCCGTCGTCACGCTGCCAGCGGGTGCGGGTCTGCTGCTCTACACCGACGGCGTCTACGAAGGCTTCAGCGACGACGGCACCCGCCTCGGCGAAGAACGCTTCGTCGAACTCGCCGCCAAGCTGAGCACCATCACCGACCCGACCGACTACCTCACCGCCTTGCTTGCCGACATTCAGCGCATCGACGCAGGTCGCCATAGCGACGACACCGCTCTGCTTTACCTGGCCTGGCCGTCGTCGCCCACCGCAGAGCAGCCTTGATCGCTGTTCCTGCGCTTGTTTGCCTCGACCCGCAGCCGTATACCAGGTTCGGCGGCAACAGCGGCGAGCAATGACGCGTCACGCGCAGTAGTGGCGGGCTTGTCCGCGCCAGCCGTGGCCCCGTGGCCCCTGGTCGTGTCCGGACGAATCTGCCGCTCATGTCGCCGTCGATCGCGGGCGCAGACGTCGTAACCTGGCATGATGCCGGGGCAGTGACGGGCTATGCGGGAGGACAGCAGGACGGTGGAGGTCCTACGGCGCCGATTCCGCAACGGGGATCCCGCCTCGCCGCTTCGGCACAGCGCCCGCGCCGCACTACTACCGTCAGCCTGCGACGATCCCGATGCGGAATGGATCGACGACGTCCTGATCGTGATCAGCGAGCTGGTGCAGAATGTCAGCCAGCACACCCGTGGCGACGGTGAACTCGTCGTCACCGTCGCACCCGGCACCGTCCTGGTCGAAGTGGGCGACACCAGCACCACCACTCCGCAGGCTCGCCGCCCCGATAGTGACCACGCCGGCGGGCGAGGACTGGTGCTGATCGAGGCGATTTCCCAAAAGTGGGGCGTACGCAGCTGCCGCAACGGGAAGGCCGTCTGGGCCAAGTTGTGCGCGATCACTACCCTCGCCAGCTCCAGCAGAACGTGATCGGCTCACCGGCACCGACCCGCTGCGCCGGACTGTCGTGAAACGAGTCGACAGAGTGGCTGGCTCCCGGCTCGGGTTGAGATCACACGGGACGGGATGACGGGGCTCCAACTCGCCCGATCTCACCACAGGGACACGGTCGGGCAGACGGGTCACGGATGACCCGTCAACCGAACGTGACGGCGGGAGCATCGCCGTCGGCGCACTGATCCTCAAACTCCTCGCCGTCCTGAGCCATCGCCTTCGCCGCTGGCCTCACCACCTTCCTCAACAACGAGAACGCGGTGAACCGATTCGAACACCAGGTCGAGGACCTACGCGACAAACTGCCCCCGCTGACCGCCGCTCACGGCTCCCTCACAGTCCGGGTAGGAGACGCGGCCCGCTGTTGGTCTCGTGTCGGTCAAGATTCGCGGCAGAGGAGGCGAGAGCCTCAGGCCCGTACCCGGATCAACCCGCGTCGTCGAGCTGCCCCCGCAGCTTCGTCAGCGCCCGGGCCAGCAGCCGGGACACATGCATCTGCGACACGCCGATCTGCTCGGCGATCTGCGACTGGGTCAGGTTGCCGTAGAACCGCAGCGTCAGGATCTTCTGCTCGCGCTCGTCCAGAGTGGCCAGCGCCGGGCCCAGCGCCACCCGCAGCTCGGCCAGCTCGAACTCGCTGTCCTCGCCGCCGAGCATGTCGCCCAGCTCGGTCGCGCGGTCTCCATCGCCGGTCGGCGTGGACAGCGACACCGCGTTGTACGCGCGGGCGCCCTCCAGGCCCTCCAGCACCTCCTCCTCGGTGATCTTGAGGTGGGTTGCGATGTCGGTCACCGTCGGCGAGCGACCCAGGGTCTGCAGCAGCGTGCTGTTCGCGTCGGAGATCGCCAGCCGCAGCTCCTGCAGCCGCCGGGGGACGCGGATGTCCCAGGTCCGGTCGCGGAAGTGCCGCTTCAGCTCACCGATGATGGTGGGGATGGCGTAGCCGGCGAAGTCGACACCACGGGAGGGGTCGAACTTGTCGATGGCCTTGATCAGGCCGACCGCCGCGGTCTGGGCGAGATCGTCGGTGGGCTCACCGCGACCGCTGTAGCGGTGGGCCAGGTGGTTGGCCAGCGGCAGCCACGCCTCGATCGCCCGGTCCCGCAGCGCGGCCCGGGACGGGTGGCCGGACGGCAACGCGACCATCGAGGTGAGGAGCTGATGAGCGACCGGGTCAGACGCAGCGCGGTCAGTACCAGTACTGGCCGAAGACCGATACGCTGTGGTGATCATCCAGGCTCCTCTGCTGGTGGCGGAGGGCAGATCCGAGTCGGCCAACCGGCGATCGTTGAATAGACCCTAGCCGAGAGGACTCCACAAGTCGACCCGAACAGGCATTGATAGTAGTGCGGACCCGTGGTATTGCAACGAGTGGCTGTCGCCGTGGCTCCGCGACAAGCACGGCGCGACTAGCCCGCCACCGGTCGACGCTCTCCGTGAAGCCACGCCGTCGCCGACCGGACACGAGCGTCGCGCCTCCCTTACTTCAGCAGGTCCGTGTGCCCGCCCGGCAGCTTTCGCCACTTACCTACCGAGTTCGCCTTCGCGCTCAGCTCGATCCACCGACGTGGTTGATGTCGGTGGTCCGGCCGGGCGGTCCGCCCATCGGCAGTTCGGGAGTCGGCCAAACTGAAGTCCAGCCACGCAGCGTGACGGAAGCAGCCGGCAGGTAGCGCGCCCGATCGGCGGCATGTCCGTGCGAGCACCCCTTCCACCGTGGCTTCGAGGTCTGAACCGTCCCGGATCTTGTAGAGGCTTTGATGTTCCCCGGGTTCGGTGGAGCCGGGTTGGTTGACTCGTCAGGCTCGTCACTCGTTGAGGAGAGACGTGCCGAGGAGATATCCACCCGAGTTTCGTCGTAAGGTCCTTGAACTGCTCAAGGCTGGCCGGTCGGTCGCTGAACTGGTCCGGGACTTGGAGATCAGTGATCAGACGATCTACAACTGGCGCCGTCAAGAGCTGATCGACACCGGCCGGATGCCGGGTGTCGCCTCCAGCGACCAGGCGGAGCTGGTCGCGGCTCGGCGGCGGATCCCTGAGCTGGAAACCGAGTTGGCGGTGCATCGCCGCGCGGCTGAACTGCTCAAGGAGGTGGTGCCTCCGGGCACTGGACCATCGCGGCCGGCAACCGCTGCGCAGCCTGTCCGGGGACGCCGCCGCGGTGTCCGACCTGTTGGCCTCGATCGACGGCCCGATTGTGCTGGTCGGGCAGTCGTACGGCGGCATGGTGGCCTCGAACGCCGCGGTCGGCAACGACAACGTGAAGGCCCTCGTCTACGTGGCTGCCCTGGCACCGGAGAAGGGCGAGAACACGCCCGACCTGCTCGGCAACCTCCCTGGCGCCACGCTGGGCGAGCACCTGTACAAGGAGCCTTCCATCGTGATGGTGCTGGTCACGGTGGATCCGGGAGGGTCTGAGTCGGAGGGAGGTGAGGCTCCCGGTAAGACAGCAGTCGACGAAGATTCGATGTCCCAACCGGGAGCCTCGTTGCTGTCTTACCCTGCCACGATTCCACTTTCCACTCGTACCCTGAACCGTCTGGCTAACCTGATCCGCGCCCACCGCGCTCAACGTCGATGCCGGTGGCGGCGTCTGGATCCCGGGCGGCAAGCGCTATTGGTCCTCGCTCACCTGCGCAACGGCGACACCTACGCCCGTCTCGGCGCTGGATTCGCGATCGGCACGACCACCGCTTGGCGCTACGTGCACGAAGCGATCGATCTGCTCGCGGCTATCGCCGACGATCTGAACGCCTGCGCGGGACGAGCCGTGCGGCTGGCGTACGCGATTCTCGATGGCACCCTCATCCCGATCGACCGGGTCGCTGACCAACGGCCGTACTACTCGGGAAAACATCGCCGACATGGGGTGAACGTGCAGGTCGTAGCGGACCCCGCCGGCCGACTTGTCTGGGCCTCGCCCGCCCTGCCCGGCGCCACGCACGACCTGACCGCCGCGCGGACTGTCGGCCTGATCGACGCGTTGACCTGCTGCAACGTGATGACGTTCGCGGACAAGGCGTATCAAGGCGCCGGCGGCACGGTTCGGACCCCGTTCAAGCGCCACCGACACCGGCCACGGCTGTCACGATGGCAGAAGGCGGTCAACCGTTCCCACGCCCGCATCCGCGCGCTCGGCGAACGCGCCGTCGCCACCCTCAAGACCTGGAAGATCCTGGTCAAACTGCGCTGCTGCCCACGCCGCTCCACCGCGATCGTGCAGGCCATCCTCGTCCTCCAAGGGATCGAAACCGACCGCTACGCGGGTTGAAGGAGCTCGATGATGCCGCGATGGCGCGCCGGCTGCGGGGGGCCTCACCACAGGTCCCCACGGCCGTGCACGGGAGACTGGCGCCCGCGCGAATCGAGGACCACCCCGCTGGCTGAGTTCACGATTCTCGGTAGTCACCTCGCTCTCAATGATCGGTCTGGTGATCGAGATAGCCAGCATGTACCGGACACTCTTGGCAACACGAGCGGTCGCATAGTCGGCACAGCCGGGCCAGGGCCTCACCATCGCGAGCCTGGGGGCGCAGGAGGGTCTTGGCAATGTCCACGAGGTGTTCGCGCTGCAGAGTGGAGAGCGACTCCACCACGTCTGCCAGTACCTGATGGCGCGCCTGCAGAATCTCCTCAGCGACGTTCGTGCCCAACGAGGTGAGGTGTAGTGACCGGCTCCGTGCGTCAGCGCCGGCGCGTCTCTCTACCCAGCCCAGATGAAGAAGGCGACGAACCAGGTGGGCGGCGCCTGGCTGGGAGAGCTCCAGCACCCGGCCCAGCCAGTCTGCGGTCACACCTGGCTGATCCTTGATCACGATGACCGCGTCGGCCAACGCACCACCGGCACCAGCCCGGTCCGTGACCGCGGCCCGCAGCCTGCCGTTGACGAACACGGTCAGCGCCCCCAGCAGGTTTGGACCCACCTCGACAGGTAAATTCATAACTTGTGAATCTACCTTGTCGAGCGACGGCCGTCATCATCACCATGAACCTCGCGCAGCTTCCCGTGGCGATGCGACAACTACTCATCGTTCTGCTCGGGCATCACAACACCGGTAGCTTCACCATTTCGGGCACCGCCAGCGCCGCCTGCGGTATCGGCCTCGCGCTGACCGCGCCGCTGTCGGGTCGCCTCCTGGGACGCATCGGCGACCGGCCCGTGCTGCTTGCCTTCGGGCTGGCGCACCTCGTCACGTTGGTCGGACTCACTTTCGCGGCCAGCCCGTTCGCCTTCGTGGCGCTGGCAGCAGCTGCCGGACTTGCCACTCCTCCAGTACTCAGCAGCGGACGCGCACTGCTGCCAACCCTGGTGAAATCCTCGGCCCTGACCCGTGCGTACGCGGTCAACGCCGTTGGACAGGAACTCCTCTACGTCGGCGGCCCGCTCCTGGTCACCGCAAGCCTCGCCACCGCAGGACCGGGCGGCACACTTCTGACGTTCGCCGCGATCGGCACGATCGCTCTCATCATCAACGCCATCGTCATCCCCCGTCGTAGCCACGCCGAACACCCGATGAGAATGCGACAGCCGGCGTCCGAGCGACGCGCGATCCGCACGCTGCTCGGCATCCATCTCGGATACATGACCTGCATGGGTGCAATGTGGGTTTTGATCCCAGCGTTCGCCGCCAACGTCGGGCATCCCAACCAGGCGGCACTGCTGGTCACGGTTTGGTCGGCGGGCAGCCTGGTCGGTGGGCTGCTGTTGGCCATCCGGGGCCGCCGCGCAAGCATCAGTCGCACCTACCTTGTCCTTCTCGCGGTACTCAGCGTCAGCTCCATGACTCTGCTCTTGCCCCGCACCGTGCCTCAGATGGCCGTCGCCGTCGTAATCTTCGGGCTTGCACTCGCACCATGGCTCGCGGTGGCAGACGAACTTGTGGCCCGCGCCGCACCCGCGCCACACACCGCGCAGGCCTACGGCTGGCTCCAGACCGCCGGCCAACTCGGCATCGCGGCGGGCTCCTTCACCAGCGGCGTGATCAATGACCACTCGGGCACCACGACCGCGTTCCTCCTCGTCTCCGTGGCACTGACAGCCGCCCTCGGCCTAGCGCTCCTACGTCGCCACATCCTCCGAGCCACTACCACCACGGCGGCGCCGCCAGCCACTCGAATCAGCGACAACCGGCGAGTGACTACGTAGCAACAGCGGGACAGCATTAGATCAACGCAGGGAAGCCAGCGGTTCACCGCGAACCCAAGGGGTCGTCACCGCGTACTTACGCTGACGGGCCCTCAGGTTCCGCTTGAGGATCCTTAAGTTGGGCTGAACCCACGGGCCTCCGGACCTGACGAAGTATTGCCACTTGTCCCCGACGCACCACCGCACTCGCCCGGGGCATCCGCGTCCTGCACTGCGTCGCAACCGACTGTCACCTAGGATGAAAAGGCTGATTGTGCTCCTCCGGCGGCGGCCCGGCTCGCCGGCTGGCATGGCCTCGAACGGCTGCCGCTGTTCCCGGGTAGCCCGGAGTTCTTCCCGACCGCCCAGATCGGCGACCGGATCATCCACCTCGCCGACCAGCGGGGCTGTACCGCCCTGGTGATGGCCGAGGGGCCCACCGCCGAAGTCGGCCTGTATCACTCGCTGGCCGCCGCCGGCACCGTCACCCACGACATGCGACCGCTGGGCTGACTACCGACTACCCTGGACAGGAGCCTCACGAGCACGTACGGACCGGAGACCTACAGTGAGCGCAACGCCGACGTCTACGACGAACGGCACGCCAACCTCGACCCGACCGACGCCGTGCACTACCCGGCCGACCTGATCGCACAGGTGCCGACAGGGCCGGTCCTGGAACTCGCCGTCGGCCCAGGCCGGGTCACCATTCCCTCGCCAAGCGCGGTGTCGACCTGCGAGGCATCGACGCCTCCGGAGGCGATAGTGGCCCGCATGCGGGCCAAACTCGGCGGAGACCAGATCCCCGTCACCATCGCCAACCCCGACCCCGACGACCGGTTCGCCATGATCTTCGTGGTTCATCACCTTCTTCCTGATGACCCAGGAAGAAGAAGTACGCTGCTTCGCCAACGTCGCCCGACGCTTTCTACTCGGCGAACGGTTCGTCCTGGAGTGCCTGGTCCCGACCTCGCCCGCTACCAGCGCCAGCAGATCGTCGACGCCCACCGCGTGGACCACGACCACGTCCGCCTCGCCGCGGTGCGGCACGATCCGATCGACCAACGCTTCGACGGACAACACATCCTCATCAGCAACAAGGTCGTCCGCTTGCCCCCGGTGTCGATGCGCTACGCCTGGCCCTCCGAACTCGACCTGATGGCCCGCCTCAACTGCCTGCACCGCCGCCACCGCTGGGGCGGCTGGCGCCGCGAGTCCTACCTCGGCACCGTCCGTGATCATCGAGGGTCTGACGGCGGACCTAACCACACATGATCGTGCCCCTGCCAGTCGTCGGTGGTCCCCCTTCCCCGTTACATACGATTCGCGTTCGGGCTCGCGTCTGGGCTCACGTTCGGGCTCATGGCTGGGCTTGCGTCCGGGCTCGCATCCGGGCTCTGGGGCGATCTCGCGTTCGGGCCCGCGGACGGGATCAAGGTCGGGCTCACGGTCGGGCTCCTGCTCGGGCTAGGGCTCGGGCTCATGCTCATGCTCGGTCACCCGGCTCCGTCTCGGCTGCAGAGACGCCGACAACGGCCTCGCTGGTCGTTGATCCGTCGCATTAGATTCGGGCTCGAGGCCGGGCTCGTGTTCGGGCTCACGGTCGGGTTCGCAGCCGGAATCGTGTTCGGGCAGGCACTAGGACTCGCCGTCGGGCTCACAGTCGGACTCACGTTCGGGTTCGTCGGGGAGTTCACCACCTTGTTCTCCCCCGGCGGTGCCGACATCGCGGCTTCCGACCCGCTCGCGCTCCTGCGCGACGACCAGCATCGAGCGCTGGCAAACGCGCTCGCGGTCGGCCTCGCGTTCGGGCTCGCGCTCTCGCTCTCGCTCATGTTCGGGTTCACAGTCGGGCTCACGCGCGGGCTCACGGTCGGGCTCGTGCTCACGGTCACGCTCGGTCCCACATTCGGGCTCGCAGCTGGGCTCGCGTTCGGGCTCGGGGCGAGTTCGTGGGGTGTGTTTCAGTACGCACGACTGTGGTGGTGCATTCGAGGTGATTTGCCCTGGCGGGTCATGGCGTTCCTTGCCGACGCCCACCGGCGAGGCGTGCTACGCCAAGCCGGCGGCGTCTACCAGTTCCGACACGGCCTGCTTCGCGACCGGCTCACCCAACACGACGGCGAGCCGCACGGATCTGGCCGCGATCCAGCGTGCGCCTGACTGACCTCGCCGTGAGGGGCTGTTGTCGACGAAGACGGCGGTCGCGCGACAGGGCTGCTTGCTCGACGAACGTAGGTGATCCTCCTGGTACGTCGGGCTCTGTCTGGCTCGGCACCGTCACGGCGCCGGGCGTGGTGGGTCGATCGTGTCGCGGCAGAGCCGGTTGCGGAGCGTCTTCACCACGGCCTCCCAGGCATGCCCGGCCAGATGCCGGTTGACCGCCCTGTCGAGCGGCTCGTTGACCCCGGCGGCGAACGCGGCGTCGGCACGGCGCTCACCGCGAAGGCGCACCGCAGCTCGGCCGCGGCGAGGTCCATGACAAGCAAGTCGAGACGCACGAAGCCGCGCTCCGGCGGCACGACCGGCGAACCGTCCGCGTTCGTCGCGAACGGGCTGTAGGCGAAGGCGGGGACCGGGTCGCCGTACTCCGTCGGCCGCACCACGATGACGTACCGCAGGTGGTCAAAGAGCAGCAGCTGCTCGCCGAGCGTCAACGCCCGGGTGCCAGCGACAGTCTCACCCCGCAGGGTGTCGAACGGGAGTGCGCTAGCGGCTCCGATCCGGCTTGTGGGTGGTGCGTGGCCGAGGAGCGCATACCCGCCACTCGAAGCCGAGACTGTCGAGGACGTCGATGCGCCACTGTGGAACACGTCCATGTTTACGATCATTCCGGGTGTTGTGCGTGAGGTGGCCGAGCTTGATGCCGTTCTCGCGATGCCTGCGGGGGACTCGGAGATGCCCCTCTCGCCGCGCGAAGGCAGTGAAGGCCGGAATGTAGACCTCAGCCCAACGTGTGTTGCCGACCCGCCAGACCATGCCGAGGGCGTTCAGGATTCGGATCTGTTCATCGTCGATTTCCCGGCGGTAGAAACGGCCGCGGAAACAGTGGATGAACTCGCCCAGGCCGTAGCCGGATTCGATGTGGAAGCGGGGTACGACAAGGTGGCCATCACGATCACTGAAGGCGAGGGCGGCCTCGATCCCCCTCCCCCAGGGGAGGTAGCGGGCACCCGAGGCCAGGTGCGCGACGACCAGTTCCCGTTGTGTACGGCGTCGGGGTGCGATGGTGGCGGCGTAGCTGGGTGGCGTGTAGATCGGCATCAGTGTCCTTCGCGGTGCAGGCGATCAAGGCGTCCCGGCTCGGCCGGGCGGCTGGTGCCGGCGACGCAGGCGGGCGGGTAGGCCGGCCACGCCATCGGGCAGCGCCCACACGGCGACCCCGAGGAGCAGGCCGAGCAGCAGCGGCGCGTGCCCAGGTGCGGTAGCGGTGACCACGGCACCCGTGACGACCACGATGACCACGCCGACAGCGGCGCCAGGCAGGGAGCGGGCGCCGCCGATGGCGACAGCGAGCACGACCACCGCGGCAGCGCCGATCCCGACATCGCGGGGTGTGCTCGACCGCTGGGTGTGGATTAGCAACGCGCCGGCGATGCCCGCGACCGCGCCCGCCCCGGTGTGCGCGATCCACCGGTAGGCGGGCAGCAGTGCCTGCCGGCTGCCGGCCAGCAGCCACATCGCGGCGGCGGTCACCGTCGCCACGACGACACCGCCGTAGAGCAGCACCGCCCGGTCGGCGAGCAAGGGCGGCAGACCGGGCGCCAGGCGGGCAGCGGGAATACCGGCCAGGCGCCACCACTGTGTGATGGACTCGGTCGATGCGGCGACCATCATGCTCACCAGGAGCACGACCACGCCGCGGCAGCGGACCAGCACTACACCGGTGATACCCGCGCACACCGCACCCAGCACGGCCGCAGCGAGCAGGTGCACCATGGCGAGGTCCACGGCGCCGAGCGCGAGACGGGCAGTGACGTAAGCGCCAGCGGCATAGGGCGCGACCTGGGCGAAGGGAGGCAGCCCGGCATGCACGGTGACCACCGCGGCGCTGACCGCCAGCAGGGCCAAGGGCATGATGGTCACCGGCGCGTACGCATCCGGTGGCACCGCCACCCCAAAAAAGATCATCAGCAGCGACCAGCTGCGAGGCCCCATCGCCGGCTGTTCCTGAAGCTGTCCAACGAATCGGCGGGCGAACAGGCGCATGCGCCCTGGCCGGCCCATCACCTCACCCGACCCGGCACAGAGGTGGCGCAGGCCAGCGGGCCGGCGCGTCGAGTCACCGGCGGTACGCCGGCGGACACCGGGTCATGACCCGGCACGCCAGCGGGGGCCTGACGGTCGATCACGTGTTCTCCATACTGAGGATGAGAGCTGATGGTGAAGGGGGAAGCCGGCCCGGCCTGTGCTGGCGGCGCGCCGCTGGCGGGGGTGTGGCCGGGCCGGGCCCGCTAGGGAGTTACTGGCTGATGTCGAGCTTGAGGCGGTTCATCAGCGCCGTGGTCGTGGTCGTGTCCGTAAGGATGAGCGGTGGACAGGCGCACGGCTGCACCGTGCGGGTGCGGATCGTGTCGTGGACCCACGCACGGTGGTGGGGATCCGTCGTGTCGGTGTAGACCGTCGGTGCGCCGCAGGGGCTGTCCTCACTGGTTTCCCGGCTGGCCGCGCCGACCGATGCCCATGCCGGGCGGGCACCGATCCGGTGGCCGGGAACTTTGCGCAGCAGTGGGCTGCCGGAGTCACCAAAGCACGCACCGGCGCTGACGCAGACCTCGCCGAGCCCGATGAATCCGCCCGCGCAGGCCGTGTTGGGCAGCCGGGTGATGTCCCGCTGGTGCAGCAGCGCCGGCGGCGTGGCGTCCGGGGCGGGTGGAAACTCGGTGAGGCCCCACCCGACCGCGCGGACCCATCCGCCGACGGGCGCCTGCCGCATCGCGGTCGGTAGCAGGCTCGCCCGAACCGGACGGGCCAGCTCGACGGGGGCGTAGTCGGAGACCGGCTCGGCGGGGTAGTTGACGCCCCACATCCACTGGGGGTGCAGGTATACCCGGGTGCCGGTGACGACCTGACCGCCGCTGGTGCGGTCGAGGCTGCCGACGCGCATGGTGACGTGATCGCCGGGCACCGCGACCGGGGTGGGTGCGACATCCTGGCGGCTGACGCAGTGCGCCGCGGTCCGGATCCACCGCCGGTGGACCAGGTCACCGCCGCACAGCGCGGTGCCGAGTCCGGGGTGCAGGATCTGGACGGAGACCACGCCGTCGTGCGGCGTGGCGGCCCGTCCGCCGACGACCGCGGCGGCGGGGACAGCGGTGCCGGCGAGGACACCGGCCAGCGCGACCGCCACGATGATCGACCGTTTGAGTAGTTTCATGGGTACCTTTCGTTGATCGGTGGTGCGGGCCCGGCACCGTGATGTGCCGGGTTGTCTGAGGTCCGGCGGCTGGCGTCGCCGGCAGCCGGCCGGCGCCCTCACGTCGGCGCGTCGTGGGCCATCTCCTCGATGGCGGGCTCGCCGATGTCGGGGTGGTCGTGGCCCTTGGTGGCGCAGTCGGCGCGGATCCGGGCGGAGTGCAGCTTCATCGCGGTGGCCGGCCGGCGGTCGCGGTGCACGGCGCGGTGGGTGGCGGCGTGTCGTCGAGCAGGGCGCGGGCTGTCTGGCAGTGGCCGAGGCGGTGCAGCACCAGTGCGATCTGCCCCAGTCCCAGAGCTGACGGCCTACTGGCGCAGACCGGTGGCCCAGGGTTCCCCCGCCCATCAGGGCCACCGCGCGTCCCCGATGCGCCGGAGGTCGAGGGTGAAGATCGTCGGCAGGTGATCTGAGGTTGCCCTGGCCGCTGGGGTATCCACCACCTGGTGATCCACCAGGGCCTCCACCAGCGCCGGCGTCACCAGCCCTTCGTCGATTAGCCGCGCGCCATAGTCGGTGCCCCGCATCGACGGCGGAGGTTCGTGGCCGGTGCTGGTCTGGGTCAGCGGTCGGCGCAGGGCCGCCCCCACCGACGCCAGTCCGGCGTCCACCAGCACCTGCCCGGGAGCACGGCTCAGCGCCAGCCGCGCCTGCGCCGCGGTGAGACCATCGGGCATCACCGGGTCGGGATGCCAGTACCCACCATCGGCCGCCCGGTCTGCGGGCAGCCAATTCCAGTCCCCACACACCACCGCACACCGGTCGTCGCCGCCGGCCACATGCGCGGCCACCAGGTGCGCCTCGCTCACCCGCTCCGCTTCGACGATGGTCTCGTCTCGGCCCACCCGCGGCGGCCCGTGGTACACCCAGCACCCGATGGCCCGGCCACCGACACGCAGGGTGGCCCCGTGCAGGGCGTGCCAGAACCTGTCCGACCTCGCTCGCCGGGCCGAGCCCCGCCGCATCACCACCGGGCTCCGCCAGCCGATGCACGTGGCGAGCTGAGCGTGGTTGCCCTCCACCCCCACCGCCGCATCCATACCGGCGGCGCGCACCATCCGGGCCGCCACCGCCTGCGCCGGCTCGCCGGCCGGTACGAACAGCTCCTGCGCGAACAGGATGTGCGGCCGGTACTGCCGCACGATGTCCACCGCGGCCCGGTGCCGGGCCGCCTCGGCCGGGCGTTTGCCCCAGTCGCCCAGGTTGTACGTCATGACGCGCAGCAGCATCATCTGCCTCCACAGTGGTCAGCTGGTGGGGTGGTGCGCGACGCGACTCGCCCGCCGCTGTCCGGTCGGTGTCGGAGGGGACAGCCATCGGCGGCGATGTGCGCGTTGACCTGCCAGCCGCTGCCGGCCTCATCGGTACTCGTGGGGTGTTGGCTCGGCGCGGGCGGCCGGCCGGCGGGCCGGGGGCGGCGGTGGGTGCAGATCCTGCGGTGCCGGTCGCAGGGCGCTCGTGCGGCGACGGCGCGCACCTGCTCGGCGAGGCCCACGGCGCGGGCGAGGGCGACCGCCTCCAGGAAGCACTCCGCGGCGCGGGCATCGGCGCAGTCGCGGTACATGCGGGCCTGCCGCGTGAGCAGCTTGACCATGGCGAAGTCCGTGACGTGACCCATGCCGGCCTGCTGTGCCTGCACAATCGCGGCGAGCTCGGCATGGGCTGTGTCGCAGTCGCCGCTGGCGTGCAGCATCACCGCGAGGTCCGCGCGGGCCGCCAGCGTCCGCGGCGCGTCAGGACCGTCGAGGCCGGCGAGCACCACGGCGAGTTCCCGGTAGTGGGCGGCGGCGGCCCGGAGCCGACCAGTCGCGTGCAGGGACGCCGCGAGGACGCCGAGGGTCCGCACCGCCACCGGGTCGTCCGGTCCACGCCCGTGCCGGGGGCGTGCCCACATCGCCCAGGCAAGCCCGGCCTCAGGATGTCCCGTGCTGGTGAGGACATGGGCGTAGAGGACAGCCGCGTCGACCGCCGCAGACGACACAGCAGTGCCACCCACGCCAGCGAGGACCGACCGCAGGCACCCGGCGGCCCTCGATAGGTCACCCGCGGCGACCAGCGCTTCCGCCCGTTCGACCGCCTCCGACAGGGTCGGCACGCTGGTCGGCACGTCATCCGAGCCGGCCTGAGCGCCGATCGACGACGCAGGAACAGGGTTCTGGGTCGACTGGCCGGCAGGCCTCGCACCGGCGGGCACCTGGTCATGACCCGGCGCCTCGCCACCTGGACCTACACAATCACCCGGCAGCCGACGCACGGGACCCAGGGTCACGGCACGTCCCCGATGCGCCGAGGGTCGGAGGTGAAGTCACCGGAAGGCGATCCGGGGTGACCCTGATTTCCGCAACGCCGCGCGCCCAGTGCTCCACCAGGTTGTCTGTCATGACGCGGAGCAGCATCATCGACCTCCACAACGGTCAGCTGGCGGTGTGGTGCGCGGTGCTCCGGTGACCCGGGCGCCGCTGTCGGGTCCGTCTCGGAACGCCACGCCGGTATCCGCTCGGCCTTCGCTGACACGGGATGCAGAGGGGCGATCCACCCGATCAGCCGCATCGCTGTGGTCCGGACCGGGCGGATGCACGCCTTGGGGGCGAGGTGTCGCCGGGGCTTGCGAGAAGTCTTTCGATGCTCCGGTCGAACATGTCGTGCAGCGGCCCTGGTCGGGCGGGCAGTGAGGTCGTTGTTGTCATGGTGTCTCCGGGGTGTCGGTGCCGGCGGTGCTGCTCTGCTCGGTGATCGAGCAGAAATGTCGGGCCCGCGACCACGCTGGCGTGCGGGTGCGCTGTGGTGGTCATGGGATTTCGGTTACGCGCTGGCGGTGGCTGTCGGTGGTGTGGTGGCGGGGGTTGCCGCGCCGTAGCGGGGCCTGGGTGGGGGTGGTGTGGCCGGCCAGGCGGGCGAGGGCGGTGAGCGCGGCGTGGGTGGTGGGTGTCGGGATGTGGTGCAGCTGCCGGGTGATGTAGGCGGCGAGGCGGGTGGCCTCGGTGGTGTGGTGGGCCCAGGTGAGGCAGGCGGCGACGGTCAGGGGATGGTGGTAGCCGAAAGCCTGGATCAGGTCCGGGACCTGCTGCCGGGCGAGGTCGTCGATCCGATGGGTCATGCCGAACAGATGCAAGATCGAGTACCAGTCGAGGGTGTCCCAGTGCGGCCGGAGGTGGGGGGTGCTGCCGTCGGCGGCCACGGCCCGGTAGAACACGGCCGCGAGGGCATCGCTGGCGGGCGCCAGGCGACGGCCGACGGCCAGTGCCTCGTGCAGGGTCCGCCGGTCGTGCGGGCCGTAGTGGCGTCGCGCGGCGTCGAGGTTGTTCAGCGCTGCGGCGGTGGCGGGTGCCCAGGCGGGGTCCAGCGGCGCGGCGATGACGGTCGCGGCGGCGCGGACAGCGGACACCAGCGGGTCCGGGAATCGGGTGGGGCGCTGCGCCGCCCACGCGGTGACCGCCCGGTCGATCAACGGATGGGGCACGGTGTCTCCGTCCCCGAGCGCCTGGGTGCGGCGTGGGACTGGTGCCTGCACACGCCGACGTGGATGGTGTCGCCGGGTGGACAGGCGAGGGCGGCGAGTTGCGCGCGCAGTGTGTCGGCGGGTGGGAGGTAGCGGGTCGCCGCGGTCAGGGCGGTGCCGTGGCAGCGGCGGGCCAGATCGTGCCAGCCGCACAGCGCGTAGAGGTAGCCGAGGTGAGCCAGGATGATCATGCTTTCCCGGCTGCCGTGGCCGTACGCGCGGGTGGCGTCGGTGTGGACGGTGGCCAGGGCGCGCAGGGCGTCGTCGCAGGCGCCGGCCGCGTGCTCGGCGTGCGCCTGGGCCACCGCCTCGTCGATGCCACGGTTCCCGCAGCGCAGCACCACGTCCGCCCTGGTGTCGGGCAGACGGGTAGCGGGCGCGGGCGGTGCGGCGATTCCGGTCATGATCATCCATGGGGTGTTGAAGGGGGGTGGCCGGCGACGGCGGCTTACGGGGGATGCGCCGCCGCCGGCCGTGGGTTGCCGCCGATCGGGTGTCGCGGGCGGCTACCCGGTGTGGGCGCGCGGCGGGCGGAGGACCTCACGTCCGGCCTGCCGGGCGTCCGAGGTCTACGGCCCGGGCTGCTGGGCGATGGTGGAGGTGTACTGGTAGCCGCGCAGGGCCAGGGTGGGGTCGGCCATCAGCTCGCCGAACCGTCGCAGGTCGGCCTCGTTCATGCCGGTGTCGGCGGCCAGGAGCCGGTCGTGCAGTTGGCGGGCGTTGTCGGCCAGCAGCTGGCAGCCGGGGCCGCCGCCGGTCCACGTGTCGGCGCGGGTGTGGCTGTAGACGTGGGTCAGGCCGGCGTCGAGCAAATGGCCGTGGACGTGGTTGCCCCACTCCAGGTCAGTGCCCCCGGAGTGCAGGGTGTCGAGGATGGCGTGCCAGACGCGGGCGATCAGCTCTTCGTCGTTGGCGGTGGGCGCGCGGTGGATCAAGGCGCGGCTGTAGACGATCTCGCCGAGTACCAGCCACCCACCCGGGCGCAGCAGGGCGATCAAAGCCGGCAGGAGGTCGACCCGGTTGCCCAGGTGCTCCAGGACGCACCGGGCGTGGACGAGGTCCACGCTGCCCGGCTCGATCGGCAGGTCGAGCCCTCCTCGGCGCAGGTCACACTCGTACACGTCGATGACATCAGTCGGGTCGAGCAGGCGGGTGTCGATATCGACGGCGATGACCGTGCCGGTAGGGCCGACCCGCTTGGCGAGGTGGCGGGCGACGGATCCCGCGCCGGCGCCGACGTCCAGGACCCGCTGCCCCGCCCAGACACCCACGGTGTCCAGGTCACGGATGGTGTACGGGTCGAGCACCGCCTGCAGCGGGGTCAACTGACGCGTGTCATTGTCGAACTGGTAGGTCGTGCTGGTCATCGGGTCCTACCTTCTTGATCGTGATGACCGCCCAGTTCGTAGGGTTGGCTCATCCGGGGGTGCTGGGTGTGGCTTTCATCGGGTTGCCGTTGATGGCTCAGGAGACCTGGCCGCCCAGCACCCCGCGACGACTCGGCCGCCGATTGGGAGTTGCGAGTAGATCGCTGTGTAGGACCATGCCGGCGAGGTCGTCTGCGGACCGACTCACCAACGAACTTGTGGAGGTGACCGTGCCCAAGGTGTGGGCCGGCGTAGATATCGGCAAGGCGCATCACCACTGTGTGGTGGTCGACCAGAACGGCGACCGGCTGCTGTCGCGGCGAGTGGCCAACGAGGAAGCGGAGTTGCTGACGCTGCTGGCCGATGTGCTGGCACTGAGCGACGAGGTCACGTGGGCGGTCGACGTGGCCGACGGCGGCGCGGCTCTGCTGATCGCCTTGCTGATCAACCATGAGCAGCGGCTGGTCTATATCTCTGGTCTCGCGGTGAACCGGGCCGCCGCCGGTTACCGCGGAACCGGCAAGACCGATGCCCGCGACGCCGCAGTGATCGCCGACCAGGCACGTATGCGCCGTGACCTCAACCCGGTGCGCCCGGGAGACGAGGCGGCCGTCGAGTTGAAGATCCTCACCGCCCGCCGGAGCGACCTGGTCGCCGACCGGACCCGCACCATCAACCGACTGCGCGAGCAGTTGCTGAACATCTTCCCCGCGCTGGAACGTGCCCTCGACCTGACCAACCACGGCCCGCTGGTGCTGCTGACCGGCTATCAGACCCCCGCAGCTCTTCGCCGTGTCGGCGTCGCGCGGTTGCAGACCTGGCTGCGTAACCGCAAAGTCCGCTCGGCCGGCACCATCGCCGCCGCCGCTGTCGAGGCCGCCGACCGGCAACGCACCACGCTGCCCGGCGAGAAGCTCACCGCCCAGATGGTTCACACCCTCGCCAAGGAGGTGATCGCCCTCAACGAGAAGGTCAGCGAGATCGACAAGCTCATCGAGGGCCGGTTTCATGAGCACGAACTCGCCGAAGTGATCTCCAGCATGCCCGGCATCGGCGCGCTGCTCGGCGCTGAGTTCCTGGCCGCCACCGGCGGCGACCTCGACGCCTTCGGCACCCCGGACCGGCTGGCCGGCTTCGCCGGCCTGGCTCCCTCGCCCCGCGATTCCGGACGCGTCAGCGGCAACCTGCACCGCCCACGCCGCTACCACCGGGGCCTCCAGCGCGTCTTCTACACCTCCGCGCTGATCAGCATCCAACGATGCACCGAGTCGCGGCGCTTCTACGACCGCAAACGCGGCGAGGGCAAACGGCACACTCAGGCCGTACTCGCACTCGCCCGCCGCCGAATCAACGTCCTGTGGGCACTCCTGCGTGACAGACGGTGCTACCAACCCGTACCGCCTGCCGCTATCGCGGCTTGACAACGTCATTGGGAGGTCTCCCTTGCTGGTGAGTGTGCGGCAGGGGGTGTCCGGCCTGATCCAGGTCACGCCGGGCCCTTTCGGATGCGCAGGCGGGCGGGGTGGGTCGGCGGGCGTGTCCGGAGGTTCCCACCAGCGGGCGTTCACGCGGCTGGTGCTCAGCCACAGCCGATAGAAGGTGGACCGCCACCGGCCGGACACGCCACCGTGGGCCGTTTCGTAGGCCAGCACGTCGCCGGTGACCGGGTGCAGGATCAGCAGGTGGCGGTGACCGTCGTCGATGGTGGCGACGCCGACGCCGGGCCGGCCGGCGCGGTCGGCCACCTGCGGGTAGTAGACGAGCCGGTCGTAGCGGGCGAGCACGGTCAGGACGGCCGCGCGTTCGTGACGGCGCAGGCGGTGCCGGTCGCAGGGATCGTCGGCGATGGCGGCGGCCAACTCCCGCACGGCGGTGCGGGCGGGTCGTGGATGGGCCACGCGGGCGGCGGGCATCCGGTCGTGGTGCCCGGCGGCCGTGAGGTCGGTTCGTGGTGCCGCATCGGTCGGACACGACAGCGGTCCGGCCACCGGTGCGCGCGGCGGCGCGGTGGCCACGGCCGTGGCGGCGGCCAGCAGCAGCACCGCCACCGCTGCCGCCGTCCACCGGGCGGCGGTACCGGGGCGGTCGATGCCCGGTGTCGGCGTGTGGACGGCGGCGGCGAGGGCCGCCTGGGCGGGGATCATGGCGCGGGCTCCGTGGGCTCGGCATCGGTGAGGGTGAGGTGCCGGCGCAGCGTGTCGGTGACCGTGTCGGCGGTGTCGGCGGACTCCCGTAGCCGGCCGGCGGTGAGCAGGTGCACGGTGGCGGCGCGCGCCGCGCCGGCGGCGTGGGGCAGGGCCACGACGACGGTGACGCCCCGGGCGGGCAGATCGGTCAGGACGGTCATGATGTGCGCGGCGAGGGCGGGGGCGAGTCCTTCGGTGGGTTCGTCGGCGAGCAGCAGCCGGGGTGCGGTGTGCAGTGCGCGGGCGATGGTGAGCATCTGCTGCTCACCGCCGGAGAGCTGGTCCGCGCGGTGGCCCAGCCGGGCGGCCAGCGCCGGGAACATCTCCAGCAGCGCCTCGACCGACCACCTGTCGTCGTCGCGGACGGTGGTGCGGACGGTGGCGAAGTGCTCGCCGACGGTCAGTGACTTCCACAGTCGGCGGCCCTGCGGGGCGAGCGCGACACCGGCGCGGGCAGCGGTGGTGGGGTGCCAGCCGGTGACGTCCTGCCCGTCGAGGTGGATGCTGCCGCTGGCCGGCCGCAGCTGGCCGGCGAGGGTGTGCAGCAGGGTGGTCTTGCCCGCACCGTTGGGGCCGATGATCGCGTGCAGTCCGGGGCCGGGCAGGGTGAGGGTGAGGGTGACCGCGTGCAGCACGGGGCCGCTGGTCGGGTAGCCGACGGCGAGGTCACGCACGCGCAGCATCGCCCCCACCTCCTCCTCCGAGGTAGAGGGCGGCGACGTGCGGGTCGGCGCGTACGGTGTCGGCGGGGCCGTCGGTGTAGCGGCGGCCGTGGTGCAGCACGGTGATCCAGCCGGCTGCCGCGGCGACGACGTGCATGTGGTGCTCGACCAGCACCACCGCCATCCAGGCCGGCAGCCCGTGCAGGATGTCGAGCAGCCGGGCGGTGTCGGTGTCGGTGAGCCCCGCCGCGGGTTCGTCGAGCAGCAGCACGCGGGGCTCGCCGGCGAGGGCGACGGCCAGGTCGAGCATCCGCCGGTGCCCGTGCGACAGCGCACCGGCGGGCTGGTCGGCGTGGTCGGCCAGGCCGACCAGGTCCAGCACCTCCAGCGAGGTGCGGTCGGGGTGGTGGCGGTGGTGCCAGCCGCCGACGCGCACGCAGTCGAGGCAGGTCAGGTCGGGCCAGACGGTGGGGTGTTGGACGGTGCGGCCGATCCCGGCCCGCGCCCGCCCCGCCGGCCCCTGGCCGGTGATGTCCCGGCCGTTGTAGGTGACGTGACCGGTCTGCGGGGTGATGGCGCCGGCGAGCACACCCAGCAGGGTCGACTTGCCGGCGCCGTTGGGGCCAATGACCGCGTGCCGGTCCCCCGGCGCGACAGCGAAGCGGTCCAGGTCCAGCACGGTGAGCCGGCCGTAGGCGTGCCGCAGGCCGGTGGCGACCAGACCGCTGCCCTGGGCGTGGTCGGCGTCGCGGCGGCTGGACACCGCGGGCACCTTGTCGGGGTCGACGCGGTGGACGATCCTCACGGCGTACTCCTGACACTGGTGGCGGCCGCGGACGCCGCCGGCCCGTCCGGCCGTCGGACTGGTGGTGGCCGGCGGCGCAGGCGGGCCGGGAGGGCGGCCAGGCCACCCGGCAGCACGTAGACGGCGGCCACGAACAGGCCGCCGAGCAGCAGCGGTGCGTGGCCGGGGAAGTCGGCGGCGACCACGTCGCGGACGGCGAGCACGATGACCACGCCGAGGGCGGCGCCGGGCAGGGAGCGGGCGCCGCCGATGACGACGGCGAGCAGGACCAGCGCGGCGGTGGTGAAGCCGACGTCGCGGGGGGTGGCCCACCGGTGGGTGTGGATCCACAACGCGCCGGCGATACCGGCGAGGGCGCCCGCGCCGGTGTGCACCGCCCACAGGTAGGCGGTCACCGGATGCCCGCTGGCCCGGGCCCGGTGCGGGTTGTCGCGGGCGGCTGTCAGCAGCATCCGCCTGTCCCCGGCCAGCAGCCACATCGCGGCGGCGGTCGCCGTCACCGCGACGGCGGCGGCGTAGAGCAGTACCGCCCGGTCGGCGAGCAGGGGCGGCAGGCCCGGTGCGAGCCGGGCGGAGGGGATCCCGGCCAGGCCGTCGGTGCCGCCGGACACGGCCCGCCACTGCGCGGCGGTGATCTCGGTCAGCTCGGCCACCGCCAAACTCAGCATCAGGAACACGGTGCCGCGGTAGCGGACCAGCACCAGCCCGAGCAGCCCGGCAACGGCCGCGCCCAGCACCGCCGCGGTGGCCAGGTGCACCACGGCCAGGTCGACGCCGGCCAGAGCCAGCCGGGCGGTCGCGTAGAGGCCCACGGCGTGGGGGGCGACCTGCGCGAGGGTGGGCAGCCCGGCGTGCCCGGTGACCACCGCGACACTGACCGCCAACAGCGCCAGCGGCAGCATCCGGGCGACGGTGGCGTGCAGGTACGGATCCGGTGACACCACCACGGCGACAACCGCCACGACAGCCAGAGCCGCGGGCATGGCCGTCGACAGTGGCCGAAGCCGGGCGAGCGCCGCGGCGTGGCCGATCGCGCTCATCACGCCACCTGACCAGGCACCGTGCTGCGGCGGGCGAGCAACGCCACGGCCATCGCGGCGACCAGCAGGTACGGCGCCGCCGCCGGCAGGGTGACCACGCCGACGGTCTGCACCACCCCCACGCCGATCGCGGCGGCCACCGCCCCCGGCACCGAACCGAGCCCGCCACACACCACGATGATCAGGCTGAGTAGCAGTGTCGTGTGGGCCGTGGCCGGGCCGACACCGAGCACCGGTGTGATCAACGCCCCGGCCAGGCCGGCCAGGGCACCGGAGGCCACCAGGACAGCGGCGTCCACAACGCGGGGGTCCACGCCGATCCCGGCGACCATCGCCCGGTCATCCACCGTCGCTCTCACCAGCCGGCCCGCGCGGGCGCGGTGCAACACCTGATAGCCGGCCACGGCGACCAGCACCGCGACCGCCAGCACCGCGAGCCGGTCGACCGGATACCGATACCCCGCCACCACCACCGTGCCCTCCAACACCGCCGGCAGGTCAGGCCTCAGGTGGTCCGGCCCGAACACGGTGATCAGGAGGTTCCCGCCGATGAGCGCGATCCCGAAGGTCAACAACGCCTGGTCCAGATGGCCCCGCCCGCGCAGCGCGCCGGTCGCCGCCGCGAGGACTCCCCCGCCGGCCGCTCCCACCGCCGTCGCCAGCATCAGGGCGGCGGCGAGGCTGCCCCACGTGCCCGCGGTGGTGGTGGCCGCGACGTAGCCGCCGGCCGCGATCAGGGTGCCGTGCGCGAGGTTCAGAATCCCGCCGACGCCGAACGCGACGGTCAGCCCGGCCGCGGCGACCGCCAGGATCATCCCGTAGACGACCCCATCGGCCGCGATGATGACAAACACGCGCACGACACCCCTTCTCGTTACCGGCTGGCCGTGGTGGTCAGGACGCGGGCAACGTGGCCAGGTCCTGCAGCAGGACGTTGGTCAGCACCGGCCCGTCCGGGCGGACCTCCCGCAGGTACCAGCGCTGCACCGGCCGGTGCTCGCTCGGGTGGAACTGCCAGTCCCCGCGCGGGCTCTCGATCCGCCCCACCTGCCCGATCGCCGTATTGAGCTTCTCGCTGGTGACCTCACCGTCCACACCGGCCAGAGCCCGGTCCAGGACCGCCGCGGCGTCGTAGGAGGCCATCGCGAACGTCGTCGGCTGCCCCGGGAACCCCGCCGCCGACCACGCGGCCACGAACTGCTGGTTCGCCGCGTTCGGCAACGTCGGCGAATAGTTCAAGACATTCCGGATACCGGTGGCCGCCGTGCCCTGCTCATCGAGCACGGTGCCCTCGGTCAGAAACCCGGCCGCGTACAGCGGCACATACTTCAGCGCCGAGTTCTGGTATCCCTTCACGAACGCAACGGCCTGTTCACCGGCGTAGAAGGTGTAGACGGCCTCCGGATTCGTCGCCGCCGCCTGATTCAGAAACGACAGGAAGTTCACCGTGCCCGGGAAAGGGGTGAACGTCGCTTTCCCATCCGGGTTCGCCAGCCGGCCACCCAGCTTGGTGAACGTGTCCACGAACCCCCGCAGTTCGTCATGACCGCCCTGGTAGTCCGGGCCGATCGCGTACACCGCCCCGTCACCCACCTGCGCCTTGACGTACTCGGCGATCGCGACGCCCGGCTCATCACTGTTGTAGGAGGTGTGCCAGGTGTAGGACAGATCCCGCGACGCGGGCCACCCGGGACGGGCATTCGCCCCAACCAGCGGCACCTTCCGCTCGTGGGTGAGCATTTGGACCTTGTCCACGGTGTTGCCGGCGACCAGCCCGGTCAGCGCCACCACCCGGTCCCGCTCCAGCAGCTTCTGCGCCGCCGGCACGGCGGTGTCCGGGCCCTCGCCCTCGTCAGCCACCACCAGGTCGACCTCACGGCCACCGAGACGGCCGCCGTGGGTGTCCAGATACAGCTCGAACCCGTTGTGCATGTCCTTGCCAACGGTGGTGTAGATGCCCGACAACGACACCAACAGCCCGATCCGCACCCGATCGGTGTCCGCGCTGCTACTGGTACACGCCGCACCCGTGGCCAGCAGGACAGTGGCGGTGATGGCGGCGGCGAGTCCGCGTCGCAGCCGTATCGAGAAATGACGCATGATGCTCCTTATCGAGGGGTGGGACAGAACAGGTCAGGAGGCGACGCTGGCCGGGGTTGGTGTGGCGGCGATGACGTGCTCGACCAGAGCGATGAGCAGCCGGCGGACGCTGTCGCGGTCCCGGGCGTCGACCTCCACGACCGGCACCTCCCCCGCGAGGACGAGCGCCTCACGGACCTCATCGGCGGTGTAGATGCGCGCGTCCGGGAACCGATTGACCGCCACCACGAACGGCAACCGGCGGTGCTCGATGTAGTCGAGGTGCCGGAACGAGTCCTGCAGTCGGCGGGTGTCGGCCAGCACCACCGCACCCACCGCGCCGCGGACGATGGCGTTCCAGGTGAACCAGAACCGTTCCTGCCCCGGCGTACCGAACACGTACACGGTCACGCCCTTGATGGCGAGGCGACCGAAGTCCATCGCCACCGTCGTGGTCACCTTCCCCGGACTGTGCGACGTGTCGTCGCCGCCGGCCGACATCCGGGCCTCGGTGGTCAACGGTGCGATGTCCGACACCGCCGCGACCAGCGTGGTCTTACCCACCCCCAACGGCCCGGTCAGCACGATCTTCAACCCCGGCCCGGCTGTCGGCGACCGGGCGAGAACAGCCGGTGCGGTCATCGCGGGCCTGCCGTAGCCACGGGCGACAAGCGCGCGGACGCGAACGACGGACCGAGCTGGTTACGGACTGTTTCGGCGAAGCGGCCGAGTTCTTCGACGACGTACGCCAGGTCCGCCCTCGGATGCGCCAGTACCAGCAGCGAGGCGCCGTGGTTCATCTCGGTCAGGACCAGGAAGCCGTTCTCGGCGTTGGTGACGTTGCCCTGGACTCGTCCGGCTTCCATATCGTGGGCGGCGCCCTTGAGCAGGCTGCACAGCCCGGCCGTGACCGCGGCGAGACGCTCGGCGGCCTCCCGATTCAGGCCCTCGGTCCAGGCCAACAGCATCCCATCGGCCGACACCGCCACGCCGTGACTGACCCCGGGCACCTGGCTCAGATTGTTCATCATCAGGAAACTCAAATCGTTCATCGTTGACCTTCTCTCAGCTGATGGGGGCGGCGGCCGAGGCCGCGCTGGTAGGCCGCCGCGGTCCTGGACAGGCCCGCCGTATCCACCTCCGCGTTGGGTGCCGTCTCGGCTGGGGCAGGCAAGACCGGCGGCGGGATCGTCGTCTGCGGCTGGCGCCTCGGTAGCCCGTTCTCGGTCGTCGCGTCGCCCGACGGCGGTACGGCGGTCGTGGCGGGCATCTGGACGGTGCCGCCCGGCTCGAACCACCCGGACGCGCCGTGGTCGCGGACCGCCTGCTTGAAGATCGGCGGCGGCTCCTGCCGCTGCGCGGACCGTGGCCTCGGGATCTGCGGCAACGGCTGCGTGGCCGCGTCGGCCGCCCGCACCGGCGGCCACGCCCCGCCCGCCACCGGGCCCGCCGGGCCAGCGGCAGGACCCACCGGCAGCGACAAGGCAGAAGCGGGCGTGCCACCCGGCGCGCGTCGCCCGGCAATCGGGCCAGCCCCCGCCGGCTGCGTCTTCTGCTCAGGAACCCGGATGGTCAGTCGGTCGGCGGGAATCTCGACCTCGGCCACCGTGCCATGCGGTGACGCCGGCAGCAGCCGCACCCGCAACCCGTGCACCGCGGCCAACAACGCCACCGTCGCCACGCCCTGCCGGCGGATGTGGTCCACCCCGATCCTCGGCGACGCCGCCAGCTCGCCGTTGAGCTGGTTCAGCAACTCCGGATCGATGCCCTGCCCGGAGTCGGTGACCTGCACCAGCACCCGATCGCCGAGCAGATGGCCAGTGATCAACACCGTGCCGGGAGTGAAGCGGGTCGCGTTGTCCAACAGCGACGCCAACAGATGCACCAGATCATCGATCAGTGCCGTCGGTACCAACACCCGGCCGTCGACCGCCCCGATCTCGACCCGCTGGTACTGCTGAATCCGGCTCTGCGCCCCCTGCACCACCGTCACCAGCTCCGCCGGCGTGTCGTGCACCGCACCGAGCGTGCGGCCCGACAACACCAGCAAGCTCTGCGTACCGTGCTGCAACTGCGCCGCCAGGTTGTCCAACCGAAACAACATCTCCAGCGTCGCGGAATCCCGCTCATTTCGCTCCGCCGCGTCCAGCTCGGCGAGCAGCCGCTGCGTGATCCCCTGGCACCGGCGACCCACCGCCTCCAGTGCACCCACCACCACCTGCCGCTGCCGCGCCAAGTCACTGGAGGTCCGGTAGACGGTCAACCCCAGGCTGTCGAACGCGGCGGTCACCTCATCCACCTCGTCACGCGCCTCCGCCGGCGCCAACACCCTCGGAGGCGCCGGAACAGAACCCGGATCAGCCGGATCCGCCGCCTCCACCCGCCGCACCAGCTCAGGCAACTCATCCGTCGCCATCCGGGTGACCGCATCACGGACCCCACGCAGCCGCTGCACCAACCGGCGGCCCTGCCGCCACGCGAACACCGCCGCCGCCACCAGCAGCACCACCGCGACCACGGTCAACCCACCCGTGATCCACCACTGCTCGCTCCGCTGCCGGCCGACCTCCGCCACAATGTCGCCGTCGATACGGGACTGCACCTCATGCAGCCGGTCCCGCCGCTCACCACTGGCCGCCAGCCACCGACCGGTACTCACCCGCAGCCGCTGGCCGACCTGGACCCGCGCGACCTCATCATCGATGCGCTGCGCGGCCAACACCTGCTCACCGCTCAACGCCTGATCCAGCCACCCCCGCCACACCGCCGGCGACCGCTGCGACACCACCAACAACGCCTCATCAAACCCAGCCCGCGTCGCGGCCAGCTCCCGCTGCACCGCCTGCGACACCACCTCGCCGCTACCCGCCACCACCGCGGCCCGCTGGACACCGGCGTACTCCGACGCCTGCGACAACGCCGCCGCCACCCGCAACTGATCAGCCAGCACACCGTCCGCGCCGCCGACCTGCCCCACGGACTCCCGCACCGCCAACCCACGGCCGATCGCCGCCCGATACCGCACCAACACCGCCGTCAACGACGACTGACGCGCCTTCACCTGCTCCCGAAACGCCGGCAACAACCCCAACTGCTCATCAAGCGGCCCCACCAACCGCGCCACCCCCGGCAGCGACACATCCAACTCGCCCCGACGCTGCCGGTAAACCGCGATCGCGGCATCCGACGCCGCGCCCTGCTCCAGGAACTCGTTCAACCCGCTCCCGGCAACAGACACCACCGACGCCGCGACCTGACGCTCCCGATCCAGCTGATACACCACCTCACCAACAGCGGACGACACCGCCACCAGCGACTCCAAACGATCAGCACCAACGGCCTGCCGGGCTGTCGACGTCACACCCCAAGCTGCGAAGATGAAGGTCGCCAACAACGGGATGGCCAGCAGTAACGCCAGCCTTTTGGCAACACGCACAACAAGCCCTTCAATCGCGCGATCAAGAACCTATGCCAGCGGGACAAGAATTCACAACGGCGCGCACAGCAGGACAGACGTGTCGACAGATCCACCTGGCGATCACACGTCGGCTGACGCAAGTCCACAATCACGCACAACTGCATGTTTGGGAATGCCGACTTACTGTCCATTTTGCGGTCCATACTACGTTCCAACCCGCCTCCCAGCTGCGCAAACGTCATTCGGCAGCCGCAAGTGCAAGCCGAGTCGGCGTCCGCATGCGCTACAGTCAGCCACGCATACGGCGGACACTGCGTGCCACCGGAACGGTGCGAGCGATAAGGGGGGTAGGTGAGCGGCCCAAGCCCGTACGTCCGCCGCCGGTGGCTCGGAAAAGAGATCCGGCGCCTCCGCGACGAGCACGGCTACAGCAGCGAACAACTGGCCCGTGCCGTGGGATTTGCTCGCCAGCAGTTAAGCGCACTCGAAAATGGAAAACGCGGCCCGGACATCGACTTGATCGAGGGCATCTGCGTGTACCTGCAGGTAAGTGCGAAGCGTCGCGGGGCCATCATGGCTGCCGCGACTGATGGTTGGGCGACCGGCTGGTGGATGGCTGACGAGGCACGCATCGGCCACCGTCAGGCGCGTTACGCCGACCTGGAAAGCGGCACTAAAGCGATTAGCGAGTATCGTCTCGCGCTAGTCCCGGGTCTACTGCAAACCGCGGACTACGCCGACGCGAGGATGCGAAGCGATCCTGCCCGACAGTCCGAGGCCTTCGATCCTGTCGCCGCTGTCGCCGCCCGCACCCGCCGCCAGAAGCTGCTCCTGAGTGACGCCGGACCAGCGTACGATTTAGTCCTCGATGAGTCGGCGGTTCGGTATCGAGCGGCTGAGCCTTCGGTCGTCGCGGACCAGTTGCGTCACATCGTCGACCTGTGCGTCGCTCACGCGGGGAGGATAAGCGTACGAATCCTGCCAAGCCATCCCAATATCATTAGCTACAGCGCGCCCCGCTCGGCCTACTCCATCTACCGCTATGCTGACCAGCAGGCGACACAAGCCGTTGCGGTCGAGACACTGACGATGGATCTTGTACTCACCGAACCAGATGACGTCGAGGCTTACCGTCAGCTCCATAGTCGCCTCAGGGCCGCGTCGCTCGAACCGGCCGAAAGCGTACGCATACTAACTGCCGTAGCAGAGCAAATCAGTCCGAGTAAGGGAGCGCGATGAGCCGCATCAGCTACGACGACTGGCGGACTTCCAGCCGCAGCGATGGCGGCGGCAACTGCGTCGAGGTCAGTACGGCGGTCGCTGGCCACGCTGCCGTCCGCGACTCTAAAGACCGCGAGGGTGGCATCCTTGAATTCGACCGGAGTGCGTGGCGACGATTCATCGGCGGAATCCGCGAGGGTCGCATCAGCATGTAGCTCGTAGCAGCTGGGTTGACGGGGCAGTCCCGACCCAGCCAGCGACCATCGCAGAGCGCACACGGCACCCGCGGGTGCTGGCAGTCGGCGGACCGCCATAGTTGCACAACGCCCTTCGCTACCCGACAATTGGGCGACGACGTTCTCGGTTCACCCTTCGCTTCGGCAACGGGGATCTGCGGCGGAGTGCTAGGGGGTGGTTCTCGATGCCACGTCGAGCCGCAGCAGCGGGGACCGACGACGACAAGCATAACAAGAAGCTGGTAGAGCTGCGTAGTCGGCGCTCGTCGCCGCGCTGGCCGGACACATGCATGACCCGGTCAGAGGTCGCCGAAGGCGTGAACGCCAAGCTCCACGAGCTGCACCCCGACCGTAAGGACCTGCAGTACCACACCGTCGACTCCCGGTGGGTAGGCAAGCTCGAACGCGGGGACACCCGCTGGTGCAGCGACCTGCGCCGAGCCGCACTACGCGCCTTCTACGGCGTCACCACCGACGCTGACCTCGACCTCTACCCCCACCGCCGCACCGATACCCCCAGCCCGGCCAACGGCAACCCCGACCAGGAAGCAGCAACAGCACCGCCACAACAGGCCAGTAAGACCATCCCACTCGACACCGCCGCCCTTCCATACGACCCCAGCCGCTCTGCTGCAGACCCGGACCGCCACACCACACGGCAGGCAGAGGTCGCCAGGTTTCTCGACGGCGACAGACCCACGGACTCGGGCGACGATGTCCTAGCTGGGCGGCCTGGGCAGCCACACACGAATCCGATTTCGACGGATGGCTTGGGTTCCTTTGAAGTGACAGGATGGCCCGCTGCGCCGTTGGCAGGAAGTGGTATCGGCTCAGCCACTTTCGGAAGTCCGGTCACGGCAGCAACAGCTAGCCTATCGAAGACGTACCTGTGGGGTCTCGCTTCCGAATCCGTCGAGTTGGTTAGCGAACTCGACACAGGTAGCGCGCGTAGCACACTCGCGTTGGCGAGGGCATACTTCCGCGAAGCGGCGGCTGATTACGTCACAACCTCCGATTTGCCCGCTGCTCTTCGGGCAGCCCTCGCCGTACAAAAGATTCTGGCGCATATCCGAGGGAGCGGCGGACTTTCCGTCAGCCACACTCGGGAACTATACGTGCTCCAGGCTGCATCATTCCTCTTGCTGGCGTCGGCCTCACACGACTTCGGAGAGCCTGCTGCAGGGATGATGCATGCTGAAACTGCGGCCGTGTTTGCGGATCGCGCCGAGCACCCGGAATTGATCGGTTGGGTGAACTGCACCAAAGCCATGATCGACTTATGGCGAGACCGACCTGAGGCGGTCCTGGAGCACGCAAGACACGACTCAGGCAATCGAAGCGACTCGCATCGACTCCGAGGGCTGCGCGTCCGCGCTCTCGCCCAACTCGGAAGACACACCGAAGCCATCGAGCAGCAACTCATGCTTGAAAGCGACAGGTGCGCCGCCATCTCCGCCTCGGAGCTTGAAGACCTCGGCGCAATATTCACATTCCCTGCGGGCCGACGGAACTACTATTCAGCGGTTACCTATTCACTCCTGGGAGATTGCACAACCGCAGAAGCGTACGTGCGGGAACTCGGCTACGGCGATACACCCCCGACGGGGACGCACGCATGGCCCATCAGTTGGGCACTGAGTAGAAGCTACCTCGCACTTGCGCGCATCGGATCCCCCGCTGACGACGGTGGCCCAGAGGCTGCGGCAGCCGCGCTCGCTCCCGTCCTTGCCCTTACGGAGGGCCAGCGCATAAGCCAGCTTGCTCAAGTCTTTGCCGCATTAGCGAATCGCCTGAGCGATTCCCGATTCCGGGGCAACCCCGCCGCTACCGACTTGAGAGAGCAGACTCGCAACTTCCTAGGCACCACCGTCCAGCGAAAGGCGATGCTTTCGTGACCATGCTTCCCGGTAGGTTGACAAGAGCGCACCGCCTCTTAGCACCACGAATCAGTTACCTGATAGGAACTCGGAGTCTGCATGGCCAGCCGAACCTGATTCCGGTATCCAACGTGACATCGATCTCGACAAGCCCGCAGTTAATCATCGTGGCCGTCTTCACGAAATGGACGACTTACGCCAACCTCATCGCCACGGAGAGGTTTACCATCTCAGTTCCCAAGGCCGAGCAGCTCGATGGGGTTTGGAAACTAGGCGCCCGGTACTCACGGTTCGACTACCCGGATACCGACGCTAAGCTGGCCGACAGCGGACTTGAAATCAACTATGCCCCCGATCTCCCAGCGCCTACCCTGACAGATGGGCTCGGGTACCTTACCTGCCGAAAGATTCAAGAGGTTGACACCGGCGGAGATCATGGCGTGTTCGTCGGAGAGATCACGAACGTAACGTTCAGTAGAGACTACTTCGATGAGGACGGCACTCCGATTGGCGACCTCCACCCTCTGATGCAAGTCACCGGCAATAGATTCACCACCTCGGGCGTCACGCGCTCCGTGCCGTATGGAGAGTCTGCGCCTTGACGTCATCGCTTCTAGCCTGCAAAGAGGTTGAAGCCGTGGTATTCGACTGCGATGGTGTACTGGTAGACTCCGAAACGATAAACAACGAGGTGTTCGCCCAGCTGGCCACTCTCGCCGGAGTCGACACTTCGTTCACGGATAGCGTGCGCCTCTACATGGGTCGGGCCACAGACGAATGCGTGGCGGAACTTGAAGACCAGCTTGGCACTCCCATCTCTTTCGACTTCGCAGCCGAATACGAGAGGCAAGTGCTGGATCAACAGCAGAACCTACACCCCATTGAAGGTGTAGTGACTCTACTCAGATGGCTTGTCGACAACAAATATCCGATATGCGTTGCGTCTAGTGGCACGCCAACCGAGATTCGTCAGAAGCTGACCACAAGTCGACTCATCAATCATTTCGGCGAGCATCTATACAGTGCGTCAATGGTAGCCCGCGGAAAACCGGCGCCCGACCTTTTCTTGCTGGCCGCGCAACGCCTCGGCATCCCGCCTGAGTCGTGTCTTGTGGTCGAAGACAGTCCTTTTGGCGTTCGCGGCGCAAAAACCGCCGGCATGCGGGTTGCCGGATTCGCATCACTAGCATCATCACAGTTATTGAAGGACGCAGGCGCCGACTTTACCGTGGAAACGATGGCCGAACTACACCGACACCTCGCTGGGGCTTGAGCCCGACGCGCACGTATGCTGGCCCCCTCGACCTGATGGTGAGGCGCAAGGTCGAGGAAGCCGAGCCGGCGTCGGCATCGCTGGGCGCCAAGCCTGGCTGGCACCAGGCCCCACGGCCTCTCGGCGCCAAGTTTCAGTCGGAGAGGCGTCTGAGTCCGTCGCCGTTGCTGTACGACATCGACCCGACTTGGGCCAATTAGTGCGTGCCGTCGATGGCGTCCAGGGCGGCGCGGAGGTCGTCGGGTAGGGGGTCGGCTGCGGTGATCGTGTGTTCCCCGGCCTGGATCTGGATGGTGCGGTAGCGGCGGGCGGTGGTGACGAAGCGTTTGATGCTCCAGTCGGTGGTGTTCTCGATCCAGCGGGACACGGCCAGGGCGGCGAACACGATGGTCAGGTGCGCTTCGATCGACTCGCGGTTGTGGTGGTAGATCGGTCGGGCGGCCAGATCTGTCTTGCTCATCCGGAAGCTCTTCTCGACCTGTAGCAGCCGGCTGTAGGCGCCGATGACCTGCTGCGGGTCAGGGTTGGGCAGGTTGGTGGTGTAGCCCTTGATCCCGGCCAGGGCCCGGTTCTTCGCTTCCAGGGTCCGGTTCACGGTCTTGGTCGCGCCGGTCAGGCGTACATACCGGTTCCGCTTGACCGCTGTCCGGCCGGCGACGGCGTTCTCGGCCTTGGCGATCTGGGTGTCGATACCCCGAAGGGTGCGTCGGGCCCGATCCGCCTTGTACTGGTAGAAGATCGTGTGGTCGCGGCGTTTGTCACCGGGGCCGGCGGGCCAGGGCTGGATGAACACGTGCCCGTCGGGGATCTCGGCGTCGGGGTGGGCATCCCGCCACGCCGCCACGACGTAGGGCACGTCGGGGACGCGGGCGCCGAGGATGAACGACAGCCCGGCGGCTTCGATCGCGCGTTTGTTCGCCTCAGACACCATCCCGGCGTCGGCCACGACCGTGACATCAGACAGGCGGTGCGCGTCCAGGAAGGCCCGCAGGACCGGCACCATCGTGGTGGTCTCGGCCCGGTTGCCCTCGAACGCGTGCACCATCAGCGGGAACCCCGCCCCGTCGGTGAGCAGACCGACGGTGATCTGCGGCTCCAGCCGGCGTTCCTTCGAGAATCCCGGCTCGCGGAACCCGTCCCCTTCGTCGGCCTCGAAGTACAGCGTCGTCACGTCGTACAGCAGCAACGTCGCCGGACCCAAGCGCACATGCTCGGCGCAGGCACGCGCCAACTGTGCCCGCCACCTGCCACCAGCGGGATCGATGTCGGCCGGCTGCTCAGGCCCGGCGTCATCCCGGCCCTGACCGGGATCGTCCCGGCTCTGATCGGCGCCGGCGTAGACCCGCAGCCGCCGCTTCACCGTCCGGTAGGACGGCGGGTCCATGCCGGCCTCGGCAAGGACCCGCAGCGAGTCCAGCTTGCTGGTCGGCTCGATGATCCTGGCCAACACCAGCGCCTTGAACACCTCGTCCCGCCCGGTCGCGGCCCCGAACCCCAACGCGTCGTAGCCACGGCCCAACGCGTCCAGCAGATGCCCCATCCGCGACGACGTGATCGGCAACGCCGCGCCCTGGTCGGCCGGACTACCCGGCAGGCGCAGGTCCAACTCGCCCTGCCCCGCGGCCAGCCGCTGCCGCGCCACCGCCTTAACAGCTCCAGGTCCGCATCGGTGTGCGCCGACCCGATGTGCTCGATATCCCGCGCCCCCCGCCGCTGGGAGTGCACGATCTGCACCGCCCGCGCCCCGGACGCCGTCTTCACCGTCCGCACATACGCCACGACCGACCACGATAGAACCGACCCGTTTAGTGCGTGCCTACCGACCCAACACCCCAGCTCACAGCCCTACCAACCCCGAAATCGGCCAACCGTGGCCCAAGTCGGGTTTCAGTCGGAGAGGCGTCTGAGTCCGTCGCCGTTGCTGTACGACATCGACCTGCGCGCCTGGTGCTGCCCCGGGCCTCGTTCGTCGCCGAGTTGCACGCCGCGCAGCACCAACCCAGGGATCGGACGGATCAGGTCAGGGCGGCAAGGGTCACGGCGAGGTCGTCGTAGGTGTCGCGGACACCGGTGGTGTTGCCCAGGCGGTCCCGCTCCAGCCGGATCGCGCCGATGTGCCGGGCCTCGTAGATCAGGGCCCGCAGCGCGGCGGCCGTCGAGGTGTCCCGGGTGCCATAGGTGTCCCAGAACGCCACCCGCTCATCGTCCTTACGGCCCGCCATTCGGATCGTCCAGTCCGCCGCCGGGTCTCCCCACCAGGTGCGGTCCATATCCAGCACCCCGGTAATCGTCGGCTCCGGCGCGTCGGCGGCGAGCATCACGTTCACCGTCCACAGGTCACCAGTCAGCATCCGCGGCTCGGTGATCTCGTCCAAGACGCCGCGGTGCGCGCCGGCGGCGTCGGCCGCCTTGCGCAGGTCGGCCGCGTCCAGGCCGACGCTGTCGACGTCGGCGGCGATGTCGGTCAGCGACGCGATGACCGATGCGCTCCAGCTGTCGTATCCGGGGCCGATGACCGGCCCGAAGTGGGGACCGCGAACGGCGTGCACATCCCGGGCGATCGACCCGAGCTGACGGTAAAGCACCGGCCACGCAGACCGGGGGTAGACACCGAGACCTTCCGGGCCCGGCACACCGTCGAGCAGTGTCTGCACCAGATAGTCCCGACCGATCACCTCGTGCGACCAGTCGGCCACGAGGACGTGCGGCAGCAACGGCGCGATCGGAGCCAGCCACGGCACACTCGCATACTCGTTGCGCATCAGCGCCCGCTCGGAACGGAACTGCCGGCCCGGCTCCGGCGCCACCCGCAGGATCACCGGCCGGCGGCCGGCCAGCTCCACCCGGTAGGTGCTGTTGTACATCCCGCCACCCAGCTCGGTCGCCGAGACGACGTCCACGCCAACGCCGAAGACACGCCGCACGATTGCCTGGACATCGCCGGCGGTGACCGAGCGCTGGAAGGCGCCGGCGGGTCGCGGCAACGGGCGAAACTCCATGACAAACCCCCAGGTTCGACGCCGTGTCGGCGGACGGATGGCCGGCGCTGGCTTGCCGGTGTTCAGGGGGTCATCAGGTCGGATACTAGGCTGGTCACGGCTGATGCTTCGATCGTCTGTTGGTCGCTAGTGGCGAGGTTCCGTACGGCGATCTTGCCGGCTGCCCAGTCTTCTGGGCCGATGATGATGACCGTGCGAGCGCCGGTCTTGTCGGCGCGCCCGATTTCCTTGCCGAGTTTACGGGGTTCGAGGGGTACGGTCGTACGCCAGCCGGCTTGGCGGAGTTGGCGAGCCACTGTGCGGGCGGCGTCGTGGAGTGTGTCCTGGGTGGGGATGACGATGATGTCGGCTTCGGCGCGGGGTGCTGGGAGCAGGTGGTGGGTGTCCAGGAAGTCGAACAGGGTGACGTCGCCCATGCCGAACCCGAAGCCGGGGATGCGTCGGTCGGAGAAGAGGCCGACGAGGTCGCTGTAGCGGCCTCCGCCGAACAGGGAGCGGTTGTTGGCCGGGTCGCGGTCGAAGACCTCGAACACGGTGGACGTGTAGTACTCGAACGCGCGCACGATCAGGGGATCGTAGGTGACCAGGTCGTTGGCGGGGCCGGCGAGGACCTTGGCCAGTTGTGACCGCTCGATGATCTCGGCTGGCAACTCGGCGAGGATGGCCTCGCCGGCCTTGAGGGCGTCCTCTAGCCGACCGAATTGGGTATCGGAGAGGCCCAGTTGTGTGGCGTCGGCAAGTAGTTGCTCTCGGGGGTACTTCTCCCACCGGTCGATGAGTGACGACACGTCCCTGATGCGCTCGGTGGGTACGCCGACGATGTGGGTGAGGATGCCTTCGAGGAGAACTCGGTCGTTGGCGCGGAGGACGTACATGTCGCGGTTGGCGCCGACGGCGGCCATCATGTCGTGGATGAGCTCGAAGATTTCCACTTCGCAGTTCGGGCTGTCGGAGCCGAACACGTCGACGTTGATCTGCCAGTGTTCCCGGACCCGGCCCCGCTGGGGGCGTTCGTAGCGGTGGCAGTTGACGTGGCAGTACCAGCGGACCGGGAACTGTAGGGAGTTGGCGTTGCCGGCAATCATTCGGGCGACCGAAGGGGTCATTTCCGGGCGCAGCGCCAAACGGCGACCACCGCGATCGGTGAGGGTGTACAACTGGAGGTCGGCGATCTCGCGGCCGGACTTGGCTTCGTAAATTTCCGCTGCTTCCAGGATCGGGCCGTCGTAGCGGGCGTAGCCGTATCGTTCGATCACCTCGTAGAGGCGATGGAACACCTGCTGCCTGACCGACATCTCCCCTGGCAGGAAGTCTCGGGTGCCTCGGTAGGGCGCGGTCGGCAGGTGTTGGCTCACGGCTCGGTTCCTTCTTGGGCGCGGTGTTTCACGTGCGGCGGTATGGTGCGGGCACCGGCTAGCCTAGCGGACCGCCGTTGACGGTATTCAGGATGAACCGGGCGCGTTCGTGGCAGCGGCCGTAGGGGACGCGAATGATGGGTATCGCTGCGGCCTGGTAGACCTCTTCGATGGCGGCCACCAGGCGTTGGGAGAACCGCGCCTCCACTCGGTCGAGTGTCGGGACACCATCCGGCGGCGCGTCAACCAGGAACGCCGCGTCGTAGTGGGAGGCCCGGCACGCGGCGATCTCGTCCTGGTGCAACGGCCACCGCCCTACGTGCGAGTAGGCCAGGTGGTCGAGGGCACCGCGGTCGAGGAAGACCCGAGCGGTGGAGGGCGGCACCAGCCGTTCCCGTTGCAGGTGCAGGGCCAGTGCTTCGGACTCGAACGTGGGACGGTCCTCGGCGAAGGGTATGCCGTGCGCCCGTGCGAGCGCCCGGACGCTTGAGGCCGCCTCGAACACGACGTGCTCGCCTGCCTGCTCAAGGGCGAGGATGATCGAGGACTTGCCGACCCCGTGCCCTCCGGTCAACACGAAACGCCTCACCCGACGCCTCCAGGACTGGCGGCGCCCCCCTGCGCGGGTCGGACGAGACCGCTTCTACGGGCGGTTGGCGTCAACGTGCCTCCAGTCGTTCAGGGGTCTTGCCGACCGGCTCGCCTTTACCCGTCCCGAACGAGCCGTCGATCTCGATCAACATGCTCCGTTGAGTCGGCCGAGGGCTTTCGCCCTGGGCCGAATCCAAACACGCCGTACCGTCGCGCGTTGACGGATCTGGTCGATGACCTCCAGTACCGCGATGGCTTCCTCCCACGTCGCGCCGTGTCCGCGTCGGCCGTTGGTGATGTCGAGAAGGTCCTCGACGGGTCGGCGGGCGTCAGTGGCGGCAACGGACATGTGCTGGTTCCAGCAGGTGGCTGTGAGCTGTTTGCGTGTCAGGTTGAGGTGGCCGCTGCGGCCGTGAATGGCGATATTCCACTCGTCTTGCTCGTCGTCCTGGTTCTGGATCCGCACCGAGACGGGAATGTGAGGTCCGGTCCATCTCAGTGTGATCGCCGCTGCCACGTCAGCGCCGTTGTCGTTGGGGACGAGCCGGGCCTTGTCCACGGCGAGTGGCGTGACGCCGAGGTATATGAGTGTGTCGATGATGTGGCTGGCGGTGTCCAGGACAACGCCGTTTCCCCAGCCGACGTGTTGTCGGTATGTCTCGGGTGAGGAGTACCGGCGGTCGAAGGGGGCGCTCCAGGTGCAGCGGACGGCGGTGATCGGGCCGAGTGCGCCGTCGGTGATGAGTTGGCGGGCACGGTGGACGTGGGTCTGGTAGCGGCGGTTGTATGTCACGGTCGTGTGCGCGCCAGCTGCCAGGTTGACGAGGGTGGCGGCGTCAACGGCGGCGGGTTTGTCGATGAGGATCGCCAAGCCGGCGGCCAGCGCCGGCCGCAGCACGGCCGCGATGATGTCGGGAGGGGTGGCGAGCACCACCGCATCCAGGTCGACATCCCGGATCATGGTTGCCGCGTTGTCGTAGGCACGCGGCGCTCCGAACCGGGCGGCGGCGTCCGTGGCGCGGTGTAGGCGTCGTGCGCATACCGCTTCGATGCGGAAGCGTGCATCGCTGGCCAGGTCGAACAGGTGGGAGGAGCCGGCGACTCCCACACCGATGACCCCGACTCTCATGCGAGCACCGGCGCGGCGAGACCGCTGCGTCGCCATTCGTCTTCGATTTCTGCCAGCCGGGCCAGCTTGTCCGGTGCCCGGAAGTCCGGGCTGCAGAACTCCAGGTAGCACCGGTCGACCCAGTCTCGTATCTGTTCCTGGCTGAGGTGCTCGTTTCGGCAGACGGGCAGGTCCAGCCAGGAACTCGACTCATACCAGTGCGGGTCTGGGATGGTGATGCCGTACCGCTGCGGGTTATGGAAGACATCGGTGCCGGGGCGGGGCTCCATGACGTTGAAGGTCGCTACTGTCGGGTTGAGCAGGCGGATGTAGTCCAGGGTGGCCGCGAGGGTCTCGTCGGTGTCGCCCGGGGCGCCGACGATGAAGGAGGCGTGCAGCTCCAACCCCGCGTCCATGACCAGCCGCGCTTTCTCCACCATCCGCTCGGGCGTGGCGCCTTTCTTGACCAGCCGCAGGGTGTCCTTCTGGATGGACTCGAAGCCCATGAACACGCGGTAGGCTCCGGCCTCGCGCATGGCGTCGAGGACCGGCGGGCGGGCGTCTTGTGCCCGCATGTTGCTGGTCCACGGGATGGCGATCCTGCGGGCCTTGATCTCGTCGCAGATCGCGACCGCGCGCTTGGGGTCGCCGGAGAAGGTGTCATCACCGAAGAACACCGATCGGAAGCCGTGGCCGACCACCTCCTGCAGCTCGTCGCAGACGTGAGCCGGGCTGTTCCACCGGGCCCGGCGGCCGGCGATGGTGGTGGAGCAGAACGTGCAGCGGCTCGGACAGCCACGTGCCGTCATCACCACGGTCTCGTAGTCGTAGCGGAGGTAGGACGTGAGGTCGAAGATCGACCGGTCCGGCAGGCCGAGTTCGTCCAGCTCCATCAGCGGCGGCGCCGGCGCGGTCACCCCGATTGTCCCGTCCTGGGTCCGGTAGGACAGCCCCGACACCCGGCGGATGTTCTCGTCCCCGCCGCCTGCCGCGAGCGCGTCGCAGAGTTCCACGATCGAGTGTTCGGCATCGTAGAGAAGCACGTAGTCCACCGCGGGGTGTCGACGAAGACACTCGGCGGCGATGAAGGTGACGTGCGGGCCGCCGAACACGACTGGCGACGCCCACCTGCTCTGCTTCACCAACTGCGCCAGTTCCAGGGCTTGGCGGTAGGACTGCGCGACCGAGGTGACGCCCACCAGGTCGGGCCGGTACTCGTCCAGCACAGGAGCCAGCGCGGCGGGGTCGTTGCCGAGGAAGGGCAGGTCGACGTGCCGCACGTCGTGACCGGCCGCCTTGAGGTGTCGCGCCATGTAGCCGTAGCACAGCGGCGGATGCAGCAGCAGCGTGTGTGGATCGTGAGGGTAGTGCGGGTTGACGAAGAGCACCTTCAGCGGACTCACCCCCGTTCACCTGACGCCAGCCGGCTTGACAGCCGGGGTAGCCCGAGGAACACCCCGGGCGCCCGGTCCGGGACAACGGTCTGCACCGACGCGACCGGCAAACCGTGCTGGGCGGACTCGCCGAACCGGGTCTGTCCGCACCGCTCGTCGTACTTTCCGACGTAGTGGTACGCCTTGCAGCCACCCATACACGAGGCAAGGGCGCCGCATCCCGTGCAGGCACCGGTGGGCGGCTCGCGCTCGTCGGAGTACCGCGTGACGAGCCGCTCCCAGATCTCGGCGAAGGACTCGTCCCGCACGTTGCCGACGGCCTCGGGAATGAAGTTGCAGCCGGTCACGTTGCCCACCGGATCGATGGACACCATGCTGGTACCGACGTTGCACAGGTTGGAGCCGATGAAGGCGGCCCGCGCCTGCTCGTCGCTCAGACGGTGGTCGAGCAGGGTCAACATGAAGGGGTCGTGCGTATAGATGTCCAGCCGGCCCCGGTAACGCAGCATCAGCTCGTAGATGTCGCGGCAGACCTGCTCATACCTCCGCCACAGGGCGCGGTCGAACACGTCACGCAGGTTGTAGCGGTTCTGCATGAAGCTCACCGCGTGCACCCCGGTGCGCAATGCCAGGGCGATGATATCGGGAATGGTGTCGTAGTTGTGCCGGTCGATCGTGCAGGAGAAACCCACCGTGTCCACATCGCTGGCCAAGAGCAGTTCCACTGCGTTCATCGCTCGCCCGTAGGCGCCCTCACGGCCACGGACACGATCGTGCACCGTCGGATCGACGCTGTCGACGGAGATCATGGTGCGGTTAATGCCCGCCTCCGTGAGCCGTTGGGCATCGGCTGAGCCACGAACGTAGTAGCCGTTGAGCATCAACGTCTGATAAAAGTCGAGGTCACGAAAGACGGCCGCCGCCTCGTGGAAGTCCTTACGAATCATGTTCTCGCCATGCGAGTACACCACGGCGGCACTGCCCGCGTCGTACAGTTCCCGCGCCAGTTTCCCGATCTCGGCGAGCGTGAACTCATCCCGCTCACGCCGATAAAGGGCGTAGCAGTGGCTGCACTTGAGATTGCACCGATACGTGAGGCCAAGTTGGACCAGGATGGGAATCTTTACGGCCGGCAGCTGAAAGTCTTCCGGCATGGTCTGTCTCATTTCGCTACTCCTGGACAACCAAGCCCGCCTTAACGAAGTCAGCCAACATCTGATCGACGTCCGCGCGGATCTCCTCAACCGGGGCGTCGAACTCCTCCGACAGCGATGCGCTGAGTTCCTCAGCGGTCGACGGCTGCTGCCCGAGCAGTTCGACGGCCGCCGACGCGGATTCGTTCAGCTCGTACATCACTCCCTTGACACGATCGAACAGCATCCGCAGCTCGCTGTTGGTTTCGCGACAGACCGCGTTTTCCGCCAATCGAAACTTCTCGGACATGATCACGTCTCCCCAGAAAAGCCGACACAGGGCAGGCGACGGCTTGTCAGGACAGCCGCCGGCCGTAGATGCCCACGAGCGCGAGGCGGGCGTGATCCACCCTGACCTCGTCGACACCGTGTGCGTACCGCTCGTCCAACCGCATGACGAGCAAAGAGTTGAACTCGGGCACAAACCGCCGCTCATGGACGATGCGCCACTGCCGCAGCTCGATCGGTGAATCGACGGGCGTCTCCAACGCGGTCACGCCGGCCACCTCGCCGAACAGCGTCGCCCCTCCCCACTCGGCACGCCACCCCCGGCTCAGGTTGTAGGCCACCGAGACGGCGTGATCCGGGTCCGACATGTCGTCATGCAGGCACAGCCGGTCGGACCTGGTCATGCGGTACGCCGTCACCGGTCGCCGGAAGCTCAGTTCCTCCCCGGCCACCTCGGACAACCAGTCCAGGAAGGTGGCCGACTCGAACCACTCCAGCGCCGCAACAACCGAGGCAGGGGTCTGCCACCCTGGCCGCCGCAGCATCGACCCGAAGTAGACGTCACCCAGCGGACGCCGCGCCCGCCACTGCCGAGTGATGTCGCCCAACTCGACGCGTTCGTATTCCAGGCCGTGCAGCAGTTCCCGGCGCAGATCACCAGCAACGTCGCGGGGAAGGAAATCAGGCACTCGCATACACGGCGTCCGGCGCAGGACCGCGGGTCCGAGCGGAAATGGCCTGAAGCCATCAATGCCGAACCCGCGGCTCTGCGGCTCCGCCGAAATCGGCGACAACGGTCGCTCAGCAGTGCGTACGGACGTTGCGGGCACGCCACTGGGGCCGACGCCACACCTTCTTGACCTTTGCCTTCGTCTTTGCCTGATCGGACATTGAACCCTCCATTCAATTGATCAACCTATATTTACCTTCCGCACTCACGGTAGTCGCGCCAGTCCGGGCTGTCTAGGTCAAGCCTTTCCTCAACCCTGGGACAAACTCCGACTCATGTTCGTCTCGGCGGCTCTCCCCCGTAGGCGACGGGTGGCAACACCGCGGCACCGATGTTTGACTGTCGAGTTTCACCCGCGCCATTCCAGCCCACGACCTCGCACTCGACCGCCAGGGTTGGGTGGCCAACTATGTGAAACGTTGTGCATTCCACAGGCCAGGTGAACCGCCTCGGTCCGGTGGCGAGTGATCAGCATCTGGGCCTCACCCGCCCTGAACTGGCGCGACCTCCGGGCGCGGTGCCATCCGTACCCCCTGCCACGGCAGGCAACAGCGGGTAGGGATCGAAGGTGTAGACCGGCCCGGTCGGCGCGGACGTGGTAGGTCGCCAAGAAAGCGGCGTTCTCCGCGACCTACCACGCCGGGTCCGGCTACGAGGCGTGGGGCAGCCCTCGACCGGACACGAGCCCGCCTCGGGTAGCGGCGGGCATGGGCAGCCGCCTTTTGGCGGCCTGTCGTCGAGGCTCTGTTCGGCAAGGCCCTCTCGACCCGGGAGGGATCAACCCCAGCCGCTTCGATGACCGTCGCCGCATCATTCCGACTGCGACAACCCGACCGTCCGTAAACGCACCGTCCGCCATCGGCCGGGCGGGTCACGTCCGCGCTGGTGGTGTAAGAGACGGCCATCGCGGGATCCCGGTCTGATGTTATGCGGCGATCGGTGCTGTTTCGGTCTGGTCGGTGTCGTGTTGGCTGGCGTCGATCGTGATCAAGCGGGCCTTGGCCAGTATTTCCAGGCCCATGTAGCGGCGGCCTTCGGTCCACTCGTCGGTCTGTTCGGCCAGGACCGCGCCGACGAGGCGGACGATCGCTGGCCGGTTGGGGAAGATCCCGACGACGTCGGTGCGGCGGCGGATCTCCTTGTTCAGCCGTTCCTGTGGGTTGTTCGACCAGATCTGGCGCCAGATCTCGCGGGGGAAGCCGGTGAAGGCCAGGAGGTCGTCGCGGGCGGCGTCGAGGTGCTCGGCCGCGGTCGGGAACTTCGCTTCGATCGTGGCCACGACCCGAGCGAACTGGGCTCGGACGGCGTCGGTGTCGGGCTGGTCGAAGATCGTGCGCACGAGGGTGGCGATCCACGGCTGCGCCGACTTGGGGACCTTCGTCAGCAGATTGCGCAGGTAGTGGGTCCGGCACCGTTGCCACGCAGCCCCGGGCAGGGCCGCGCCGATCGCGCCCACGAGCCCGCGGTGGGCGTCGGAGATGACCAGACGAACGCCGGACAGACCTCGGGCGGTCAGGCTGCGCAGAAACGCCAGCCAGCCGGCCCCATCCTCGTCGGAGGCCACGTCCAGGCCCAGCACCTCGCGCCCTCCGTCGGCGTTGACCCCGACGGCGATCAGCGCGTGAACGTTGACGGTCCGGCCGTGCTCACGGACCTTCATCGTCAACGCGTCCATCCACACGAACGTGTAGTGGGCGGCGTCCAGAGGGCGGCTACGAAACGCCTGCACCTGCGCGTCCAGATGCTGCGCCATCTCCGAGACCTGCGACTTCGACAGTTGCCGGATCCCGAGCTGCTCGACCAGCTTCTCCACCCGCCGCGTCGACACCCCCAGCAGATACGAGGTCGCCACGACCGACACCAGGGCCTGCTCCGCCCGCCGCCGGTGCGTCAACAGCCAGTCCGGGAAGTACGAACCCTGGCGCAGCTTGGGAATGGCCAAGTCAATCGTCCCGGCTCGGGTGTCCCACTCGCGCTGCCGGTAACCGTTGCGAGAGTTCACCCGCTCCTCGCTGCGCTGCCCGTAACCAGCACCGCAGACCGCGTCCGCTTCAGCGGACATCACCGCCTGCGCGAACGCCCTGATCATCGCCTGCAACACATCCGGCGACGCGCTCTCGATCTGCTCGCGCAGCAGGTCAACACGGTCCACACTCTCTGAAGCGGCCATCGCGTCCTCTCATCCTTCTCTGACTTGGTCGTCTTGAAGGATCGACGCGATGGCCGTCTCTCATCTACGCAACACGCCCATCACGGGCAAGTCGTACACCACTCCCATGGACGCAACCGCCGGGCGATGGCGCTGATTCATCCGCACCGCGAGCGCGAACCTCAGCGACGACCGCAGGCCCGACCCCACGGTGTCGGTAGCGGTGAGGCGACGTGCGGGCGAGCCGGTAGCGGCCAACGACCAGATCATTTGCTCCCCTCCACCCCCTGCCAGGACCCACGAATGCCCTCACTTCGGCATTGACCGGCGCCGTGGCAGATCAACACGCTGGCCCAGCCAGTCGCTATCAGTGGCGTCGATGCCACTCAGCATGAACGGCATCTGACCGTTTGGCAAGATGCTGTTTCGTAAGTGCCGAAGGGCTTCTTGCCACCGGGTCTCGGCGCACGGCAAACTCACAAGTCCAGCCATCCTCGGGAGGGATTGTCCTCATGGCCGCGTCCACGAGTCCCACGCTGCGGCGACGGCGCCTCGCCAGCGAACTGCGACGCCTGCGCGAGCAGGCCAGGCTCACCTGCGACGAGGTCGGAGAGCGGCTCGGTTGCACCGGCAGCCGCATCAGCCGGATCGAGAAGGGCCGTCTCGGCATCCGTCCCGGCGACGTCCACGAACTCCTCGACGTCTACGGAGTCACCGAGCCGCTGCGCGGCCAGCTGCTCCAACTCGCCCGCGACGCACGCAAGCGCGGATGGTGGCAGGTGTACAATGACGTGCTGACCGACGAGATGAAGACCTTCGTCGGCCTCGAAACCGACGCGACATCGATCATGAACTACGAGGCCCACTACATCCCCGGGCTGCTACAGACCGAGGCGTACGCCCGGGAACTGTTCCTCGCCTGGCGGCCCAGTGTCACCACTGAGACGGTGGAGAAGCTGACCAAGGTCCGGATGGCCCGGCAAACGGTTCTCAGCAGCGCCGACCGACCCACGTTGTGGGCGGTGCTTGATGAGGCCGTACTTCAGCGAACGGTCGGCGGACCGGGCGTCATGCGCGAACAACTCCATCACCTGCTCACGCTGAGTGAACACGGCATGGTCACGATCCAGATCGTTCCGTTCCGCTCCGGCGCCTACCACCCGCTGGGAAGCAGCTTCATCCTGTTCGAGTTCCCCGACCCGCGGGACCAGCCCGTCGTCTACATGGAGAACCTTGCCGGCGGGCTGTATTTGGAGCAACCCGCCGAAGTAGCGCAATGTATCGTTGGATTCAACCACCTCCGCGCGAACGCACTACCCGACCACGACTCGGCCGCGCTCATCGCGCAGGTGGCCAAGAGCCTGTAGCGAACGAGAGGAAGGCGCGGGATGAGCCCCGACCTGACCAGCGCCATCTGGCGAAAGAGCACCAAGAGTAACGGCCAGAACGCCTGCGTCGAGGTCACCACAGTCGACCGCGCCGTAGCTGTCCGCGACTCCAAAGACCCCACCGGTCCAGTCCTCCTCTTCAACCACCCGGACTGGGCCCGCTTCATCGCCACCACCACGCAGCGCCACACCGACTTCGCCTGACGGCAACCCGGCACCGATACGGCTCCTCCTGCAGGAACTCGCCGTGATCGCCGCGAACCCCACCGACGGCGCACCCCAACCGCTGCTCGACCGGGCCGCCACGATCGCCGACCTCTACCACCGGCACCTGCCGCTGACGAGCGCCGAACGGCGGGCGCTGCCTGCCTACACCGGTGCCGCAGCCGCCATGGAACTCCCCGGCACGCTGTACGCCCGGCACATCGACGGCGACGACCGCGACGAAACCACATACCTGATCGAGCTCGGCACCGCCGTGACGCGCCGGCCTGACCCTCTACAGAGTCATCCGCGAGCTGCAACAACTCCTCGCGACCTTGACCGGCGCCTGCCCTCACCTGCCAGCAACCCGTGAAACCACTACACCGCAACAAACGCTATCGAACCTGACAAACACTAATAGGGCGGTTGCGTGTCCGGGTGTCGGCCGAGGTTGGATTGATGGCCAGCGGGTACCCCGGTGGGTGCACGTGTGGATCACGCCGCCCGACCGGGAGGGGCGCCGCTGGCGGCTGGAGATCTGGCCGGACGCTCGAGTCCGCGTCTACGCGCTGTCCGGCCGATGGGTGTCCTCCGCGCCCCAGCGTGAGCCCCGAGATATCGGCGCCTGGATGCTGAACCGGAACATCGACCCCGACCACCTGCAACCCGGATGACCACAGGTCGGCCGCCGACCGGCCAGCGGCACCATGCTGTCTCACGGCTTTGCCGATGTCAGGGCGGTTGATCTTGGCTCTGGCGGGCGGACGCAAGGGCCGGATCGCGCGGAACATGTTTCCGCCGGGCGTCGAGTGGCGGGTGGTCGCGTTCGGCGTGGGGGTGTTCAGGCGTGGCCGCGGACGAGCGGCATGAAGACCTCGTCGACGATTTCGATCAGTACGTCGTCGGGGACCGAGGGGATGCCGCGCATCGCGTACTCGGCTCGTAGCAGCATCATCGGCGTCGTTGCGACGCGTGGATGGGCGGCCGTCGGTGGGGCCTCGCCGCGTGCTACGGCGTGTTCGAGGATGGTCAGCCAGGCGCGGTCCATGGTGTCCGCGCCCGACCGTTCGTGCATGAGGGCGAGCAGCGCCGGGTCATCCGCCGCGGCCGCCAGCAGGCCGCGTAGGACCGCTCCGTGCGGCGAGGACCACGTCTCGTTCGCTCGCCGCAGCATCTCGATCGCGTCGCCCCGCAGCGTGCCCGTGTCGGGGTTGGGCATCACGGCGTCGGAGAGGTGGCGGTACGCCGCGATGCCCAGCGCCGCCCGGTGCGGCCACCGGCGGTAGATGGCGTTCTTGTTGGTCCCGGCGCGGGCGGCGACCCGATCCATGGTCATCGACGCGTAGCCGGACTCGCGTAGTTCCTCCGCCGCCGCGCGCAGGATCGCCCGTTCCAGCTCCTCGCCTCGGCGTCTGGTGCCCATGTCCTATAGGGTACTGCACGTACCCTATAGGGTACGTGCAGTACCCTACGGATGAGGAGAGCTTCCCATGCGCGTATTTGGCATGAACTACGACACCGGCTTCGTGAGCGCCGGTTCCACCACGCACGAGCCGTTCGACCCCGAGACCGTGCGGCGCGACCTGCGCGTCATCCGTGACGAGCTGCACTGCGACGCGGTGCGCATCACCGGCGGTGTCCAGGACCGGCTGGAGCTGGCCGCAGGGCTGGCCGCCGAGGCCGGCCTTGAGGTGTGGTATTGCCCGTTCACCAACGGCCTGGACCGCGACGGGCTCATGGCGTTCGTGCTCGACGGCGCCGAGCGGGCCGAGCGTCTACGGCGCAGCGGCGCCTCGGTCGTGTACCTCACGGGCTCCGAGATCTCCATGTTCACCGACGGCTTCCTGCCCGGACGTGACCTGGCAGAGCGGATGGCGCTGCTCACCGATCCGATGCGGATGCGGGAGGCGGTGCCGGCCGCGCGCGCCGCGGTACGCGACTTCTTCGCCGAGGCGGTGCCCGCGGTGCGAGAACGGTTCGGTGGGCCCGTCGGCTACGCGTCGATCCCGCTGGAGGATGTCGACTGGGCGCTGTTCGACATCATCGCCAGCGACGCCGGCTACCGCGACGCGACCAACGCCGCAGCGTTCCCGCAAACCCTCGCGGTGGCGGTGGGGCAGGGCAAGCCGTACGCCGCGACTGAGTTCGGCTGCTGCACGTTCCGCGGCGCGGCCGACGTCGCGGGAGGGGCGGAGCCGGTGACGTACGACGAGCACGGCCGCGCCGCGAAACTCACCGCGAAGCTGGAACGTGACGAGCAGGGCCAGGCCCGCTACGTCATGGACCTGCTGCGCGACTACGAGACCGGAGGGGCGGAGGCGGCGTTCGTATACACGTTCGCGAACCGGCACCTACCGACCACCGGTGACCCGGAGCACGACTACGACCTGGCCGCGCGCGGGATCGTGCGGGTGCTGCCAGACGGCTCGTGGACGCCGAAGGCCGCGTTCCACGCCCTGGCCGAATACGGCCGCACGCGCACTCAGACCCTCGCGGAGCAGTCGCGCGATCTCACCGGCACCGCTTGATCACGCTCCTGCTCATGCCGCATACAACGTGCCCGCTCTCGACGGCTCGTCACGACGCGTAAGCCGTCGGCGCCAGTAACAGTTCGGAATCGGGGAGAGAACCATCGCGTTGAAGAACAGGGCGGTCAGGCCGCGGTGGCCCGGTCACCGGCCCTGGCCGCTCGTGCCGGGGGTGGTGATGATGCGGACGCCGGGCCACCGCTGCGCCGGGTGGTGCCGGGCGAGGCGCTGCTGGGAGATCTGCTCGCTGACCCGGGCCGGGTTGCGCCGCCACACACCGTCGAGGAGATCGTCCAGGCCGTGCGGGGCGCACACCGCGATGTGCTGGTCGGGGTCGAGGCGGATCGCGACGGCGGTGGCGTACTCCGGCCAGGTCGCGACCGCCTCGGCGATGCTGCGCAACGCGGTGACGGGTGGGCCGCCGAACCGCTGGGGATACCAGGTGTGGACGGCGGCCTGGTTTTTCGCCTCCCACGGCAGGTCGGCGTCCAGTGCGGTCAGGCGGGCGGTGGCCCGCTGGTCGTTGTCGCGGCTGAGGTCGGCCGGGTCGAAGAACGCCACGTCGATGTCCCGTACTGCCTGCAGGTCGAACCCTCGGCCGTAGCGGTGTCCCCAGACCAGGTCGCGTAGGACACCGGCGCCGATCCACGCGTCCGGTAGCCGCGAGGTGCGCACCACGGCCAGCGCCCGCATCAGCCATGGACTGGAGCGCACCACCTCGCGGAGCTCGTCGCGGCGCCCGGGTGCCGCCCTGCCACCGGGTGGGGCCGTCATGACCGGTCCCTGACGGTGCGCTGGTGGTGTAGCTGCTGGGCGAGGCAGTCGCTCAGCGAGGTCACGTGCGGCACGCCCGGATTGCCGGTAGCACAGCCGGCACGGCGCGGGTGGCGTAGCGCGTCGATGAACACTGCTGCGGGCACACCGGCGTGCAGGCCGGTGGTGATCGCGGTGGACGGGGCGTCGGTAGCCCGGCGAGCATAGCGCCGTGCATGCCGGCTCGCAGGTCGACGTAGGTGAGCCGGCCGCCGGGTTCGGCGGCGGTCGCCAGCCGCCCCGAGACGCCGGTGAGCATGAACTGACTGGTCACCCCGGTGGCGCGTCGCGTCGTCGGTGGACGTGGCGGTGACGGGCTCATCGGGCTGCTCCTCCTTCGCGCCGTACGCCTGGGTTTGTGGCCAGGGGATCCACTGGCACTGTCACCGCAGTCGCGATTGTCTGGTCGGACTCGCGGGCGCAGTGTCGGCAGCGCCGTGGGCAGGGCGTCCGCGGTGTCGCGGTGGTGAGGCCGCTGGCGTGCAGGATCGTGGTGACGGTCTGGGCGAAGGTGCTGGTCTCGGCGATGACCGTTTCACCGGGGACGCCGAGCAGGTCGCGGTGTGCGTACCACCGGCGCATCTCCTGCGGGGTGACGGCAACGGGTTCGGCCCGGGTGTGGTGGCGGCGGACGGTCTCGTCGAAGGTGACGTCGAGGTAGAACACGGCGACCGGGCCGGCGTGGTGGTTGATGAGTTGGTGTAGCACGGTGGCGTAGCGTTCGGTGTGCAGGATGCCTTCGCAGATGACGTGGTAGCCGAGGTCGAGGGCGGTGCGGGCGGTTGCGGTGATGAACGCCGGGGCCACGGGGTCGATGTCGGCGCTGTCGTGTTCCCTGAGGAGGGTCCTGCGCAGGTAGTCCTGCTCCAGCAGGGCCGCCCCGCGCCCGAAGCGGCGCCGTACCTCGCGGGCGGCGGTCGTCTTCCCGCTGCCGGAGTTGCCCCGAATGATCACCAACGTAGGGGAGTCCGGGGTGTGCGATGTCGTCATGGCGTGTTCTTTCCAGCGGTGGCGGTGGCGGTGGCGCTCTGGCGGGGCTGCGGTGCGGCGGGCAAACTGCTTGCGTACCCGGCGGCCTGGAGGGAGAACAGGTCGGCGTAGCGGCCACCTGCGGCCATGAGCTGGTCGTGGGTGCCCTGCTCGACGAGGTGGCCGTGGTGCAGGACGTAGATGCGGTCGGCGTGGCGGACGTTGGCCAGCCGGTGGGTGATGAGGATGGTGATGCGCTGTCCCTGCCGGTCGCGGATGGCCTGGAAGAGGGCGTCTTCGGCGCGGGGGTCGAGGGCGGAGGACGGTTCGTCCATGATGAGCACGTCGGCGTCGCGCAGGAAACCGCGGGCGGCGGTGATGCGTTGCCACTGGCCGCCGGAGAGGTCCTGGCCGCCGGCGAAGGTGCGGTCGAGCAGCGTCTCGTATCCGTGCGGCAGCCCGCTGATCATGTCGTTGGCGACGGCCCGGCTGGCGGCCGCCTCGATCCGGTCCTGGGCGGGTGTGGTGGTGATGTCGCCGATGGCGATGTTCGTGGCGGCGGTGAACGGCCACTTGTGGTACTCCTGCGTGACCACGGCGATGCGCTCCCGCAGCGCGTCGATGTCCCAGTCGTCTGTGGGCCGGCCGTTGAAGCGGATGACACCGTCGGTGGGGGTGCGCAGGGTGGCGATCATGGCGGCGAGGGTGGACTTGCCGGAGCCGTTCTCCCCGACGAACGCCACCGTCTGCCCCGCTCCGATGGTCAGGGTGACGTGGTCGACGGCGGCGCTGTCGCGGTCGGGATAGCGGAGGCTGACGCTGTCGACGGTGATGGTTCGTAGCCGCTGCGGCTCGGTGCTGTGCGCGGCGAGGGTGCGGGGTGGCGGGAGGTAGTCGGCGGCGCGGGTCATGAAGCCGGTGTAGTCGCGGAAGTGTTGCCCTTCGGTGTAGACGCGATCGATCTGGAAAGTCACCACGGACAGGGACCGCTGCGCGGCCTGCACGGCGATGACGCAGGTCGCGGCGGCGGCGAGGGGGATCTGCCCGTTGATGAGCAGCAGGCCGAGCAGGACGTAGACGACGGCGGTGGCGATCCCGCCGATCATCGCGCCGACGGTGGTGGTCGTGGTGACCCGGCGGGCGAGGGCGAGTTGGATGCCGGTCTCGACGCCCATGACGCGGTCGTACTGGTCGAGCAGGAAGCGACGCAGGCCGTAGGAGCGCAGTTCGGGGGCGGAGTCGCGCTCGGCCATCAGCCGGTGCAGCAGCCACAACCGGCGGCGCCGTACGCTTCCGGCGGCGTAGGTCTGGTAGCGCAGGTGCCCGGCGCGCAGCGACGCCCACCCGTTCGGCACGGTCGCCACCAGCAGGGCGAGCAGCAGCAGTGGGTGAACCACGACAACGGCGATGGCGACGGCGAGGACGCCGGTGACGCCGGCGAGCAGGTTCATCGACGCCTGTACCAGCGCGGTGGTGGAGTCCGCGCCACGGGACGCGCGTTCCATGTCGTCGGCGAACGCGTCGGCGTCGAACGCCTCCAACCGTACGGCGGTGGTCACCTCGAACAGGCCGCGTTCGACCTCCCGGTCCACCTTCGGGGTGAGCCCGTTCTGCGCGTAGCCCATCGCAGCGGTCATGCCGGCGCGCAGCGCGGTCACCGCCGCCAACGCTGCCAGGGCGGGCAACGCGGCGATCACCTTGTCGGAGGTCGGGCCGCCGGCGAACAGCTCGACCAGCACCCGTTGCGCGGCGAGGAGCCCGAACGCCGCCATGACTCCCGCGCCGACCGTGGTGCCCGCCACCACCGACGTGCGGGTCCGGTCGGCACGCCAGCTGACCACGAGCGCGGCCCACACCAGTCGCGGCAACTCGGTGAACACCGCGAACAGGCCGGCCTGCGCCCGGGCCCGCACGCCAGTCTCCCACCACATCTCCCGCAACTCCGGCAACACCGAATCCCCGTGCGATACGGCGGACCGCTTCTGTTCCGGATCGAGGCGCTCGGCTGTGGGCATGGTGGTACCTCCCGAAGGTGCGCAGGGTTCAGTGCGGGGTGTCGATGGCAGACGGCAGGGGCGGGCAGGTCTCGCCCCGCGGTAACGCCGGCTGAGTGCCGGCGGCTATCGGGACAGCGTCAGGTGAGCCGGACGCCGTTCTCGAGGTAGTAGGTGGATCCGGTGGCGCGGGCGTGCCGCGCCTGGGTGATCCGGCGGGCCAGCAGCGGCGGTAGCCGCTGGGCGGTCTGAGCCGTGTCCGACCAGGCCCAGCCCGTCAACTCCGCCGGTGGCACCACGATCTCCGTGTCGGTGCCGAGGGTGCCGCCGTCGTAGATGACCATGACACCGTCGCTGCGGCCGTCGGTGGCGGGTACCCAGTCCACGACGAGCAGCCGCCCCGGTGTCAGCTCCAGCCCGAGTTCCTCCCGGACCTCGCGGATCGCGGCCCGATACGGCGACTCGTCGGCCTCGACGCACCCACCGGGGACCTCCCAGCCCACCTTGTAGGCGGGTTCGACGAGCAGGACCCGCTGGTCGGGGTCGGTGATCAGCAGCCCGGCGGCCACCCGTTTGTGGGGCAGGCCGGCGGCATCGTGTCGTCCGGGAGGCATGCGCAGACGGTAGGACGCCGGCCGTCCGACACGCCCGCCGCGACGCGCGCCAACAATGTTGGCAATCGCTGCCGACATCACGCCGACCGCGACAACCGGCTCCTTCCCGACCACCGGCAGTGGCGCGGTGACCTGGGCGTTCACCACACCGGATGGCCGGGCGGGTTGTCGGCGGCGGCCGGAAAGTTGTCGCAGCGGTCGGCTACGGTGTCCGCTCATCGTGACCGCAGCGACCCGGGGATGGCAGCGATGGGCGACCGTGACGAGATCCCCACCGCTCGCCGCGAACTGGGCCGCCACCTCGCCCACCTCCGCAACGCCGCGGGCCACACCCAACACAGCCTCGCCCGGCTCGTGCGGTACTCGCGCAGCTCGATCGCGAACATCGAGACCGGCCGGCAACACCCCGGGCGGCCGTTCTGGGTCTCCTGCGACCAGGCGCTGCGCACCGGTGGTGTGCTGACCGCCGAGTACGACCGCCTCGCCGACCTGGACCACCACCACCGGCCCGCCCGCACCGGCCACGCCCCGGACGCCGCAGCCGTGTGGTGGGAGGACGAGGATCGCATCACCGCCCGGCGCCTCGCCCTCACCACCGTGGACGACGACGCGCAGCTGGTACACCTGGAGCACGAGGTGCAGCGGGCGATCGCGGACAACGAGCGCTGCCCGCCGGCTGTCCTGGTGGCCCGGCTGCGTCCGCTGCGGGTGTGTGTCGACCAGCTGATGGGCGCCCGGCAGCACCCGCCGCACCGCGCCCGCCTCTACACCGCCGCCGCGCACCTGGCCGGACTCCTCGCCGCCCTCGCCGTGGACCTGCGCGCCTTTCCGCTGGCGCACGCCTACGCCGCCGAAGCCTTCGACCTCGCCGACGCCGTCGGGCAACCCGACACGCAGGCCTGGGCCCGCGCCACGCAGAGCCTCGTGGCGTTCTACGCTGGCGACCACCGCGACGCGCTCGCCTACGCCGAGGACGGTCTGCGCCGCGCCGGTACCAGCCCGCACCGCATCCGCCTCACCGTCAACGGGCAGGCTCGGGCCGCCGCCCGCCTCGGCGACCGGTACACCGTCGACCGCGCCGTCGACCGCGCGTGCCGCCTGCTGGCCGAGCACCCGTCGGACGGGCAGGTCAGCACCAGCCTCACCCTCGGCCCGTACTGCCCCACCCGGACACGGGCCAACGCCGCGACCGCCTACCTGGCGCTCGGTCGCCCCGCCGCGGTCACCGAGCATCTCGCTACCGCCATCGCCGTATTCGACGCGGAGGGGCTACGCGGGCCGCAGGCACTGAGCCGCCTCGACCTGGCCACCGCACACCTGCACGCCGGTGACCCCGACCGCGCCGCCGAGCTGGCGTTGCGGGCGCTGCGCCTCACCGCCGAGCACCGCTTCGCATCGGTGTACCAGCGCACCCGCGAGTTCCTCACCGCCGCCCGACCCTTCGGCCGCCACCCGGGGTTGCGGGACGTCGCGGACCTGCTCGCCGACCGCACGCCACCGGGCTCGCGCACCGTGCCGGGCCTACCATCGTCGACATGAGCCGGGAACAGCAGAGCCTGCGTCAGCGCTGGACCGCCTACCAGGACCTGCCCGTACTCACCGAGCACTGGTACTGGCGCCCCGGTTGGCACGCCGGCCGCCGCCACTACACCTGGCACCTCACCTTCGACCACCAGCGGCACCTGCATCACCTCGTGACCGGCCTTCAGCAGCATCTCGCCCTGCCCGGGCTGGACCTGGTACCCGTCGACGGCCTGCACCTGACCATGCAAGGACTGGGCTTCACCGACGACGTCAGCGACGACGACGTTGACGCGATCGTCGCCGAAGCCCAGCGGCGATGCGCCGGCCTGCCGCCGCTGGAGTTGACCCTGGGCCCGGTCGACCCCGACGCCGAAGGCATCGGTCTGCTCGTCGCGCCCTGGGAACCCGTCGAACAGGCCCGGGCCGCGATCCGGGACGCGATCGCCGCGGTGTGGCCCACCGTCCCCGAACCCGCCACCGGGTTCCGGCCGCACGTCACCATCGCCTACAGCGGCGCACCCGCACCCACCGCACCCATCCGCGCCCGCCTCGCCGACCTGCGCCACCTACCCCCGGCAAGAGCGACGATCAGCGCGGCGACCCTGATCGCACTACGCCGAGAGCACCGCGTCTACGGCTGGACGACGGTGGCGACAGCGCCCCTGCATGGATGAGGCGACCGGCCACTGCCGAACGGGCTTCCCACGCTCGCGGGACAGGCACGCCGCAGCAGAGATGGCACTGCCGTAGGGCCCGACGATGAGGGCTGGCCGCCCGTCACCCGGTGACCTGGCCCGCAGGCGCGTCGAATGTCCGCGCCAGCGAGGCTCGGCTACCGTCCGCGACGGGGCACACCCGCTGCCCACGCGCTCGGTGCTCCTTCAACGCGCCCGTTCGGCGGCATGTGAGTGCGCCGCCGCTGTTACGGATTGACGGTGTTCTGCCCATTGCTATCGCGGGTTGCGCAGCGGTGTCGTAGCCACTGGGTTGCGGCTGTTGCGAGGCGGAGTTTCTCCTCAGCGATGGCTTGCAGCCCGGTGGGCATCGGTGCCAGTGCGCCCGCCATGAGGAAGCCGGCATGCGCAGTGAGGATCGCGTCGAAGCAAGCCGGCGGGCAGTTCAGAGCCGGCAAGGCTGCGTGAAGGTACGGTTGGGGATCGATGCCGTCGGCTGCCACGCCGGTCAGCAGCGCGATGAGGTCGATGACGGGGGCACCGAGCCGGGAGTGCGGCCAGTCGACGAACATCACGCGGTCACCGCTGAGCAGGACGTTGTGTGGGTACAGGTCGCAGTGCACGAGTGAGTTGCCCTGTGCCGCGTGCAGCCCTTGCTGCTCGATCGCGGTCAGTCGATCGAGGTGGTGCGACGCCCAAGTCGAGACGGTGTGCAGCCGGGCGATGCTGGACGGATCGAGGGCGAGGTCAGCCCAGCCGCCGAGCCGCGGATGGTCGCGCGGTAGCGCGATCGGTGACGGTGTGGCCGCCTGCGCGAAGGCGACTGCCTGCGTAACGACGCGCCGGATCTGCTCCGCCGTCCAGGGTCGCCCCGGTGCAACACCGTCCACATGCTCGAAAACCAGAATGACCCACCGGCCGTCGTCGTGCGTGTTCAGGAGTCGCGGTACGGGCAGGCCCGCTGGTAGCCGCCCGGCCACTCCAGCCTCGGCGCGGTAATGCGACGCCTCGACCGGCCACAGCTGTGCGTCCACTGCCTTGACGAAGGCTCGGTGACCACCGCGCAGGGTGAGCCGGGAGGCGAAGCCGGGCGAGAAGCCGCCGGCACAACTCTCGGTGAACGCCACAGCGCCACCCAGCAGACCTTCGATACACCCTCGGACCGACGCCGGCAGTTCGGCCCAGCGGGGTCGTTTCCTACTCGCGAACAAGGCCGTACTCCTCAACTGTGAGCAAAGGAACTCATCACCGGCCGAGACGAACCTCCGGCCAACAACCGGGTAGACACCAACGCGTTCAGCGTCGGCCACGTCAACGCCCGGGCAACGCCTGGCGACTGCCGAAGACAACGATGCTCCGTAGCAAGCAGTTCGCGGCATGACAGCGAGCAGGTAGGCGGAGATCATTGCGATATCCCTTTGTCGAGAGGGCATATTCACGCTTGACGTTCGGACTCAGCTTTCCTCCGAGTGGCTGAGGCGCTTGCCGCTCCGGATCGCTAGTGTCGCGGTTGCCCCGCGTCCTCGCTGGTTGACCGAATTGAGGCTCTTGATGGCTCAGGTGAAGATGTCTCTCTCGGTGGCTTGCCCTGGCCTGGACGCTGCCGGCGTGGCGTCGCTGGCCACTGAGTTGCGACGAGAGGTTCTTGACGCTGACGTTGACGGCGCTGAACCGGCGACGGCTGGTAAGGCTCCGGCTGGCGCCAAGTCCGATGCCTTGGTCGCCATCGGTGTGCTGGCCGTCACGCTGGCGCCCACGGTGCTGGAGAGCTTGATGGTTGTCATCGCATCATGGCTGAGTCGCCAGCCGGACGACGTGGTGATTGAGATCGACGGCAGCCGTTTCCAGGGTCGCGTGTCCAAGGAACAGCGCGACAAGCTTGTAACCGCATATCTGCGTCGGGTGGACAACGCATCGTGACAGAAGCGCTTCGGCGACGCAGAGCGTTGCTGGTTGGCTGCGGCACCTTCACCGACTCCTCCCTGGCGCAGCTCCGGTCGCCGCGTCGTGATGTCGAGGAGCTGGGCCGGGTCTTGCAGGAGGTTGGGTACAGCCAGGTATCAGCAGAGATCGACTGCAACGCTCGTGACGCGCAGCGGGCTGTGGAGGCATTTCTTTCGCAGGCCCGCGTCGATGATGCAATGAATATTATTTACTTTTCTTCCCATGGTCTGCCGGATAGGCGGGGCAAGCTTTACTTCGCTTTTTCCGATACTGAGAAGCAGTATCTGAGTGCGACTGCTGTGGCGGCAGAATGGGTACGTGACCGGATCTACGAGAGCCGTTCGAAGTCTACTGTTGTGCTAGTTGACTGTTGCTTCAGTGGTGGCTTCATTGCGGGAATGCAGGCGCGATCGAGTGCCGAGGCCGATGTTGAAGTGCTCGTCCGGGGTTTACCGGAGGGCAGCGGGGTTGCGGTACTGACCGCTTCCGGCGAGCGGGAAACCAGCTTCGAGGACGTCGACTCGTCGGTGGTACGACCGTCTTACTTCACTGAGGCGGTGGTGGTCGGCATCGGGACCGGTGCTGCGGATCTGAATCGCGATAGCCGGATCACGGTTGATGAGTTGTACGAGTACGTCTACCACCACGTGGTCAGCGGGCCGTCGCCACAACGTCCACGCAAACTCGGGATGGGCGAGGGATCGATGGTCGTGGCCGAAAGGACCATCCTCCCTGTGCCAGTCGCGCAGGCAGAGTTGCCGCTCGAAGCCTGCGCTCCGGTGCTTCAGGCGCGAGGCGTCCTCGGCTACGCGGCGTTCGATGGCCAGTGGGTCGTCATCGGAAAGGACGGAATCGGCCATGTGCTCAAGGGCGAACGGCGATTGCACGTCAGTCAACTCGCCGGAGTGGCGTTCAAGCCGGCAACGACCTTGAACTACGGTTACCTGCAGGTAATCCAGAAGGGCGTTCAGCCGATACCTATCAGCCGATTCGGGCCGAACGCCGGACGACCGCCGATGGACGACGGCGCCTCGGTCTCTTTCGCCAGAGCTGTGAACGATGAGATGCAACAGATCCGGGAGGCGATCGAGGCGGCCATCGGCGGCCCGCAGGGCGGCGTGCGGACACCACCGCACAAGAAGCCTGCTTGGGCGTCGCTCGGTCGTGGCCTGCTCTGGGCCCTGGGGTTCGTGGCCGCGCTTCTTGAAGTGATTGTGGTGGCCGCAACGGTCACAGAAAGTTGGGACAGTCAAAGTGCCGGGACGGCTATTGCGGCGAACCTACTTTCTGGCTTCGCCGTCTTCGCGGTCGGCCGGGTGCTCTACGTCAACCACCGTCGGTAAGACGTCATCGCCCATCGGGCCTAAGCACTGCGGCCGGACGGTCCACAATGTCGTTGAGCCCATGCGTATCTCAGCGGCGAACCGCTGGGTGGCGTCGGCCAGTCCCATTCCATCGCCCTGGCCGGTGGTTTCAAGCCTGGTGGTCCCCCGCGCGGGTTGCGCTCGCGGCCACCTTCGCCGGCCTGAGGCTTGACTGACCGCCGTCCCCCTCGGTCCAGCTTCCGCTCATCGGCTACGTGCTGAAGTTGACGACCAACACCACCGTCACCGACAGTGACGATCGATTCGCGGCATGAGCGAGCATCCAATAGCTGGATACCATGCGCATGTGTTGGGGTTGCGTCAGCCGCCGACGGGTTTGAGTAGACGGGCCCGCTCGTTCGTCAGCGTTCTTGGAGTTTGGCTCGACGTGGCGCCGGTGAGTCAGTTTCGAGGCGCGTGGCAGGAGGCGCAGATTCCTGACGAGGTCATCGACCGCGCCGAGGGATATCGGGCACGGTGTGGTGGCCTTGTCCTGCCGTCCGCGCCGGGCATGCCCGAGGATGCCGCGGGCCCGAGGATGCTCAGCGTGGACACGCCGGAGTGGGAAGACACGTTTGCTCCCCCGGGGTGGTTTTTCGAGGCCGGGCCGCAACGCACCGCTGTGCCGTATGCGTTCCTGATCGGTCCGGACGGCACGTTCGGTATCGCCGGGGGCGACGATGGGCAGTGGGTCCCGTTGCATCGCAGCATCGAAGGCTGGGTTTAGGCGCTGGCTTTGGCGTATGCGGCGATGGACGTCGCGGACACGGTCACCAGGCTGACCGGTTCGGCCGTCGACCAACTCGACCTGACCGCCATGCAACCGATCGCAGAGGTTGGTGGCATCACGAACGGCTGGTGGTACCGGCCGGGCCTGCTCGCTGCCGTGTACTCGGGCGAGGCGGAGCTGTTCGCGCGGCCGTCCTACCGCACCGCCTACCTGTACGCCGGCAACATCGATGAGCAGTGGTTGTAACGCCTCTACCACATCGGCACGTGGGTGGGGATCGGGTGAGCACCATCAGCGGCATGTCAGCGTGGCCCGCCGTTCCTACGATCCACGGTGTGGAAGACACGTCGTGGATCGCAGGAACGGCTGCGGCGCTGGTCCTTGCCGCCCTTGTGCTGGCCGCACTGCTTCTACGGCGGCGGGCGTTACGGCGGACGAGCAGCCGGGGCGAATCCGACACGATGCGCGCAGCTCGGCGCGCCATTCGCCAGAGCGTCGACAACCGGCGTCGTCGAGGTCGCGGCAGCATCCGCGGCCAGGGGTACGGCGGGGACGACAACCGGGCCTACGACGCCGGCGTCACGAGCGACACCGGCGGCATGCCATAACCCTGCTGCGCTGACCGCCCCGGCCACGGCTGGAACGAGACGAGCTGCGTCCCTAGATGCGGCAAATCCGTGCGTTGTTGCGGTGATCGACTGGGCGAGGCGTCCTCGATGTCGAGTCGAATGACTCGTCGCGTCTCAGGCGTTGGCGGGGTGGTACTCCAAGCCGTCGGCGCGGGGCATCAGGACCGCGGCATACCGCTGATCGCCGCTGATACCGCGGTCCTCATCGACTTCGAAACCGATGAGTGCGCGGTGGAACGGCACCGTGTCGTATACGGCGATCGCGACGTCGGCCAGCCACCGGTCGAGCGTGCTACGCCACGTCAACGATTCCACGCCGCTGGATTCGTCGAAGGGGTAGCCGCCGATGCGGCGGTCGACTCGGGCCAACGCGCCCAGCGGTAGGTAAAGCTCCAAGGTATCCAGGCCCTCGTACCGGGACAGGAAACCACCGCAGACGACGCGCGCGCCCGAGGGCAGCGTCAGCGTCCCGCGCAAGTGACCATGTGCGTGGAGGGCAGCCACGCCAAGCTCGACCGCCGCGAACCCGGACCCGTCGGCCCGACGCACATGGCAGCCCTGAACGCCGACAGCGCGCCAGAGGGACCGTAGGGCCCGGTCGACGTTGTCATCGTCAGCTGCGCCGAGAACCAGGCAGAGTTCGTAGAAGCCGCCCGTCCAGTTCTCGTCGTCGTTCATGTCGTCCGCGCTCCTCACCGCAACACGATCGCCGATTCAGCCGCAGACGTCACCCTGGTTCCTGCCGCACGCGTCGCGGCAGATCCGGGCGCCAGGAGGCGATGTGACCGGCTGACTCGGTATGGGAGGGACCAGCCGATGTCCATGGATGACGAGCTGGCGGAGGCCCGGGATGATCGTGTTCGCGGTCGCGTCAGTGCCGTTTCGTGGGGACCCCTGTCTCTCAGGGCCCCTCGGTAGCGACCAGCGTCACGATGTTAGGACCTGACCGGGCAATGAATCCCCCATCGGAGGGCCGGGGTCCGTCGTGCCTGGCAAAGTCCTGAGTACGCGGACGGATGCACGGTGGCGGGCACCGATGTTTCTCTGAGGCCATGCCACGAGACACCGATGCCACCCGACGGACCTTCGCTTCGGATCGAGGCACGGCGACAGTCGGGCTGCTGGCCTGCCTCGCTGTGCTGTCATCGGCTGGTTGCGCTTCCGCCCATAACCGTGCCCGTGAGCAGGTGCTGCAGCGGGCGAGGCAGATCGCCCACGAGACCGAGCCGTGGGCCACCGACTCGCACAACTTAGAGGGCTGGAAGAGCAACGAATCGGTACTCAGCCGGTTGGTCCTCCAGACAGGTGGCACGCAGCTCACGTCCGTGGTTCACAACTCCGATGAGCACGGGGTTGGTCTACTGGCCACGGTCGAGGTCGTGATGACGGGCGCGGCCTCTGGCGGTTGGTTGAGTGGGCAAGACGTCCACTACAACATCTGCGTGCGTTTCGTGATCAGCCGGGAGATCACCGGGCCGCGCGAGATCACTCCGACCACGATCCAGTGCCCACCCACGGTGTCCGCTACTGCGTCACCCGGTGACGCCTACGACAACTGACACCGCGAACTCAGGTGAGGAAGCCGAGACCGAGCCCGACGACCGACCGGTACGTCGCCAGAGACAGGGCGTTGCAGCGAGGTACGCCCGGCCAGCGGCAAGCACACGGCTTGCGAACTCGCGCCAGACCCGTGATGAGGCTGCCCGGAGCTTCAACAAACGGCGTAGACAAGGCGTCCATGTCACCACAGCGCCCAACGCAGTGCCCCGCGCTCGATCTGCGGCATGTGCGGACACCCATTACGCGCTTGGAAGCCGGCCTGCCCAACGCGCGGCGTCGGTACCGCGTGTCGCGGACCCCCAGGGGGGCAGCACCGTTTGAGTCGGCCCCCCGGCCTCCCCCGAACGGGAAGGCCACTGATGTTGAGTGGGCTTTCGAACCGGGCCGGCCGGGCCCACCGGTCCACTCCAGTCGAGCCGGGTCTCGGCAGATCCCGGATACTGGCTGGCGGGTGGAACGCGGGCTGAGCGAAGCTCAGGTGTGATCGTTATTCAGGGGGTTCGTGTGCGGTGGCCGGCTCCTGCACGGGGCGCTGGCGCGAATGCGCGTCGTGGCCTCGACTAAGCGGTTACATAGTCGTAGAGCCTCTGCCGTTCGACGACGAAGACGAAGATCCTGAGTACGGCCGGTTGGACGGCCGAAGCCGGTGCCACCCCGCGCCGGCGTCGCACGCATGCCGCCACACACCCGGGTAGCAGGGGGTTCCTGGGAGGGCGTGGTCACTCCTTGATCGTGACCTCGCCGACGCTACCCAGATGGTCTTGGCTGGAATCTCGCTGCCTGTTCAGTGCGGGCTGGGCATGTTTGGTATTCAATGCCAGTTCGCTGCGCTCGCTGATCAGCCGCGCGAGTTCATCGAGAGTCTCTTCCGACATGTAGCCTGTTGATGGTCGGGCCCATCGGTTCCATCGCAGATTGGTGAGCTGGCGATGCCAGAAAGGCAGTGAAGTGGCTTCGGTTCGGCGGCGTGCGGCAAGCAGGATTAGCTCATCGAAGATAAGCATACTTTCGGCCGTACAGTCGATGCGTTGTCGACGGATCATGTCCACCAGGAGCCGCAGACCTCTGTCGGAGCGCAACCGTGCAATCATCTGGTCCAACGTTTGAGCGTCTATAACGCTTTGGGGAGGAGTGGCCAAGAGATATCGCCGGTCGCCCCGCTCGCGAATCATATAGATGGTGATGATCATCGCCCCCAGTACGCCTGTCAGGCAATATAAGATCCAAGTTACAACGATGGCGGCACGAGGATGAGAAGTTTCCAGCCACAACGAAGCCTTGAGGCTTAAGGTCAAGCCGGCAACCATCGCCACCACCCGCCCGATCGTTTCAATCCGCTGGCGCCATCCGATCCGAGGAGACGTCATTACTGCGGCCGGCATAAACGCCAGCGGCAGGAAGGGCCAGAAGAAGATTCGGGCGTCGATTCCCCAGGCAACTGCTGCGACCGCAGTTAGAGGCCAGACCACTGCATAAAATGACGCGACCAAAAATAGCAGCCCCCAGATCCAGGGTCCTTCCCCCGACTTAGGTGTTCCCGATGGCGTGTCGAGGGCTATCCCGATCCCAAGGAGCACCGCCACCAGTCTGACTGCACTCTGAAAGAGTGCATCACCGGCCCAAGTATTCGCTGGCGCGGTCCTCGCGTAAGCTCTCTCCAGTCCAATGCCGGCGCCCCAGAAAGCGCCGACAATGCTGATGCTGGTCAACCATCCGGTCGCCCAGCCGATCCGTCCACCGGAGCCCTGGAAGATCGCGCCGGAGACGAAGACGAGGGTGACGAGTAGGCCGGTCACCACCGGGTTCCATCGAAGCAGGCGTGCTGCGCGTAGCTCCGAGAGGGGCTCGTTCAGCCGAGACAACTGTGCGCGGACAGTGGGCCAGTCGAACAGCAGGTGCCCTTGCGCGGCCTGGTTGATCATCGCCATTCGCATGTGGCGACCGAGTCTTGGCGGCAGGGTCGGCAGCCGCCCGGCATACCGGTAGGCCGCACCCCGCAGCAGCGCGCTCTTCGACGCGAATGACTCTTCGAGGATCTCCTCGGCCGCCGAAGGTTCGGCGAGAAGTGTAGCCTGCACGGTCCACAGTTGGTAGTGGCGACGACGAGTGGCCCAAGCGGCACGTAGCAGAGTCGTGACTGTCGCCCGCAGTGAATCAGGCACATTTTCCGGCCGTCCGGCGAGACCGGTGTCGAGGAGATCCAGCAAGTGGAGGCTGTTGGGCGGCCACTCGGAGGTCGGTGGCTCGTTGGGACTTGTTGTCACAGGGCTGCTCGCTGCTCCAGCCGTCTCGGCCCTGCGTGTCAGTATTCGGCCGGCTGCGGACACCATCACCGCCACCGCCTCGCCTGCTTGGGTTTGCAGCATGGCGACGGCGGTTTCGCGCCAGCGGCCGTCAAGAAGCAACGTCTCGATGGGTATCCGGTCCGGCTCCCGGATGACCACGCAGGTAGCAAAGTACTCCTGGAATCGGCGGTGGGCAAAGGTGAAGGGACGCCGGTAGTCCGAGCGCGAACCCTCTGGAGCTTGGGCAAGCTTGACGTATTCCAACGCGTCGAGCAGCCGGTCCAGCCGCACCGGGTTGATTAGCTGGCCGGCGATATGCCTGCCGTCCAGTAGTCTGGCCACCTCCGCCCGTGATGGGCTCAGTCCGATGCCGGACTCAGCGGTAAGGTGAAACGCGATCTCCTCGGCGACCAGTCGCAATTCGTTCGGATCAACCGCGTAGCGCCGCAGAAGCCGTTCCTGGTCCCGTTCGAGCCGATTTTGGACAAAGGTCTCGAAGATGGTGTGAGACGCGGTGGGAAAGGAGCCCGTTGTCCTGACGTGCTCGCACAACAGGCCGAGGAGCATCGGGTTTCCGGACAATCGTGTCACCATCGGGTCGGCGCTGGCTAGCGCCCCGTGCACTTGGGCCTCGGCGGCCGCCGCCAGGTCAGCCTTGCGAATCAGCTCCCGCTTCTGCCGTTCCGTGAGGCGCTGGACAGTGAATCGAGGCCAGCCGAACCGACGTGGTCCCTTAAACTCGCGAGAGGCGACTACACCCGCGCTGATATTCATCCCATGCAGGAAGTCGTATAGGGCATCCGCATACAGGCCCACCGTCGCGTCAAGTTCCGTGGCAGTAAGGACCTCCGGGATCTCATCGAAAGAATCGAAGAGGAACAACCATGTGCCGTCGCGCATACCTGGGGTGAACTCGTCGGAGAGGAACTGCTCGACATCACGGCTGTTGGCCTTGTTAAGCTGATCCAGCACATAAGTTCGGATAGTCCCGGCGTCCAGCCTACTGTCGATGGGTCGCAGTTCCTTCAGGTTCACATACAAGGGGATTCGGCTGTCTAGTCTCGGCCGGCGCATCGCCCGCGTGGCCAGCGCCCTAGCAGCATTGCGTAGCGCCACACTCTTCCCCGACCCGGGCTCACCTTGCAGAATGACCAGCCGCTCATTACTGCGTTGCAGGGCGCGGGACAACGACTTCTCCCGTCTGAGGTCGTTGCGCCTGCTGTAAGCCCAGCGAGGCAGGAAACGACTCCGACCGCCCTCCATCTCCACTTCGGCCTCAAGCCGAGCGAAGCGATGGTCGCGCCACTCCTCCTTTTCGTCCAGCCGACGCAACTGGCTCTCAATGTGATCGGCAAACAGTGCACGCCGACGCGCCCGCCGGGGATCACGGCGACGGTCGAGCCATCCCTTGGCGTAGCGGACGGCGGCAGTCGCCCCCCGCACTATCGGTGCCAACGAAAGGAGCATCCCCGCGACGATCAACGCGGCGAACAGCCACGGAGCCCACGCCGGATGCTCCAGTCCCATCCAGGACAGAAAAGTTAGGAAATACTGGTAAAGGTTGGCAGAACCACCGGGATCGGGACCGGTCTGACCCATATCTTCGGAACCTTTCGGCGACAAGCGATGCTCACGCTACCGGTTCGACGATGACGTGGGAGAGTCGGCAAGTAGACACACGACCGCGAGATTGTAGGATCACCGCGCCAGGTTTAGCTCCCGACTGCCCAGCCACTTCCCAAGACACGCTCGCAAGAGTGCCGAGCGAGGCGCTGACACATCCGCAGCGAAGGGCGCCGCGCGACTGACACGAACGGATGGGCTAGATCGTCGACGCGGGCGACCAGCGCAGTTTGCTCGAAGCCGAGCATGATCCAGCGCCCTCAACTCGGCAGGACCGGACACTGCATGCCGTCACGCACCGTGACGCCCGGTCTGCGGCAGATCCGGATATCGGGTGGTGTGCCGAGCGGCTGATGAGTGATGGTGAGGCGTGATCACCATCCAGCGGGTTCGTGTTCGGTGGAGCGCGGCCGGGCGTGGGGCGCTACAGGCGAATGCTCGCCGTGGTTTGGACCGCCCGGTCGTGCTGGCTGCGGCGCTGCCGGCAGGCGACCTGGTCATCCATGTGGTGCTGGCTGATGAGGCGGGCGGCTACATGCGGCACGACGAGATACGCGCCGGCAGCGCCGGGCTGGCCCGTGACTGCGGCTTGTGGCTCAGCCTCGACGATGCGGCGATGATCGTCGAGCGGTTGCCGGGCTGGGGCGGCATTCCCGCGTCAGCCTGGACCTGCCCGCTCAGCCCTGCGGTCTCCTGTCCTGAGTTTGGTCATTTCGTTAGTGCCTGAGGTCCGCTCGGCGTGAGGGCGTTGATGATGGCTTGCTGGTCGGGGTCGATTTGGGGTGGGAACGTCTGGGTGGCGTTGTTGATCGCGAGGGTCGCGGATCGTAGTGGGCGTAGTTGACGGAGGACGTTGCGGATCGCGAGTCCGGTGCGGTTCTGGACTTCGCGGGTGACGGCCAGGGCGGTGAAGACGATGGTCAGGTGTGCCTCGATGGCGTCTTTGGTGTGGTGGAACATGGGTCGGGCGGCGAGGTCGGTTTTGGACATGCGGAAGGACTGCTCGACGTGCCACAGGTCGTGGTAGTTGGAGATCACGTTGCTGGGGCTCATCACGTGGTGGCCGATGTTGGTGACGTAGCCCTTGAGCCCGACGAGTTTGCGTGCTCTGGCCAGTGACGCTTCGTCGAGGGTGCGGGTGTTGCCGTTGATGGTGACGAACCTCGGGGTTCGGGTCGTCTTCTCTCCGGCGATGACGGCTCGTGCCTTTGCCTCTTGGGCGTTGAGGGTCTTGTTGTCCCGGACAGCGCGGGTGGCTGAGTAGGCCCACACCGCCCGCCACGAGGATGTATGGGTTCGTGGGTTCCACACCGGTTCGGCTTTGAGGGCGGGGTCGTTGTCGCGGTTGGTGCCGGTGCGGGGGGTGATCGTGTCGATGATCTGCCCGTCGGTGAAGTAGTCCCCGTGCCAGCGGTAGTGGGACTCCAGGTCGATCGGCGCTTTGGTGGTGCGGGAGCCGACGATGAAGCCGAGGCCGGCCTCGTCGAGTTCGCGTAGGTTGGTCGCCGAGAGCATGCCGGCGTCGGCGACGATGACCATGCCGGTGATCTGGTGGCGGGCCTGGAACTGGCGGATGACCGGCAGCAACGTCAGCGTCTCGGCCTTGTTGCCGGCGAAGCAGCCGATCTCCAACGGGAACCCGTGCCGGTCGACGAGCAGCCCGACGACGATCTGCGGGTCTACGCGTCGTTCCTTGGAGTATCCGACCTTGCGCAGGTCGTCCTCCTTGTCGGCCTCGAAGTACAACGTGGTCACGTCGTACAGGCACAGGCTGACATCGCCGCTGCTCATGGCGTGGGCGAAGCACAACTGCGCGATCTGGTCGCGGTATGCGCCTGTGTGGGCGCGGGTCAGGGTGCGGCGCATCGTCTTCTCGCTGGCCGGCTTACAACCCAGGTCGGTCAGCACCCGGCCGGTGTCTCGGATCGAGGTCGGCTCCACGATCCGCGCGATCACCAGGTCCCGGAAGACCCTGTCACCCACCGCGTCGAACCCCAGGGCTGTGAACACCGAGGCCAGCACGTCGTACAGCACCCGCGACGCCGTCGACACCACCCGCGGCGCGGCGACCGCCGCTGGCCCACGCTCCGGTGAACCGTCGGCGTCCAACAGCGCCGCGTCACCGGCCGGGCCGACCAACGTCGCCCTCGGCGCGACCGGCTCGATACCGAGCTCGAACTCACCCTGCCCGGGATCGGCGAGAAGCTCGCGGGCCCGCGACAACAGCAGCCCCAACTCAGCCTCGGTACGCGCCGAGCCCACATGAGCAACGATCCGCCGACGCCCGCCAACGGACTCGGCGATCTGCACCGCCGTCGCGCCCGAAGCCGTCCGCACCCGCCGAATCCACGCCACGAACCCGAGCGTAAGACACCAATTAGTGCCTCAGAAACATCCCACCAGCACCCAACACCCCAGGTCAGAGCGCTACACCCCGTCGCGCCGCGAGGCGGTGACCAAACTCAGGAGCCGAGCATGATCCAGCGCCCTCAACTCGGCAGGACCGGACACTGCATGCCGTCACGCACCGTGACGCCCGGTCTGCGGCAGATCCGGATATCGGGTGGTGTGCCGAGCGGCTGATGAGTGATGGTGAGGCGTGATCACCATCCAGCGGGTTCGTGTTCGGTGGAGCGCGGCCGGGCGTGGGGCGCTACAGGCGAATGCTCGCCGTGGTTTGGACCGCCCGGTCGTGCTGGCTGCGGCGCTGCCGGCAGGCGACCTGGTCATCCATGTGGTGCTGGCTGATGAGGCGGGCGGCTACATGCGGCACGACGAGATACGCGCCGGCAGCGCCGGGCTGGCCCGTGACTGCGGCTTGTGGCTCAGCCTCGACGATGCGGCGATGATCGTCGAGCGGTTGCCGGGCTGGGGCGGCATTCCCGCGTCAGCCTGGACCTGCCCGCTCAGCCCTGCGGTCTCCTGTGCAGCAGCTTCCGCGTGCCGCCAACGCCGTGGAAGTGCGGCTCGCCAACTGACGTTCAGCTGCTTGAGCGGCTCGCTGGGAGAGAGCCATCACGCCTTGGAGGATGGAACCTGCCTGGACGTCCTAGAGCCCAACCCGGGTCTGGTGAAGTGGCCGACCACTAAACCGCCGACCCGTTGATCGACAATTCGATCTTCGCACCGCGAAGAAGGTTCGACCGGATTTCTTGGGCGATTGTCGGGAAGCTTTCAGCGCGGACGTATCGGATTCGATTGTGCCGGACAGGTGAGTAAAGAGAAGCTGTTGAGTCTGCGGTGAGGATCCCGATCTCAAGCCGCTTCAGCCCTCTTAGTGTGCGGATTGTCCGTATCGCGCCCGAGCTGACCGTCGGGTAGTTGTATTCATGTCCGCCTGACAGAATAGCTTCACGCAAGTGATCCTCTGCCACCACAACTCGAAGTACTTCAAGTTGGGGCAATTTGCGCAGCAGCTCAACTTCCGTTCCGGATGGCCATCCAGAGATGGATACTTCCTTCAATGTGAAGAGATTGTCAATCTTTGCGAGGCTCGGGCGATGCCAATCCAGAGCGGTCCGGCCTGAACCGATGCATGACCATGTCGGCGCGCGGTGTGCATAGTCAACCGCCGACGCCATCCAATGCTGGGCTAGAAAATCTATTCGTTCAAGGGTAGAGTTGTTCGGTAGATCGAGGCCACTCCTCGGAATTGCGCTGGCGTCTATTGTCAAGCGCCGAAGATCAGGAAGCGAACCTATCGCGTCGACGTAACCCTCAATGGATGCGCTATCCGGAATGCCGAGCAGTGCCAATTCTCGCAATCGGGTGCCGTGGAGGCTCCGAAGGCCCGAGCAAATAAAAGAACTGTGAATTATCAAGGTGTGCAGTTCAGGGCAAGTCGCCACATCTTCCAGGTCGATGACGGCTACCTTGTCGAGGATAAGAGTGCGAAGGTTTCGGTGTCCCTTGAGGGGCAGAAGTCGATCGAAGGCCATGATTTCGGGACCGGGCACCTCTTGCACCACGAGTGTGTTTAATGCCTCCAGCCTTGCTGCTGCTTGGAGCTGTCGCAGACCGTTAGCCCGGACGGATACATCATCAAGACGCATATCGCCGAGAACAGCGCTGGCGTAGGATTCCACTGCGGATTCAGGCCAGTGGGCGGCAAGCTTGCCCCTCACGGCCCGGCTTTGCGATTTAGCGATCCGAGCCAGTACGGGGAGCGCATCCTCGATATCGAAGCGATTTACGGTGTCGATGAGTAGGGTGCCCTCTATATCCGTCAGCTGAGTAGGGTCCGGAATTACGTCCAGCACCACCTCGCCGGCGGCGGCAATTAGGTCAACCTGTCGCCATTCCTCCGGCACAACGAGTCGGGAAGCCTTTTCTCGTACTTCCGATACGAGTGTCGGATCGAGGGCGCCAGGGTGCTCCAGGCACGAGACCGCCAGCAGATAAAGTCGCCGCTTAACGTCCTCATCTTCCTCTCCGCGCTCCACTAGTCCTCGTATAATCCGCTCTCGCTCGTCCCTACGGCTGTGTCCGACGGCCATCACTACGACTTCACGCCAGTGATCCTCGTGGGCTTGCTTGATCATGGCGTCGATATCGCCGTCGTCAAGGATGGCCTGCGCAGCCAGATACTCTTGAAACGTCTTGTGCAGAAAGTCGATTCTTCCGACGACCGGCTCCCTCAATGTTCCGGACCGAAGAAGGAGGAAGTTCAGAATCTCAGATGGTCGAGACTCGACATATGGCATTGACTTCATGTAACGCGACAGCCGAATAGTCGCGTCCCGCCTGTCGCAATCCGACCAACCGTTACGCACGAGCCAATACGCCAGTTGGCCAAGCAACGCCTCTTGGTCCTGCTGAGACAGGTTGACTCTATCTGCGTTGATGCCCCGCGACTCGTCGCGGCGCACGAGCAGCATTTCAAGAGCGGCTCGATACAACCCCATCCGGTCCTGTGGCAATTGCCGGTATCGCTCAAGGTGTAGAGCGCAAATCAGAGCGCAAAGTAGCGGGTTAGTGGCTAGCCTACGCAGGTCCCGGCGCCGTGCGAGCTTGTCCAGGAGTTCTGACTCGTAAGTCGCCAATGCATGCCCAGAATCATGCCGAACCTGTCGAATTGCCTTGTGCCATTGGCCAACGAATGCTCGAACATCAGACGCCCCCATTGGTAGAAGCATAAAAGTATCGAACTTGCTCGGTACAAGAACCTTGCCGTCGACGGCAGGTGGACGAGACGTAATCACGTAGCTGGAGTTGGGGTAGGTCTTCACTAGGTCATTGAGCCATATCCAGACATCTCCTCGCCGGTTTTGGGGCAGTTCGTCCACACCATCGATTAGAACGAGAGCTCGCCCCGATTTCAGAACCGACGCCGCCCACTTCGGAGGTGCCTCGGACGACAGGGCGGGAGCGATTTCCCGCGGAAAGAGGTCGGGCGTCGGCAGGTCTTGTAGCGCGTACCGGCGGAGCGGAAGCAGGAAAGGAACGCCCGCCGACCATCCTTCCGGAAGGCTCTCGGGAGACTGTACCGAGTTAACTGCCAGCCATTGCAGTAACGTCGTCTTTCCTGAACCAGCTTCTCCTCGTATTAGAACCCGTTTGGCGTCAGCTAAAGCTTCATGGACTCTCAACCGGTCCGCGCCAGCACGCCCGCTATGTCGCTTCGCCTGCTCGGGGGATGCGTTAAGACTGAGATAGGCAGTACTCAAAGAGTAAGCATCGCTGTGCCGTAGAGTAACACCGAATAGTTGCAGGCTGTCGAGCTTGTCGAGCACCAACTCCAAGTATCTTCTCTCGAAGTCGAGGAGGTCGTGAGACTCTGAGTCTTCCGAGAGTCTTTCGAGCGAGTTAGCCATTTCTCCCGTGCGACGTACGAGCTCCACCTGTACGCGACGCGTGAACTCTGGCTGCCGTGTAATGAACTCAACGATCTGCCAGCAGCACTCTCGCAGCACGCGCTCATATGCGATCGTTGCCTCGGCGCTCAACGCTGCTTTTGCGGGTCGATCGGAATCGCTCCTGCGGATTTGTGTATATAGGCGATCTGGGTCCAAGTCGATCGCCAGGAGACTTGAGGCCGTGAACGTTGGAATTTTCCCGAGGGTGTCGCATGCGGCAATGACTACGCAGTCCCAGTCGTCTTCTCCAAGGGAGCCAAACTCGATCTCGCGAAGCCCAGAGAGCGCTGCGCCGACTTGGACCGCCAACTTTCCGCTGAGTGAGCGGGTTAGACCGTTCAGTCGACGGCCCGGAAGCTTGACTCGGCCTTCGGGATAAACTGGACTTCTCGTAAGTCCTGCGCCTATGGGCCGTTCGATGGCAACTCGAACGAGTGTTCCGATGGCCGGTCCCAGTAGTTTGGCGAGATCCACTGCCCAGCCTCCATGAGTCTTGGCTCACCATTGTGCACCGGTTGAAGCCTGGCGTCACTCGCCAGTCAGTGGACGTCGGTCAGGCAGGACGCTGAGTCATGAATCCGACAGGCGTGCGCTGTTGCCTGCATGGTGGTTCGGCAGGTCAGGTTCTCGATGGCCTCTGGTTGATCTCCTCACTGTGTGAGAACTTTCTGTACGAGATCAAGGCGGCCGGCTTCGCAGGCCGCTCGCGCCGCCGACCAGGGCCGGACGCAAGGTCCGCCGCCGACGCCTGCCGCTTCCCTCACGGCACCGGGGGTAGAGCCCGCCGGCGGCGCGTCATACGGAGAAGCCCCCGGCCGCTGATAACAGCGGTTCTAGGCCGTGTTTCGTAGGGGGTCGTGGTCGGGGCGTGGCGGTGGTCGCTAATTGAAGAGGTCTCCGGTAGTTGGTTCAGCGACCAAGCTTGAACGTCACACCGGAGACCTCGTGCCGAGCGTAGCGGCAGCGAGGCGGCATGACCTGACCGATGTGCAGTGGGCGGTGCTGGAGCCGTTGCTGCCTGCAGGGAACGGGTCATGCTCGACCGCGTAGATGGACCATGAGACTGATCATCGACGGCATCCGGTGGCGGGTCCGGACCGGATCGCCGTGGCGCGACGTGCCCGCGCAGTACCCGCCGTGGCAGACCTTGTATCGGTGGTTTCGGCGCTGGCAGCGTGACGGGGTCTGGGCGCGGCTGCTCGCCTCGTTGCAGGCGCGGGCGGATGCGGCGGGGATGATCGGCTGGACGGTGAGCGTGGACTCGACCATCAGCCGCGCCCATCAACACGCGGCGGGAGCCCGCCGTGACGGCGACGCGCAGAAGGAGTCGCCTGGTGGTGTGCATTCCGAGCTGGCAGATCACGGGCTCGGCCGATCGAGGGGCTGCTGGACCACCAAGACCCATCTGGCCTGCGAGCAAGGCCGCAAACTGATGGCCCTGGTGGTGACCGCCGGACAGCGCGGCGACAGCCCGCAGTTCATCCCCGTGTTGGCCCGGATCCGCGTTACCCGAACCGGTGGTGGCCGGCCACGGACCCGGCCGGACACGGTCCTGGCCGACAAGGCGTACACGTCCAAGGCCAACCGCGACCACCTGCGATCCCGTGGCATCCGCGCCTGCATCCCGAGCAAGGCCGACCAGGACGCACACCGCAAGGCGAAAGGGTCCAAAAGCGGACGTCCGCCCGCCTTTGACCCCGAGGTCTACCGCCTGCGTCACGCCGTGGAGTGCGGTATCAACCAGCTCAAACAACACCGCGCCATGGCCACCAGGTACGACAAACTCGCCGTACGCTACGAAGCCACCCTCACCATCGCCGCCATCAACCAATGGCTCCGAGCCCTACGAAACACGGCCTAGGGCTTTTGAATGCGTAGTGTGTCCGGTGGAGTTCCTCCTCGGATTCCGCTACCAGGACCACGACCTTGCGTCGCGAGCACCAAGATCGGACGCACGCTTCTCGGCAGAGCCGTGAGCCGGAGGACCCAGCACGTCACGACGACGTTCGTGGCGAGCGCTGATCCCTCTGCGCGTTGAGGCGCATCTGTCTCGTCCGGCGGCGGGAGCTACTGGCGGGGTGGCAGTGGTGCGACCGGGCGGACAGCGGTGAACTGGGCATGCTCGTACCGGGTGGTGGCAAGCAGTAGCAGCCATTCGTCGCAGCCCTGCCACGGGTAGACGTCGGCGGCACCGCCGCGTACCGCTCTGGGACCGTCGCCGGTGCGTGGGCGGGCATCCGCCGGGGCGCCCGCGAACCCCGGAATCCACACGTCGGCGCAGATCTCGTTCGCCGAGCCCATCGCGGCCAGCCCGAACGCGTTCTCGGCGGCGGCTGTCCGCTGCTCATCACCGAAGTCGTCGAGCACCTGGTCTTCGCCCGGTTTCCCGTCGCCGCGGAAGGTCAAGGTGGTGGTGCCGGCTCGGGCTGCGTACTCCCACTCCGCCTCGCTCGGCAGCCGGAACGGCAGCACGTCGAGCAGGTCATCCAGGTCATCCTCAAGCCGGGCCGTGCCGGACTCCACGTCGGCGTAGTCGTCCTCGTACTCCGGCAACCAATGCCGAACCTGCGCGACCGTCAACGGATGCCGAGCGATCAGGAACGGCTCGACCCGCACCTCACGTACCGGCTGGGCATCCCCCGCACCGGCGAAAAACGGCCCCAGAGTGTCCGCGACTCCTCCACCGCGCTCGATTACGCGTACCGCCACCAGCTCCGCCTCGGACAGACCCATCCGGAAGGTCCCACCCAGCACCTCCCGAAACACCACACCGGACGCGACGTGCCGCCAAGCCAGCCGCCCCGCCACCATCTCCTCGGCCCACATGGTGCCGAACGCTAGCAGCCACCAACCGCAACGCCCGGCCGAGCATTCGGGAAGCACGCGCGCTCACCGGCCACGACCGGGCGTTCGGTCGCCCGAGCTCAACGTGACTCTGGGTAGCGAGCGATTCGCGGTATGAGAGTGAAGCCGGTCTTGTTCGTCTTACGCCGCTGGCCGTGTTGTGCGGCAAACTTGAGCGATGCCCTCGACGGGAGACGCCGGGGTCACCCCGGCAGCAGCGGAACGGGTGCGGGTTTGGTTCCCGATGTCAGGTGGGCCGGCCTCAGCCCTCGGGATGGGCGCCGAGGCGCTCTCGCCGGACCGAGTCCGGCTGCCGTTTGCACCGTGGGCCGCGCTGAATGCCGCCAAGGGTGACGTCTTTCGCGTTGAGCGGGAAGAGGACGGGCAGCTCTGGGTGCGAGAGAAACTCGAGGCATCCGGTTACTGCGCGATCCGAGTGATACTTGCCTCCGACAGTCCGCTCGGTCCACTCGATGTTGGTACCGAGGCCATCCTGGAGAAATTCGGCGCTTTGGGCGTCAGTGGCACCGGCATGTTCGGGATGACTGCAATCGACGTTCCACCCGACGCTGACCTCCGGCTTGTGCGCAACTTGCTCGACTCAGGCAAGCGCGATGGATGGTGGGATTACGACGAGCTGTGTATCACCGAGGCGTGGCAGACCTCGGTGACACAGTAGAGGCTCATCCCATGACGAGCGGGCCACCGCGGCACGCCATGCGGCTCGCTCGCGAGACTGTCGGACGGACGGATCTAGGCCCCGCGACAAGCGGCCCAGCGGTGCGCACCCGGCGGCATGACAGTGCGGGCATCGAACGTTGTAGGGAACGAGCTGCATCTGTATGGGTTGCGGTTGGCCCCTGTCCCACCCTCGCCGTCGTGGATCTGCACCCGGTAGTGTGCCGTGCCCTGTGCGCCGTTACCTGTGTGCTGTGCTGGGCCTGCGTTGTGTACTGGGGAGTCGAACCCCTGCGCCTGCCCTCGGCGCGCCAGGAGTGAACCGGATTACCCGCCGGCTCTCGGGTTCGTGCACGCCTCCACGTCGGCTACCTGCTCCGCAACTCCTCAGTCCAGCAGGTCGACCTCCCAGTTCGTTCGCTGGATCACCGTGTCGACCTCGCGAAGTTGCCGGGCGAGATCGTCGGCCTGGCTACGCAGCTGCGCCACCGGCAGCGCCGGGATCATCTTCAGCTCCGACCGCAACTGCCGAAACCCGCGCTGGCCCTCCCCGGCTGCGGCGTCCGCGGCAGACGTGACCACGCTGTGCCGCAGGCGCAGCACGTCGCGGCGGGCAAGCGCGTCGGTGAGTGTGCCACCCTGAACCAGGGTGGCGGCGTTCGTGCGGTTGATCCGCCGAATCAGCGACTCCAGTTCCCCGAGCACCTCGCCCGCCTCCACCAGAAGTGCCGCGGCGTCCTCAGCAGGCGTCTCACCCTCCTGGTGTCGAGCGCTGGCGACGATGCGGGCGCGGAGTTGTTCGGCGCGACGCGCCGCATCCGCGCGCAGCGCAAGAGCCTCAGCAAGCTTCATGGACACCAGTATGGCCAGCGAAGATCAGTGCCGCCTTCCAATTTCGGACCACGGCACGACCGAGCAGCAAGGACGGCGCGCCGGTTGCGGCAGATCAGTGCACTCCAGGGAGACTGTTACCCGCTGGTGATCGTTCAGTCGCCGAGGCGCCGAACGATGCCGTGTAGCAGGTCGATCTCGATGAGGTCGGGGAAGCGTAGGGCCGCCCAGAACGGGACCGGGTCGGGTTCGAGGCGGTGTCTGCTGGCCAGCCAGATTGTTGACGCCAGCCCGTGGGTGCCGACCACCAGCGTTGCGCCCAGGGCGGCTGCGGCCGCCGCATGGCGGATGACGGCCTCGTGGAAACGGTGGACGACCTGATCGTGGGGTTCCCATCCCTCGGGGCAGACTCCCTGAATGTAGGAGCGGGCGGTGGCGCGGTAGGTGGAGGTGTCCGACCACTGGCGGGGGCGGCGTACCTCGCCCAGCGCGGCGTCGGTGACGACGTGGCGGTGTCTGGCGATCTCCTGCACGGTCTGCACGGCCTTCGGTTCGCTGCTGGCCACGTAGTAGGCCGGCCCGGGCACGAGTCGTCGGACCGCGCGGGCGGCAGCCCGACCGGCCGGGCCGAGTTGCCAACGTTCGGCCGGCACCGCCGGATCGACCACCGGTATCGCGTGCCGCACCAACACCAGCCGGACTCCTTCGATCACCACCGGGCGAACATAACCGGGTCGCCGATCCAGACCTGTGCCCGGCTACGACGGACCGCCGCTTGAGCACGCCGACGGCGACCGATCTGCGGCAGATGCGGATGATGTCGACCGGTCGCGGTCATCGCTCGGGCACGACCTGGATCTCCACACGATGCCGGAGGTAGTCGTCGTTCGAGGTGCGAGCGATCTGCACGGCCTGAGCAACTTGGTCGCGCATGTGGTTCGGGTACATCTGTGGGCCCAGGGTGAGGCCTGGCAGTATGCATCGACGCAGGTCCAGGTCGTCGTCATCCAGGAACCGGCGTAGTGCGGTAAGGCGGTACCGCTCGCGCAGGTCGCTGACCGCCTCGTATTCGGCGGCGCTTTCCGGGGTCATGGTCGTCGTTCCTGGTAGGTACCTGACTCCTATCGAGGTCCAGTACCAGGCGCGTGCCGCGCCTGCCGCGTCGGCGGGGGCACCGGTGTCGAGATAGTCCAGCAGCGCAACCTGGACGCGACGGCGGCCGAACGCAGCGATGGCGGGTTCGACCAGTTGCCGGTTGAAGCTCGGGTCCGGCTCGTACACTGCGGCTCGGATCAGCGGTTCGAACCATTCGTCGGGCATGCCGCGAGCACCGGTCGGGTGCTTGGCCCGGCGTGCGACGGTCTCACCGATCATCCGCCGGGCACGATGACGCCAGAACAGACGGTCGTCGGGCTCGTCGACGTCCGGGGGTTCGGCGCCGACGAGGTCGAGGAGTTCCTGTAGCGAGGCGTGATAGACCGCCGAGCGATCAACCGTACGCCCAGTTAACGGCTGGAACGTAGCGGGTATCTCGTTCGTCGATGCCATGGGCGACCATGGTAGCCGGCGCTCCTCAGCCCGACCTCGCTCAGGTCTCCCAGCTCTTGGCCAGCTGATTGCCGTTACGCAGAGCGACGCTCGGAAGGCGACAGATGAGCGCGTCTCACCCGTCGTCGTGGATCATCGGTGGATGGGCATTCAAGTCGAGCTGCATTCGGCCGGCCAGCGGCTGGAAGCATTGCCAGACCCCGACGGCGGGTCCTTCGACGCAGCCGGTGACTTTGACCGGTTGATCCCTCGTGACGACCCGGCCTTTCCGCTGCTAGGCCAGGTCGACCCGTACGGCGAGACTCATCTCGGCCCTACTGATATGGGTTCCCTCATAACGGAAGTCGACCGACTGCTCAGGCGCGCGAAGCCTGGCCCGGAGTACCGCGGGCTGATGCGATTGCGGACGATGGCACTTTACTGCGCCACCGAGCAACAGCAGCTCGTGTTCATCGGCGACTGACACCTGCCGCCCCATCGTGAACTAGGCACAACCTGCCGCACCGTGTGCGGCAGATGCATATGTCGAGACGGCATCACTCCTGGCACCCTAAGCCGGTGGACAGCTCACCCGTGCAGCGTCATCCGAACGATGATCCCTCTCTGTCAGACGATGAGCTGGTTCGTCGGCGAGTCGCATGGTTCGACGCCTACACGGCACAGAAGAACGTCCTGGCCCCGGCTGGAGAGTCTCTCTACACCTGTCCGTGCTGCGGACACCTCACCTTGTTCGAGCGCGGCGGGTACGAGATCTGCGATGAGTGCGGTTGGGAAGACGACGGGCAAGATGATCACGACAGTGCTGTCGTGAGGGGTGGACCAAACGGGAGACTCAGCCTCGACGCCGCACGCGCTGGTTACATCGACGGTGGCGGGATTCGGCAGATTCACCGACCACCCCGTGAGCCGGTATAACGCCAACGGAACATGTGCGCCCAGGCGGAGACGCGTGGGGTCGCCCTTCCGGCACGACCGCTCAGCGGCATGTGCGGGCGCCTACCGACTGCTGGCGTACAGCGGTCGGTAGGTTGATGTCCGTTCTCGCGCCGCAGATCGCGTTTGCAGATCCGCGATCTGCGCTGCAGAAAGAGAACACGCCGATAAGACCGATCACGATCCGGGAGCCGGTCAGCGCCGAAGGCGGCCGAACCACCACCATGGCGGCTAGGGCAGCGACAAGGAACGATCTCGTGATCTTCTCTCGGGACGGTATCGGCTCGGGTGCGTGCCGGCGTGTAGCTGCAATACCGCTGCGGACGCCAGTATCCCGCATGTAGAACTATGCATCCAATCCTGTTTACACTCCCCTCGAATCGACTCGTCAGGGCAACATCTATGTCAGTGCGACGACCGATGGTGCGGTCACCGGCTGCCGGGCATACCAGTGCAGCACTGCTTGCTGAAGCTCCGCTCCGTTTGGCCATTCTTCGACGTCGAGTTCACCGGCGATTGCCGCCAGCTGCTCTTGCCGACTTGGATCACTCAGCTCGGAGAGATCGCTCGTTCCTTTCACCAACCGCCGGACGATCGCAACCAGTTCCTCTTGCTCGCGGCGAGGTAGACTGCCTGCCTGCAGTTTCCGCTTGATTACCTCGGTGGTTGGCTCCGAATCTGGTCGCTCAACAGCACGCCCATCGAACCATACCGGCCGAGGGCTGAAGCGTTGCAGATGTTCGAGACCTGCGTTAAGGGCAGCGGGGGGAGCAGTTCTGAGTCGCGTTATCCGATGCTTCGCCTTAATCGGTACGGGGCCGGAGAGAGCGGCCCAGGCAGCCAGAAGATCGACCGCTGTTAACGCCGACCGTCCACCATTTCCGATCTTAGCCTCGATGATCTGGTGGGCAACGGGATCTATTTGCCTGTCGGTGGTTGATGCGTCGTTGAGGACCGTAGCGAGCCGGGTCATGACCTCCCCCGGAAACGCGTCGAGGAGCCGCAGTGCGTGCACAATCAGAAGCTTGTTGTATCGGGGTTGACCGGCAGTGATGTCCTCATCGAGCATCTCCATTGCCAGTCGCGCGCCCGGCATAGCGTACGTGGCGAGCGCTCCGTCGCTGTCAATCTCGTCGAGCAGCGTGATGATGGCGTCGCGCAGGTGTTCCTGTCGGGCGAATAGCCGGCTCGCGGCGAACAACCAGGTGTTACGCCAGTGTGCCGAGGGTGCCAGTTCTCTGATTCGCTGGAGGAGGTCGTGGTCGCCGCCGGCGGACAGGGCTCGGGCGGCCATCACCTCCTGGAGGCTGCGGACCTCAAAGCCGATGTTGCCGGGGTCTCGACCGACCAGCATCACCAGGCGGTCTGTCGCGGCATGGACGAGGTCTGCAGCGAGGCGGGTCGCTTCCTCGCGGCTGTACTCCTCGGCGATCAGGCGCTCGCGGGCCAGCCGGTGCAGTTCGTCTTCGGGCAGTTGCGACTCGGCCTCGCCGGCGTGTTCGGCTCGGATTTGCAAGAGCAGGCCCACTCGCTCGTGCAGGTGATCAATGTTGCGTCGCTGGTCGTCGAGGAGCCGCGAGACCGTGGTGTTCTTGCCTATTTCGCGCTCGAAGAGGGTGTTGTAGTACGACTCGAAGAGCCCATAGCGGTCCTGTGGTGCCCGAGCGCGGCGCTCTAGAAGCAGCGACATGATCGTGACCTGCAGTGGTGTCCGCATCAGCCGTGCCGTCACTGGTTCAGCAGCCGCCACTCGGAGCCGTTTCTCCACTTGGGCCTTGAGGTCCGGGTCCTGGTCGTACCGCACTTTCGCCAGGTGCCCGGCGTAGTCGAGGGCGTGGCCTGGGTCCATGGGCTGCAACGTGAGCCGGTCGAAGAAGCGATCGGAGAACTCGTTGCGGTAGCCCTGAGGTCGTGTCGTGGCTACCACCAGGAGATCGGCTTCGAGGTTAGCGGCATCGACGTAGAACTCAGAGATTGCACCAAGCATCCGCTGCCGGATATCCAGGGATGCCACCTCGTCGAGTCCGTCGAGGACGACAAGCCACGGCCACTCCCGTAGCCATTCGCGCAGCATGACGCTGTTGATCGGGCTGCGAGCCTTGATCCGTTCGCTCATGTAGCGCAGCAACGACAAGCTGCCGTCGTCGGCCAGGGCGTCGGCGTATTCGTTCAGAGGAACGTTGATCGGCCAGCGCCGGCACGTGGGCGTTGGTATCCGCAGCCGCTGCAGGTGACGGTTGTACTGGGCCAGCAGGTCCGGCACCTCGGGCCCGAGAGTGTGCGCGGGACGGTCGTTGAGCAGGGCGACTCGGTAGACTTGACAGAGCATCTGAGTGAGGGTGGTCTTACCTTGTCCGGGGCCACCGAGGATTGCTAAGTGGGGCCACGTGGGATATTCGGGTCGAGGACGGCGGATCGCGTCGCCTTCCTTGATCACGTGGGCGATAACGCCTGAGATTATCGGGTTCCGGAATCCTCGGTGGGGACGTGTGAACTGGCCGTGGGCTGGAAGGTCGATGGCGACGTCACTTAGCATCAGCTTGCGGTTAGTGGGATCGCCGGATTGACCAAGCCGGACCCATTGCTGGGCCATGAGCTCCTTGGCGGCGTGAGTGGTGAGCAGGGCAGAGAAGTCGGTTTCCGGCCTCTGGTCGGCCGAGAGCCTCGACAGGGCACGCTGTGCTTCGGCCAGAACGTCGCCGACGACGGTCAGCCCGCCATACGTACGTCGGACGCCATCGTGGACCGCGAGGTAGGTGCAAATTTGATCCCGATGCCAGACGGCCCAGCCCTTCAGTCCGATCTTGCCTCGGTAGCTGCGGATGAGCTCGTCGATGCGATCGATGCCACCGCGACCGGGGTCGGGCGACAGAGTGACATTCGTCGTGAACACGAGGTAGTCAGGGCGACCCCGCCCGCGCTTAACCCGCTTTGCGTCGTCGTCAGCCCACTTCTTAAGCTCATCGCGCACCTGACCGAGGAACCAACCGGTGTCCGCCGTCGTCGCGGTCACCTGCGCCTTGTACTTGGCTTGGAGGATGCCGTAGCCGTCCCATGCCCCGGTCGGCGGCAGGGGATCCGGGTACTGCATCCGTCCCTCGAAGGTCGCTTCACGGCCGCCGTCCCGGCCTTCCCCGAAGACGGAGACTGCGCCGCCCAGCACCGCCACAGCCAAGGCTTGAGACAGTTCCTCAAACTCTTTCGAGCCCAGCGGGGTCAAGTCGAAGCGCACGCTGTCTCCCCTACGACGTGGACGGCCCACGCCGGTGGTTTCGCGTCGCGGGCACGGTTGCACGCGACCCTAACGTGAGCCCGCCCCGTTGTCGCGGGCGGCGCGCTGGGAGTTCTGCCTTGCGTCGCCGCCAGCCGGCTTCCTTGTTGGAGAACTGAGAGGTTGCCGGTGAAGTGGAGGGGTGTCCCGGCGAGGAGGCGGTCCGCTGCGTCGAGGATCGCCGTGCGTTGCGGGTCGGTTTCCGTGGTGGTCCAGGAGTCGGTAGCGGTGGACATGCTCATTTCCCATGGTCGTGGCGGCGGATGATGGCGGTGAGCCGGTCGAGCTCGGCTCGTTCACGGTGGTGACGTATCGGGGGTGCGAGGTAGTCGCTGGCGATGTTGTGTAGCTGTGCGGCGCGGTGCCGGACGGCTGCGATGTCCCGATCGGTGTGGGCGATGTTGCGGCAGGTGGGGCGGCAGTCGTCGTGATCGGGGGTGCGGCGGATGTCGTCTTCGGCGGGGTGGAGTTGGCAGAGCGCTTTGGCGGGGTCGAATACGCAGGTCATGCCGCGGCCGGGGAAGATTTGTAGGAGCGGGTTGGTGACCAGGTCGCGGGCGTGTCGAGGACTGGTCAGGACCCGGCCGGCGAACGCGTGTTGGGCGGCGGTGATGCGGTTGCGGTAGTTGTCCGCGGCGGGGCCGCTGACGGCTTCGCCTTCGGTGAGCCGCCGGTGGTTGTCGGCCAGGGTGTCGAGGCGTAGGAGCCAGTCTTCGTAGGCGTGTTCGTCGGGGAAGCCGGAGTCGTAGGTCCCGGCGTATCCGAGGGTGAGTTGGACGTGCAGGTGGCCGTACTGGATCGCGCCGGCGATGAGCCCGCGGGGGCGGCGGACGATGTGCCAGGCGAGAGTGCGTCGGAACCGGGTAAGGGTGATCGCGCCGTGCGGGTCGGGTGGGATCTGTTCGGCGTGCAGGTCGTGGTGGCGGGCGTAGGTGTTGATCCAGCCGGTCAGGGCGGTGAGGTCGTGGGTGAGTTCCGCAGTGGTGCGGCCCTTTCCGAGGCGGGTGACCCGCCGCTGGCGGGGCACAGCGCTGGGTTCGTGGTAACTGTGGACGGGGTGCATGTGTGCGGTGAACAGCAGCGTGTGCGGGTGCAGCCGTTCGAGTAGCGCGATGGCGTGCGCCACCGGCTCGATGGTGGTCCACGGGTCGGGCCGCTGCTGCCCCTGAGCGATCTTGTTTCCGTGGTGGTCGCGGGCGGATTTCCAGTGTTTGCCGCTGATCGACCACAGCCCGGTTGCGGGTTCGCACCGGATACAGCCGCGTTCGAGGTTGAGGACCTCGCCGGGTCGCATCCCGGTCAAGTAGGCGATGACGACGGTGGCGGCGGTGCAGAGCAGCCGTGCGAGTTCGCCGGCCTGGCCGTAGCGAATCGGTGTGCTGAGCCAGGGGCGGCCGTGCAGTTTCCCGCTGATCGGGGTGTCGAGCAGCGCCGGGCCGCCGAGCGGCAGGCCCGCGGCGTCAACGATCCTGCGCAGCGGCCGTCCGGTCCGGAAAGCATCCGCGCTGACGTCGAAGAGCTGACAGAGGTGGGGCCAGTCGACCTGCAGCTCGCCGTGATGCGGTTGCCGGCTCGGTAACCCGCGACCGGCCTGTTTGAGGTGGCATAGCCAGGCGCGAACCGCTGCCTTGGCCTGCTGTGGGCTGGTGAAGTCTCCGGTGTAGCCGGCTGACCGGTGCCGAAGGGATGCCGAGCGTCCGCGCAGGCGCAGGTATTCGTGGTAGGCGGTGATGATGTCGTCGGCGAAGTCCTCGACGAAACGCAGCGCCCACATCAGCAGCGGCTCCATGGTCGCGGCCCCGATCCGGGCGGTGCTGTTCTCACGTGGCCGTTTGGCGCCGCCGAGCAGTTCGGAGGGCGGGTCACCGTTCCAGGGCGGCGGCTGGGGAAGCTGGACGTCCTCGGGCAGCAGGAGCCGGTAGGCCCACAGCCGCCGCACTTCGAGCAGCAGCCCGGCGCGGGTGTTCGCGCTGGCCTCCAACTTCGCCACGTCGGTGGCGTAGTCGTCCAAGTCGGCGTCGGTGACGTCCGCGATACGAGCGACGTTTCGAGAGTCGAGCCAGTGCAGGAAGGTAGCCAGGCGCGGCATGCCTTGCGCGATGCTACGCAGGGCGAGGCGGCGTCGGCGGGTGCCGTGGCCTGGGTGGTCGCGGTTGATCAGCTGCCAGACGTAGTGCTTCGCGGCGGGCCGGAACCGGTCCGGGACCGTGGAGAAGTTGAGCCTCACGTCGCTGATGTGGGCCTCGAACATGCCCTGGCTCAGGTCCCACCAGTCGTCGCCGAACACCGACACGGGTCGGCGCGACTGCGGGTCGAGCGGGCGGTCCAGCAGCACCAGCGTGTCCGCGACCGGGACCACGCCGGGCTCTGACCGCAGCGCAACCGACGCGGGGTTCGGTGTCATCTCAGGTCCAGCTCTCGGCCGAGGAAACGGTCGACCAGGGCTCGCTCGGCATCGGTGATCGCCGCGCGGGCGTCGGCGACCGCGACCGCTCCGGCCCGGTCGAGGAGGTCGACGAGCTGGGTATGGGCAAGGGCGAAGCGGTGCGCCCACCGCAGGGGCGTCATCGCCCGGCGGCGAGCGGCGAGTTCGTCGTGGACGAGGACCTGGACGGGCAGGTGGTGCGGCATCGCCCGGGCGCACGGGCAGCTCAGGCAGAGCATGAACGAGGCCCGGCAGGGCGTGCCCGGATCGTGCGGACCGCTGGTGTTGTCGACGCATCCGCCGAGCACGGTGTCCAGCTGACCGGCCAGCAGCCGTTGCAGGGTCGCCGGCTCCATGCCATACCGGGCCGCGACTCGGGCCGGCTGGTCGCGGGCCTCGATGACGTCCGCAGCCGACAGTATGCGGATCTTGCCGAGGGTCTTGGCCTTAGCCGCCTCCTGGTCCAGCGCCGCGGCGACGACCTGCTGGTACTCGGCGAGGTTGCCACGGTTGCGAGCCAGGTACTCGTTCGCCAACGTCCGTTCTGTGTGAGCGACCGGCCGTTGCTGGAGTTCGTTGAACGTCAGCCGCAGCCGCCGCAGCGTCAGACCCAGCGCCGGGGCCGGGCCTCCGCCGGTCAGCGGGTCGGCCCGCAGATCGTGCAGACGGGCCCAGTCGGCGACCTGGTGTGCTGTCAGGCCGTCGCGGAAACCCCCGGCGGTCCCCCCGATCCGTGCCGACCACCAGGCGATGAGCTTGTCTGAGCCCATTCGTTGACGAGCTGGGCCGGCCAGGTCGTGCAACAGCATGTAGACGCCGAACGGCGTCCGCAGATCCATCGGCAAGCCCGCTCCCACGTCGGAGTCGGAGTTCGCGTGGGGCTGGGAGGGGGCGGGTGCCCAGAGCGGGACGTCGACCAGGGCGACGTCCATGTGCCGGTGCCGGCCGCGGCGGGGCTTGTCCAGCTCGACAACCGCAGTGGCCGGGCCGCCGGCATATCCGTCCGCGCGGTGATGGCCGGCTGGGGCGTTGATGATCGTGGACCGGTTCTGGCCGGTCAACCCGACGAGCAGGACCACGAACGCCGCGATGTCGGTGCTGGTCAGATACAGCATCGCGAAGTGCGCTTCGAGCGAGCCGAGCGCCCTGACCCAGGAGACAGCGAACCCGCGGGCGCCCGAACGCGGCACGTCGCCATCACGATCGATGCAATCCAACAACCGGCCCCGGCGCCGGACCTTCTCGGCCCCGCCGCCGGGATCGCCGTCGAGGTCGCCGGCGCGCCACCGTTGCAGCAGCGCACGTCCGGCCTGGATCCGCTCGGCCGCCCGGCGCACGTCACCGCGGGCGGCGTCGAGAGTGCGGACCATTTCGGTGCGGCTATAGCTGGTCTTCGGCGACGGGCGCCGTGGCGGCTCGCTCAGACACGCCGTGAACTCGGCGGTGATCCCGGGAACCCGCCGTAGGCATGCCTTGAGAACGGCCAGCTCACCGGTCAACGCGGCATGGTCTCGGCGGGCCATCGCCCAGCCCTTCACGTGCGCCGGGGCCAAGTCTGCCGGCGTCTGCGGTGGCCGGTTGCCGGCAGCCAGGTGGACAGCAAAGGAGCGCATGATCCGGAAGGACTGGTTCGCCGAGCCGGTCGCGCGGATCGATCCGCCGGCCCGTGTCCGGAACGCGAACGCGCGAGCGAACGCCAGCTGCAGCTCCGTGGATACCGGCAAGGCGGAGAAGTCGAACACCCGCGCCGGGCCGCGTGTCTTGTCCCGCGTCTCCGGGCTGAACGTCACCTGCGGCCGCTGCTCGTCGGCCAGCCGGGGTGTGGGCCGGTAGCCGGCGCCAGGTAGGGCCGCGAGCCGCGACCTGTCGCGGGCGCTCACCGCAGCCCCTGCAACGGGTCGGTGCGCACCAGCGGGTGATCGGCAAGGTAGCCGGTCAGGAACCCGTCGACGGCCGCCTCCTGGGCGTGATGCAACAGCAGGTCAAGCTCCAGCGTCCGAAACGGCTCCAGATAGTGCTGCCGGGTCGTCTCCGGACTGGACCCGGAAGTCCCGCTGCTCCTGCTCATCCAGATGCGCGAACCGCCGCTCGTAGGCCAGCCGGCCCACCGCGTACCAGCGCAGCGCGCAGCTGTGTCGCAACATGTGCGGCGTGCCCCGGAAGCCCTGCAGGCCCAACTGGGCGATCCGCGCGTTCGCCGTAGCGAAGGTGTGCTGCCAGCCGTGCCCCGCCCGCGGCAACCCATCCTCGTTCAGCCACAACGCCAACGGCTCCAACCCGGCCGACGTCGACCGGAACAGCCGCGCCCAGACCCGAGGCCTGACCGCGTTCACCGCTGGCGAGGTCTGTCGGCCGTCGGATCCCCGCACATGCAGCCGCCCACCCTGATGGCCGAGCAGCAGCCGCCGGTGCGTGAGACGCTCGTACACACCGGTGCGCTGTGCGCGGCGTACAGCGAAAGCCCGCGCGCCCTCCACGTAGGAGAGGACGCCGACCAGCGCGGTGCGCGGCGCCAGTACCTGCGGCCGTACCCACCCTTCGCGCACACATCAGCCAGGACCGAGGTCGTGTAGCCGCGGGCCGGGTCGTCCTCCGGCAATTCCATCAGCAGGACGCTGGCCCACTCGGCCAGCCGTAGCCCCGACCCGTAGAGCCCATCGGCAAACGCGGCGTCACGTTGATCGTTACGGCCACCCCACCGCGGGTCTGGGCGCCCATCGAGACCGTGACCGCGCAACCCCACGTCACGCCAGCGTCGATATATCCGGCCGGATCGAGCCACTTCACATCCCGCTCATGGACCCCGCGGGGACGCAGGTCGAAATCGTCCGTACCCGCCACCGGATCGGCGACCTGATACATCCGCGCGCCCACCGGTAGAAGCTGCGCAAGGCCGCCAGATCACCGGCGAACGTCGACCGCTCCACCGGCCGGGGATTCGCCTCGTCCGTCAGCCGCCACTCCTTGAAGTACTCCGCGTCCTCCGCCGTCGCGGCATCCCACGTCCGGCCTGCCGCACGCAGGAAGTTCAACCACAGCCCCAACGCGTACGCGTACTTCCGCCACGTCAGCGGCGACCGAGCCCGCATCCGCGGCGAGGCAAAGAACGCGTTGATCCGCACGTCCGGCCGCCCGTCCGGGCCGAGCAGAAATGGCTGCCCCTCGCGCCGGTCCCGCACATGCCGGCCGTCCAACAGCTCCATGTGGGCTCTCACCACGTCATCCGTCGCTCGCGGTGTCCCTTCACCGTCGTACCGGAAGACGATCCAACGCCCAGGTAGATACGCATCACGCACCGGCAGACCGTACGAGCCGCCGACCGATCAACAACAACAGCGCGGGTAGAGACCGATGGTCTTCGGCGGCTGCATCACCGCCGCCTCCCCGCTGCTGACCGTGTTCATGCTCCGCGATCTCGGCTTCGCTCCGTGGCAGTACGGGTTGGTTCTCGGCGTCTCCGCGCTCGCCGGCGTCGCCGGGGCCCTCCTGGCACGACCCCTCACCGGCCGCCTCGGCCCACACACCGTGCTGCTGGCTGCCGGCGTCGGCCGCTGCGTGTGGCTCGGACTCATCCCGCTCGCCCCCGCCACCGTCGCCGGCTTGACCCTGATCGCCGTGGCCGAGTTCGGGCTGCTGCTGTTCGTCGGTCTGTTCAACCCCACGTTCGCGACCTATCGGATGAACGCCACCGCCGACGAGTACCTGTCCCGCGTCGTCATGGCCTGGTCGATCACCTCCCGGACCGTCCAGCCGATCTTCATCGCCGCGGCCGGTGTACTCGCCGCCGCCACCACCGCCAGAACCGTCCTCCTCGTCCTCGCGGCGATCCTGCTCACCGCCATCGCTCTACTCCCCTGGCGCGACCAGGAACGGCAGCGAAGCTAACCCTCCCGCGTCCGAACCCCAGCCCGGCAGGACCGAGGCGAGTCATCCGGCCTTCGGCTGACTCCTGGCGGCGACCCGCGTCCTCCGAGGATCGCGCACGCCGGCAGCCCGCAACCCGGCGAGCGCTGCCGCCCGAACAGGTCGGCCCTGAATGAGCCGGCGGCACAGCGACGCGTCCCCGTGTGCCCCCCAAACTTGGTCACGGAACTCGCATGGCGTGTCACGGATTGACGCCGAAATTGCCGCCGTTATCCGTCGCGTCAGATTCCCCGGGCCCACATCGGCGCGGATCGGCCTCTCCCGCCAACACAGCGTCGCCATTCGCCTACCAGGCAGCGGAATACGTGCGTCAGGGCGGCGGGCGGTCCGCGGCGGGATCGGGTCGGTCAATGCCAAGATGTTCAGCGACTCCTGTTGACGTATCGAGTGCCGCACAAGCTAAGGTGTTTACACCCGTCGTGGGTAACACCGTATTGGGAAGGAATGTGCCACCGTGGCGAAGCAGATCATTCATAAGCTGGTCGATGACCTAGACGGCGGAGACGCCGACGAGACCGTGAAGTTCGCGCTCGACGGTGTGCAGTACGAGATCGACCTCTCCGCACTCAACGCCGAGAAACTGCGGGATGTTTTCACTCCCTACGTCACCCATGGCACAAAGGTAGGTCGCGGAGGCGTTGTCGTCGGTGGCCGTACCCCTCGTGGCGGTCAGGCCAGGAACACTGCCTCCGCCGACCGTGAACAGAATAAGGCCATCCGGGCGTGGGCCCGGAAAGCCGGCAAAGACATCTCCGACCGGGGCCGAATTCCGCAGGAGATCGTGGACGAGTACCACACGAAGGCAGGCCGCTGACCGCCGCCGGCCCAGCTCAACCGCGTCCCGGGCGAACTGAATCCGGGGCTCGACGGGCGCACTGTTCGATCAGGGCTTTCGTACACCTCGGTTCGGCGATCCCACCGACAGCGACCCGCAGGCAGGGTGGGGAACCTCGACGTGATCGACCCGGCCGCCCTGGAGCCCGGGCAGGACTGGCCGGAGCTGTTCGGCAGCTACCGGGAGATGCTCGCTGCTGTCGGCCCGGACGCGGCGCTGCCACCGGGAGCAGCGTGGGCGCCGCGACCCGACCCGCCCTCCAGCGCGGGTGGCGACAGCATCCGCCACGCTCCCCACTCGTCCGGCGCGGTCGACGGGCACGACTAACGCGACCCGCGTCTGCCCGCCACGGAGGACGGTCGCGGCGCTCACGGCGCCACTTCTGGCCGGCTTCGTCATCGACGGCGGCGTCGGGCTCCCGTTTCGCGGGACCACCGGACGCACGGCCTGCCGCAGGAGTCGATCACCCGGCTGGCCAGCCCCGCCCGGCCGGCCCTGCACGGGCGCACGGGCACAGGCCGGTTGACCGCCCTCGCCGAGCGCTCTCCGCGGCGCGGCGGGCGGGTGGTCGCCGATCGTCGCGGGCCCTACGTCGGTTGACGGGTGGTGCCGGCGAGCCGGCGTTCGGTGCGCTGCACCGCGGCGACGATCTCCGGCTCTGCTCGGACGATGAATCGGGTCACCACGTGCCCCGCCCCGTATCGCGAGCGGATCTCCGCCAACCGCGCGTGGACCTCGAAGTCCTGCCCGTCCGGCCCGGTCGTCAAGTCGCAGAAGCAGAGCGCATCGGTTACCGGTGTGTCCTCGCGAGCGAACTCGGCGGTCAGGACCTTGTCGAGTCCACGTTCCTCGGCTTCCAGCCACGCGCAGGAGTGGTGGGCTACCAGCGCGGCGACCCGGTCGTCGTGGTGCGCCCGCCGCAGCCAGCGGCCACCATCCAGAGGGTGGAAGCCGGTGTCGACCAGGTCGGGGCTGTAGCCGATATCGTGCAGCCACGCCGAGGCCACCAGTACCTGACGATCGTCGACCGGTACCGCCGCGCTGATCCGCTCCGCCTTGGCGGCGACGGCCTGGACGTGTCGCCACCTGCGGGGCAGCTGCGTCTCCAGCAGCTGTCGGGCGGTGTCGCGGTCCGGGCCTGTGGTCGCGGCCCAACCCATGGCCACGGCGTCGCCGCCGGTGGCGGTCATCGCCCGCACCGAGTTCTCGAACCGAGGCGCGTTGACCCGGGCTCTGTGGGCGACGTGCGCGCGCCGCACACCGGTGGGAAACGGTGCCTGGCGCGCCATCGGCGCCAACTCGCCGCACGTCGCGCGCAGCAGTGTGCCCCGGGGCCGGGTGCTGCCGTGACCGCCGCGGGCGGCGGCGGTCACGCCGAAGCGGTCTCCAGATACGCCTCACCGCACCGGGCACAGATCATGCCCTCGCCCGGTTTCGCCTGCCGGGTGATAGCCAGCAGCTCCCGCACGGCGTGTGCGGTCACCGGCGGCTCCGTGTCCCAGCCCCGGCTCACGTCCAGGCCGCACAGCGCCCGGCACCCCGACGGAATGCCGCCGTGCGGGAACACCGCACCAGCGCTGTCCGGCCGCCGCAGGTGCGACCGGGTACCGGTCTGGGACACCGGCTCGCAGAACACGTACTCCGGCGACTGCGACGCATTCTTCACCCTGCGACCGTACCGAAGACACCGCCGCGGCTCATCCTTCACTTTCCGGCACCGCGCACCCGCCGGGGCGAACGTTGCGGGCCGCCAGCCGACGCGAGCCGATTGTGGACTGCCGTACCGCTTCGCGGGCATCGCCGCGTCTTCTGCTGGCGCGCCACGAACAGCACGGGGCGGGGCCACCCCACCCCGCTCGCGCATCACCCCGGGCAGGTGGGTCAGCCCGACGAGCAGCTCGTCCACGCGCTGGTCGACGCCGTGGCGGTGCGGCGGCGTCCCGGCGGATCGGCCCCGAGGAACCGGCGACCTCCTGCCCAGACGCACTCACCGCTACCGGCGGGCCGCCGTCCGAGGCGGCGGCCCGCCAGCTGGTCGCGGTACCGGCCTACGCGCTGCCCGTGCCCCTCAACGGATCCGGTCGGGATCGCGCGGCACGTCGATCACAGGGCCACGCCACCACGCTGCGGACAGGTCGTCGGCCTGTCCCGCCGGTGCTGGTCGACGTGCCGTCCCCACAGGACGATGTCGAGCACCCGCAGGACACTCACGTGGTCGTTCACGCCCACGGTCGCGCGCACTGCGGCGAGCGCGGTCCGCAGCTCACCGTCGTTGTCGGCGAGCTGGTCGTGCAGTCTCGTCCACACGTGCTTCGGCGCGCCGAACTGGCAGCGGACGATCGAGTCGTAGACGGGGATCAGCTTCGGCCGCTTGCGGGCCAACAGCTTGCCGGCGATCACCCAGCCGATACCGGTCGTCTCGCTCCGGTTGTTCAGCAGCCGCCATGCCCGGTCGGCGTGCGCACCATCGGCGACCAGCTCACGGGCACCGGGGCTACCGAGCTCGGCGGCAGCGGGGATCTCTCGCAGGTGGGTGCTGATGTCCCTGCCGAGCTGACCGTCGAGCAGTTCTATGCCGACGGCGAACGGAACCTGGACGTTGAGCGCCTCCACCGCGTAGAGATCGTCCACCGTGATCTGATCGCGGCTCTCGAACCGGTCGCCGCCACCTGCGAAGGTCTCGAACCACTGCCCGCTGTACGCCCCTGGCCTGAAGTAGGCCCGAAGATGCGTGACGCCCTCACGACGAACGATGGCGATCAACGTCTCCGGCATCGGCAGATGCTACCCGGGGCCACCAGCATCTATCGGCGAGCCGAGGCTCGTCCGCCGAGCCCGGTGGAGGGTCGTCGCCCGCAACGGCGACAGCGAGACCGGCTAACGTCGGCCCCCTCTGGGACTTGGCCAACCCCATAGGGACACCCCCCGGCCGTGGGGTGGCACGTCGTTGGCCTGGCCGCGCCGCTGCATCGCGGGTCAGCAGCTCGTCCGCGCGCTGGTCGACGCCGTAGCGGCACGGCGCCGTCCACAATGGGTTGCGCTGAGTGAGCGACGATGGGTGGGGCGGGTAAGACGCGAGGCACACCCCGGGCTGCGCCACATTGGCCCGACGCTCCGCTACGCCGTTCGAGGCGGGAACCCGCCGTCTGCTGACGCGTCCTTGCCATCGACACGTTCGCGATCATCATCACGCTCGATATCGCTCACTCCATTCACTGCTTCGGTCAACGCTCGGATAAATCGCGCCTGCGTTTCCCCGGCGCCCGTCAATGAATACGTGGGGTGTCCGTCGTCGTGCGCACCCTGCACTACCAGGCCAGCACGAATGAGTCGGTCCTTCACTCGATTGAGCGTCGAGTCCGCAATACGCGTCCGGGAATGTTCGCTCACCACGTGCGCCAACTGACTGAATCGTAAGGGCTTCTGCTCGCTCAGGCATGCGACGACAAAGACGTCCCAACGGCGCGCGAACATTTTCTCGATGTCTCGAAGAATGGCAAAGTCCACGTTTCTCCCCGTCAGGCACGTGGCCGTCCTCGATCGAGGTTCTTCAAGTCTCGCCGCAGGGGATCGAGAGCAGAACTACTGAGCTGTAGCCCCAACCTGACGGAGAGTCGCATCGAGTGTCAAGCGGTAATCGGCAACTATCGAAGCCAGTTGACCGTTTTACAAACATTTAACCTGAAATGCGGGTGGGCTTGAGTCGTCGCCCAGCGACCGCAGAGGAGCCTGGCTTGATCATCATTGAGTCGATCGCAGCCCGGCCTTCGAAAGCTTCCTGGATGGGCACGAGCCGACGGCCGTGCGGAACGGGGGAACTGGCGAGCATTTCCGATACTGGTCAAGGTGGGCGTACGCCTGAATCGGTTCCACCGGCCACAAGCACCTTATGAGGTGGCGTGCCCGCAACACTGTCGGCTAGCTGACCGCACCGAAGATCAATGGCAACTTCTCCGGCACTTCATGCGCCATCGGAGCGTGGACAGAGATTTCGCCCGGCAGGTGCAGTCTTCTGGGCCACAAGCGATCTGCACGCAGGCAGTTCGGTGCCCCCGGCGGCGGTTGTTGACAAGGTGGGTGGCGCCCTTGCGGACCAGCAAGTACCGAATGGAAGGCACCAGATGGCAGGCTGCGCTTGCTATGCGCAAGTGCAGCCTGCACGTACCGAGGGTACTTGCCAAGATTCAGTAGCGGAGGATGAACATGTCCATGAATCTTTCACGTAGACATCGCATCCGGATCGAGGGAGAGTACACCGTGCGCGTGTCTGTGCCGAGGCTGCGCACTGCGTGCCTGGTGGTGGTACTGCTCGCGGCGGGGTGCAGCAGCGAGGGCGAAGCGCCGGCGACGCCATCGGCCCCGGCCACGTCGCAGGCGTCCTCTCCGAGCTCGTCCGCAACGCCGTCGACGGCGGCCGACGGGGCGCGGACCGCGATGGATGCTTATCGCGGCATGTGGAAGGCGTACGTCGAGGCGATCCGTGTTCCCGACCCCAAGTATCCCGGCCTTGCCCGCTACTCGCAGGGTGACGCGCTCGACGTCTGGGTGACGGGCCTGACGTCCGTCGCCGAGCAAGGGCTCGTCGGGGAGGGCGAGGTGACGTTGAAGCCGGCGGTCAGGTCCGCCAACCCCAACGCGACGCCACCGACGGTCGAGATCAGAGACTGCGTCGACAGCTCCAAGTCCCGCCTGGTGAAGCAGGACGGCTCGCCATACCAGGACACACCGGGTGGCAAGCGTGCGACCACCGCGACCGTCGCCCGGATCAGCGAGGGGGTGTGGAAGGTGACCCAGATTGCGATCGACGGGGTAGGTACATGCTGACGTCGATGCGATGGTCCGGCATCACGGCCGGCGTGGCGAGCCTGCTCGCCGTCGCGCTGGCGGTGCCGGCCCGCGCCGACATTACTGACCCTGTCAACTGCATCACCAACCCGACGATTCCGGCGTGCGTGATCACCGTCGAGCAACCGAACGACTCTGTCGGCGGCGGTGGTGGGGGCAGCTCGGGTTGCCGCGACCGGCAGGGTCAGACGATCCCGTGCAACATCCCGGGTAAGGGCTGGTACGGCGGCGATGGCTGTTGGTACCAGCGCGCGGAGGGGGTCGATCTCGGGGCGGCCGAGGCGCTCGGTGGCAAGGTTGCGCCGCCGGATGCCTGGTACGTCGGTTCCTGCGGCGACCCGATCACCAACTTTTGGCCGGCCAGCTTCGTCCGGTACGCGGTGTTCGGCGCTGACCTGGGTGTCGAGTTGCTGGCGCAGGAGGCGGTGAGGCATCTCAGGCTGCCCGCCCCGCAGATCCGTCTCAGCCCCGACGCCGGTGCCCCGCAGGTCGTGTATGTCCCGACGTGGATGTGGGTTGACGAGGCGGTGTGGTCCCCGCGCAGCGCGACAGCGAGCCTGTCCGGGCTGTCGGTGACCGCGGTCGGTACGCCGCTCACGGTGGCCTGGTCCACCGGCGATGGACGGTCCCTGCAGTGCGGAAAGGGTACGCCGTGGACGGCGAGCAGGGATCCGGCGAGCGCGTCACCTGACTGCGGTCACACCTACACGACGCCGTCACGCGCCGGCACGTACACGGTGACGGCCACGATCACGTGGCGGGTCACCTGGTCAGGCGGCGGCGTAGCCGGGACGGAACCGGATGTCACGTCGACCGCGAGCGTTCCGGTCCAGGTGGTCGAGGCCTCGGCCGTCAACACCACATCGTGAGGAGCCCGGGTTGAGCACCACGTCGTCCAGCAGGTCCGCGAGCGGCAGGGCGCCGCTGCGGACTCGATCCGTGGTGGATCCGCCCGCGGTGACGTCCACGGCCCCGGTGCAGGTGGTCGTGGCGGCATCGTCCGTGATCAACACGCAGTAGGGAGACAGGCCATGCCCACTGCCACCCCGATGGATGCCCGTCAGCGCCTCGACAACGCCACGACCACTGCGGCGCTGACCACCGTCATTGCCTCGCGCCGCCGGTCACCGCTGAGGATCATCGGCGGGCTGCTCGTGATCGCGCTCGGGTTCGTGATCGGTGCGGTCGTGCTGGGCAGCGTCTCGAAGGCCGTTGACGTGCTCGCCGTGGCTCGGCCGGTTGCGGCCGGCGCGGTGTTGACCGACGCCGACGTGACGACGGTGAGTATCGTGCCCGCCGACACGTTGCGGGTCATCCCGGCCGGTCACCGTGCTCAGGTCGTCGGCCAGACGGCGGCGGTGCCGTTGGCTGCCGGGTCCCTGCTGGTGATGGACCAGGTCGGCGCGGTCACCGATCCGGCACCCGGGCAGTCGGTCCTGGCCGTGGGGGTCAAGACCGGCCACGCTCCAGCGGGCCTGTCCGCGGGCGCCACCGTTGTCGTGCTCGTCGTACCGGCCAGCGCGGGATCGGGCAGTGCGCGCGAGGTCGTGCAGGCACCGGCTCTTGTGCGGGCCGTGGAGGCGCCCGATGCGGCTGGCCTGACCGTTGTCACCGTGCAACTCGCCTCGGAGGCCGCGCTGCGGGTCGCGTCGGCGGCCGGTGAGGTCACGATCATCGTACGGGGGCGGTAGCGGCTATGTTGATCGTTCTGGGTAGCGTCAAGGGATCACCTGGTGTCACCACGCTGTCGGTGGCGTTGGCTTGCCGCTGGCCGGCACCCGGCATGCCGCTGGTGGTCGAGCTCGATCCGGCTGGTGGTGATCTGGGCAGCCGATGGCACCTGCACGACGAGCCGGGGCTGCGCAACATGGTGGCCACCGCCCGGTACGGGCCGCTCACGCAGCCGGCCGAGTGGTCGCAGCGCCTACCTATCGGGGTCGATGTGGTCGTGGCCCCGGCTGGTCAGACCGCGGCCTACACCGTGGCCGCGTTCGGTGCGGCCGGCCCCGCCGCGGTGCGGCGCTTGGCCGCGACCCGACCTGTCTTGGCGGATGTCGGCCGGCTCGATCCGGGCTCGCCGGCGGCGGCGTTTTTGGACAAGGCCGATCTGCTGTTGATGCTCACCCGTCCCCAGTTGGAGGACGTGCGTCACCTGATGGTCGTCCTTCCGGCGCTGGCCGAGCGGTGCCCGAGCGTGCAGCTGGTGGTCAGTGGCGCCGGCCCATACGACGCGGTGGAGATCGCCGGTTACCTGGAGACGGAGGTCGCCGGCACGATCAGTCACGATCCGACCGGCGCGGATGTCCTGGCCGGGCGTCGCCGGCCCGTGATGGGCTGGACGAGGCGGAGACTGCTCACCGCAGCCCGCACCTTGGCCGTCGCCCTGGCCTCCGCCGCCACCGAACCGGCTTCTGCGGTGCAGGTCCGGGCATGACCAGCGCGTTCCCTGTCGGGCACACCGATCGTGATGCGCTGCGCGCCGAGGTGTCGCGGCGTCTGCAGCAGGAGGCGATCGACGGCAGCGACGCCGGTCGGGACGACGTCGTTGACAGGCTGATCACGGACGTGCTGCGGGAGCGCGACCTCGCGGAGCTGGCGGCGCGCCGTCCACCGCTGTCTGCGCAGGTCGAGCAGTCGCTACGTCAGTCGCTGCGCGATAGTTTCCTCGGCCTGGGTGGTCTGCAGCCCTACATCGACGACCCTGACGTGGAGAACATCGACGTCAACGGCGCCAACACGGTGTTCGTCAGCTACGCCGGTGAGCTGCCGGTCCAGGTCCCCCCGATCGCGTCCTCCGACGACGAGTTGATCGACATGCTGCAGACCCTGGCCCGGCGCAGCGGCGCGCAGGAACGCCGCTTCGACCCCGGGATGCCGCGCCTGGACCTGCAGCTTCCCGACGGATCCCGGCTGTTCGCCACCATGGCAGTCACGGAGCGGGTGTGCGTGTCGATCCGCCGGCACCGGTTCCCGCGGCTGAGCCTGTCGGATCTGGCCGAGCTGGGCACCATCAGCCGGGAGATGGTCGACCTGTTCGGCGCGCTGGTCGCCGCGCGGTGCAACATCGTCGTCTCCGGCGGGATGGACACCGGCAAGACGACGATGGCGCGGGCGCTGTGCCGGGAGTTCGAGCCGTGGGAGCGCATCATCACCATCGAGGACCCGTACGAGCTGGGCCTGCACCGGGACACGAAGGCCCACCCGAACGTGGTCGCGATGCAGCCGCGCGAGCCGAACATCGAGGGCCAGGGCGGCATCGACATGACCACCCTGGTCCGGTGGGCGACCCGGATGCGCCCGGACCACGTGGTGGTCGGCGAGGTACGCGGCGGTGAGGTCATTCCGTTGCTCAACGCCTTCAACCAGGGCACCGATGGCTCCCTTACGACCATCCACGCCTCCTCCACCCGGGATGCGTGGATGAAGATCGCCAGCTACGCGCGGCAGGCCCCGGAGCAGTTGCCGTTCGACGTGACGTTCCAGTTGATCGGCGGCGGCGTCGACATCGTCGTGCAGGTGGGCAAGAGCACCGACGGGCGACGGTTCGTCACCGGTATCCGTGAGGTGGTCGACGCCGACGCGACCCAGGTGCGCAGCAACGAGATCTACCGGCCGGGCCCGCACCGCAACGCGGTGCTGACCGGCCGTTTCTCCGACACGATGGTGGATCGGCTGTTCGAGGTCGGCTACGACCCGCAGTCCCTCGACGTCCGGAGGCCGGCATGACCGGGCTCGCCGGTATCGCGGGGATGCTGATCGCCTTCGGCGGGTGGCTGGCCCTCGCCGGCGCACGTCGGGCCGAGCGACCGAAATCGGGCACCGCCGCCCAGGCCCGGCCGGTTCGGTGGGCGGCAGCCGGCCGGCGACGTATCGCGGTCGCGGCCGGGATCGCCGTGGTCGTGGGAATCGTGACCCGTTGGCCGGTTGCCGGACTGCTGGCCGGCCTGGCCAGCTACGCCGCGCCGGCGCTGCTGATGATGGGCGGCGCGGAGATGCGCGCGCAGGCGAAGCTCGAAGCCATCGCGAGCTGGGTGGAGGTGATGCGTGGCGAGATCCGCGCCTACGCCGGTGTGGAGCAGGCCATCCGGGGCACGGCGGGTATGGCCAAGGCGCCGATCGCCGTCCAGGTGCGCGACCTGGCCGATGCGCTGGAGGGGGGCGTGCGGCTGCGGGTCGCGATCACCGCGTTCCGTCGTGACGTGGACCACCCGGCGGCCGACCTCGTCGGGATCTCGCTGGTGAAAGCCGCGACCACCCACACCGGTAACCTCGCCGACCAGCTCGGCGATCTCGTGCAGACCGTCCGCGACGATGTCGCCGCCCGGGAGCGGATCCAGATCTCCCAGACCGAGGCTCGCACCTCCGCGCGGTTGGTCATCCTCATCGTCGCCGCGGTCGGCGTGGGCCTGTATCTGTTCAACCGCAGCATGCTCCCGCTGGGCACGGTCACCGGGCAGCTGGTGCTGGCGGTGGTCAGCGGCATGTGGGCCGCTGCCGGGTTGTGGCTGCACCGCCTGGCGACCACGCCGCCCGCGCCCCGGGTGTTCAAGACCCCGGACGAGGTGGCGCCGTGAGTAGCAGCCTGACCTGGATGATGCTCGGCGGCGGCGCCGTCGGTGCCGGCGTCACCCTGGTCGTCTCCGGGCTGTCTCCCCCTCGGCCGGCGCTGGCGCTGGTCATCGACGCCCTGTCCAGGCCTGCCCCACCCGCTCGCACGCGCAGCCGCCGCGTCGACCTGACCCTGGCCACGCCGATGATGCGGCTCGGGCTGCCCCGCCGCAGCACGATCCAGGATCTGGCCATCCGCGAACGGGATCCGGCGCAGTATCTGGCGCAGACGTTCGTCCTCGCCGTCGCCGCCCTGGCCGGTGGCGGCATGCTGCCCTTACTGCTCGGCCTGGGCGGGCAGCTGCCGTTGTGGGTGGGCTTGATCGGGGCGTTGCTGGCCGTGCAGGTCGCCCAGTCCCGGCTGCGCGCCGAAGCCGAGCGTCGGCGCGCGCAGATGCGCACCACCATCGCGGCGATGCTCGACCTGGTCAGCGGTAGCCTCGCTGGCGGCGCCGGGATCGAGCAGGCCCTGGACGAAACCCTCGACGAGCTCACCGGCTGGTCTGCGGTGCGCATCCGCCGGGAGTTGAACTCCGCTGCCCACACTCGCGGCCACGCTCGCGTGCACAGCTGGACCGTGCTGCGGGATCTGGGCCGCAGTATCGGTGTGGACGAACTCGGCGAGCTGGCCACCGGTATCGAACAAGCCTCCGGCGGCGCCCCGGTCGCCGAAACCATGGCGCACATCTCGCGCACCATGCGGTCGCGGACGGTCGCGGCTATGGAACGAGACGGCCGGTCCCGCAGCGCGAAGATGGCGCTACCCATCGTGATCTTCGGCTTCGGCTATCTGATCCTGCTGCTGTACGGGGCGTTGACGGCCATCAGCACCGGATTGAACCAGTAGAAGGAGGAACAGTGATCTATAGAGTGCAGGCCGCGCTGCTCGCACGGATGCGGGAGGCGGCCCGGCGGCCCGACCGCGGCCTGGAAACCCTGGAGTACGTGGCCATGGCCGCCGGGATCATCGTCGTCATCGGCGGGATGCTCGTCCTCGTGCGGGGCTCGCTGCAAGATTTTTGGAACAGCATCGATTTCGCCAGTGTCCTGCCCTGATGAGCCGGCCGACAACACCTGACCGGCGTGGCCGCCGTCGGCGGCACCGCGACCGGGGCATGGCCACCATCGAGGCCACCGGCGGCCTCGTGATGATGTTCGTCCTGCTGACGTTGGGGGTGCAACTGGTCGTGTGGGGCATCGCCGCCTACGGGGGCCGGCTCGCCGCGGACCACGCCGCGCAGGCCGCCCGGGTCCACGGCGCCACGGCGGCGGCCGGGCACGCCGAGGCGGACCTGATCCTCTCCGGCACCGTCGGCCGCAAGCTCCGCGACCCGCACGTCACCGTGACCCGTACGACAACCACCGTGACCGTGCGCGTCGTCGGTCACGCCCAATCCGTCATCCCCGGGTTCGCGCCGGTCGTCGGCGTCACCGTCAGCGTCCCCGTCGAACCCGACGCCTGACCCTCCCCGATGCCGACCGGAGGTGCACCTCATGCGCAGGTGGACATGCCGACTGCGCCGCGCCCTGCGGGTGCGGCGTGACCGAGGCTCCACCTCGGTGGAGATGGTCGGGTTCGCCATCCCGGGCACCGTGATGGCCATCGTGCTGGCCTACTCGGCGTTCAACCTCGGCCTGTCCAGCCTCGACGTCACGACCGCCGCCGCTGCCGCCGCCCGCGCGGCCTCCCTGCAACGCACCGCGTCGGCCGCTGCCGTCGCCGCGCAGAACGCCGCCGCGGATACCCTGGCCACCGGATCAGCGACGTGCGCGGACCTCGACGTCGAAACCGACACCAGCAGGTGGGGTCGCGGCGGCACGGTCACCGTCACCGTCCGCTGCACCGTTCTGCTGCGCCGGATGTCCGGCCTCGATTTCATTCCCGGCTCGCTGACCACCAGCGCCCGCGCGACGGCGCCGCTGGAAACCTACCGCACCGTGGACACCTGATGCGCCGCGCTCCCTCTCACGCAGCCCCGCCGTGCGATCGCGGATCGGGCACGTTGCTCGGCATGGGCATCATCATCGTCATCCTGGTGCTCGCCGCGACCCTGCTGGAGGCCGGCAACAGCATGCGGGCCGGCGCCCACGCGACCGCCGTCGCGCAGCAGGCCGCCCGCGCCGGCGCCGACCAGCTCGACCTCGCCGCCCTCCGCGCCGACGCGACGGTCCGCGTCGACCCGACGGCCGCGCAGACCGCCGCCCAGGGATACCTGGCGCAGGTCGGCGAGGCCGGCACCGTGCAGGCGACACCGACAGAGGTCACCGTGACCGTCACCATCACCCGCGAGCGGGTGCTGCTGCCCCTGGTCGGCATCCGCACCCTCACCGTCACGTCCATGGCCAACGCCGTGCCCCTACTGCAGTAGAGCCGCCGGGAGGACCGATGTTGACCCTGCTCGGGCGAGCCGTGACCCGCACCGCCAGCGCCCTCGCCCTGATCGCGCTGACCGTCGGCCTGCCCGCCGGTCTGCTGCACTACGTCGGCGACCCGCTGCCGTCCCGGCTGCCGGACCCCGGCGACATCATCGACGTGGTCACCAACCCGATGTCGGACGACCTGCTCATCCAGGGCATGGCCGCCCTCGTGTGGCTGCTGTGGCTCATGCTCCTCGGCTCGGTGGCCGTCGAGGCGGTCGCCGCCATCCGCGGCGTGACCGCACCCCGGCCCCGGCTTCTGCGCCCCACCCAGACACTGGCCGCGACCCTGGTAGCCGGGCTCACCGCCGGGATCTTCGCCCCCGCCATGGTCGCCCCGTTGAGCCCGGCGGTGAGCGCCTCCGCAGTGGCCCCGACCACCACGCTGCTCACCACGCCCACCACCACGCCCCTGGTCGAGCTGACCGTTGCTGCGTCCGCACGGCCACAGAGCATCCCCGCCCAGGCCGCCGGCACGGTCACGCTCGTCATCCGCGACTGCGGCTACCAGTACACGGTGGTCAAGCGGGACAACCTGTCCCGCATCGCCGCCACCTGCCTCGGCAATCCCGATCGGTGGCCGGAGATCTTCGAGTTGAACAAAGGTCGGTACTGGGAGGTCATCAGCGGTACCACGAAGCTGACCGACCCGAATCTGATCTTTCCGGGTTGGGTGCTGCACCTACCCGACGACGCCGTCGCGCCACCGGACGCCCGGCCCGTCGATCCGCCTCCGGCAGGCACCGACCCGGCACCGGCCACTCCCACCCCGTCGACCACTACACCTGCCCCACCCCCGCCGCCGGTCAGCATCACCCCCTCGGTGACGCCGCCGACCGCCGGCGCCGGTGCCGCGACGGCAGTCCCCAGCCCGACCACCGTCACCGCGAGCCCGGCACCGCAGGAGCCCACCCCGGACCGTACGGCCCCGGCCGATCCGCGGCACGACCCGGCTGAGGGGTCCAGCTTCGTCGCGGTGGTGGGCGGATTCATCACCGCCGGGCTCGCCGCCGGACTGCTGTTCGCCGCGGCGATGGTGTGGCGGCGCCGCCGCCACCGCTACCGGCCGACCCTCATCGACAACGCGAGCCTGGACGACGCGGATCTCACGCCGCCGCTGTCCGGTCTCACCCACCTGCGCCAGGCGCTGCGCCGGCAACGGCCCGACCTGCTGCAGGAGCCGAAGCCCGGCCCCACCGTGCGCGACTACACCACCGCCAACACCGACACGCTCCCCACACCGCCCGTCGGGCCGACCGGCGCCGAGCTGGCCGGGCTCGCCGACCTGCCGGTATCCGCCGGACTGGGCCTCGACGGGCCAGGAGCACTCGACGCCGCACGCGGACTCCTCGTGGCCTGCCTGACCGCCGGCGGCCCCGACGACCCCGACGCGCAGGGCCACCTCGTCGTTCCCGCCTCGACCCTGGCGACCCTGCTCGGGGTATCCGTCATCGACCTCCCCCGCATGCGCCGGCTCACCGTCACCGCCACCGCCGGCGACGCGATCACCCACATCGAAGAGGAGATCATCCGCCGAACGCGGATCATGGCCGACCACGACGTCGACACCATCCCCGAACTCCGTGCGGCGCACCCGCTGGCCGAGCCGGTGCCCCAACTGCTGCTCATCGCCGACATCCCCGAACAACGCCACCAGCGTCTGGCCAACGCCATCCACCTCGGCGAGAAGGTCGACATCGGCGCCGCCCTGATCGGCGCCTGGCCCCTCGGCACCACGCTGACCATCGCCGCCGACGGCACCGCCACCGGAGACCCGGACATCGACCAGGTCGCCGTCCTGGACACCGACGCCGCGACCACCACGCTCACCATGCTCGCCGAAGCCCACGCCGACACCCCCACCACCCCGGCCGCCGAGCAGCCGGACCCGCCAGCACCACCGGCAGACCCACCCACCGAACCCGCCGCACCGACGCCGGCCCCGCCCACCGAACCAACCCCGCCGCCATCGGCCAGCGCGACCGACCAACGAGTGCAGGTGCGCGTCCTCGGCGAACCCGCCATCCTCGGCCCCGACGGCGTACCCATGAAGGGCCTGCGCGCCAAGGCCGTCGAGCTCCTCGTCTACCTGGCGGTCCACCGCGACGGCGCCACCCTGTCCGCGATCATGGAAGCGCTCTGGCCCGACGCGACGATGCGCCGCGCCGGCGAGCGACTGTCAACCTGCGTCGGCAACCTGCGCACCACCCTGCGTACCGTCCACCCCGGCGACACCAACGACGCCGTCAGCGACGACAACACCCGCGACAACGGCGCCGCAGGCCGCAAGGCGCCCGATCCGATCCCCAACACCGGCAGCCACTACCACCTCGACCCCGCCTTCGTGCACGTCGACCTGTGGACCGTGCTGGACCAGTACACGCAGGTCGCCACCGCCGACACCGACGACCAACGGCGGCGACACCTCGACACCGCGATCGCCGCGATCAGCGGCCCCCTCGCTGCCGGCCGAGACTACGACTGGATCGACACCGACCGCGAACACGTCCGCCGCCGCCTGATCAAGCTCTACACCCACGCCGCCCACCTGCACACCGACGAACCACAGCAGGTCCGCCACCTGTACGAGACCGCCTGCGACCTCGACCCCCTCAACGACGACCTGGCCCGCCGCGCCATGCACGCCAGCGCCGCCCTCGACGACGCCAACGCCATCCGCACCCGACTGACCGCACTGCGCCACGCCGTCGAGGACAACGGCCTGGACATGGACGAAGGCACCGAGCAACTCGCCCAAGACCTGCTCCGCACCCTGGCCGCGCCGCCCCGCCGAGACGACCAGTAGCCCGCCATGCCACCCCGCCACCTCAGCAAGACCACACCACCATGACCGCCACCACCCTCGTCCTGGCCGCGGCGGCAGCCGGCGCCGCGGCCGGGCCGTGGCTGCGCGCCCGGGTCTTCACCAACAGCGTCGCGTACGGGCGACCCCTGCGCCGCCGCTGCCCACGATGCCAACGGCCACTGGTCACATCGGTCTGGGCGATGCTGCCCGCCACCGGCCGATGCCCCGGATGCGCCCGCCGCATCGGACCCACCACCGCCACCATCGAGGCGACCGCCGCGCTCGTGGCCGCGTTCATCACTTGGCGCAGCCCCGACCTCGCCACGTTCACCCTGATGGCCTGGGTCGCCGCGTTCGGCATCGTCCTGTCCTTCGTGGACACCACGGTTCACCGCCTCCCGGACCGCATCACGCTGCCCGCCACCGCCGGCACGGTCGCCATCCTGGCCGTCACCGCCATCGCGACGACCACCTACCACCACCTTCACACCGCGCTCGCGGGCGCGGCGCTGCTCGCCGGGATCTACCTCGTCATGCTGCTCGCCAGACCCACCGCGATCGGCCTCGGCGACGCGAAACTGGCCGCCCTGACCGGTCTCCTCCCCGGCTCGATCAGCCTCTCCACCGCGTTCGCCGGCCTGATCGCCGCGACCCTCATCGGCGCCGTCGCCGGCCTGTTCCTGCTCGTCACCCGGCGGATCCACCTGCGCCAAGGCATCGCACACGGCCCCGCCATGATGCTCGGCGCCCTCCTCGCCTTCGCGCTCGCGTCACTGCCCCAGTGACCCGTCCCCACACACCAACCTCCACAGCCCTTACCTCATACGGCGCTGCCCTTCGAGCGGGCCCACAGGCGATAGGGGCCAGGGTCAGGTGATCAGGGACGGGTGCGTCGCGTGACCCACGATTACCGCACGGGGCGTGCGCGGGCGAATCGCGGCTCCAAGGCACCGCAGGCGGGACTGGATCTCGGGCTCTTCACGATCGTCATAAGCACTGATATGTTCCGAGCCGGACGGCGACGTCGGATGCTAAGAGTCAGGTTCAGGCGAAATGGCGAAATGGGTGCCGGGATGCGACTCCACCGCGTAAGCGGACGGGACGATCCCGGACGCTCACCCGACCACGGGTGCGCGAAGTTACCAAACAGCGACTTAGAGTAATCGCCGTGGATGCAGAAAAAGGGGTACGGCCTGCGCTGTCCGGGCGCGTCGACGAGGTGGTCGACCGGCATTTGTCCGGCCGTCGCAGAAGACAAGCGGCGGCCCGCCAAGGCTACGAGGGATCAATCCCGAGACGGCATTCAGATCGCGAATGTGACACGACGCCCTGCGGGGGGATGCCGCGGCCCGCGCTCCCCCGGGTTAAGCCCTGGGCCAACGCTGCTGCGGTCAGGGTTCGTTGTCGTTCGGTGGGAGAAGTCCGGGCCTATGCCATCCGGACGTGACAGCGGGCCACTGGTGGATAGTGCGATGATCCATTCAGCACCCGTCGCCCACACCCCACCTGCCCGCTCGGCGATTGACGTGTCGTGTGGACACATGGCGTCCCTCAGCTGCGGGCGGTTTCGCTACCAGGGGACGACCGCGTAGTTCTTGAGGAGCACGCCGTACAGCGGTGTGCCGGTTTCGCCGCAGATGATGGGGTGGTAGATCCGCGCCGCTGCGTCGATGACGTCCAAGGGTGGCCGCCAGCCGACGGCGGCGCGCCGCGCTTTGATCGTGGCGGGGTTTTCGTCGGTGATCCAGCCGGTATCGACGCCACACATGTACACGTGGTGCTGCGCGAGGTCGGTGGCGCCAACGCGGGTCAGCATGTTCAGGGCAGCCTTACTGACCGACGTGTGGGGGTGCCGGCTGGGACCGTTGCTGTCCTCCGAGAACCAGCCTTCCCGGCCCGTCACGTTCACCACGTACCGGCTGCCGGGGCCGGGTGCGGTCAGGGCCGGACGGAGCCGGTCGAGGAGAAGAAACGGCGCCACCACGTTGACGAGTTGCACCTCCAGCAGCTCGACGGGGTCAACCTGGCCGACCTTCGCGGTCCAGGAGTTTTCGGCGCCTGTGACGACCAGCGCGCCGGTGGCGTCGATGATGGACGCCAGCTCCTGGCTGAATGCCTTGCCAGCGGCTGGGAGGCGAACGCTCCAATCGGGCGCGGCACCTGGTCGGAACCCGCCCGCCGACTCGACGGCGACATCCTCGGGAGCGGCCTGCAGTTCCGCTGCAATCAGCGGCTGGTAAGCCCACATCGGCCGACGCACCGTCTGTGCCGCGTTGTTGATGAGGATGTCCAGTCGGAGTCCGTCTGCGGCCAACCGTTCCGCAACGTCGAGCACCTGGCGAGGGTCCCGCAGGTCCGCGCCGATGACGCGCAGTGACGTCAACCAGGTGGGGGAATCCGGCTCTCGCGCGTACCGGCGGGCGGCGTCAGCCGGAAATCGCGTCACCACCGTGACGGCAGCGCCGTCGCGGAGCAACTTCAACGCCACCTGAAAGCCAATCTTCACCCGGCCCCCGGTGACCACCGCACGCCGGCCAGCCAGATCGGTGCCGGCGTGCCGATGCCGGCGGTGCAACTGCGCACACGCAGGACACAACGCGTGGTAGAAGGCATCAACAGTACGGAACCGATCGCGGCAGGCATAACAGCAGCGGTCTCGCCGAGTCCGTCCGGCACCGGCCGCACCGGCCGCATCGACCACGTCGCGCGGAACTGACACCGGAACACCCTCGACCCGATCCTCAGCACCAGTGGCCGCACCCGCGACAACGGCCCGATCGGCCGCTGCCGTCTTGCGCCGGCGATCAGCACGCCGCTGACGCTGCGCATCCTTCAGTAACCCATCGACCGCGCGCTGCACTCGTTGACGTACCGGATCATCGACGGGCAACGTGCGGATCTCGGCGAGCACCCGAAGGGCCGCCTCCACCTCTGCCCCGTTCATCGTTCCCACCCAACCGGTCTGCGCGGAAGCACCGGATTCGACCCAGCACCCGTCGCACGAGTAATGCGGCGCGTCGGCCTCCGCGCCACCGGGCACGCAATGGGGTGGGGCCCGACCGGACTCGAACCGGCATCCTCCGCCATGAAAGGGCGGCGCGACTACCTCTGCGCTACGAGCCCCACCACGAGGCATCGTAGCGATGCCGATCGACATGCCGCCAACGGAAAAGCCCGGTGCGGACCTCACGGCCGTACGTCGGGCCCGATGCTGGTACGACGCGATTGATCCTCGGCGTAGATCCGGTGCCGTTGCTGCGAGCGCGCTGCGTCGCGAGCAACCGCGAAGGTCGAGGACCCCGCCCCACCGTCACGGGTCGCCCAAAGGGGCGGTCTAGGGTCGAGATGGAGTGCCGACTTACTCCTGAGCGATGGCTCTGATCTCGGCGATGGCATCGCGCCAGTGCATGGACTGGCGGTCGGCGCCGAGGTCAAGGTGTTCGGCACAGAACCAGAAGACGTTCTCCGGGTGGCCGACCCACCCTGCGGCTGCGCGCGCCGCGAGAGCTGCTTTCTCCTGGTCGTTCACCCCAAAACTCACCGCTGTGAACTGCTCCGCCTCGTCCGATGATCCACAGACGAGGCAATGCGGGGGCTTCACAGGGAAATGATGGCCCAGCCTGAGCGTGGGCGACAGCACCTTGCCCAGGCGCCATCGCGACGCGACGACGCCGCGAACGCCATCCTGAGCCGCAAGGTCGAACGCACGGGCACAGAACCAGCTTTCCTGGTGGAATGTACGGATTCGTAGGTGACGAATTCGTACCCGGGCAGGTGAGCGAGGATCTCGCAATCTTGCCTTGGTCAATATCGTCGATGACGCCGACTTGGTCTCTCCCGTGCCCGACCTCTTGATCCGATGCCTGCTCGCGCCGGCAGTGGACGCTGTGGTGGGCTGGCTGACGGTGCTGAGGTACGGTGGGAACACGCGCGACTTGGAGATGACTGGCATGCTGGGTTGGCTGCGCGAGTTGGACCACCACTTGCCGTTGCTGTGCCCGACACCAGATGCCACTAATTGCCCCAGTGCCGGAAGCCCCGGCGAACTGATGGGACTGACGTGGGGTAGTTGATTCACGTCGGTCGCGGCTTTGTCGGTCGCGGTTCATCGATCATGGCGTTAATGTCGTGTGGCGTGGGCGTCGGTCGAATTTGTCAAATGAGCGGTCGCCGGTCAGGCTTGCCGATTGGCGGATTCGGATTGATCGGAGGGAGCGTCGGGCGGGTGTGACTGCTTCCGCCCGCCCGACTCGGCGGCAGTGTGGATTGATGTCGGATTCTGGCTGGTGAGCCCGCGGCTCCCGCTGGTTCAGCAGTGCATCTCGCGTCCGGAGCTTTGCGCGGGAGTTTCGTTGTTGATCTGGGCCTCGATGTAGATCATGTCGCCATTCTGGCACGTGGAGGTGCTTACGGTGGAGCTGTTGCTGTGGGTGAAGGTGATTGACTCGGTGTCGTGTACGACGTCGGGAAGGTTGTTGCGGTCCTCCTTGATGCGTCCGTAGAGGGTCGCGCTGGGCACCGTCTGCGTGCACGACACCGAGTAGCTTCCAGAGATGTTGGAGCCGCTGAATACTGGCAGCCCTGCGTAGCGCTCGCAGTGCGGGTATGCCAGGGCGGGTACTGCGCCAGCGACAACTGCTCCACCGACCGCGAGTGCGGCCGTTGCTGTCACATGAACGATTAGCCTTCGCATCATCGACCTCCCGTACCGATGGGAATGACTTTGCCGCTGGAAGTGATGCGTTGATCAAACGCATCGCCTGATCATCCGGCAGCTTCAGGGCCATTGGAGTTTAGGGCCATTCAGCTGTGCAGAGTTCTCATGGAGGCGTGAATTTCCTGAGAGGCCAAGAGAGGCAATTCGGGCGCTTTTGTCGATGGTGGACAGTGCAAACAGGTGCCAATGGCGGGAATTCCATCTCTGCGATTGTCGACCTGTAGGTCTTTCTCGATCCGTTGTTTGATCGTCGGGTGAATGCATGAAAGGGATTCGCCTGCACGAAGAAATGTCGATCACGGAGCGTCGATGCTTCGGAGTGCTATGGTCAGTTGGCCAGACGGGAGGGATGGTCGGGGTGAGCGTGCCGGTAGTTGAGGCTGAGAGGGTTGCGGTTCGCATCCGTCGCCGTGCCGTGGTTCACTCGGCTGACTTGGTTTCGTCGGTAGGAGTCACTGGTCTTGTTGGTCCGAACGGGGCCGGGAAGACGACGTTGCTGCGGGCGTTGGCGACAGCTCTTCCGGTCGGCGGTGGCCGTTTGCGGATCTTTGGGGCCGATACGCAGACCGTGCGGGACCTGTCGGAGGTCCGTCGCAGGATCGGCTACGCACCCCAGCATCCGATGGTCCTGCGACATCTGCGAGTAGCGGAGCAGGTCGCCTATCTGGGCTGGATGAAAGGGCTGTCGACCAAGGAGGCGATGCAGCGGGCGAGGGCGGTGCTGGAGCGGGTGGATCTGGCGGATCGGGCCGAGTCGAGGACCCGCTCGCTATCCGGTGGGATGCTGCGCCGGCTCGCTATCGCCATGGCCTTGGTCAACGACCCGCATCTGCTTCTGTTGGACGAGCCTACCGCCGGGCTCGACCCCGACCAGCGTGAACAGTTCCGTGTGCTGGTGACCGAGCTGGGTCGTGAGCGGGCCGTGCTGTTGAGTACGCATCTGCTCGATGATGTCGCCTCCGTGTGTTCCCAGGTCGTGGTTCTGGTCGGCGGCCGGACAGTGTTCCACGGCACTGTTGACGCGCTCGCGGCTGCCGCGCCGAACGGCAGCGCGACTCCGACGGTGTATGACGGCTATGCGGCACTGACCGGAGCGCAACGATGACGGCCCTGCGCTTCCATCTCGACAAGGGGTGGACGGCGCTGATCGTTGTCGGCTTGGTGGTCTTCCTCAGCTATGACCTGGCCGACTACCTGCTCCGGATGGCCGAGCCACCCCGCGATCTCCAAGCGTTGGCAGGACGTCAACTCGAATCGGTGATCCTCGCCGGTGCCGTCGGCGCCGCGATGGCCGCCGCCGTCACGGCTCGCCACCACCACCGCTCCGGCCGCGACTACGCGGTCGCCTCTGCTCGGCCGCCTCTGGGGCGGGTGGGTGCGCAGTTCGTCGCCACCGCAGTGCCGTTGTCGGTGGCGTGGCTGCTGTTCGTGGTGATTTCAGGCGTTCGCTCTGGTCTCGTTGCCGCGGCGGCGCCGGCCGCCGCCGTGATCATCGTGTCCGTCGCGGCCTTGTGCGTCAGTGCCGCGATGGGGCAACTCGTCGGCACGCTCCTGCGCCCCCTGCTCGCGATACCCGTCGCGTTCCTGGCCAGCTATGCGTACGCCGCAACGTTCGCCATCCTCGGGGATAACTCGTGGCTCCAGTGGCTGGGTACGGGATTCGGCGACAGCCTGTCCCAGCCCGTGAAGACCACCTGGATCCTCGGGGAACTGCTCTGGTTCACCGGACTGACCCTCGCCATCATCGGCGCCTGCGCATTCGCCACCAGTCAGCCACATCGACTGCCCCGGACCTGGCTGATCAGCGTGCCCATCCTCCTGACCGCAGGCATCATCCTTCTTTATCTCACCGGTGCCGACGCAACCCACAACCCCTCCGGCACGTAGATGACGCTTCTCCTGCGCGCACACCGCGCCGGACCAACTGCCCTCCTCCTTGGCGTAGGGTCCTGCTTGGCCCTGATCTTCGCTGCTGTCGTGCCACCGCAGGCCCGGTACGCCTTCGTTCCGAACCTCGGACCCACGATCCTGACACTCAGCGCCACCGCCTGCGTCACCACCGCCCTGCTGATCCTCGGTCGCCGCGACGCCGCCGAACTCACCGCTGCACGCATCCTCTGGCCCTACCACCTTGTACTTATCGCCACCGTGACCGCTGCGGTCTTCACCGTCGCAGCGGTCGCATGCCGGATCATCGGCACCTGGTGGTTCTTCCTACCCACCGCCCGCGCCGCCCTGCTCTGCACCGCCCTAGCCCTCGCTGCCGCGACTGTCATGCCAGCACGCTTCACCGCCGTCGCACCACTGCTCTATCTCCTCTTCTGCTACTACATCGGACGCGGCGACACCTGGTGGGATCTGATCCTCGCGCACCCCAGCCCGACCAACTTCACGGCTAGCGCGCTCCTCGCGCTCCTCGCGATCCTGCTGTTCATCACACTCGGACCACGACGCCTCCATCCATACGACGAACCCGAGTGAGCATCGCAGACCAGGGCCGCGAGGTAGTGGCGTGTATCCACGCCACTACCGCTCCCGAACCCTCGGGCTTCTGCACTCCAAACCGTACCGGCGACCTGTTCGTTGGGGATCCACAGCACGTCGCCGTCGTGGTTGTCGGGCCGGAACTGGGTGTGGTCGTAGGCGGTGCCGCTGTCGGGGAAGGTGTGTACCCGCAGCCCGTCGATGATGCGGGGTCGGGGCCAGAGGTCGGCGGGGGCGTCAGGGCGGGTCACGGTGACCGGGCCGGTGCGAGGGGCAGGCCGGACGCGGCGGTGATGGCGTCGGCTTGGGTGCGGGCGACCTGCTCGGCCTGGGCCGCGTTGGTGGCGTCGACCCAGAACACGGCGGGCTCGCCGTGGTCGTCCGGGGTCCGGCTGATGAGGACTTTCCACATGGTGTTGGTTCCCTTTACGACAGGTGGGGCCCCGGGCGCGGGTGCGCCCGGGGCAGGTCCGGTCGGTGTTGATGGCGGCTGGTCAGGCGGCGCGGCGGGGTGCGGGACGGGCCTTCTTGGCGCCTCTGCTCCGGCGGCGGCGAGCACCGCGCGCCGGCCCGGCGGCGGCGCTGGCGTGCGCGCCCGGTACCGGCTGCGTCGCCTCCGCTGCGTCTGGGGTGCCGGCGAGGTCGGTAAGGATCTGCTTGGCGATCCGCAGCACGATCTCGGCGCACTGTGCGATGAGCGTGAGGTCCCCGTCGGCCCAGCCGAGGACGTAGGCGTCGGAGTACGCCTGGGTGTCCAGGCCGAGCGCCCGGCACACCAGGTGGGCGACGCTTTCGGCTTCGGTCTCGCGTCGGCCGCGGTGCAGCAGTTCCTGCGGTTCAAGGTTGTCGAGGTGTCCGCACCGGATGTGCGCCAGCTCGTGCAGGCTGGTCTTGACGCGCTGGGCGCCGCTGACGTCGTCGCGTACCCGGACCGCCTGGGTGCCGGGTTCCTTGACGGTGACGCCGTTCGCGCTGCCCAGGTGCGGGCTGCCCGGGGACACGAGCGCGAAGTCGTACCCGGCCTGCGTGATCAGCCCGACGACGTCGTCGTAGGCGCCGGTGGGGTCATCGCCGGTGAGCAGCTGCGCGGTCCGCCCGCCGGCGACTTTGATCTGGCGGCGGCGCTGCACGGTGGGCACCTCGAAGGGTTCGCCGTCGGTCTGGCTGATGTCGAAGGTGGTCGTGGGTCGGAATCCGACGACCTGGATCGCGGGGCGGCCGTCCGGGTCGCGGCGGACGGTGCGGCCGGCGGCTTCCCACTCGCGGGCCTGCTCCTCGGTGGGGCGGCGTTTCACCGGTGCCCAGATGAGGAATGCGGTTTCGCCCTGGCGGACGTGCCGGTTGACGGCCTTCCAGCCGGAGGTGCCCTGCTTGTTGCCGTAGGGCAGGAAGTAGCGCGGTGTCATGTTCCGCTCGGCGGCTTGGAGCATGAGCAGGAACTGGTTGTGCAGGCTGTAGTGGGCGCCGAAGATGGCCGCTTCCTCGATGAAGGTGACCCACTCGCTGGGGTCGGCGGCGATGCGCGCCAGCCGGGCGTCGAACTCGGCTTTGGTCCGTTCGAGGAACGCCTCGCGTTCCTCGGCGGTCATGGCCATGGTGGCCCTCCCTGTCTCCGCCACGTGGCGGCGGACAGGCTGGGACCGCGGTCCCAGCCGGCCCGTAGGCACGAGGTGGGACTGCGGTCCGGGGCCACGGATGGCCCTCGGGCCGGTGAGGGACGGGTTTAGGGGTGGTCGGCTCACGCCGACCGGGTCAGGCAGGGTGGCTACGCCGCGGTGTCCGGCACGACGGTGTCCGGTGGTGCCAGCGGGCTGGCCGCCGCAGACGGTTTTGTGGTGCGGCGGGATCGTCTGCCGGGGCGTCGGTCAGCCTCGGCCGGTGCCGCGGCGAACCGGCAGGTGACAAGCTCGCCGTGGTGTCTGCCGGAGCAGTCGATGTCGATCAGTCGCCGGTGCGGGTCCGTGAACGTGCGGCGCACGACCTGTTCGAGTTCATCCATGCGGGACCCGTGCAGCTTCTCTTAGTGCACCTGTTGATCGGTCAGCTCTGCGGTGTGCGGATGGTCGGGGAACGCGGTACGCCACAGGCGGAAGTACAGCCCGGCCGCAGTGCCGTGCATGGGTGCGAGTTGGCTCGTCTCCGCGCAGACCAGGCACAACTCCGCCGCCGTCGCCGCTGTCGTGTCGGCGCCGGCGGCGACGCGTTGTAGGAGTTCGGCGGCGTGTGACCGGTACACGAACTCGCTGGGCATCTCCAGCCCGAAATGACCGGGACGGATAAGGCTGAACGCGTGGCAGATGGCGTCGGCCTGGTCGGGATGCCGGTGTGTGGCTTTCGCGATTTCGTTCTCGGCCCAGTCCATCATGTCGAAGACCCCCGCGACCTCTGCGGTGACCGAGGCGACCAGCGTCGCCATCGCGTCGGTGTCGGCATGCCGCGCAGGTGTGGGTGGTGCGGCGGCCGTGGGTTGGGGCTGCTGTGCTGCGGTGACCACTGGTGTTCTCCATCCTCGGTGGATGGGCGTGGCGTCGGCTGCGCGCCCCCGCACGGGCCGCCAGCGGTGCCAGCGCCCGTGAAGGGGTTCAGGTGGTGTCTGCGGTAGTGGGGGTCAGCCCCCGCCGCGTCGGTTCGTGGCCGTTGTCAACGGTCGTGACGGTGTGGCACTGCCTTGGCCTTGACCGCTGCTCGGGGAAGGCCGTGTTGGGTGACCATGGATTCGGTCAGCTGGGTGGCGTGTTCGCGGCTGTCCCAGGTGACGTGGCAGATGGCGCCGCCGATGCTCGCCGCTACCTCGCGGATCCGGCCGGTGCCGTGGTGGGCGATGAGCAGCCACGCCCACCAGTCGGCGCGGTGGCCGGTGGCGATCACCAAGGCGTCGTCGACCTCGACGACGTGGCGGGCCGGGCGGCGGGCCATCAGGCGCCTCTCCGCGCGGCGCTCTCGTCAGGTGTCACTACCCGGCGATGCTGGTCGCCCGGATCGCTCGCCCGGGGCATCATGCTGCCGCCTCGACCCAACCCAACACGGTCGGGTAGTCCTCGCTGTACATGGCCGCGACGACGTCGTGAAGGTCCGCGGCCTGGCCGGTCAGGTACGACATGGTGGCGTTAACGGTCAGGTTGATGCCGTCGCGCAAGCCCTCCGGGCCGGCCTTGACGGCGGCGAAGATGTCGTCGGCCGCCGCGATCAGGGCCTCGGACACCTGCCGCTCGCTGAACACGGGCGCCTGCGGTGGTGGCGTCGGCGTACCGGCGGTCGTGGCATCCGCCGCGTGCGCGGATTGCCGAGTTTCGGAGCGGGCGTAGATGTCCACCAGGTACTGTACCTGGTGGGTGATGTGGGTCAACGCGGAGAGCACGGCGTCGATGCCGTGCTGGTCGCGGTCGGCGAAGTCCTTGACGTCCTGGTGCAGGCTGGCCAACCGGACACCGGTGGCCAGGTCAACGGTGATGATCGCTCCCTGGTCCAGGACCTCGCCGTCGGGGATGAGCCAGAGCAGGATGTCGGTGACGTCCTGGCGGCGATGCAGTCCGTCCGGGCGTGCGGCCAGGACATCGCTCACGGTCGCCAGGAAGCCCTCCCGGCCCCGGCGGAACATCTCGTCGTCCACGCCGAGTGCTTGCGCGCGGGTCAGACCGTCGCCGGCGGGCTGGTGCAACCAGGCCCGCGCCGCGGCAGGGGCGAAGGTCAACGCTGGGGTGTGGGGCACGGGATTCCTCCTGTGATCTGGACTCAGGATCCCGTCGACCTGCCGGACCTGCGGGGTCGACCCGCGAGGCGGCAGGCAGCCGAGCAGGTCCCGGGTTCGGATGTGCCGGGCCCGGAGAGACCGGGCCGAATTGGCGGACACGGGGTTGCGGCGCGCGGCGATCCGCGCGGGAACGGCGCGGGTGGGCGTCGCGGCGGGTCAGCCGGTGGTGGGCGTGTAGGGGAAGACGCGGCGGGTGACGCGGCAGGCCCACCCGTCCGGGCTGGCCCACATCGGCTGTTCGCAGCAGAATGGTGGCGGCTGCTCAAGCGGAGGTGTCAGCGTCTTTTCCGGGTGGTGGTAGTGCCGTCCCGGGCTGCCGCCGAGGATCTCGGCGGCCGTGAGCGTGCTGTAGAGCTGGGCGGCGCGCATGTCACCGGCGGCCATGCGCTGGCGCAGTTGCGCCCACCACCGGGCGGGATCCTCACGCAGCAACGCGGGCCGGTCGTCGCGGTACCGCTGCCCGGACAGGGTCACGTGGGCCCAGTCGTTGATCCGGGGGCCCGCTCGGACCAGCCGTAGCTCCTCGCCGCAGCGGCAGACGTACCGCTGCTCGGGCAGTGGGCGCAGGTCGCCACGCGGCTGGCATTCCGGTTGCTGTTGTGCGGGCCGGACTCGGCGTTTGGACATCGCGATCTCTCCTTTTCTGGACCGACGTGAACGGCCGGCCCGAACTCCTCGTCGAGGGAGCAGGAGCCGGCCGGCAATGCGGTGGTGGCCGAATTGGCTGGATGCGTTGCTGTCAGAAGGGGTCGGGGCGCGGCAGCACGTCGGCTGACGCGGGCCGGACGCGGCGGGCTGTCGTGCGGGCTACCGCTGTCCGGACCTGGGCGCCGAGCGGCACCTCGTCGGCATGACGGCCAGCAACCCGTCTCGGCGCACGCGGTGTGTGTCGCCGGCGGCGCGAGAGCGTGGGACGATGCAGCCCTCCGACATCGATGATCGATGAGGGTGCCGTTGGGTGTGGCGGGTCAGGCACGGTGGCGGGTGAAGGAGTGACAGCGTGGGGCACAACGACCTGCCCGAGGTTCGGCAGCGGCACGCGGCGGCCGTCCAGGAGATGGCCACCGCATCCGCCCAGCAGCTTGGGCTGGTCTACACACCACTGGCCCTTGCCGACATTCCCGGGCTCACCAACGAAATCGGCGCAGGGAACAGAGGGCTCGCTCAGGGCTAGCACCGCGGCTCCCCGCGGCAGGGCTATGAGCAAGACCACGCATCTGTGGGGTCCAAGACGTGATTGAGGCTGCCGGCTGCTGCGGTGTGCGTCTGCTGCTCGCTCGGGCGGCGCGGTGAGGCTGTCAACGCCGGCTGAACTTTGGCTCTGGCACACATTTTGTGAGTCGCGCTCGGCGGTAGTTCGGGTTGGGTGCCGAGGTGGAGATCATTCCGGCGTTGTTGCCACACCTGACGGGCCTGCGGTTGGAAGCGGTGGTGGTTCGGGGCATCACGGTCAGGATCGACGCGGCGACGCAGACGGTGCGGGCGTCGTGCGGGGTCTGCGGCGCCTGGTCGACCATGGTGCATGGTCGCTATGTGCGGCGGCTGGGTGATGTCAGGTTGGGTGGCCACGAGGTGCTGGTCGCGTTGACGGTCCGCCGATTCGCCTGCGTGAACGCCGAATGCGGACGGCGGACGTTCGTCGAGCAGGTGCCAGGGTTAACCCGAAGGCATGCCCGCCACACGGTCCTCGCGACGGGTGATCTGCAAGCCGTCGCGGCGGCGTTGGGAGGTCGACCGGGCAGCCGGTTGGCGCATCGGTTGGCCGTGTCGGTGTCCCGCTCCACGTTGATCCGGATGATCCGCCGTATGCCCGATTCGTCGCCGGTGACGCCGACGGTGCTGGGCGTCGACGACTTCGCCCGCCGCCGTGGGCACCGATACGCGACGGTGCTGCTCGATATGCACACCCGCCGGCCGATCGACGTTCTGCCCGATCGCACCGCCGACACCCTCGCCGCCTGGCTGTGCGAGCATCCTGGTGTTCAGATCATCTGCCGTGACCGAGGCGGCAGCTACGCCGAGGGCGCCCGCAAGGGAGCACCTGACGCGACCCAGGTCGCCGACCGGTGGCACCTGCTGAAGAACCTCAGCGACACCGTCGAAAAAGTCATCCGTGGACACCGCCGCTGCCTACGCACCCACGACGAACCGACATCTGCCCTGGTCGCCCCGGCCGACGAGCCGGTCAGGACGGGACGGCGGGCGGCGAACACCCGCCAACGCCACGCGGCCGTGCACGCCCTGCAAGCCGAAGGACTGTCGATCAGCGCGACCGCCCGCCGGCTCGACATGAACGTCAGAACCGCCCGCAAGTACGCCCACGCCACCACCGCCGAGGCGTTGATCGGCCCGAACGCCAGCAGCCGACCCAGCATCCTCGCCCCGTTCCACCCATACCTGCGGCAACGCGTCACCGACGGCGTCCACCAGACAGCCGTGCTGCACGCCGAGATCGTGGCCCGCGGCTACCGGGGCAGCTTGCGGGTACTGCGGGACTGGCTCGCCATCAACCGCACCCGCCCTACCCCTTCGACCGCAGTACGGGTGCCGTCGGCCCGGCGGATCACCGCCTGGATCATGCGACCCGGCCACAAACTCACCGACGACGATCGCGCTGATCTCGCCGACGCCCGCCGCCGCTGCCCGGACCTCGACACCGTCGCCGGCCTCGCCCGCGGGTTCGCCGCGCTGGTCCGCCACCGGGGCACCGGGCAACACCTCGACGCCTGGATCAACCGCGCCCGCCATGCCGGATACCCCGAGATCCGCGGCTTCGCCGCCGGCCTGGCCAGCGACCGTGACGCCGTCGTCGCCGGCCTCACCCAGCCCTGGAGCTCAGGCCCGATCGAGGGCCAGGTCAACCGCATCAAGACGATCAAGCGACAGATGTATGGCCGCGCGAACCTCGACCTCCTCCGCAAACGCGTCCTGATCACCCCGTGAGCCATCAACAAGATCAATCACAGAATGTGTGCCAGAGCCAGTTTTCAGGCGGAGCCGACAGAGGCGGCGGAGTTGGTGCGTGGCACCAGGGTTGCACCAGCTCGCCATGCTGGTGGAGCACGAGGCGGCCCGCTACCTGGCCAAGCGAACTACCATACGGCTGGTAGGCGGCGGTACGGAGGGCGATCGTGGACGCGAGTTGGGTTGTTGTTGCCGCCCTGGTGGGGGGTGCTGTTGGCGGCCTGCTGGCGTACCAGGCAATCAGGGTGCGAAGGAGGCCATCAGATCCAAATGTCACTACGGCGGCCTCTGGCCCGGCTAGCGCGGCCTCGGCGACACGACGGATGGCATCCGGCGGCGCTGATGAGGCGTTCGCGAGGGGTGATGCGCTGGTCCGGGCCGGTAGGGAGCCCGAAGCCCTTACTTGGTTGGCGGAGGCAGCTCGACGCGGTCACCCTGATGCCTACGAGTACCAGCAGAGCTCGCCCAGAGGATCATTGTTAGGCGGCGAAAGGCGAGCGGTCCGGCGACTCGCCCAGGTGACGCAGGTGGTCCGGTCGACACGACCGTGCCCGGCGGCGATGCGCGTCCAGCCATCAACGAAATCTGGTATGCCTATTTTCCGTTCGACGGAGGTGAGGGGGGTAAGGAACGCTTCTGTCTGGTAGAAGCAATCAACGGTGACGTGTTCTATGCAGCCAAGATCACCACGGACAAGCAAGGGCGACGACGGAACCGACCCGGCTGCAAACCGATCAGACTACCCGGAGAGGCGCAAGTCAGCTGGCTCGACCGGAGCGACATGAAGCCTCTTCCGTTGTCTGCGTTCAGGCGCCGGAAGTGTAGCTATTGGGACGTCACTCCTGTTGATATACCTCGATCGGGTTGACGCTGTCCCCGTGGGGTTCACCAGTCGACGTGGCCAGTAAAGCTCAGGAAGGTCCGCAGCCGTAGAGCTGTGGTGAGCGCGTAGTCGGTCAACTCGGCGACACGCCGAAGCGGTTTTCAGGAAATTGTCCCATGGGACAGATCGTGGACATCTCTTCTGAGAATGGGACATCTCTTTTGAGAACCTACATCCCGTCCGTCAGGAAACGATGCGGCGGATAGTGGCAATCTGGTTCGCCCAGGCGGATACCTTGGTCAGTTTCACCACGTCTCCGGTGTGCGGGGCCTGTATGACGAGACCGTGTCCGATGTAGAGGCCGACGTGGCCGGGGTCGCTCATGGTGCCGTTGCTTCCGGGGATGAAGATCATGTCGCCGGGGCGTGCCTGGGTGAGGCTGGCGATGGGTGTGCCGGCGTGTTGTTGGTCGTCGGTGACGCGCGGCAGGCTGACTCCGCCGTACCGATACGCCTGTTGGATGAGGCTGGAGCAGTCGCATTGGTGGGCGGGGTTGCCGGAGTGCGCGTCGGTGCAGTCGCCCCCGAACGCGTACGGGGTGCCGAGTTGTTGCCGCGCCCACCAGATCGCGATGGCGACGGGCAGTGGGGTGTTGGGTGGGAGGGTGAAGTCGTCGGGCAGGGGTTCGCTGCCGCCGGACATGCCGTCGCCGGCGGTGCAGCCGCCGTAGAGGCCGGCGGAGAGCGCGACGAGCGCGGTGGCGTCCGGCTCCCACTTGGCGTAGGCGTGGGGGAAGGCGCTGCGCTGGACCGACTGGGCGGCCTGGGTCAGTGGCATCTGCTCCCACCCGGTGACGGTGAGGAGCTTGCTGTAGAAGGCGTTGGCCGCGTAGACCGGGTCCATGATCTGGTCCGGGGCTCCCCATCCCTGGCTGGGGCGTTGCTGGAACAGGCCGAGTGAGTCGTGGTCGTTGGCCGCGCCGAGGTGGCCGAGGTTGCGCAGGGACGATTCCTGCAGCGCGACGGCGACGGCGACGATGAGGCCTCGTTCGGGGATGCCTCGGCCGGCGCCGACGGAGACGATGATGGTGGCGTTGGTGAGTTGCTCGGCGTTGTAGCTGTTGACGAGTGCGGGAGGCGGCGCGGCGGCCGTGGCGGTCGACGGGTCGATGCGGGGTACGCAGGCGGTGGCGCTGCCGGTGAGTCCGATGAGCCCTCCGACGCAGACAAGGGCGACGCCGATGACGGCGGTGACCAGCACGGTCGCGGCACGGGGCGTCATGGCCGGCCCCGGTGTGGGGCGGGTGTCGTGGTGTTCATGGCCGGTTTCCCTTCGAGGCGGATGGCTGGATGTCCCCTGCGGGGTGGTGCGGTGCCGCCTCGATGCCGGTCAGGCCCGGGGCTTACGGCTTCCGGGCCTGAGCGGCGGTGGGTTACGAGGCGGGCGAGTCGTCGTGCGGGCGGTGGCCGTTGATGGTGGCCAGGCGCGCGAGCCGCACGGCGGGTGGGATCGGGGAGTTCAGCAGCCCGGTGGCGCCGACACTGCGGATCCACTGGGCCTGTCGCACGGAGATGTCGTGCCGGTCCGCGAACGCGGACAGGTCGACGTCGGGGTCGGTGGACAGCTCGGCCCACAGGTCGCGCCACCGGTCGTAGGCGTCCTGGCTGGTGGGCACCCGCCGCAGGACGTCGGTGGGCGGCATCGGCACGCCGCCGATGTCCGGAGCGTCGCCGTCGCTGTCGGTCGTGCCGGCTGCGGGTGGTTGTGGGGGACGCAGGTCCGCCCCGATGGCCGTCGCCCAGCCGGCGACGTCGGAGTGGGCGGTCAGTTCGACGGCGATGGCGTCGATGTCCAGGGTGGTGGCGGCGATGGCAGCCCGCACCGGGTCCTCGTGCCGGGCCCGGATCAGGGTTTCCACATGGGTGGCCAGCGCAGCCCGGCGCCGCTCGTCACGCAGCTGGTGCCGGGCGACGACGAGGGACTCGTGCAGGCTGTAGCCGTGTTCGACGGCCAGGAGTTCGGCGCGTCGGGTGACCTCGGGTTCGCGGCGCCGCTGGGCGCGCGAGTAGCTCGGCGCCGTGTCGGCGAGTTTCCCGGCGGCGCGTAGGGCGTCACGGCGGCGGTCGGCAGCGTGAAGCAGCCAGACGGTGTAGGCGAACACGCCCAGGCCGCCGAAGACGGCGGCGAGGTAGGGCACATCGCCGTGGCCGATGAGGTTGATGCAGACCCCGGTGGTGACCGAGCCGATGGACAAGATCCGCCACCCGTAGGCGGTCTCGCCCCGTCGGCGGCGGGTGTCGGCGAACGCCGAGGTCACGACGCCACCGAGGTCGATGACGGCGGCGAACGGCGCGACCAGCAGGGCGCGCCACCACCAGTCGATGGCGGCGGGCCAGGGCGGGACGGTCACGCCGACCCAGATCTGGCCGATGATGGACCCGATCGCGGCGATGGCGTAGAACGCCCAGGCGGTGCGTTCGGCCGCCCGGCCGCGCTCGGGGTCAGTGGTCAAGATCATGCCACACCTGCCTGATGGCGGTGCCGGCGAACGGTTGTGGTCATGAGGGCTGCTCCTCCTGCGAGTCACGCAGGCGCAGCGACCCGGTGCGGGACGCTGCGCCTGCATAGGCGTGGGCGTCCCGCGGTTGCGGGCTGGGGTCAGGTGGTGATCTGGAACCGGGCGGGTGTCTGCCTCGTGCGTCGGACCTGGCCGGTCTCGGCGAGTCGCAGCAGGTGCCGGCGGGCGGTGCCGTGGGACAGCCGCAGCGCCTGGGCCAGCTCGTACGGGCTGAAGTCCACCTCGGGGTGAGCGCGCAGATGCGTCACGAGCAACTGCGCGACCTGCCCGTCAGCGCGGCGACGTCGGTTCATCGACGACGACACGGCCGCCTCCTGACGAGGTGGTGGGGCCGTACGGTCACGGGCGGCGGGTCGGTCATGGTGATCCTCCAGGGGTTGATTCGACAGACGGTCCGGCGCAGCCAGGCGGGCGCAGCGGTGACGGGACGGCGGCCTCAGCGCGAAAGAGGGTCGCGGCGACGGTCCGCGAGTCGCCGCCGCCTCCCCACGACATGGCCGAAGGCTTGGCCAGGTCACGGCGACGCAGGGCGAGTCGCGAGCACGTCGCGGCGGTATGGGGTTCGACACGCACACGCGAGTGCGCGGTGGTGGCGGCCAGGTCGTGCGCCGTGCGCAGCGCCGCGGCGAGCGCGTCGCGGTCGGCGCTGAACGTGGTCGTGACGTCGGCGAGCACGTCTTCGCGGATGTTCTCCAGATCGGGGAGGGCATTCGGGCCCGTGACGGCGCTCACCGTCACTGGCTGGTGTGCCAGGTGACGGTCGCGTCGTCGGTGTGGACGAGGAACCTGCCCGGTCGGGTCGAGGGCGCGCAGCAGTCGTACGGCGCGGCGGGCCGCGTCGACGGGCATGCACGCGTCGACAGGTTCGCCGGCCGGCTCGCTCCAGGTGCCGCGATGGACGCGGTGGCGGTCGGTGGCCTCCACCATGAGCACGACCTGCGGATGGTCGCGGCGCGGCCGGCCGGCCGAGAGATCGGGGCGGGCCAGGTCGCGGCCGGCCGCGGTGGCGACGCCGGCGACCAGGTCGCACCAGCCGGCGACCGGGCCGACTGTGACCAGCTTTCCGTGCGCCAGTGCGACCGTCGGCGGGTCCGCGGCCGGATCGTCGGTGTCGAGTCCGACGCCGAACCGGTGTCGAGGTCTAGGTGGAGCTGTCCGTCGGCGGCGGGCACCCTGACGGTTGCGGCGCGGGCCGCCCTCCCGCCCGGCTTGATCGCCGTCAACGCCCGGATCAGGGTGTCGCGCGCCACCGCGCAGGTGCCGTCGGCGACCGCGCCGGGAACTGCCACGTGGGCCGTCTCGTCGCCGGTCGTGGCGGACAGGGTGAGGATGTCGCTGTCGGTACGCAGGTACAGCAGCCGGTTGCGGGTGTGCGAGCGCTGCGGTGTCGTGTAGGGCTTGAGCGCGCGTGCCGCGGCCAGCAGCGACGTGAACGCGGCCTCTGCCTTCATCGAGATGTGCTCCGCTCGGAAGCGGTGGTCGTGTGCGGCAGCACCCACTCGTTGGCGGGTGCTGCCGCACACGGGAGCGTGGGGTTACGGTCGGCGCGACGTCCGGGTCTGGACGAACCGCGTGCGGTCCGCTTCGGGCCCGGATCGGCGGTGGCGGCTACCTACGTCTCAGAGTCGTCACCGACCCAGTGCAGTCCGGCCGCCTCGGCGATCTTGTCGCCGACGTAGTAGGCGTACGAGAGCAGCCGGGTACCACGCTCGACGACGTCGTGGTGATCGGTGAGCAGTTCGGTGAGCCGCGCGTCGGACAGCGGAGTGCCGTCCGGCTCGGTGTAGTTCTCCGTGAGGAAGCGGCGGACCCGATCGGGGGTGGCGTCTTCCTGGCCGAGGTAAGGCATGAAGGTCTCCTGTGGATAGATGAATGGTTGCCTTTGTGGCGGCACCAGGGCGGCCTCATGCGGGGCGCAGCCGGATGGGTCAGTCCCCCGGATGCCTGCGATCGCCCGCGGGGTACGGCGGCGTGGCCGGGAAGGCCGGTCACGGCTGTGATCGCACGATGGCCGCGCCCCCGGTCGGCTGGTCGCTATGCCGGGGTGACGGGCTGCCCGGCCGCGGCGCGATCCGCGGTAGGCATTGGTGTCGCTGAGCCCGACGGATGTGCGTGCGTCAGCTGCGCCTCGGTGCGGGAAGGGTCGCGGCCAGCGCGGCGGTCTTGGGTGCGGTCCGGAACATGGAGACGGCGTTGGGGGCGATGTCCGCGACGCCGTCGGCGCGCTCGGTGGCGGTGAACGGAAGCCTGGCGTGTGGGCCGACGCGGAACGCGGGCAGGGTGTCATGGGTACGGGCGATGGCGTTGCCGTCGGGGGTTCGGTAGTCGTCGAATGAGGCGAGTTCGAGTCCGTCGATGGGTGTCTCGCGGTTGCCGGTGCAGACGATGACGAGGTCGTAGGTGCGCCCGTCGATGAGGCCGGCGGCGGGTAGCGCGATGGGACGCACCCGGCGGCTCAGCACGGTGAGTCGCTGGACGCCGCGCCGGTCCGGTCGCAGGTAGCGGCCGGCGCCCTGGTACCTGCCGCGCATGTCGGTCTGCCACTGTTCGCAGGTCGTCGGCAGGTCCTCGGCGTACCAGTCGATGCGGTCGACCTGGTCGAGTGCGGCGGAGGCCATGAACGGTGGCGGCGCGAGGCCCAGGAGCGATTCGACGGCGCACTTGGCAGAGTCACCACCACCGACGACCGCGACGCGACGCAGTCCGCGTAGTGGCCACATGCCGGCCATCCGCTGCATGAACTGTCCGAAGGTGAGGATCGTGGTGCCGTTGGCGCCGTCGGGTTTCGGGTCACCCACGCCGCGCGCATCGATGACCCGACCGGCCAGGAGCGGGGCCCTGCCGTCGATTTCGATTGTGGCGCCGGTGCCGGCGGCGCCGACGGATGAGACGTTGGCGTTGGTCAGCACGTCGGCGTACTGGGCCAGGGCGAGGCGGATCACGAACGCCATGTCCGTGTTCGGCTGATATTCGATCATGGACAGGTCCGCTGCCTGGATCGGTGCTCCGGGCAGGTAGTTCAGGCTTGCCCCTTGGTCGCCGGCGGTTCCGGCGCCGCCGGCGCGGTTGCGGGAGTTGAGCCAGAACGTCGGCCGTGCGGTCAGGGCGAAGGTGCCGCCGACGCGCTGGTGGCGTTCCAGCACCAGCGGCTTCGGGTAGCCGCTGAGAACGCGGACCGCGGCGTAGGTGGCGGCGTGGAATCCGCTGCCGATGACGACTTCACGCTCGGTGCTGCTGGCACGGGCGATGTCGTGTTGCCGCTGTTCGTCGGACCAGTAGGTGTCCAGGAACTGGTCGGCGGACTCGCGGCCGTACGGGTCCAGGGCGATCCCGGTGAGTTGCGCCTGCGTCGTGCTGGGGAACTCGGACTGGCGTTGCATTATCGCCCGCATTCCCTCGGCGGCGGCTGGCCGCAGAGCCACGGCGGCGAGCAGGGCCTGGATTTGCGCGGATGGCTCGATCATGGGTCTCCGTGTCCTTTCGTTCGGAGTCCAGGCACCGCGCCGGGCCGCGTACCACCCCGGATGCCCCCGGGGTTGCGGCACACAGGCCGGCGCGATCCCCGGGACGGGGTCAAACTGGGATGGGTTGCGGGGACTGGCGACGGCCAGCCCCTCGGTGGGTACGTCGCCGACGTGGTCGGCGTGCACCGTCAGCCGGTCGCCGGCCCCACATGCAGCGGATACCCGGCTGCCCGTGCCCGCGGGTGGTGCCGGAGCCCGGGTGACGGGCGGAGGCTGGTGGCGGTGGCGCAGCTGCCGTGATGGGCGGTCACCGGGCGATCACCACCTCGTCGTCGAGGATGGCGAACCAGGGGATGGCCGTCGCCCGGCGCAGCCGGGTCAGCCAGTCGTCGATGGCGGTGATCGGGCCGTCGGCATCGGGCAGCGGATACCGATCGGTGAAGTCCGGGGCGTCCTCGGCCAGGCTGCCCGTCTCGGCGAGGGTGCGGGCGAAGATCCGGATCGCTTCCCGCGTCACTGCCTCGACGCTGCTGCCGACGATCAGGATCGGTGCGTCGTCCCAGTCGATCAGCCCGTACACGTCTCCGCCGACAACCGCAGCGCCACGCGCCCGACGGCGGCAGATGACCGGTCTGCGGGTCTTCATCGAAGCGGCCCACCATCGGTGGTCCCGCGCATGGCGGCGGGGTTAAACACCGTCGTGTGCCCGCGGCCGGTCTGCTTTGCCGCCCGCAAGGCACGATCGGCGTGGGCGAGCGCCAGCAGCCGCTCGGCGTCCACGTGTGGCGCGAGGACGGCGACGCCGGCGCAGGCGGTGACGGTGACGGTGACGGTGACCGTGACAGGCGGGCCGGTGAGATGAATGTCGGTCGGCTCGGCGACGGCAGCGACCCACCGCGCGGCGAGGCCGGCGGCGTCGGCGCGGTCGTCGACGACTACCGCGAACTCGTCGCGGCGCAGACGGAACACCTGCCCGCCCGCGGCGGACGCGGCGTGCCGGAGCCGGCCGGCGGTCAGGACGAGCAGCTGGTCGAACGCGCGGTCGCCGAAGCGCGCCGCGAACATCCGGGAGCGGTCAAGGTTGATCAGGATCACCGCGACGGGTCGTCCGGCGACGGCGAGGGCGGCGTGGAAGCCGGCCCGGTTGCCGAGACCGGTCAGGTCGTCATGGTGGGCGGTGTGCAGCGCGGCGGCGACGGCCGCCCGATGGCGGGCGGCGGTACGCCGCCGGGTCAGGTGGGAGGTGGCGGCGGCGGTGATCATCATCGCCGCGACGAGTGCGGTGACCTGCGCAAGGGTGGACATGGTGCCCATACCTCCAATCCAGCGTGGGGAGGTGTCGAGGGCAGCCGGGTGCCACCGGCTGCCCTCACCTCGAACGGTGTGCGGACCTTCGCTCGCGAAGATCCGCGCAGGATGCCGGCGGCGCCCGGGACGGGCACCGAAGCGACGGCCTACTCGGTGGTGCCGGTGGTGGCGGCCCGCCATCGCTGCGACGGCACGCCGGAGCGCAGGGCGTGGCCGAGCAGGTGCGCCAGGTGGTAGTCCGGGTCGGCGTGCAAGGCCCGGTCCACGGCGATGTTCGCTAGGGCGCCGTCACCACCGAGGTAGGCGGTGATGGCCAGCAGGCAGGCCGGGGCGGCGCTGGTGGCGGGCATCGCCCGTCGGGTCACGTCGATCCACAGCCCCCGCTGCGTGTCGCTGCCGTCGCAGGTGATCCACGCGTGATCGCGGATCTCGGGGACCATGAGGACGACCGTCAGCCACGCCACAGCGCCGTCGGAGAGGGTCTCGCCGCGGGCAGCGGAGTCGTACGCCTGCTGCACCGCCTCGATGCCCTCGCGCACCACGTGTTCCGGTGGTACTGGCTGTTCGTCGTCGGTGATCGAGACAACGGCCTCGGACAGCGTGAGGTGTAGCCGGAACAGCGCGGTGTATGTCGCAGTGCGCATCCGGGTACGCTCCGGCCCGGTCACCGGCGCGATCAGCTGTTCGAGTGCGGCCCGGTCCCGCATTGGTGCGACACCGCGGTAGACGGCTTCCGCCGGGATCCTGCTGGCGGCAGGGTCGTGAGCCACGCCGTCAGCGCAGGCAGCGGTGCCGCACAGGCACCAGTAGCGCTCATCGTCGACCCGCAGAGCTCCTTGGACGTCTACGCCGGTATCGGTCAGCGCGGTGGTGAGCAACGCGACGGCGGATGCGACCCGGTCGGCCGGGCCGTACCCGACGAGGAACGCCGCCGAGCCGTACCGGGCGATTATCGTGGCGTTCTGCGCGGCCTCCGCCGCCAGCTCCGCCAGATCGGACAGTTGGGGTAGGTCGAGGCGGACGGCGAGGCGGACTTGTGTGCCGTCCAGGACCACAATGACCAGGCTGTCGGTCGGGGTGAAACCGACGAGGTAGGGCACCGCAGCGACAAGATCATCGTTGGTGGTGAGAATCAGCTTTCCGGGTGCATCCACAGGTTGGTACTCCTTCACGAGACCATCGGCGGCCCGCGCCGCCGATGCAGGTCAGCGGCAGTGGGCGAGCGCGGCGAGTACCGCGTCGATCTGGTTGGTGGTGAGGCTTGTGGCCGCGCAGGCGTGGCGACCGGTGAGCACGATCGGTCCGACCAGCGGCAGTTCGCCGCCGCCGAGACGCGCCACGAGCAGGCGGGCGACAGGGTTCGGGGACAGGGCTTTCCGGTGGCCGTCCTCGTCGCCCCAGACGTGCAGGTCCGGGACTCCGATCGGGATCGGTGCCGGCACCCCGCCGACCGCGCGGCGCAGCAGCGATGCGACGTCGCCGTCGCGCTGCCTGGTGTGGTGTTCGTGGCTCGTGCCGTCGGTGGCGACCACGATGTATCGGAAGGTTTCACGGGCCATGGAGACTCCTGTGCGTGAAGTCGCCGGGCATGGCCGTCTGGCCATGCCCGGCGCGGAAAAGGGGGGTGGCCGGGCATCGGCCATGACAAGGTTGTGTGCAGGTACGCCCGCCGCTGGCGGCGCGGGCCCGTAGCGGGTGGGATGTCGGGACCGGGAGGATGTCCTGGGTGGTCACTCCGCGTCGGGCGGTCGCCGCGATGCGCGCCTCAGTCGCCGAGGTCTTCCACGTCGGCCGTGACATCGATCGTCACGGTGTCGTCGTCGACGTTGTCGACCTGATCGGCATTGATCCGCAGGTAGTTGCGGACGTCGGACTCGGTGTCGTCGGTGTCGCGGTCGGCGTCGGGCATCACGTCGAAGCTGCCGCTGATGGTGAACCGGACTCGGTGGCGCGGCTGGTAGGGATCGAGATCGAGCCGGGACAGGAGGCTGTCGAGCCCGTCTCGGGTGATGTCCTCGTCGCGGTACTGGTCGATGGCGTAGGACCGGATCTCGGTGAGTTGGCTGGCCTGGCGTCGCCGATCCTCGTCGCGTTGCTCGACCAGGCTGTGGGCGCGTTCGACGGCGCTGTCCTGTTCGGCCAGCGCCCACGCCACGGCTTGCCGGGTCAACGCCAGCGCGGTGGCCGGATCCGTGACCGCCACTGCGGGGATGTCGGCGCGCAGGCCACGGACCACCTGGCCGTCGACCAGGACACGGACCATGCTCGTCCCCGCGGCCGGGGACAACACGACGGCGTCGTAGCGGGAGCTGGCGTCCACAATGGTGACGGCTTGGCCGGGAGAGGCGGCGTACGCGGTCAGCGGACGAGGTGGCGGCGGCGTGGCGACAGCGATCGGGGTGTCGCCACGTTCGGAGGTCAGTGCGTCGGTCATGGCGATGCCTTTCAGATATAAGCCCGGCAGGACACCGGGACGCGGAGTGGATTCGCGCGCCACCGCGCGCAAGGGGAATCGGTAGACCGGCCACACAAGCACGCGGTGCAGGCGCCGGTACGGCAGCTGCGTGTCCGGCTACCGGATCAGTCGGGTGGGCCGGCGAGGACGTCGATCAGGGGGTCGCCGGCGAGTGCGGGATCATCGAGCCAGCCGCTGTGCGTGAACGCGTGTGCCAGGGTGGTCACCTGGAAGGTGCCGCTGCTGGTGTCGCGGTCCAGCCAACGCAGCCGGACCAACCGGTGCAGGGCCGCCTTCACCGACCCGGCCGACATGCTGGTCAGGTCGACAAGGTCGTGCGGCTGGCAGCCCAAGTAGACGCCACCGGTCGCGGTGACGCAGTCGGCGTGGTGGTGCACGGCGGCGCACACCAGCCGCTGGGCCGGCGTCAGGTCGTCCGGGTGCAGGCCACGGCCAGCCCGCCCGCCGGCCAGCAGCCACCAGCCGTATGCGGTGTAGGTACGCAGCCTGCTGGTGGCAGCGGCCCACACGCCCAGCCGTGCCGAGCGGCCGGTCACCGGCCGACCTGTCCGTGGTGGTGGATGATCTGCGCGGGACAGCTGTCGGGCAGGCCGCGAATCCATACGCGGCGGTTGGCGGGAGCATCGGGGTCGGCGGTGTTCTGCGCCGACGCGCGACGATGACGGGTGCATCCGGGATTCGGCTGCGTCACAGGGGGACGCCGTTGACGGTGACCGTCGGCGTCGGATCGGCCAGCCGCAGGATCGCCTTTGAGGGCACGGTGGCGCGCTCGCCATTGGTGTAGTCGATGACCCACCAGCGGTCGCGGCCCGGCCACGCCCCGGCGACCGTAAACGTCGTGCCGTCGAAGGCGACCACGTCGTCGCCGACACGCAGTTCGTGCACTGGCCGCAGGTGGACCCCGTCGGCGGGGCGGACCACCCACGGCGCGACCGCGTCGGCCAGCGGGCCACCGGCCTGACGCGGGGCGCCGTAGGCGACACCGATGCGGGTGTGCGTGATCGACGCGACGGTGGCCGATAGCCACGCCGCACGGGCATTGACGTGCACGGCCTGCCCCAGATGCAGACCAGCGGGCACGACGGTGCTTCGGGCAGCGAACAGTCCGGTCATGCCAGACCCCTTCCGAGATAGGTGGGGAGTCCGGGCACGGCGATAGGGCCGTGCCCGGAAGGCGCCATCGGGCGCGGGTAAGGCCGGGCGACGGCCTGTGGAAACAGGTGTGGACAGCGGTGGGACCTCGGGTGTGCCCGGTCCCGCGCCGTGCCCGGGGTGGGCGGGGATGCGCGGGCGCGGCCGGGCGATTACGGCTGCACGGTGCGGGTGTAGCCGTGCGTTGCCGTGCCGGTGTCAGGCCCAGGCGCGGAAGGTGGCGATGGTGACGGCCGGGCCGGTGCCCCAGGGGTGCAGCAGCCCGGCGGCGGCCCCGATCTGGTCGGGCCAGGTATGCGGCAGCCGGCCGGTGTCGAAGACGATGTCCCACGCCTCGGAGGCGTCGGTGGGGTGGTTGCCCCAGCTGAGCCCGCCGGTGTGGTAGGCGTCGATGCCCTCGTCATCGTTGTCGAAGCGGTACCGGATGACGTCGCGGTGTCCCAGCGAGCGCGCGAACCGGTCGACCATCTGGAGAAGTGCGGCTTCGGCGGCCTGGCGGAGGGTGGCGGCGCGGGCGGTCAGTGCCTCGTCGTTCCAGGTGTCCTCGGAGTAGGGCACCTCGTCGTCCAGCCATCCGTGATCGATCAGGACCCGCAGGTCGTCGGCGGTGGCCTGGCGGCACAGTCGGCGGATCGTGTCGGTGACGGTGCTGTGGTTGATGGTGTGCCCGGCGGGCAGGTACAGGCTGCGTAGGGTCATATCGGCACCCACAGGGTTCGCCTCCCTCATGGTGTGGCTGCGGGTTCGGGGTGATGGACAGCGCCGGCCACGTCGGATGCCGGCACGGTGGCGAGGTCAAGAGTTGTCGGTGCTGGGCCGGGTGGCGGGGCCGTCGCGCCGCCGAACAGCCGGACGTACGCCAGGCTGCTGTGGCGCGCCGTCGCGCTCAGGGTCGTAGTGTTCGATGCCGCTGCGGCGCCGCTTCGCGGCGTACATGGCCCGATCGGCGCGGCCGAGGCCGCCGTGCACGTCACCGCCGGCGGTGCGGCAGATGCCGATGCTGAGCTGCAGCGGGAGGCGGGCGCCGTTGATCGTGACGGGCTCCCGCACAGCGTCGGCAAGGACGGCGGCGAGGTGCTGCGGGGCGCGGGCGGTGATGAGGACGAACTCGTCCCCGCCGAGCCGAGCGGCGATATCGCCGTCGGTGGCGACCCCGAGCAGGCGGTCGGCGACCCCGGCGAGGTAGGCGTCGCCGACCTGATGGTCGTGACTGTTGTTGATCTCGTGCATGCCGTCGACGTCGATGACCGCCACGGTCAGCTGCATTCCGGTGGAGGCGGCGAGGTGCTGTTCGGCGAGCCGTCGCACGGGTAGTCCGGTGACGGGGTCGGTGTTGGCCTCGACCAGGTCGGCTTCCAGGTCGGCGATGCGGCCGGTGGCGGTGTCCCGCTCGGCGCGGGCGCGGGTCGTGCGGCCGTCGGCCCTGGCGATGAGCAACGCCAGCAAGGCGGTGCCGAACAGGCCGGCGATCGCCGCCGCGTATGGCCGGGCGGTGACGATCAACGCGAGGACGGTGGCGTGCGCAGCGCCGAGGGCAAGCAGCGACGGGCGACGAACCACCGCGCGCAAGTACGTGAGGAACATGGGCAGGCTCCCTCCCGAGGGTGTGGAACGCGAGAACGAGACGGACCGGCAAGCGGGTCCGCCCTGGCAGCTGTGGGATGGCGTGGGTGAGGCGGCGCTTATTGCGGCCGGGCGCGGACGGCTACCGCGTCGGGACTACCGGCGAGCAGGCGGCGGATGAGCGGGAAGGAGAACCGGGCTACCGGTTCGCCTTCTCGCTGTGCCCCGGGCCTATGCGGTGGCAACCGCCACGAGGTGATCGCGGGAGCTGAGGGTGTTCAGGTGCTGTTGTGCGGATTCGAGGTAGGACAGGCAGTCGGCGAGCCGGTCGGAGGCCGGGGCCAGGTGGTGGCCGTCGAGGGTGATGAGGCCGTCGCGTGGGACCGCGGTGAGCAGCCCGAGGTAGGCGTAGGCGTTGCCGTCGTCGCTGGCCTGGAACGCTTCGAGCTGGTTGGTCGGCAACGCGCCGATCTTGTTGCGGAGGGCGTTGTAGATGCGCATCGCGGCGATCCTGGGCTGAGCCAGGTAGTGCTGCTGCGCCTTGGCCAGGCTGTACTTGTGTGGTTCGGCGCGGTGCCGGTCGACGAAGTGCCAGTACGGCAGGGCGGGCCGCGTACCGGCGACGACGCGATGCCAGATGTCCCAGCGGCGCCAGGAGGCGTCCCAGGCGGTGGCGCGCATCGCATCGAGGTCGAGCAGGTGCAGCGGACCACCGGCGGCGGTGTCGTGCCAGGGCTGCACGAGGCGTCCGCGGCGCCAGCGGGTGGTGATCGGGAAGTGTCCGGCGGGGCCGGCACTGGTCCAGGGGCTCGACGCGAGCCGGGCAACGGCGGTGGCGACCAATTGGTCGGTGGGCGTGTCCGCAGGAAGGCACACAACGACCACGAAGGTCTTGGGCATGGTTGTCCTCCTCGTTGTTGAGGTGTGGAAGTGCGCGAGGTGGCCTCCGCGCGAAGGCGTGTGGGGATGAGAAGACGACCGAAAGGTCGGTCAGGGCCGGCGCGGGGCAGGGCCGCAGGGCTGCGGCGGGCACGGCGCGGGGCCGGAGATGGTGCGAGGTGGTGCGGGTGGGCGGGGCGCCGACGGGCGGGGCAGGCCGACCGGCCGAAGCGGGTGGGCGGTTGCGACCGCGGTCGTGGGCGACTGCGCCGGTGGGTGATGCATGGGGGGTTTCAATAAGTTGAGGCTTCACCGTAGCCCGGCAACCCAACAGCAGTTCTCCCGGCCGATCGAACGATCACGGCTCTGACCTGCGGTGTTGGGTAACGGGTCCGCCGAATCGGCTGAGCGCGTGTGCCCTGTTGGGCCAGGCGGCGAGCTGTTGGGTGCACAGCCCTGCGGTTCCGTGCCTGTTCGGTAATGCTCGGTAGCCGTTGCGGTGGTGGGATCGTCCGCCGCTGGGATTACAGGTCCCTGCGGGCCGCGGCATGCCCCGGCGGGGAAGAGGATTTGGTCAGGCTGGCTCTGACTGGCGGGGTCGGGACTCGGTGCCAGCCTCGGCGGCAGGGCGGGTGCGTCGACGGCCCGCCCGCGCGATCGGTGTCGGCCTGCCAGGGCGCTAAACCGGCGACCGGAGAGCCATCGGAGGAACGCGGGAATCCGGTTGGCCGGAATACCGACCCGCGGTGGCCCGAGCACGGCGAGCAGGTCCGAGGCGTCCTGCGACGACCATCCGGCCTCGGTGATGGCCCGCTCGTCGGGGAACACTTCCGCGACACGGTCCGTCCTCGGGTCGTTCTCACAAACACATGATCGTCAGGCGGCTGCGTCCACTTCGCACCGCCCACCACCACATCCCGCCAGGCCAGACCACCAATGGCGGCTGCCCGATTACCTGGATGCAGAAGCGTCAGATCGACGCACAATCCGACTATCGCGTTCATCGGTGACATTTCAATCGACTTCGTAACCAACGATGTTCCGATCATAGACCGCATCAACTAGTATCAGTCCGGCGCGACGGGAATGCTCAACTAGAGCCACGGAGGACGTCATGCGCAAGACACCGAAAGTATTCGTCCTGTCCGCAGTAGTGCTGTTTCTCAGCCTACTGTGGCAGCCAGGCATCGCAGCACAGGCCGCACCAAGTCACGATATCGCATCCGCCTCCACTCAGGAGGCACTTCTTGCGAACTGGGTGCCGTGGGACGGCAACCACATCACGACCCAGCAGAAATGCCTCAACCGTCGAAGCTACATCGCGACCACCTATGGAATTTCCTACAGTGCGCTCCGATGCGATCAGCGTAACGACGGATTGCCGCCCTGCCAGACCTACTGGATCCTCATGGTCGACCTGGACCGCACGCTACGCGCAACTGGATCCAGCCCCGCCCGCACCGTCACCGACCTGGCACCAGTCAAGACCACCGCGGAGGCAGCCTGCGCCTAGGCGCGGATACCATGACTCCATGAACCAGGCCGACAGATGGCTGCCCCTCGTCGTCAACGAGGGGCAGCCGGTGCGCGGAGAGGGCTTCGTGCTTCGAGTCGGAGAGACGCACTGCCTGCTCGCTGTCGGCGGAACTGCCCTAACGTCCGACGGTACGATCGTTTCCGCCGCACCAACCGCCATGCTTCACCCCGCAACATTCGTCGATCTAGACCGCTTCGAGGGCCGCCACACTGTCATCGATGGGCGCCTGGAAAACAGCGCGGTGCGCGTCCTCGGCGTAAATGCTGTTGAGCCACAAGCGGACGTCCACTACGTGAACGCTGCCACTCGCCCTGACCATAGGACGATTCGAGTCCGGTCGCAGGCGGAACGCCAGCTGATGACAGAGGGGCTATTGCTCGATCTCTGGCATCCAGCAGATACGGAACCAAGCCGACCTGTCGCGTTGGCAACGGACCCTGAGCCCGTTCGCGAGGCTCTGATCGGCGACTACGGAAAACACCTGACAGTTGTTAAGAGCCGTTGGACCGAGGCCACACTGCGACACATCGAAGAAGAACTCAACAGAGACGGCCTAGTGCGTTCAGTGGGCAGACGAATCGGACCGAACCTACAGATGCAGGTCGACGCGACCCTGCTCCACATCCCGGCATCCCTGCCCCTCCGGCTGGCGCGCTTCCCTGCCGACGCCATCCACATCCACCCAATCCTCACTCCCAGAGCCCCGGCGGCAAAGTCGTTAGGTGATGCCGAGTAGGGCCCAGTGGGCGGGTGCTGTCGCGAGCGTGATGTCGGTTGGCGGCGGCGATGTTGGTGATGCCGGCGGTGTGGAGTGCGCCGATGGCAGTGTTGCGTAGGGCGGCTATGACTTGGGGCCCGGCGCTGGCGCGGATCTGGGATCGGCCTTCGTCGTAGGTGACGTCTCGTAGCCAGTGGACCTTATTCTCCATGGACCAGTGATCACGGGTCTTGCCAGCCAGCTGCGCCGGTGTGGCTTGATGGACCTGTAGGTCGATGATCGCGTACACGGTTTCGGTCGTGAAGCGATATCGAACGGCCCATCGAGGTCGCGGCCGATGCCCCGTTCGAGCTGGCAACCGGCAGCCAGAATCAGCTACGCGACAGGTGCAAAGCGCTGGCAACCGAGAAGTCCGCCGTGATCCTGCTACCCGGCCTCGCCTGGCACAAGATCTGACCCTGGCTGGCCGGCGCCAGCGTCGTGATCGTGCCGTCCCGCGCCGGAACGTTCGGCCTCGTCGCGCTGGAAGCCATGGCCGCCGGTACCCCGGTCGTCGCCTACGACGTCGGGAACCTGCCCCACCTGATCGCCGACGGCGGGTTCAACGTGCCGCACCGGTCCCGCCCCGATAGCCTGTGGCGCGCCGCCCAACGCCTGCTAGCCGACCCGATAAGCTACGCCGCAGCATCACGGGCCGCGTACCACCGCTCGCGGGACTATTGGCCCGCCCTTGTCGCTAATCAACTCTTGAAGGTGGTGAGCTGATGGGTGGCTCCGTCCTGCCATCCGCACCCGAACCCTGCCCGCTCCTGCTCGTCGACGGACACAACCCAGCTCTGGGGTGCCACCACGTCGCCCAGCACCTGCCGCCGACCGACACCGTCAACACGCTCACCCGGATCCGCTCGGCCATCCCGCCATGAGCGGCCACGCCGCCACCCGCACCACCCAGTTCCTCGACCGCCTCAACGGGCGATCCGCCGACAGCTCCGCATCGGCGCCGGCCTGGTGCACCTCGCCGGAGCCGAATGCCCGGCCTGCCGCGACCGCCTCGTCTCCGCCTACACCGCCACCCAGGCCACCGTGATCTGCCGCTGCGACCACTGCCGCTGCACCAGACCCGGCTGCCGATGCGGACTGCCCGGGGCGGTGGCGGGGGCGCCGCACGTCTGGGTGCGTATCGGCGCAGTCGCTGGGGCCACTTGATCGATTGGCCTCGCCCCCAGTCGGGGTGGATGATGCTTCTCGTGTCCCTGGCCAGCCAGATCTTGCATGGCGATCACGAGATTGACTGTCCGGAGTGCGGCTACCAGGTATGGATCCGCCTCTCTGAGGTCATCGCGCAGTGCACCGTGACGTGTCCGTGCTGCCGGCTTCAGCTTCGTCTCTTGGACGTAGGCGGCAAGATGCAGACCTTGGGTGACACCCTGGATCGGCAGATCAACCGAGCGGTGAAGGGCATCTTCGGATGAGGCATCAGCAGGACCTCCAGGTAGCGCTCCGTGAACGCATGCGTCGGATTCTGACCCAGCACTACGGTTTCGCCGGTCACGAGGTACGGCTGGTCGTCGACTGGGTTAAGAAGCAGCCGGCGCTTCGTGCCGCTCTCGCCGAGGCCGAGCAGATCGAGCCGGGCTTGGACTTCGCCGCCTTCCTTTCCCGCCTACAGCAACGCGATCTCTCCTGGAAGAGCACCACCGAAGGGGGCCGGGCCGTGCTCGCATGGCGCCTCATGAAGCACATCGCCGAAGGCGACATCAAGCATGGCGACAAATCGACCATCGTGCGGCAAATGGCCTTTGCGTCCGGCGAGCGCAACATCAACGACGGGTGGCGGAAATTCGTAGAGCTGGCGCTCGCACCCTTCTTTGACTACATGGGTGAGCGAGTGGGCGCGGAGAGCAGTGTGCTCTACACCTTGGAGCGGTATGTCCGTCGAGTTGAGTGGTTCGATCGGGAAGAGCTTTACGCCCGGTTCCAGCAGGACACGCGCAACGGCGAGGAGGTCTACAACCTGGACCTTCAGCGGTTCTTGTACCTAGAGGGGAACTACGTCACCCACGCCAAGCCCCGCTCGGCGTCCGGCGAGGCGGACATCATCGGGGAGGTCGATTCGGACGACGCCCTGATTTGCGACGGCAAGATCTTCGATGCCGGATCACGCGGCAAGAACTACCTGGCCAAGGGGTACAACCAAGTCATCCAATACGCCCAGGACTACCAGAAGAGCGTGGCCTACCTGGTTATCTTCAACATCTCCGGCCGCCCGCTTCAGTTTCCGGCTGACGAGTCCAAGGGCGTCTCGTTCCCGTACGTCGATATGGCGGGGGTCCGGGTTTACCTGGTTGGCGTTCGGGCGTTGCCGCCTCGCACGACGGCAAGCAAGCAGGGAAAGGCAAGCCCCGTCGTGGTGACGGTGGAGGACTTGGTCAACCCGGACAACTCCTGACCTCGCTCTGGCCACGTGCCAATTTGCCCCTTCGGGGCGCCAGGGGACTCGCTGACACCAGCAGAAGTGTCGACCTCGACTGTGTGTCCCCTTGCGGCACGATTGAGCGCATGAGTCCCCAGAAGATCTACACCAGCGCGGAGAAGCGCTACCACGAGCCCGATGACTGCTCCGAGTGCGGAGAGCAGATGGAAACGCAGGATTGGGCCCCGGACGACCGGCTCTCTTCCGGTCCAGATCGGTGGTCGCCGATCGATGCATGCACCAACCCAGAGTGCCCACGCGGCCAGCGCGCCAGCCGCTGACGAGGCAACGGGCCCGAGACCTGCAGCCTGCCCGTCTCGGGCCTCTAAGCCTTACGAAGGGAGGGGACCGCCACAGCCTCGCTCTGCCCATCCCAGGTGAGGAACAACTGGTCGGGGCATCCGCGTACGCCTGTATGACCGTGAACGCGACATCACCTCCCGGCAGGACCCGACCAACGTCCCTCGGGAAGCGGATGAATCCCTCGTTCTCGGCGCCAGCCGGGATCCACTGCAAACCCTTCGCTGGCTTCGTGCCGGTGTTACTCAGCACGTAGCGCCCCTTGTTTCGGCGTTGGACAACCCAGGCCACATCCTTCGGCGGCGGCAGCGCGGCCTCGGCTGCCACCGCCTGTCGCTCCGCCGACCGAGAGGATGCCCGCGCGAACCACGCACTCCAGCCCGACACAATTAGGGCGAGCACTGCGATGGTGCTCGTGATGATGTCGCTGATTCCCATGGTGGCGAACTTAGCGACCGGCCGATCATCGAGATGGCCGGCACCAAACGCTGCCGATATTCCGTCGGCGCTGGTGAGCTGTGCCTGTTCGGCCGACGCATCTACACCGCCGGAGCCAACGGCATCAAGGCCGGGAAGAAAATTCAGGACCTGACCCTCGCCGGGGCGCACGGCCATGAAATCGCCAACTGGCCCGAGGACCTCTGGCGCATGCTCGGCACCCGCAACAGCGTCCCCGGCGCCCAGGTGTTCGGTACCTGCAGCCGCGCCGGCCCCTACCACTGGCTCAAGCGGCAACGCCGGCTCACGAACCTGGAGTACGCCACCAGCCTCCAACGCTGGCCCCGCGACGACCTGAAACTCACGCCGGAGTGGTGGTGGTCGACCCGTCCGCCGCAGGACTGCGGGAGGACCTGCTCCGCCTCGGCATCGTCGCCGCCGCCAACAACAACGTGTTAGACGGGATCCGGCTGATGACGTCGCTGTTCTCGGCCGGGCTGATGGATGTGCATGAGTCGTACGATGGGTTCATCACCGAGGTTCCGGGCTACACATGGGACCCGAAGGCACAGCTGGTCGGCGAGGACGAGCCGATCAAGGAGCGGGATTACTACCTCGACGGAGGTAGGTACGGCGTGAAAACCCCTGAGGTTCTGTGGCGGCCGATGTTGCGGTCCGCTCACGCCCTCGCCGCATAACCAAAAGACCCAGAGGTGTCAGAAGTCGAAGACCCGAGACGGCTGCTGTCCGAGACCTGGCCGCACCATCCAGCGAACGCCGTTAACGTCCGTGAACGCCACTTCGCAGTGAAATAGATTCGGCAGATCGTGATGGTCGAGATCGGGTGGCCATACCACGTTGTAGCCGTCCACCTTCCAGCTTAGGTGCTGCATGTCGCCGGCCTTCAGAACTGGGAGAGGCTGTGGGCCGCCGGCGGTCAGATCCTGCTGTGTCTCGCGGTGGGTCAGCGTGGTCCTGATGTTGGTGATGGGGTGCACCCCGTAGTTGCCGAGCGTGACGCCGTAATCGCGGACCGAGACCCGCTGGTTTCCGCCACATCCCGGATTGTGCAGAACGATTGTCCGGGCCTGGGCGTCCTGCGCATCTCGCTGGTCGGCCTCCAGACGCTTAACTTCCTCCCGCCGCGTCTCGCGCTCCCGACTAAGAGCACGCGCCTGCCAAACGAAGGTACCGACCGTGCCAACGGCGGCCAGCAGGCCCGCCCACGCGGCAAGCCAGTCGGCTCGGGTGGGCCCCTGATCGGCAGCCGCAGCGAGCATCTGTACGAGTTCCATGTCAACCGACAGTAGGCCCACCCGGTCAACTCGGCGGGCCGGGGTTGAGGGGGCCGGGTTGTCCATGGCTGCTGGGTAGGTCGGCCAGGGTGAGCCGGTGGCGGCCGTTGCCGGCGATCCGCCACACCGGGCCGGCCGGGTTCGCTCCGGCCTCGGGTGCGGTAGTCGCGATGGTCAGGCTCGGCTCGGGTCGTTCGGCGAGCTTGCGGTGCAGGTTCTGCTCGCGGGCGCGGTTGGGGAGTACGAACAGCACCGGGTAGGCGGGTCCTCCTTCGGCGTGCAACCGCCGGTGCGAGGCCAGACGGTCGGTCAGGCGCCGCAGCGGTTCGGTGCCCCGGTCCAGTTCGAGGTGGAAACCGGTGCTGCGCTGCCCATCGACCCAAATGCCGTGACCGTCGGGGTGGATACGCCGTCCAAACGCCGCCGTGGTGCTGCGTTCGCCCCACCAGCGGACCAGGCCGGTGCCGGGGTGTTGGCGGGCGTGGGCGAGCAGGTCGACGAAGAACTGGTTCGCCGCGAGCAGGTGTTCCAGCATCGGGGTGGCGTAGATGCGGTCTTGGCGTTCCCGTAGCGCCTTCGCGGTCGGGGGATTCTCTCCGGTGGCGAGGGCCATGTAGCGGGCCGACAGCAGCCCGGGGACCCAGCAGACCGGGTTGGGGGCGCCGGGTCGGGTGCGGACGAACCGGTCGACGAAGGCGAGCTTGCGCAGGGCGTGCAGGCGGTGCCGGCAGGTGGTCGGGTTGGTGAAGAGGATCGCGGTGAGCTGGTCGGTAGTCAGGGTGGTGTGTTCGTGCAGGAGCGAGGCGATGGCGTAGTCGCGGGGACGCAGCCGGTGGGAGATGTCGATCAGGGTCTGCGCGGAGGTGCGGGTGGCTGAGGTCGTGCGGAGCACGACCAGCGGCCGGCTCCCCGGTGCAGGGTTCCCCTGGGGGAACTGTCGGGCGTCGTCGGCGGCGGGCATGGTGCCTCCTAGCTGGGGTGTTGGGTGGGCAGGCCCGGCCTGGGGCCGGCCGTGCAGCGCCGACGCCGGGCCGGGTCGTGGTCCGGCCCGAGGGCCGTGCTGAGGCCGAACGTGATCGCCGCTGGCCGTCCACCGGGTGCGGTCGATGACCGGCGCCGGGGTACGCCCGTTGACGAGTGGCTGTGGCGGCCCCGCCTGGGGGCAGGCGAGACGCTCCGGACGCAGGCCGAGGCTGGTGTCTGGTGTCTGGCGACGGTGGCGCGAGGCAGGGGCGCCGGGGTGGACGGGGGTCGGCCCGAGCGGACCAGCGTCTGGCGCTGTCGGACGATGGTGTCGCTGCCGGGGTAGCCGCAGTCGGCAGGTGAGACGTGCCGTACCTGTTGGGTTACGTAGTGGTGCTGTCGTCGTCTGTTGGGTCCTCGGCCGGGGCTGTTGGGCCTGGTCCGTGCGCTGTTGGGTTGGTGTTGATGCCGGCGAGTTGGGCGATCGCCGCCTGCGTGCCGCTGTTGCCGGCGACGGCTGCGGCGGCGGCCTGCCGGACCGCGGTCGCCTCGCCGACCAGCGGCCGGAGCGGGTTGGTGTGCAGCGTGAACGCCGGGGTTTCTCGGCCGTCTACGACGAGGCGGCACGCGGCCCGGTAGGCGTCCATGTGGCTGAGGTCGTGCTCGTCCAGCTCGGGTCGGGTGTGTCGGGCGAGGTGGTGCGCGTCCTCGGGCGCGCAGGTGAAGAAGATCTTGTTGCGGGCGTTGGCGCTGATCGCGAGTTGGGTGTCGCGGGGCATCTGGGCGAGGTTCTGGTGCGCGAGGACCATGCCGAAGTGGTAGCCGCGGGCTTCGGCGAGCATGTCGCCCACCGAGCCGGGCAGGGTCAGGAAGTTGTGTGCTTCGTCGATGTAGCAGACGGCGTCACGGCGTTGCGGCTCGGGTAGCCGGACTCGGCCGGTGGCGGCCTGCCAGGCCGAGGCGAGGACGAACGAGCCCATCAGCCGGGCGGTTTCCTCACCGATCTGCCCTTTGGGGAGCCGGGCGAGCAGGATGCCGCCGTCGAGGACCCGGCGCATGTCGAACGAGCTGGCCGGGGCGCCGAAGGTGCGGCGTGGGAAGTCGCGCAGCAGCACCGAGCGCAGCCGGGACAGCAGCGGCGCGATGACCTGGGACCGCAGCGGCGCCGGCGCCGACTCGTACCACTCCCAGAACCCCCGCAGGCCCTCGGGATCGTCGAGGTCGGCGGTGAAGTTGTACCGGAACTTGCGGTCTTGCAGCAGCGACGGGATCAGCGTCAGCGTCGCGTTCGCCTTGCGCAGCAGGGTCAAACAGGCTACCCGCAGCACGTCGTCCATCCGCGGGCCCCAGTGCTTGGCGAAGATCTTGCCGAAGATGCTGACGACGTTGTCGACGAGCAGGTCGTGGTCGGTGCCTTCGAGAGGGTTGAGGGTGACGCCGGCCGGCTGGTCGGGGTCGATGAGGACGAGCCGGTTGGCCAGCTTCGCCGGGATCCGGTCGAGCAGGTCGATGATGAGGTCGCCTTTGGGGTCGATGACGATCGTGCCGCGGCGGGCGTGGATGTCATCCAGGATCATGTTCAGCAGCAGCGTGGACTTGCCGCTGCCGGTGGAGCCGAGCACGTGCAGGTGCTGGCGGGCGTCGGGCACCTTCACCGCGACGCTGTGTCCACCGATCTCCGCCCGGCCGAGGACCTTGGTGCCTCGGCCGCCGAACGGCACGGCGACCGGCGCCGGCATGGGCTTCGCTCTGGCGCGGTCCAGACCGGGCACGGCGATGTCCTGCGGCAGCGCGGCGATGCTGGCCAGCTCGTCGGTGTTGAGCAGGAAGCCCCGGCGCAGCACCCGGGCGGCCAGCACCCGCGCGGGCTGGGTGAGCCGGAGGCGACGCAGCCGGTTGCGGCCGGTCCACGCCCCGAACGCCGACGCTATCGCGTGGGCGAGGGTGACCAGCCGAGGCTTCAGGTCCTCGGGCCTACGTCCGCGGGGGTTGCGGTGCGCGACGGCGTAGCGGATTGCCACCTCCCACTGGGTGCCGGCCAGTTTGTCGATGCCGGCGCGGCCGTCGCGGTCGCGCTGCGGGTCAGCGCCGGGCAGCATCGTCGTGCGGCCCGGCGGGTCGGTGGTGCGGCGGGTGGGGCCGAACAGGTCCGCCACCAGGTCGAGGGCGGCCCGGAGCCAGGTGGCCGGGTCGAGCACGGCGCCCGGCGTACGGCCGGTGCGCAGCGCCTGCACGCCGCGGCGCAGCCCGCGGACCTGCCGCGCGGTGGCGGGCCGGGCCAGAACCTGCACGCACGCGGATTCGGCCGCGTGCAGGCCGGACGCGGCGGCGATCAGGGTCCGCATCGGGTCGGCGTCGTGGTCGGTGGCCAGCGGAAACCACGGCGGAAGGATCGGCGTCAGCGCGCCGCCGACGCTCACCGCGCCGCCCGGCAGCGGCGGGGCCGCGTCGAGCACGGTGCACGCGGCGCCGGGCCAGGCGCCCCGCACGGCCGCGTGGATGGGCCCGGTCTGCAGGGTGCCGGGCACCCACACCATGATGGACAGTTCCCGTCCGGTCCACCGGTACTCGACGGTGATGTGAGCGCGGCCGTCGCGCAGCCGGCGACGCCATCCGGCGTGCAGGATCTCGGCCATCGTCGCCCAGAACGCGGCGGTGCCGGACGGGTCGACCTCCGGCGGCGGGGTGATGACCAGGCACGTGGCGTGACGGGTCATCATCTGCTGCCGCCACCGTGCGTGGGCCACCCGAGCCGCGACAGCGACAGCCAGGGCAACGGCGGCGACGCCCAACAGCCATGGCCGCGGCGCGCACCAGGCCACGACCGCGCTGGCGGTGTCGAGGAGCCACTGCGACGGGGCCGGCAGGTCCGGCGGCACCGGCGACGGCGGCGGCGTGACCGCGAAAGGCGACGAGAAAGGGATGGTTGGCGGGTTCATGGGATTGCCTCCCTGAAACGAAAAGGGGATGGCTGATGAAGAATCTGGATGTTGGCCGGTGTGTCAGTCGTCGTCGGTGAGCTCCAGATCACCGATGCAGAGACGGTGCTCTTTCCGGGACGCCACCGCCTGGAAGCTGACCCGGTGCGTACCCGACAGCAGGAGTCCTTCACCGCGTCGGGCGCCGAGCAGCAGCCGCGCCTCGCCGGCGGTCAACCCGAACACGTCAGCGACGACATCGGCCGAGGCCTGCCGCAGCAGGATCTGGGTGGCCGCGTTGGCGATCACCACCTGGCCGAGGTCGGAGCCGAGCAGGTCACCCACGTCCTGGGTGATGACGGCCAACCCCGCCCGGCGTTTCCGGGCGCTTTTGGCCAGCCGGGACAGGAACTTCGCACCCTCCCCGTCCCGAAGCAGAGTCCAGGCCTCGTCGACGAAGACGAGCCGGCGGGGCGGGTTCGCCGACCACACGGCGGGGGCGTCGACGTCGCGCCAGATCGCGTCGAGCGCGAGCAGCATGCCGGGAGCGCGCAGTTCGTCGGCGAGGTGCCGGGTGGACCAGGTGATCAGCTGCCCGGACGGCACGCTGGTGGTCGGGCCGTCGAACATCTCCTTGAACGACCCCGTGGTCCATGGGGTGAGCCGGGCGGCGAGGGTTTCCGCCGCCTCGGTGCCCTGGTCGACCAGGGCCGCGGCCACGTCGCGCAGCAGCGGCGCCTGCCGGCGCCAGGTGGCCGGGTCGTTGGTGATTCCGGCGGCGTCGTACGCGGTGTTGATCGCCTTGTCGAGCGCGGCCCGCTCCGACGGCGGTGGCTGCTGCCCGAGTAGCACCGCGATCAGGGTGTGTAGGAACAGCGCCCCGTAGGTGCGGGCCTGTGGGCGGCGGTCGGCGGGTGGGATGTCGAGTGGGTTGAGGCGTACCCCGCCGGCGCCCAGGGCGATGGTGACCCCGCCGACCGCCTCGGTGAGCCGGATGTATTCGTTGTCCGGGTCGATGACTGCGCAGCACACGCCGTCGGCCAGCGACCGCAGCACTTCGAGCTTGACGAAGTAGGACTTGCCGGCCCCGGACCGGGCGAGCACGACGCTGTTGGCGTTGTGTTGGCTCCAGCGGTCCCACCACACGACGCCGTTGGAGTCGGGGTTGAGCCCGTACAACATGCCCCCGGCCGGCCCGGATTCCCCGGGTAGTGGTGCGGGCAGGTCCGCCGACGCCAGCGGAAAGGCGGTCGCGATGGCGTCGGTGTCCATTACCCGCCGCATGCCGAGGGTGTCGGTGGCCAGCGGCAGGCTGGTCAGCCAGCCCTGCAGTTGCCGCCAGGTCGCCGGCTGCGTGTCCAGCAGTACCGACGCCGCGGTGGCCCGCACGTGCGCGACCGCCTCGTCCAACTCGTCCCGACTCGGGGCGTGCACGCACAGGTACAGGCCGACGCGGAACAGCCTCGACTGGCCGCGGGCGATCCGGTCGGCCAACTCGGCCGCGTCCTCCGTGGCCGCCTCGGTGATCGGATCGGCGAGGCGGCCCTTCTCGGCGTCGTCGCGCCGGTTGGACTCCAACCGCGCCCGCTGCCGTCGCAGCCGCGCGGCGGCCACCTGCGGGGCGAGGGGGTCGATGTAGACGACGACGTCGAGGCGGCCCGGCCACGCCAGCAGCGGATCCAGCCAGGCGCCACCGACCTCGGCCGGGTAGCCGGTGACGATCAACGTGGCGGCGTATCCGTCGCCGACCGCAATGTATCGGGGGGTGTTCTCGACCGCGTCCGGTCCCAGAACCGACGCGAGCCCGGCCGTGTCGGCCGGGCTCGCGGGGGTGGCGCTGGCGGATCGCCTTCTCATCATTAGCGTCATGCCGGGTCTCCTGGTCCGGTGATGACGGCGTCGGGCCTGGCGCGGGGCCAGGTGACGTCGGTGGGTGTGTAGGGGTCGACCGCGCAGGTCAGCACGGCGGTGGCGCGGGCGCCGTCGAGCACGGCGGTCTGCGCGCCGAGCGCGGACAGGGCGGAGGCGGCGTGCTCGGCCCGGCGCAGCACCTCGGTGTCACGGCCTTTCTCGCCTCGGGCGGTGACCGCGATCGTGACCGTGCGCCACAGTGGGTCACGTCGTGCGGCGAGATCGTCGAGGAACTCCGCGTAGTCCACAGCGGCTTCGGCCAGCGCCGGGTTGGCCAGGGTGTCGGCGGTATCGGCGATGCGTTGGGCGTGGCTGGACAGGTCCACCCGCTGGGCGGAGATGACGATCTGCACCGGCGACGACAGGCTGTTGAGCCAACGCCCGTACGCACTGATCAGGGCGTTCTGCTCGTCGCCGGTCCGCAGCCCGATGTTGACGGTGGTGCAGGCGACCAGGGCGACGGCCTGCGGCCCGGTGTCGATGACACCGGCGTCGCTGATCGCCGTGGCCGGCAGCCGCAGCAGCGGCACCGCCGCTGGTGCGTCGGTGTCCGGCGCCCAGCCCGGCACCGCGGAGGGACGGGCGGACGGGGCCGGCGCGAGCCGCTTCGGGTCGCGGGTGTGCCGTATCGCGGCCAGCAGCCAGGCGTCCATCGGCAGGCCGTCGCGGCGGCCCAGCGCCAGCACGACCGCCGCCCCTGCCAGGGGGGTGAGGACGGCGAACAGGACCGGCTGCGACAGCAGCGTGCCGGCCGCCCGGATGATGCCGTAGCCGATTACACCGGCCACGACCAGGATCGCCAACTGCCGCGCCGTCAACCCGTAGACGATCTTGTCGGGGGTGTCGATGTCGGCGGGAATTCGGGCGCGCGGGGGCGCGTCGTCGCTATCGCGCATCGCGAGCCTCCTGCCCCACTGCGCGAGTGACGCCGGTCTTCATGGCGCGGGTGTAGAGGTCCACGCCTTCGGCGAGTTCCTCGATGGTGTAGGAGCGGATGGGCCGGCCGGTGGGCCAGGCGACGGCGATGATGTCGGGGGCCTCGTCCGGACCATCGGAAAGCGTGGTCGTCTTCTCGTGCGCAGGTGAAGGTGGTTGGTGGGTTCTCATCAGGGTGCCTCTCGTGAGGAGGTGCCAGAGCGGGATTTCACGGCGCGGGTGTAGAGGTCGACGCCTGCGGCGATTTCGTCTCTGGTGTATGGCCGTGCCGGTCGGCCGGACGGGAACGTCACGCCGGCCCGGCCGCGGCCTGCCCCCGCTGGCCGGGTCACCGCGCCACGAGGCCGGGGCGTGGCGCCAGCGAGCCGAGCGGTGCGCGATATCGCAGGCGGCGATACGGCATGGGAACTGGGGCCACCTGATCTCACCGGCCAGGGCGGGTCGACGGTGGTGCCGCCCGCGTCTGGCCGACTTCGGCGTCTGGCGGCGGCGCGGCCGGTGTGGCGGCCACGGCCCAGCCCGCGACTGAGCCCTTGGGTGATCTGTTGGATCAGCACGACCCGCAGGATCATCCCGAGGGGGTTGGGCCTGGTTTGGGTGATGTATCGGCTCATCAGGCCGGGGATCTTGACGACGCCCCACAGCAGGCACACGACGATGAGCAGGTTCATCACCGCGCCGGGATCACCGCCGTGAACCGGCAGTCCCAAGACCGGGAGGTTGTTGTCCGGGTTGAGGAAGATGGTCAAGGTCGTGTGCAGGGCGACCGCCTGGATGACCACCGTGCCGAGCGTGCCCAGGAGCAGTCGCCACCACAGCTTCGCCGCTGCCTCTGTCTGCGGCGTGCCGTGCAGCGCCAGGGCGATGGGCGACAAACCGACCGCCACCACCAGCACTCCCAACCGGATGATCCACTGCACGATGAGGATGTTGGCGAGCACCGCGATCAGCAGGGCAATGAGCAGCAGCAGGAAGCTGGCGGCGTTCGCCCCGGTCTGACCTTCGACCGCGGTGACCGTGGCGGCATGCAGCTGCTGCATCGAGCCGGGTGCGGTGATGTCCTGACTGGTTATCGCGGCCGTTAACGCGTTCGCCAGCGCGATGACCGTCGAACACAGAGGGACGGCGAAGTTGGCGCCGATCAGCCCGATGATCAGACGGGGAATCAACTCACCCGGCCCGTACTGCGCCTGGATGGTGTCACGACCCACCACCAGGACCGCCATCCACAGGAACGCCAGCACATAGCAGGAATTAACAATGCCCAGCGACGTGCTGGCGAACGCGGTGACCTGTGGCAGCTGTGTAACATCCGGGCTGACGAACACCGTCGCCGACAACAGCTCCCACAAAACTTCCAGCACCCCCACAACCGTTTTGGCGAACCATTTAAGGACGCCGCTGATGGTGTGGTCGACGATCCAGCCGTACACGTCAGCCTCCAATCCAGCTCCGGACGATTCCGAGTAAGATCGGCGCCAGCACGGCGAGGGCGTAACCGAGGACCGCGGATTTGAGTGCGGACTTGGCCTTCTCCACTTCGGTAGGATCGCCGCCTGCGGCGAGATAACGGATCCCTCCGATGGTGAGGAACAGCGTCGCTACCCCCACCAGCAGGCCAGTGATCCAATTCGTGATGTTGGTGATGATCGTGGGCAGAGGGTAGGGCGCCGGGGTCGGCGGCTCGGCCGCAAATGCGGGACTCGCCCCGGCGAGCACCGCCACCGTGGCAACGGCCACGATGACGACGCGGATAATGGTGCGGCGGAACATGGTGGGCACCTCCCACCCCGGAACCCGGGGCTCGATAGGGATTGAGGTGCGCCACCGGGAACCGGGGCGGGCCGTGGGAGCAACGCTCCTTTCAGCCGTTCGTGGATCGGTGCGAACGCGGCCACTCAGGCCGGCACCGCCCCGATCCCGGGGGCGCCGACACCGGCCGCTTCTCGGTCCGATGTCTTGCCCCCAAAGGCCCGCTGTTGGGTGGCCAACAACGCGCCCGCGCCGCGGTCGGCACCCAACAGCCGCCCAACAGCCCGACCGCGGGACACGCGATCGTGGGCGGGCCGTGGCCGCAGCGGGATGAAGGCGAGTTCCCCGGCCGCGATCGCCTCCGCCAGACGCCGCTCCGCCTTCGCCCGCCAGGCGCTGGCCGTGCTCGGCGCGATCCCGAGCTTCTTGGCGGCCTGCGCCACGGTGGTGGTGTCCATCCGGGTCGCCGCGATCAGGTTGGCCTCGTCGGCGTCGACGACGCCGGCAGCGACCGCCCGCGCGAGCACCAGATCGGGGTGATCCCACGGCTGGACCGGGGCGATCGGCCCGGTCGCGTCGGTGTGAATGATCTGGGCGTCGGAGTCGGCGTCGCGGGCTTTGCGGGCGGCCCGCAGGCCGGCGTCGACCAGCCGGCCGCAGACACGCGGCACGTCCAGGTCGATCGTCGTGAGCCGGGCGACGAACCCGACGAGCAACTCGGCGTCCAGATCGTCGGTGTCACCACGCCACCCGGCCGTGAGCATGCCGGCGACCCGACGCAGGCGGGGCATCGCCATCCCCACCGCGGCGACCACCCACGCGGGCCCGTCGCGGCGGGCACGCACGACCAACTCCCGCCACACCGCGTCGCGAACCTCCACCGACGTCGTGGAAGACAGCAACAGGGCACGCAGCACGTCCAGCGGCACGATCGCGTCGGGCAGACCGTCAACGCCGCGTCCGTCGAAACCGACATGGCTCGGCGGCTGAACGAGAAGATCGAAAGCACGTTCGGCCGCGTCCAGCGGGGACGACGGCCAAGAAGATGCAGACATGGGAACCTCGCGCGGGGATCGGGCGCCGCGCTACTGCGGCGCGAGACCCCTATCCGCGCACGTCCACCCAACAGACCCGTACCGCATGGTCGGCAGGAACGTCGCGTTAGCGCAGGTCACCGCCGCGCACACCCAACAACCCCGGCCAGCCAGGTTCGAGCGGCAGGCACCCAACAGTGCACGTCAACGTGTTGTTGGGCGCTGTTGGGTGCCGAGGTCGCGGGATCTCGGCGATGGTGTGGTGCGGCTGCGGTGAGGCACTGGCGGGCATAGCGCCCCGGGTCTACCACCCCGACCACACCGCGCACATCCGTCGACGACTCGTCGACAGGACGGTGTATGGCGTCGTCGCCCTGGCCGCGGCCGTCGCGAACGCCGGCATCCTGACGGTCCTCGACGCCGTCATCGGCGACTCGGCGTCGACCATGATGACGCTCGTCTGGATCCTCAACGCGGCCTGGGCTGCCGTCGCCGTCATCTATCTGCTGCTCGTGGCGGTGGAGTGGCTGCTATACCGGCGGCGGCGCGCTCACCTCGACGCCGTGGGCGCCGAGGTCGTCTGGGAGATCCTGACGAAGATGGCCTACCACCGCGACAGCTAGCCCGGCACCGCACATCCTCAAGCCCGGACAACGGGGTTGCCTACCCAACAGCCGACCCCGTTGTACCTGTTCGGTAGGCCAGCGCTGCCTGTTGGGCGTGACTCGCCCACCACCGTCGGCCCGGGTGTTGGGCGCTGTTGGGTAACCCGCCCTCCGCCAGCGCAGCGATGCGGTCCGCTGTTGGGCATTTGGTGAATGCGAACACGGCCAACCGGGCACGGGGGCCACCTGCCCCATGACTGCTCATCCACATCGTGACCCGCAACCACTCGACCGCCGTCCCACCGACACCCCGACCACGATCCCCGACGACTCACCCCGAGTCGCCGGCGACGTCCCCATCGCCGTGTGGCGACTCGACAACCACACCGACGACCCCCAGACGACCGACCCCGACGCCAGCTTCGCGTCGCGGCTAGCCCGGCGACTCGTGCTCATCTACACCCGACACGGCGACACCGTCGTCGCCCTCGACGACGACCCTCACCTCCAGACCGCCGCCACCGAAACCGGTCGCACCTACCTGCCCATCACCGAACCCGCCCACCTCGCCGACCTCGACCAGACCAGCCAGCCAGTCACCCTGGTCACCCTGCGCTGGCCCCGCGACGACCAGCAACCTGCCGCAGACCGCATCGCCGACCTGTTCACCGCCTGCCGACTCATGATGGTCGGCGACACATGCATAATCGCCGCCGTCCGCCCCCGCACTTCCGGCGCGACATTCGCCGACCACGAACACATGCTGCGCACCGCCGCACACGACATCGGAATCACCCACATCCTGCACATCGTCGCCATCAGCACTGCGGGAAAAGGCGACCAGTACACCTTCTACGCCACCGATACCGACGCCGCCGACCTAAGCCGCCAGACCATGTCCGCGCCAGGTGGCCAGGTTCTACACATCGACCTAATGGTCTTCACCGCCCCGGTGGTGAGTCGGCATGGCTGAATCCGACCCGACGCGAATCGATCGCGACTCGCGGCGACCCACAAGGCCACGCCTCACCCCTTCCCTCGGCTTGACACGAATCGCGGAAAGTGTTGACACCACACGATCGACCAATGGCGGTGAGTCACGCTACGGTGCCGCCGCGCCAGCAGGAGTTACCAGCCGCAGCGACCTCGATAAATCCCTATTCGAGGTACGCGTTGAAAGGACACCCGTTCCATGCCCGCCCTACGCACACCCCGCCTCAGTGTCGGTGCCGCACGGCGAGCCTCTTCCGCAGCTTGCCTCGTCAGACACAGCAGGCCGGCGATGAGCGCCCTACCCGCCGCCGAGTGGCGGCCCGACCCGCTCTTGACCATCGATGACGTTGCGCTTTGGTTGGGTAAGCCGAAGAACACCCTCTACGCCTGGCACAGCCGAGGCAAGGGACCACGTGCCATCCGCGTCGGCAACACCCTGCGCTACCGGCGCAGCGAGGTCGAACGCTGGCTCGACGCCCACACCGACCCGGAGCGCTGAGTCATGGCCCGACCCCCACTACCCATCGGCACCTGGGGCGCGATCCGCACCAAGAAGCTCGGACCCAACCGGCACTGCGCCCGAACCCGATTCCGTGATCACGACGGCAGGACCCGCGACGTCGAGGCCACCGACACCACCGGCCCCGCCGCCATCCGGGCTTTGAAGGTCAAACTTCGCGACCGAGTCACCCCGAACGACGACGAGATCACCAGGGACACCCACGTCAGGGTCCTCGCCAAGCTCTGGTTGGACGAGATCACCGCGGAGGAACGTGTCACGCCGCAGACGATCAGTAGGTACGAGATCAGCGTGCGTGTTTCGATCGAGCCCGCCCTCGGCGAGCTGCGTATCCGAGAGGCCACCGCGGGCCGCCTCGACAGATTTCTGCGCAAGGTCGCTGAGGACCGGCCGTCAGCCGCCAAAGGCGCGAAGGTCGTCCTCGGCCAGATGTTCGCCTTGGCTGTACGCCGAGGCGCACTCACGGCCAACCCCGTACGCGACACGGGTCGACTGCGTAACCCGCGCCGCAAGGTGGTGGCCCTGGAGTTGACGCAACTGAACGAGGTTCGCGAGGCGATCCGAAGGTGGCAACAACCCGCCCCCGGCAAGTCGGGACCTCGGCCGACCGGCGACCTGGCCGACATCGTCGACCTCATGCTCGCCACCGGCGCCCGCATCGGCGAAATTCTGGCGCTGCGCTGGAAGGATCTCGATCTTGTCGCTGAACGCCCGACGCTCACCATCTGCGGCACGATCGTCTACCTCAAGGGCAAGGGCTTCTTCCGGCAGGAGTGGACGAAGACCGACGCCGGTTTCCGAACAATCGTCCTACCTCGGTTCGCGGTCGGGATGCTGATGGCTCGCAAACTCCACGCCGCCGACAACCCCCACGACGCGATCTTCGCCTCCCGACGCGGCACCTGGCTGTCACCGCAAAACGTGCGCCGTCAGTGGCGTCAAGCCCGCGCCGACACCGGCCTCGAATGGGTCACCCCGCACACCTTCCGCAAGACCGTCGCCACCCTCATCGACAAGGAGGCCGACACCAAGAGAGCCGCCGCCCAACTTGGCCACGCCACCGAGCAGGTCACCAACAAGCACTACATCGTCAAGCCCGCCCTCGCCCCGGACAGCTCCGACATCCTCGAACAGCTTGGGGCAGGTCCAGAGACAACCGGCCCTGCGCCTCAAGATCGTGGGAAGCGCCGGACCAAGTAGACCCTGCACCCCGCTGGCAGACACGCGAAACCTGATCGCCGGTAGGCGTTTGTGGGGGGTTTTCGGGGGGCGATTCAAAACTACATCGATGAAAATGAGGCCCTGACCAGCGAACCTGCTGGTCAGGGCCTCTCTCCGAGCCGCCTGACGGAATCGAACCGTCGACCTACGCATTACGAGTGCGTCGCTCTAGCCGACTGAGCTAAGGCGGCAACGGTGGTCAAGTGTACGGCACGGGTCGGCCCCCGGCCGCGCGGGATTCCCCGAGCCGACGAACCGGCACCGGGTCGACGAACCGGGCACCCGGTCGTTTCCCGGTCGTCGCGCGCCGGAGCGGGCGGCACTACGCTGCGGCGGATGACCGACGATCACATCCCTCGCGACGAACCAGTCGATGTCGAGCCGGTCGATGTCGAGCCGCCGGCGGCCGGCGCGACCGGCCGGGCCGTGCCGCTGGGCCCGTACGCCGAGGAGGCGGCGGGTGGGCGGGCGGCCCGGCGGCCGCGCAGCACCGATCCGCTGGAGCTGGGCTTCACGCCGCGCAAGCCGGTGCCCTGGCTGGCGCCGTTCCTGCTGATCAGCACCGGCCTGCGTACGCTGCTGGCGATGCTGTTCGGCGCGTACCTGGACAAGCGGGAACTCCAGAAGGCGCTGGACGCGGAGATCGCCAAGCAGGTGGGGCCGGACGGCGGGCTCTGGCTCGACTACGTGGCCGACCTGGGTGACGGCTTCAACGCCACCTATTCCGTCGCGTATCTACTCGCCCAGCGGGAACTGGTGGTGGACGGGCACCGGCTGCCCCGGGCGCAGACCCTGGTGATGGGCGGTGACCAGGTCTACCCGTCGGCGGAGTACGAGGCGTACGAGGACCGCTGCAAGGGGCCGTACCAGGCGGCGCTGCCGGCCACCGAGCCGGCGGAGCAGCCGACGATCTTCGCGGTTCCCGGCAACCACGACTGGTACGACGGGTTGACCGCGTTCCTGCGGTTGTTCGTCCGCACCCGGGACCGGCACTTCGGCGGCTGGCGCACCGGCCAGTCCCGCTCGTACTTCGCCGCCGAACTGCCGGCCGACTGGTGGCTGCTCGGCCTCGACGACCAGTCCGGCTCGTACGTCGACGATCCGCAGCTCACCTACTTCGACGCGGTGGCCAAGAAGCTGGGCCCGCAGAGCAAGGTGATCCTGGCGGTGCCGGCTCCGGCCTGGGTCAAGGCCGTCGACCAGCCCACGGCGTACGACTCGATCGACTACTTCATCCGGACCATCGTCGCGCCCACCGGCGCCCGGGTGCGGCTGCTGATCTCCGGCGACCTGCACCACTACTCCCGCTACACCGGGCCGGACGGCCGGCAGCTGGTCACCTCCGGCACCGGCGGGGCGTACCTGACCCCGACGCACAAACTGCCCGAGCAGATCGAGGTGCCGCCCCGGGACACCCTGGCCCGCCGGTCCAGCCCGTCCCGGACGTACGACCTGGCCGGCCGCTACCCCGACGCGGCCCGCTCCCGCCGGTACGGCTGGGGGATCTTCGCCCGGCTGCCGCGCCGCAACCCGGGCTTCTCGACGCTGCTGGGCATCCTGCACACCCTGCTGATGCTCTCCATGGCCGGCGTGACCGACTTCCGGTCGGAGGCCTCCGAGCAGCGACTGTTCAGCGTGCCGTTGGTGATGATGGTGCTGGTGACGGTGCTCGCGGCGGCCATGTTCGCCAAGCCGCCCAGCTCCAGCGGCAAGCGGCACGCGCGGCACTGGATCCTCGGCGTCGGGCACGGTCTGGCCCACGTCGGGTTGGCCGCCGCCGGCACCTGGGCCTGGCTCGCCCTACCGTTCCACGACTGGCCCTGGCCGCTGCCGGCGGTCGCCGCGGCAGTGGTCTACCTGCCGGTGATCGGGCTGGTGGCCAGCCAACTGGTGGCCGCGTACCTGCTGATCGCGAGCGCCTTCGGGGTGAACGTCAACGAACTCTTCGCCGGACAGGGCATCGAGGACGCGAAGGGCTTCGTACGCATGCGCATCGACCCCGACGGCACGCTCACCCTCTATCCGATCGTCATCGACCGCGTCGCCCGCACCTGGCAGGTCAACCCCGACCAGTCCCCCCACTCCTCCTGGCTAACCCCCAAAACCCCCCTGACCCCCCACCTAGCCGAACCCCCCACCACCCTCACCTAGGGGGTGTAGTGCTGGTCGTGGGCTTGGCGGGGGGCGCAGACGGAGGCGCGGGAGCAGGAGCAGCGGGAGCCGTCGGCGTCGAGGCGGACCGTGACGGCATCGCGGGGGACGCTGTGACCGACCACGCGGCCGTCACCCTTCGGGGTGGTGACGCGGCTGCCGACCTCCGGGGCCGACTCCTGGAACCTTTGGTACAGCGGATGCTCGTACTTCAGGCAGCACATCAGGCGACCGCAGGCGCCGGAGATGCGCAGCGGGTTGAGCGGAAGGTCCTGGTCCTTGGCCATCCGGATGGTGACCGGTTCGAAGTCGTTCAGGAAGGTGGCACAGCACAGGTCGCGCCCGCAGGAGCCGATGCCGCCCTGCACCCGGGCCGAATCCCGGGCGGAGAGCTGACGCAGTTCCACCCGGCAGTGCAGGGTGGCACCGAGGTCGCGGACCAGGGAGCGGAAGTCCACCCGGTGCGGGGCGGTGAAGTAGATGGTGCTGCGCTCACCGCCGCCCTCGCCGTTGCCGAACACGTGGTCGACCGCGACCACCTTCATCGGCAGGCCATGCTCGCGGATCAGCCGCTTCGCCGCGACCTTCGCCTCGGCCTTGCGCTGCCGCAGCGCCTCGTCGCGACGCAGATCCTCCTCCTGCGCCAGCCCGGCCAGCCGGGGAAATCCCTCGGTCTCCTCCGTGACCCACTGCGCCGCCCAGACGCACTCCGCCACCTCGGGACCGTCGTCGGTGGGGACCAGCACCTTGTCGCCCACCTGGGGTTGCAGGTCGCCCGGGTCGAGGTAGTAGAGCCGCCCGTACCGCTGGAAGCTGACCGCGCAGAGCATGCCCATCCCCTCACCCTACGTCGCGCGGACGCCGGGTGCGCCCGGCCGGCACAGGGGGTGCCTACGCCGTGCAGCCATCCACGGCTGTCGACTTGACCGACCCCCATCCCGGCTACCGGTACGACGATGCCGGCCCGGACGGCTGAAACCTGCGCCACGAGCGGGACAAAACGAGGCCGACGGCGTTGAGTGGGTGCAGACCTGCGGGGGGTGCAGGGAAGGTCACGGCGCCGCCGACGGGCCGCCCACCGGGTGCCCGCGAGCGGCGCCGTGCGCCCGTTGCGGAGGCGTCACCAGCCAACCCGGGTCGTCCGGCCGTCCGCCAGGCCACCACCGGCGTCCGGGCGGAAGCGGGCGCCGGCCGGCCGCCACGGGGACTCGGCCAGGCTCGGGGACCACTGCCGCAGCAGCGTCTCCGCCCCGTCGTACGCGACACAGAGCACCGCCAGCACCCGAACGGCGATCTCGGCGGCGGCGGTCCCACCCGACGAGGACGGCCCGGCATCCGTCGCCATCCTGCCGGTCGAGGTGGCCGCGACGACGGCCACCGCCTCGGCCGAGCCGACCACCTCGGCCAGTGCCCGGGCCACGGCCAGCCGGCTGCCCTCCACCCAGTCGGCGAGCGCGTCGGCGTAGCCGGCGGTGGCCTCCAGCCGCCCGACCAGGCTCTCGGGCCCCTCGTCCAGATGGCGCAGCAGCGCCGACCGGGACTGCCCGTACGCCGAGGCCGCCGACCCGGACCAGAGCACCGGGTCGGTCAGCGCGGCACAGGCGTGGTCGTACCCGTGCACGTGCCGGCGCACCGCGTGCCCGGCGGTGGCCAGCGGCGCCGGTCGCAGGTCCAGGAAACTGCCCAGCGCGTCGCCGGGCAGCACCTGCATCCGGCGCAGCAGCGGCCAGACCCGGTGCCCCTCGGGAGCGCCGGCGGCGAGCAGGGTGTCGACCCGGCGCAGCAGGTCGAGGCCGGGCTCGGCGAGCCGGTCCAGGGCGTCCATCACGCCTCACCGGTCAGCCGGCGGGAGACGGCGGTGTCGGTGTCCGAGTAACGGTCGGCGGCCTCCCGCAGCGCGGCGGCCACCGAGGCCACCTGGGCGGCGGCCGCGTGCGCCTCCCGGGCCCGGTCACCGGTGGCGGTCACCCACTGCCGGTGCAGTGCCCGCCCGACCTCGCCCGGCCGCCCCGGTGCGTCGGCGCCGAAGGCCACCTGCGCCGGATCGGCGGCGGTGACCGAACGGGAGAGCGCGGTCAGCGTGGCGCTCGACTCGTCGAGGCGGCCGGCCAGAGCGCGGAGGCTGTCCATCTCAGGCCCCCGTCAGCGGTCGGTAGGCGGTGAACGTCTCGTTGTGTAGCTTCTCCCTCGCCCACTGGGCCGCGTCGGCGGCGGCGGTGACGGCGGCCCGTACGGAGTCGGCCACGTCGCGCGGCGCCCGGGCGTGCAAGGGGCCGAGGAAGCGCACGTCGGTGATCCGGCCACCGGCGGTGACCACCACCTCCACCAGGCCGTCCGGCGATCGGACGGTGACCTCGACCGTGGCCACGGCCTGGTCGAACTCGGCCTGGAGGGACTCGATCCGGCGGTAGCGCCGGACCGCTTCCTCGATCCACGCCTCGTCGATCTCACCCCGCGGCATCGCCGGACTCCTCCCGAACCACATCACTGTGCGTGCTGCCACCGTCACCACGGCACACGGACCGTACCGCACGTGAATTGCGCCTGTCGATGGCTGTGGATAACGGTCCGGGCTGCGGGACGGCTGCCGCCCTCGGCCGGACCGACGCGACGGTGGTCAGCCCTTCCAGAGGGCGAGCATCATCGCCTCGACGGCGATCCGGGGCTTGACGTTGGCCTCGATCGCCGTCCGACAGGCCAGCACCGCCTCCAGGCGCCGCAGCGCCCCCTCGGCCTGCCAACGGCTGGCGCCGGCCCCGGCCTGCTCCGCGGTGTCGGTGTGCACCGGCGCCACCGACGCACCCAGCGCCATGGTCAGCGCGTCCCGGTAGAAGCCGGCCAGGTCCACCAGGGCCCGGTCCAGCGCGTCCCGCTGGGCCCGGGTCGCCCGCGACTTCTGGCGCCGCTCCAGGTCCTTCAGCTGCCCGGCGACCCCCCGGGCCGCGCCGGCCGCCCCCCGGCCGGTCCCGCCCGCGCCGAGCGCGGTCTCCAGCGCCGCGCGCTCCGCGGCGTCGATCTCCACGACCGACGCCTCGGCCTCCGCCTCGGCCGCCTCGATCAGCGCCGATGCGGCGTCGAAGGCGGCACCCACCCCGGTCAACCGGCGCGGCACCGCGAGGACCGCCTCCCGCCGGGCCCGGGCCTGCGGATCGCGGGCCAGCCGCCGGGCCCGCCCCACGTGGCCCTGGGTGGCCGCCGCCGTCCACCGGGCCACGTCCGGAGCGATGCCGTCCCGGCGGACCAGCACCTCGGCCACCGCGTCGGCGGATGGCTGTCGCAGCGGTACGACCCGGCACCGCGACCGGATGGTCACCGAGATGTCGTCCGGGTGGGTGGAGGGCGCGCAGAGCAGGAAGACCGTACGCGGTGGCGGTTCCTCCACCGCCTTGAGCAGCGCGTTGCCGGCCGCCTCGGTCAGCCGGTCGGCGTCTTCGATGATCACGACCTGCCAGCGCCCGCCGGACGGGGTGCTGGCCGCCCGGAGCACCAGGGCCCGCATCTCGTTCACGCCGATGGAGAGCCCTTCGGGGACCACCAGCCGTACGTCGGCGTGGGTACCGGCGAGCGTGGTGTGGCAGCCCGGACACTGGCCACAGCCGATGCCCTGCCCGCACTGGAGCGCGGCGGCGAAGGCGCGTGCCGCGACCGACCGGCCCGAGCCGGGCGGGCCGGTGAAGATCCACGCGTGGGTCATCCCCCCACCCGGGTCACTGCCGCCCCCCGCCTCCGGCTCACCGGCGGCGCGCAGCACGGCGGCGGCAGCCGCGGCCGCCCGGCGCAGCGTGTCCACCGCCTCGTCCTGCCCGACCAGGTCGGCGAAGGCGTCCGGCATCAGGTCCGCTCCGTCGTCACCAGCTCCGACGGGGATAACTCGGGCTGCACCGAGGTGTCCGGACCGTGCGCCGGGCCCGGGTGCTCGATCCCACCGGGGCTGCCGAGCAACTCCTCCACCCGGCGGGTGACCTGCTCGGCGATCTCCTCGACCGGGCTGGCGGCGTCGAGCACCAGGTAGCGCTTCGGGTCGGCGGCGGCGAGGTCGAGGAAGGCGTAGCGGACGCGCTCGTGGAAGGCGACCGACTCGGCCTCCAGCCGGTCGACGGTCTCGCTCCGCGCGGCGACCCGGGACAGCCCGGTGCGCGGGTCGATGTCGAGCAGCACCACCAGGTCGGGCTTGAGCCCACCGGTGGCCCAGGAGGAGAGCCAGGAGACCTCGTCGACCGGCAGCGTCCGACCGGCGCCCTGGTACGCCAGGGACGAGTCGACGTACCGGTCGCTGATCACCACGGCACCCCGGACCAGGGCGGGCCGGACCACGGTGGCCACGTGATGCGCCCGGTCGGCGGCGTAGAGCAGCGCCTCGGCACGTGGCGAGGGTGCCTCCCCGGCGGTGGTGTCCAGCACCAGCGACCTGATCCGGGCACCGATGCCGGTCGCGCCCGGCTCCCGGGTGACCACGACGTCGCGCCCCTGGCTCCGCAGCCGCTCGGCGAGTTCGCCGAGCTGGGTCGACTTGCCTGCGCCCTCGCCGCCCTCGAAGACCACGAAGAGCCCGGCCGAGACGAACGGCTCGGCCGGCATCAGCGGACGGCCCCGGATCGACCCCCACAGGTCGGCCAGGACCGGAACGCCCTTCTTGTCGTCCATCTGGCCGAAGGCGCTGATCCCGGCAAAGATCCCGGCCGCGCCGGCGGCGAGCAGCAGCAGTCGGGTGGAGGAGACGGAGATGCCGAGGTCGGCGATGGTCAGCGTGCGGGATCCACCGACGCCGGCGAGCAGACTGCCCAGCGCGATCGCCAGGATCAGCACCATCCGGGTGCCGATCTGCACCACGGCGAAGACCCGGCCGCGTACCTCGTCGGCGACCTCGCCGCCGAGCAGGGTGGTGCCGGAGAGGAAGGCCATCCCGGCGCCGGCCCCGACCAGGATCGCGCCGACCAGCGCCATGGACAGGTGGATGGCGAACGCCAGCGTCATCACCGAGGCGCTGGCCAGCACGATGCTCATGCCGAACCAGCGGCGCCGGGACATGTCGCGGACGATCATCGGTCCGAGCCCGATGCCGATCGACAGGCCGACGAAGATCGCACCGAACAGCAGGTAGAACGCGGCGTCACCGGCGCCGAGCGAGTCGGCGAAGAACCGGGCGGTGCCGATGACGACGCCGCCACCGGCGAAGGCGCCGAGGATGCCGAAGACCAGCCCCCGGACCAGCGGGGTCTGCCCGATGAACCGCCAGCCCTCGGTGAACTGGCGCAGCATGCTCTGCTCGGTGCGCTCCCGTTCGTCGGTCTGACCCTGGCTGATCTCCTTGATGCCGAAGGCCACCACCACGGCCGTGGCGAGCCGGGAGAACGCGTTGAACCAGAGCGCGAGCTGGGCCGGTTGGGCCCAGCTGGGGACCTCGCCGCCGGTGGCGCCCCGGACGATGCCGTCGAGCGACGAGAGCACGATCGCGGCGAAGACCGGGGTCAGGCCGTACGTGGTGATCAGGGTGAGCTGGTTCGCCGACTCCAGCCGGGCCCGCGGGATGAGGTTCGGTACCGCGGCTTCCTTGGCCGGGATCCAGAGCAGGGTGACCGTCTCGATCAGGAAGGTGGCGATCGCCGCCCAGCTGACCACCCGGGCACCGCTGGCGCCGGTCAGCGCGTACAGAGGGATGGACGCGAACAGCACGAAGCGCAGCACGTCACAGATGACCATCGTCCAGCGCCGGTCGAACCGGTCGGCGAGCACCCCGGCGACCGGGCCGAGCAGCAGCGCGGGCAGCAGCCGGACGGCGATCACACCACCGAAGGCCGCACCCTTGGCGGTGCTCCCCTCGACCTGGGCGGCGGCGAAGACGCTGGTGGCGAGCAGGCCGAGCCAGTCGCCGAAGGACGCCGCGCCGAGCACGATCCAGAGCCGGCGGAACGGCCGGATGCGCAACACCGAGCGGATCGCGCCGTATCCGGTCAGGTCGCGTTGGCCACCGGGCCCGCCCGACGGGCTCTGCGCCTCCGCCGTGCCGGGCTGACCCGCCGGCTCGCCGGGCTGATTCGCCGTCGGCCCGGGCCGGCCGGATGTGCCGGAAGCGTCGGCTGTCTGGTCCGCGGCCGGCGACACGCCGGACGACTCGCCGTTGAACTGGCTTTCGATGGCCGTACCTCCACGTGCCGGCCCATCGCTGGGCACCCCCGGTGGAACACTCTAGACCCGACAGGGACGTCTTCCCGTCGTGCACCGCCTGCTCGCCGAGCCTAGGCCGCCGTGGCCAGCCCGGCCCGCACGGGCAGACGCGAGGGCATTTCGCATTAACCGTTTCACAGTTAGCGTGCACACGTGGCCACCGACAGCGAAAAACTGCGCCACCGGCTGGACCGGGCGACCGCGCACCTCGACCCCCCGTACGCGGTGGTCGACCTCACCGCCTTCGACGCCAACGCCGCCGCGCTCGTCGACCGGGTCGGCGGCAAGCCGCTACGGGTCGCCAGCAAGTCGCTGCGCAGCCGCGATCTGATCGCCCGCGCGCTGGCCCGCCCCGGCTGGCACGCGGTGATGGCATTCACCCTGCCCGAGGCGATCTGGCTGGTAGGCACCGGGATCAGCGCCGACGTGCTGGTGGCGTACCCCACGGTCGATCGGGCCGCGCTGGCCAAACTGGGCGCCGACCCGGCGCTGGCCGAGGCGGTCACCCTGATGGTCGACGACCCGGATCAGCTGGACTTCTGCGACACGGTCGCGCCACCGGGTAACCGGTCCGAACTCCGGGTCTGCCTCGACCTGGACGCCTCCTGGCGGCTGCTGGGCGGGCGGGTGCACCTCGGCGTGCGCCGCTCACCGGTGCACAGCGCGCGGGCGGTCGGCCGGCTGGCCGCCACCGTCGCCGGCCGGCCCGGCTTCCGGCTGGTCGGGCTGATGTCGTACGAGGCGCAGATAGCCGGCTTCGGCGACGCACCGCCCGGGCGGGCGGCGCTCGGCACCGCGATCCGGCTGGCCCAGCGCGGGTCGTACCGCGAGCTGCTGGCCCGCCGGAGCGCGGCGGTGGCCGCCGTACGCGAGCACGCCGACCTGGAGTTCGTCAACGGCGGCGGCACCGGCAGTGTGGCCGCGACCGGCGCCGATCCCGCGGTAACCGAGGTCACCGCGGGATCAGGGCTGTACGGCCCGACGCTGTTCGACGCGTACCGCGCCTGGCGGCCGACCCCGGCAGCCTTCTTCGCCTGCGGCGTGGTCCGACGACCGGCACCCGACCTGGCCACCGTGCTCGGTGGTGGCTGGATCGCCTCCGGCTCGGCCGACCGCAGCCGGCTGCCCCGGCCGTGGTTGCCCGCCGGCCTCAAGCTGCTCGGCGCGGAGGGGGCCGGCGAGGTGCAGACGCCGCTGACCGGTACGCCGGCCGCCGCCCTGCGCGTCGGTGACCGGGTCTGGTTCCGCCACGCCAAGTCGGGCGAGCTGTGCGAACGGGTCAACGAGCTGCACCTGGTGGACGGCGACCACGTCGTGGCCACCGTGCCAACCTACCGGGGCGAGGGCCGCGCCTTCCTCTGACCGACTGAGCCTGCTCGCCGGCTGGGCCGTCTGACCGGTGCCAGGCGGGCTGCGCCGCCGGTCGGTGTCAGGCGGGCTGCGCTGCCGGTCGGTGTCAGGCGGGCTGCGCCGCCGGTTGGGCCTGCTCGGCGTCGGTGATCTGGTCGTCGGCCGGCTTCGCCGGCTGCACCACCGACCGGCGGCCGGCGTCGCCCCGCGCGTTCACCTGACGGTGCAGGTACTCGCGGATCAGCGCCTTCGCCTCGGTCAGCACCCGATCGTCGCCGTCCGGCTTGCGCCGGAACGCGAGCTTGATCAGGGCGTCGGCCGCCTCGACCGCGATCTCCAGGTGGAAGCGCAGGTCGGGCACGCCCGCCAGCCCGAACCGCTCGGAAAGCACCCGGGCAAGCTGGTCGGCGATCACGCCGTTGTTGTCGCGCTGCTCATCGAGCAGATGCAGGTCGACCACGTCGCCGAAGTGCAGGGTACGGAACCCGGGAACGGTGCGGTGCATCGTGATGTATTCATCGATCCCCGCGTCGACCCCGTCCCACCAGTGGGTCAGGTCGTCCGAGGCGAAGCGTTCATCGAGCCGCTGGAGGTAGGACTCCATCGTGCGCAGCGTCAACGCCTGCACGATCGCCCGCTTGTCCGGAAAGAACTGGTAGACCGACCCGATCGCCACCTCGGCCCGCTCGGCGAGCAGGGTGGTGGTCAGCCCCTCGTACCCCACCTCGTCGACGAGCTCGGCGCAGGCGTCCAGCATCCGCTGGACACGCGCGACACTACGACCCTGCACTGGCACACGACGCAGTGGCCCGGTCGTGGCGGCTGAAGTGGACACTCGCCACCCCCTCTCGACGGATGAACATATCTGCACGTCACGAGACCGTGACTACCGGTACAACGAGCGGACCTCGATTGCGGTGTTTACCAGGGACAACGTTCCTGATATGACTTCGGTTCATATTCGTGTAGAGGAGTGTGCCGATGGTCGCAGGCACCGCCGCCGAGGCAGCCGGCTGGTCCAACTGGGCCGGCAACCAGCACAGCGTGGCCACCGCCGTGCTGCGCCCGTCCTCGGTCGACGAGGCCGCCGACCAAGTCCGCCGCGCGGTCGAGGCCGGTGAGCGGATCCGCCCGGTCGGCAGCGGCCACTCCTTCACCCCCGTCGCGGTCGCCGACGGACAGCGGATGGACCTGACCCGACTCGCCATCGACGTACGCGTGGACGTCGATCGGCGTCTCGTCACGGTACCGGCGGGAATGACGCTCCGGGAGCTGAACGCCCTGCTCGCCGGTCACCGACTGGCGTTACCCAACCTCGGCGACATCGACGCACAGACTGTGGCCGGGGCGATCTCCACCGGCACCCACGGCACCGGGGCGGCACACGGCGGCCTGGCCACCTTCGTCGAGGCGTTGACCCTGGTCACCGGGGCCGGTGAGGTGCTGCGCTGCTCCGCCGAGAAGCACCCCGACGTGTTCGACGCGGCCCGCGTCTCGCTCGGCGCGCTCGGCGTGCTGGTCGAGGTGACGCTGCGGTGCGTGGACGCCTTCGTCCTGCGGGCACACGAGCGCCCGGCGTCGCTGGACTCCGTACTGGCGGAGCTGCCCGGCCTGGTCGACGCGCACGACCACGTCGAGTTCTTCTGGTTCCCGGGCACCAGCCGGGTGCAGCTCAAGACGAACGACCGGGTGGCCGTCGACGACCTGCCGCTGCCCCGCTGGCGCGGCTGGCTGGACGACGACTTCCTGGCCAACACGGTCTTCGCCGGGGCCTGCCGGCTCGGCCGTGCGGTGCCGGCCCTGGCGCCGGGGATCAGCGCGTTCTCCGCGCGGGCACTCGGCGAGCGTCGCTACACCGGCCGCTCCGACGCCGTCTTCTGCAGCCCGCGCCGGGTCCGTTTCCTGGAGATGGAGTACGCGCTGCCGCGCGAAGCCCTGGTCGACGCGCTCGACGCGCTGCGCCGGATCGTCCACGGGCTGCCGTTCGCGGTGCTCTTCCCGGTCGAGGTGCGGTTCAGCGCCGCCGACGGGATCTGGCTGTCGCCCGCCCACGGGCGCGAGTCGGCGTACGTCGCCGTGCACCAGTACGTCGGCATGCCGTACGAGCCGTACTTCCGGGCCTTCGAGGAGGTGGCGATGGGGCTGGGCGGCCGGCCGCACTGGGGCAAGCTGCACTGGCGCGATGCCGGGTCACTCGCCCCCGCCTACCCCCGCTGGCACGACTTCCAAGCCCTCCGCACCCACCTGGACCCGCACCACACCCTCACCACCCCCTACCTATCCACCCTCCTCGGCTGACGCCCCGCGCCCGCGCCCCGCCGTACCAAGATCGGGAGGGTCAGTCGGTGGTGGGGGCGGTGGTGGTCTTCTTGGCCGGGGTGGACTTGGCGGCGGCCGTCTTCTTCGTTGCCTTCGTCGCCTTGGCCGGGGTCTTCTTGGCGGCGGCTTTCTTCGCGGGGGCCTTCTTGGCGGGGGCCTTCTTCGGTGCCGGGCCCTTTGCCCGCTTCTCGGCGAGCATCTCCGAGGCTTCCTCCAGGGTCAGCGCCTCGGGCGTCTGGCCGCGTCGCAGGGAGGCGTTGGTCTCCCCGTCGGTGACGTACGGGCCGAACCGGCCATCCTTGATGACCAGGGGCTTCTCCGTCAGCGGGTCGGCGCCCATCTCCCGCAGCGGCGGGGCGGCGGCCCGGCGCTGGCGGGTCTTCGGGGCGGCCAGCAGCGCCAGCGCCTCGTCCAGCGTGACGGTGAACATCTTGTCTTCCGAGTCCAGCGAACGGAACTCGTCACCACGCTTGACGTAGGGGCCGTAGCGGCCGTTGTTGGCGAACACCTCGGCGCCGTCCGGGCCCACCCCCACCAGCCGGGGCAGGCTGAGCAGCTTGAGCGCCTGGTCGAGGGTGAGCGAGTCCGGCGACTGCGAGCGCAGCAGCGAGGACTTGCGCTCGCCGCTGGCCACGTACGGGCCGAATCGGCCGGACTTGAGCAGGATCGGCTCCCCGGTCGCCGGGTCGTCGCCCAGCTTGCGTTCGCCCGCGCCGCCGAGGAACAGCTCGCGTACCTTCTCCGGGGTCAGCTCGTCCGGTGCCAACCCCTCCGGGATCGGCGCCCGGTCGCCCGGGGTGGCACCCTCCTCGCCCTCCGCGGCGGGTGCCTGCTCCTCGCCGGGCACCCCGCGTTGCAGGTACGGCCCGTACCGGCCGACCCGCACCACCACCTCACGCCCCTCGTCGTCGGTGTGCAGCGGGATCGAGTTGACGCTGCGCGCGTCGATGTCGCTGAGGTTCTCGGTGACCAGCTTCTTCAGCCCGCCGGAACGGGCGATGTCCTGGTCGCCGGCACCGTTGGTGGTGCCGAAGTAGAAGGCGGTGAGGAAGTCGACCGCCGCGTGGTCGCCGCCGGCGATCTCGTCCAGCTCGTTCTCCATGCTGGCGGTGAAGTCGTAGTCGATCAGGCGCGGGTAGTGCCGCTCCATCAGCCCGATCACCGCGAACGCCAGGAACGACGGGATCATCGCCTGGCCGCGCTTGAAGACGTACCCCCGGTCCTGGATGGTCTGCATGATCGACGCGTACGTGGAGGGACGGCCGATGCCCAGCTCCTCCAGCGCCTTGACCAGCGACGCCTCCGTGTAGCGGGCCGGCGGCTGGGTGTGGTGGCCCTGGGCCGCCAGTTCCTCGGCGGTCAGCGGCTGGTCCTTCACCAGGTTCGGCAGCCGGCGCTCGGCGTCCTCGGCCTCGGCGTTCTCGTCGTCGCTGGACTCGACGTACGCGCGCAGGAAGCCCGGGTCGGTGATGGTCTTGCCGGTGGCGCCGAAGTCGGCCTCCTCCCCGGCGGTGGTGGTCGCCCGGATCCGCACCGAGACGCTGGAGCCGACCGCGTCGGTCATCTGCGAGGCGATGGTGCGCCGCCAGATCAGCTCGTAGAGCTTGAACTCCTCGGCGGACAGCTCCTTGGCCACCTCACCCGGGGTGCGGAAGTTGTCCCCCGCCGGGCGGATCGCCTCGTGCGCCTCCTGCGCGTTCTTCACCTTGCCGGTGTAGCGGCGCGGCTCCGGCGGCACGCTGCGCTCGCCGTACAGCTCGACGATCTGCCGGCGGGCCGCGGCGATGGCGGTCTCCGACAGGTTCACCGAGTCGGTACGCATGTAGGTGATGTAGCCGTTCTCGTAGAGCCGCTGCGCGGTGCGCATCGTCTGCTGCGACGAGAACCGCAGCTTGCGGGCCGCCTCCTGCTGGAGCGTGGAGGTGATGAACGGCGCGTACGGGCGACGCCGGTAGGGCTTCTCCTCGACCCGGGTGACGGTGAACGGCCGCCCCTCCAGCCGGGCGGCGAGCCCCCGCGCGCCGCCCTCGTCGAGGTGCACCACGCCCGCCCCGGCGCGCACGCGACCGGTGGTCGGCTCGAAGTCCTTGCCGGTGGCGATCCGGTCGCCGTTCAGCGCGACCAGGGTGGCGTTGACGTTGCGCGGCCCCTCGCCCTGGTTCGTCACGGCGAGGGTGGCGAGGATGTCCCAGTACTCGGCGGTGCGGAAGGCCATCCGCTGCCGCTCCCGCTCGACCACGATCCGGGTCGCCACGGACTGCACCCGGCCCGCCGAGAGCCTCGGCATGACCTTCTTCCACAGCACCGGGGAGACCTCGTAGCCGTAGAGCCGGTCGAGGATGCGCCGCGCCTCCTGGGCGTCGACCAGGTCGCGGTCGATCTCCCGCGGGTTGGCCACCGCCGCCTGGATCGCCGGCTTGGTGATCTCGTGGAAGACCATCCGCCGGATCGGCACCTTCGGCTTGAGCGTCTCCACCAGGTGCCAGGCGATCGCCTCGCCCTCGCGGTCCTCGTCCGTGGCCAGGAAGATCTCGTCGACCTCCTTGGCGAGCTTGGTCAGCTTGCTGATCTGCTGCTTGCGGTCGGCGGAGACGACGTAGAGGGCGTGGAAGCCGTTGTCGACGTCGACACCGAGCCGCGCCCACGGTTCGCCCTTGTAGCGGGCGGGCACGTCGGCGGCGTTGCGGGGCAGGTCGCGGACGTGCCCGAAGCTGGCCTCCACGACGTACCCCGGGCCGAGGTAGCCTGAGATCGTCTTGGCCTTCGCCGGAGACTCGACGATGACCAGACGGGTGGTTCCAGCGTTGCTCGGCACGTCTGTTTCGACCCCACTCCCACTCAATGGCCGCATCTGGCCGCCTCCGGGCGCACTCGACCCACCGGTACCCGGCGTTCCGGATGTCCAACGTAACGCGCCGTCCGTGTTTCGGGTTTCGCGGGCGGCAATCCGCCCGGGACGAGCGGTGGTCACGCCGGACGGCGTCACCGTACACCCTGGGTAGGGTGTCAAGCGGGCCGCTGTGACCACGACAGCCCCTCGGTGTAGGTGGAACAGGGCCGATTCCCCGTGTGTTCCCCGACACCCGAGTGTCCCTGATCGGACAATGGGGCGGCCGCGTCGACCGGGGCGTCAGCGGCCCGGACCGGACGTCAGCGCGGCGTCAGCCGCGATCAACGCCGGACCGGCCAGGCCGCGGGCGGGGCCGCCGACGGGCGCTCACCGACCAGTTCGGCCAGCCGCATCGTCCGGCGGCGTCCCGCGATCCGGTACGCGGGTCCGCCGGAGCCGGGCTCGACCAGCTCGCCGGCCAGCCCGACCGCGGCCAGGGCGGCACCCACCGCCGCCCACCGCTGCGGATCGCTGCCGCCGAGGTGGAGCAGGAAGTCCGGTGGATCGCCCACCCCGGCTGCTCCGCCCGCGCCGGCCCCCCCGGCCGCTGCGAGCCAGAGACGCAGCCGCCGGCCGTCGAGTTGGAACCCGGGGGGCGGGTGCTGCGTCGGGCCGCGCAGCCAGGCCGCCGCGAGCGGCACGATCGTCCGGGTGTACGCGGTGCGCACCGCGTACCGCTGGGCCTCGGTGGCCGCCCAGGTGGCCCGGACACCCCGCTGGGCCAGCTCGCCGATGAGCACGTGCACCCGCCACGCGGCGTCCACCACCACCGTCAACCGGGCGGTGCCGCCCATCCGGTGGACCTCGCCCGGCCCGGCGAGCAGCCCGGCGAGGTCGGCCACGGAGGGGTCACCGGTCTCCGCACCGAAGAAGACCAGTTGCCGGTCGGCGGTAGCCGGGTCGGTCGGCCCCGCCGTGGGCTGCGCCGCAGGATCGTCGCCGGACACCGTCCCGGTCTCCGGGTCGGCGGCGGTGCTCCGTCGACCGGTCCCGCCGCGCCGGCGGGTCGCCGGTGCGGCCGCGGCGGGCGGCGGGAAGGCCACCGGCAGCGGTTGCACCGCCGGTGTCTCGCCGGAACCGCTCAGCGGCATTCGGGTACCTCGTCGAAGGCGCGCTTCAGTTCCTCGGAGTTGAGCTGGCTGGTGTCCAGCGCGCTCGCGTCGTACTCCTGCTGGAGGGTCTCCACCGCGGCCCGTACGCCGTCGTAGAAGGCGGTGGCCTCGCCGGTGCCCAGCCCGTCGATGGTGGTCCGCGCCCGGCCGTAGGCGTCCCGCATCGAGGCGAGCGAGGCCCGGAAGCCGGCGGAGACCTCCTCGCCGTGCTCGACCTCCGGCACCCCCGCCTGCTCCACCTTCCGCCGGGCGGTCTCGCTGGCCTCCTCGGCCCCACCGAAGAGCCGGACCAGGTTCTCCTTGGCCTGCGCCGGGGTGGTCTGCGCGGTCATCTGCTGGTCGGTGCTGCTGGTCAGCTTGCTGATCTCGGCCCGCCACGGGGTCAGCGCCGAGCACACCGACGCGGCCCAGGCCCGCGGGCTGGGGCCGCTGGACCCGCACGCGGCGGCCAGCAGGATCAGCGTGGCCAGGAGCACCGTGAGCTTTCCGGCGGCTGCCGCCCGGCACGTACGCATGCGTTGCAGCGTACGGCTTCTCCTGCTGGTCGGCACCGGCCGTGAGTGCCGGCTCCGGACAGGCGACCGGTCCCCGGCCAGCGGATCGCCGACCGGGGACCGGGGTGCCGTACGGGTCAGGCCTTGATCTCCTCCGGCCGCGGGTCCGCAGTGCCGGAGCCGCTGTCGGCGTCGTCGCCCATCGCGATGCTCTTGCGCTTGCTGAACACCACCGCCGCGACGACGATCAGCGTGGCCACCACCGCGATGGTGATCCGCAGGCCGACGTTGCGGTCCTCGCCCACGCTCCACGCCACCACGGCCGGCGCGATCAGCAGCGCCACCAGGTTCATCACCTTGAGCAGCGGGTTGATCGCCGGACCGGCGGTGTCCTTGAACGGGTCGCCGACCGTGTCGCCGATGACGGTCGCCGCATGCGCCTCGGAGCCCTTGCCGCCGTAGGCGCCGTCCTCGACCATCTTCTTGCTGTTGTCCCAGGCACCGCCGGAGTTGGCCAGGAAGACCGCCATCAGCGTGCCCGCCCCGATCGCGCCGGCCAGGTACGACGCCAGCGCGCCGGGCCCGAGGCCGAACCCGACCGCGATCGGCGCCAGGATCGCCAGCAGGCCGGGGGTCAGCAGCTCACGCTGCGCGTCCCGGGTGCAGATGTCGACGACCTTGCCGTACTCCGGCCGCTGGGTGCCGTCCATGATCCCGGGCAGCTCGCGGAACTGCCGGCGGACCTCCATCACCACGGCGCCCGCCGAGCGGGAGACCGCGTTGATCGCCAGGCCGGAGAAGAGGAACACCACCGCCGCGCCGATGATCAGGCCGACCAGGTTCTGCGGGTTGGCCACGTTCAGCGCGTTGAGGATCTCGCCACCGACGTCGGTCACCCCCGCGTCGGCGTACGCGAGGCGCAGCGTGTCGGTGTACGAGCCGAACAGCGCGGTCGCGGCCAGCACCGCCGTGGCGATCGCGATGCCCTTGGTGATCGCCTTGGTGGTGTTGCCCACCGCGTCCAGCTCGGTGAGGGTACGGGCGCCGTGCTCGTCGACGTCGCCGGACATCTCGGCCACGCCCTGGGCGTTGTCCGAAATCGGGCCGAAGGTGTCCATCGCGACGATCACGCCGACGGTGGTGAGCAGGCCGGTACCGGCCAGCGCCACGGCGAACAGCGAGAGGGTGATCGAGCCGCCGCCCAGCAGGAAGGCGCCGAAGACGCCGGCACCGATGAGCAGCGCCGAGTAGACCGCCGACTCGAGGCCGACGCTGATGCCGGCGAGGATGACGGTGGCCGGGCCGGTCTGGGAACTCTTGCCGATGTCCTGCACCGGCCGGCGGTTGGTCTCGGTGAAGTAGCCGGTCAGCGCCTGGATGGCGGCGGCCAGCACGATGCCGATGACGACCGCGCCGATGACCACGCCACGCGGGCCGAAGAGCGGATCCCCGCCGGTCACGTTGAGGGTGTCCCGCCAGTCGTCGCCGAGCTGCGCCGCCCAGGACGGCTGGAGGTAGGCGAAGGTGGCCACCGCGACCAGCACCGCCGAGATCAACGCGGAGAGGTAGAACGCCCGGTTGATCGCGGTCAGCCCGTTGCGGTCGGAGGCGCGCAGCCGGGTGATGAAGACGCCGATGATCGCGACCAGCACACCGATCGTGGAGATGATCAGCGGCAGCACCAGGCCGTCGGTGCCGAACGCGGCCCGGCCCAGGATCAGCGCCGCGACCAGGGTGACCGCGTACGACTCGAAGAGGTCGGCGGCCATGCCGGCGCAGTCGCCGACGTTGTCACCGACGTTGTCGGCGATGGTGGCGGCGTTGCGCGGGTCGTCCTCGGGGATGCCCTGCTCGACCTTGCCGACCAGGTCGGCGCCGACGTCCGCGGCCTTGGTGAAGATGCCGCCGCCGACCCGCATGAACATGGCCAGCAGCGCGGCGCCGAAGCCGAAGCCCTCCAGCACCGTCGGCGCGTCACCCCGGAAGATCAGCACCACCAGCGCGGCGCCGAAGAGGCCGAGACCGACGGTGAGGAAGCCGACCACCCCACCGGTACGGAAGGCGATCTTCATGGCCGACTCCCGGCCGCCTTCGCGTTCCCGGGCGGCGGCCGCCACCCGCAGGTTGGCCCGGGTGGCCAGCCACATGCCCGCGCCACCGATGAAGGCGCTGAACAGCGCGCCGACCACGAAGAAGAGCGAACGACCGATCTTCACCGCGGTCTCGCTGCCGTCGGTGTTGTGCACCGGAAGCAGGAACAGCAGCACCACGGCGATCACCACGAAGATCGCCAGGGTCCGGAACTGCCGGAACAGGTAGGCGGAGGCGCCCTCCTGCACGGCCCCGGAGATCTCCTGCATGTTGGTGGTGCCCTTGCCGGCGGCCAGCACCGTCTTCGTCAACGCGGCGGCGAAGGCGAGCGCGACCAGCGCGATCACCGCGGCGATGACGACGTACGTGACATTGGCTCCGGTGAGGGAGATCCCGCCGCCCTCGGCGGCCAAGGTGTCGGACATCTGTGTCCTCCTGTGCCGAACAACGCGCCGGCCGGTGGAGACGCACCGACCGGCGCCTGGATGCGAATTCGCAAGCGCGCGCCGACCCACCGTGGCGAACCGGTGACGGACGACCATCTGCGCTGGCTGCCCGGTGGATCACTTGCTGACAACCCGCGTACTCTAGCCCTCCGCCGTGTTCGAGGTCACACCGAGGTGGCGCCAGGTCTCGATGATCTTCGTCGCTGTGTTATGAACCGAAATCTGATATAGGGCCTGATCCATTCCGAAAGTCGCCGCATTCCCGGCCGGGGAATGCGGCGACGAAGGCCCGATCTCGGTTGTCGCGGCTCGGGTTGCCGCGCGGCCGGCGAGGCTCAGCGGGCCGGGCGCTCAACGGGCCGGGCCGGGCCGGGCTCAGCGGGCGACCGGCCAGACCATTCGCACCTCGGTGCCGATGCCGTCCTCGACGGGCCGGACCTGGAGATCTTCGACGAAGCCGGCGAGCAGGGCGAACCCGACACCGGTGGTCAGGTCGTCCTCGTTCAGCGACTCGTTGGCCAGTTGGTCGGCGTCGAGCGCGGCGAGCCCGATGCCCGCCTCGATCGGCGCCCGGTCCACCACCCGCACCGCGTACGCCCCGGAGTCGGACATCTCCACCAGCACCGGCTCGGCCAGGCCGTACTGGCGGTGCAGGGCGACCGCGCGGGTGCACGCCTCACCGATGGCCAGCCGCACCTCGTCGAGCAGATCCTCGCGGACCCCCGCGCGCCGGGCCACCGCGACGCCGACCAGGCGGGCGGTGCGCACGTGCACCGGAGCGGGCGAGAAGGAGAGCCGGACCGTGGCCATCACTGGCCGGCGCCGGTCGCCGCTTCGACCGTCGGATGCAGCGGAAAGACCTGGTCCAGCGCGGTGATCCGGAAGATCTTGAGCAGCGGCTCCTTGTCGCAGACCAGCGCGAAGGTGCCGTCGGCGGTGCGCAGCCGCTTGAGCGCGCCGACCAGCACGCCCAGCCCGGTCGAGTCGAGGAAGTCCACCCGGCCGAGGTCGACCACCACGTGGCGGGCCCCGCCGTCGATCAGTTCGAGGAGCCGCTCGCGCAGCCGGGGGGCGGTGTAGACGTCCACCTCACCGCCGACCTCGAGCACCGTGTGCTCGCCCACGGTACGGGTCGCCAGCGACAGCTCCATCGGTCCTCCTCGCACAGCCGTAAACTCTCTGGGCATCTAACCACTACCCCACGGTCCGGCTGACGACTCACCGGGACAGCTCCATCCGCACCCGGCACGTCGATTTCCCATTTCCGAACACCAGTGCGAGAGTGCAGGACGTGACCTCGGCAGCCAGCGTATCCACCGGCCGTGACGCCGAGCCGCCACCGGGCACCGCCCCAGCCGCCATCGCCCCGGCCGCCGTCACCGCGACGGGCGCCACCATCTCCCCGGGCGATCTGCTGCGCCGGCTGCGGCAACGGCACGCCGCCGACCCGATCACCCACGTCGAGCGGGTGCCGCCCCGCGCCGGGGTGCCGGCGCCGTGGCCACACTGGGCTCCGGAGGAGCTACGCGCGGCGTACGCCCGGCGCGGGGTGACGGCGCCGTGGCGGCACCAGACCGAGGCGGCCAACCTGGCGTACGACCACCGGCACGTGGTGGTGGCCACCGGCACCGCGTCCGGCAAGTCCCTGGCGTACCAACTTCCCGCGCTGGCCACGCTGCTCGCCGACCCCCGCGCCACGGTGCTCTATCTGGCGCCGACCAAGGCGCTCGCCGCCGACCAGTTGCGCGCCCTCGCCGCCCTGGAGATCGAGGGCGTACGCCCGGCCTGCTACGACGGCGACACTCCGCGCGCCGAACGGGAGTGGATCCGGCGGTACTCCCGGTTCGTGCTGACCAATCCCGACATGCTGCACCACGGCATCCTGCCCGGCCATGCCCAGTGGTCCGGTTTCCTGCGCCGGCTGGCGTACGTGGTGATCGACGAGTGCCACGTCTACCGGGGTGTGTTCGGCTCCCACGTCGCCCACGTGCTCCGCCGGCTGCGGCGGCAGTGCGCGCGGTACGGACGCGACGTTGGCCCGACGTTCGTGCTGGCCTCGGCGACCTCGGGCGACCCGGCCGCGGCGGCCGGCCGGCTGACCGGCCTGCCGGTGGCCGCCGTCACCGAGGACACCTCGCCACGGGCCGGGGTGACCTTCGCGCTGTGGGAGCCACCGCTGCTGCCCCCCGATGCCGCCGCACCCTCCCCGACCCGCTCGTCCGCCCCCTCGCCGGCTCCCGAAACCCCGGCTTCCGGCGCCCCGACCCCCGGCAGCCCAACCTCCGATGGCCCCGCTTCCAGTGGTCCGACCTCCGGCGGCCCGGTTTCCGGCGGTTCGGCCTCCGGTGGTCCGACCGCTGGTGGCCCGGTTGCCGGTAAGCCGGCGGACGGGGCTGATCTCACCCAGGTCCGCCGGTCGGCGCTGCGGGAGACCGCCGACCTGCTCGCCGACACCGTCGCCGCCGGCATACGCACGCTGGCCTTCGTCCGCTCCCGGCGCGGCGCCGAGGTGGTGGCGACCAGCGCCCGGCGCAGCCTCGACGAGGCGGTACCCGGGCTCGGCGGCCGGGTCGCCGCCTACCGGGGCGGCTACCTGCGCGAGGAACGCCGCGAGCTGGAACGCGCGCTGCTGCACGGCGACCTGCTGGGGCTGGCCTCGACCAACGCCCTGGAGCTGGGGGTCGACCTGATCGGCCTGGACGCGGTCGTGATCTGCGGGTACCCGGGCACCCGGGCGTCGTTGTGGCAGCAGGCCGGTCGCGCCGGGCGGTCCGGCCAGGAGGCTCTCGCGGTGCTGGTGGCCCGGGACGACCCCCTGGACACCTACCTGGTGCACCATCCGGAGGCGGTCTTCGGGGCACCGGTGGAGGCGACCGTGCTCGACCCGGCCAACGCGTACGTGCTCGGTCCGCAGCTGGCCTGCGCGGCGGCCGAGGCGCCGCTGACCGCAGCCGACCTGGAACTCTTCGGTGCCGGCGCCAAGGAGGCCGTCCAGGCGCTGGTCGAGGCGGGTGCGTTGCGGCAGCGGCCGACCGGCTGGTACTGGCGGCACCGGGAACGGCCCGAGGTCGACCTGCGCGGCGAGGGTGGTGCCCCGGTCTGTGTGGTGGAGGCGGCGACCGGCCGGCTGCTCGGCACGGTCGACGGCGGTTCGTCGCACTTCCTGCTGCACACCGGCGCGGTCTACCTGCACCAGGGAGTGTCGTACGTGGTCGACTCGCTCGATCTCGACGACGGGTGCGCGCTGGTACGCCCCGAGGAGCCGGACTGGTCCACCCATGCCCGAGACGTCACCTCGCTGTCGGTGGTGTCGGTGCGGTCGTACGTCGACGCCGGCCCGGTCGGGCTCTTCCTGGGCGAGGTGGACGTGACCAGCCAGGTGGTGTCCTACCAGCGGCGGCGGATCGCCACCGGCGAGGTGATCGACACCCGCCCGCTGGACCTGCCGGCGCGCGACCTGCGTACCGTCGCGGTCTGGTTCACCCTCTCCCCCGAGTCACTGGCCGCTGCCGGGGTGGATCCGGCCGACGTGCCGGGTGCGCTGCACGCCGCCGAACACGCCGCGATCGGCCTGCTGCCGCTGGTCGCCACCTGCGACCGGTGGGACATCGGCGGCCTGTCCACGGCGGTGCATCAGGACACCGAGGCGCCGACCGTGTTCGTCTACGACGGCCACCCCGGCGGTGCCGGCTTCGCGGAGCGGGCGTACGGCATGGCGGCGTCCTGGCTGCGCGCCACCCGCGATGCGATCGCCGAGTGTGGCTGCGAGGGCGGCTGCCCGTCCTGCGTGCAGTCGCCCAAGTGCGGTAACGGCAACAATCCACTGTCCAAGCCGGACGCGATCCGGGTGCTCGACGTGGTACTCACCAACCTGCCGGAATGATCCATGGGGGTGTGTAATCCATGGCTCTCGGGCAATGATGGTGGGAGCGCTTCCATCGAGCGCCATGCCTGCCGTCCGTTGTCTGCAGTTGGAGGAGAGGCCGTGGCCGACACGATCGCCGAGACCGTCGACCTGCTCTACACCATCGACCAGGAGAAGCTCGACGTCGATCAGCTGATCGCCCTGGGTACGGCGCTCGCCACCCTGGCCCAGGCCGAGCGGCTGGAGCAGATCAACGAACGGTTGCGCACCATCCAGCAGATGCTCACCACGATGGCGCACCGATCGATCGTCGACGGCCCTCGCTGAGTCGCGACGGCGGCGCTGCGCCGCCGACGGCGGCGCTGCGTCGTTGCCGGGCTGTGCGACACTCCGGCCCACCACAGTTGAGGAGATCTCATGCAGCTCGACAGTTTGCAGACGCAGCACCAGTTCCACATCCGCCAGCGGTTGCGGTTCATGGTCAACCAGTACGAGGTCCACAGTGTCGCGCCGGACGGCTCCGAGGGCGGGTTGCTGGCGTTCGCCCAGCAGAAGCGGCTCGCCTTCAAGGAGCAGGTAACGATCTACACCGACGACTCCAAGCAGCAGCCGCTGCTCGGGTTCAAGGCACGCCAGCGCCTCGACCTCGGCGCCACGTACGACGTCACCGACCACGCCGGCAACCCGATCGGCCTGTTCCGCAAGAACTTCGCACAGTCCCTGCTCCGCTCGACCTGGCACGTCGAGCAGGCCGGCCTGCCCGAGATCATCGGCCAGGAGCGGAGTCTGCCGGTGGCGGTGCTGCGCCGCTTCATCGAGTCGCTGTCCTGGCTGCCGTACCACTTCGACTTCGTCGCGGACGGCCAGCCCGTCTTCTCGGTGGTCAAGAAGTGGGGCCTGCGCGACCGGTACGTCGTCGAGATCCAGTACCCGCAGATCGACCGCCGCCTGGTGATCGCCATGGCCGTCGCCCTCGACGCCCTCCAGGGCCGCTGAGGCCAGACTCGGCGTCACCTGTCGCCCACCCAGGACCCGGCCCCCGCCCGGCAGGGGCCGGCCCACGTGTCGTCATGACGTCTCTCCCGGCCGGCGGTGACGTCTCTCCCGGCTAGCGGTGACGTTTCTCCCGGCCAGCGGCCCTGGTTGGCCGCCGGCGCCGGTCAGCCACGCAGCGGGCCGGCCCGGGTGGTGGCCCGGGCAGTTCCGGTCAGGCCGGGCAGCGGGTCGACGGTCACCTCCGCGGTGACCAGCACGTCCAGCCCGTCGAGCCGGCACCAGACCAACCGGGCGCCGTTCGCGGCGACCAGCTCCCCCGCCCGGGCACACGCCGTCGGCTCATCCTGCAGTGCCCGCGCCGCGCCGGCCAGGGCACCGAAGTCGGCGGCGACCCGGGCCTGCTGACGCGCCACCCGTGCGGCGCCCACCCCGGCGCCGAAGACACCGGCCACGACGAAGAGCAGCCCCACCGCGAGCAGGCAGATCGTCGCCCCACCGCGATCTCTTTTTGGATCTTGGTACCGAATCGCCCTCAGGAGGGCCGTCCCGCACCAAGATCTCTTTGGGTAACGGTGGGGACGCCGGCCGCGGCACCGACTGGGGCGATGGGCGAGGAGGGCCAGCCAACGGGTGGGCAGATCGGGGCGGGTCGCCACGGCCCTCATGGTTGCGGCTCGCCTCATGGTTGCGGCTCGGGTACGCCCGGCTCGACCGCGGCGACGGCCGTGGCCACGACGGTGACAGCGGGCAGGTCGGCACCGAGGGCGCGAACGGGAGCACGGACCGTCGCCCGGACCCGATCACCCTCCCGGACGACGGTCACCTCCGCGCCCATCGGAGCGTGCTCACGGCCGGCTGCGGCGCCCTGCTCGCCCCGGGAGGCGGCCAGTGCCGCCTCCCGGGCCGCGTCCAGGCAGGCCGCCCTGGTGCTGACCGCGTTGACCGTGGTCAGCCCGGCGAGCAGGAGCAGCACCAGCGCCGGCAGGCCGGCCGCCATCTCGGCGGTGAAGGACCCCCGGTCACGACCGGCCGGCCGGCGCCCGGTCACTTCAGCGCCCGGTCGATGACGGCGGTCAACGCGGACTGCACACCGTCGGAGGTCAGCACCTTGAGAAGGACACCGCCGAAGGCCACCGCGGCCAGCGTTCCGACGGCGTACTCTGCGGTGTTCATCCCGGCGTCCCCGCGAAGGCGGGCGAGGATTCTGCGCACGTGTTCGTCCCTTCTCGATGGGTTTCACAGCACGTCGCCGAGCACGGCGACGATCACCGGCACCAGACCGGCGAGAATGAAGGCGGGCAGGAAGCAGAGGCCCAGGGGGAGCACGATCAGCACACCCGACCGGCGGGCGGCCGCCTCGAGTGCGGTGGCCCGGTCGGCCCTCAGGTCGTCGGCCAGGCGGGTGAGCGCCCCCGCCAGAGCTGCCCCGCTGCTCGCCGAGCGGATCGCGGCGGTGGCGATGCGGTGCGCTCCCGGCACCGTCGCGAGATGCGCCCACGCCTCCGACGGGTCGCCGCCGAGTTGCAGCGTCCGACCGGCCCGGCCGAGCTGGCCCGCCAGCGGACCGCCGAGCGCGTCGGCCACGGCGAGCACCGAGCGTTCCACGGGCGCCCCTGCCTTGAGGGCGGCCGCCAGCAGGTCGGCGGCGAGCGGGAGGTCGGCCGCGGCGCGCAGCCGACGGCGCCGGACGGCCGGCGGCTCGATCCGCCGGAGCAGCCGGTCGAGCAACACGACCGTCGGCAGCGCCACCACCAGGCCGACCCAGCCCTCGACCAGCACCGCCACCGCGATTCCCGACATCCCTGCGGCGAGTCGGACAGGGTCAGCCCGCCAGACGGCAGAGGCTGCCGACTGACCGCGGCGGCCGTCCTGGTCACCCTGCCGGCAGGCGATCCAGTGGTGCAGGGCCGACCGCCTCGGCCACGCGGCACCTCCGTCGCGGCTCTCCTGCCGGGTGCCGGCCGGTGCTGCCCCGCCGGCCAGCCGTCGCAGTCGACGACGGGGGCGGTACCGGCCGACAACGACCACGGCGATCAGGGTGATGGCGGCCAGGCAGCCCACGATCAGGGTCATGCCGGACATCAGCTGCCCCCGCTCGGGCTGACCGCGAGACGGTCCGCCCAGAGCAACCCGATTACCTGGAGGCCCACGGCAACGATCGCGCAGCCGCCTCCGATCGGGGTGTAGAGCAGGACCTGGAGGGGATCGACCCCGATGCCATAGCCGAGACCGATACCGCCCAGCGGTAGGGCGGCCAGCAGCCAGGCGGTGGCCCGTGCCCCGGCCGCCTGGGCGGCGGCTGCGGCCAGCCCTCGGTCCGTCGATCGGGCGTCGGCCTCTATCCGCTCGACCAGTTCCGCCAGCGGAGCTCCCGTACGATCGGCGAGCCGTATCGCGGCGTGGGCCAGCCGCCCGGGGCGGTCCGGCCGGGACGCATCACCGGGTGACATCCCGCCCATACCCTCCTGGTCGGCGCCGCCAGGCCGGTCGGTTTCCGCGGCGGCCTCGCCGATCGGGACTCGCCACCCCAGCTCGGGGGCGATCCGGGCGGCCGGGCTGCTCAGCACCTGCGCGGCCACCGCCACCGGCAGGCCGGCCCGGAGATCCGCGGCGAGAGCGCACAGCTGGTCCAGCCGCTCCCGGCGGTCCCGGGCCGCCCGACCCGCCGTAGCGCGACGGAGTAACGCCCGCGCGCCCAGCGCGCCGTACCCGGCCAGGGCCGCCGCCGCCACCGGACCGGCGAAGAGCCCGCCGATCCCCGCGCCGAGCACGATCGTCAACAGCAGCGTCCGCCGTTGTCTCGCCGCCCACCTCCCTGCCTGACTCGTGGGCAGGGGGCGACGATCCGGTCGGGTGCCGTGGCCGTTCTCCGCTGGGCTCGGTGCCGCCCTATCCTCGGTCGCCCTCGGCTCCGTTTCGCCCGTTACGCGGGCGACCGGCACCAGGACGGCGGGCGCCGCCGTCGACACGACTCCGCCGGGTGCGGTGGCGGGCCCGAGCGGGCGACGGCTCCCGCGCCTTCCCGGCGGGCGGGACGCCACGGGTGCGGTCAGCGGGGTGGACACCGCCGGCCCCACCGGATGACGCACCGTGCAAGCAGACCCACCGCCCCCGACCGGCCCGGTGTGCCTGGCCGCTCCGGCTGACCCACTGGCCACTCCGGCCGACCCAGTAGCCCCGACCGACCCGGTTCCGATCGGAACGGATGCTGCGGTCACCGCCGGCCACCCCACACCGGTCGAGGTCCGTCCGTTCCGGCGCGCGTCACTCCGGTCCTCGCCGTCGGCCCGGTTCCCCGCCTCACGTAGTGCGACGACCCAGGCGACCAGTGGATCGTCGGCCTCCGCCCGGCCGGATGTCCCCCGGCGCGGAACAAGCCGGGTGCGAATCGGGCGAACTACCACGCCCGCCAGCACCAGCAGTGTCATCGCCAGCCACCACGCGTCGCTCATGACGGCACTCCGCTACGCTCCGTGCCGCCCTGAGGCACCACCGCACCGAACCTGATGATTCGCTCGCCACGCTCGCTCATGACGGCACTCCGCTACGCTCCGTGCCGCCCTGAGGCACCACCACGCTGTATTGATGATTCGCTCGCCGACGGTCGCTCATGACGGCGCTGCCGATCCGGGCCAGGGCTCGCACAGGATCGGTGGCACGGGCACGTCGCGGCTGCGGATCAGGGTGCCGAGTGCGCGGGCCGCCAGGCCGAGCCCTCGATCCCGGATCCACGCGGGAACCGCGGTGACCAGGCGATCGGACCCCTCCGGCAGCAGCAGGCAGATCGACTCCAGCATGCGCCCCTGGGGCGTACGGCGGATCTGCAGCACCACCTGGAGCGCCGCGGCAACCTGGGCGTGCAGCGCCAGGCGCGGCAGCCCGCCGAGCAGACCGAGCGCCTCCAGCCGGGCCGGTACGTCCGACGGGGCGTTGGCGTGCAGCGTCCCCGCCCCACCGTCGTGACCCGTGTTGAGAGCGGCGAGGAGATCGACCACCTCCCCACCCCGGCACTCGCCGACCACCAGCCGATCCGGCCGCATCCGCAACGCCTGCCGGACCAGCTCGCTCAGGCCGACCGCACCCGATCCCTCCACATTGGCCGTACGCGCCTGCAGGCCCACCACGTGCGGATGCACCGGCCGCAGCTCGGCGGCATCCTCGACCAGCACGATCCGCTCGGTGGACGGCACCAGGCCGAGCAGCGTGTTCAACAGGGTCGTCTTGCCCGAGCCGGTGCCGCCGATCACCAGGTAGGCGAGCCGGGCCTCGACCACCGCGGCGAGCACCGGCGCCACCGGCCGCGCCACCGCACCCTGAGTCACCAGTTCGTCCAGGGTGAACGGCCGCTGCCGGAAGGTACGCAGCGACAGATACGGTCCGTCGGTCGCCACCGGCGGCAGCACCGCGTGCAGCCGCGTACCGTCTGACAGCCGTGCGTCCACGCACGGCGAACCGTCGTCCAGCCGACGGCCGGCACCGGCGGCGAGCCGCTGCGCGAGTCTCCGCACGTCGTCGGCGGTGCCCACCGGCACCGCGACCTGGTGCAGCCCCTGCCCCCGGTCGACCCACACGCGCGCCCCGTTGACCAGGACGTCCGTCACCTCTGGGTCGGCCAGCAGGGGAGCGAGCGGACCGGCACCCACCAGGTCCTCCCGCACCCGGTCGGCAATCCGCAGCAGAGCGTTGTCGCCGAGCACGGCGGCGTCGGGTTCGGCGCGTACCGCGGAGACGATCGCGGCCGGGGTGACCGGCGTGGTGGCGGCGGCGATCCGCTGCCGCACGCGGGCCGCCAGGTTCTCCCCGGTCATGCCGCACCTGCCGCGGACCGGCCGGTGAGCTCGGTGACGATCCGCTGGCAGAGCTCCGCCAGCGGACCACGGCCACCGGCCGCCGGAGCCTCGCCCCGCTCAAGCCCTCGGCAGAGGCCGGGCTCGGGCCGCAGGGTGCCGGCCAGCGGCAGGCCGAGTGCTCTGGCCACCTCGGCTGCGCGCAACCGACCGGGAGCGGGGCCTCGGACGATGACCGACAGGTCTTGACAGTGTGGGGCCGCCGCCGCGACCACCCGGGCCGCCGCGGCGGTCGCCCGCAGTTCCGCCGGCACCACCACGAACACCCGATCGGCCGCCTGGAGGGCAGTCACGGCCGCGTCGTCGAGTTGGCGGGGCAGATCCACGACCACGAAGTCCCGACCCCGGCGGGCGGCGTCCAGCGTGGCCGCCATCGCCTCGGCCGGTACGGCGATCAGGTCACCACGATCCCAGGAGAGCACCACCAGATCACCCCGGCTGGGCAGCGCCCGCACCAGGGCAGGGGCGTCGACCCGCCCGTCGGCACCCGTCAGTGCCGGCCAGCGCAGCCCTTCCATCTGCTCCCAGCCGAGCACCAGGTCGAGACCGCCGCCGAGCGGATCGGCATCGAGCAGCAGGGTCCGCAGCCGCGCCCGGGCGGCGGTGACGGCGATCCCGCCGGCCAGGATGCTGGCACCGGCGCCGCCCCGGCCGCCGACCACGGCGACCAGCCGTGTCCCGGCCGTGGCCGGGCCTTCGGACCCACACTCGGCGAACCGGTCGACAAGCCACGGCTCGGCCGCCGGCAACACCGCGACGTGTTCGGCGCCGAGCAGATCGGCCACCTGCCAGCCGGACTCGACGTCGCCGGCCCGGCCCACCAGGATCAGCCCGGAACGCCGGGGCAACCGCGCCCGTAGACAGGGTTGCGCCTGGTCACTGCCGACGAAGACCAGCGGGGCGGGCCGCCAGCGGGTGCGGGCGGTGGCCGGATCGGCGGCGACCTCCACCTCGACCCCGCCGGCGGCGGCGAGCCGGAGCAGGTCGTCGAGCAGGTCACCGTCGGAGGTGACGACCAGCGGCAGGCGCCGGTGCGGCGGGACGGCGGTACGGGGTGGCATCGCGGCCTCCAACGGTCGGCGCGGGTTCGCTGGGTCGAACCCTGCCCCCGCCACCACCCCGAACGCCGCCCCAACCGGCCGGCCTGTGGACAACCAGGTCCCCTGTGGACAACGCCCGCAACCGCCGTTGATCTGCTATGTGCGCCGGCCGCGCACCGCGCCCATTTCCACCCCCAGCGACCATGGCGGGACGTGACGCGCACCACGCATAATCGACGTCCTGTGCCGTCGACGGAACGGCGTTCCTCGCCGGAACGAGGTCATGAAGCAGCCACCGGATCACGAACACACCCGCGTCGAGCCGAGGCTCCGGGTCGGCCCCTGGCTGTTCGACCCGCGTTCCCGCGCCATACCGCCGACAGAACGGGAAGCGCCAGCACCGCCGGAAGGCTCGGCACCGCCGGGAGCACAGACGCGGCCGGCACCGCCGGCCCTCCCCGCGCGTCCGGTTCCGCCCGCGCTCCCGCCGCTACCGGACGTCCGCAGCAGCGAGCCGTCAACGGCACCCCCACCCGACGCTGTCTTCCTCGTGCCCGCGTACGCCCGCGGCGGCAGGTCACACCGGCTCGTGCTGACGGGCCTCGCCGCCGCCGTGCTCGGCGTCATGCTCACCGTGCTCTGGCCAACGACCGAACCGCCGCCGGCCACCGGCCCCGACGTACCGTTCAGCTGGGTCGCTCCGCCGCCGGTCACGACGGATGCGACCGCGTCCACCGAACCGCTGTCGCCGTCCGCCCCGGCGGCCTCGTCGTCCGTCGCGGGCGTCTCCTCCTCCCGCCCGGTGCAGCCCAGCCAGACGTCGGCACCGAGCCCATCGCCCACCCGGGCCGGCACTACGCGCGATCCGGGCACCCCACCGGCCCGCCCAAGTTCACCAACCAGCCAGCCGGCAAGTCCGTCGCCGACGAGTCGACCGACGAACCCGCCCCCGACCACCCGCCCGCCCGAGCCGCAGGAGCTGAGGCCGCTGCCGGCGTCACGAGAGCGCGGGCTGCGCTCGGTCAGCGGCGGCGCCGAGACCAGCGTCGAGTTCGTCAACCTCAGCTCACGACCACTGATCCTGTACTGGCTGGACCACCAGGGTCGGCGGCGGCACTATGCGGTGCTGCAACCGTCCGCGTCGTACCGACAGCACACGTACGTCGGCCACCCCTGGGTGGTGACCGACCGCCGGGGTCGCGCCCTGGCCTGCTTCGAGCCGACCCGCACCCCAGCCCGCGCCGTGATCCGTTAGCCCGGTGTACGGCTGAGCCGAGATCACACGCGAAGCATCGACGGCGCAAAGGGACGACCCCCGTCGGGGGGAGACGGGGGTCGTCGGAGGTTCGGCTCCGGGGGGGTCGAGCCGAACCTGCTCAGCGGTCACGGGGGGTGCAACCGCCGAGGGTCTGCCGGTTGTCCGGGATATGAATGCTCGTGCTGTGAAACAAGTCTGCCTGAGCGGACTGTGTACGTCGAGTGGTGCGGCCTCCACTCCCTGCGAAATCCTGTTCGCAGAGTGTGACGGCGGTCACTGTTCGCAGACGCCGGGAGGCCGATCCGCAGGTCCGAGCGCTCTTCGGCCCCCGGGCACCCGCCGACGATAGACCATCGAGCTAGACTTTCGCGCCGTGGGCCGAAGTGCCGCTTTCTTCGATCTGGACAAGACCGTCATCGCCAAGTCGAGCGCTCTGGCGTTCGGCAGGCCGTTCTACCGGGACGGCCTGATCACCCGGCGTGACGTGGTCAAGTCGGCGTACGCGCAGCTGATGTTCCGGCTGGGCGGCACCGACGAGCAGACCATGGCTCGGACCCGCGACTACCTCGCCACTCTCTGCAAGGGGTGGCCGGTGGAACAGGTCCGCCAGATCGTCGCGGAGACGCTGCACGAGCTGATCAACCCTTACGTGTACGCCGAGGCGGCCGCCCTGATCGAGGAGCACCAGGCCGCCGGCCGGGACGTGGTCCTGGTCTCCGCCTCGGGTGAGGAGATGGTGCGTCCCATCGGCGTGCTGCTCGGGGTCACCGACGTGATCGCCACTCGGATGGGTGTGGTGGACGGCCGGTACAGCGGCGAGGTGGAGTTCTACGCCGCCGGCCCGAGCAAGGTCGAGGCGGTCAGCGAACTCGCCACCGAGCGCGGCTACGACCTCACCGACTCGTACGCCTACTCCGACTCGTACAGCGATCGGCCTCTGCTGGAATGCGTCGGTCACCCGACGGCGGTCAATCCGGACCGGCAGTTGCGCCGGCTGGCCGTCGAGAACGCCTGGCCGGTGCTGGAGTTCCGGCATCCGATCCCGCTGGGCCGGCGGCTGCGGGAGCGGCCGGCCGTGCCGGTCGCCGCGGCCGCGCTCGGCGTGGGTGTCGGCGTGGCGATCGGCATCGCCTGGTACGGCCGGCACCGCCGCACCCGGGCCGGCGCCTCCCCGGCCTGAACCCGCACCCCGCCGGCATCCTCGACGACGCCGCACCCAACGGCGCACCCGCGGCCGCCGGGCCGCTGCCGGCCCGGGTGGGGAGAGATTCAGGCGGCCAGCATCTCGTCGCCGATCGCGGTGAGCTGGTCGGCGCCCACCTCGACGGCCGACATGTAGTGGCGGAGCCAGGACCGCAGCCCGTCGGGGGTGCCGGTGGCGAAGGCGCCGGCCGCCCCGACGTACTCGGGTTCGCGCTCGCGGTGGCCGACGTTGACCGCGAGCAGGCCGCGCGGGTCGAACCCGCTGGAGAGCAGCACGAGACGGGCCGCGCCCCGGGCCACCACGCCGGACGGGCCGGCGAAGGGCCGCAGGTTCAGCAGTTCCCCGTGTACGACGGCGGCCAGCACCAGCGGGGGGACCTTGGTGCCGCCGGCCGCCAGCCCGGCCAGGCCGTCCAGCCGGGTGGCGACCACCGGGTCGTCGATTGGTCGACCCAGTTCCGCCTCGGGGACCATCTTGCGGGCGGCGAGCACGTGCAGCTTCGCCAGCGCCTGCCGGGGCGCCCTGGGCCAGAGTTCGCTCAGCCCGGGCAGCGCTCCGGCCACCCGCAGTGCGCCCTGGAGCACCGGTTCGGTGACGGTTCCGGCGCGGACCGCCTCCCGCTCGTGGGCCCGGCCCTCCAGCGCGGCGCTGGCCACCGCGGACCGCAGGCTCACCTCGGCCGCCACCTGACCACCGTGGCGGCGCAGGGCACGGTGGCCGAGCGCCTGGTCGAAGCGGGTACGGGCCCGCTCGACGGCGTCGGCGACGTCGGCGAGCGCGAGCAGCGGCGCGAGCGGGTCGGCGGTCACCCCGTCACGCTAGCGACCCGGCGTGCCACGCCGGGCACGAGTCGCCGGCAACGCGACGCGCGCCACCGGGCGACGCCCACCCCTGGGTCGGCAAGGCCCGTCCGTGCACCTCGGCGCGTGATACGGGCCGTTGGGCGACGGGGGCGCGGGGGATCGGTCGCCTCGGTCGTCCGCCCGGACTAACCTGCCCGGAGAGACGCAGGTCACCCCGAGCGACGAGGAGTCACGGCATGAGCGACCGGCAGCGAGCGAATCATCAACCCGGCGCGCCGGTGCCTCATGACGGCACGAAGCGGAGCGGAGTGTCGGCATGAGTGAGGCGTTGGCCAATCTGCTGAATGAGACGCGTCAGTTCCCGCCGCCGGCCGAACTCGCCGCTGACGCCAACGTCACCGCCGAGGCGTACGCCGAGGCCGAGGCCGACCGGCTCGCCTTCTGGGAGCGCCAGGCCGCGCGGCTGAGCTGGGCTAAGCCGTGGGACCAGGTGCTGGACTGGTCCACGCCGCCGTTCGCCAAGTGGTTCGTCGGTGGGCAGCTGAACGTGGCGTACAACTGTCTCGACCGGCACGTCGAGGCCGGCCGGGGCGACAAGGTGGCGATCCACTGGGAGGGCGAGCCCGGCGACACCCGCACCATCACCTACGCCGAGCTGCAGAAGATGACCAGCCAGGCGGCGAACGCGCTCACCGATCTCGGGGTGACCGCCGGTGACCGGGTGGCGATCTACCTGCCGATGGTCCCGGAGGCGGCGGTCGCGATGCTGGCCTGCGCCCGCATCGGCGCCACCCACAGCGTGGTCTTCGGCGGCTTCTCCGCCGAGTCGCTGACCAACCGGATCCAGGACGCCACGGCCAAGGTCGTGATCACCGCCGACGGCGGCTACCGGCGCGGCAAGCCGTCGGCGCTCAAGCCGACCGTGGACGAGGCGGTGGCGAACTGCCCGTCGGTCGAGCACGTCCTGGTGGTCCGCCGCACCGGCGAGGAGGTGGCCTGGTCGGCCAAGGACCACTGGTGGCACGAGACGGTGGAGCAGGCGTCCACCGAACACCAGGCGCAGCCGTTCGACGCCGAGCACCCGCTGTTCATCCTCTACACCAGCGGCACCACCGCCCGCCCGAAGGGCATCCTGCACACCACCGGCGGCTACCTGACCCAGGCGTCGTACACCTCGCACGCGGTCTTCGACCTGAAGCCGGAGTCCGACGTCTACTGGTGCACGGCGGACATCGGCTGGGTGACCGGTCACTCCTACATCGTGTACGGCCCACTCTCCAACGGCGTGAGCCAGGTGATGTACGAGGGCACCCCGGACACCCCGCACAAGGGACGGTTCTGGGAGATCGTCGACAAGTACCGGGTCACGATCCTTTACACCGCGCCGACGCTGATCCGCACCATGATGAAGTGGGGCGAGGACATCCCGGCCGGGTATGACCTGTCGTCGCTGCGGCTGCTCGGCAGCGTCGGCGAGCCGATCAACCCCGAGGCGTGGATGTGGTACAGGCAGTACGTCGGGCGGGGCGAACTGCCCGTCGTGGACACCTGGTGGCAGACCGAGACCGGCGCCATGATGATCTCGCCGCTGCCCGGCGTGACGGCCGCCAAGCCGGGCTCGGCGATGACCGCGCTGCCGGGCGTCGTCGCCGACGTGGTGGACGACCAGGGCCAGTCCGTGCCCAACGGCGGCGGTGGTTACCTCGTCCTGCGTGAGCCGTGGCCGTCGATGCTGCGCACCATCTGGGGCGACGACAACCGGTTCATCGAGACGTACTGGTCGCGGTTTGGCGCGGGCGCGGGTGGCGATCCCGACGGCCCGTGGATCTACTTCGCCGGTGACGGCGCGAAGAAGGACGACGACGGGCACATCTGGCTGCTCGGCCGCGTCGACGACGTGATGCTGGTGTCCGGGCACAACATCTCGACCACGGAGGTGGAGTCGGCGCTGGTGTCGCATCCGGCGGTGGCGGAGGCGGCGGTGGTCGGCGCCACCGACCCGACCACCGGGCAGGCGATCGTCGCGTTCGCCATTCCCCGCGGCAGCACCGAGACCGGCGGCGAGGCGGGCGAGCAGCTCATCGCCGACCTGCGCAACCACGTGGCGAAGACGCTCGGCCCGATCGCCAAGCCCCGGCAGATCATGCTGGTGCCGGAGCTGCCGAAGACCCGGTCCGGCAAGATCATGCGCCGGCTGCTGCGGGACGTGGCGGAGCACCGCTCGCTGGGCGACGTGACGACGCTGCAGGACTCGTCCGTGATGGACCTGATCGCCTCCGGCATGAGCGGGAGCAAGTCCGACGAGGACTGACGGCAGGCGTACGACTCGATGGGTGGTGGTCCGGCGCGGACCGCCACCCATCGTCGTGTCGGCGGGGCTCGGCGAGCGGCCGACGTGTGACAGTGAAAACGCCTCCCAACAATTATCTGCAACAAATCGGCGTGGAACTCTTCCCACCAGCCCCAGCAGTGCCTAAGTTCACCATTGGCCCCATTCACGGGGGCCGTTTTCTCCGGCCCACAACCCCCGACGGGCCGGTTCCCTCAATCCGGAGGTACCACGTGCGGAAAGTCGCAGTGGGTCTGCTCGGGCTCTCGTTGACGGCGACAGGGCTGACGGTCGGCGCATCCGCCACCGCCGCGCCGTCGACGGAGACCCCGGCGGCCGCCCAGTCGGCCGCGGAGCCCGCCCACGCCGAACACGACCTGCCGAACCCACTGGAGGAGAAGCGTCGCGCCCTGCGTCAGGAGGGCCTGAGCGAGGTGCTCTCGGGCCGGGCCACCGCGGAGCGGATCAACGGCAGCACGGTGGTCAAGGTCGGCGACCGGGCCATCCGTGGCGGTAAGGCCGGCCGCGACGCCAAGACCACCAAGCGCGGCAAGGGACCGACTGAGAAGCAGTACGTCGAGCTGTCCCGGGAGAAGACCGACCGGATCTTCGTGATCCTCGCGGAGTTCGGCAACGAGCGGCACCCGGACTACCCCGACCAGGACACCGACCCGGACACTGCCGGCCCGATCCGGTTCGACGGGCCGCTGCACAACGAGATCCCCGAGCCGGACCGCGCGGTGGACAACTCCACCGTCTGGCAGCCGGACTACGACGCCGACCACTTCCGGCAGCTCTACTTCGGCACCGGCCCCGGTGACGAGTCGGTGAAGCAGTACTACGAGGCCCAGTCCTCGGGCCGCTACAGCGTCGACGGCGTGGTCACCGACTGGGTCAAGGTGAACTACAACCAGGCCCGCTACGGCCGCTCCAGCGGCTACCCGTGCGGCTCGATCGTCTGCTCCAACGTCTGGGCGTTGGTGCGCGACGCGGCCAACCAGTGGGTGGCCGACCAGAAGGCCGCCGGCCGGTCCGACGAGGAGATCGCCGCCGACGTCCGGGCGATGGACCAGTGGGACCGCTACGACCACGACGGTGACGGCAACTTCAACGAGCCCGACGGCTACATCGACCACTTCCAGATCGTGCACGCCGGTGGCGACATGGCCGACGGCGACCCGATCTACGGCGAGGACGCCATCTGGAGCCACCGCTGGTACGCGTACGCGTCCGACCAGGGCCGCACCGGCCCGCCGAACTTCCTGGCCGGCGGCACCCAGATCGGCGACACCGGCATCTGGATCGGCGACTACACCATCCAGCCGGAGAACGGCGGTCGCAGCGTCTTCTACCACGAGTACGCCCACGACCTCGGCCTGCCGGACGACTACAACGTCCTCAGTGGCGGCGACAACAACAACGAGCACTGGACGCTGATGGCGCAGAGCCGGCTCGGCGCCAAGAACGACGGCGGCATCGGCGAGCGCGGCGGTGACCTGGGCGCCTGGAACAAGCTCCAGCTCGGCTGGCTCGACTACGAGGTGATCGTGGCCGGGCAGCAACGGACGCTGGTCCTCGGCCCGCAGGAGTACAACACCAACGAGGCCCAGGCCGCCGTGGTGGTGCTGCCCGAGCGGGAGTACACCTTCGACAACGGCACGCCGTACGAGGGCACCAAGCAGTTCTTCTCCGGCAACGGTGACGACCTCAACAGCACCCTGACCCGGACGTTCGACCTGACCGGGAACTCCTCGGCCACGTTGTCGCTGAAGGGCCGCTACAGCATCGAGGAGGACTACGACTACCTCTTCTTCGAGACCTCCACCGACGGCGGGCAGACGTGGACGCCGCAGCCCGGCACGGTCGACGGTCAGCCGTTGAAGGAGGTCTCCCCCGGCCGGTTCGCGCTGGACGGCAGCTCGGACGACGAGTGGGTCGACATCGAGATCCCGCTGGACGCGGTGGTCGGCAACACCGTCGGGTTCCGCCTGCGCTACCAGACCGACGGCGCCGTCTCCGAGGGCGGCTTCTTCGGTGACGCGGTCACCCTGACCGCCGACGGCGAGACGGTCTTCACCGACGGTGCCGAGGACGGCGCGACCGGGTGGACGCTGGCCGGCGGGTTCGAGGTGGTCGAGGAGACGTATACCCGGAAGTTCGCGAACTACTACATCGCGGGCACCCGGCAGTACATCTCCTACGACAAGTACCTCAAGACCGGCCCGTACTTCTTCGGGTACGCCAACACCAGGCCGGACTACGTGGACCACTACGCGTACCAGGAGGGTCTGCTGATCTCGTACTGGAACACCCGGTGGGCGGACAACGACACGTTCGCGCACCCGGGCGAGGGCCGGAACCTGATCATCGATGCCCACCCGCGGCCGATCTACAACCTGACCGGGCAGCCCTGGCGGGCCCGGATCCAGGTCTACGACGCGCCGTTCAGCCTGAAGAAGGCGGACTCGTTCACGCTGCACCTCAACAGCCAGCCGCAGTACATCCGCGGCCAGGCGGCGCAGCCACTGTTCGACGACACCAAGCAGTACTGGTACGCGGAGCTGCCGAACCACGGCGTCAAGCTCCCGGCCACCGGCACCAAGATCAGGGTGTTGGAGCAGGACGGCATCTACACCAGGGTCCGTTTCTCCTGACCCACTGAGGTAGCCACGTGATGCCCCGGGCAGTTCATCTGCCCGGGGCATCACCGTCGCACCACGGGGAACCGGCGCGACGGTGCGCACGTCGTACCGTCGTGCCCACCACCCTTCGCGCCCGCGTGCCGACGGCCTGCCTCGCCGCTCTGCTGGTGCTGGCCGGGTGCGGCGACCCGAACGGAGGCACCGTGACCGCCGAGCAGAGCCCCACCGGCGCGGGCAGCCCGCCGGCCGAGGAGAACGCCGGCCCCGGCCCGACCGGCGACGCCACCGGCGGCACGACCGGCCAGCCGCCCGACGGGCGCACCGGTGCCACGCGCTCACCCACCGAGCCGCCCCTGATCGGCACCCCGACGGCACCACCGAGCCAGCCGACCGAGCTGCGCCGGGCCAACGTGCTGGCCGGCCGGCTCAGCCACGGCGGCAGCGGCCCGTGCTACACCCTGGTCACCGACGACGGCCGGGAGTACGCGCTGCACGGCACCGGCAAGGGCACCTTCGCCACCGGCACCTGGGTACGGGTGACCACCGGCCCCGCACCGGACGGCGTGGACTGCGGCCCGGGGATCCCGCGCAGCATCCTGAAGATCAGCCCGGTCGGTTGACCGCTCACCGGCGCCGCGCCGAGCGACCGGCACCGGGGTCATAGGCTGTCGGTCATGACCGAGCAGCGTGGCGATGCCGTCGACGAGTCCTGCGTCCTCACCGAGGGGCCGTGGACGCACCGGTTCGTCGGCGCCAACGGCAGCCGGTTCCACGTCGTCGAGGCGGGCACCGGCCCGATGGTGCTCTTCCTGCACGGCTTCCCCGAGCACTGGTGGGCCTGGCAGCAGATGCTGCCCGCGGTCGCCGACGCAGGCTTCCGCGCCGTCGCCATGGATCTGCGCGGCTACGGCGCCAGCGACAAACCACCTCGGGGGTACGACGGTTACACCCTCGCGGCCGACGTCGCCGGGCTGATCCGTGCCCTGGGCGAGCGCTCGGCGACGGTGGTCGGCACCGGCGCCGGCGGGATGATCGCCTGGACGGTGGCGTCCTTCCACCCCAACCTGGTCCGCCGGCTGGTGGTGCTCGGCGCCCCGCACCCGCTGCGGCTGCGCGCCGCCATCTTCGCCGATCCGCGTGGTCAGTTCGCCGCGTCGACTCCCGCGTTGAAGTTCCAGCTGCCCCGCTACGAGCATCTGCTCACCCGCGACGACGGGCGGGCCGTGGAGGAGATCCTGCGCCGCTGGGGCGGTGACCGCTGGGTCTCCGGCTCGGACTTTGCCGGCTACGCCCGGCGCTATCGGGAGGCGATGCGGATCCCGCAGGCCGCGTTCTGCGCGCTGGAGGGCTACCGGTGGGCGTTCCGGTCGGTGCTGCGGCTGCATGGCTACCGGTTCGTCAAGTTGATGCAGCGCCCGCTGGCCGCGCCCACCCTGCAGCTGCACGGCGCGCTGGACCTGGCCTCGTTGCCGCGTACCGCCCAGGGCTCGGGCCGCTACGTCAGCGCACCGTACGAGTGGCGACTGCTCGACGGGGTCGGGCACTTCCCGCACCTGGAGACACCGGAACTGGTGCTGGGCGAGATCCTCCGCTGGGCGAAGTCGTGACCGGTCGGGTGGGCCTCAGACCCGCTGCTCGCGTACGTCGGTGACCTCGCCGGCGGGTGCCCATCCCTGGTAGACGCCGAAGTCGAAGGCCTCCAGCCGCATCGCCTGCGCGACCGGCCAGCGCCCGCCGGTGTACTCGACCCGCAGCCATCCCTCGTGCTCGGCCAGCACGATGAACGGCTGCCCCTTCCAGGTGCAGGTCGTCCGCACGTACGCCAGCTCCTCGACCTCGGCGGCCGGGACGACCCGGACGTGCCGCCCGGGACGCACCTCGGCGAAGCCGTCGCCCGCCTCCGGCTGGTAGAGCCGGATCTCGCCGCCGTCCGGGCTGGCCTGGTACTCCCGCCCACGCCAGCGGGCCACGTAGCCGTCCCGCATCATCGCTCACCGACCTCACGCCACGAGAGCGTGTCCGCGTCGAGGACGGCGACCAGTCGCTCGGTGCCGGCCGCGTCGAGGCAGAGCAGTTGCGCGCCGTGCGGCAGCCGGACGCTGTCCACCTTGAACTCGGCGAGCACGTCGCTGCTCTCCCCGGGTGCGAAGCCGTTGCCCCGGAACGGTGGTCGTTCGATGACCCAGCCCTCCATGGCCCGCATGGCCGCCTCGCTCTGCCCCCCGTACGGGATCCGGTAGAGGCTCGGCCGGTACGCCGGCCACCTGAGCACGTAGATCTGCTCGGCGTCCGGTGCGAAGGGCGACTGCGGGTGGCTGAGGCCGAGCGCCTGGTACAGCGTGGCCGGCGTGGTGAGATGCGCCAGCTCGCTGGCCCGGTGGACGAACCCGGAGACCCGGTCGTAGCCCCGTTCCAGGTAGTAGCCGAGCTGGCTGGGTGCGATCGCCTTCTGCATCACGATCGGCCGCGCCGGGTCGGCCGCCGGTCCCGCCTTCCGTGGGCTGCTCGCCGGTGCGGTCGCCTCGGCCGGCGGCTCGGGTTCGCCCTCGGTCTCGTCGCCGAGGCCGAGTTCGGCCGCCCAGTTGGCCAGCCCGACAATCTGCTCGCCGGGCAGCTTCGCCCCGACGGGGGTGCCGGGGTTCACGGCGAACCACCACGAGGTGTCCGGCCAGCGGCGGATCAGCTGGACGAACCGGACCTGAACCGTCTCGGCGGCCGGATCGGTGTGGTCGGCGAGACGCTGCGGTGAGGTGAAGACCACCACGAAGGTCTGGCCGTCCAGGTCGACGGTCGGCCAGACGAACCCCGGGTCGCCGGGCCGGCTGCCCGGGGCGGAGTCCGCCGCGACCGGCATGAGGACCCGGGCCAGCAGCAACGTGGAGAGGAAGGTGTCCGTGTTCCCGGCGTCCGCCGCGCCGAGCAGGTCCTCCTCCACGCCGTTGGCGGGTTCGAAGGGCGGGGCGGCGGCCGGGGCGGCGGTTGCCGCGCTGGACGGCGCGCGCCCGGACGACACCGGCGCCGAGGGCAGGGGAGCCTCCGGCGCCCCGGCGGTGGGCGGCGTGGTCGTCCCGGCCGGCGCGGGGGCTGCCGTCGGCGTGGTTGGCTCGGCCGACGCGGAAGGTGCCGTCGGCGTGGTTGCCTCGGCCGTTCCGGCCGGCGGGACGCCGGAGGGGGCGCCGGGGGCGGTCGCCGGTTCCGCCGTCACCGTCCGGACCGCGACGGTGGGCTCGGGCGCTGCGGCCCGGAGCGGGATCGTCGGCTCCGGTGCCGCGGTCGCGACCGGAACGGTGGGCTCAGGTATCGCGGTCGGGAACGGGACGGTCGGCTCGGCTCGGGCCGTCCGCGCTGCCACCGACGGCTCAGCCGTCCGCGCTGCCACCGACGGCGCGGCCGTCTGCGCCGCCACGGTCGGTGCGGACTCGGCCGTGGGCGCGGATCCGGCCGTCGGGATCCGTACCGTCGGCTCCGACGTCGGCCCGGGTGCCGGCTCGACGCGCGGGTCGGCGGCGGCCCCGGTGCCCTCCGGCGCCGGATGCAGCGGAGGTACACCCGCCCGCGTGGCGGTGCCGCCGGGCCCGTGGGCCGTCGTCTCCCCGCCCGGTTGCTGCGGGCGCTGTGCGGCGCCGTTGGCCAGGGTGAGGTCACGGGCCTCGATGATGGTGCCCTCGATGACGATCGGCGTGAAGCCACGGCGCGGCGTGGGAGGTTCGGAGAGTGTTTCCGCCACCGACGGCGACGGTTCCTCCTCCGCACCGTCCGTCGGCCGGCGAACCGGCAGCCCCGGGGCCGCCTCGCCGCCCCCGGCCGTGGGGTTACCGCCGTCGGGCGCCGCCCAACCGGCGGGAGTGCTCACCCGCAGTGGCCGGGCCGACCCGTCGGGTGGCGGCAGCGGCGGGTGCGCCTCCGCACCCGGCTCCGGTCGGGCCGTGGACTGGTCGTTCTCGGTGAAGACGAAGGCGCGGGGCTGACCCTCGGACGCCGGCCCGCCCGCCGACCCTCGTCGGGGAAACGGCTGACCGCCCGGAAACCGGGACGGCGGCGCGGCCCGCTCGGCGGAACGGTCCGCACCACGGGCGGACCGACCGGCCGCCGGTTCGAAGAAGGACCGATGGCCCGTCTGCTCGCCGCCGGATTCAGCGGGACGACCGTTGGCGGGCGGACGGGACCGCTCCGGCGTCATCGGCCACCCCTGACCGGGAGCGGGTGGTTCGTCGCCTCGCCCCGGCACCGGGCGCCGGGGCGGCAGACCGCCACGACCGGCCGGCCGGCCGACGTCGGCGCCAGGCCGACTCCCATCGCTGCTCGGCACGCTGTCCGGGACCGCGGGGGCGGGGTGACCGGGTGCCCGGCTGAGGGGCGGCTGCCGGTGCGGTCCGCCGACCGCACCCGGCGTCACCGCCGGCACCTCGGGAAGATGGAAGGCAGCAGGCACCACCGGTGGCGCCGGCGCGGGCGCGGCCGGTCGGCCCGGACGGAGACCGGGCGGTCTCGGCTCGGGCGCCACGGTGGCCGCCGGGACGGGCGGAACCGGCGGCGGTGCGGCGGGCGGGGTCGGCGCGGCGGGCGGCGGCACGCCCAGGCCCACCTCGCGCGACCGGTTCAACGCCTCGACGCGTTCCAGCCGGGCGCGGGCGCCCGCGGTGCGCCCCGGTAGCCGGACGTCGCCACGGGACAGTTGGGAGACGTACCAGGCGGGTAGGTAGCCCTCGACGGGCAGGCCCGGGTTGACCGCCAGCCACCACTCGTGGTTCGGCCAGCCCGCGGCCAGCTCCGCGTAGCCGGTGCGCCGGCTGGGCCCGGCGTGCTCGCCGAGACAGGCACGCATCGCCTCGGCGGAGGTGAATGCCAACACATGCGTGCGACCGCCGGTGGTCCAGGTGCCCCAGCCGACCGGTGCCCGCCCCGCCGCCGCCTGCGCGGAGACGGGCAGCAGCAGCTCGATGCTGGCGAGGATCCGGAAGTAAAGCTGCTGGTCGCTGCCGCGCAGCGCGTCCCGCAGCGCCGCCTCGGCCTCGGTGGCCGGCTCCCAGTCGGTCACGGCCACCCCTCCTCCCGGCACAGGCCATCGGTATCGCCTACAACCTACAAGGTGACCACAGGATCACAATGCCAGGCGGGCGGTGGTCCGCCCGGTGCGTCGCGAAGCGATAACATCCCGTTCCGGTGTCGACACGATACGGAGGCGGTCGATGTTCCGGTGCGCCCCGCGTCCTGTTCTCGCGACCCTCGGGCCGGTGGTCGCGGCCCTGCTGGCCGAGCCGACGGCGGCGGTGTTCGCCGCGCCGGCCGGGGCCGCGCCGACCTGCGCGTCACCACCGGTACCGGTCCGGTCGGTGTCCGCCGCCCCCTGGCCGCAGCAGCGGTACGCGCCGGAACGACTCGCGCCGCTGGCCTCCGGGGCGGGGGTGACCGTGGCGGTGGTCGACTCGGGCGTGGACCCGCGCCACCCCCAGCTCGCCGGCCGGGTGCTCGCCGGCACCGATCTGCTCGACCCGGGCGGTGACGGCAGGCTCGACTGCGTCGGCCACGGCACCGGCGTGGCGAGCATCATCGCCGCGGCACCGCGCGACGGCATCGCCTTCCGTGGGCTGGCGCCGAAGGCTCGGATCCTGCCGGTCCGGGTCAGCGAGCAGCAGGTCGTGGACGGTCGTGGGACGGAACGCTCGGTCCCGCCGGAGGACTTCGGCCGGGCGATCCGGTGGGCGGTCGACCATGGCGCCGCCGTGGTCAACCTCTCCGTCGTGCTGTACGCCGACCATCCGGCGGTCCGTGCGGCGGTCGCCTACGCGCTCAGTCGGGACGTGGTCGTGGTGGCGGCCGCCGGCAACCTGCACGGCAACGGCAACCCGCTCCCCTACCCTGCGGCGTACGACGGGGTGCTCGGGGTCGGCGCGATCGGCGCGGACGGGGTGCGGGCCGACTTCTCCCAGACCGGCGCCCACGTGGACCTGGTCGCGCCCGGCACCGATGTGCTGATCGCCGCGCCCGGGCAGGGCCACCATCGGGCCGAGGGGACCAGTTACGCCGTGCCCTTCGTCGCCGCCACCGCCGTCCTGCTCCGCCAGTACCGCCCCGACCTCACCGCGGCCGAGGTGGCCCGGCGGATCGTCAGCACCGCCGACCCGGCCCCCGGCGGTGGACACGGTGCGGGGGTGCTCAACCCGTACCGGGCCGTCACCGAGGCCGGCGGCGGTCCGTCGCGGCGCTCGCAACCGGTGACCGCGCTGGCGGATGACCGGCCCGATCCGGCGCTGCTGGCGCGCCAGGACCGCCGGGCCACCGCCCGGGAACGCGCACTGCTGCTGGCCACCGTCGGGCTGCTGGTGGTGGCCGCCGTCGCGGTGACGGCGTTGGTCGTGCCCCGTGGGGCCCGACGCCGCTGGCGCCCAGCCGATTCGGATTGAGCACCGCGAGTGCGTGACGCCGGCCCCGGTAGGACCGGCGTCACCCCTGGTCGGGAGACCCGCCGAGAAGGGTTCACCGGAAGAGGCCGGCGTTCCGCTTCTCCGTGTCGAGATAGTCGGCCGCGGACTCGTCCACCGCGAGCTTGATGTCTCGCAGCATCGCCTGGAGATCCCGCGAGGCGTTCCGCCACCGCGCCTGGCGTTGCTCGTAAGCCTGCTGGGCCTCGCCGGACCAGCTGGCGACCAACGGCGCCGCATCGCGCTCCAACTGGCCGAGCTGTGAGTCGAGCGTGTTCAACGCCCGCTGGATGTCCGCGCTGGCCTGTTGCAACGCGGCGAAGTTGACGACCAGCACACCGTGCTCCATCGGATTCTTCCCCCTGGGTCGTGGCCTAGAGCGGCAGCTGGATCCCGCCGCGGTTGGTGGCGGCCATCCGGCCGGCCGCCTCCGTGTCCGACGCGTCGTACTGCGTGCCCGCGGTGCGGATCGCGCCCGCCGTCTCCCGCAGCGCCTGCTGAAGACTCGCCTGATCCTGCGCCCACTGCTGTTTGACCTGCTCGAACGAGCGCCCGCCAGCCCCACGCCAGGCCTGTTGAAGGACCTCCAGTTGGGCCAACAACCCGCTCAGCATCGACTGCAACGACTGGTCCGTCTGCTCGAACTTCGCCGCGGTCTGCTGCATCACCGCGGCCTCTGCCTGGGTCTGGGACACCCCGGACGTCACCTCGTCTCCTCGATCGTGGCTGACCCTGCGGTGAACGCACCACCCGCGACGCCGGAGGGCGAGCACGACGCGGGACGGGCCAATGAGAACTCGTCGCTGACAGTAGCGACACGATCGCGGTTCTGCTACCCCTCCCCACTCTCCTGTGGACAATGCGGGCAACTGTGGGTCACTGCGGTGGGGTGACGGCCAGGTCGTGCCGGATGATCGGGTTCCGCCCACGCGTCCGGCGTGGCAGCATGCCCGCCATGGGTTTTCTGAAGGGTCTCCTGATCAGGGTGGGCGCCACGGCGGTGGCCTTCTGGCTCGCCACGCTGGTCATCCCCGGCATCTCTCTCGACGCGGACTCGGTCACCGAGACGGTGCTGACGCTGCTCCTCGTGGCGGTCATCTTCGGCGTGGTCAACGCGGTGCTCCAGCCGATCATCAAGACCGTCGGCTGTGCCTTCTACCTGCTCACCCTCGGGCTGATCGCGCTGGTGGTGAACGGCCTGCTGTTCCTGCTCACCGGCTGGATCGCGGACCAGGTGGGGCTGCCCTTCGACGTCGACGGCTTCTGGCCGGCCGCGGTGCTGGGCGCGCTCTTCGTCGGCATCGTCACCTGGATCCTCGGCGCCATCCTCGACCGCGACTGACCACCGGCACCTCCCCACCGCCGCCGCGACCCCGGGCGTCACCGCACATCGGCGACCGCCCGGGGTCCGCAGGTCACGCAGCGCCGGCACATCCCGGGAGACGGACCCTGCGGCCGCGCTAGTGTCACCGGGATGTTCACCCTGACCCGCGACGACGGTTACACGATCAGTACGGACGCCGCTCGGCTCGATCTGGACCTGGTGCACACCTGGCTCTCCACGGACGCGTACTGGGCCCTCGGGCGTGACCGCGACACGGTCGCGCGCGGGTTCGCCGGTTCGATCGGGTTCGGCGCGTACCGGCCGACGGACGGCCGGCAGGTCGCCGTCGCCCGGGTGATCACCGACCGGGCAACCTTCGGCTATCTCTGCGACGTCTATGTCGACCGCGCCGAGCGAGGTCGTGGGCTGGGCACCTGGCTGGCGGCTGCGGTCCGCGACCACCTGGCCGAGCTGGGCGTACGCCGCATCCTGCTGGCCACCAACGACGCCCACGCGCTGTACGCGAAGATCGGCTTCGCCGGCGTGCTCGCCGACCGGTGGATGGAACTCGACCGCCGTGACCTGGCCGTGAGCCCGCTCACCAGCAAGGAGCAACAGGCGCGTTAGCCCCTTACGGTGAAGGCGTGACGCCACTGCGCCTCGGATATCTGTACGGACTCGGCGCGTACCTGCTGTGGGGCTTCTTTCCGCTCTACTTCAAGCTGCTGCGCCCGGCCGGCCCGCTGGAGATCCTTGCCCACCGGGTGGTCTGGTCCGTCGCGTTCGTCGCCCTGCTGCTCGCCGCGATGCGCAACATCGGCCTCCTGCGGGCCCTGCTGCGCCGGCCGCGGGCACTGGCGGGGATCGGCGCCGCCGCCGCGCTGATCGCGGTCAACTGGTTCACCTATATCTACGGCGTCAACTCCGACCGGGTGGTGGAGACCGCCCTCGGGTACTTCATCAACCCGCTGGTGGTGGTGCTGCTCGGGGTGCTGGTGCTCCGCGAGCGGCTGCGCCCGGCGCAGTGGGCCGCGCTGGGCGTGGGCGCGCTGGCGGTGGCCGTGCTCACCGTCGACTACGGCCGGCCGCCGTACCTCGCACTGGTCCTGGCGTTCACCTTCGGCGGCTACAGCCTGGCGAAGAAGCGCCTCGCCCTGCCCGCTGCGGAGGGTCTGTTCGTCGAGTCGGCCGTGCTGTCGCTGCCCGCGCTGGTCTTCCTCGGCTGGCTCGGCGCCACCGGTGGCGCCACGTTCGGCCACGTCTCGACCGGGCACACGGCGCTGCTGGTGCTCGCGGGCGCGTTGACCGCCATCCCGCTGCTGCTCTTCGCCGGTGCCGCCAACCGGCTGCCGCTGACCGCGCTGGGCATGCTCCAGTACGTCGCGCCGATCCTCCAGCTCGGCTGCGGCGTGCTGATCTTCCACGAGCCGATGCCACCGGCCCGCCTGGCCGGTTTCGCCCTGGTCTGGCTCGCTCTGATCGTCTTCACCGCCGACGCGCTCCGCCACGCCCGGCAGGCCCGCCGGCCGCGCCTGGACGCTGCCGTCGGATCACCGGGCGCCGTGCCCGCCCCGCGTTGACACCGGACCGTGCCGCGTCGGCTCACCGGCGACCGGCCTTCCGGGCGGGTCAGCGGACCTCGTAGGCGAGGACGGGGGTGCCGTCGGCGCGGATCAGTTCCAGCCGGACCAGCTCGGCGTTGGTGAACCGGGTCGCGCCGCTGATCCGCAGATCGTCGCCGGGAGCGGCCAGCCAGGAACCGATCTGCTCCGCCGAGCCGTCGCCGGCGTACGCCACCAGCCGGAAGGTGTTCGCCTTGCCGTACCCGGCCCGCTCGTCGTAGCCGCAGTGCATGGTCACCTCGGTGCCCCAGTTGGTGCCCTTCAGCCCGATCTCGGCATGCACCGGCACCGACCCGGCCACCGGCTGCATCTCGACCATCCGCACCTGGGCCACCGGCGCGCCCGGCACCTGCCCCGGCAGCATGGTGGCCACGCCGAAGCCGACCACCAGGGCGAACGCGGCCGCGGCCAGGCCGGTGACCGCGTACCGCAATCGGTTGGCCTGCCGCTCGCGGCGCCGGCGGTCCCGCGCGGCGCCGAGCAGCTCGGGCACCCGTGGGTTCTCCGGCGGTGGCAGGAACTGCTCCAGGCTGGCCGGGTCCAACCGGCCGAGCAGGCCGGGCAGGACGGCTATCTCCGAGACGGACTGCTGGCAGGCGGGACAGTCGACGAGGTGCCGTTCGTAGGCCGCGCGGTCGGTCGGGGAGAGCGCGCCCAGCACGTACGCGCCGTCGTCGTACGCGAACTCGCAGCGGTTCACCTGGTCACCCCCATCTCGGCCAGGACCAGCCGTAGGGAGCGCAACGCGTAGTGGGTGCGGGACTTCACCGTGCCCGGCGGCACCCCGAGCCGGGAGGCCGCCTCGGAGACCGATCGCCCCTGGTAGAAGCATTCGACCAGCACGTCCCGGTGCGAGGGACTGAGCCGGTTGAGCGCCTCCGCGACCGTCCACGCCTCGACCGCGCGTTCGGTCTCGTCGACGACCTCCGGCGGCTCGGGGATCTCGTCGGTGTAGACCTCGCCGACCCGGGTGGACCGTCGCCGCCAGGCGTCGATGGCGAGGTTGCGTGCCGTGGTGAACAGCCAGGCGCGCACCGAACCGCGCCGCGGGTCGAGCGACTCCGGGTGCCGCCAGGCCCGGAGCAGCGTCTCCTGAACCAGGTCCTCGGCACGCTGCCGGTCGCCGTTGACCAGCCGCAACGCGTGCGCGTACAGCGCCTCGGCATGCTCGTCGTGCAGAGCGCGCAGCAGGTGGGCGTCGTGGTCGCTGATGGTCCTCTCCTCGCTCTCGGTACGAGCGGGCGCGGCGTTACGACCTGAGATACGTGCGGTCACCCCGATCGGTTCATCCCCAGCTCAAACCCGGGATTCCCAGCACGGAGTTCATCGCTGATTCACATCGACGCTGACCCACGCTCACCGCGCCGCCCTAGCGTCCGGCGGGTACGCGTCGGTGAGCTGCACCGACGTGCACCGACCCTGAGGAGGATCCTCCCCATGAGCGACCGTCCCCGGCTGCTCCCGCTGCTGGGCACTCCCCGCCACGGCAGCCGCGACGCCATGACCTGTCTGTACCGCTGCGGCAATGCCTGTGACCACCCGGTACCCAACAGCTCCGACAACGCGTACTTCGGTGACGTGGTGAACGCCGAGGTCACCCGCCGCGGTGTGGTCCGCGCCGGGGCGGTCGGTGCGCTGGTGCTCGGCTTCAGCGGCGCCGCGGCCGGTGCGCTCGCCGGTGCCGCTCCCGCCGCTGCGGCCCCGGCCGCCGTCCCGCAGCCGGCGCCCGCCGCCGGTCGTCGCCCAGGTAGCGGGGCGCTGGACTTCAAGCCGATCCCGCCGAACACCCTGGACACGTTCGTCGTGCCCAACGGCTACGACCACGCCGTGGTCATCCGCTGGGGCGACCCGGTGGTGCCCGGCGCACCGGCGTTCAACGTACGCCGGCAGACCGCCGCCGCGCAGGCCAAGCAGTTCGGCTACAACAACGACTTCGTCGGCGTGCTGCCGCTGGACAAGGGCGGCAAGCGGGCGCTGCTCGTGGTCAACCACGAGTACACCAACGAGGACCTGATGTTCCCCGGCTTCACCAGCCAGGACGCGCTCACCGTCGAGCAGGTCAAGGTGGCGATCGCCGCGCACGGCATGTCCGTGGTGGAGATCGAGCGGGTGGCCGGCACCGGGCAGTGGCGACCGGTCAGCTCGGGCCGCCGCCCGTACAACCGGCGGGTCGACGCGCTGAGCAGCCTCTTCGAGCTGACCGGCCCGGTCGCCGGCTCGGCCTTCGTGAAGACCGCCGCCGACCCGAAGGGCCGCACGGTCGTCGGCACGCTGAACAACTGCGCCGGTGGCGTGACCCCGTGGGGCACGGTGCTCTCCGGCGAGGAGAACTTCAACCAGTACTTCGTCGGCGGCGACGCCGTATCGGAGGCGGAGAAGGCCCGGCTGGCGCGCTACGGCATCAGCACCACCGAGCGCTACCCCAGCGGCAGCCGCAAGTGGGACCGGGCCGCCGCCCGCTTCGACCTCGCGAAGCACCCGAACGAGGCCAACCGGCACGGCTGGATCGTGGAGATCGACCCGTTCGACCCGGAGAGCCGCCCGCGCAAGCACACCGCGCTGGGCCGGTTCAAGCACGAGGGCGCGAACGTCATCGTCGCCCGCACCGGGCACGTGGTCGCGTACATGGGCGACGACGAGCGCTTCGACTACCTCTACAAGTTCGTCTCGGACAAGAAGTTCATGAAGGGCGACTCCTGGGTCGCCCGCAAGCACAACCTGACCCTGTTGGAGTCCGGCACCCTCTACGTGGCCCGGCTCGACCAGACCAGCGCCGACGAGATCGACGGCTCCGGCGCACTGCCCAGCGACGGCGCCTTCAACGGCAAGGGCCGCTGGATCAAGCTGGTCAGCGGCAACCGGTCGTACGTGGCCGGTATGACCGCCGCCGAGGTGCTCACCTTCACCCGGTTCGCCGGAGACAAGGTCGGCGCGACCAAGATGGACCGGCCGGAGGACGTCGAGCCGAGCCTGCTCACCGGCAAGGTGTACGTGGCCCTGACCAACAACACCAACCGGGGGGTCGGCAGCAACCCGGCGGCGGACGAGGCGAACCCGCGGAACGCCAACCGGCACGGGCACATCCTGGAACTGGTCGAGGACCGGGGGGACAACACCGCCGAGACGTTCACCTGGTCGCTGCCGATCGTCTGCGGCGACCCGGCGGACCCGTCCACCTACTTCTCCGGGTACGACAAGACCAAGGTCTCGCCGATCTCCTGCCCGGACAACGTGGCCTTCGACGCCACCGGCAACCTCTGGATCTCCACCGACGGCAACGCCCTGGGCAGCAACGACGGCCTCTTCGCCACCGCGATCGAGGGGCCGGAGCGGGGCCACCTGAAGCAGTTCCTGACCGTGCCGTACGGCGCGGAGACCTGCGGCCCGTTCATCACCGGCGACAACCGGTCGCTCTTCGTCGCGGTGCAGCACCCGGGCGAGATCACCGGCGCCTCGGTCGAGAACCCGGCCTCCACCTGGCCCGACGGCGACTATGCCAAGCCGGGTGTGGTGGTGACCTGGCGGCTGGACGGCGGACCGGTCGGTAGCTGACCCCGCCCCGGCGCCCGCGCCGGCCGCTCCGCGACGGCCCTCTCCCCACCAGGGAGAGGGCCGTTCCGGTAGACGGCTGGCCCGTCGCCGGGTCAGGTGTCGGCGGCGAGGCCGTCGGCGATCGTCCGGGCCGCGGCGAGCAGTTTCGTCCGGACCACCCGGGCGGAGGTCATCATCTCGCTGGCCGGCAGGGCGCAGGCCAGCACCGTCCGCCGCTCCATGTCCTTCTCCGGGCTGACGAGGACGGCGGCGCACGCCACCCCCTGCCGGAACTGGCCCAGTTCCAACTGCATCCCGCGCCGCTCCCCGGCCGCCAGGTCGACCTCGAATGCCTCCGGCGTGGTGAGGGTGGCGTTGGTGAACGGGCGCATGCCGTACTCGCGCAGGTAGCGGTGGCGCTGCTCGGCGGTGAGCGTGGCGAGCAGTGCCTTGCCGAGCGCGGTCGCGTGCGCCCCCTCGTCGAACCCGGGCACGAGATCCTCAAGGTACGGCGAGCGGTTCCCCTCCGCGACGGCGGTGATCGCCACCTGACCGCCCACGAACCGGCCGAGGTAATGGCTCCAGCCGGTCTCCAGCGCGGCCCGGCGCAGACTCTCCCCGATCACCGGGGAGCCGCGGAACGCGGCGACCAGTTCGCGGTAGCGGTCGGCCACCTCCAGGCCCACGATGTACGTGCCGTCCTCCCGACGGATCACGTAACCCTCGTATGCGAGCGTGCGGACCAGATGGTATGTCGTGGCCACGGTCAGTTCGCAGCGGCGGGCGATCTGTTTCACCGTCAGACCACGCGGGGCACGACCGACCGACTCGAGCACTCGAAGCGCGCGGGAGACACTCCGGATCAGGTCCGAAGGTTCCGCCAGGGGGTCACGCACAACCACCTCCGCCGCCGGGGACTTACACCATATGAAAAAGTGGCCCGCCGCGAAACGCCTGATCGGGTGGAGAATCCAAGGTCATCTCAGCCGTGATGTGAGGTCGAACGCACTTTCAGTCGTCAAGATGCGGCTGGCGTAGGTTGGCCCCACCATGACCCACATCGCCCCTCTTCCTGCCCGGGAGACAGCCGCACGGCCCGTCCGGGCGAGCGCCGTCGCGGTCGCCGTCACGATCGCCTGCGTCCTACCGGTCTTCCTGGTCGGCGGCCTCGCCGTGCAGATGCGGGAGGAGTTGGGCTTCTCCCCCGCCGGGCTGGGACTCGTCGTGGCGGTCTACTTCGGGATCGGCGCGCTCGCCTCCGTCCCCTCCGGAGCGCTGGTCGAACGCTGGGGCGGCGCCGTGGCCGCCCGGGCCGGCATCCTGGTCGCCGCGGGCTGCCTGCTCGCCGTGGCGGCGCTGGCCCGGTCGTACCCGGTGCTGGTCGCCCTGCTGGCGGTGGCCGGCACCGCGAACGCGCTGGGTCAGCTCTCCAGCAACGTCCTCCTCGCCCGGCACGTGCCACCACGCCGGCAGGGTCTGTCGTTCGGCGTCAAGCAGGCGGCCATCCCCGTCTCCACACTGCTGGCCGGCGCGGCGGTGCCCGCCGTCGCGCTCACCGTCGGCTGGCGATGGGCGTTCGTGGCCGCCGCCGTCGCCGCACTGGCCACGCTGCCGGCCGTACCCTCGCAGGGCCCGCAGCCGGCCCGCCGGCCCGCCGGCAGTACCGGCGGTGCGAGCATGGCGCTGATCGTCGTCGGGGTGGCCGCGACGCTGGCCGCAGGTTCGGCGAACGCGCTGGGCACCTTCCTGGTCGACGCCTCGGCCGACCGAGGTCTCGGTCCGGGGATGGCCGGGCTCACCCTGACCCTCGGCAGCGCCGTCTGCGTCGTGGCCCGGGTCGGGGGCGGCTGGCTGGCCGACCGCCGTCCCGGTGGGCACATCTCCGTGATCGCCGGCATGCTTCTCGTCGGGGCGCTCGGGCTCGGGCTGCTCGCGCTCGCCGGGCCCGGTCCGCTCGTGGCCGGCGTGCTGCTCGGCTTCGGTCTGGGCTGGTCGTGGCCAGGGCTGATGAACTTCGCGGTGGTCCAGCTACATCCGCAGGCACCGGCCGCCGCCACCTCGATCACCCAGACCGGGGTGTACGCCGGCGGCTGCCTCGGCCCGCTGACGCTCGGCCCGCTGGCCGCCGTGGCGGGTTATCAGGTCATGTGGCTCACGGCCGCGACCGCCATGCTCGCCGCCGCCGCCCTCATGCTCACCGCCACCCGCCTCCTCCCAGCGACCCCCACCCCCCACCCCGCTCCCCGCATCCCTCCACCCACTCCAGGTTGATCATGAAGTTAGCGGGCGGTTTGATCTCCAAACCGCCCGCTAACCTCATGATCAACTCGGCGATCGGGGGTGGGGGTGAGAGAGAGAGGGGGGGGTTAGCTGGTGCGGTCGGCTATGTGGTCGCAGAGGGATTCGAGGGCGCGGCGGGCCGGGTTCGCCGGCAGGGGGTCCAGCTGGGACCTCGCGTCCTCGGCGTAGCTGCGGACGGTCTCGCGGGCGCGCTTGAGCGCGGGGCTCTCGCGGAGCAGGCCGAGAGCCTCGGCGTGCAGGGCGTCGTCGGTCAGCGGACCGCTGGACAGGATCTCCCGCAGCCGCGTGGAGGAGGCATCCGCGTCGTCCGAGGCGAGGGCGTAGAGCACCGGCAGGGTCGGCACGCCCTCCCGCAGATCGGTGCCGGGCGTCTTGCCCGACTCCGTCGACTCGCTGGCGATGTCGAGCAGGTCGTCGGAGAGCTGAAACGCCACACCGATGGTCTCGCCGTACCCGGCCAGCGCCGCCACGTGCTCCGCAGCGGCCCCGCTGAACAGCGCACCGAAGTGGGCACTGGTGGCGATCAGCGAGCCGGTCTTCTCCGCGACCACCCCCAGGTAGTGCGCCACCGGATCGTCGCCGGCCCGGGGACCGACGGTCTCGGCGATCTGGCCGTGCACCAGCCGGGCGAAGGTGCGCGCCTGCAGGCGTACCGCCTCGGGGCCCAACTCGGCCGCGACGTCCGCGGCCCGGGCGAAGAGGTAGTCGCCGACCAGGATGGCGACGGAGTTGGTCCACCGGGAGTTGGCGCTGGGCGCGCCCCGGCGCACCGGCGCCTCGTCCATCACGTCGTCGTGGTACAGCGTGGCCAGGTGGGTCAGCTCCACCACCACGGCCGCCGATACGACCTCGGGCCGGGCCGGCTCGCCGAACTGGGCGCCCAGGGCCACCAGCAGCGGCCGGAACCGCTTGCCGCCGGCCTCCACCAGGTGCCCGGCGGCCTCGGTGACGAACGGGTCCGCGCTCGCCACGTTGGCCCGCAGCTCCGCCTCGACCGCCTCCAGCACGCCGCGCACGGACTCCTCGGTGCACGGGTCGGCGAGATAGAGGCCGAGCGCGCCGAACTGAGCCGCGCCGGCCCGGCTCCGGTGTCCACCAGAGCCGGTGACACCTGAACCCTCGCCACCCCTAATCACCACGCCTCCACCATGCCACACACGTTCTACCTGCACCGGACCGGGGATACGCGGCGAGGGCCGGCCCACAGGTTGCGGGCCGGCCCCCGATCGTCAGGGCTTGCGGCTACCGGACGAAGTCCGCGGCCGAGGTGGCCAGGTCGAGCAGCGGTGCCGGCGCGACGCCGAGGACGAGGGTGGCGATCACCCCGATCACCAGTGCCGCCGAGGTAAGCGCACCGGGAACGGCCACCGTCGGCGTGGTGTCGCCGGGCTCGGAGAGCCACATCAGCACCACGACCCGCAGGTACGGGAAGGCCAGCACCATGCTGGTCAGCACGCCGGCGATCACCAGCCACACCTGCCCGCCCTCCAGGGCCGGGCCGAAGACCGCGAACTTGCTGGTGAAGCCGCTGGTCATCGGGATACCCGCGAAGGCGAGCAGGATGAAGGTGAAGACCGAGGCGTAGGCCGGCGACCGCCGGCCCAACCCGGCCCAGCGGGACAGGTGGGTGGCCTCCCCGTCGGCGTCGCGCACCAGCGTCACCACCGCGAACGCCGCCAGCACCGTGAAGCCGTACGCGACCAGGTAGAACATCGTGCCGGAGAGCCCCTCGCTGCCCGGCGCGAGCACGCCGACCAGCAGGTAGCCGGCGTTGGCGATGGAGGAGTACGCGAGCAGCCGCTTGATGTCGGTCTGGGTCACCGCGAACAGGGCGCCGACCAGCATGGTGAGCACCGCCACCGCGCCGAGCACCGGGGTGAAGTCCCACCGCGCCCCCTCGAAGGCGACGTGGAACACCCGCAGCAGGGCGCCAAACGCGGCGACCTTGGTGCAGGCCGCCATGAATCCGGTCAGCGGCGTCGGTGCGCCCTGGTAGACGTCCGGCGTCCAGACGTGGAACGGCGCCGCGGCCGCCTTGAACAGCAGACCGATGGCGACCAGGGCCATACCGGCGAAGAGGAGCACCGGGCTGGCCGTCGAGTTCGCCACGGCCGCGTTGACGGTGGCGAAGTCGACGCCCGCGGCCCGGTCACCCAGGCCGGCCGTGAAGCCGTAGATCAGGGCCAGTCCGAACAGGAAGAAGGCCGAGGCGTACGCGCCGAGCAGGAAGTACTTCATCGCCGCCTCCTGGCTCAGCAGCCGCCGGCGGCGGGCCAGCGCACAGAGCAGGTAGAGCGGCAGCGAGAAGACCTCAAGCGCGATGAACATGGTCAGCAGGTCGTTCGCCGACACGAAGATCAGCATGCCGGCGATGGCGAAGGTGGTCAGCGGGTACACCTCGCCCGCGCCACCGGCGTTCTCCGCCTGCCGCCGGTCGTCCGGCGAGTCGGCGGTCACCGCGGCCTGGGCGACGAACGCCCCGCCCCGCTCGACCGCCCGCTCGCCGAGCAGCAGCAGCGCCACCGCCGACAGGGCGAGGATCGCACCCTGGAGGAACAGCGTCGGCCCGTCGATGGCGATCACCCCGATGGTGATCAGCCGCTTGTCGGCGCTGACCACCACCATGGTCAGCGCCGCGAGCACCGCCAGCAGCGCCAGCGGCAGCTGCACGGGGTGCCGCCACCGCCGGGGCACAAACGCCTCGACCAGCACCCCGAGCACCGCCGCGCCCAGCATGATCAGGATCGGCGCGATCGCCACATAGTCGATCGGCGGCAGTACGAAGTCGTTCATCGTGCCAACCTCTCGTTCGCGACTGCGGGGCTCGCAAGCTCACTCCTCGCGCTCACCGGCTCGCCTCCTGGACGGTGTCTACCGACGGGGCCGGATCGGTCCGGCCGACGTCCTCCATGGTCGCCTGGATGGCGGGGTTGATCACGTCGGTCACCGGCTTCGGGTAGAAGCCGAGCACCACGATCAGCGCGATCAGCGGCGCGACCACGAACTTCTCGCGCAGGTTGAGGTCGCGCTTCATGCCGTCGATTTCGGTCAGCGCCGGGTTCAGGGTGCCCTGCGTGGTGCGCTGCACCATCCAGAGCACGTACGCCGCCGCCAGGATGATGCCCAGCGTGGCGATCACCGCGACCGGCTTGTTGACCGTGAACGTCCCGATCAGCACCAGGAACTCGGAGACGAACGGCGCGGTGCCGGGCAGCGCCAGCGAGGCGAGACCGGCGAAGAAGAGCACCCCGGCCAGCACCGGGACCAGCTTGCCAGCGCCACCGAAGTCGCTGACCAGCGCCGAGCCCCGGCGCGCGATCAGCATGCCGACCACCAGGAAGAGCAGGCCGGTGGCGAGGCCGTGGTTGACCATGTAGAGCACGGCGCCGGTGCCCGCCTGCGTGGTGAACGCGAAGATGCCCACGCCGATGAAGCCGAAGTGGGCGATCGACGTGTACGCCACCAGCCGCTTCAGGTCGTTCTGCCCGACCGCCAGCAACGCGGCGTAGATGATGCCGATCACCGCCAGGGCCAGCGCCCACGGCGCGAACCACTGGGCCGCGTCCGGGAACAGCGGCAGGCAGTAGCGCAGGATGCCGAAGGTGCCGACCTTGTCCAGCACGCCGACCAGCAGCGCGGCGGCACCGGCCGGTGCCGCGCCACCGGCGTCCGGCAGCCAGGTGTGGAACGGGAAGAACGGCGCCTTGATCGCGAAGGCGATGAAGAATCCGAGGAAGAGCCAACGCTCCGCGCCGGTGGAGATGTCCACCTCGGACAGCGCCACCCAGTCGAAGGTCTTCCCGCCGACCACCCACAGGCCGATCACCGCGGCGAGCATGAACAGGCCGCCGACCAGCGAGTAGAGGAAGAACTTCACGGCCGCGTACTGCCGCTGGTGGCCGCCGTAGCTGCCGATCAGGAAGTACATCGGGACCAGCATGACCTCGAAGAACACGTAGAAGAGGAAGACGTCGGCGGCGGCGAAGACGCCGAGCATCGTGCATTCGAGGACGAGCAGCAGCGCGAAGTAGACCGGCACCGACCGCTTCGAGGACTCCGCGTCGTGCCAGGAGGCGAGGATCACCAGCGGCACCAGCACCGCGATCAGCATCAGCATGACCAGCGCGATGCCGTCGGCGGCGAAGGTGAAGTTGACGCCCCAGTTGGGGATCCACGGGTACGACTCGCGGAACTGGAAGCGCTGCCCGTCGATCTGCCAGGTCAGCCACATGACCACCGACAACGCCAGCACCAGCAGCGACCAGCCGAACGCGACCTGCTTCGCCAGCGTCGGCCGGCTGCGCGGCAGGAGGGCGACCACCACGGCGCCGACCAGCGGCGCCACGGTGAGCACCGAGAGGAACGGGAAGTCGGACATTATGCGGCCTTACCTCCGTCGTCACTGTGCGGTCCGTCGGCGACGGCCGCCTGAGAGGCTGTCGGCCTCTTGAGGTCGATCACGCCAACCACCCCGCCTGTACGGCCAGGAAGGCGGCCACCACCAGCAGCGCGCCGGTCAGGATCGAGGTGGCGTACGACCGGACGAAGCCGGTCTGCAGCCGCCGGAGCCGGCCCGATCCACCGCCTACCCCCGCGGCGAGCCCGTTGACCAGCCCGTCGATGCCCCGGTTGTCCAGGTAGACCAGTGCCCGGGTGAGGAAGATGCCCGGCTTCTCGAAGACCGCCTCGTTCACCGCGTCGGTGTAGAGGTTCTTGCGGGCGGCGGTGACCAGCACCCCGGCCGGCTGCGGCGCGGTCGCCGTGCCGTTGCGGAACAACAGCCAGCCCAGCGCGGCACCGAGGACCGTGACGCCCAGCGACAACACCACGATCGCCCAGTGCGGCAGCACCGCCTCGTGGTGCGCCTCCGCCGCGCCGAGCCCGGCGGTGGCGGTCAGCCAGTCCGGGACGGAGGTGGCCAGCAGCCAGCCGGCGCCCAGCGAGCCGACGCCGAGCAGGATCAGCGGAACGGTCATCAGCGGCGGGGACTCGTGCGGGTGCTCGATGTCCGTGGTCCAGCGCTTGGGGCCGTGGAAGGTGAGCACGAACAGCCGGGTCATGTAGAACGCGGTCAGCGCGGCACCGAGCACCGCCGCCCCGCCGAACAACCAGGCCGTCCACCCCTCCCGCTCGAAGGCCGCGGCGATGATCGGCTCCTTGGAGAAGTAGCCGGAGAAGGGGAACATGCCGATGATGGCCAGCCAGCCGGCGCCGAAGGTCAGCCAGGTGATCTTCATGTACCGGGACAGGCCACCGAAGCGGCGGATGTCCACCTGGTCGTTCATGCCGTGCATCACCGAGCCGGCGCCGAGGAACATGTTGGCCTTGAAGAAGCCGTGCGCCAGCAGGTGCACGATGGCCAGCGCGTACGCCGCGCCGCCCAGGCCGACGCCGAGGAACATGTAGCCGATCTGGCTCACCGTCGACCAGGCCAGTACCCGCTTGATGTCGTCCTTGGCGCAACCGATGATCGCGCCGATCAGCAGGGTCAGCGCGCCGACGCTGACCACCACCAGTTGCAGGGTGGAGTTGGCCGAGAAGATCGGGTTCGACCGGGCGATCAGGTAGACGCCGGCGGTGACCATCGTCGCGGCGTGGATGAGCGCCGACACCGGGGTCGGGCCCTCCATCGCATCCGGCAACCAGGCCTGGAGCGGGAACTGGCCGGACTTGCCGGCCGCGCCGAGCAGCAGGAGCAGGCCGAGCACCAGCACGGTGCCGCCGGCCAGCGCCCCAACCCCGCTGAACACCTCGTCGTACTGGGTGGTGCCCAGGGTGGCGAACATGATGAAGATGCCGATGGCGAGGCCGGCGTCGCCGACCCGGTTCATCAGGAACGCCTTCTTGCCGGCGGTCGCGGCGGCCGGCTTGGTGTACCAGAAGGAGATCAGCAGGTACGACGCCAGACCGACGCCCTCCCAGCCGAAGTAGAGCATCACGTAGTTGTTGCCGAGGACCAGCAGCAGCATGGCCGCGACGAAGAGGTTGAAGTAGGCGAAGAACCGCCGCCGGCCCTCGTCGTGCGCCATGTACTCGACCGCGTACAAATGGATCAGGAAGCCCACGCCGGTGATCAGCAGGACGAAGACCCCGGCCAGCGGGTCGAAGAGCAGCCCGAAGTCGACGTGCAGCCCGCCGACCACGATGAAGTCCCAGAGGCTCAGCTCGACGGACTTGTTCTCCAGGCCGCGCAGGCCGAGGAAGTAGCTCAGGCCGAGCAGGAACGCGGCACCGACCGAGGCCACCCCGAGCCAGTGCCCCCAGCGGTCGGCCCGCCGCCCGAGCAGCAGCAGGACGGCCGCGCTGACCAGCGGGATCGCCACCAGCAGCCAGACACTGCTCAGCAGCCCGTCGGCCGTCGCGTACGAGACGGTCTCGGCCGGAGCGGCCTGGGCGTACGTCACGATTTCGTCCACCGGTGGGCCCCTCTAGTACTTCAGCAGGTTGGCGTCGTCGACGCTGGCGGAGCGTCGGGTGCGGAAGATCGCCATGATGATGGCCAGCCCGACCACGACCTCGGCCGCCGCCACCACCATCACGAAGAACGCCATGATCTGACCGTTGAGGTCACCGTTCATCCGGCTGAAGGTGACCAGTGCCAGGTTGGCCGCGTTGAGCATCAGCTCGACGCACATGAACAGCACGATCGCATTGCGCCGGACCAGCACCCCGGCCGCGCCGATGGTGAACAGCACCGCCGAGAGGACCAGGTAGTAGTTCGGCTCGACCGAGAAGAAGTCACTCATTTCTCAGTGCCCTTCAGAGTGGTCTCCTCGGCGGTCAGCTCGCGGACCGGCAGGATGTCCGGCGTGCTCCGGTCGCTCAGCCGCCCGTCCGGCAGGCGGGCCGGGGTGGCCACCGACGAGGAGGTGGCGAAGACGCCCGGGCCGGGCTTCGGGCCGGGGTAGTTGCCGGGCGCGAAGCGGGCCTTCATGGTCGCCACCTGGTCGTGCCTGTCCTCCTTGCGACGCTCCACGCGCGCGAGGATCATGCCGCCGATGGTCGCGGTGATCAACAGTGCGGCGGTGAGCTCGAACGCGAAGACGTAGTCGGTGTAGAGCAACCGGGCGATGCTCTGCACGTTGCCGCCGGCGTTGGCCTGCTCCAGCCCGACCGGGGTGACGCCCTGCGTGGCCCGGTAGATCCCGCTGCCGAGCAGGCCGGCGAAGCCGAGGCCCAACCCGATCGCCGCGATCCGCTGGCCGCGCAGCACCTCGATCAGTGAGTCCGACGCCTCGCGGCCGACCAGCATCAGCACGAAGAGGAAGAGCATCATGATCGCGCCGGTGTAGACGATGATCTGCACCATGCCGATGAACGGCCCGGCCTGGAGCACGTAGAACACGCCCAGGCTGAGCATGGTCAGCACCAGCCAGAGGGCCGAGTGCACCGCGTTGCGGGCCGCGACCATGCCGATCGCGCCGGCCAGCGCGAGCGGGGCCAGGATCCAGAAGGTCACCGCCTCGCCGCCGGAGACCGCACCGGAGGCGGCGAGCAGCGTCGACGTGGTCATGCCGTCTCTCCCTTCTCCGCCTCGGCGCGCTGGGCGGCCTGCTCGGCACCGGGGAAGGTGACGCCGGGATGCTCGTCGATCTGGTAGCGGCCCGGACCCATCGGGGAGCGCTCCGCCCCGGCGGAGGTGCCCGGGTTGGTGAGGCTGCCGATGTAGTAGTCCTTCTCGCTCTCGCCCAGGCGCATCGGGTGCGGCGGCTGCTCCATCCCCGGCAGCAGCGGCGCCAGCAGCTGCTCCTTGGTAAAGATCAGGTCCTGCCGGTTGTCCCGGGCCAGCTCGTACTCGTTGCTCATGGTCAACGAGCGGGTCGGGCAGGCCTCGATGCAGAGCCCGCAGAAGATGCACCGGGCGTAGTTGATCTGGTAGACGCTGGCGTACCGCTCACCCGGCGAGAAGCGCTGCTCGTCGGTGTTGTCGCCGCCCTCGACGTAGATCGCGTCCGCCGGGCAGGCCCAGGCGCACAGCTCGCAGCCGATGCACTTCTCCAGCCCGTCCGGGTGCCGGTTGAGGATGTGCCGCCCGTGGTAGCGCGGCGCCGGCTTCGGCGGGGTGAACGGATAGTCGGTGGTGACGACCTTCCTGAACATGTGCGAGAAGGTGACCCCGAAGCCCTTGAACGTTCCGGTGATCGCGCCCACGTCACACCTCCTCAGAGTCCTGGCCGGCGGGAGCGTTGGCCGGCTCCCGCTCGGCGACCATGCGCCGGGTGCGCGGGCTCGGTGGTACCTGGAGATCCAGCGGGGGCAGCGGGAAGCTGCCCTGCGGCCGGTTGTCGACCTGCTCGGCGAGGGTCGGCTTCGGCTGCGGCTTGCGGCTCGGCCAGAACAGCGAGGCGATCAGCAGCACGCCGCCGACGACCCCGAACAGGACCAGCCGGTCGTTGCGCTCCCAGTTCTGCACCTTGAGCCAGCTGGCGAGGAACACGATCCAGACCAGGCTGACCGGGATCAGCACCTTCCAGCCGAGGCGCATGAGCTGGTCGTACCGCAGCCGGGGCAGCGTGCCCCGCAGCCAGACGAAGACGAAGACCAGCGCGATCACCTTGGCGAAGAACCAGAGCAGCGGCCACCAGCCGGAGTTGGCCCCCGACCAGGCGCTGATCGGCCACGGCGCGTACCAGCCGCCGAGGAAGAGCGTCACGGTGAAGGCCGACATGGTCACCATCGCGACGTACTCGCTGAGCATGATCAGCGCGAACTTCAACGAGCTGTACTCCGTCATGAAGCCGGCCACCAGCTCCGACTCCGCCTCCGGCAGGTCGAACGGCGGCCGGTTGGTCTCGCCGACGATGGAGATGAAGAAGACGACGAAGCTGGGGAAGAGCAGCAGCGCGTACCAGCCGGGGCCGTCGATGTTGAAGCCGAAGACGTTCAGCTCGATGCCGTTGCCCTGCGCGGCCACGATCTCGCTGGTGGACATCGTGCCGGCGAGCATGAACACCGCCACGATGGACAGCCCCAGCGCCACCTCGTAGGAGATCAGCTGGGCGCTGGAGCGCAGACCGCCGAGCAGCGGGTACGTCGAGCCGGAGGCCCAGCCGGCGAGCACGATGCCGTAGACCGCCATCGACGAGAGCGCGAGCACCACCAGCACCGCCACCGGCACGTCGGTGACCTGCAACGGCGTCTGGTGACCGAAGATGCTCACCATCGGGCCGAACGGGATCACCGACAGCGCGGTGACCGCACAGATCACCGAGATGGCCGGGGCGAAGAAGTAGATGACCTTGTCCGACGAGCGCGGGAGGATGTCCTCCTTGAAGGCCATCTTCAGGCCGTCGGCGAGCGTCTGCAGCAGACCGAACGGGCCGAGCTGGTTGGGGCCGGGGCGCACCTGCATGAAGCCGACGACCCGGCGCTCGAACCAGACGCCGAGCAGCGTGCCGAGCAGGGCGACCAGGAAGGCGAAGACGATCTTGCCGAGGATCAGCCACCACGGGTCGTGGCCGAAGTCGCTCAGCGACGGCGCCTGGGCGAGGTAGTTCATGCCGTACCCCCGGAGGAGTTGAGTATCGGGCCCGGCCGGCCGGCCGCGTCGGCGGCGACCGGCCCGGTCGCGCCGGGTGCGGAGACCCGCACCACCGCGCCGGAGCTCGCGCCCAGGCTGCGGCGCACGGTCGCGCCGGGCGAGTTGGTGGGCAGCCAGACCACGCCGTCCGGCATCTCGGTGATCGCCGCCGGGAGGGTCAGCGCCCCCCGGTCGGTGCCCACCGTCACCGGGTCACCGTCGGCCACACCGAGCGCCTCCGCGCTGCCCTTACCCAGCCGGACCACCGGCGGGCGGGCGGTGCCGCCCAGGTGCTCGTCGCCGTCGGTGAGGCTGCCCAGGTCGATCAGCTGGTGCCAGGTCGCCAGGACCGCCTCGCCGGCGCCCGGCTGCGGCACCGGTGCCGGCGCGACCGACGGGGCGGCGGGCGGCGCCACCCGGGTCGCCGGCAGGCCACCCAGCTCGCGCCGGACGGTCAGCACGTCCCCGGTGCCCAGCCGCACGTCCAGCTGGGCCGCGAGCGCGTCGAGCACCCGGCCGTCGGTCATCGCGGCCGTGTCCAGCACCGCGTCGAAGGGACGCAGCCGACCCTCCCAGTCCAGGAAGCTGCCGGCCTTCTCGACCACCGGGGCGACCGGCAGGACCACGTTCGCCCGGCGGGTCACCGCGCTGGCCCGCAGCTCCAGGCTGACCAGGAACGGCACCGCGTCCAGGGCCTGCTCGGCCAGCCGCGGGTCGGCCAGGTCCGCCGGGTCGACCCCGGCCACCACCAGCGCGCCGAGCTGGCCCGCGGCGGCGGCGGCGAGGATGCCGTCGGTGTCCCGACCGGCCTGGCTCGGGATCACCCCGGCCGGGATGTCCCACGCCTCACCCAGCTCGGCGCGGGCGGCCGGCTCGGTGACCAGGCGCCCGCCGGGCAGCAGGTTGGGCAGGCAGCCGGTGTCGACGGCACCCCGGTCACCGGCGCGGCGCGGCACCCACGCCAGCTTCGCCCCGGTACGCGCGGCCACCTCGGCGGCGGCGGAGAGGCCGCCCGGCACGGTGGCCAGCCGCTCGCCGACGATCAGGATCGCGCCCTCGGTGCCGAGCGCCTCGGCGACCGTGGCGTGCTCGGCGAGCACCCCGGCCTCCTCGCCCGGCACCACCCGGGCCAGCTTGGCACCGAGCTTCTCCAGACCCCGGGTGGCGAACGGCGCGATCGCGTACACCTTGAGCTTGTTCTTCAGGTACGCCTTGCGCAGCCGCAGGAAGAGGATCGGGCACTCCTCCTCCGGCTCCAACCCGACCAGCACCACGGCCGGGGCGTTCTCGACGTCGGTGTAGGTGACGTCGGTGCTGCCGGCGACGGTGCTGGCCAGGAAGTCGGCCTCCTCGCGGGAGACCGGGCGGGCCCGGAAGTCGATGTCGTTGGTGTGCAGTGCGACCCGGGCGAACTTGGCGTACGCGTACGCGTCCTCGACGGTCAGCCGACCGCCGGTGAGCACCCCGGCACCCTGGCCCGCGTCCCGGGCCGCGCGCAGCCCCTCGGCCGCGACGCTGAGCGCCTCGCTCCAGGACGCCTCCCGCAGCTCGCCGGTGCGCTCGTCGCGGACCAGCGGGGTGGTGAGCCGGTCGGCGGCGCGAGCGTACTGGAAGCCCCACCGCCCCTTGTCGCAGTTCCACTCCTCGTTGACCTGCGGGTCGTCGCCGGCCAGCCGGCGCAGCACCTTGCCCCGGCGCCAGTCGGTGCGCTGGGCGCAGCCGGCCGAGCAGTGCTCGCAGACGCTCGGGCTGGAGACCAGGTCGAAGGGGCGGGCGCGGAACCGGTACTGGGTGCCGGTCAGCGCGCCGACCGGGCAGATCTGCACGGTGTTGCCGGAGAAGTACGAGTTGAAGGGGACGTCCCCTTCCTCGCCCTCGGCGCCGTACTCCTCGTCCCGGTAGATGTTGATCTCTTCGGCGGAGGAGCGGTTCATCAGGTCGATGAACTTGTCGCCGGCGATCTCCTCGGTGAACCGGGTGCAGCGCTGGCAGAGCACGCACCGTTCGCGGTCGAGCAGCACCTGGGTGCTGATCGGCAGCGGCTTCGGGTACTCCCGCTTGTGCTCGTGGAAGCGGGAGTCGCTGCGACCGGTCGACATGGCCTGGTTCTGCAGCGGGCACTCGCCGCCCTTGTCGCACATCGGGCAGTCGAGCGGGTGGTTCACCAGCAGCAGCTCCATGATCCCCTCCTGCGCCTTCTTGGCGACCGGGGAGGTGAGCTGGGTACGGACCACCATGCCGTCGGCGACCGTCTGGGTGCAGGAGGCGACGGGCTTGCGCTGCCCCTCCACCTCCACCAGGCACTGCCGGCAGGCGCCGGCCGGCGCCAGCAGCGGGTGGTCGCAGAACCGGGGGATCTCGGTGCCCATCTGTTCGGCGACACGGATCAGCAGCGCCCCCTTCGGGGCGGTGACCTCGACGCCGTCGATGGTGAGCGTGACCGTGTCGGTCGACTTGGCAACGTCCGTCACTGTGCTCGCCTTTCGCTCGCGGCTGCGGGGCTCGCTCCGCTCACTCCTCGCACTCGCATCAGTGGGCTCCCACCAACTGCTTGTCGGACAACTTCGGCGCGGTCCGTCCCTCGATGTAGTCGAGGTAGTCCTGCTTGAAGTACTGCAGCGACGAGGTCACCGAGCTGGTGGCGCCGTCACCGAGGCCGCAGAACGAGCGGCCGAGAATGTTGTCGCAGGTGTCGAGCAGGGTGTCCAGGTCGTCGTGGGTGCCGGTGCCGGAGAGGATGCGCCGGTAGACCCGGACCATCCAGTAGTTGCCCTCCCGGCACGGGGTGCACTTGCCGCACGACTCGTGGTGGTAGAACTCCAGCCACCGGTAGGTCGCGTAGACCGGGCAGTCCTGGTCGGAGAAGATCTGGGTGGCCGTGGTGCCGAGGATCGAGCCGGCGGCAGCCACCCCCTCGAAGTCCAGCGGGACGTCCAGGTGCTCGGCGGTGAGCAGCGGCGTGGACGACCCGCCCGGGGTCCAGAACTTCAGGTTGTGGCCGGGCTGCATCCCGCCGGCCAGCTCCAGCAGCTCGCGCAGGGTGACACCCAGCGAGCACTCGTACTGGCCGGGGTGGACGATCCGACCGGAGAGCGAGTAGATCATCGGCCCGGAGGACTTCTCCGTGCCCATGGTCTTCCACCAGTCCGCGCCACCGAGCACGATGTACGGCACGCTGGCGATGGTGCCGACGTTGTTGACCACGGTGGGGCTGGCGTACAGGCCGTGGGTGGCGGGGAACGGCGGGCGCAGCCGGGGCTGCCCCCGGAAGCCCTCCAGGGAGTCGAGCAGCGCCGTCTCCTCCCCGCAGATGTACGCACCGGCACCGGAGTGGACCACCAGCTCCAGGTCGAAGCCCGAGCCGAGGATGTTCCGCCCGAGGTAGCCCTTGGCGTACGCCTCGTTCACCGCGTTGCGCAGCCGGCGGGCCGCGTGCACGGCCTCGCCGCGGATGTAGATGTAGGCCCGGTTGGCCCGGATCGCGTACGACGCGATGATCACGCCCTCGACCAGCGAGTGCGGGTCGTGGGTCATCAGCGGCAGGTCCTTGCAGGTGCCCGGCTCGCCCTCGTCGGCGTTGACCACGAGGTAGTGCGGCTTGCCGTCGCCCTGCGGGATGAACCCCCACTTCAGGCCGGTGGGGAAGCCGGCACCGCCGCGTCCGCGCAGCCCGGAGTCCTTGATCAGCTGGATCAGGTCGTCCGGGTGCGCCTTGATCGCCTTACGCAGCGCCGCGTAGCCGTCGAGCCTCTCGTAGGTGCCGATCCGCCAGGCGTCGGGCGACAGCCAGCGCTTGGTGAGCACCGGCGTCAGCTTGGCCAGGGTCTGCGGCGCGGGCGTGGTCACTTCTGAGCCCCCTTGTCGTTCGCGGAGCCCTGGCCTCGGCCGGTCGACTCCGCCTCCCTGAGGTTGCGCTCCTGCGCCTCGGCGTCGTCGCCGGCGGGCTTGGCGTCACCGGCCGGCCGGTTGGCCGCCGCCCCGGCGGCCTCCGCCGCCTGGGCGTCGCGCGGTCCGGGCGGCGTCCCGTCGACCGGGACCTTGGTGCCGGGGGCGTCCGGCACGGCGGTCTTCGCGTCCGGCTGCCGGGTCTCCGCGGTACGCACCTGCGGCGACTTGCGGTCCGGTGCCGGCACGTCGGGCGCGGTGCTGCCGGTCGGGGCCGCCTTGGCCGGGGTGGCCGGTGCGGGCTTGTCACCGGCCTGGCCGCTGCGGATCGGGGTGCTGGGGTCGAAGCCCGGCGCCGAGATGCCGTGCTGCTGGGCCAGCCGCAGGCCGCGCAGGCTCGGCTCGCCCGGCACCCCGTCGGCGACCGCGCCCTCGCGTGGGTCGGCGAAGCCGGCGAGCTGGATCGCCATCTCCTTGAGCGTGCAGAGGCGGGCGCCCCGGCTCGGCGTGGGCCGGCCACCGGCGCGCAGCTCGTCGACCACCCCGACCGCGGCCTGCGGGTCGACGCCGTCGAAGAAGTCGTAGTTGACGGTCATCACCGGGCCGTAGTCGCAGGCGGCCAGGCACTCGGCGTGCTCCAGCGTGACCTTGCCGTCGGCGGTGGTCTCGTCGTGCCCGACGCCCAGGTGCTCGGCGAGGGTGTCGTAGACCTCCTGGCCACCGAGCACGTTGCACATGGTGTTGGTGCAGACGCTGACCAGCCAGTCGCCGGTGGGCCGGCGCTTGTACATCGTGTAGAAGCTGGCGACCGCGCCGACCTGGGCCTTGTTCAGGCCGAGCACCTCGGCGCAGAACGCCACGCCGGCCGGGGAGACGTAACCCTCCTCGGACTGCACGAGGTGCAGCAGGGGCAGCAGGGCCGAGCGGGACCGGTCCGCCGGGTAGCGGGCGATGATCTCCCGTGCCCTGGTCCGCGTCTCGTCAGTGAAGACAGTCACCGGTCACAACCTCCCATGACGGGGTCCAGCGAGGCGCCGCCGGCGATCACGTCGGCGATCAGGCCGCCCTCGGCCATCGCGGGCAGGGCCTGGAGGTTGACGAAGCTCGGCTCCCGGTAGTGCACCCGGTACGGCCGGGTCCCGCCGTCGGAGACCGCGTGCACGCCCAGCTCGCCGCGGGGCGACTCGATGCCGACGTAGACCTGGCCCGGCGGCACCCGGAAGCCCTCCGTCACCAGCTTGAAGTGGTGGATCAGGGACTCCATCGACTGGCCCATGATCTTGGCGACGTGCTCCAGCGAGTTGCCCATGCCGTCGACGCCGATGGCCAGCTGCGCCGGCCAGGCGATCTTCTTGTCGGCCACCATCACCGGGCCCGGCCTGAGCCGGTCCAGCGCCTGCTCGACCAGCTTGAGCGACTCCCGCATCTCGGCCATCCGGACCAGGTACCGGCCCCAGACGTCGCCGTCGGTGTGCGTCGGCACGTCGAACTCGTACGTCTCGTAGCCGCAGTACGGCATCGTCTTGCGCAGGTCCCAGGCCAGGCCCGCCGAGCGGAGCACCGGCCCGGTGACGCCGAGCGCCACGCAGCCGGTCACGTCGAGCACCGCGACGTTACGCGTCCGCTCCAACCAGATCGGCTGGCCGGAGAGGAGATCCTCGTACTCCTTGAGCCGCTTCGGCATGACCTTCAGGAACTCGCGGATCTTGACGATCGCCTCGTCCGGCACGTCCTGGGCGACCCCGCCCGGCCGGACGTACGCGTGGTTCATCCGCAGGCCGGTGATCAGCTCGAAGATCTCCAGGATGTACTCGCGCTCCCGGAAGCCGTAGAGCATGATCGAGATGGCGCCCAGCTCCATGCCCGTGGTGGCCAGCCACACCAGGTGCGAGGAGATCCGGTTCAGCTCCATCATGAGCACCCGGATGGTGTTGGCCCGCTCGGTCACGTCGTCGGTGATGCCGAGCAGCTTCTCCACCGCGAGGGAGTACGCCGTCTCGTTGAAGATCGGGGAGAGGTAGTCCATCCGGGTCACGAAGGTCGAACCCTGTACCCAGTTGCGGTACTCCAGGTTCTTCTCGATGCCGGTGTGCAGGTAGCCGACGACCGAGCGGGCCTCCCGGACCGTCTCGCCCTCCAGCTCCAGAATCAACCGGAGCACGCCGTGCGTGGACGGGTGCTGCGGACCCATGTTGACGACGATCCGACCCTCGTTGATCGGGTCGACGCCCGAGACGACGTCGTCCCAGTCCCCACCGGTGACGTTGAAGACCCGACCCTCGCTGGTCTCGCGCTCGGTGGCGTAGTTCGAGGTGCTCACGGTGCCGGCCTTTCGTTCGCGACTGCGGGGCTCCGCTGCGCTGCACTCCTCGCGCTCACTGGTACGACCTCCGCTTGTCGGGCGGCGGGATCTCGGCGCCCTTGTACTCCACGGGCACGCCGCCGAGGGGGTAGTCCTTGCGCTGCGGGTGGCCCTCCCAGTCGTCCGGCATGAGGATGCGGGTCAGCGCCGGGTGACCGTCGAAGATGACCCCGAACATGTCGTACGTCTCCCGCTCCTGCCAGTCGGCCGTCGGGTAGACGGCCGTCACGCTGGGCAGGTGCGGCTCCTCGGCGGAGACGGCCGCCTCCAGCCGGATCAGCCGCCGGTAGGTCATCGAGGTCAGCTGGTAGACGACGTGCAGCCGGCGCTCGTCGGCGCCCAGATAGTCCACCCCGGACAGCGAGGAGAGCAGCTCGAAGCGGAGCGCCGGATCGTCCCGCATCACCTGGCAGACCTCGGCGATCCGCTCCGGGCGGATGTGCAGGGTCAGCTCGCCCCGGTCGACCACCACGTGCTCGATCGCCTCGCCGAAGGCCGGGTACGCCTCCTCCAGCGCGTCGTGGACCTCGTCGAAGTAGCCGCCGTACGGGCGCGGCGTGTCCTCGATCGCCCGGTGCTGCCGGACCAGGCCACCGAATCCGGAGACGTCGCCGCTGCCCTGGTTGCCGAACATGCCCCGGCCGGCCGGTGCGGCCGGCGGAAACTCGGCGGGTGCGCCGCTGGTCGCCCCGGCCGGCGTCACCGGAATCGGTACGCCGCCGGTGGTCGGCTTCTCGTCAGTCACTTGATCCCCCCGTACGGGTGGAGGTGGTTCTGGGCCTTCATCCAGTTCTCGATCCGCAGCTGCTCCTCGCGGCCCTCGCGGACGGCCTTCGTCCACTCGGCCCGCCGGGCCTTGTCGCTGCGGTACGACGACGGCATCGAGCCGTACGGCACCACCGGCACGTCACCGCGCGCCTCGCGGGCCGCCTGCATCTTGCGGCCGTTCGGGCCGAGCGGCTCGTGGCCGATCTTCTCGCGGAGCTTGAGGATCGCGTCGATGAGCATCTCCGGCCGGGGCGGGCAGCCCGGGAGGTACATGTCGACCGGCACGACGTGGTCGACGCCCTGCACGATGGCGTAGTTGTTGAACATGCCGCCGCTGCTGGCGCAGACGCCCATGGAGAGCACCCAGCGGGGCTCGGCCATCTGGTCGTAGATCTGGCGCAGCACCGGGGCCATCTTCTGACTCACCCGGCCGGCCACGATCATCAGGTCGGCCTGCCGGGGCGAGGCCCGGAAGACTTCCATGCCCCAGCGACCCATGTCGTAGTGCGGACCACCGGCGGCCATCATCTCGATCGCGCAGCAGGCCAGGCCGAAGGTGGCGCCCCAGACCGACGACTTGCGCGACCAGTTGACCAGCTTCTCCACCGAGGTGAGCAGGACGCCGGCGGGAAGTTTCTCCTCGATACCCATTGCCGTTCCTCCCTCAGTCCCAGTCCAGGCCGCCGCGTCGCCATTCGTAGGCGTACGCGACGAAGACGGCACCGATGAACACCAACATGGCCACGAACCCGAAGACCGGCAGGATGTCGAAGGAGACCGCCCACGGGTAAAGGAAGATCATTTCCACGTCGAAGACGATGAATAGCATCGCCGTCAGGTAGAACTTGACCGGGAACCGGCTTCCGCCGATCGGTTGCGGGCTAGGCTCGATCCCACACTCGTAGGCTTCGAGCTTGGCCTTGTTGTAGCGGCGAGGTCCGGCGAACCGGGCGGCGGCTATCGAGAACAGCGCGAAACCCGCGGCGAGGGCGAACAGCCCGATGATGGGTACGTACGGCGAGAGCGACATATTCTTCTCCTGCTCGTCCTTCCCTGCCCTCGTTGTTGGCGAATTTCACACTATTCACATCCCACCCGGCGACCGTCGGCGGGGGGTCGACCTGCCTGGTCAGCGCCCCTACACGGCGGGCGCTACCCGGGTCATCGCATTGATCACCCGGTCCATCGCGTCACCGCCGCGCGGATCGGTGAGGTTGGCCAGTAGCTTGAGCACGAAGCGCATCAGCGTCGGGTGGGGCATGCCGTGCTTGGTCGCCACGCGCATGACCTCCGGCCGGCCGATCAGCTTCACGAAGATCCCGCCCAGCCGGTAGTAGCCACCGAACCGGGTCTTCAGCTCCTGCGGGTACGCCATCAGCGCCCGCTCCCGCTCGATCCCGGCCGGCCGGGCCAGCGCCTGGACCGCGACCTCCGCGGCCAGTTCGCCGGACTCCATCGCGTACGCGATGCCCTCGCCGTTGAACGGGTTGACCATGCCGCCGGAGTCGCCGACCAGCATGACCCCCCGGGTGTAGTGCGGCACCCGGTTGAAGCCCATCGGCAGCGCCGCACCCAGGATCGACCCCTCGGCGTTCGTCTCGTCGGTCATGCCCCACTCCGGCGGCGTGTTGGCCAGCCAGTCGGTGAGCAGCCGCCGGTAGTTGGTCTTGCCGAAGGCCGAGGACGAGTTGAGGATGCCGAGCCCGACGTTGACCCGGCCGTCACCGAGGCCGAAGATCCAGCCGTACCCGGGCAGCAGCTCGTTGGTGCCCTTGGCCCGCAACTCCAGCCAGGACTCCAGGTAGTCGTCGTCATGCCGGGCCTCGGAACGGTAGTAGCGCCGCACGGCCACGCCGATCGGGCGGTCCTCCCGCTTGGCCAGCCCCAGGGCGAGCGGGAAGCGGCCCGAGACGCCGTCTGCGGCGACCACCAGCGGTGCGTGGAAGGTGGCGGGTGCGGCGTCCGGGCCGTCCTCGGCCTGCACCCCGATCACCCGGCCGTCGCCGTCGAGCACCGGCCCGATGACATTGACGCTGGTGCGCAGCTTGGCGCCGGCGGCCACGGCCCGCTGGGCGAGCAGGTCGTCGAAGTCGAGCCGGGTGCGCACCAGCCCGTAGTTCGGGAAGCTGGCCAGATCCGGCCAGTCCAGTTCGAGCCGGACGCCGCCGCCGATCACCCGCAGGCCCCGGTTGTGCAGCCAGCCCGCCTCGGGCGAGGTGTCCACACCCATGCGGATCAGCTGCCGGACCGCGCGCGGGGTCAGCCCGTCACCGCAGACCTTCTCCCGGGGAAACTCGGTCTTCTCCAGCAGCAGCACGCGTACGCCGTGCCGGGCCAGGTGGTACGCGGTCGCCGAGCCACCGGGACCGGCGCCCACGACGATCACGTCGGCGTCGTTCTCCACCGCGGTCATCTCCGCGCCTCCTCCCCGCCATGCTCGTGAAATGCTTCACAAGCCAAGCCGGGACGAGTCTATGACCGGCGCCGTACGCTCGCCTTGTTAGGGCGCCCTAACCTGCTGGAAACCAGACCGGGCGCGGCGTGCGGAGGCCGGCGGCGCTCAGAGCCGGGCCGGGTCGGCGCTGTCGAGGCCCGCGCGGATGGTCTCGGGCAGTTGCTCGCGCAGCGCGCCGCCGGCGGCCCGGTCCAGGGCCGCGAGCACCTCGGACACCACCTGGCGTACGTCGGCGGGATCCGCGCCGGCCAGATCCCTGAGCTGTTCGACCAGCTCCGCGGCATCGCCGATGGCCACATCCTTCGGATCCGTCATGCCGGCCAGCCTAAGGGCTCAAATCGGACCAATCCGTCAGATTCCCCTAATCAGGGGAATCTGCCTGCCGGATGCCGCGGTGCAGGGCCACCACCCCGCCGGTCAGGTTGCGCCACGCCACCCGGCCCCAACCGGCCGCCGCCACCCGCGCCGCCAGCGCCGACTGGTCGGGCCAGGCCCGGATCGACTCGGCCAGGTAGACGTACGCGTCGGGATTGCTGGCAACCCGCCGCGCCACCGCCGGCAGCGAGCGCATCAGGTACGACAGATAGACGGTACGGAAGGCGGGGTTGACCGGGGTGCTGAACTCGCAGACCACCAGCCGGCCACCCGGGCGGGTCACCCGGGCCAGTTCGCGCAGCGCGGCGTCGGTGTCGTTGACGTTGCGCAGGGCGAAGGAGATGGTCACCGCGTCGAAGCTGGCGTCGGCGAAGGGCAGCCGCAGGGCGTCCCCGGCCAGCAGCGGCACCTGTGGACGGCGGTGCTTGCCCGCGTACAGCATGCCGAGGGAGAGGTCGGCACCGACCGCGTACGCCCCGGAGTGGGCGAGTTCCTCGGTGGAGACACCGGTGCCCGCGCCCACGTCGAGCACCCGGTCCCCCGGGCGCAGGTCGAGCGCGGCCCGGGTGGCGCGCCGCCAGGAGCGGTCCTGCCCGAAGGAGAGGACCGTGTTGGTCAGGTCGTAGCGGGCCGCCACGCCGTCGAACATTGCGGCGACCTCGTGCGGCTGCTTGTCCAGGCTGGCGCGCTGGCCCTGCGGGATACTCACCCCCTCACTCTGCCAGCCCGGTCCGTGACTGCCCCGGTGCGGGTCACCGACACAGTCAGGGCGGGATGGTCACCCATCCCGCCCTGACTGCCGTGCGTTATGTGAACGGCCCGCGCGGGCCGATTGAGGACGAACCTCAGGCGTCCGTCTTCTCGTCACCCGGGGCCACCAGGACCACCCGGCGACGGCGGGACACCAGGAACATCGCCACGCCGGCGAGCAGCACGCCCGCGCCGATGCCACCGATCAGGCCGGCCTGCACACCGGTGACCGGCAGACCACCGCCACCACCGCCACCACCGGTGTTGGCGACGACGACCACGGCGAAGTCGTCCTTGTTGTCGGTCGGGTCGAGGTCGGCAAACTCCGAGTCCTCGGCGGCACGCACCTCGGCCTTACCGAAGGCCGGCTTGGTGGCCTGCTGGCTGACCCGGGCGTCGGCCGGCAGCACGCCGAAGGCCGTGGCCTCCAGCGAGCCGTTCTTCAGGGTGACCGGCGCCTCGACAGCCTCGTCCACCTCGACGGCCAGCGGGACGACGAGCACCGTGGCCGGCTCAAGCAGGAAGGTCTCGTCCTCGCAGACCGCCCCGCGCTTGTCGGAGCTGATCTCGCAGCCCTCGACCGGCAGGAAGGTGACACCCTCGGGCAGCTGATAGGTCAGCTTGATGCCCTGGGCGGTCAGGTCGCCCTGGTTGGCGACCTCACTCCAGACGAGGGCGGTGTCACCCGGTCGCACCGGGCCGCGCTCCTCGAAGGTGTCCAGGTTGACGCGGGTCTTCACGTCGGGGACGAGGACTCCCAGGTCGACGCCGCTCTCCGGGGTCAGCTCGACATCGACATCGACGCTGTTGTTGCTCTCGTCGGTGTCGTCCGGCGACTCGATGCTGATCGTCACCGGGGCGGTGTAGGGGCCGGTGACGTCCTCAGTGGCCTTGAACAGGACGATCGGCACCTCGGTCGTCTCACCCGGGCCGGGGATCTCGTCCCCGCTAAGCTCGCAGACCCACAGCTCGGGTTTGGTGTCACCGGTGACGTCGCACCCACCATCGGTGAACGCGCCCATCAGGAGCTTGTTGTCGTCCACCTTGGACGTGTCGACCTTGACGAGCACCTTGGTCGGCGTGCCCTCGCCCAGGTTGGCAATCTTGGCCCAGGCGATCTTGCCCTCGACACCGTCGGTGGCCCGGGTGCCGGCGGCGGTGATCGCCAGATCGGTCTCGGTCCCGGCGGCGTGGGCCGGTGCGCCGAACGCGGCAACGGTGCCCGAGGCGAGCAGCGTGGCCGCGGCCAGGCTGACGGCCCGGCGGGTTCGGAAGATCATGAAGTGGTCGCCCCCGTGGGATGAAGGAAAACGTACGGGCGGGGACGTTAGCGGTCGACGATCACCCGCGCCACCCCGGGAACACACCCGTCACAAGCTGCTCAGCTAATGGCCACTTAAGGATTGTCCGGATTGATGGGCCTTGTTGCCGGTCACGCTCCGCACCGGCCTGCGGCGGGGTGCCGCTTCGGGCCGGACGGATGGGTGCATGCGAGCCGTTCGGCTGACGGTCGAACGAACCGCATCACTGACTCACTGCCAGGACGGTGGTGACGCACCGTAGCCACCCGCCATCGCGTGTTGCGCGTCCGTCAGTTCGCCTCGACCAGCGGCAGCGACCGGCCGGCTCCGCCACCGGGCAGTGCGATGGAGGAGAAGTGCGAGACCACCCGGTCGTCGCTCGGGTCGTCGGCGGGCGTGTGGTGCACGGCCAGCCGATGGTAGAGCGTGTCCCGCTGGGCGGGGATCCGGTCGGCAGAGCGGATCATCCCGATCAGCTCGTGCAGGTTGGAGCGGTGCCGGGCACCAGCCGAGGAGATGACGTTCTCCTCCAGCATGATCGACCCGAGGTCGTCGACGCCCATGTGCAACGCCAGCTGACCGACGTCCTTGCCGGTGGTCAGCCAGGACGCCTGCAGGTGCGGCACGGTCTCGAAGAAGAGCCGGGCCACCGCCACCAGCCGCAGGTACTCCAGGGTCGTCGCCTGGGTGCGCCCCTTGAGATGGTTGTTCTCCGGCTGGTACGTCCACGGGATGAAGGCCCGGAAGCCGCGCGTACGATCCTGCACGTCGCGGATCATCCGCAGGTGCTCGATCCGCTCCGCGGCCGTCTCGCCGGTGCCCATCATCATCGTCGCGGTCGACTCGACGCCCTGCCGGTGCGCCAGCTCCATGACCTCCAGCCAGCGCTCACCCGACTCCTTCAGCGGCGCGATCGCCTTGCGCGGCCGCTGCGGCAGCATCTCGGCGCCGGCACCGGCGATCGAGTCCAGGCCGGCGGCCTTGATCCGGGCGATCGCCTCGTCCAGGCTCACCCCGGACACCTTGGCCATGTGCAGGATCTCGCTCGGCCCGATCGAGTGGATGGCCAGCTGCGGGTACGCCCGCTTGACCGAGGAGAACAGCTCCTCGTAGTACTCCACGCCGTAGTCCGGGTGGTGGCCGCCCTGGAGCATGACCTGGGTGGCGCCCAGCTCGACCGCCTCGCCGCAGCGGCGCAGGATCTCCTCGGTCGGGTGGGTCCACCCCTCCTTGTGCTTCGGCGCCCGATAGAAGGCACAGAACTTGCACGCCGTCACGCAGACGTTGGTGTAGTTGATGTTGCGGTCGATCAGGTACGTCACGACGTTGTCCGGGTACCGCCGCCGGCGCACCGCGTCCGCCGCCTCGCCGAGGGCATGGAAGGGCGCATCGGTGTAGAGCAGTAGGGCCTCCTCGGGCGTGATCCGCCCGCCGTCCGCGCCACGCTGCAGGATGTCGTCGATCTCCCGGCTCACCGTCACGCCCCCGAGCCTACGCCGAGCCCCATCAGCGACCACCGTGCCCTGCTGGGACCTGGACCACACAGCGAGCACCTCAAACAAGATCGACCGCCCGCCCAGGTCGCCCGAGTCAGCTCGATCATCTCCACGAACAGCGCATGGAGATATTTGACAGTTTGTCGGATAGTTCACGATTATGTGCTGACGGCTCGTTGGCTGGCAGCGGAACTGGCCAGCACCCCGCCCCCGGACACGCGCCCATCGAGACCTAACCGACGCGACCCCCTGCGAGTTACGAGATGACTGCCCACGTGTTCGTGGACGAAAGCAAGAACCGAGGATTACTCGTTACTGCCGCCGTACTTCCAGAGACCCACCTTGCACCGGCCCGCAAGGTCATTCGAGGTCTGATCCTCCCTGGGCAGCGCCGAATTCACTTCCACAAGGAACGGAATGACAGACGCCGACAGATCATTGGCGCAATCGCCGATGTTGGCATCCAAGCAGTGGTCTTCGATGCGAGCGGTCACCGCAGCATGAAGTCCGGCCGCGACGCATGCCTGGCTAGGCTGGTCGGTCACGTGGCGAAGATCGGCGCTACTCGGTTGGTCCTCGAACTCGATGACTCCACGTTAAAGGCCGACCGACGGGTGCTCTACGAGGAGTCGCACCGAGCTGGCCTGTCCGACAGCCTCCGCTACGACCACCTACGGGCACACGAGGAGTGTCTGTTGGCCATCCCCGACGCACTGGCATGGTGCTGGGCCAGCCGAGGAAGGTGGCGGACGGCCATCCAACGGATGGTCGAGGAGTCACACACGGTCTAAGGAAGCGCGAAACCCGGCCCACCCACCGTCCGGAGGGCTGCCGGGTCCACTTCCAGAGGCTAGTGCCCCTGACAGTTCAGAGGCTAACTCCCAGGTTCTGGCAAAACAAGGCTTTTACCAGAAGCGGAGATAAAGAGCCACCGCCCGCAGGTGACACGTTCACGCCTGATGCAGCCGCCCGCTGCCAGCGACAAACGCCGACCAGGACAGGCGGTCGAAGGCGAGCACCGGACCGGTCGGGTCCTTGGAGTCGCGTACGGCGACCGCCCGGGTCAGTTCGGCCACCTCCACGCAGTTCGTGTCCGTGCCGCTGCGGCTGGACTTGCGCCAGGCCGTCGCGGGCACCTCGGCCACCTCGACGCAGTCAGTGTCGGTACCGCTGTGGCTGGACTTGTGCCAGGTCACAGCGGATAGATCCGAGATGATCACGACGACTCACTCTCGCTCATACTCCGCCGCCACCCGCGCGACGAAGTCGGTCGACTTAGCGGGGCTCAGGGCCACCTCGGCAAGCCTATCGACCTCACCGCGATAGACCTCGATCTGGCTCGCCTCCTCAAGGAAGGCGCTGGACAGCTTGTGCTCAAGGTGAACGATCGAGGGAGCCCGGTCGAAGTCGAGCAACACGAACGACCCGTCGAGTCCGGTGTGCGCGCCCAGAGCAAGCGGTGTGATCTGCATGGTCACGTTCGGCCGTTCGGCGACCTCGATCAGGTGCCGAAGCTGACGACCCATCAGCTGGCGACCACCGAGCACGCGACGGAACACCATCTCGTCGATGATCGCGTGAAGTCGCGGCGGGCTGTCTCGGGCGAGGATGGCCTGCCTGCTCAACCGTGCCGCAACCCGCAGCTCGGCGTCCGCTATGCCACATGCCCGCATCAGCGCCGTCGTATAGTCCGGCAGTTGCAACAGTCCCGGCACCAGCAAGGGCTCCCAGTTCGTGATGGCGACGGCGTCGGCTTCGAGCCTCAGGAACGTCCGGGACCACGGGGACAGGTCGGCGGCATGGGTTTCCCACCAACCACGTTCCCTGGACCGCTCGGCCATGCCGATGAGGCGTCGGCGCTCCACACCAGTCACCTCATAGATGACCAGCAGCGCGCCTACCTCTTCGGGCCGGATCCCCTGCTGACCGGTCTCCATCCGGGACAGCTTCGACGGCTGCCAGTCGAGGCGGCCAGCCACCGCCGTTGCGGCCAGCCCCTTGGCCTTCCGCAGCCGCCGCAACTCGGCACCCAGGCCCCGGTTCACCACCGTCGGCTGGTTGCGTCCCGACACGACAACCTCCCCACCGAATGGTATTGACACGATCACTCTGTGCGGCCAACCTTAATCGCAAATTGCGATTCAGCGCTAGCTCTTGCACTCAGGCCACAGGAGGTCGCCGTGGAGCCGCAGATCCGAAAGCCTCTCCAGCCAACCTGGCTCCGGCCGTACGATCCGGCAGACTCGCCGGGGCCGATCCCGTCGGTGATCGAGCAGTTCCGCCGGCAGCCCGACCCCGAGCAGCCGCAGCCCTCCGAGGCGGAGATCGAGGCGGCCCGCTACACGGTGGTGCTGATGTCACCGGAGGCGGCGGAGGCGTTCGGCGACGACCGGGGCGAGGCCGGCCTGCACCTGTTCCGCGACCGCGACTGGGACCACTATCCGGCCCACCTGGACGACGCGGTCAAGGTGATCGAGGAAGCCTGCGGCGAGCGCGTGACCCTCACCGAGCACCGCTCCGACCTGACCTACTGGACCGCCCGCGTCAGGCCCGGCGTCTGAATGGGTGCATCTGTTGCTGCTATAGCGACAAGAGATGCACCCAAAGACGGATCGAGCGTGATCAAGGCCGGTCCTACGCGTCGTAGTCGATGGTGAGGGTGTCGGTGAGCGGGCTGGACTGGCAGGTGAGGACGTAACCGGCGGCCACCTCGTCGGGCTCCAGGGCGTAGTTGCGGGCCATCTGGACCTCGCCGGAGACCACCTTCGCCCGGCAGGTCGAGCAGACCCCGCCCTTGCAGGCGTACGGCAGTTCGCCGCGTACCTTCAGCGCGGAGTCCAGCACCCGCTCGTCCCGGCGCATGCTGAAGCGCGACGAGCGGCCGTCGAGCAGGATGGTCACCTCGGTACCGGATGAGCCGTCGGGCGACTCGTCGGGGCGGCGTACCGGCTCGGGCGGCGCGTCGACGTGGAACAGCTCGGTGTGCACCGCGGACTCGGCAACGCCGCGCCCGGTGAGCACCGCCTTGGCCTCCACCACCAGGCCGTACGGGCCGCAGAGGAACCACTCCTCGATCGCGTCGCCGGGGACGATGGTGTCCAGCAGCCGACCCAGCCGCTCCGCGTCGATCCGGCCCGACAGCAGCGGCGACTCGCCCTGCTCGCGGGAGAGCACGTGCACCAGGTGCAGTCGCGTTGGGTAGCGGTCCTTCAGGTCGGCCAACTCCTCGGCGAACATCACGCTGTTGGCCGTGCGGTTGGCGTACACCAGGGTGAAGGTGCTGGCCGGCTCGACGGCCAGGGCGGTGGCGACCAGCGACAGCACCGGGGTGATGCCGGATCCGGCGACGACCGCGCCGTAGCGGCGGGCGCGGTCCGGCCGGTACGTCGTGGTGAAGTGGCCCAGCGGCGGCAGCACCTCGACGGTGTCGCCATGCCGCAACGCACCGCAGGCATACGACGAGAAGGCCCCGCCGGGGATCTCCCGCACGCCGATCCGCAACCGCCCGTGCCGCTCCAGCTCGTCGGGCGTGGAACAGATGGAGTACGACCGACGCACGTCCCCGTCGTCCGCAGGGCCGGCGGCGGCCGGCAAACGTACGGTCAGGTGCTGGCCGGCGCGGAACGCGAACGTCGCGCGCAACTCCTCGGGCACCGCGAAGGTGATCGCGACGGCGTCGGCGGTGAGCCGGTCCACGGCGATGACGGGCAGCGGGTGGAACACCGGCCGGCGGCGGACCGGGCGGGTGATGGTGACAGTCACAGGGCCTTCACATGGTCGAAGGGTTCGGTGCAGGTGCGGCAGCGCCACAGTGCCTTGCAGGCGGTGGAGCCGAAGCGGCTCAGCTGCTCGGTCTCCGGCGACCCGCAGCGCGGGCAGCGGACGGCCAGCGTCAGCGGTACGACACCGTCGCGCCGGACCGGAGCCGGTGGGGCGATGCCGGCGGCGGCCAGTTTGGCTCGCCCGGCGTCGCTGATCCAGTCGGTGCTCCAGGCCGGGCTGTGCACCGTACGCACGTCGACGTCCGGGTGCCCGGCGGCGGCCAGCGCGCGGCGGATGTCGGCCCGGATCACGTCCATCGCGGGGCAGCCGGTGTAGGTGGGGGTGATGGTCACGACGACCCGACCGGTGGCCGGATCCTCCTCCACCGACCGCAGGATGCCGAGGTCGTCGATGGTGACCACCCGGATCTCCGGGTCCACCACCGCCGCCGCGACTTCCCGGACGCCGCTCACGCGCTCACCAGCGCGCCCCGGGATGGGCGCGGTGCAGCACCTGCATCTCCGCGAGCAGGTACGACAGGTGTTCGGTGTGCACCCCGTCCCGCCCGCCGGCCGGCGTCCAGCCGGACTCCGGCGCGGTGAGCGTCGCCTCGGCGAGGACCCCGGCCACGACCGCGTCGAACTCGGCCCGCAGGGTCGCCGGGTCGACCGGCGCGTCCGGCTGCGCGGCGAACAGCTCGTGGGCGTACGGCCAGACCTGGTCGAGGCCGGCCTGCATCCGCCGGTGCGACTCCTCGGTGCCGTCGCCCAGCCGCTTCACCCAGAGACAGGCGTGGTCCAGGTGGTACGCGGACTCCTTGCGCGCCTTGCCGCCGATGGCGGCCAGCCGATCGTCGGCGCAGCCGGCCAACGCGGTGTAGAGCGGCAGCTGGTACGCCGACAGGACGAGCAGTTTCGCCATGGTCATCGCGAAGTCGCCGTTCGGCAGCTCGACCAGCAGGCAGTTGCGGAACTCCCGGTCGTCGCGCAGGTAGGCCAGCGCGTCCTCGTCCCGGCCGGCGCCCTCCAGCTCGCCCGCGTACGACAGCAGCAGCCGCGCCGCGCCGAGCTGGTCCAGGGCGATGTTGGCCAGCGCGATGTCCTCCTCCATCTCCGGCGCCCGGGTGGTCCACTCGGCCAGCCGCTGCGCCGCGATCAACGCGTCGTCGCCGAGGGCGAGGGTGAAGGCGAAGGGACCGCTCACAGGTGGGCCACTCCTTCTGGTACCTCGTAGAAGGTGGGATGGCGGTAGACCTTGTCGGCGGCCGGGTCGAAGAAGGCGTCCTTCTCGTCGGGGCTGGAGGCGGTGATCGCGCTCGCCGGCACCACCCAGATCGAGACCCCCTCCTGGCGGCGGGTGTAGAGGTCCCGGGCGTTGCGCAAGGCAAGCTCGGCGTCGGGCGCGTGCAGGCTGCCGACGTGGGTGTGCGACAGACCGCGCCGGGCCCGGACGAAGACCTCCCACAGCGGTGCGGATTCCCGGTTCACGCCGCAACCTTCTCCCTGTTCCGCCGCTTCGCCGCGTACGCCGTGGCGGCCTCACGCACCCAGGCGCCCTCGCTGTGGGCGCGGCGCCGGTGCGCCATCCGCTCCCGGTTGCACGGGCCCGCACCGGAGATCACCCGCATCAGCTCGTCGTAGTCGGGCTGGGTGAAGTCGTACGCCTGGCGCTCGTCGTTCCAGCGCAGGTCCGGGTCGGGAATGGTCAGCCCGAGCGCCTCGGCCTGGCCGACGCACATGTCCACGAAGCGCTGGCGCAGTTCGTCGTTGGAGAAGCGCTTGATCTTCCAGGCCATCGACTGCGCCGAGTGGGTCGAGTCGCCGTCCGGCGGGCCGAACATGGCCAGCGACGGATACCACCAGCGGTCCACCGAATCCTGGGCCATCGCCTGCTGCGCCGGGGTGCCGTGCGCGAGGGTGTGCAGGATCTCGTAGCCCTGGCGCTGGTGGAACGACTCCTCCTTGCAGACCCGGATCATGGCGCGGGCGTACGGGCCGTAGGAGCAGCGGCACAGCGGGACCTGGTTCACGATCGCGGCGCCGTCCACCAGCCAGCCGATCGCGCCGACGTCGGCCCAGCTGAGGGTGGGGTAGTTGAAGATGGAACTGTACTTCTGCCGGCCGTTCAGCAGCAGGTCGACCAGTTCGTCCCGGCTCACCCCGAGGGTCTCGGCGGCGGCGTAGAGGTACAGGCCGTGGCCGGCCTCGTCCTGCACCTTGGCCAGCAGGATCGCCTTGCGCTTGAGCGACGGGGCCCGGCTGATCCAGTTGCCCTCCGGCTGCATGCCGATGATCTCGGAGTGGGCGTGCTGGGCAATCTGCCGGATCAACGTCCGCCGGTACGCCTCCGGCATCCAGTCGCGCGGCTCGATCTTCTGGTCGGCGTCAACGACCTGCGCGAAGTAGGCGGCCAGATCCGCACCCGGCTCGGCGGCACCACGATCCCGCTCGGCGGCCGCGCGCAGCGCCGCCTCCGCCGCCTCGACCTCACCGAGCAGGCCGCCGGGCGCGTCCTCGCCCGGGAAGTCATTGCCATACATGCACCAAGTGTTACAGCTTGCGATCGGATACACCAGAGCGTGTCACACAAATCCGAGACTTCCCACGGTTACCACCCGATCGCCTCCCGTATCTCCCGTGACTATGAGTTAGGTCACCGGGCATCGACAAATCCGACCAATAGCCATGGATTAGGTTGATACCCCTCCTTCGCGGCGCGTCGCCGGGTGTCGAGTCCTGGCATTCCGCCGATCCGCACGTAGACTTCCCCCGTCACACCGATCGGCCGAAGACGATCGCCAGCCCGCAGGGCCGCTTCCCCCGGCCCGGGCGCGATCCGCACCGGTCAGTCCTGGCAACAAGCCGGTCCCCCCGGCCCCGACATCTGGAGTTCACCCGCTCATGCGATCTCGCGTGATCATGGTGCTCGCCGTCACGGCGGTGCTGCTCGGCGGCGTCATGCTGGTGCCGGCCGCGTACGCCCGGCTCTCGGCCGGCGAGGCGAACGCCGGTCAGGAGAGCGTCGCCGCGCCCACGCCCGCCCCGCCACCGCCGCCCACCCTGGCCGCGGGCAAGGTCTCGGTGAACTTCAAGGGCGAGTTCTTCTCGTGGGCCCTGCTGGACCGGGAGACCGACGAGATCTCCGGCTCCAAGAACATGGCCGCGACCAGCTCGACCGAGTCGATGCTCAAGGCCTGGATCGTCGCCGACTACCTGCGTCAACTGGGCGAGAAGGAACCGCCCGCGGCGATGAAGAAGGCGGCCAGCCTGGCCATCCGGGACAGCGACGACGACGCGGCCAACACCGTCTACCGGGCCGCCGGCGGATCGTACGCGGTGCCGGCCGGCGGCCAACCTGGCCCGGTGATCAAGCGGGCGATCAGCATGTGCGACCTCACCGACACCAAGCGGGGCAACGTCACCGGCTACGAGGGTTGGTGGAGCTTCACCCGGATGTCCCCCCGCGACGCCGTCCGGCTCGGCGACTGCATCGCCGACGGCACCGCCGCCGGGCCGAAGTGGACCAAGTGGGTGCTCGCGGAGATGAGCAAGGTTCGGGGCAGCACCGCCGCCAAGGACCAGAAGCCCCGCTCCGGCGGTGGCAAGTGGGGCATCGTCGACGGGCTGCCGGAGTCGATCACCAGCCAGGGTCCGATCAGCATCAAGAACGGCTGGACCCCCCTCAACTACGACGGCAACTGGCACGTCAACTGCCTCGCCGTCACGGAGAAGTGGAGCCTCGCGGTGATGCTGCGTTACCCACAGAGCAGCGGGCTCGACTACGGATCGGACGTCTGCGCCAGCGTCGCCTCCCAGTTGGTGACCCCCCAGCCTGGCGGCGCCCTCAAGGTGCCGCAGCAGCCGGTCGGGAAGCTCTGATGGCCGCCCGCGACCGCAGCGGCGAAACATCGCCGCTGCGACTGATCGCCATCGCGGCCGTGCTGGTCGGGCTGGTCCTGGTGTCGTTGCGCCTGCTGCCCGGTTCGCCCTTCGAGTCCACCGCCGCCGCGCAGTGGGGCCGGGGCGAGTCACCGGCGGCGCGCGGCGACACCCTCACCGACCGCAGCGTCCGACCGCTCTCGCCGTCGCCCAGCCCTTCGCCGGAGCCGGAGCCGCTGCCGTTCGAGGCGAAGAACCTCAACCTGAAGATCGACGGCTGGTACGCGTGGAGCGTGCTGGACCGCCGCTCGGGCGAGATCATCGGCTCGGACGACATGGCCGAGACCAGCACCACCGCCTCCCTGATCAAGTCCTGGGTCGTCGCCGACTACCTGCGCCGTACCGCCGATGCCGGGCAGACCCCCAGCGACGCGAAGCTGGACGACCTGACCAGGATCATCCGCGACAGCGACAACACCCGCACCGAGCAGCTCTACACCCAGATCGGCCGGTCCGCCTCGATCAAGCGGCTGCTGTCGCTTTGCGAGCTGACCGACAGCAAGGTGTCCACCGATCTCGGCTGGAGCCGTACCGAACTGTCGCCCCGCGACACCGCCCGCCTCGGCAACTGCATCGCGGACGGCACGGCCGCCGGCCCGAAGTGGACCAAGTGGCTCCTCGACGAGATGCGCCAGGTGCGTGGTGCCGGCGACTTCGGCATCCGCAAGGCCTTCCCGGCCGCCGAGGCCAAGAAGATCGCCATCAAGAACGGCTGGGTGGACCGGACCCGCGAGCAGGAGATCCACGTCAACTGCCTCGCGATCGGTGACACCTGGACGATGGGCGTGATGCTCCAGTACCCCATCAACAAGGGCTACGAGTACGGCATGGACAACTGCCAGAAGATCGCGGAAGCCCTCCGCACCTCCACCTAGCGGGTGAAGAAGGTGGGGCCTTCGGGGGGGAGTGGGGGGGCCTCGCCGAGGGCGGCGGCGCGCCGGGCGAACTCGCGGATGCCGGCGACCTGGCGTTCGCCGAGTGAGAAGTCCAGGGTGCGGAAGTACTCCGCGAGGGTCGCCGCGTCGAAGGGCTCCCAGCGGGCCGCCGACTCGGCGACCTGATCCAGTTCGGCCAGGCACAGGTCCCGCGAGCGCAGGAACGCCTCGTGCACCTCCTTGACCAGACCGGGATGGGCGGCGGCGAAGTCGCGGCGGACCGCCCAGACGGCGAAGACCATCGGCAGGCCGGTCCACTCCCGCCAGGCCTGCCCCAGGTCGGTCACGGTCAGCCCCTGCCGGGGTGCCTCGTACATCGCGCGCAGGGCCACGTCGCCGATGAGCACCGCCGCGTCGGCCTCCAGCAGCATCTGGGTCAGGTCCGGCGGGCAGCGGAAGTATTCCGGGCGGACCCCGTACCGCTCGCGCAGCAGCAGTTGGGCGAGGAGCACCCCGGTCCGCGAGGTGGAGCCCAGCGCGACGCGGGCGCCGTCGAGGTCGGCCAGCGGCCGGGTGCTGACCAGGTTGACCGAGAGCACCGGCCCGTCGCTGCCGACCGCCAGGTCGGGCAGGAGCAGCAGGTCGTCGGCGTGCCGCAGGTACTCGACGAAGGTGATCGGCCCGATGTCCAGGTCACCGGCGACGAGTTGGGCACTGAGCCGGTCCGGCGAGTCCTTGCGCAGGTCGACGTCGAGCAGTGCGCCTGAGCGCATCAGCCCCCAGTAGATCGGCAGGCAGTTGAGGAACTGGATGTGCCCCACGCGGGGGCGGGCGAGGCGCTCGACCATGCCCTGACCGTATCCCCGCCCTGCGTGGCCCGCTCAGCCGGCCGCCACCGAAGTGGTCAACCCCGCACCCGCCGCGACCTGCCGGACGCGGGCCCGCTCGGCCAGGACGGCCCGGCGGACGGGCACGACGAACCCGAGCAGCACCAGCAGCCCGGCCACCCCGCAGCCGACGATGAGTGGGCGCGGCGCGGTCACCTCCAGCAGCAGACCACCGATCAGGTAGCCGACCATCGCCGCCCCCTGGACGGCGGCACCGACGGCGGCGAAGGCACGCCCGCGTGCCGCCTCCGGCACCCGCCGGGCCAGCACCACGGTGTGGAAGACGTTGTCACCGCCGTTGCAGATGCCGCCGAGGAGCCAGATCGGCACCAGCAGCAGCGCCGCGGGCACCGTCACCGAGGCCAGCACCATCAGGCAGCAGCCGCCGAGCAGGAGCAGGCCGCCCTGGACCAGGGTGCCGTCGTCGGTGAACCGCCGGGCCAACCGGGCGAAGATCCAGGCACCGCAGAGTACGCCGAGCGTCCACGCACCGGTGACCAGGCCGTAGACGGAGGCCGAGGCGCCGAGGGTCTCCCGTACGTAGAAGACCTCGATCACGTTGATCGCGCCGATTGCCGCGATCACTCCGGCCAGGGTCGCCACCATCGCCACCAGCAACGGATCCCGCCGCAACCGCCACTGCTCGCCCGCCGACCCACCAACGCCCGCCGACTCGACCGCCGCTACGCCCTCGCCGATCGCCACCGAGCGCCGTGCGCCGCCTCTGCGGGTACGCAGCAGGAGGCCGGCGAGGACGAGCGCGAGGTAGCCGACCGCGCCGACCAGCAGCGGTACCCGGGTGCCGAACCCACCCACCAGGAACCCGGCGAGGGCCGGCCCGGTGAGTATGCCGAGCGTGCCGGCGGTCTGGTTGAGTGCGGTGGCCCTCGGCAGGTCGACGGCGCGCACCATCGAGGGAACCAGGGCCGACAGCACCGGCTGGGTCACCGCGAGGCCGGAGGCGAGTAGCGCGACCAGGCAGACGACCAGCAGCGGGTGACCGGCGTACGCCAGGCCGAGGCAGAGCACCGACTGGGCAAGCCCGGCGCCGACCAGCAGCGTTCGGCTGTCCACCCGATCGGCGAGCCGCCCGGTCAGCGGGGCGAGCACGACGAGCGGCAGGGTCGCCGCCAGCAGCACGCCGGCGACGGCGCGGCCCCCGGCCCCGGAGGACTGGAGGCTCAGCGTCAGCGTGGTGGCGGCGAGGTACTCTCCGCAGGTGGCGATGCCCCGGGCGGAGGTGGCGAGGCCGACGTCGAGCCAGCGCGACCCACCAGTTGTGAAGGACATACTTCGAAAGTAATGCTTCACATCTGGTTGCCGCAAGCCCGAGTGTTCAGTCCAGTGGCAGCGCCTTGTACTGGATGGCCACTCGGCGGGCACCCGGTGGCGGATCGGTCCGGGTACGCCTGCGGTAGGGACGCAGCAGGGCCAGCACGGCCCTGTTCAGCTCCGCCAGCTCGTCGGCGGTGAGGAGGAGCAGCGACTCGTTGAGGATGGCGCTTCCGTACCACTCCTCCGGCTCGTCCGGCGCCCGGCGCAGCCAGTCGCGGCTACGCTCCAACTCGCGAGCCAGGAACACCTCGACCAGGGTCTGCTCGGCCTCGCGTACGGACGGGTCGGCGTCCCGGCCGGCGTCGACGGCCCAGGACTGGACCGCGCTCCGCCACAGCCGTTCCCGGGCGTCGCCCCGACTCGGCGCCTGCTCCACCAGCCCGAACCGGGCCAACGCCCGGAGGTGGTAGCTGGTCGCGCTCGGGGACAGACCGACCACCTCGGCACACTCGGTCGCGGTCACCGCCGCCTCGGTCGACGCCAGGTGTTCCATGATCGCGAGCCGGGCCGGGTGGGCGAGTGCCCGCAGCGTCTGCGGGTCGCTGATCGTCACCCGGGGCAGCTCGGCGTACGCCTCCGTCATCCCCTCATGATCCTGCACAAGCCGCCCGATCACGACGTCCCGTGCCCGGTCCGCACCGGACACCTGCCCCGCCGGAATACAGGTGCTGGCTTCGCCGAGCGCGGGTATTGTTGATGGCCGCTTGACGGCCGTGGTGTTGCACCGCAGCGGACGTCCCCGCGCCGGGGCCGGCGAACCGTCCCCGGATACGCGAGCTGCCGGACCGACGCCGCTGAGGGATGACGCATGCCAACATCCGATCTCGACACCGACCTCGCCGCCGAGCGCGCGCACCTGACCGCCTCCCGAGCTGCCCTGCGCCGGATGCGGGAACGCGCCGAGGCGCTCTTCGCCACCGGCGACAAGGTCGCCGGGGACGCGTACACCGCCGAGCAGCTCGGCCGGCACCTCTCCCGGCGGGTGGCCGAGCTGGCCGACGACCCCAGCACGCCGCTCTTCTTCGGCCGCCTCGACTTCGGCGAGGCGGACAACGATCACCCCGGCCGGCGGTATCACGTGGGCCGCCGGCACGTCACCGACGACCTGGGCGAGCCCCTCGTGCTCGACTGGCGGGCGCCGGTGTCCCGGTCGTTCTACCGCGCCAGCGCCCGCGACCCGCAGGGCGTGGCCGTGCGGCGACGGTTCGGCTTCAGCCACGGCGCGCTCACCAGCTTCGAGGACGAGCACCTGGACCGGGGCGAGGAGTTGGGCACGGCCAGCCGGATCCTCACCGCCGAGATCGAGCGCCCGCGCGTCGGGCCGATGCGCGACATCGTCGCCACCATCCAGCCCGAGCAGGACGAGTTGGTCCGCGCCGACCTGGCCGACTCCATCTGTGTGCAGGGCGCCCCGGGCACCGGAAAGACGGCGGTCGGCCTGCACCGGGCCGCCTACCTGCTCTACCTGCACCGGGAGCGGTTGCGGCGCTCCGGCGTGCTGATCGTCGGGCCGAACCGGGCGTTCCTGTCGTACATCGCGGCGGTGCTGCCGGCCCTCGGCGAGGTGGAGGTCGAACAGGCCACCGTGGCGGACCTGGTCGGCCGGGTCCCGGTACGGGCGGTGGACCCGCCGGCCGGGGCAGCGGTCAAGCACGACGCGCGGATGGCCGAGGTGCTGCGCCGGGCGATCGACGCGTACGTCGGCGAGCCGGCCGAGCCGATCGTCGTCTCCGACGGCTCGTACCGTTGGCGGATCGGGTTGGAGCCGCTGCACCGGTTGGTGCAGCAGACCCGCGCCGAGGGCCTGCCCTACGCCGTCGGCCGGGACCGCGTCCGGGCCCGGGTGGTGAGCCTGCTCCAACGGCAGGCCGAGGCCCGCCGGGCGGAGTCACCGAGCGACGCCTGGCTGCGCCGGATGGGCCGCGCGACGCCGGTCACCGGATTCCTGGACGCGGTCTGGCCGGCGCTCACCCCGGAGGGTCTGCTGCACGCGCTCTACGCCGACCCGGACCGGCTCGCCACCGCCGCCGACGGCCTGCTCACCCCGCACGAACAGTCCCTACTCATCCCGTCCTCCCCCGGAGTCGGGACCAGGGTGGGGCGGACCGCGAAGGCGAGCCGGTGGACCGCCGCCGATGCCGTTCTGATCGACGAGGCGGCCGGGCTGATCGAGCGGCCGGCCGGCTACGGGCACGTCGTGGTGGACGAGGCACAGGATCTCTCCCCGATGCAGTGCCGGGCCATCGCCCGACGCAGCGAGCACGGTTCGCTCACCCTCCTCGGTGACCTGGCGCAGGCGACCGCCCCGTGGGCCGCCAGCGACTGGCGGGAGATCCTGCACCACCTGGGCAAGCCGGACGCCCCGGTGGTGCCGCTGACCATCGGCTTCCGGGTGCCCGCCGCCGTGCTCGCCTTCGCCAACCGGCTGCTGCCGGCGCTCGCCGTCGACGTACCGCCGGCCGAGTCCCTCCGCGGTGACGGCGCGCTTGAGGTGCGTACGGTGGCCGATCTTTCCGGGGCGACGGTGGCCGAGGTGCGCGCGGCGCTCGCGCACGAGGGGTCGGTCGCGGTGATCACCGCGGACGACGCGGTGGACCGGCTGCGGGCGGCGCTGGTCGCGGCGGGGATCGAGACCGCGACCGCCGACGACCCGGCGGGTGGGGCGCGCGTCACGGTGATGCCCGCGACCCTGGTCAAGGGCCTGGAGTACGACCACGTCGTGGTCGTCGAACCGGCCGCCATCGTCGCGGCCGAGCCACGCGGACTGCACCGGCTCTACGTCGTGCTCACCCGGGCCGTGTCCCGGCTGTCCGTGCTGCACGCCGCACCGCTGCCCGCCCCACTGCGGTGAACCACGCCCGTTTCCGCCCCGGGCGACGGCCGGGTGATGCCACGATGCCGGAAGGGCGGCCGGGCGGCGGTCACCCCGGGTCGAAGGGGGTAGCCGTGGCCAGCGTCCCGCCGGGTACGCCCTGCTGGGCTGACCTGGCGACACCGGGACTCGACGCGGCCCGGCGGTTCTATCCGGAGCTGTTCGGGTGGACCGGTCGGGTGGATCCCGAGCCGGAGGCGGGTGGGTACACGGTCTTCCTGCTGGGCGGCCGGGCGGTCGCCGGGGCGGGCCAGCCGGCCGTGCCGGACCAGGTGCCGATCTGGTCGACGTACGTCGCCACCGACGACGCCGACCTCGTCGCCGGCCGGGTGGAGCGGGCCGGCGGGCAGGTGGTGGTGCCGCCGTTCGAGGTCTTCGACCGGGGCCGGATGGCGGTCTTCGCCGACCCGGCGGGCGCCACGTTCAGCGTCTGGCAGCCGGTGGCGTTTCCCGGCGCCGAGGTCTTCGACATCCCCGGTGCGATGAGCTGGACCGAACTGGTCACACCCGACCCCGACGGGGCGAGGGTCTTCTACGAGCTGGTCTTCGGGTGGCAGCCCGAGGAGGAGCCGATGGGGCAGATCGCCTACACCGGATGGCGACTCGGCGACCGCATGGTGGCGGGAATGATGCCGGCGCTGGGCGCGGAGTTCCCGGCGGATACGCCGGCCTACTGGACGGTCTACTTCTCGGTCGCCGACGCCGACGCCACGGCGGCACGCGCCGCCGAACTGGGCGGCTCGATCCTGGTCCCGCCCTGGGACATCCCCGCCGGCCGCGCCGCCGCCCTCCGCGACCCGCACGGCGCCCTCTTCTCCATCATCCGCCTAACCGGATGACGGGCGGGTGGGGAGAACCAGGGGGCCGTGCGGGCCGGGGATGACTCGGACGTGGGCGCGGTAGTGGTGGGCGAGGAGTTCCTCGGTGAGGACCTCCTCGGGGGTGCCGGTGGCGGCGACCCGGCCACCGGCGAGCAGCACCATGCGATCGGCGTACTCGCCGGCGATCGACAGGTCGTGCATCGTCGCCAGCACGGTGAGGCCGTGCGTGCGGCGCAGCTGGTCGACGAGTTCGAGGACCTCCTGCTGGTGGCCGATGTCGAGCGCGCTGGTGGGCTCGTCGAGCAGCAGCAGGGTGGCGCCCTGGGCCAGCGCCCGGGCCAGGAAGACCCGCTGCCGCTCGCCGCCGGAGAGGGTGGCCAGCTCGCGGGCCTCGAAGCCGGCGAGGTCCAGCCGGTCGAGCACCTCGTGCACGACGGCCAGGTCGGCGGCGGACTCCCGGCCCAGCGGCGGGATGTACGGGTTGCGGCCGAGCAGCACGTAGTCCAGCACCGCCATGCCCGGCGGTACGACCGGGGACTGGGCGACCGTGGCCACCACCCGGGCCCGTTCCCGGCGGCGTAGCGCGCCCAGCGGCGTACCGAAGAGTCGGACGGCGTCCGGCGCGGGGAGCAGGCCGCCGACGGCGCGCAGCAGCGTCGACTTGCCGGCGCCGTTGGGGCCGATCACGGTGACCCACTCGCCGGTGTGCACCGTCAGGTCGATGCCGGTGAGGATCGGCACCCCGCCCAGGCTGATCCGCAGGTCCCGGACCGCCACCGCGGGCGGCGCGGTCACGTCAGCACCCGCCGGGCGGACCGCAGCACCAGGACGAAGAAGGGGCCGCCGAGCAGCGCGGTGACCACCCCGATCGGGATCTCCTGCGGCGCGGCGGCGGTCCGCGCCACCACGTCGGTCAACGCCAGGAAGGCGCCCCCGAACAGCAGCGACAGCGGCAGGATGACCCGGTAGCTCGACCCGGCGAGCAGCCGTACGGTGTGCGGCACGATGATGCCGACGAAGCCGATCAGCCCGGAGGCGGAGACCGCGGCGGCGGTACCCAGCGAGGCCGCGGCGATCAGCAGGTAGCGGGACCGCTGCGGGTGCAGGCCGAGGCTGGCCGCCTCGTCGTCACCGACCGACAGCACGTCCAGCTCGCGCCGGTGCAGCAGGATGACCAGGCTGGTCAGCAGGAAGTACGGCAGGATCAGCCGGACATCCTGCCAGCCGGCGGTGGCCAACCGCCCGAGCAGCCAGGAGTACACCTGTTGGATGCTCTCGGCGTGCCGTTGCAACAGGTACGTCTGCCCGGCGCTGAGGAACGCGGAGACGGCCACCCCGGCGAGGATCAGCGTGGCCGGCGAGCGGCTGCGCCCGCCGGCGGCGCCGAGCAGGTACGTCATCGTGACCGCCCCGAGCGAGCCGGCGAAGGCGGCCAGCGGGATGGTGACCGGTAGCCCGCTCAGCGCCCCGCCCGACCCCACGCCGAGGGTCAGCACGACGGTGACCGCCAGCCCCGCCCCGGCGGCGACGCCGAGCAGGTACGGGTCGGCCAGCGGGTTGCGGAAGACTCCCTGGTAGGCGCCGCCGGCCAGGGCGAGCAGCCCGCCGACCAGCAGGCCCAGCACCACCCGGGGGAGCCGCAGCTCGGTGACGATGGCGATCTCGCGCTCGGTCAGCCCGCTCTCCAGGCGTACCCCGGGCAGCAGGTTGAGCAGCTCGATCGCGACGCTGCCGGGCGGCAGGCTGACCGGGCCGAGCGAGACGCCGGCCACCAGGGCGACGAGCACGGCCAGCCCACCGACGGCGAGCCAGCGTTTCCGCAACCCCACCGGCCGGGGCGGCGCGCCCGGCGGGACGGAGGTGCCCCTTCCTAACGCCTGGTGCATGGAAAGGGCCCCTGGTTAACAGCCGCCATCCCGGGCGCGACAGCCGCCGTCCGTCACTCGGACGCCTTGGCGGTGGCCTCCACGATGGTCCGCAGCAGGTCCACCACGCGCGGCCCCCAGCGGGAGGCGATGTCGTCGTCGAGTTCCACGATCTGGTCGTTGCGCACCGCGTCGATGCCGGACCACCCGCTGCGCGCCTTGACCGTCGCGGCACTCTGCTGACAGCAGTTCACGTCGGAGAGGAAGACGAAGTCCGGGTTGGCCTGGACGATCACTTCCTGGGACAGCTGCGGGTAGCCGCCACTGCGACCGTCGGCGTCCGCCGCGTCGGCGATGTTCTCCAGCCCGGCGAGGGTGTAGATCGAGCCGATGAAGGTCTTGCTGGTCGCGGTGTACAGCTCCGGGCCCAACTCGTGGAAGTAGGTGGGTGCCTGCACCCGCTGCGGCACCTCGGCCGCGATCTTCGCGATGTCGTCCTTCATCCGCTGGACCACGTCGGCCGCCGCAGCTCGGTTGCCGGTGAGCGTGCCCAGCTCGGTGATCTGCCGGTACGAGTCGTCCAGCGTCTGCGCCGCCGGGGTCTGGTAGACCGGGATCTTGAGCGTGGTGAGCTGATCGACGATCTTGTTGCGGTCGTCGCTGAGCACCACCAGGTCGGGGTTCTTCGCGGCGACCGCCTCGGCGTTCGGCTGATAGCCGGAGAGGTCCGTCTTCGGTGCGTCGGCCGGGAAGTTGGACTGGTCGTCGACGGCGGTGACCTGCGGGCCGGCGCCGATCGCGAAGAGCATCTCGGTGGCCGTCGCCGACAGCGAGACGATCTTCTCCGGGCGCTGTTCCAGGGTCAGCGACCCGACGGTGACGGGAAAGGCGGCGGCGGTCGGGCTGCCGCTGGCGGCGGGTGTCTCGGTGGCCCGGTCGGCGCAGGCGCCGAGGGAGAGCGCGGCCACCGCGAGGGCGGCGGCGAAGACCCGGGGGGTACGGCTGGACATCGGTCCTCCTGTCGGTCGAGGAGTGTGCTGCTTCGCCGACAGGGAGCCGGGGCGCCCGTCCGCGAGGCGCCCTTCCTCGAGAGCGCGGTTCGCGACCGCGCCGCAGGCGACCTGGCTCGTCCCCGGGTACGGGGCATCACAGTTGCGGGACAGCGCCGGTGTCGCACCGGCTTCGCTGCGGCGGGTCGGTAAGACCGTAGCGCACGCGGTGCCCGTACCCCGCTGAGCGGGTCTCTGAGGTGGGGGCCCCGCGAGGGGGTTGGCGGGGCCCCCACCGACTCAGGAGGAGGTGATGGTGACGTTGTCCACAGCCGCTTCCACCAGGCTGGCGGTCGAGGCGTCGGCCGCCTCCACCAGGATCCGGATCGACTGGCCGGCGTACGGGGTGAGGTTGAGGTTCGACACCGCCCAGGAACCGTTGCGGTTGCTGGCCGCCCCGGCCTGGGTGAGCAGCGCCGTGGTGCCGCCGCTGTGCACCACGCTGACCCGGAAGTAGTCCGCCGAGGACGAGTTCGAGCCGTGCGCCAGGTACCAGGCCAGCGACAGGGTCAACGTGCCGCTCGACGGCAACGTGATGGCCGGCGACCGGGCGCTGGTCACGCCGCCGTCGACGTCGTGGTCACCCGCGCCGCTGCCGGCGAGCCGGCCGGTCACCAGGTCGTTGCTGCCCGCGTACGGGGTGAGCTGCTTGGCCCCGCTGGAGTTGGTGGCCTGCGCGGCGCCCCGCTCCCACTGGCCCGAGGTGGCGGTGTCGGTGCCGTTGGGGTTGAGCGTCCAGCCGGTCGAGGTCTCGAAGGTGTCGGACCAGACTGTGGTCCCGCCGCCACCGCCGCCGCAGTACTCCGCCTGCTTGCCGATCGCCCGGTACGGGCAGTCGGCGTACTCGGTGAGGATGAGCACCGCCTCGCGGTTGCGCGAGGTCTGCGCGGGGATCACCTCGTCGGGCGGGTAGAAGCCGCCGCCGGAGGCCGAGCCCGGATACAGCTCGAAGGTGTACGCCCAGATGCCGTGCGTCGCCCACATCCAGTCGATGCTGCTGCCGTCGGTGATGTACAGGTCGCTGGACTGCTGCGGGGTGAAGCCGTTGGTCGCGGCCATCTGCTGGCCGATGGTGGCGAAGGTGTTGTACTGGTCGGCGTTCATCCCGGGAGCGGTGTTGTTGTAGGTGTAGCCGTACGGCCAGAGCACCAGCTGCGAGTAGGTGTGGAAGTCGATGTTGGCCTTGATCTGCTGCACGCCGCCGACCACCCGGCTGTTGACGAAGTTGCGCAGCGCCTGCGTCTCCGGAGCGGAGAACGCCGACGGGCCCCGGTAGGTCTCCGAGGAGGTGGAGCTGGAGGAGCCACCGCAGCAGCCCCAGTTGTAGCTCCAGTTCCGGTTCAGGTCGGTACCGACGTTCGACGATCCGCTGTTGGGCTGGCGGTTCTTGCGCCACGAGCGGTAGGAGCCGGTGGCGATGTCGTACTCGCTGCCGTCCGGGTTGACGGACGGCACGATCCAGATCTCCCGGTTGTTGACCAGGTTGGTGATCCGGGAGTCCGATCCGTAGTTGTCGGTGAAGAGGTCGAGCAGGTAGAGCGCCATCTCGACGGTCAGGTGCTCGCGGGCGTGCTGCTGCGCGTTGAACAGGATCTCCGGCTCGTTCTCGTCCGTGGCCACGTTGTCGGAGATCTTCACAGCGACCAGGTCACGGCCCTCGTACGAGCTGCCGATGCTGATCTTCCGTGCGATCGTCGGGTGGTCGGCGACCACCTTGTTGACCGCCGCGATCATCTCCGGGTAGTCGTGGTAGTTGGAGTCCGCCGGCGGGAAGCCGAGGATCCCGACGTCGCCCTCGGCCTGTCCCCGGTCGGTCGGCAGCGCGGCGATCGCCTCCAGCCGGAACCCGAGCTTGGTGATGGCGGCCGCCTCGGCGCGGGTCGCCGAGACGTGCAGCACCCCGTGCTCGGAGTAGTCGATCGCGGCGCCCGTACGGGCCACCGCGGTGCGGTCGGCGAGCGTCTTCGGGCCGAGTACCCGGTAGGGCACGGCGGCCGGTTGTTCGTCCCGGTGGGGTGCCGGGTCGGCGGAGACCGGTGGCGCGGAGATGGTCAGCAGGCCGAGCCCGGCGGCGACGATGAGCGCCAGGGCACGACGGAGGGGGATGGTAGGGAAGGCCATGGACAACCTCCTGGAGGCGCGGGGGTTCCCCGCTCGGTAGCGGACAGCCCACCACCGGTCACATGGTCATATCAATATCGATCGTTCTTTGGTCCATCCCAGCCGGATCCTCCCACCGGCACGATGTCTCAGGCGGTCGGGCCACGATCCGGCCCGGCGGGCGGGCGGGGCTGGTCGCCGGGCGCCCCGTCGCCCGTGGCGCCGTCGGCCGTAACGCCGTCGCCCGTGGCGCCGTCGCCCGTGGCGCCGTCGGCCTGGTCCTCGCCGGCCAGGGCGGCCCGCAGGCGCTCCTTCTCCGAACGGCGGCGCTCGGCGGCGGCGGCCATCTCCTCGGCCATCTCGTCACGCCACCCCTTGAGCAGGAAGAACGAGACAGCGGCGGAGAAGAGCAGCGCCAGGATCAACTTCAGGAAGATGTCCATGTCGACCGGCCAGAGGGCCGCCACCACGACCACGAACAGGCCGATCCGGCCGAGCGTGTACTTGACCGCCGCACTCACGTTCGTTCGCTCCGCTCGCTCACGTCGCCACTCCGTTTCCCTCGCCGCCGCGTTCCCGCCGCCGTGTTCCGACCGCCCGTGTTCCCGCCTCAGCCCGTCCGGTTGGTCAGCCAGCGGACGCCGGGGAACCAGACCATCGCGTACACCACGGTGAACGCCGTCGCGGCGAGCGCGCCGGACAGCAGCGGCGGCAGCGTGGTTGCCACGCCGGCCAGCAGCAGCCCGGAGACCACCGCCACCGCGACGGCCACCAACGCGGCCACCACCCGGGGCGCGCCAGACTCCCAGGCCCGGAAATCCTCCCAGAACAGCCACGCGGGCAGGATCACGGCCAGCCAGCCGTTGGCCTGACCGAAGTCACCGGCGCCGAACCAGGCGAACGCCCCGTCGAAGAGCACCAGCACCAACAGCCCGATGACCACCCCGGCCAGGCCGGTCCCGACGAGGTCGCCCAGGGTCCGGATGCGGCCCTCGGCGTCCCGGCGGGGAAAGGCGCTCTGCTGCTGCTCGGTCATCGCTGACGAGGGTACGCGACGCCCGGCCTGCCGGATCACTCCCGGCGCCGCCGCGCCACCATCCGCAGCGCCGCGCCCACACCGACCAGCGCCGCCCCGGCGAGCACCAGGGAGCCGATGGCGACACCCGTGCGGGGCAGGCCGCCACCACCGGGCGACGGCGAGCCGGTGACCGTAGGCGAGGCCGTAGGTGTCGGTGTCGGTGTCGGTGTCGGTGTCGGTGTCGGTGTCGGTGTCGGGCTGATGCTGCCCGACGGGGTCGGCTTCGGCGCGATCGAGACCGATATCCGGACGGGCCTACCCGGCTCGCCGCCCTGGCCCGGCGACGGCGCCGTCGATGCCATTGCCATCCCGGCCACGGGGAAGACGGCCGCCGCGGGATCGGCGGCGCGCGCCGACCCGACCAGCAGTGCCGGGGCCGCCGCGACCACCAGCAGCGCGGCCACCGCACCGGCCGCTCTCCGGCGGCGCGCGCCCCCGGTCAACGCGCCACCCGTTCGGTGGGCAGAACCCTCGGGACCGGGTCGAGCGCCAGGACGGCCAGGCGGCGGGCCCGACGCAGATACCAGCGGTACATCAGCAGCCCGACGAGAGAGATCAGCAGCCCGACGAGCGCCCATGGCACGGACACCGTCGAGCCGGAGCCGGCCAGGGAGGGGAGCGCGTCGCGTGACGTCCGGACGTTGGCCGCCACGGTCGCGGTCAGCGGGCCGGCCGGCACGACGTGTGGGAACTCCTGTCGCAGCCGGAGTTCCGAGTCAGGCAGCAACTCCGGGATGTCGACCATGTCACCGGTCGCCAGGCGTACGCCCAGGGGGCCGGTGACCTGGACCCGGACGGTGCCGGACAGCCGGACGTTGCCGGTGTTGGCGATCCGGTAGGTCACCTCCATCTTTCCGCCCGGCAGCGGCACCACCGGGTTGTCGTGGTCGACCCCGACCGCGGTGACGGTGGCGGCCGGCTCCAGCGGACCGGCCACCCGCAGGTAGACCCGGGCGGCGATTCGCCGCTCCACGGTCACCTGCTGACCGTCCGCGCCTACCTGCTGCTCCGTCACCGCGGCGATGATGCCGCCAGCGTGATCACCCGGTGCGGCGCCGGCCGGCACCGCCAGCCGGAACGGCATGTCGGACCGCTTACCCGGGGCCAGCGTCGTCGATGGCTTGGGCAGCCGGATCCACGACCCGACGCCGCTGGGCTCCTGGCTGCGGGGCAGCAGGGCGAAGCCACCGTCGGCGGTGGTGAACGCATCGGTCGGGTAGAGGTCGACCGTGATCGGGCGGTCGCCGAGATTGCTCACCGAGAACCAGTCGGTGATCTCCTCCGTCGGCGCCAGCTCGTAGTCGAACTGCTTGCGCCCCTTGGGGCCGGTCGGGCTCGACGGCACCACCGTCCAGGTGGGGTCGTCCGGCGCGCCGGCCATGGTGGCCGTGGCGGGCGGCGGAACGGCGAACACGCCGGTCGCCACGACGGTGGCGGCCAGCGCGGCGGCGAGACGGCGGACACCGGCCCGGGTCTTCTCGATCATCTGCGGCTCCGGAGGGGCGGGCGGGAAAGCCGGGTGCGGCGGAGGGGTCGCGCGGGGTGGCGCACGACTCCTCCGCCGCTGGTCGAGCGGCCGGCGATCAGGCCAGGGTCAGGGTCAGGGTCGCGGTGTACTCACCCGGCGGGACGTTGTCCGGGATCGTCAGGCTCAGGCCGGCGTCGCAGGTGAACTCGCCGGCGCTGGAGCCCGAGACGGCCGAGCAGAGCGTCCGAGCCTCGCCGAGGTCGGCCGCGGCACCGGCGGTCACGGCACCCGAGCCACCGGTCTTGGCGGCGGCCGGGGTCCAGCTCAGGTTGCTGTTCGGGATGGTGTCGGTGCCCAGCGTGAAGTCCTCCAGTTGGCCGGTCACGTCCCAACCGACGTTGGTGCCGCGCAGGTCGGTGACGGTCGCGGTCGGCAGGCTGCCGGCCGCGGTGCCGCCGACCGTGCCGCCGGCCAGCTCGGCCGCCGGGCTGGCGACGACGAGCGTGAACGCGCCCGGGGCCACGTCGGCGATGATCTCCACGGGCGCGGTGATGGCGCCCGCGGTGGCGGTGACCTGGTACGAGACCGCCGTCGAGGTGGACGCCTTGAAGGCGGTCGCGTCGGCCGGCACGAAGGCGGCCGACAGGCCGAACGTGCCGACCGGCAGGGCGGTGGTCGAGAAGGTGGCGGTGCCGTCGGTGACCGGCGCGGTGCCGAGGACGGAGGCGCCACGGCGGAACTCGACCGTGCCGGCGATGGCCGACGCCGGCGAGGTCTCCGCGGCGACGGTGGCGGTCAGGGTGACCTCGGTGCCCTGCTCCACCGGGCTGGCCGGGTTCACGGCGAGCGAGGTGGTGGTGTTCTCGGCGATCGGGATCCGCCAGGTGTTGCCGCTCACCACGATGGAGGTCCGGAACTCGTCGGTGTGCCGGCCCTCGGTCAGGCTGTAGCACTCCATGACCACCCACCACTCACCGTTACCGGGAGCAGCACCAAGAGCCGTCTGGAACGACCGGTTCGGGTTCACCGTGATCTTCCCATCCGGCAACTCACCCGGATCGTCAAAACCACCACCACCAAGAACAGGAGCCAGATTCGAGTACGGACCACCCGGACGACCCACCCGCAGGTTGGCGTTCTCCCCGTACCCCTGCGGACACGGCGCGCTAGACCCACTGGCAAAGATCGGAGTATCCGTCACCAGACCACTGGACTGACTGATCTCCACCTCGCCCAGCGACGCCGCCTGCGCCGGAGCGGCGATGCCGACCAGGACACCGGTCGACAACGCCAGGGCGCCGAGAAGGCTCCCCGCGCGGGCGAGCACACGCTTGTTCATGAATCACTTCCTCTCGTGAGGGTGAAGCCCGGCCCGTCCCGGTGGACCGGCCGCGATCAGGCTCGGCCCTGGCCATGAAACCGCCGGCAGGCCAATGTCTCCGCCGAACGTGCGCGAGACGAATTCTGGGTGCCCGCCCCTCCGCCGAACGGATATCGCGGCAGCCGGATCAGCCGAAGCGGCCATTGACGTAATCGTGTGTGCGCTGATCCTGCGGATCGCCGAACATCGCCGCGGTCGGCCCGTATTCGACAATGACGCCGGGTGTCCCGTGCGAGGCGAGAAAGAACGCGCACTGATCGGAGACGCGGGCGGCCTGCTGCATATTGTGGGTGACGATCACGATCGTCACCTCGGCCCGTAACTCCGCGATGGTCTCCTCGATCCGTCGGGTCGAGGTCGGGTCGAGCGCCGAGCACGGCTCATCCATGAGCAGCACCCGGGGGCGTACGGCGAGCGACCGGGCGATGCACAGCCGTTGCTGCTGGCCACCGGAGAGGGCACCACCGGGCTGGCGGAGCCGGTCCCGTACCTCCTTCCAGAGGCCGGCCTTTGTCAGCGTCTCCTCGACCAGTGCATCGCGCGCGCTCCGGGACAGCCGGGTGCCGGTCAGCCTCAGGCCGGCCAACACGTTGTCGTAGATGGACATGGCGGGGAACGGATTCGGCTTCTGGAACACCATCCCGACCTGGCGACGGGCGTCGGTGAGCCGGCGCTCCGAGTCGTAGAGGTCGCGCCCGTCGAGCAGGACCTCACCGGCGAGCGACGCGCCGGGCACGAGTTCGTGCATCCGGTTGAGCGTCCGCAGGAAGGTGGACTTTCCGCAGCCGGACGGGCCGATGAGGGCGGTGACCTGGCCGGCCGGCATGGTGAGGGAGACGCGGTCGAGCACCTTGTGGTCGCCGAACCAGGCCGAGATGGCCCGAGCCTGCAGGGCGGCGAGCGACCGGGCGGATCGCCCGTATCGACGGTCGTCCGGCGCGGGGTCGGCCGGCACCGACCCGCCAATCGGGAGGTCGACCAGCGTCGCCGGGCCGTCGGCCGCCGGCGCCTGGCCGGGCACGAAGCCGGCCGCCGGGGCGGGGTTGTCGATGCGGTGGTTCACAGGGTCCTCCGGCTAGAGCAGGTTGGGCAACAGTCGGATGGCCTGGTCACAGGCGGCGAAGCCCGTCGCGGCGAGCACCGGTACGCCGACGATCCACGCCTGCCAGCCGCCCCAGCGCGTCCGCAGGTAGGTGACGGCCAGCACGACGAGCAGGAGGGCCTGCCCCCAGAGCATCAGCGGCGTCCACGCGTCCGGATCGGTTGCCAGCGCCTTCTCGGCGGATGGCAGCGCGGCCGCGGTGAACCGGCGTGCCGGCGTGGGTTGGACGTCGGTCGTGAGGTCGGCGTCCACCCACATGAGATCCGTCGGCATGAACTCCGTGCCGAGGGCGGTGACCATGGTGAGGCGGCCCCGGTCCGGCGGGGGCACGGCGGGTAGTGGATCGCCCGGGCGGCGCAGCCCGGTCACCACGTACTCGTGCCTGCTCTCGCTCTGCCCGGTGGTGACCTGGATGACGTCGCCGGGCAGGAGCAGTTCGAGGTCGCGGAAGGGCCCGCCGTACGCCGCCTGCCGGCCCATGATCACGCTGGTGCCGCGCTGCCCGGGCAGGACGGTGTCGCGGCGATGGCCGGGCCCGGACCGCAGCACGTCACCGCTGGTGCCCTCGAAGACCACCGCCTCCAGACCGATCCGGGGGACGTGCAGCACCGCGACCGGCGAGCCGGGCGCGACCAGCGTCTCCCGCCCGTCGGGATCCTCGGTGTAGTCGATCCGGTACTGGCCCACCGGTGCGGTGCCCTGGGCCAGCTCACCACGGAAGTCGGCGTACGCCGTCTGCTGGTTGCGCTGATACTGCAACTGGCTGATGACGGTCAGTTGCAGCACCATGCCCAGTGCCAGCACGGCGAGGATGCTCAGGGCGGTGCCGGGCACGTGCAGCGCGAGGTTCACCGACCGGCGCAGTGCCGGCGGCGATCCGGGTGGCGGTGTGGCCACCCCTGGCGGGTCTGCCGGAGGCGGCGGCGCCACCGGGCTCGTCGTGGCCGTCGACATGCCTTCTCTCCTCGCGACCGGGTCTGCTGTCGCGGGCCGCCCGGCGGTGGTCGCCGGGCGGCCCGCGCGGCGGGTGCAGGTCAGCTCTGCCCGCCGGTTTCGGCACCGCCGGGCCCGCCGCCAGATGTGTCGTCGTCGGACGGGTCGTCGTCGAGCCACCGCACCGGATCCGACTCACCGTCGCGACGACGCCCGACGACCATCGCGGTGCCACCGACGCCGACCAGGGCGATGCCGGTCAGGCCGATGGCGATCAGCGGCGCACCGGTCTTCGCCAGGCCGCCACCACCGCCGCCGGTGCCCGGGTCGGTCGGATCGTCGCTCGGGTCATCGGTCGGGTCGTCGGTCGGATCGGTCGGGTCATCGGTCGGGTCGGTCGGGTCCGGGCTCGGCGAGGCCGCCCCCACCTGGACCGTCACCTCATTGGACGTGGACGGAGCGAAGAGGGCGGCGTCGGTCGGAGTGAAGACCGCGGTCAGGGTGTGCCGACCCACGCCCAACGCCGTGGTCCGGTGGGTGGCGCTGTTGTCGATGACCGTGGCCGGGTCGCCCAGGGGGGCCGTGCCGTTCAGGAACCGGACGGTGCCGGCCGCGCCGACGGGCGTGATCGTCGCGGTCAGCGTGAGTTCCGCACCCGGTGCCAGCGAACCCGCCGGGGAGACGCTCAGGGCGGTCTGGGTCGCGGTCTGCCCGATCTGGAAGACCTGCCGGAACGACACGCTGCCCTGGCCCTCCGGGTCGACGGGCACGAAGCGCGCCTGGAAATCGTACCGGCCCGGGGGCAGGTCCGTCACGGTGATCGACGCCGTGCCCGCCGACGTCGGCGCGGAACCCAGTTCGGTCCTGGCCGTCGACCCGATGTCGTACCGGTCGAAGTAGACCGTTCCCGGCTCCGGCGGCTCGATCGTCGCGGTCAGCGTGAGCGGCGTCCCGACCGGCTGGGGACTGGTCTTGTCAAAGGTCAACGTGACCGTCGTCGTGCCGGGCTCCACCACGAGCAGTTGCTGGCGCGCCGAGGACGACACCTGGTAGGCGTCCTCGTCCGCCGGCTGGAACACGACGAAGATCTCGTGCAGGTTGACCGGCAGGTCTGACGTGGTGAGGACCGCCATGCCGCTCTCCACCGGCACCGTCGCGATGTCGAACGTCCCGGCGTTGCCGCCGTCGGTCGGGGTCACCCTCCGGAAGATCGCCACTCCGGGGGCCGCGGGCTCCACCTGGGCCGTCAGCGTCACCTCCGCGCCACGCTCCACCCGTTCGGCCGACACAGCGAGCGTGGTGGTGGTCGTCGTCGCGGTCGAGCAGCTCGTACCCACCCGCCAGGTGTTGGCGCAGACGAAGATCGCCGTCCGGAACTCGTCGGTGTGCCGGCCCTCGGTCAGGCTGTAGCACTCCATGACCACCCACCACTCACCGTTACCGGGAGCAGCACCAAGAGCCGTCTGGAACGACCGGTTCGGGTTCACCGTGATCTTCCCATCCGGCAACTCACCCGGATCGTCAAAACCACCACCACCAAGAACAGGAGCCAGATTCGAGTACGGACCACCCGGACGACCCACCCGCAGGTTGGCGTTCTCCCCGTACCCCTGCGGACACGGCGCGCTAGACCCACTGGCAAAGATCGGAGTATCCGTCACCAGACCACTGGACTGACTGATCTCCACCTCGCCCAACGACGCCGCCTGCGCCGGGCCGGCGAACGTGACCAACACGCCGGTGGTCAGCGACGCGAGGGAGAGCGCGAGGGTGGCTCCCAGCGCGCTCAGCCGGGCAATCCCACGCCTGCTCATATGTGGTACCTCCGCTGTCGGATGGTCGTCGTGCCGGTTCGGGTGGACGGGTCGGGCGCTGATGCGGCGGTCCGGGCGGCTGCTGGCCGCCCGGACCCGTCTCGCACCGATCAGCTACCGAACCGCAGGTTGGTGTAGCCACAGTTCGCCTCGAGCGGAGAGGCGAAGGTCGTACGGATGCCGAAGCCGAAGAGTTGGGCGACATTGCGCTGGACGCCGGCGTCGTCGACAGTCGCGGTGCAGACCGCCGCGTTGGCACCGGTGAACGTGCTGGCGATCACCGGCGTGGTGAGCTTGGCGGTCGGCACGACGTTGTAGACGTCGCGGCGCAGCGGGAAGTTGATGTTCAGGACGCCGCCCGTGATCGGCTGCTGGACCGTGCCGCCGGTGGGCCGCATGCCGGTCAGGGCCGCCTCGCCCCGCCGGTCGGCGACCGTGACCCCGGTCAGGCTCAGGATCCTCGCGGCGTTGGTCTGGGCGATGTACTGCGCGGCGGAGAACGGCGCCACCCGGTTCGGGAAGCCGTTGAGCACGGTGCCGTCGTGCTCCTGCACCCGCGGGATCAGCGGGGTGGCCGGGGTGGCCGGGTTGCCGTCGGTGTCCGCGGCCAGACAGGGGTAGTCACCGAGGCTGATCTCCTGCTCGGTGATGCCGACCCGCTGCGACCAGAACTCCCACGTGCCCGAGCCGGCCTGGAGCATCACCGGCTCGACCCCGACGCCACCGATGCTCTGGTCAAGGCAGCGGTAGACCCGCTGGGCCTGGGCGAACGACACGTTCGACGGCAGGTCTCCGAGCGTGTTACGCGCCAGAGCCACCGCGTCCACCCCGAAGGGGATGTAGGTGTAGGCACCGGTCGCCGACGGCGTGGTGCCACCGCCGTAGCTGGACGAGCGGGCGAAGTCGACACAGCCGACCACGTTCACGTTCGACCAGAAGCCGGGGCCGCCCTGGCCGATGTCCTCGCCCTCCGACGCGAGCAGCGACCGCCGGCCGTTGCCCGATCCGTTGGGGCGGGGGAACTCACAGTTGCTCGACTTGGTCTTGATGTTGGCGGTGCCACGGGCGTCCCAGGAGGCGACGACCCTGTTTCCGCCCGAGGTGATGACGTTGCCCAGCCCGTTCATCACGTCCTGGGTGGTGTCCGACCCGGTGCCGGCCAGCACCCGGTAGTCGGTGTTCGGAATCGGGTCCGCAGCGGCCGGAGTGGCCACCATTCCGGCGGCGACGACGGCGGCGAAAACCGCCGCGCCCACCTTACCGAGGGATTTGACCTTCATGCGTGCTCCCTTTCTGCGGGGCATGACATTCGTGCTCGCCCGAAAGCGGACGGGCCGTATTCATGGTCGCCGCGGCTGAAGGCCGCTGAAACCGGCGGCAGACGAACGTTGTACGCCGCTGTCTCTCGCCAACACGTAGGCCGAATGAACGGCGATGGGCGAATTCGCCGCGCGCGCCGCCCCGTGGTCATTCGTCGGTTTCCGTCGGCAGATAGCGGACGCCGTAGCGGCGCAGGATCGGTCCGGCCACGCCGCCGATCAGTCCGATGGCGAGGATGCCGGCAAGCAAGTAGCGGATGGTGCCCAGCGGGCTGCCCTGGGAGGCGCGGACGGCCAGGTCGGTCGAGGGCGGCGGCGAGGGGGCGGTGTTTCCCGGGGACGGCACGGCACCCGGGCTCGGGACGCCGACCGGCAGCGGTGCGGCACCGGTGGTGGCCGCAGGCTGCGGCGGAATCACCGCCGGCGGCGGGTTCGCCACCGGTGGGGCCGTGGTCGCGCCGGGCGTCGGCGAGGCCGGTGGACGGGCCCGTTCGAGCTGGTCGGCCGCGGCTCTCGCCCGGGCGCGCAGCGCGTCGGAGAGCGCCACGTACCCCTCGGGCAGTTGCCCCCGCGCGAAGCCGGGTTGCTGACCCGGGCCGGCGATGTAGCGCAGCAGGGTGGCGTAGTCGCGCCGCGCGTCGGCCGGGTCGGTGGTGTCGGCCACCGCGTACGTCAGGACGGACAGCGGGTACGCGCCCGGCGTGGACCAGGCCCTCGCCGGATCGATCACCGGCGCGTCCCGGACCTCGCTCGGAGCGAGGCTCTCCGCGGCCGTCCGCATCCCCTCGGTGCTGGCGGCGCGGCAGTCCGATGCCGCGTACCGGTCCTCGGCGGTGTGGTACGTAGCCCGGCACAGCTGCGCGGTGAACAGTCCGTACCGGGCAGCGGAGGCCGAGTCGGTCACCGACATGGCGAAGCGCACGCCCAGCTGATCGCGGGGCACCCTGGTGAACTCCGGCACCCCCGACACCGGGATGTTCACCAGGTCCAGCGGGTACGCCCGCCCGGTGCTGTCCGCCCGCAGGGTCTGCTCCGCGCCCTTGCCGAGCCCGCCCGTGTACGGGCGATAGTCCAGCGTGCAGAGGCGGGCCTCGGCGTCGTTGCCGCTCCGGTCCTCGTAGGTCTGCGACATGCAGGTCGGGTCGACCTTGGGGAAGTAGTCCGGCTCCCCGCCGCGGATCACCTCCTCGTACTCCGGATTCAGCACCATGCCGTGCTCGTCCGGGGCGGGGTTGTCGGTGGTGCCCCGGAGCCAGGCGGCGGCGACCGGGTCGGCCAGCACCCACCGCCACAGCGTCCGCGCGGCAACCGAGCTGCCGTTGGGCATCATGAGGCCCTGCAGGGTGAACCCGGGGCGGATGTCCCAGGACCGGAAGACCGGGTTGAGGTCGAGGAACTCCGGGTCGTCCCGGAGGCTGCCCGGGTTCTGTGGAGGACCACCGTTGCCGGGCACGTCCCGCCGGTACGACTGGGTGAGCAGCTTGGCCACCAGCCGAGGCGTCAGTTTCACGTCGTCCAGGCCCAGACCGCGCAGTTTCTCGATCTCCGGATCGTGCCGGGTGAGTGGATCGAGGTTGACGTCGATGTTGATCGCGATCACGACGCCGCTCAGGGTCACCGGGGCATGGACGAGTGCGGGGTCCGCGTCGGTGGTCGGCACCGGCTCGGCGCTGTAGACCAGGCCGGGTGCGGTCTCCATCGGGGCGAGCACCTGGCGCGCGGCGTCGAAGTCACCGACCGGCGAGTAGCTGACCGACGGCCCGCCCGCCGCCGTACACAGGGCCGGCCGCCAGGACGTCGCCGCCTCGGCCACCAGCTCCGTACCGGCGGTGATCCGCTCCGCCCGGTCGAGCGGGCACACGTCGCCGATCGGCTCGAACCCGAGCGGCACCACGATCCGGTGCTGCCACAACGCGGGAGTCAGGGGTGAGCCGTGGACCCCGCCGACGACCGAGACGTCCGCGCCGGTGTACGGGTGGACATGCCCCCGCGGCACGATCACCAGCCAGCACGGGCGGGACGGCTGCTCGCGTCCGGCGGAGTCCTGATAGGAGGCACCGCAGCCGAGATCCGGGGCACGCGTCGCGTTCTGCACCTCGAAGGCGATCCGGCCGGTGCCGTCACCAGAGGTCAGAGCGTAGGGGTACTCGTTGGTGACGGCCGAGGTGAAGTGCCGGGCCAGCGTCTCCTCCGGATACGCCTCCCGCTGCCCGCCCGTCTTCGGGTCTCGGATGGTGGGCAGCGGGTTGGCCGGGCTGCCGTCCGGGGTCCGGGGCTGCCCGCAGTCGGGACGCACCGGCTGGCAGCTCACCGGCCAGAAGGGCACCATCCTGGCGCCCTCCGGCAGGGTCTCGCCCGGGTCGCGTGGGGGGTAACCGGCGACCTCCACCTGGATCTCGCGGGTGCCCGCGTTGATCGAGGTCAGGTCGCCGATGTTCTGGTTGGGCATGGCCGGCGCGCCGAGCTTCGTGCCGAACTGGCAGGTCTCGCGGAACCTCAGCCCGAGTGGGTCGTCGGCCGCCTCCGGATCTCCCCAACACTGCATGACCTGGAGGTAGTCGACGCCCAACTGACGCTGCCGGGGCGTCGGGGTGGCGCCCTCCCAGGTCACCACGACCGCCTGGTTGACCAGGTCCTTCGTCTGGCTGACGGTGACCTCCAGGGCGGAGAAGTCCGCCGGGGCGGTGCCGGGAACGACGTCGTCCGGGCCGAGGTTCCGGCCCCGCGCGGTCACCGCCGAGCCGCCGGCCGCGTCCTCGGCACGGGCGGGATCGGCGGCGACGCGGCTGCCGACGGGAGCCGGTTGCACCGTCGCCAGGGCGCCGACGAGGAGGGCCAGAAGGATGAACGAGAGGGCGCGGCGGGCCGCCACGCTGCGCCTGCGCCTGCTCATCGGTCGCTCCACCGGTCGTCGGTGCGGTGGCGGTTCTGCAACGCGTTGGCCAGCAGCGGCGGAGCTACCACCAGGCCGAGCAGCAGCAGGGCGGCCAGCAGCATCATCGTGTGCTGCAGTCGCCAGCCGCCCTCGCCCGCCAGCGACACCGGCACGGCGGCGGCCTGGTCGCCTCCGCCACCGCCGGCCGGGTCGTCGACGCCGATGACCTCGCCGGTGTCCGGGTCGACCACGGGCGGGGCCCCGGCGGTCGGCACCGCGCCCGGGCCGCCCGGACCCGAGCCGGGTCCGCCCGCGCCCGGCGCCGTCGTGCCCGGTGCGGCGGTGGCACCAGGGCTGGCGGTGCCACCGCCGGGACTCGCCGAACCGCCCGGGTTGACGCTGCCGCCACCGGTGGTGCAGGCCGCCGCCGCCAGCACCGGCGTCTGCTGCGTTGCGCCCGCCGTGCCGGCGGGGTTCTGGGTGGGCCCGCGCCGGTCACACGGTGACGGCTGCGGTGCGTTCCTGGCGAGAGCGTTGCCGCCGTCCGGCGACACCGTCGGGTTGTTGCAGGTCGCGATCTTCCGATCGATGTTCAGCTTCTCCGCGCCCGGTATCCGCTGCACCTGTTCCATGCCCCGCCGCACGAGGTTGACCGGCAGCGGCGAGTATCCGAGCACCTCGGCCTGCGGCTGCCCCTCACACAGGAAGTAGTAGGCGAACTTGCCGAGCGTCTCGCCGTGGTCGGCGGTGAACGCGTACTGCTCCTGCTCCGCTCCGGTCCCGACGGGCAGGACCATGTAGGAGTACGACGACAGCGGGTAGCTGCGGGGGTCGGTGTGCCGGTAGACGCTGTCCAGGATCTGGGTGAGGTAGTCGTCGGCCCGAGGATCGCCGGTCTCCTTGATCCGCGCCTCGGTCAGCGCGACCGCCACGTTCCGCGCGGTCGGTTCGACGTAGTACCCCGCCCGGTTGAGCATCCGGACCACCGGAAACCGCGCGTTGAGGGCGTACGAGTACTCGACGTAGGTGATCGCGCCCTCGGCGTTGTCCTGCCGGACCTTGCCGGAGACGCCGTCCGAGCCGGTGGCTCCGATCATGCCGGCGAGACGGGGATACGTGGAGGTGATGCCGCACGGCGCCGGCTTGTTCCAGTTCCGGCAGTACGTGTTCCAGATCGCCGGATGTTCCTTGCTCATCCAGAGGGTGAACTGGGCTGTCGTGCCGGAGCCGTCCTGCCGGACCACGGGCGTGATCGTGCGCGCCGGGAGGTTCAGACCGGGATTGTCGGCGCGGATGGCCGGGTCGTTCCACCGGGTGATGACACCCGTGAAGATCTTGGCGATGTTCTCGCCGGAGAGCCGGAGGTTGGTCACCCGCCGGCCGTTGATCTTCAGGTTGTACATGAAGGCCGTGCCCCCGGCGACGATCGGCATGTACCCGGAGGGCCGGGCTCCCTTGCTGTCCGTGCCGCCGAACGCGTCACTGAGGCCGTACGGGATCTCGGAGACGCCGAAGTGGGCCTTACCCTCCCGGAACTGCGTCCGCCCCTGGGTCGATCCCGCCGCCTCGTACTGCACCTCCAGGCCGTTGGCCTGCACGTTCGCGGCCCAGGCGGCGACGGCGTTGGCGCTCCATGTGGAGCCGATTCCGACGATCCGCACGTTCCGCTTCGCCGCCTGGGCGGACGGCGACGCCGGCGGCGCGACGGCGCCGAGGAGGGCGACCACCGCCGCCACGGCCAGCAGCCGCGCCGGCCGACGGATCCGCTGTCTCACCATGACCTACCTCGTTGTCGCTTCGGTGGGGGTGGCGGGCCGGATGGCCCGTCGGCGTCGTGCTGAGCCAGTTGGGACAGGCGCTCCCGCTCCCGCCGGAGGAAGCGCAGCGCGTCCCGACGGGAGGCGATCGCCCGGCGCCGCCGTTGACCCCGACTGAGCTGGCCGGGTGCCCGGCCGCCGAGCAGCCGCGCGAGCACGAAGAGCAGGAGCACCAGTGCCATCAGGACGGTCGCGGCGCCGAACCCACGGGCGATCATCAGCTCGTCCGGCCGGCGTACCGCGTCGAAGGTGAACAGTGGCAACGACACCTGCGGACCGTTGGTGGGGTCGAGGTTGGTGAACTGGGTGAAGCCGGCCGTGAGCAGCACCGGTGATGTCTCGCCGATGCCTCGCGCCGTGCCGAGGATGATCGCGGTCATCGCACCGGAGCGGGCGGTCGGCAGGACGACATGCCAGATCGTGCGCCACTGCGAGGCGCCCAGGGCGTACGACGCCTCGCGCAGCGTGCCGGGAACCAGCCGGAGGACGACGTCGGCCGCCCGGATGATGATCGGCAACATCATCACGCTGATGGCCAGGGCCGCGGCGAACCCGGACTTCTGACCGATCAACGGCAGGTCACCGTGGCGGCGTTCCAGTTCGCCGAGCGCCAGGATCAGCGTGGCGTAGATGAACAGCCCCGCCACGATCGACGGCAGTGCCGTCATCGCCTCCACGATGACCCGTACGAGCCGGCTGAACGGACCGGGCAGTTCGCTGAGGAACACCGCGCACAGCAGGCCCAGCGGGATCGTGATCGCGAGCGCGATGCCGATCTGCTGGAGCGTACCGATCATGGCGTGCCGGATGCCGCCGACCGACAGCGGCTCCAGCGGGCCGGCCTGCCGGGCGTCCTCGTAGTAGAAGTTCAGGTGGGACAGCGGCTCCCGCCCCTTGACGAGGGTGAAGCCGATCACCACGACCAGCGCGAGCAGCATCAGGAACGCCAGGCTGTGCACGACGGCGGCGACCAGCCGGTCCTGCACCGCCGGACCGGACTCGTCGAGCGAGACGAGCACGGCGTAGATGGCGAGAAAGATCAGATAGGCGACCACCACGAAGCCGAGCAGGCCGTCGAAGGGCGCCAGTTGGCCGAAGAGCAGGACGGTCAGGCTGACCGCCGCGGTCGCCGCGCCGAGCAGGGCCAGGACGTCGGTCCGCCGGGTCGTCGTCAGGTCGCGCCGCATCTCGTACGCCTTCGGGCGCGCAGGCGGCGGCAGGATGGTGGCGTCGGGCGGCCCGCCGCGGGAGTGGCCCGGTCCGGCCGGCACCGCCCGATCCGGTGCCGCCGTCTCGGCGATCGTCGTCTGGTCGGTGCTCACCAACGGCTCCTCACGCGTCGCTCGCCGCGCCGGACCGACTGCGGCTGATGACCAGGCCGGCCCCGAAGTTGACGATCAGCGTCATCGCGAACAGGACCAGGCCGGCGGCCATCAGACCGGCGATCCCGATCTCGTTGGACTCGGCGTACTTCAGTGCGATCAGCGAGGAGATCGAGCCACCACCGCTCTGCAGGATGTGCGGCTGGATGACGAACACGACCGAGATGACCAGGTAGACGCCGATGGTCTCGCCCAACGCCCGGCCCAGGCCGAGCATGGTCCCGCCGATCATCCCGCCGCGCCCGAAGGGCAGCACGACCGAGCGGATCATGCCCCACTTCGTCGCCCCCAGGGCGTACGCGCCCTCCCGCTCGCTCACCGGCGCCTGGGAGAAGACCTCCCGCATGACCGAGGCGATGATCGGGGTGACCATCATCGCCACGATGATTCCGGCGATGAACGTCGAGCTGGTGAACGCGCCGTCGCTGATGGGTTCCCGCGGGTCGTAGTCGTCCACCCGGAACAGCGGGATCCAGGCGAAGTACGTGGCCAGCCAGCGGGGCAGTCCCTCGTCCTGCTCGCCGACCACCAGCAGGCGCGGTTCGAGCAGGTAGAGACCCCAGATCCCGTACACGACGCTGGGTACCGCGGCCATCAGGTCGACCAGGTTGACCAGGATCGGGGCGATTCGGCGCGGCGCGTATTCGGTGATGTACAGCGCGGCGCCCACGGCCAACGGCACCGCGATGACGATCGCGACGGCGGCGATCAGCAGGGTGCCGACGAGGACGCCGGCCACCCCGAAGTTGGCCCCCACCGGATCCCATTCCTGGGTGGTGAGAAACCGCCAGCCCATGGTCTCCAGCGCAGGTAGCGCGCGCAGGGTCAGGAAGATGCCGACCAGCAGCATGATGGCGAGGACGACCACACCGGCCAACCGGAAGACGCCCCGGAAGAACCGGTCGGAGAGGCTGCGGCCCTGCCGTACCCGGCGTGGCGTCTCGGCCCCGGTGCCGGTCGGCGCGTCGGGGCCGGTGACGACGATGGTCATCGACTGACGTCCCGTGCCGGCCGGCCCGTCACAGCAGGGCCTCGCGATCGGGGTGGGTCCACCCCGACGGGTGGGACGGGCCGTTCACGCTACGCACCGGCGGAAGCGGCTCCGGCGACCGGCGACGCCGTACGCCGCGAGTCCCGGGGACCACGTCGGCGTGCGGCAGCGCCTCCAGGAACCGTTCGAGGTTGTACGTGCACTCGCGGGCGCGCAGGTAGGAGCGGCTGGACAGGGCCACCGGCACGCCGTCCAGCTCGATCCGCCAGTTCCACTGCCCGTTGGCCGGCACGGTGCCCTCCAGCGGCACCACACGGTCCACATTGGCCTGAAGGTCGAGCACCGAGTCCCGGCACCGGGCGTAGACCTCGTGGTAGGTCGCGCCGCGGCCCAACGGCCGGTTGTTCGACGAGACGAGCATCCAGACGATGCCGTCGGTCGCCTGCCCGTGGTACGGCGCGGCGAGGAACACAATGCGTGAGCGCTGCACCCTCATCCCCTTCTTCTCCGGCGTGCCCCCACGCACGCTGGCTGCCGCTCCCCAGGACTTCGCCGTTCAGCGTGGGGACCACGAGTAACCCCCTGCGCAGCCGTCCGCTCACGCCAGACATGCAACATGTGAACAGCGAGTACCGGAGCATCAACCGTTCGGATACGCGGTTGTTCCGGGCAGCGGATCAGCCGTCATCCCGTCAGCGGCGGCGGCCCTGCCGCCCGGGCTGGCTCGGGTCCGGTCGGCGGAGGAGCAACGAGGTCGCGCCGACCACGGTCAGGGCAGCGAGCAGGGCAAGGATCCACCAGAGGTTGGCGAGCGACGCGGCACCGCTACCCCCGTTGCCGGTGAGCCGGCGCTGCTGCTCGGCGTCCTCGGCAATGGCGGTGGTCGCCGTCGACGGGGTGGCGGCCGGCATCCCGGACGCCGTCCCCGGTGCGGGCGTCCGCGTCCCGCCGCCATCGGGCACCACCACCGCGCCGTCTGGACCGGGAGTGGCGGGTGCGGCACCCGCCGGTCGGCCCGAGCGCCACTGCCGCCCGGAGACCGTGATCGGCGTGACGAACCGCTCCGGATGGACGCCCTGCGTCTCGCTCAGGCACTCCACCACGACCCACCACTCACCGTCGACCGGCGCACCACCGAGCGCGGTGACGAAGGAACGGTTGGGTCGCGCGGTCACCGGAGCCCGGTCGTAGCCACCATCGGTCAGTGGCCGGGCAAGGTTGCTGAACGGCCCGCCGGGTGGACCCACCCGCAGCTGGGCATTACGCCCGAAGCCGGCCGGGCAGGGTGCCGAGGTGGTGGCGCTGGCGAAGATCGGCGTCGCGTCGACGATCCCACTGGTCACCGGCAGTCGCACCGAACCCAACGGTGCGGCGCCGGCCGGAGCGGGAGCGACGAGGCTGACAGTGGCCGTGAACAGGGCGGTGACGGTGGCGCGGGCGCGCAGGTATCGAGACACACCGAGGGTCTACGCGGCGCGGAGAAACACCGGGACAGGCGCATCGACGCGCGGGACACACAGCAGGTGAACGCCACCTGTCCGGGTGTCGCCCCGGACCGGCACGCCAGGGGTCAGGCCCAGACCTGCTGCGGTTCGGCGCGGCGCTCGGACAGCGTCGGCGCGGCATCGTACTCGCGGACCACCTCGTAGCGGGTGTTCCGCTCGACCGGCCGGAATCCCGCGTCCCAGATGAGGTGCAGCAGGTCGTCCCGGTGCATGGTGTTCGGCGTCCCGTACGAGTCGGCGTCGTGAGTGATCTTGTATTCCACGACCGAGCCGTCCAGGTCGTCCACGCCGAAGTTGAGCGACAGCTGGGCCACCGACAGCCCGTGCATCACCCAGAAGCACTTGACGTGGGGCACGTTGTCGAACAGCAGGCGGGAGACCGCGAAGGTCTTCAGCGACTCGGCCGGCGAGGCCATCGTCGTGCGAGCCTGGATCCGGTTACGGATCTTGCCGTCCGCCGAGTCGACGAAGTCGTGCTGGTAGCGCAGCGGGATGAAGACCGCGAACCCGCCGGTCTCGTCCTGCAACTCGCGCAGCCGCAGCACGTGGTCGACCCGGTGCCGGGGCTCCTCGATGTGGCCGTACAGCATGGTCGACGGGGTCTTCATGCCCTTGCTGTGCGCCAGCCGGTGGATCCGCGACCAGTCCTCCCAGTGGCAGGCATGGTCGACGATGTGCTGCCGGACCTCCCAGTCGAAGATCTCCGCGCCGCCGCCGGTCAGCGACTCCAGGCCGGCGTCCATCAGCTCGTCGAGGATCTCGTCGGCGCTCAACCCGCTGATCTTCTCGAACCACTGCACCTCGGTCGCGGTGAAGCACTTCAGCTTGACGTTCGGCAGTGCCGCCTTCAGCTCGCGCAGCACCTTCGGGTAGTAGCGCCAGGGCAGCGTCGGGTGCAGGCCGTTGACGATGTGCAGCTCGGTGAGCTGCTCGTCCTCCATCTCCTTGGCCTTGCGGACCGCCTCGTCGATGCGCATCGTGTACGCGTCCTTCTCACCCGGCTTGCGCTGGAAGGAGCAGTACGCGCAGCTCGCGCTGCAGACGTTGGTGAGGTTCAGGTGCCGGTTGACGTTGAACATCACCCGGTCGCCGTTCAGCTCGGTGCGCCGGTGGTGGGCCAGCCGACCCAACCAGGTCAGGTCGTCGCTGGAGTAGAGGGCGATCCCGTCCTCCCGGGTCAGTCGCTCTCCCGCGTACACCTTCGCTTCGAGCTCACGCTTGAGTCCGGCGTCCATCGAAAGCCCGTCCCCTTCCACCTGCGGTCGCAACCGGAGCTGGTCGCCACCCGAGCCTACGTCGGTCGCGGGCACCGCTCGCAGCGCGGTCCGCCGGAGTACCGGCCGGCAACGGACTCTCAGCCTCCTGTTACCCGCGCAGACATCGACACCACTGCGCCCCGTGAGGTAAGACAGGGTGGGGCACGACACACCCTGGTAGCGTCCCGAACCGCCACGCCGACCGGCGCGGCAGAGCAATCCGGACGGGGAGCCGAATGATCGACAGCGCGGACGGACGACGGCAGCGGCGACGGAGCCCGGTGGTCTCGCCGGTGCTACGGCCGGCGCTCTGGTCCGCACTGCTCGCCGCCGTCGCCAGCGCGGTCCTCGCCACACCCGCCTACGCCGAGCCGGGTGTGCCCGTCACCGTGCCCGACACCGGCTCCCGCCCGATCGTCACCGGCCCACTGCAGCTGCCCGGTGGCGCGCCCGCCGACGGCACCACGGGCCTGGTGACGCCGCCGCTCGGCACCCCGGGCGCCAGCGCGCTCGAGACGCAGATCAACGCCGCCGAGGCGCGCGTCGCCGAGCTGGGCACCCGGCTGCTCGAACTGGAGCAGCAGCGCACCGAGGTGGAGGCCCAGTTCCTGACCGCGGAGCGCGACCTGGAGTTCGCCCGGGCCGCGGTCCAGCAGGCGCAGCAGCGCGCCGACCAGGTCGCCGCGGAGGCGATCAAGGCCGCCGCCGCGCTGCCCCCCGGTGACTTCGCCACCGACCTGCGCGACCTGGAGCTGCTGCGCCGGGCGAACCGGGGCGAGAAGGTCGAGCACGCCACCGGGCCGGCGGCCGGCGAACTCGCCCGTACCCGCAGCGACGAGCAGGTGGCCACGCAGGCGTACACGGCCGCCCAGTCCCGGTTCCAGGGTGTCCAGGAGCAGTACGCCGCCACCCGGACGGCGCTACGCGACGAAGAGGCGAAGCTGCTCAAGCTGCGGGAGGACAACGCCGCGCAGCTGATCGAGCTGGCCCGCCAGCAGGAGGCCGCCGAGCAGCAGCTCGGCGCGGACTACGTCGACCAGTCGGCCGGCGGGCTGGTCGCCCACCCCACGGCGCTGGCCGCCGTCGCTTACGCCCGCAAGCAGCTCGGCGACCCGTACGTCTGGGCGGCCGAAGGACCGGACTCGTTCGACTGCTCGGGCCTGATGTGGGCGGCGTACCGGTCGGCAGGCCACTACCAGCTGCCGCGCATCTCTCGGGACCAGTACCGGGCGACCAGCTCGCGGAGCGTGCCCCGCACCGCGCTGCTCCCCGGCGACCTGCTCTTCTTCGCCTCCGGCAGCAGTTGGACGAGCATCCACCACGTGGGGATGTACATCGGCGGCGGCAAGATGATCCATGCGCCGACCACCGGTGACGTGGTCAAGATCTCCACCGTCCGCTGGTCCCGGCTCTACGCCGCGACCCGGGTGGTGGGCGCGATCCCGACGCCGACCTCCTCGCCCACCCCGTCGCAGCCGCCGGCGCCGAAGCCCACGCCGACGCCCACCAAGACGACGACGCCGAGGCCGACCCCCTCGCCGACGCCGTCGGGGTCCACGTCGCCGTCGCCGACGCCCTCCGGCTCCACCTCGCCGTCGCCGACACCGTCCGGCTCCACCTCACCCTCGCCGACGCCGACCGGCTCCACCTCGCCGTCGCCCACCCCGTCCGGCTCCAGCTCGCCAGCACCGGAGCCGTCGGACTCCGTTTCGCCGACCAACGATGCCGGCAGCGCCGCACCGACCACGGCAGCCGGCACCGCCGGTCCGACGACCGCCGCGAGCAGCTCCCACCCGGTGGACGACCTCTCGGCCACCCCCTCCGCGCCCGGCGGACGCTGACGCCGGCCGGCGGCCCCGCTCAGCCTGCCCACTGCGGGGACCTCCGAAGGGCCTGCGCGGTCCGCGCTCCGGGTGTGCCACGCGGGCGAAGTGTGGCACCGTGTCACTCAGGCACTTCCGGCCCGACGGCACGGGTCCGGTTGCGAACGTGGTGCGGAGGGCGACGATGACCGAGCGCGAGGTTCCAGCGGGGACGGTCGATCCTGGACCCGCTCCCCCTCCATCGGCTGGCGGCACCACGGGTGCGACTGGGCCGAGGGGAGTGGCCCGCATGCCCGGTCAGCGGGAGCCAGGGCCGCCGAAGCCGGTACGGGCCAGCGTCCGGATGCCGGGACTCAGCCGGGTGAGCGTGGACGAGGCGCAGTCCGCAGGGACCGGCGGCAAGGTGTCGGGCGTCTATCGGTCCGCGCCGGTCAACCCCGAGCCCGCCACGCCACCGGAGCCCGCCCGGCCACCGGAGCCGGCCGAACCACCGCCACCGCCGGTACCCGATCCGGAGCCGGCGCCTCACCCACCGGCGCCCGTACCGCCCCCGCCCGCCCCGGCACCGCCGCCAACACCCGGGCCGTATCCGCCGGGGCCAGCGCCCGCGCCGCCGCCCGGCCCCCGACCCGCACCCCCGGTGCCGGGACCGCCGACGCCGCCGCCCGGCCCACCCGTGCCGGCGCCTCCGCCGCCGCCCGGCCCGATGCCCGCGCCGCCGTTCCCGCCGCCACCCGCCTCCACCGCCACCGCGCCACCCGCCGCCACCGCGCCGCCCGCCACGGCCCGCGAACCCGGCGGTGTATCCGGTGCGGCACCAACGGTCGGGAGTCGCGCAGCGGCACCTACCGCAGCCGCCGGCCCGCCCGCTGCCGTGCCGGCACCGGCGCTGCCGGTCTGGCCACCGCCGACCAACCTGGTCGGGCGCCGGGACCAACCCTCCCCCGGCTCTCCGGGCGCGGCACCCCGGCCGTCGTCCCGGCCGGGCCTGCTTCCCGCAACGGGCCGGTCGACCGAGGCCGCAGCCCCGGGAAGCTCCCCGGGAACTGCCCCGGGAGGCGCCCCGGCAGGTTCCGAGCGGACGCACCGTCCCGGGGGATCCGATCTGAGCGCGTACTACGCCGGGGCGGAGAGTTCGGCCACCATCGCCTTTCCCGCCGGCGAGGAGAACTCCGGCTCGTTGACCGGGCACATCCTGGCCCAGGGATGGGCGGAATCGCCGGCCGAGAGGTCAAGGGGCACCCTCCGGGTCGTCATCGTGATGGCGGTCGCGCTGGGCCTGCTGGTGGCGATCAGCGTGCTGGTGGTGCTGTTCGCCAACGACGCGCTCAGTAGCGTGACCGGCGCCCTACCGGAGTGACGAACGGGGTGCGGATCGTGGTGAGTCCGCCCACTACCCGCGTTCGGCACGGGTGGCTTCGCGGCCGCCGCCGTACACTGGTCGGTGATCATTGACCCGGCGCGCACCCGCGCGCCCATGGGCGTTCTTGCGGAAGATCCGGCGGCGACTGCCGCGGCGGGACATCGCGAAGATGCGCCCCGCTCGAAAGGCATTTCTTGACCACCTCCGCTGACCCCGGCATGCTCCCGCTCTCCCTCGACCTCCCCGCTGAGCCGCAACCGGCCGGCACCACCACCCCCGACGCCTCGATCACCTTCGACTCGCTCGGACTTCCCCGGCCGCTGGTCCGTGCCCTCGACCGGCAGGGCATCACCACCCCGTTCGAGATCCAACGCGCCACCGTGCCGGACGCGCTCGCCGGACGCGACGTGCTGGGCCGGGGGCAGACCGGCTCCGGCAAGACCCTCGCCTTCGGGCTGCCGCTGCTGGCCCGGATCGCCGCTGGCGGACGAGCCCGGCCGCGACACCCACGGGCCCTCGTCCTGGTGCCCACCCGGGAACTCGCCATGCAGGTCAATGACGCGTTGCTGCCGCTGGGCAAGGCCGTCGGCGTGTTCCTGAAGACCGCCGTCGGCGGCGTACCGTACGACCGCCAGATCGATGCCCTGCGGCGCGGCGTGGAGGTCGTGGTGGCCACCCCGGGCCGGCTCGCGGACCTGATCGACCGGGGCGTCTGCCAGCTCGACGATGTCGAGATCACCGTGCTCGACGAGGCGGACCAGATGGCCGACATGGGCTTCCTGCCCGAGGTCACCGAGCTGTTGGCCAAGACGCCCACGGGCGCGCAGCGGCTGCTCTTCTCGGCCACACTGGACGGCGACGTGGACGCGCTGGTGCGGCGGTTCATGACCGACCCGGTCACCCACTCGACCGCGCCGCCGACCGCGGCGGTGTCCACCATGGATCACCACCTGCTGCTCATCCCCCCGCAGGACAAGTTCCCGGTGACGGCGTCGATCGCCGCGCGAGCGGGCCGGACCATCGTCTTCGCCCGCACCCAGCTGGGGGTGGACCGGCTGGTCGCGCAGCTCGCGGCCGTCGGCGTACGCGCCGGCGGGCTGCACGGGGGCAAGACCCAGGGGATGCGCACCCGCACGCTGGCGCAGTTCCGCGAGGGCCGGACCAACGTGCTGGTCGCCACCGACGTGGCGGCCCGGGGCATCCACGTCGACGGGGTCTCGCTCGTGCTGCACGTCGACCCGCCGAAGGACCCGAAGGACTACCTGCACCGCGCGGGGCGTACCGCCCGGGCCGGCGAGGCGGGCGCGGTGGCCACCCTGGTGCTGCCGAAGCAGCGTCGCACCACCCTGGCGATGCTGGAGAAGGCCGGCGTGGAGCCGGCCCAGACGCGGGTACGCGCCGGTGACCCCGCCCTGGCCGAGCTGACCGGGGCGCGGGAGCCGAGCGGGGTGCCGGTGCGCGACGAGCCGGAGCCGCCCCGCCGCAGCGGTCGCCCGGGCGGCTCCCGTCGCCACGGCGACCAGGGCGGCGAACGCCGCTATGGCGACCAGCCACGGGGCGAACGCCGCTACGGTGACCAGCCGCGCGGCGAGCGTCGCTACGGTGACCGGGCGCCGCGTCCGGACGGGTGGGGCCTGCACGACCGGCCGCGTGAGGACCGGCGCGGATCCGGTGGGCGGCCCCGCGCACGTACCCACTGACGAGTTCGCCTTCGGCGCATACGCCGCCCGGCTCGGCCGGGTGGCGTAACGTCCGGTTCATGCCGACGACGCCGAAGTCGCTGCTGTGGACCCGGACGGACACCGCCGGCGCCGAACATGCCCTGGTCGAAGGCGGCCAAGGTCTGACGGGGCACGGCACGCAGCTGGCCGTGGACCCGATCCCCTACACGTGTCGCTACCAGGTGGCCACCGACGCCGACTGGGTCAGCGTCCGCCTGGAGGTCGAGGTCGAGGGCGCCGGATGGCGGCGCAGCGTACGCCTGGAGCGGGCGACACAGCGGTGGCGGGTGACCGCCGCCGAGCAGGGTGACCTGGACGCGGCCCTGGCCGAGGCCGGGCACGCCCCGGCCGGGCTGCCCGGGGTCGACGATCCCGACCGGCTGGCCGACGCCCTCGACGTGGATCTGGGCGGCTCACCGCTGTTCAACACCCTGCCGCTGAACCGGCTCGGCCTGATCACCGCACGCCCCGACACCACCCACCGGATCAACGTGGCCTGGGTGCTGGTGCCGAGCCTGACGGTGCTGCCCACCGAGCAGCTCTACACCGGGCTGGGCCCGAACCGGTTCCGGTACGCCAGCGGCGACTTCAGCGCCGAGGTCGAGGTGGATCCGGACGGCTACGTCCTGCGCTACCCCGGCCTCGCGGAGCGCGCGGTGCGGAACTGAGCGCCGGTCGGGTGGCTCAGGTCGGCCAGCTGCCGTCGGCCAGGAAGCGCTCGACGGTGGCCAGGTGCGGGGCCAGATCGAGGGCCTGCCCCGCCAGCCACTCGTCGGCGTAGTACGTGTCGGCGTACCGGTCGCCCGCGTCACAGATCAGCGTGACCACCGAGCCCGTCCGGCCGGTGGCCAGCATCTCGGCGATCAGGCCGAAGGCGCCCCACAGGTTGGTGCCGGTCGACCCGCCCACCCGCCGGCCCAGCACCGCCGAGGCGGCCCGCATCGCCGCCAGTGAGGCGGCGTCGGGCACCTGCACCATCCGGTCCACCACCGAGGGCAGGAACGACGCCTCGACGCTCGGCCGGCCGATCCCCTCGATCCGGGAACCGCGCCCGGTGCGTACCGACCAGTCCGCCGCCTGCCAGGCGGGATAGAAGGCCGAGTTCTCCGGGTCGACCACGCAGAGCTTGGTGGGCAGCCGCCGGTAGCGGGCGTACCGGCCGATGGTGGCGCTGGTGCCGCCGGTGCCCGCGCCGACCACGATCCAGACCGGTACGGGGTGCCGCTCCAGCGACAGCTGCGCGTAGATCGACTCGGCGATGTTGTTGTTGCCCCGCCAGTCGGTGGCCCGCTCCGCGTAGGTGAACTGGTCCATGTAGTGCCCGCCGGAGTCCTCGGCGAGCCAGCGCGCCTCGATGACCACCTTCGCCGGGTCCTGGACGAGATGGCACCGGCCGCCCTGGAACTCGATCTGGGCGATCTTCTCGGGCGAGGTGGAGGCCGGCATCACCGCGATGAAGGGCAGCCCCAGCATCCGGGCGAAGTACGCCTCGGAGACCGCCGTGGAGCCCGACGACGCCTCGATGATCGTGCTCTCCGGCCCGATCCAGCCGTTGCAGAGCCCGTACAGGAACAGCGAGCGGGCCAGCCGGTGCTTCAGGGACCCGGTCGGGTGGACCGACTCGTCCTTGAGATAGAGGTCGATCCCCCATTCCCGGGGCAGCGGGAAGGGCAGCAGGTGGGTGTCGGCGGACCGGTTCGCGTCCGCCTCCACGGCCGCGATCGCCTCGGTCACCCACCGCCGGCTGGCCTCGTCACACCGGTCGAGATGAGTCACGCCCGGAAACGTAGCAAGCGGGGCCCGACCGGCCGGGCGCCGGCCTCAGGCCGAGGGCGGCGCCACCGGCTGCGGACGGTTCTCCCACTTCGTCGACAGCGCGATGCTGGTCCGGGTGGAGGCGACCCCGGGCGTCCGGTTCAGCCGTACGATCAGCTGCTCCAACTCGGCGATGGTGCCCACCCGGGCCTTGAGCAGGAACGACTCGACCCCGGCCATGAAGTAGCAGGACTCGATCTCCGGCATGACCCGGAACGCCTCCAGCACGTCGTCGGTGTCGGCCCCGGAGTCCTCCACGATGCCGATCAGGGCGGTCACCCCCAGCCCGATGGTCTCCGGCTCGACCTCCGCGCGGTACGCCCGGATGACGCCGCCGGATTCCAGCTTGCCGACCCGTTCGTGCACCGCCGGAGCGGAGAGGCCGACCTGGCGGGCCAGCTCGGCGTACGACAGGCGGGCGTTGCTCCGTAGCAGGTCCACGAGGTTGAGGTCGATGGCGTCCACGGACTGTAGACCCTAGTCGTCGGGCCGTAACACCCGGACTCCGGCATCCGTTTGACCTGGCAGCGGGTGACAGTTCGCATACCCGGGGTTCGGAGGGCGTGACGCCGGTACCATTTACTAACTTCCCACTCAGTGCGTTTTTCGCGTTTGGCGGACACGCCAGGTCGCTGGTGCTGTAATTGCCATACGTCCCTCATGACGGCTCTGGGCTCGCACCGGCCGGGGGCAGTGTGTTCAGCCGGGGGCTTCGTCGACGCGAGGAGGGGGCTGTGGACACTGGAGATCGCCTGCTGACACCGGGTGAAGTCGCCGCGCTGTTTCGGGTGGACCCGAAGACCGTGACGCGCTGGGCGGCGGCGGGCCGGATCGGCAGTATCCGGACTCCAGGTGGGCATCGCCGGTTTCGGGAATCCGAGGTGCGGGCCCTGCTGGAAGGGGAGGGCATGCTGGAAGAGGCGGACGAGATGGGTAGACCACGCAACGTGGGCCCGGCCGCCTCGACCGGCCCAGGACCGGCCAACGCCGGCATGTACTGAATGTGCGGATCGGGACGCGGACCGGTCATCAGGCCCGGTCCGCGTTCAACCTTCCGGCCCACCGCTGGAAGAGGGTGTGCGACACACCGAGGGCGTCGAGCACCTTGCCCGCCACGAAGTCCACGAGTTGCGCCGCGGAGGCGGCGGCTCCCGCGCCGTAGAAGCCGGGACTGGCCGGCAGCACCACCGCGCCGGCATCGTGCAGGCTGATCAGGTGTTCCAGGTGGCTCCGGGTCACCGGAGTCTCGCGGGGCACCACCACCACCCGCCGCCGCTCCTTGAGATTCACCTCGGCGGCGCGCTGCAACAGATCCTTCGACAGGCCGATGGCGATTCCGGCGCAGGCCGCCGTGCTCGCCGGCACCACCACCATTCCGCGGGCCGGGTAGGAACCGCTGCTCGGCCCGGCGGCCAGGTCACCGGCGGGCCAGTGGCGGACGTCCGCCTCCCCGAGGTCCCGTCCGATCCAGCCGGCCAGGTCAGCGCTCCAGTGCGCGTCGCGGAACGGCCGTCCGGTCTCGTCGAGCACGGTCAGCCGGGCAGCGCGGGAGACGATCAGGTCCACCGGCTCCCCGGCGTCGAGCAGCCCGCGGACGACCGCGGCCGCGTACGGCGTCCCGGACGCCCCGGACACGCCGACCACCCATGGTTCGCGCATACTCCCCAGCCTGCCTGGTCATCGCCGGCTCCGGTCGGGCACCCCCGGAAAGCCGGTCGGGGCACCCGGGTAGGCACGTCCCGAGTGCCCCGACTCCCGGTGGCTGCACCGTTACGCCACCGATGTCCGTCCGGGCCTGCGGGATCCAGGGTCGCCTGGCATGCTGCCGGAGGCAGCGCACGGCGCCGGGACGGCAGACGGGGGAGGTCCGGGATGGCCGACGAGATCATCCCGCCGTCGAGCAGCGCCGCCCGCCACGTCCTGCCGTCGCTCCGCGCCGCCTGCCCGATCCCGCCGGGGGTCTCCCCGCACGCCGACGAGGTGCAGGAATGGCTGGTGTCCTGGCTGCCGGAGGCCGGGCTGCCGTTGGACGAGCCGACCCGCGAGCGGCTGGGCCGGGCCGGCTTCGCCCGTTACGCGGGCCGGCTCTACCCGGACGCCACCGTGCCCGACCTGCGCGTGCTGACCGCCCTGTTCACCTGGTTCTTCCTGGTCGACGACGCCTGCGACAGTCCCGACCGGCTCGGCCTGGACGAGATCCGTGGCCTGCGCGACGGGGCCGTGGCACTGCTGAGCGGCAACCCCCGGCTGCGGCACGCGGGCCTCGGTGGCCCGCTGCGGCGGCTGCTGGTGAACGCGTGGCGCGAGCCACGGCGCCGGATGCCCGCCCGCTGGCGCCTGCGCTTCGCCGACGCGGTCGCCCACCACCTCGACGGCACCTGGCAGGAGGCGGTCAACAAGGCCACCGGTCACGCGCCCGGCGTCGACGAGTACGTCGAGCTGCGCCGGGCCACCTCGGCGGCGTACGTGTCGTATCCGCTGGTGGAGTTCGTCAGCGGCCGGCCACTACCCGACCCGGTCTATCACCACCCGCTGCTCGGCCAGCTCCGCGACATCGGCAATGACCTGCTCTCCTGGTACAACGACATCGCCTCGCTCGATCGGGACGCGGCCACCTCCGGCGGGCACAACCTGGTGCTGGCGCTGGCGGCCGACGCCCGCGTGCCGGTGCCCGCCGCCGTCGAGCTGGCCGCGCAGCGCTGGCACCAGTCGATGGGCCGGTTCGTCGCCCTGCGCGCCACGGTGCCGTCGTTCGGCCCGACGCTGGACAGTGCGGTCACCGCGCACCTCGACGGGGTGGCGCGGGCCGTTCGCGGCACCATCGACTGGACCCTGGAGAGCGCCCGCTACGCGGCCGACCGCCCGGCCGTCAGGGGCGGAGGCCGAGCCGGATGACCAGGTCGAGCACGGCGAAGGCGAACAGCGCGATGCCGACGAAGCCGTTGGCGGTGAAGAACGCCCGGTTGACCCGGCTCAGATCGGCCGGCGTCACCACCAGGTGCTGGTAGCCGAAGGCGAGCGCGGTCAGCGCCAGCCCGATCCACCAGAGCCAGCCGAAGCCGATCAGCACGCCGAACCACAGGAACAGCGCGAACGTCACCACGTGCGCGACCGTGGAGGCGTGCAGCGCGAAGCGCAGACCGTAGCGGGCCGGCACGCTGTGCACGCCGATCTGGCGGTCGACCTCGGCATCCTGGCAGGCGTAGATCAGGTCGAAGCCGCCGATCCACAGGCCGACGGCGGCGCCGAGCAGCCAGGCCGGCCCGGAGCCGGCGAAGGTGCCGGTCACCGCGAGCCAGGCGCCGATCGGGCCGACCGCCTGGGCGACCGCCAGGATGGCGTGCGGCCAGTTGGTGAACCGCTTGCCGTACGGGTAGACCACCAGCGGCACCACGGCGAGCGGCGCGAGCACCAGGCAGAGCGGATTGAGCAGGGCCGCGGCGGCCAGGAAGACCACCAGCGCGACGCCCGCGCCGGTCCAGGCCGTCCGCAGGCTCACCGCCCCGGTCACCAGCTCCCGGTTGGCGGTACGCGGGTTCCGCGCGTCGATCCGACGATCCAGGATCCGGTTGGCGGCCATCGCGAACGTCCGTGCCCCGACCATCGCCACGGTGATCAGCAGCAGGTCGAGCCAGCGCACCCGCCCGCCGTTGACCTGCATCGCGGTCAGCGCCGACAGGTACGCGAACGGCAGCGCGAACACCGAGTGCTCGATCGCGACGAGCTTGAGGAAGGACTTCACGCGTCCGGCGGTCGGGGCCGGCTGCACGGCAGCGGTGGTCGCCATCAGATGCCGTACTCCTTCCAGCGCTTGTCGACCAGCGACACGACCTCGGGCGACATGCTCATCTCCTCCGGCCAGCCCCGGGTGTAGCCCTCGCTGGGCAGCTTGCGGGTGGCGTCGATGCCGGCCTTGCCGCCCCAGAACTGCTGGTACGACGAGTGGTCGAGGTGATCCACCGGGCCCTCGGTGAGCAGCAGGTCCCGGGCGTAGTCGACGTTGCCGAAGGCCCGGAAGGCGACCTCGCGGTAGTCGTGCACGTCGCAGTCCTCGTCCACCACCACGATCAGCTTGGTCAGCGACATCATGTGGGCGCCCCAGATCGCGTTCATCACCTTCTGGGCGTGCTTCGGGTACCGCTTGCGGATCGACACGATCGCGCAGTTGTGGAAGACCCCGGCGGCCGGCAGGTCGTAGTCGACGATGTCCGGGATGAGGAACCGCAGCAACGGCGCGAAGATCCGCTCGGTGGCCTTGCCGAGGCCGTGGTCCTCCTGCGGTGGCTTTGAGGTGACGATCGAGTGGTACACCGGGTCGCGCTGCATGGTCATCGCCTCGACGTGCAGCACCGGGAACGGCTCGACCGGGGTGTAGAAGCCGGTGTGGTCGCCGAACGGCCCCTCCGGCAGCCGCTCGCCCGGCTCCAGGTAGCCCTCCAGCACCACCTGGGCGTGCGCCGGCACCTGCAACGGCACGGTCAGGCAGTCGACCATCTCCACCCGCTCGCCGCGCAGGAACCCGGCGAACAGGTACTCGTCGATGTCGGCGGGCAGCGGCGCGCTCGACGCGTAGCTGACCACCGGGTCGCAGCCGATGGCGATGGCGACCGGCAGCCGCTGGCCGAGCCGCTCGGCGACGGCGTGGTGCGCGGTGGAGTTCTTGTGGATCTGCCAGTGCATGCCGAGGGTGTTGTGGCTGTGCTGCTGGAGCCGGTACAGCCCGAGGTTCCGCTTGCCGGTCTCCGGGTGCTTGGTGTGGGTCAGCCCGAAGTTGTGGAAGATCCCGCCGTCACCCGGCCACACCTGGAGCCCCGGCAGCCGGTTCAGGTCGACGTCGGCACCCCGGTAGACCACCTGCTGGCAGGGCGCGGTCCTGACCTTCTTGGGCGGCATCGACTTGAGCTGCATCACCTTGCCGAGGCCGCCCATCATGCCGGCGAAGCCCACCGGCAGTTCCGGCTTGAGCATCTCGCCGATCCGGTTGCCGATCTCGTCCAGCGACTCGACGCCGAGCGCCAGCGCGGTGCGCTTCTCGGTGCCGAAGAGGTTGATCGCCACCGGCATCTCGCCCCGGGTGGGCCGCTCGAAGAGCAGCGCCGGCCCGTCCGCCCGGACCGTCCGGGTGACGATCTCGCTGATCTCCAGCGTGGGGTCGACCGGCACGCCGACGCGACGCAGTTCCCCCTCGCGCTCCAGCGCCGCGAGAAAGTCCAACAGATCGGTGTACGGGAACCCACGAGCCGCCATGCCAGCAAGTCTGTCCTACGCCCCGCCACCCCGCCCACGCCGGGTGCCAGCTCCCCGCTGTGGCCCATCCCACGCGCACGCCGCCCGCCGCCTTCCCGACCAGCCTCCGCCGTTGCGGCAGCCCGGCCCTTCTTGGCGGGTGCGGCGTGCGCGGTGTGCGGTGTACGGCCTGTCGAGCTGAGAGCGCAGCTGAATCACGGCGGGCGGTGCCCTGCCCTGCCAGCGGATCCGGGCACGGTCCAACGAAGGCGACGAGCAGCGGGATTTGTCACTGACGCTGGGCCGGCGGTCACCGGGACGGGCAGGCTTGGCGCATGTCGGACGCGTACGTCGTCGGCGACCCGGATGGGCTGTCGCCGCTACTCACTAGCCTGCGCGACGCGATCGCGCGCGAGCTGCACGCGCAGCTCGCGATGCGGGCCGAACAGATCGAGCTGGCCGACGTGCCGGAGGTCGCCTACCAGATCACCTTGCGCATCGACGAGACCCTGACCCAGCACCGCCCCGACCGGGGCCGGTACCCGGCTCAATCGCCGGAGTAGAGCCTGGCGGCATCGACCAGGATCACATCCGACCTGCTGGCGGAGAGCCGGTGCAGTTCGTCGGTGAACCCCGCCGCGCTGGCGAGCACCAGTCGCGTCTGCTCCAGGTCGAGACCAGGTCGCCCCTGCAACAGCTCGCGTGCCCGCACCAACCGGTCAAGATCCGAACGGCCGAGCGTACGACCCCACTTGACCTCTCCGAGGGCCAGTAGTGGCCGTGGGCCGTCGCCTGCCGGCAGTTCCCCGAGCGCCACCAGGTCGAGTTCCTGACTCCGCCGGCTCGCCGGGTCGGTCAGTACCGCTGCCTGCACTTCGGCGGCGATACCCCCCAACGTCTCGAAAGCAGCGAAACGCAGTGCCCACTGCCGGACCGTCTCCTCGAAGCCGGGGCCCAGCACCGCGCTCGCGTACCGCCGTTGGGATCGACGCCAGACATCCGCGCCACGCCGCTGCTCCAGCGCGGTCCACGCGGGCCGCATCAGTGCCTGGTAGAAGGTGATCAAGGGCTCGACAATCCGGTACCGGCTGCGCCCACTGCGCAGCGGGTCGGGCTCCCGCACCAGCAGTCCGGCGTCCTCCAGGACCGTCAACGGATGTTGCAGGTCGGTGGCCTTGCGGCCGATGAATCCGGCGATGCCGCCACGAGTGGCGTTGCCCTCGGCAACCGCTGACAGCACCGAGTGATAGAGCGCCGTGTCCCGCAGCTCTGGGTCCTCGGCGAGCAGATAGCGCGCCTCACGGAAGAGTGGCCGGGCCGGATTCAGCACGGCGCGCACCACCCAGTCGTCGAAGTCGTCGGGCCCCTCCGGTGCGTCGTCCTGGACGTACTCCCGCCGGTAGGCCGGCGTACCGCCCACGATGGCGAACACCTGGACGGCGAGTCGCGGATCGCCGATGCCCCAGAACTCCGCCGCCGCGCGGTAGTCCAGCGGCGCGATCGGCAGTTCGAGCCCGGCACGGCCGCGCAGCGGTGCGGACCCGGCCAGCAGGCCACCCATGAACGAGAGTGCCGATCCGCAGAGCAGAAGGCGGGTACGTGAGCCGGTGCGCTCGGGTCGTCCAGGAGTGAGTGCGTGCTGGATGACCGACGGGAGATCCCGGCTGGCCCTGGCCAGGTAGGGGAACTCGTCGATCACCACGGTGACGGCGCGGTCCTTACCCAACGCAAGTAGGGCATCGATGGCGTGCTGCCAGTCCACCAGGTGCACCGGGCCTGGACTGTCGACGTACCGGCCGAGGGCTTCGCCGAGCCGCCGTAGGGACTCGGCCGGCGTGGCCTCGGTCGCGCCGAAGTAGAACCCGCCCGTGGCCTTGGCCAGCTCGTACAGCAGGAGGGTCTTGCCCTGGCGACGGCGCCCGCTGACCACCCCGAGCGTCGCACCTGGGCGAGCGTCGGTCGCGAACCGGGTCAGCTCGGCCCATTCCGCGTCGCGGTCGAAGATCTCGGCAGGCTTCGCAAGCCTCATGAGCGTCTCACAAAATGTAGAACTACAGTTATAAGAAGTGTAGTTCTACATCCTGCGTCCTGTCCTCACAGACCGCCGTAGGAGTGCAGGCCCTCGAAGAAGATGTTCACGCCGAACAGGTTCATCAGGACGGTCAGGAAGCCGAGGATGGCCAGCCAGGTGGCCACGTTCCGCTTCACGCTCGGTGTGGCCCGGGCGTGCAGGTAGCCGGCGTACACCACCCAGGAGATGAACGCCCAGGTCTCCTTCGGATCCCAGCCCCACGGCCGACCCCAGGCCGCCTCGGCCCAGATCGCCCCGGCGATCACCGCGAAGGTGAAGATCGGGAACGAGAAGGCGTGCAACACGAAGGTGAGCCGTTCCAGGCCGGCCGCCGCGGGCAGCCGCTTCGCCAGGGTGTACGGGAAACTGCGCTTGCCGCTCTCGTACCCGGCCCGCATCAGGTACGCCACCGCCGGCACCACCCCGAGCAGGAACAGCCCCGAGGCGAAGACGATGGTCGACACGTGCACGATGAACCAGTACGAGTTGAGCGCCGGCACCAGCGGCACGATCGGGGTATAGAGGACCAGCTCGGCGGTGGCCACGAGCAGCACCATCACCAGGGTCAGGAAGAGCCCGAGGCGGCGCAGGAACGGCCACTTCACCAGCACCACCAGCCAGGCGGCCACCCCGATGAACGAGACCGTGAGCACGAACTCGTACATGTTGCCCCATGGCATCCGGTCGGCGGCGAGGCCGCGGGTGACCAGCGCCACCAGGTGCAGCGCGGCGGCCACGACGGTCAGCCCGACGGCGACCCGACCGGCCAGCTCCGCGCGGCGGGCGGAGCGCTCGGCCCGGCTCGGCGCCGGGGCGTCGACGACCTGGCCGCCACCGGCCACCACCCCGCCACCTCCCGTCGCCAGGCCGTGGGTGGCGGTCGCGGAGGCAGGCACGCCACCCGCCGCGCCACCGCCGCCGACCGCCGCGCCGACCAGTTCGCGGGCGGGCGCCGCGACGGTCCTGGCGCGGGAGTTGCCGACGGCGTACTCGACCGCGTGGCTGATCATCGCCAGTAGGTACACGAGGGTGGCGATGGAGACCACCTGATCGGAGAGTGCGGACATCACTCGACTCCTTCCCGCGCCCGGGCCTGCGTACCCGGGCCGGTGCCGGCGTCGCCGGGCCGCCCGCCGGCGCCGATCGCGGCGACCAGGTGGGCGAACTCGGCGGCGAACCCGGGGTGCTCGGTACGCGGCAGGCCAGCCACCTCGACCAAACTACTACCGCCCGTCGGAGAACCGCCGTCGGGGTCGGCGGGACCGGCCGGCAGCACGCGGACGAAGACCCGCCGCCGCCGGACGAAGAGCGAACCCATCAGCCCGAGCACCAGCCCGACGGAGCTGACCAGCAGCAGCGTCGTGCCCGGGTCGTGCCGCACGGACAGGGTGACGAAGGGCCGCGAGCCCAGGAACTCGACGGTCGTACCGTCGTCCAGCGTCCAGCTGTCGCCCATCCGCAGCTGCTTCGTGCCGATCTCGGTGAGCCGGCCGTTGCGGACCTGGCGCTGGTCGAGCTGGTAGACCGAGCCCGGGATGCCGCCGTCCAGGCCCAGGTTGCCCCGGTAGGCCACCAGGTCGAGCAGCGGGTTCTGCTCGCTCGGGTGCGCCGACCGCACGAACGGCGGCTGCTGCGGCGCGGTCGGCAGGTACAGCCCCGAGAAGGCCACCTGGAGTTCTGGATTCCGCTCGCCGGTCTCGGGATCGACGTTGGCGTCCGGGAAGGCGGCCAACCCTTCGCTGGTCAGCCCGATGTCCCCGGTGCTGAGGAACGGCACGGCGCTGGTCTGGCTGCGGCCGAACCGGTCGGTGTAGCGGATCACCGGCGCGTACCCGTGTCCGAGCAGGTAGACGTTCGCGCCGTGGAGGCGCAGCGGCGAGTTCACCGAGAACTCCGCTGGGCGCCGCACGCCGCCGTCCTCGTCGACGGTCACCTTCGCGTTGTAGAACGCGGGCTGACCGGTCTCCAGGAACCGGGCGTCGAACTCGTCCAGCTGCATGCAGAAGCGGGGCAGGGCGTCGACGCGCGGCCCGAGCTTCGCCTCGGCGTACTGCTGCCGGGTGTTGCAGAAGACCTGGTCCTCGCCGGCGACGAGCAGCCGGTTGCCGTGCCAGCCGTACCAGGAGCCGAGCGCGACGCCGATCAGCAGCACCACCATCGACGTGTGGAAGATCAGGTTGCCGGTCTCCTTGAGATAGCCCTTCTCGGCGGAGACCTCGTCACCCCGGACCACCACCCGCCACCGCCGGCGGCGCAGCGTCTCGGCGACCGCCGCCGCGCCGCCGTCCGGCGCGGGGATCACCGTGTGCTGCGGCAGCCGCGTCAGCCGGCTCGGTACGGCCGGCGGCCTCGCCCGAAGCGCCCGGACGTGGTCGCGCAGCCGGGGCGTGATGCAGCCGATCAGCGAGGTGAACAGCAACAGGTAGATCGCGGAGAACCAGACCGAGCTGAACGCCTCGAACGCACCCGCCCGGTCGAGCAGCGGGGCCAGGTCGGGGTGGACGGTGAAGAAGTCGCGTACGTCCTCCGGGTTGACCCCGCGCTGCGGCAGCACCGATCCCGGGATGGCGGCGACCGCGAGCAGGAAGAGCAACACCAGTGCGGTACGCATGCTGGTCAGCTGCCGCCACGAGTTGCGCAGCAGGGCGATCACCGGGTTGGGGCGGCGTCGGGGCGCCTCAGCCGGCACGGTGGGCCGGTCGTCCACGGCGGTCATCAGATGCTCACCTCGCCGACCCCGACGGTGGTCTGCAGCCAGATCACCACGTTCGTCCAGCCTCCGGTGACCAGCGCCAGGCCGATCAGGATCAGCAGGACGCCGCCGATCCGGGTGACCCAGCGGCTGTTGCGCCGCACAGCCTGGAAGACGCCGAGCAGGCGTTCGAAGCCGAGCCCGAAGACGACGAACGGGATCCCCAGCCCGAGGCAGTACGCCACGGCGAGCACCACCGCCCGATCGGTCTGACCGCTGGTGGTGGCCATCCCGAGCACCGCGGCCAGGGTGGGCCCGGTGCAGGGCACCCAGCTGAGCGCGAACACCGCACCGAGCACGGGCGCGCCGAGCAGGCCGGCGGCGGGCAGCCGGTTGATCCGGAACTCTCGCTGCAATCCGGGCAGCACCCCGAGGTAGCCCAGCCCGAGCACGACGATGAGCCCGCCGATGACGATCTCCAGCGTCCGCTCGTAGTCGAAGAAGACCCGGCCGATGCTGCTGAACAGGATCGCGGTGGCGGTGAAGACGACCGTGAAGCCGGCGATGAAGAGCAGCGTCCCGGCGAGTACCCGCCCCCGTGCCGCCGCGCTGACCGTGGGGCGTGCTGCCCGCACCGCCGTACGGACAGCGGCACCGCCGCCGCTGCCCGCCCCGGCCTGGCCGTTGACAGGGGGGCCTTCCGCTACCTGAGGTGTTGGTAGGGGGCCCTTCCTTTCGTCTCGGCCTTCGAGGTCGGTGCCGGCGAGGCCGGTGACGTACGAGAGGTAGCCGGGCATCAGCGGCAGCACGCACGGGGACAGGAAACTGACCAGGCCGGCCAGGGCCGCCGCGCCCATCGCCAGCAGCAGCGGGCCGGACTCGGCGAGTTGGCCGAACGTCTCGCCCATCAGCGTTGGCCGGGCGGCGCGGGAGCCTCCGCGGCGATCCGCTCGACGATGGGTTGCAGACCCTCCTGCCGGACCGCCGCCCGGATCACGGTGGCGATCCGGCCCTCCCGGTCGAGCACTACGGTGGCGGGAATGCTGTTCGGTGGGATGTCCATGGCGAGGGCGTGCCGGCTGCCCGGGTCGAAGATGCTCGGATAGCTGATGCCGAACGCCTCCTCGAAGGCGACGGCCTTGTCCCGGCTGTCCTGCACGTTGATGCCGAGGAAGGTCACCCCGGAGCCCTTGGTGGCCTGGTAGGTGTTCTCCAGGTCGTCGGCCTCGGCCCGGCACGGCGCGCACCAGGAACCCCAGAAGTTGACCACGACGACCTGGCCCCGCTGGCTGGCCACGTCGTACGACCCGCCCTTGAGCAGCTCGCCCGCGATGGCGGGGGCGCCGGACCGCTGATCCGGCGCACATTCCACGATGCCGCCGACGCTGTCACAGACCGACTCCCGGCCGCCGCCGGTGCAGCCGCTCAGCACCGCCGTGGCGGTCACGGCGGTGAGCACGCCGGCGGCCAGCCTCCGGGCGCCCATGTCAGGCTCCCTTGGCCGTCCGCGCGGTCGGCGACATCGCCACCAGATGCGCGGCGGGTTCGGAGTAGCCGATGCCGACGACCTTGGCGCCGTCGAAGTGGAAGGTGGTGAGCGAGGCCAGTGCGCACTGCCGGCGGCGCGGGTCGTGCCAGAGCCGCTTGCGCTCGACGTGCCGGCGCAGCGTCCAGATCGGCAGCTGGTGCGAGACCAGGACGGCCTCGCGCCCCTCGGCGGCGATCCGGGCGGCGTGCAGCGCGGCGAACATCCGCTCGGCGATCACCCGGTACGCCTCACCCCAGGAGGGGGTCACCGGATCGCGCAGCACCCACCAGTTGCGCGGGTCACGGAAGGAGCCGTCCCCGGGCGAGACCCGCTTGCCCTCGAACCAGTTGGCGCTCTCGATCAGCCGCTCGTCCACCCCGACGGGCAACCGGAACTGTGCGGCGATCGGCTCGGCGGTCTGCTGGGCGCGTTCCAGCGGGCTGGCCACCACGTGGACGATCTCGCGGTCGGCGAGCCCCTGCGCGGCGGCCTTGGCCATCTGCACACCCAGCTCGCTGAGGCGGAAACCGGGCAGCCGGCCGTAGAGGATGCCGTCCGGGTTGTGCACCTCACCGTGCCGAAGCACGTGGACCACCGTCTTACTCACCGTTGCACCCCCTTCGTTCGCGACTGCGGGGCTCGCAGGACCGGCTCACTCCTCGCGCTCACCGCCACCCCCTTCGTTCGCGACTGCGGGGCTCGCAAGACCGGCTCACTCCTCGCGCTCACCGCTACCCTCCTGTACCTGCCGCTGCTGCCGCGTTGGCCGCCGCCGGCAGGGCCGCGGCGATCTGTTCCAGGGCGGCGGCGTCGATCGCCGCCGAGACGAACCAGGATTCGAACGCGCTCGGCGGCAGGTAGACCCCGGCGGCGAGCATCGCGTGGAAGAACGCCTTGAACGCCGGCACCTGTTGGGTGCGGGCGCTGTCGTAGTCGACCACGTCGGCGTCGGTGAAGAAGATCGAGAACATGCTGCCCGCGTACGACAGCCGGTGCGGGACCCCGGCGGCGGTCAGCGCCTCGGTGGCGAGCTTGCCCACGACGGCGGCGGTGTCGTCCAGCCGGCGGTAGAGCGCCTCGTCGGCCAGCCGCAGGGTGGCCAGGCCGGCCGCGCAGGCGAGGGGGTTCCCGGAGAGGGTGCCGGCCTGGTAGACCGGGCCGGCGGGAGCCAGGCGCGACATGATCTCCGCGCGCCCGCCGAACGCCGCGGCGGGCAGGCCACCACCCATGACCTTGCCGTACGTCCACAGGTCCGCGTCGACCGGTTCGAGGCCGTGCCATCCGGAGCGGGAGACCCGGAACCCGGTCATCACCTCGTCGACGACGAGCAGCGCGCCGTGCGCGTGCGCGATCCGCGCCAGCTGCCCGTTGAAGCCGTCGCGCGGGGCGACCACGCCCATGTTCCCCGGAGCGGCCTCGGTGATCACCGCGGCGATGTGCGGCCCCTCGGCGGCGAACGCCTCCTCCACGGCGGCGACGTCGTTGTACGGCAGCACGATGGTGTCGCCGGCCGCCGCGCCGGTGACCCCGGGCGAGTCGGGCAGGCCGAGGGTGGCCACGCCGGAGCCGGCGGCGGCGAGCAGCGAGTCCACGTGACCGTGGTAGCAGCCGGCGAACTTGATGATCTTCGAACGGCCGGTGTAGCCACGGGCGAGACGGATCGCCGACATCGTCGCCTCGGTGCCCGAGTTGACCAGCCGGACCTGCTCGACCGGGGTACGCACGACGATCTCGGCGGCCAGGTCGACCTCGCCGGGGGTCGGCGTACCGAAGCTGGTGCCGTTCGCGGCGGCGGCCTGCACGGCCGCGACCACCTCGGGATGCGCGTGGCCGAGGATCAGCGGTCCCCAGGAGCAGACCAGGTCGACGTAGCGCCGGCCGTCGGCGTCGTGCAGCCACGGCCCCTCGCCCCGGACCATGAAGCGTGGTGTGCCGCCGACCGCCCGGAAGGCGCGCACAGGGGAGTTCACCCCGCCCGGCACGATGGCGCAGGCGCGGTCGAACAGGGCCGCTGAGGCCGGCGCGTCGACCGGGTAGCGGTCGGATCCGGCGGAAATCACCTCGGTCACGATGCGGCCATTGTGTCAGCGCCCGACGGCGGATCGGCAGGCACCCCGGCTCCGGGTTACCGGGCTCACCCCCGGCACGCTGGCCGGGGACGGCATGCCTCGACAGGCCAGGCGACCGAGATCGCGATAGGCTGACCCAGTGGATCGTGCCGAACTGTCCATCACCGTACACCGAACGGGCGACGAAGCAGTGCTGCGCCTTGCCGGTGAGATCGACATGCTCACGGCCGCCCAGCTGTCGACCATTGTCAATGAGGTCCTCACCGAACCGCCACCCCGGATCGTGCTCGATCTCGGCGGGGTCACCTTCTGCGACTCGCAGGGCTTGGGGACGCTGGTCGTCCTCAGCCGCAAGGCCAGCCACGCGCAGAGCCTGCTGGTCCTGACCAACGTCGGCGAGTTCCTGCTCCGCGTCCTGGACATCACCGGCCTACGCAGCGCCCTGATGATCCGCAACGACGCCCCCACCACCTAACCCCCCTCCCCCTCCCCCTCCCCCTCCCCCGACCGCAGCCCGGGTTGATCATGAAGTTGTTGTCGCGACACGCCGGGCGGGATGACAACAACTTCATGATCAACGGTGCGAGGGGTGGGGTGGGGGTTAGTCGGGGGTGGTGCCCCAGCGGGCCTGTTCGAGGGTGGTTACCGCGCGGGTGACGGACTCCGGGTCGTCGGCGTTGCGGAGCAGGGTGGTGGCCTCGTCGACGGCGTCGGTCAACAACCGCCACTGGGCGTCGCGCTCGCGCACCATCTCCGACTGCGCCGCCAACTGGCGGGTCTTGGTCCACAGGTCCACGAAGACGGAGACCTTGGCCCGCAGCACCCACGGGTCGAACGGCTTGGTGAGGTAGTCGACCGCGCCGACCGCGTAGCCGCGTAGGGCCAGCTGCGCGTCCCGGTCGGCGGCGGTCAGGAAGATGATCGGGACGTGCCGGGTACGCTCCCGCCGCTTGATGTGGCTGGCCGTCTCGAAGCCGTCCATGTCCGGCATCTGGGCGTCCAGCAGGATCACCGCGAAGTCGTCCACCAGCAGCTGCTTCAGCGCCGCCTCGCCACTCTCCACCGCGACCGACTGCACCGGCAGCCCCTGGAGGATCGCCTCCAGGGCCATCAGGTTCTCCCGGCGGTCATCGACCAGCAGCGCCTTCGCCACCTGCGTCACGAGCCCTCCTCGGTACGGCTGCCGCTGATCCAGGTGCCCATCAACTCGATCAACTGGTCCAGGTCGACGGGCTTGGTGATGTAGTCGCTGGCCCCGGCCGCGATCGCCGACTCCCGGTCACCCGGCATCGCCTTGGCGGTCAGGAAGACGATCGGCAGGTCGGCGAACCGGTGGTTGCGCCGGATCTGCCGGGTCGTCTCGTATCCGTCCTGATCGGGCATCATCGCATCCATCAGGACGATATCGACCTCCGGGTGCTCGGCCAACAGGCGCACCCCGTCGCTGCCGTTGTCGGCGTAGAGCACGGTCATGCCGTGCAGTTCGAGCGCACTGGTCAGGGCGAAGACGTTGCGCACGTCGTCATCGACGATCAGCACGGTGGAACCGTCCAACTGGCGGGTCTTCGGGGCCTCCGGAGCCTCCGGCAGCAGCTCCACCGGCGGCATCAGCAGCGACGACGGCAGCCCCGCCCGCTGCGGCGACGGCGGGGCCGGCGCCACCACCGCGTCCGGCGCCAGCACGTCGGGCAGGTAGAGGGTGAACGTCGAGCCCTGGCCGGGCGCCGAGGTGACGGTGATCGTGCCGCCGATCAGCCGGGCCAGGTCCCGGCTGATCGACAGGCCCAGCCCGGTGCCACCGTAGCGGCGGCTGGTGGTGCCGTCCGCCTGCTGGAACGCCTCGAAGATCAGCGAGAGCTTGTCGTCGGAGATGCCGATGCCGGTGTCGATCACCGTGAACGCGATCACGTGCCGGGCGTTGGTCAGCGCCGGTACGTCGAAGACCGCGTGCTCCGGAGCCCGGGAGATGCGCAACGTCACCGCACCGTTGTCGGTGAACTTGACGGCGTTGGACAGCAGGTTGCGCAGCACCTGCTGGAGTCGCTGCGCATCGGTCACCACCGCCAGCGGCAGGTCCTTGCCGATGCGTACCTGGAAGTCCAGGCCCTTGTCGTCGGCCTGCGGGGCGAATGCCTGCTCGACGTAGTTGCAGATCTCGGTGAAGCGGACCTCGGTCGGCTCCACGTCCATCCGCCCGGCCTCGATCTTGGACAGGTCGAGGATGTCGTCGATCAGGCGCAGCAGGTCCGACCCGGAGCCGTGGATCGTACGGGCGAACTCGATCTGCTTCGGCGTGAGGTTCTGCTCCGAGTTCTCCATGAGCAGCCGGGCCAGCAGCAGCAGGGAGTTCAGCGGCGTACGCAGCTCGTGGCTCATGTTAGCCAGGAACTCCGACTTGTACGCCGAGGCCCGGGTGAGCTGCTGCGCCTTGTCCTCCAGGCCGAGCCGGGCCAGTTCGATCTCCCGGTTCTGGGTCTCGATGTTCGCCTTCTGCTCGGACAGCAGCTTGGCCTTGTCCTCCAGCTCGGCGTTGGTCCGCTGCAACTCCGCCGACTGCTCCTGCAACTCGTGCGCCAGCCGCTGCGACTGGGCGAGCAGTTCCTCGGTACGCCGGTTCGCCTGGATGGTGTTGACCGCGATACCGATCGTGGAGACCAGCCGCTCCAGGAACGACAGGTGCAGCTCGGAGAAGGGCGTGACGGTGGCGAACTCGATCACGCCGAGCAGCTCGCCCTCGAAGAGGACGGGCAGCACGACCAGGTCGGCCGGGGGTGTGTCGGCCAGCCCGGAGCGCAACGTGATCCGGCCGTCCGGCACCGCACCGACCCGGATGGTGCGCCGCGACAGCGCCGCCTGACCGACCAGCCCTTCGCCCGGCCCGAAGGTCACGTCGTGCCCCCGCGAGACGTACCCGTACGAGGCGGTGAGCCGCAGCCGCATCACCCCCTCGGAGTTGTCCGCGAGGAAGAACGCGCCGAGCTGCGCGTCGACCAGCGGGGTCACCTCCTGCATGATCATGCGGCAGACCTCGCCGAGGTCACGTTGGCCCTGCAACAGCCCACCGATGCGGGCGAGGTTGGAGTCCAGCCAACCCTGCTCGGCGTTCTTGTGGGTCGTCTCCCGCAGGGTGACGATCATCTGGTTGATGTTGTCCTTCAGCTCGGCGACCTCGCCCTGCGCCTTCACCGCGATCCGTTGGGTGAGGTCGCCCCGGGTGACCGACGTCGAGACCTGGGCGATCGCGCGCAGCTGGGTGGTCAGCGTCGACGCCAGCTGGTTGACGTTCTCGGTGAGGTCCCGCCAGGTGCCGCTGACGCCCTTGACCTGGGCCTGACCGCCCAGCTTGCCCTCGGTGCCCACCTCCCGGGCCACCCGGGTCACCTCGTCGGCGAACGACGACAGCTGATCCACCATCGTGTTCACGGTGTTCTTCAGCTCCAGGATCTCGCCCTGCGCGTCGACCGTGATCTTCTGCGACAGGTCGCCGTTGGCCACGGCGGTGGTGACCGAGGCGATGTTCCGCACCTGGCTGGTCAGGTTCGACGCCATCGAGTTCACGTTGTCGGTCAGATCCCGCCACGTGCCCGAGACGCCCTTCACCTCGGCCTGGCCGCCCAGCTTGCCCTCGGTGCCCACCTCACGGGCCACCCGGGTCACCTCGTCGGCGAACGACGACAACTGATCCACCATCGTGTTCACCGTCGACTTCAGCTCCAGGATCTCGCCCTGCGCGTCGACCGTGATCTTCTGCGACAGGTCACCCTTCGCCACCGCGGTGGAGACCTGGGCGATGTTCCGCACCTGGGCGGTCAGGTTCGACGCCATCGAGTTCACGTTGTCGGTGAGGTCCCGCCAGGTGCCGGCGACCCCGCGTACCTGTGCCTGCCCGCCGAGGTTGCCCTCGGTGCCTACCTCGCGGGCCACCCGGGTCACCTCGTCGGCGAACGACGACAACTGATCCACCATCGTGTTCACCGTCGACTTCAGCTCCAGGATCTCGCCCCGGGCGTCGACGGTGATCTTCTGCGACAGGTCACCCTTCGCCACCGCCGTGGTGACCGAGGCGATGTTCCGCACCTGGCTGGTCAGGTTCGACGCCATCGAGTTCACGTTGTCGGTCAGATCCCGCCACGTGCCGGAGACGCCCTTGACCTGGGCCTGGCCGCCGAGGTTGCCCTCGGTGCCCACCTCACGGGCCACCCGGGTCACCTCGTCGGCGAACGACGACAACTGATCCACCATCGTGTTCACCGTCGACTTCAGCTCCAGGATCTCGCCCCGGGCGTCAACGGTGATCTTCTGCGACAGGTCACCCTTCGCCACCGCCGTGGAGACCTGGGAGATGTTGCGGACCTGGCTGGTCAGGTTCCCGGCGAGCTGGTTGACGTTCTCGGTGAGATCACGCCAGGTGCCGGAGACCCCGCGTACCTGGGCCTGGCCGCCGAGCTTGCCCTCGGTGCCTACCTCACGGGCCACCCGGGTCACCTCGTCGGCGAACGACGACAACTGATCCACCATCGTGTTCACGGTGTCCTTGAGTTCCAGGATCTCGCCCTGCGCAGCCACGGTGATCTTCTGGGACAGGTCGCCCCGGGCGACGGCCGTGGAGACCTGGGCGATGTTCCGCACCTGGGCGGTCAGGTTCGACGCCATCGAGTTGACGCTGTCGGTCAGGTCCTTCCAGGTGCCCGCGACGCCCGGCACCTCCGCCTGACCACCGAGCTTGCCCTCGGTGCCCACCTCCCGGGCCACCCGCGTCACCTGCTCGGCGAAGAGCCGCAGCGTGTCGGTGAGCGAGTTCATCGTGTCGGCCAGCTCGGCGACCTCGCCGCGGGCGCCGACCGTGATCTTCTGCGACAGATCGCCCTTCGCCACCGCGGTCGCCACCTGGGAGATCGACCGGACCTGGCCGGTCAGGTTCGACGCCATCGTGTTCACCGAGTCGGTGAGGTCCTTCCAGGTGCCGGCGACGCCGCGTACGTCGGCCTGGCCGCCGAGCTTGCCCTCGGTGCCCACCTCCCGGGCCACCCGGGTCACCTCGTTGGAGAAGGACGAGAGCTGGTCGACCATGGTGTTGACGGTGCGGCCGATGCGCAGGTACTCACCGCGCAACGGGCGGCCGTCGATCTCCAGTGCCATGTGCTGGGAAAGATCACCATCGGCGACCGCCACGATGACCCGGGCGATCTCGGTGGTGGGTCGACCCAGGTCGTCGATCAGGGAGTTGACGGCCCGCTGGCCCTCCGCCCAGGTGCCGTCCAGCCCCTCCTCGTCGAGACGCTCGGTCAGCCGGCCGTCCCGACCGACGATCCGGCTGATCCGGCGCAGATCCAGATGCTGCCGCTCCTGGAGCGACACCACGTCGTTGAAGGCGTCCGCCACCTCGCCGGCCGCGCCCGAACGCCGGGGCAGCCGCACCTTGAGATCGCCGCGACGGACCCGTCGCAGCGCCTCCGCCAGCTCGGTGAGGACCGCCTCGTGGTCGGCGGCGGGGGCCTCCGCGGTCACCGACTGTTTCGCCGTGGTCATCATTCCTCGCTCAACTCGGGGTCCACCGGCTCGCGCCGGCCACCCCATCATTGTCCCCGTGACCTCGAAACCGCCATGGCAGACCACCGTCGTTCGGCAAAGAGCGCACCATGATCAGCTTGGCACCGGACAGGTGTCGGTGGAGGATACGAGGGTGTCAGCGGAGGCGGGGCCCGCGACGAACGTCGGCCCAGACGAGCACCTGCGGCGCGTCCGGCTGCCCGCCGACCGCCGTACGCCCGCCGCCGCGCGCGCCGTCGTCCGGTCCGTGCTCGCCGAGGCGAACCTGGACGAGCTACTCAACGAGGCACTTCTGTTGACCACGGAGCTGTCCACGAACGCGGTCGAGCACGCCCGCACCGAACTGGACATCGAGGTCACCGCCGACCAGGCGGGGCTGACCGTGACGGTCTCCGACTTCGCCGCCGGCCCGGTCGACGAGCTGACCGTCGGCGTACGCAATGTGGCCACCGACATCTCCGAGGTCGCCGAACGGGGGCGCGGGCTGCTGCTGGTCGACCACTTTGCCAGCCGGTGGGGCACCACCTACCTCCCCACCGGCAAGGGCGTGTGGTTCCGGCTGGATCGTCCGGGTGGCGACGGGACGGGCTCGGACCGGGCGGGACCGGCCCCGTCGGCGCCACCGGTGGCCGGCGACTCGGACGGCGCCGGGCTGACCGCGGTACCGAGCGCCAGCGAGATGAGCGCGCTGACGCAGACCACCCCCGACCCGAACGCCGATGACCCGCTGCCGGACTTCGCCGCCGGCCTGCTGACCCGGGTGGCGGAGATGGTCGGCGCCGCCGGGGGCGTGGTGCGGCTGGACCGGGGCGACGGTCAGGGTCTCCAGGTGCTCGCCCGGTACGGGCGGCAGCCCCGGGCCGGCAACGACCTGCTCCGGGTGCCGTTGGCCGTGCACCGCCCGTACGCCGGGGAACTGGAACTGGATGCCGCGCCCACCGCGTACGCCCAGCCGCTGGCCGTGCTGACCGCCGAGCGGCTCTCGCTGCACCTGGAGAACGACCGGCTGCGCCGCGCCGACGTACGCCGGCAGGCGTGGCTGACCTTTCTCGCCGAGGCCAGCGAACTGCTCGCCCAGTCGCTGGACGTGGAACTGACCATGGCGCTCATCCCGCAGCTGGTGGTGCCCCGGCTCGGCCAGTGGTGCGCGGTGCACACCACCGACGAGTGGGGTCGGCTCCGGCTCGCGGCGGCCAGCCACGCGGACGAGTCGATGTTGCCGCAGCTGCACGCCATCCTCCGCGAGGCCGGCCCCGACTCGATCCAGGCCCGGCTGCGCGAGGCCAGCCGCCACGGCACCCGGACGCCGCTGGGCGCGCCGATGGAGGGCTTCGCCGTGCCGCTGATCGCCCGGGGTCAGCGCCTCGGCACGCTCGCCGTCGGGCGGCACCAGCGGCACCGGCAGGACCCGGACGAGATCGCAGTGCTGGAGGACGTGGCCCGGCGGGCGGCACTGGCGATCGAGAACGCCCGGATCCACGCCGAGCGCCGCCGGGTGGCGCAGACGCTGCAACAGTCCCTGTTGCCGCCGGTGCTGCCGGTGGTGGAGGGCATCGGGTTCGCCGCCGAGTACGTACCGACCGGCGGCGACGCCGACGTCGGTGGCGACTTCTACGACGTGGTGCCGCTGCCGGACGGACGCTGGCTGGTGGTGATCGGCGACGTCTCCGGCAAGGGGGTGCAGGCCGCGGCGGTCACCGGGCTGGTCCGGGACGTGATCCGGGTGCTGGCCGGTGACGGCAAGCCGCTGCCCGAGGTGCTGGGCCGGCTCAACGAGACGCTGGTCGAGCGGGGCGCCGGCCGCTACTGCACGCTCGCCCTGGCGGCGGTCGGGCCGGGCGAGGGCGGCCGGCTCGACGTCGGGCTGCACCTGGCCGGGCACGATCGGCCGGTGCTGCTGCGCTCGGGCGGCGGCCCGGCCGCCTTCGTCGGCACCGGCGGCACCGCGCTCGGCCTGCTCGACACGATCGCCTCGCCCACCTCGCAGATCGCCCTCGGCCCGGGTGACTGCCTGGTCTTCTACACCGATGGAGTGACCGAGCGTCGCCGGGGCCGGGAGTTGTTCGGCACGAGCCGGCTACGGGACGCCGCCGCGCCGCTGGCCGGCTACTCGGCCGACGTGGTGGCTGCCCGGCTACGGTCCACCGCGATCAACTTCTCGGTCGAGGCCCCCCGCGACGACATCGCCATCCTCGTCCTCCGCAACGACGCCGTCTGACCCACCCCCGCGCCCCGCGATCTGGGGGGCGGTTAGAGGCCGCCGGGGAGGCGGCCGGGGGCTAGGCGGTGGGTTGGGTCGAGGTGCTGCTTGGCGGCGCGTAGCCGGGCCAGGTCGGCCAGGTCGCCCCAGAGGTCGACGGCGCGCCGGACCGCGGGCGGCGCGGCGAGCACCACGCACCGGCCCTGCCGGGCGAGAAGGACGCCCCGCACCGCGGCCAGGATCGAGGTCACCCGGTCGGGTGACATCGTGCCGGGCAGGGCGGCGTGCACCACGCCGAGCCCGGCCGAGCCGCGTACCGGCAGTGGTTCTCCGGCCGCGTCGCGCAGCGCGTAGACGGCGGCGTGCAGGTCGGTGATCGGCACCTCCAGCCGCAGCGCGGTGTCGCCCGGGGCGAAGGGATAGCTGCGCCACCACGGCGGCGCCGACCGGGCGACCGTCGACCGGGAGCCGAGGAGGCTCACCAGTCGATCGGTGCGCTCCGCCACGTCGGACGGCCCGCCCTCCAGCAGCACCACCAGCGAGCCGGTGCCCGCCCGGCCGGTCGGCGCGCGGCCGGCCATCGACGGGTGCAGCGCCATCGACGCGGCGCGGCGGTCCCCGCGCGGCCGGGATCCCGTGCCGGCCGGCAGGTCGAGCTCGATCGCGGCCGGGTCGAGCCGGGCGGCGAGCACCGCCCGGATCAGATCGTGCACCTCCAGCGGGGTCCACACCGGCCGGGTCACCCAGACCCGCGCGGCCGGCGCGGCCTGCACCCGAAGGGTCGCGCTGACCAGCACGCCGAGCGCCCCCTCCGAGCCGCACAGCAGCCGCGCCTGGGCCAACCCGGCCGCCCCGCCGCCGGCCTCGGTCAGCTCGCCGTCGGCGGCCAGGTAGCGCAGGCCGACGAGCTGGTCACAGGCGGTCCCGTGGCGGTGCCGCAGCGGGCCGGCCTCGTCGGCGGCGAGCACCCCGCCGAGGGTGGCGCCGGGCGAGGGGGCGTCCAGCGCGAGCCGCTGCCCGGTGCGCTCCAGGGTGGCCTGCACCGCGCGCAGCGGCGTGCCGGCGCCGACCTCGGCCGTGCCCCGCCCCGGCGGCTGGTGGCCGATGCCCGCCAGCCGCCCGGTGTCGAGCATGATGTCGACCCGATCGGGTGGAGCACCCCAGTCGATCTTGGTGCCCGCTCCCCGGGGCACCACCGTCAGATCATGCCGCGCGGCCAGCCGCAACACCTGCGCCGCGGCGTGCGGGCCGCCCGGCACCGCCACCCAGCGGGCCGCGTGCCCGGCCACCTCGTCGGCCGGGCCGGCGAGACGGGCGAAGCGCGGACCGCAGATCTCGGTCAGCCGGCGGGCGATGTCGAGGACACCGGCCGCGCCGGTGGAAGAGGCTGGCACCATGACGGCGATCGTACATGTGTTCGAACGATCGGGAAGGGATTTGCTCCGCGCCGGAGGCCGCGAAGGCCGGTAACGTGGCGCCGTGACCACCGAGACCCCCGTTCCCGCAGCCAACCGGGTGCCCACCGAACGCGTCCACCACGACGACACCGTCGTCGACGAGTACGCCTGGCTGGCCACCAAGGACGATCCGGAAACGATCAACTATCTCCGCGCCGAGAACGCCTGGACCGAGGCACGGACGGCACACCTGGCCGGGCTGCGTACGGAGCTGTTCGAGGAGATCCGGCGGCGTACCCAGGAGACCGACCTGTCCGTGCCGACCCGCAAGGGCGAGCACTGGTACTACACCCGCACCGTCGAGGGCCAGCAGTACGGCGTCCACTGCCGCCGGGCGGTCCGCACCGGCGAGACCGCGCCGCCGATCAGCTCCGACGGTGCTCCGCTCGACGGGGAACACGTGCTGCTCGACGGCAACCTGCTCGCCGAGGGGCACGACTTCTTCGCCCTGGGGGCCTTCGACGTCAGCCCGGACGGGCGCTTCCTGGCCTACTCCACGGACTTCTCCGGCGACGAGCGGTTCACCCTGCGGATCAGGGACCTCGACACCGGCGAACTGCTGCCCGACGAGATCCCGGGGACGTTCTACGGCACCGCCTGGTCCGCCGACGCCTCGGTGCTGTTCTACGTCACCGTCGACGAGGCGTGGCGGCCCCACCGGGTCTGGCGGCACGTGATCGGCAGCGCCGCCACCGAGGACGTGGTGGTGCACGCCGAGGACGACGAGCGGTTCTGGGTCGGCGTCGAGCTGACCCGTTCGGAGCGGTTCATCCTCATCGACATCGCCAGCAAGCTCACCAGCGAGGTACGGGTCATCCCGGCCGGCAACCCGACCGGCGAGCCGGCGGTGATCGCACCGCGTCGGCAGGGCGTCGAATACTCGGTCGAGCACCACGGCCACCGGTTCCTGATCCTGCACAACGACGGCGCCGAGGACTTCGCGCTCGCGTACACCTCTGCGGATGCCCCGGGCGACTGGGTACCGCTGATCGAGCACTCCCCCGGCACCCGGCTGGAGTCGGTCGACGCCTTCGCCGACCACCTGGTCGTCACCGTACGCAGCAACGGCCTGACCGGGCTGCGGGTGCTGCCGGTCGGCGGCGGCGACGCCCACGACATCGAGTTCCCGGAGCCGCTGCACACCGTCGGCCTGGACGCCAACCCCGAGTACCGCACCGGGCGGCTGCGGCTGCGCTACACCTCGCTGGTCACCCCCGATTCGGTGTACGACTACGACCTGGTGACCCGCCAGATGACGCTGTTGCGCCGCCGGCCGGTGCTGCCCGGGCCGGACGGTCGGGAGTACCGGCCGGAGGACTACGAGCAGCATCGGGACTGGGCGCTGGCCGACGACGGCACGAAGGTGCCGATCTCGCTGGTCCACCGCCGGGGCGTGCCGCGCGACGGTTCCGCCCCCTGCGTCATCTACGGCTACGGCTCGTACGAGGCGAGCATGGATCCATGGTTCTCGGTCGGCCGGCTGTCCCTGCTGGACCGTGGGGTGATCTTCGCGGTGGCCCATGTGCGGGGCGGCGGCGAGCTGGGCCGCCGCTGGTACGACCAGGGCAAGATGCTCGCCAAGAAGAACACCTTCACCGACTTCGTCGCCTGCGCCCGGCACCTGGCGAAGGCGGGCTGGACGGCGCCGGACCGTCTGGTGGCCCGGGGCGGCTCGGCCGGCGGGCTGCTGATGGGCGCGGTGGCCAACCTCGCACCGGACGCCTTCGCCGGCATCGTCGCGCAGGTGCCGTTCGTGGACGCACTCAACACGATCCTCGACCCGTCGCTGCCGCTGACCGTCACCGAATGGGAGGAGTGGGGCAACCCGCTGGCAGACCCCGAGGTGTACGCGTACATGAAGTCGTACACGCCGTACGAGAACGTCGCGGCGCTGGACTACCCGGCGATCCTGGCGATGACCAGCCTCAACGACACGCGGGTGCTCTACCACGAGCCGGCGAAGTGGATCGCGCGCCTGCGGGCGACCGCTCCGCAGGGTGACTATCTGCTCAAGACCGAGATGGAGGCGGGTCACGGCGGACCGAGCGGACGCTACGACGCCTGGCGCGAGGAGGCGTTCGTCAACGCCTGGACCCTGGATCGCCTCGGCCTCACCTGACCACCCCACCCACCCGGCGGTTGATCATGAGGTTGGCGGCGCACTGGAGATCAGAATGCCGCCGACCTCATGATCAACGCATGGGATCGGCCGGGTCGGTGCTGAGCTGGGCACCGAGGACGACCGTCCAGAGCAGGAACGGAGCGACGGCCACCCGTTCCATGCCACCCACGCCGAAGCCGAGATCCACCTGAGCCAGGAAGAGGGCGGTCGCGGCGACACCGGTCAGGCCCAGCACGAGGGAGAGCCGGCGCGCCGGCCCGAGCACCGGCGACCGGCCGGCCAGCGACGCCAGCAGCATCGCCACGTTCCCGGCCACGAAGACGAGCAGCGCGCCCAGAACGTGCACGTTCTCGTCGACATCGGCCGGGTACGCCCCGGCCAGGACGTAACCGGCGGCGCCCGCCAGCGCCGACAGCTGCCCGGCCCGGACGGCCGCCCCGCGACCCAGTGCCGACCAGGCGAGCAGCAGACCGGCCACGACCAGGATTCCGGTGGCGATCATCGTGCCGTTCATCAACGGATGCCAGGGCGAGCAGACCGGTCGCGGCCGGCTGGTGTCCCAGATGCCGCAGGTGACGTTCCCGAGGTCGCTGATGTTGTGGGTACGCCAGCTGAACGGCGGCTGCCGCCAGCCGAGCGCGGTCACCATGTTGCCGGCGACGAAGAGCGGCGCGGCGAGCAGCAGGGCATAGGAACCGAGGCGGTACGCAGGCATGCCACCACTCCAGCCGGGCGGGCCGGCCGGCGCACTACCACTGCCCCGCCGGTCGAGGTAGGGCTGGACATACCCGCGAAGGTGGCGCCAGTCGGCTGGGGTCGACGCCGCGCCGTCACTAGCGTCAGCGGCATGACACCGGCCCCACCGACCCACCTCGCCCAGGCCCTGCGCCAGCCCCGCTACCTGCTGACCGCGTGGCCGTGGCGCGCGCTGGCCTACCTGCTGACCACCGTGCCGCTGGCCGGTGTGCTGTCGATCGGGCCACTGGTCGTGGTCGCGCCGCTGGTCGCCGCCGTTGCCGCCGTGCAGCGGCACGACCGGCCCGTCCCGCTGCCGCTCGCCGTCTTCCTCGCGTTCGGCGCGCTGACCGTGCTGGCGCTGGCACCGTTGCTGAGTGCCCCGGTGGCGGCGTTCGAGCGGTACCGCCTCGGTGTCGTCGACGAGCGGCCGCTGGCCCGGCAGCCGTGGCGCGGCGTCGCCGCCCGCTACGGGACGGCCGCGGCGTGGCGGGAGGCCGCGTACCTGTTCTGGCTCGGCGGCGCGATCCCCGTCGGGTACTGGCTGTTCCTCATGCTCGTGTTGTTGGACGGCGTGCTCATCGTCAGCCCGTTCATGGCCAGTGACGCCAACGAGGTGATCCTGATCTGGGCCACCGTGGACACACCCGCGCAGGCCGTACCGCACGCGATCGTCGGTCTCCTGCTCGCGCCGGTGCTCTGGTACGCGGCCGGCGTACTCGCGGCGGGGCAGGCCGCGGTGGCGCGGTGGCTGCTGCGCGGCGCGGACGGTGCCGCGCTGCGCGAGGTGACCCGGTCGCGGGCCCGGCTGGTCGACGCGTACGAGGCGGAACGCCGGCGCATCGAACGTGACCTGCACGACGGTGCGCAGCCCAAGCTGACCAGCCTCAGCCTGCAGATCGGCCTGGCCCGGCTGGACGTGCCCGAGGACTCGCCGGCCGCCCGGCCGCTCGCGGTGGCGCACGAGCAGGCGAAGAACCTGATGGCCCTGCTCCGGCAGATCGTGCGGGGCATCCGCCCGCAGAGCCTCACCGACCTGGGGTTGACCGGCGCGGTCCGGGAACTCGCCGACGAGTCACCCGTCCCGGTCGAGGTGCACGCCGAGCTACCGCGGCCACTGCCCGAGGCCGCCGAGACGACCGCGTACTTCGTGGTGTCCGAGGCGCTCGGCAACGTCGCGCGGCACGCGGCGGCCACCCGGGCGGCGGTCCGGCTCACCGACACCGGCGCCGGACTGGTGGTCGAGATCAGCGACGACGGCCGGGGCGGCGCGGACCCGGCGCGGGGCACCGGACTGACCGGGCTCGCCGACCGGGTCGCCGCGGCCGACGGGCGGCTGCTGCTGGCCAGTCCCCCGGGCGGCCCCACGCTCCTGCGGGTGGAACTACCGTGGTCGGCGTGACCCGGGTCGTGCTCGCCGAGGACGAGGTGCTGCTGCGGGAGGGCCTGGTGGCGCTGCTCGCCCGGTTCGGCTTCGACGTGGCCGACGCCGTCGGCTCGGCACCGGCGCTGGTGGCGGCGGTCCGGGCCCACCGGCCCGACCTGGTGGTGACCGACATCCGGATGCCACCGGGGCACCGCGACGACGGACTGCGGGCGGCGGTGGAGCTGCGCGCCGAGCAGCCCGGGCTGGCCGTGGTGGTGCTGAGCCAGCACGTGCAGCCCGAGTACGCCTCGGCGCTGCTCGACAGCGCCGACGGCCGGCGGGTCGGCTACCTGCTCAAGGACCGGGTCGCCGAGGTCACCGAGTTCGTCGACAACCTGCGTGCCGTCGTCGCGGGCGGCACGGTGGTCGATCCCGACGTGGTCCGCCGGCTGCTGCACCGCCCGCGCGACCCGCTCGCCGCCCTCTCCGCCCGGGAGCGGGAGGTGCTGGTGCTGGTCGCCGAGGGGCGCTCCAACGCCGCCATCGCCGCGGGCCTGCACGTCACCGAGGCGGCGGTCGGCAAGCACATCGGCAACATCCTGGCCAAGCTCGGCCTGCCGCCGGACGAGGACACCAACCGCAGGGTCGTGGCGACCCTGACCTACCTGCGCGCCAACGGCAGCTGAGCAGCGCGGCGGCTCAGCTGGCGCGCAGTTCCTCCAGCGCCGTGTTCGACCGCAGGAAGAGCACCCCCAACCCGACCGTGAGCAGCACCGCGGCCACCGCGCCGGCACCCAGCAGCGCCAACTGTTCCAGCGGTACGTCCGGCGTGTGGACCACCCGGTCGACCTCGATCAGCTCGACGTGCTCGGCGCGGGTGGCGGGATTCTGGCACAACTCCACCGTCGCCCGGCACACCTCCTGGGTGTAGCCGCCGCTGACCGAGTCGCCGGTGAAGAGCCGGCCGATGGCGTACCCGACGCCGAGCGCGACCAGCACGGCGGGCACCACGGGGGTCAGCACCTGCCAGAGGATCGAGGTGCCGATGGTGCTGCGCGGCACGCCGGTCGCCACGAGTGCGGCGTACGCCCGGCGGCGGGAGACGATCCCCTCGACCAGCGTCACCAGCAGGCCCGCGGTGGCGATGGCGACCGCCACGGCGACCGCCAGGTCGATCAGGTCGAGGGTGGTGAGATAGAAGGAGCTGTAGCTGCCGGCTTCGTCGGCGTAGCCGGTCTGCCGGTCCTGCTCCCACTGGAGCCGCCCGTTGAGCACGGCCGACGCCCGGAACGCCGCCGCACCGGCGCCGACGATCACCACGGCGAGCAGAGCGGCGAAGGTCCGGCTGCTGGCCCACGGGTCGTCGGCCAGCCGGCGGGCGGCGAGCAGGACGGCCGGACGGCGGGCGAAGCGGTGCAGCACCCGCCCGGCCAGGTACGAGAGCCAGCCGGCGCCGAGGATCACCCCCATCACGGCGGCGAAGAGGCCGATCAGGGCGACCATGGCCACCCAGTCGAGGCGCGTGCCCTGGAAGGCCTGCTGGATCGGCTCGACCATCGCCGCCGCCAGGATGCCGAACCCGATCAGCAGCGCCGGCCACGGGCGGGGGGATCCGCTGCGGCCGGCCCGGCGGAACACCCCGAGCGGCGTGGCGGTGACCCGGCGCAGCATCACAGCGGTCGCCGCCGCGGCGACCAGCGGCAATCCCAACACCACCGCCGCCATGCCCGGTACCCACGGCAGCACGTCGGTCGGCAGGGCCAGTTGACCGTTGGCGTCCGGGCGGTGCAGCAGCTCCCGCCCGACGAGGTAGGCGGCCAGGCCGACGAGGGTGCCGACCAGGCTGGCCAGGCCGGTCTCCAGCATCACGATCCGGGTCACCTGACCGGGGGTCGCGCCGGCCAGCCGCACCGCGGCGAGCCGGCGGTCCCGCGACGGCGCGCCCAGCCGGGCGCTCTGACCGGCCAGGGCCAGCACCGGGATGGCCAGCATCAGCAGCGCGAACGCGGTGCCGCCGCGCAGCCCCGGCTCCCGCAGCAGCGCGTTGACGTACTGCTCGGACTGCTGCCAGGCGTCGCCGGGTGGCTTCTGGATGGCCAGGACGGTCAGCGCCGCGAGCCCGGCCAGGGTGGCCAGCGCTGCGCTCAACGCGGTCAGAGCCACCCGGGCCGCGTCGGTGCGGTTGCCGGCCAGGGCCAGCCGGGTCAGCGTGCCGGGACTCACCGGGAACCGCCGGCCAGCGGCGCGTCGAGGCCAAGACCGGTGTGGTCGATCACGCCGTCCCGCAGGACGATCTCGCGGTCGGCGTACGCGGCGATCCGGGGCTCGTGGGTGACCAGCACGATCGTGGTGCCCTGTTCCCGGGCGAGCCGGGTCAGCTGGGTGAGCACCTGCTCGCCGGTGAGCGTGTCGAGCGCGCCGGTCGGCTCGTCGGCGAAGAGCACCCGCGGCTCGGTGACCAGCGCGCGGGCGGTGGCGCAGCGCTGCTGCTGGCCGCCGGACATCTCACCGGGCCGCACGTCGGCGCACTCCGCCACGCCCAGCCGCTCCAGCCAGCCCAGCGCCGCCGTCCGCGCCGCTCGCCGCCCCGTGCCGGCGAGCAACAGCGGAAGCGCGACGTTCTCCGCCGCGGTCAGTTCGGCGACGAGCTGGCCGAACTGGAACAGCACCCCGAACTCGGTGCACCGCAGCCGGGATCGCGTGGCCTCGGACCAGGTGTCGATCCGGTGCCCGCGCCAGCTCACCTCGCCGGCGTCCGGCCGCAGGATGCCGGCGAGGCAGTGCAGCAGGGTGGACTTGCCGCAGCCGCTCGGCCCGGTCACCGCGACGATCTCACCCTCGTTGATGTCGAGGGTGATCCCGCGCAGCGCGGGTGTGGGTCCGTACGACTTCACCAGACCTCGAGCCTGAAGTTGCGTCACGAGTGCACCTCCCGGTGCCAGTCGGCGACCCGGCCCAGCGTGGTCTGCAACCACCGCAGGTCGGCGTCGAGGTGGGCGATGGCGTAGTCGGCCGCGACGACGTCGTCGACGGTGGCCGACGGGGCCGCCTTCAGTGCGGTCAGCTCACGCAGCCGGTCGGTGTGCGCGTGGCGCTGGGCGATCAGGTAGTCGCGGGCCTTGTCCACGTTCGTCACCAGCAGCGCCACCACCACCTTCGTGAACAGCGGACTGTTGACGTACGGCATCGGCGGCTCGACGGTGCCCAGCCACTGATCCAGCGCGGCCCGCCCCTGCTCGGTCAGCACGTACGCCGTGCGGTCCGGGCCGGCGGACCGTTCCTGCCCGGCCGACGCCACCAGGCCGTCCCGCAGGAGCCGGCCCAACGTGGCGTAGACCTGCCCGAACGCCAGCGGGCGGGCCTGCGGAAGCCGCTCGTCGTGGGCCCGCTTCAGCTCGTATCCGTGCATGGTGCCGGTGGCGAGCAGCCCGAGCAGCACATGCGAGGTGGACATGGCGTCACTATTCACTCAGCGAATAGTTGCTGTCAAGCGTCACCCACATGTCACGCCGGATGATCAGCGGCGGCGGAGGGCGACGACCGCGACGTCGTCCTGGATCTCGTCGGGGGCCACCTCGACGAGCAGCCGCTCGCAGAACCGGTCGAGATCGTCGTCGACCCGGGCGGCACAGGCGGCCAGGGCCGCCAGGCCCACGTCGATGGTGACGTCCCGCCGTTCGATCAGCCCATCGGTGTAGAAGACCATCGTCGCCCCGGCCGGCAGCACGAACTCCAGGTCGGCGGGGCGGGGTGCGCGCACCCCGAGCAGCGGCGCGACGTGCTGCACGTACGACACCGTGCCGTCCTGGCTGATCAGGGAGGGCAGGTGGCCGGCGCTGGCCAGCCGGACCCGCCCGGTGGTCGGCTCCAGCAGCAGCACGCAGATCGTCGCCAGCTCGTTGGGGAGCAACGTGAGCATCAGCTCGTTGACCCGGTGCAGGATCTCGCCCGGTTGGTGCCCCTCGACCGCGTACGCCCGCAGCGCGTGCCGCAGCTCGGCCATCACCGTGGCGGCGTGCAGGGAGTGCCCGGCCACGTCGCCGATGGCGAGCAGCAGGTGACCGTCGAGCATCACCAGCTCGTAGAAGTCGCCACCCACTTCGGTGCGGGCGCTGGCCGGCTCGTAGCGCACGGCCAGGTCGAGACCGGCGATCTCCGGGATGCGGCGCGGCAGCAGGCTGCGCTGGAGGGTCACCGCGATCCGGTGTTCCTCGTCGAAGGAGCGTTGCGCCTCCACGGCGGCGGCCACCGCCTGGGCGAGCTGCACCAGCACCGGTGTCCGGGCGGTCTGCGTCGCGGTGGGCACCACGACGTAGAGCGGGGCGCGGTCCTCGCGCAGTCGGGCGGCGGCGACCGTCACCGTGTCACCGCCCGGCCAGTCGAGCAGCGCCCAGGCGGCCGGGTCCTGCACCCACACGGTCGACCCGGTCGGCACCCCGCTGTCGTCGACGATCCACGTCACCACCCGTGTCTCGACGCCCGGCCCGGCGCAGACCCCGGCCAGGCAGTCGCCGTCGAAGGTCTCGGCGATCACCGCGACGGGACTCTTGAAGATCTCCGCCGCGCCGGTCGCCGCCGCCGCCAGCAACCGGGGGAAGTCCGGCGCGGCGTGCACCGCGACGGTGGTGTCCGCCAGCCCGGTGAGCCGCTCGGCGAGCAGTTCGGCCCGCTGCCGGGCCTGGTAGTACCGGAGCACCGCGTGGGCGGTGGCGACCAGCTCCTCCGGCTCGATCGGCTCGGCCAGGTACGCGTCCGCCCCACGGGTCAACCCCTGCGTACGGTCCGTCACGTCGATGGCGTGCGCGGACACGTGGATCACCGGTAGGGCGGGGTGCGCGGACTTGATCCGCTCGCACACCTCGAAGCCGCTCAGATCCGGCAGCCGGACGTCGAGCACCACCAGGTCGATGGGGTCGACCCCGACCCGGCCCAGCGCCTCGCCACCCGTCTCCGCCTCCAGCACGGTGAACCCGGCACGGGTAAGCCAGTTCACCAGGAGGTAGCGCTTGGTCCGGCTGTCGTCGACCACCAGCACTGTCGCCACGTCGTCCACGTCACGTCCCGTCCGCCGGCAGCCAGACCGTGAAGGTGCTGCCCCGGCCCGGCTCGCTGGCCAGTTCGAGGGTGCCGCCGAGCAGGGTCACCAGCCGCCGGGCGTACGGCAGGCCGAGGCCGGTGCCGCCCACCCGGGCCGGGCCGGGCGCCTGGTAGAACTCCTCGAAGACCCGGTCGTGCAGCTCGGGCGGGATGCCCGGCCCGGTGTCAGAGACGGCGAGCCGCCAACGGTCACCGTGCCGCTCGGCCCGCAGCCGGACCTCGCCCCGGCTGGTGAACTTCAGGCCGTTGTGCAGCAGGTTGCGCAGCACCTGGGCGAGCAGCACCTCGTCGGAACGCACCGTGGCGGGCGTGGCCGGCTCCTCCACCACCAGCCCGACCTCACCGGCGGCGGGCAGCGCCCGCAGCGTGCCGCGCAGCTGGCCGAAGACCGCCCGCAGGTCCACCTCGGCCCACTCCGGCTCGATCCGGCCCGACTCCGCCTTGGCCAGGTCGAGCAGCTCGTTGACGAGCGTGAGCAGATCCGACGCCGAGGAACGGATCAGACCGACCTGGCGTTCCTGCTCGGCGGTGAGCGGATCCGACGCGGAGTCGGCCAGCAGCCGGGCCAGCCCGATGACCGCGGTCACCGGCGCCCGCAACTCGTGGCTGACGTTGGCCAGGAAGCGGGTCTTCGACTCGCTCGCCGCACGCAGCTGCGCCGACTTCTCGTCCAGCTCCGCGTAGAGGGCCACCACGCCCCGGTTGGTCGCCTCCAGCTCGTCGGTGAGCTGCTGGTAGAGCGCCATCACCCCACGGTTGGTCTGCTCCAGCTCCTCGTTGAGCCGGGCCAGTTCGTCACGCTGGCTGCGTACCTCGTCGAGGGCGTTGATCAACTGCGAGTTCTGGGTGGCGAGTTCCTCCTCGACGGTGCCCAGCGCGCTCTCGCCGAGCTGGGCGCGCAGCTCGACCAGACGCTCGGGGGTGAGCGCCCGGGCGGTGGCCGGGACACGCCGTGACATCCTCACGACCGTATCGCCCTGCACCGTCAGCACGCCCAACGTGTCCACCAGGCGTGCCACCGCACCGGACTCCGGCTCGTACCGCCCGCCGGGCAGCGGTGCCGCCGGTGCGAGGTCGACGAGCAGGTGGCGGCGCCCATCCACCGGGCCGGCGACGACGGCGAAGACCACGTCCGCCCCGCCGACGGCCCGCAGCAGGTCCCGGGCCACCTCACTCAACGCGGTGGCGATCCGGACCTGGTCCTGACGCTCCAGGCCGACCGCGGCGGCGACCTCCCGGCCACGCTGACGGACCACGAAGATGTCCTGCTCCACCCGCAGCGCCATCTGCAACAGCGGCGTGGTGGTCACGACCAGGACCTCGCCACCAGCACCCCGGCGTCGTCGCGCCGGATCCCCGCGTCGCGCAGCAGGGTGGCGGCCATCACCAGCGGCGATCGCCCGCTCAGACCGGGGTAGTCGGACAGCTGCCACCGGTCGGCCACGCCGTCGGTGTGCATGACCAGCAGGCTGCCGGCGTCGAAGGGGTAGTCGTACTGTCGGATCACCGGTCGCTGGTGGCCGGCGATGCCGGGCAGCGAGACCAGGCCGCGTCGACGGCCGTCGACGGTGGCCACGGCACCGGCGATGTTGCCCAGCCCGGCGTAGCGCAGCACCCCGGCGGCCGGGTCCGGCTCGGCCACGGCGAGGGCCGCGCCACGGGTGTGCGACATCGCCCGGTGCAGATGCCCGACCACCTCGGCCGGCGGCGCCGCCGGGGCGTCCCGGAACGCGGTGAGCGCGGCGTCGGTGGCCGCGGCGGCCAGTGGTCCGTGCCCCAGGCCGTCGGTGACCAGCACCTGGCGACGCTCGCCGACGATCCGGGCGGCGTGACCGTCCCCGCTGACCGTCTCCCCGCTCAGTGGCCGGGTGAGCCCACCGACCCAGGGAGGGTCGGTCTCCGCGTCGGCGAAGACCCGTACGGCGATCACGGTGCCCCGCCCCGGTCGCGAGTACGCGTCGAACCAGCTCGCCTGGCGGACGATCGCCCCCAGTCCGATGCCGAGAGTGCCGGCGGTGGAGTGCCCGTCGCGGGCGGAGTGGGTGAGGTCGACCATGCCCGGCCCGGTGTCGATCGCGACCATCTCCACGCCGGCGTCCAGCTCGCGGCGTACCGGCCGCAGCAGCAGCACCCCGTCGTCGGCGTGCTTGATCAGGTTGCTGGTCAGCTCGGCGGCGACGATGGCCAGGTCGGCGATCCGGGCGGTGGGCATGCCCAACTGGTCGCCCAGCCGCTCGGCGGCCCGCCGCACGGCGCTGCCGTCCTCCGCCCGGAACCAACTGCCCCGGGCGGAGACCTGCTCGCCGGTCACCGGGACCACTTGGTGATCGTGATCCGGGTGCCCTGGCCGGGTGCGGTCTGTACGTCGAACTCGTCGACCAGCCGCCGGGCACCACTGAGGCCGAGGCCGAGGCCACCGCCGGTGGTGTAGCCATCGGTCAGCGCGAGGTCCAGGTCGGCGATGCCGGGACCGGCGTCGGCGAAGACGATCCTGATGCCGGACCTGCGGCCGTTGTCGACGGCGGCCACCTCGACGGTGCCGCCACCGCCGTAGACGAGGGTGTTGCGGGCAAGCTCGCTGGCCGCGGTGACCACCTTGGTCTGGTCGACCAGGGAGAGCCGGACCGCCACCGCCACCGTACGCACCAGCTGGCGGACGCGGACCACGTCCTCGTCGCTGCCGACCGTCTGCTCCTGCGGCCGGTCGAGGTCGACCCCGCTGGTCACGGCGACGCCGTCGACTCTGGGTGCGGCTCGTCGGGGAGTTCGTGGTGGTCGTCGTACGCCCGGTCGACCGCGACGAGCTCCATCCCCCGCTCGACGTTCAGCGCGGTGCGGATGCCGTTGAGCGACAGCCCCAACTCGACCAGGGTGATGGCGACCGCCGGACGCATGCCCACGACGACCGTCTCCGCGTCGAGCACCCGGGAGATCGAGGCGATGGTGGAGAGCATCCGCCCGACGAAGGAGTCGACGATGTCCAGCGCCGTGATGTCGATGATCACGCCGTGGCAGCCGGTGGCGACGATCCGCTCGGCCAGGTCCTCCTGGAGCGCGACCGCCGTCTGGTCGGACATGTCGACCTGGATGGAGACCAGCAGGATGTCGCCGATCTTGAGGATCGGCACCCGCTCCATCACGCCTCCCGGCGCGGCTGGCGGCGGGTGGTCTCGACGCCGGTGAGCCGCAACACGTGCCGCAGCGCGTCGGCGAGACTGGCCTTGGTGGCGATGTCGCCGAACTCGATGCCGAGCGCGACGATGGTCTGGGCGATCTGCGGGCGGATGCCGGAGATGATGCAGTCGGCGCCCATCAGCCGGGCGGCCACCACGGTCTTCAGGATGTGCTGGGCGACCTGGGTGTCCACCGCCGGCACGCCGGTGATGTCGATGATCGCGTACGGCGAGCCGGTGTCGACCAGGGTCTGCAACAGTCGTTCCATCACCACCTGGGCGCGGGCCGAGTCGAGCGTGCCGACCAGCGGCACCGCCACCACACCCTCCCAGAGCTTGACCACCGGGGTGGAGAGTTCCAGCAACTGTTCCGCCTGGTCCGCGATCAGGCTCTCCCGGGTGCGGACGTAGCTCTCGAAGGTGAACAGACCCATCTGGTCGACCAGCGCGGAGAAGGCCACGTAGTCGCGCAGCGACGCGGCGTTCTGCTCGACCTCCATCGCGGCGAGCAGCGCGTCCTTGAGCGCGAACACGCCGGTGGCGGTCTCGGTGGCGGAGAAGCCCTCCCGGGCCTGCCCGCGGGACAGCTCGGTGAGCACGGCCCGCAGCTCGGTGGCCTCCTCGCTGGTCAGGTCGACCGCACCCTTGCCGAGCGCGCCGGTCAGGGCGCGGTGCAGTTCCTGCACCTGCCGGACCAGCTCGGCCTGGCTGAGCCGGCCGCGCAGTTGCCCGGCGACGACCTCGATCCACCGCTGGGTGATCTGCTCGGCACGGCTGGTCAGCAGGTCGCCCAGTCGACCGCTCTCGTCAGCGCTGAGCGCCATGGCAATACCCCCTAGACCTGGACCGGGCGGACTCTATCACCGGGGACTCACAAACTAATTGCCGCACAGCAAGGGAATGATCGGCGACACCTGATCCTGCTCCCGTTCTGCGTACTACGGCCCGGGTGGGATACCGTTCCACCGATAAACAGGAGGTCTGGCGAATGTCCTTGACGGTGCACACGGAGCAGCGCGGTGACGTGGTCGTCGTGTCGGTCGCAGGCGAGTTGGACATGGCCACCGCGCCGCAGTTGCAGGACCAGATCACCGACCTGCTCGACAAGGGGCGCAGCCGCCTCGTGTTCGACCTGTCGGACGTGTCGTTCTGCGACTCCACCGGCCTGTCGGTGTTCGTCCGCGCGAAGAACAGCTGCGACGAGGCCGGCGGCGTCGTCCGGCTGGCCGCGCCGCAGCGGGGCGTGCTGCGCATCCTGGAGGTGAGCGGCCTGGTCGAGGTGCTGCACACCTATCCCACCGTGGACCAGGCGGTCGCCGGCGACCCCACGCCCGCCTCCTCCTGACACCACCGACTCAGCGCTCGTCCTCGATGTAGCGGGGACGGGCGATCAGCACTCCCGCGCCGGTCTGCACCGCGAGCGCGGCCAGCAGGAAGCCGATCGGCGCCACCCATCCCCCGGTCGTCTCGTAGAGGATCCCGACGAGCAGCGGTCCCAGCGCCGCGATGACGTATCCCGTGCTCTGCGCGAAGGCCGACAGCGCGACCGTCCCGTCGGCGGTGCGGGCCCGCAGGCCGATGGTGGTCAGGATCAGCGGGAACGCGCCCTGCCCGAACGCCAGCAGCACCACCCACAGCACCGCCGCGCCGCGCGGCGCGAACGCCAGGCCCAGGTACGCCAGGCTGGAGGCGGTGGTGAGCCCGAAGATCAACGGACGCAGGCTACCCAGCCGGCCGGCCAGCGTCGGCATCAGCAGCGCGATCGGCACCCCGAGCGCGGTCACGCCGGCGAGCAGCAGCCCGGCGTCCTGCGGGCGGAAACCGGCGTCCCGGAACAGCTGGGCCAGCCAACCCATGATCGCGTACCCGCTCAGCGACTGCGCCCCGAAGTAGACGGCCATCGCCCAGCCGAGCCGGGTGCGTCCCGGCCGGATGCGGGTCCGGGACGCCGGCGCGCCCCCGGTCGCCCGCCGCGCGGCGGTGCGGTTGCGCAGCGCCGCCGGCAGCCACGGGAGTACGGCCACCGCCGCCAGCCCGGCCCAGACACCCAGCCCGGCCCGCCAGGAACCGAAGGCGTGCGCGACCGGCACCGCCGCGGCGGCGGCCACCGTCGTGCCCACGGTCAGCGCCATCGTGTACGCCCCGGTGACCAGCCCGGTGCGGTGCGGGAAGTGCTGCTTGACCAGCATCGGCAGGAGGATGTTCGCCACCGCGATCCCGGCCAGCGCGAGCGCGCTGGTGAGCAGGAAGACCACGGCGGAGCCGGTGACCACCCGCAGCACCTGCCCGGCGGCGAGGGCCAGCATCGCCAGCACCAGCAGCCGGGCCGGGGAGAGCCGGCGAACCAGCCACGGGGTGGCCGCCCCCAGGCCGGCGAACGCGATGGTGGGCAGGGTGGTGACGAAGCCGGCCATCGCGCCGGACAGGGCCAGCCCGAGGCGTACCTCGTCGAGCAGTGCGCCGAGACTGGTGACCGCGGCCCGCAGGTTGAGCGCCACCAGCAGCATCCCGGCCAGCACCAGCAGCCCGCCACGGGCACGCGGTGAGCCGGTGGCGTCGGGCGGATCGGCGAGTGCCGCGAGTGCCGCCTCGCCGGCGGCGGGCGCGGGGGTGCCGGCGGGTGGCGGCGTCATGACCGCCAACCTACAATCATGGGATGAATTCCGGCGAGGGGATGTAACCAGTGCCACCGCGGGTCGACGCCGCCCCCGTCCCGCCCCGAGGCCGGCGGGTCCGGGAGACCATCGCCCAGCTCCGTCAGCGGATCATGGACGGCGAGTGGCCGGTGGGCGGCCGGATCCCGACCGAGCCCCAGCTGGTCGAGGCGCTCGGCGTGGGGCGCAACACGGTGCGCGAGGCGGTCCGGGCCCTGGCCCACGCCGGAGTGCTGGAATGCCGGCAGGGATCGGGCACCTACGTGCTCTCCACCGACGAACTCGCCCCGGTGGTGGCCCGCCGGCTCACCGACGACCGGATGACCGAGGTGATCGAGGTACGCCGCGCCTTCGAGGTGGAGGCCGCACGGCTCGCCGCACGGCGGCGTACCCCCGAGGACCTGACCGCCCTCGACGTGGCGCTCGCCGCCCGCGAGGCGGCCTGGCGCGGCGGCCGGGTCGCCGAGTTCGTGGAGGCCGACGCCGCACTGCACACCGCGGTGGTCGCGGCGGCGCACAACGCCATGCTCGCCGAGCTGTACGCCTCCGTCGGCACCGCGCTGCGCAGCACCGTCGCCCAGGCCATGGGTGACGAGCTGGTGCCGGAACGCCACGTCGACCACGGCCGGCTGGTGGCCGCGATCCGGGCCGGTGACCCGGAGCTCGCCGCCCGGGAGGCCGGCGCTTTTCTGGAGCCCTCGCCCGGGGCATAGGTTGTCCCCGACGGAAAACCGGACACCTCGGGAGTACGGATGCTCAAGGGCTTCAAGGACTTCATCATGCGCGGCAACGTGGTCGACCTCGCGGTCGGCATCGTCATCGGCGCCGCGTTCACGGCGCTGGTGACGTCGTTCACCACGTCCTTCCTGGAACCGCTCATCAAACTGGTCGGTGCGACCGAGGCCGGGCCGGGCGCCCGCGTCGAGCTGGGGACCGACAACGCCATCGAGTGGGGTCAGTTCCTCAACGCCCTGGTCACCTTCATCCTCACCGCCGCGGTGCTCTACTTCCTGGTGGTGTTCCCGATGAACAAGCTGGCCGAGCGGCGCAAGCGCGGCGAGGAGCCGCCGCCGGCCGCGCCGAGCGAGGAGGTCAAGCTGCTCACCGAGATCCGGGACGCGCTCGTCGCCACCGGCCGGACCACCCCCGGCCAGCAGCGCGCCGCGCTGGACGACGTGCTCGGTCGCCGGGAGGAACCGCCCACCGCGCGCTGAATCCACCCACCGCACATCGGCCCCTGCGGGATTCCCGCAGGGGCCGCATTGGGTCGAACGGATGTTCGATAGAGTCCCGCCATGGAGCAGCGAAAGCACTGGTGGAACGGGAAATGGGGGCGGCTGGCCCGGCGGGATGTCTTCCTCCGGGCGGACGCCGACCGGTGGTTCGTCGAGCAGCGGGCCGGCGGCGCCGAGGGGATCTCCCGGTTCTTCGAGTACGACACCGTCGACGAGGCCGAAGAGACGGTACGCGCACTGCTCCACGGCCCCGACACCTGGCGCGAGCTCTCCCCCCGCCGGTGAGAAGATCCTGACCCTCCCGGGGGCCGTTTGGCACCAAGATCTGGCGGGGTTTAGGGAGAGCGGAGGGCGGGAACCGCGCAGGCATGGAGCAGCAGGGCATCGATCAGCAGGCGACCGTCTCGCGGGTCACCACCGGCATGCGGGTGGTCGATTCGGCCGGCATCGAGGTGGGCACGGTGGATCTCGTCCAGCGCGGCGACCCCAACGCGGTGACCGTGCAGGCACCGACCACCGATCCCGGCAGCAGCCTGGACGAGCTGATCGAATCCGCGACCGTGGAGGAGCCGGACGTGCCGGCGGACCTGGCCGCCCGGCTGCTGCGCACCGGCTACCTGAAGGTCTCCACCGACCTCGTCCCCACCGGCGCCGTCTACGTCCTGGCCGACCAGATAGCCACCGTCTCCGACGCCACAGTCCACCTGAACACCCTCACCACCACCCTCCCCCCCGAAGCCTGACCCCCCACCCCCACCCCACTCCCCTCTCCACCCCCACCTCCCCGTTGATCATGAAGTTGTTGTCACCCCGCCCGGCGTGTCGCGACAGCAACTTCATGATCAACCGGTCGGGTCGGCTGGGGCCGGGACGGTGGAGCGGTGTTTGATCGCCCAGAGTGCTGCCTCGGTACGTGAGGCGGAGCCGGTCTTGCGCAGCAGGTTGGACACGTGCACGGTGACCGTCCGCACCGAGATGCCGAGGGCGCGGGCCACCTGCTTGTTGGACATCCCCGCGACCAGGCACTCCAGCACCTCGACCTCCCGACCGGTCAACCCGGCCGGCGCGGTCCGGGCGGCCGGTACGGTGAGCAACGGCGGGCCGCCGCGCGGCCGACCGCCCGCCGAGGGCAGGGACACCGGTGCGGGCGAGGACGGGGGCACGGTCGGGGGCGGCGACCCGGCCGGGAAGGGCGGAGCGAGCAGCGCCTCCGGGTCGTGCCCGGCGTGCGCGGCGAGCAGTTCGGTGAGCGCGTACGGGTTGCCGCCGGTGCGCCGCCAGACCTCGTGCACCAGCCGGGCGGCGAGAGCGCGGCCCGCGTACACCTGGGTCAGCACCTCGGCGACCTCGGCGGGGCGCAGCGGCCCGAGATGCTGGCGCACCGCGCCGCGTACCCCGCAGAGGCGCGCCAGGGTGCGGCCCGCGAGTTCCGGCGCGACCGCGTGCGCGGCGGGCCTGGTCGCCACCACCAGCAGGGCCGGCAGCCCGGCGGCGGTGGCCAACTCGCCGACCAGGTTGAGGCTGGCCGGGTCGAGGGCGTGCAGGTCCTCCACCACGAGCACCGCCGGGCCGGCGCCGACCAGCATCCGGACGGTACGCACGGCGAGGCGGAGCAGGGTGCCGGGGGCGTAGCGCTCGCGTGGCGCGGTGGGCTGCTGGGCGAGCCAGGCCAGCGCGTCGGCCGGGAGGTCGAGCCGGGCGGTGTCGCGGCCGCTCAGCACGGCGGCCAACCAGTCGTACGGCGCGGGGCTGTGCAGCCGGGCGGCTCCGCTGAGCACCACCTCGGCTCGTGGGGCGAAGCCGTCCAGCGCGGCGGCGACCAGCAGGCTCTTGCCCACGCCCGCGCCGCCGGTGACCACCGCGACGGCCGGCGAGCGGCGGCGGCCGGCGGCCACGGTGGACCAGGCCCGGTGCAGCTCAGCCAGCTCACCGGCGCGTCCGACCATGGACACCGGCAACATTCCTCAACCCTACGCAGTAGTGCGTAGAGACGCGGGAAGGGTCTTCTTGGCAAGCTTGACCCCATGACGCTGATCCTCCGCTCGGCCATCCTCAACGACATCGGTCTGGTCCGGACCAACAACGAGGACTCCGCCCTCGCGGGCGAGCGCCTCGTCGCGGTGGCCGACGGCATGGGTGGGCTGCCCGCCGGTGAGGTGGCCAGCGAGATCGTCATCCGGATCCTCGACGAGTTGGTCCCGCCGACCGCACCGGACGCCGCCGCCGACGCCCTGCGTACCGTGGTGAGCACGGCCAACCAGCGCATCCACGCCGCGATCGCCGCCGACCCCGCCCGCGACGGCATGGGTACGACGCTGACCGCGGCCCTGCTCGCCGGGGACACGCTGGTGCTGGCCCAGGTCGGCGACTCCCGCTGCTACCTGCTCCAGGAGGGTCGGCTGCGCCAGCTGACCCGGGACGACACCTTCGTGCAGGCGCTGGTCGACCAGGGCGCCCTCTCCCCGGAGCAGGCCCGGCACCACCCGCAGCGCTCACTGGTGACCCGCGCGGTTCAGGGCGCGGACGCGCCGCCGACGATGGGCATGGTGACCGTCGCCGCCGGTGACCGGCTGCTGCTGTGCAGCGACGGGCTCTCCGACTACGTGGCCGACGACGCGATCGCGACCACGCTGGGGCTGCACGCCGACCGCCAGCAGTGCGGCGAGCAGCTGGTGAAGCTCGCCCACCAGGCCGGCGCGCCGGACAACGTGACCGTCGTGATCTCCGACGTAGTCGCCGGCTGAGCCGGCACGCGCCGGCACGTGAGGTCACGCGCAGTCGCCGGTCGGCGACGGATCGCACCATGCCTCGCTAGGTAGTTGTGCCATCTAGATAGCCCCACTAGGGTTCGGCGGGTGGATTCCGACCGTCGGGGGCAGTGGCTGCGTGGGGTGCTCGACCTCTGCGTGCTCGCCCTGCTGCGCGACGGCGAGTCCTACGGCTACCAGCTCGCCCAGTCCCTCGACGCCGCGGGCGTCGGGCCGATCCAGGGCGGCACGCTCTACCCGGTGCTGCTGCGGCTGCAACGCACCGGGCTGGTCACCGCGCAGTGGCGGGCGGGCGGTTCCGGTCCGGCCCGCAAGTACTACCAGCTCACCGACGACGGGCGGGCGGCGCTGCGGCACGGCGGCAACGCCTGGCTCGCGTTCGTGGCTCCGGTGACCGGCATCGTCACGAAGGGGGTCGACGGGTGAACGCCGACGAGTGGCTGCGGGCGTTCGCGGCCGAGCTGCACCAACGCCGGGTGGCGGTCGACACCGCCCGGCACGTGGTCGCCGAAACCGCCACGCACCTGCGCGAGGGGGGCGGCGATCCGTGGCTGGTCTTCGGGCCGCCGCAGGCGTACGCCGCCGCGATCGTGGAGAGCATCGGCACCGCGCCCGGCCCGCCTCCCGGCCCGGTCCGGCTGCACGCCGAAGGCATCACCAAGCGGTACGGGCGCCGTACGGTGCTACGCGACGCCACGCTCACCGTACGGGCCGGGCAGATCGCCGCCGTGGTCGGCGCGAACGGCTGCGGCAAGAGCACCTTCCTGCGGATCTGCGCCGGCCTGATCTCTCCCGACGCCGGCGAGGTGACCGTCTCCGGCCGGCTCGGCTACTGCCCGCAGCAGGGCGGCACGGCCGACTTCCTGCTGCCCGACGAACACTTCGTCCTGGTGGGGGCCGGTCAGGGCCTACCACGGGGGCCGGCCCGGCGGGCCGGCCGGGCGGCGGCCCGGCACCTCGGCTGGGACGCCGAGGGCGATGTGCTCGCCCGGCACCTCTCCGGCGGTACGCGGCAGAAGCTGAACCTCACCATGTCCACCCTGGCGGCGCCGGACGTGCTGCTGCTCGACGAGCCCTACCAGGGCTTCGACCAGGGCAGCTACGTCAACCTCTGGGACCAGCTGATCCGGCTGCGCGACGAGGGACGGGCCATCGTGGTGGTGACCCATCTGCTCAACCAACTCGACCGGGTCGACGTGGTGCTCGACCTGACCACCGCCCGGCAGGGAGGCCGATCGTGAACCGGTTGGTCACCGTGGCCGAGATGACGCTGCGGGAGCTGGCGCGCCGCCGGGGCGTACTCCTGCTCCTGCTGTTGATGCCGTTGACCTTCTGGCTGATCCGGCGGGATGCCTACGTCGGGCAGTCGGTGCGCGCGCTGCTGCTCGGCATCAGCTGGGCGGTCAGCACGGCCGCGCTCTTCGCCACCAGCGCCGCCCGCGAACTGGAACCCCGGCTCCGGCTCGCCGGCTACCGGCCGCACCACCTCTACGTCGGGCGGATGCTCGGCCTGTGGGTGCTCGGGCTGGCGATCTCCGTGCCGTTCTTCCTGCTCACCGTCTTCGACGCGACCAACCTGCGGTACGGCGGGATCGCCGTGGCGATGCTCTGCTGCGTGGCCGTGGCCGCGCCGTTCGGCATGCTGATCGGCGCCCTGCTCCCCCGCGAGCTGGAGGGCACGCTGCTGCTGCTCACCGTGGTGGCGACGCAGATGCTGCTCGACCCGGCCGACGCGGGGGCGAAGCTGACCCCGTTCTGGTCGAGCCGGGAGATCGGCACCTGGGCGGTGGACCACACCGACGACGGCTACCTGACCCGGGGTGTCCTGCACGGGCTGGTGGTCACCGCGCTGCTGATCGTGACGGTGGCGGGTGTCTTCGGCGTCCGGCTGCGCCGCCGACGGCACCTGCACCACGTACCGCTCGCCTAGACCCACCGCCGGACTCGCTCTGGCGGTCCACCGGCCCTAGCATCACGGGGTGCGCCTGAGATCCCTCGCCGCCGTGGCCGCGCTCGGCGTCGCCACCGTCGCCCTGACCGCCTGCGGCCCGTCCGTGCCGCGCGCCGATCCGCGCGGCGCCCAGCCGCCGGTGAGCGACGTCGACACCGCCTCGCCAACGATGGGGCAGGAAGCGGGCGCGCGGGCCAATCCGCCGGCCCGGACCGGCCTGGGCAGCCCCGGGACCAGCGCCAGCCCGACCCCACGCACCACGCCACCGGCCGGACGCGACACCGGCAACCCGGCCGGGCGGGTGGCCGTGCCGGCGGCGGCGCGGGCGGTCGACACGTCGAAGCCGACCCGTACCGTCGGCAACGGCACCGCCGCCAGTTGCACCTCCGCCGCCGTGGTCCGGGCGGTCGCGGCCGGGGGGATCATCACCTTCGACTGCGGCCCCGACCCGGTGACGATCCGGATGACCGCGACCGCCAAGGTACGCAACGCCAACGGACCGAAGGTGGTGCTCGACGGCGGCGGCAAGGTGACCCTCAGCGGGCAGGGCAAGCGGCGCATCCTCTACATGAACACCTGCGACCCGCTGCAGGGCTGGACCACCTCGCACTGCAACGACCAGGACCACCCGCAGCTGACCGTGCAGAACCTCACCTTCACCGGCGGCGACGCCACCGGCCAGCGCATCGACGGCGGCGGCGGTGGGGCGATCTTCGTCCGGGGTGGCCGGTTCAAGGTGGTCAACTCGCGCTTCGTCGACAACCGCTGCGACCGTACCGGCCCGGACCTGGGCGGCGCCGCCATCCGGGTGCTCGACCAGCACGACGACCAGCCGGTGTACGTCGTCAACAGCACGTTCACCGGTGGCTCCTGCGCCAACGGCGGCGCGCTGAGCAGCATCGGCGTCTCCTGGGTGGTGCTCAACAGCGTGCTGCGGGACAACGTGGCGGTCGGCAACGGCGCCAACCCGGCCCGCTCCGGCACACCCGGCGGCGGCAGCGGCGGCGCGATCTACTGCGACGGCAACACGTTCTCGGTACGCATCGCCGGCACGGTCATCGAGGGCAACGACGCCAAGGAGGGCGGCGGCGCGATCTTCTTCGTCAGCAACGACCGCACCGGCACCCTGCGGATCGAGAACTCGACGCTGCGCCGCAACCCCAGCCACGGTTTCCAGACCTTCCCCGGCATCTTCTACCTGGGCTCCGGCAAACCGACCTTCGCTTCCTCCACCATCCGCTGACCCTCGGTCCAGCCCCGGTGCAGCCTCTGGGCGCGGCCCCGGTGCAGCCTCCGGGCGCAGCCCCGGTGTGGCCCTGGCGTGGCCCGGTGCTGCCCCGGCGTGGACCGGTCAGTAGGGGTTGCCGTGGCCGGCGGGGCGGGCCCGGAGCAGGGCGGCGAGGCGGCCGGGCAGGTCGGGCGCGGCGGACATCGGCGGGCTGTCGGTGTGTGCGCGCTGCGCCATGCCGGCGAAGAGTTCCTCCAGCGCGGCGACCGAGTCGACGCGCGGCTGCCAGCCCAACTCCGTCTCGGCCCGCGCGCTGGACATCAGCGGCGCGTTCAGCGCCAGCGCGACCCAGCCGGCGTCGACCGGTTGCAGCCGGGCCCGCCAGGTCAGCGCGGCGGCGGCACGCAGCATCGGGGCGGGCACCGGCACCGTCCAGCCGTGGAAGTGCCGGGCCACCAGCTCCGGGGTCAGCACCGGGTCCGCGGCGAGGTTGAAGGCGCCGCGGGCGTCGCTCAGGATCGCCCGCGCGTACGCGTCGGCCACGTCGTCGGCGTGCACCGCCTGCATCCGCAGCCGCCGGTTGGTCGGCACCAACGGCAGCCGGCCGAAACGCAGCAGCCGCACCGGCACCAGCGGCCCGAGGAAGTACCGGCTGATCTCGGTGCCGGCCTCCCGCTGGAAGATCAACCCTGGGCGCATCCGCACCAGCCGCAGCGCGGGGTGGCTCCGCTCGGCCCCGTCGAGCATCTCCTCCACCTCCGCCTTGTGCCGGCTGTACGACGACTCGGCCACCCCGGTCGCCGGCCACCGCTCGCTGATCGGCAGATCCTTCGGACCGGGCGCGTACGTGCCGACCGACGAGGCGTACACCAGGGCCGACACCCCGGCGCGCAGCACCGCGTCGACCACCGCCTGGCTGCCGCCCACGTTGGTGCGGCGCAGCACATGCTGGTCGTGGCTGGGCTGGATCTGCCAGGCCAGGTGCACCACAGCGGCGGCACCGGCGAAGATCTGGACAAGCTCGTCCACCGCGCCGGGCAGACCGATGTCGCACGAGTGCCACCGCACCCCGTCGTACGGCTCACCGGCACCCTCAGGGGGCAGCCGCCGGGCCACCCCGACGATCTGCACGTCCCGCTCCCGCCGCAACCGGCGCAGCAGCGCGGTGCCGACGTTCCCGCTCGCCCCCACCACCACGATCCGCATGCCCGATCCGTACCCGTTCAGCCGCCCATCACGCATGCTGTCTACCCGGCGCTACCGGGCGCTACTGGCGCTACCCGCGTTACCGGCCTCCGCTGGTGCTACCGGCGTTACCGGGCTCTACTGGTGCTACTGGGCGAGCAGGGCGCCGATCAGGCAGGCGAAGGCGGCGACCGAACTGACCGTCCGGACCAGGTTCCAGCGCACCCAGGGTGCCTCGAACCACTGCCGTACCGCCGCCGGGTCGGTGATCCCGTCGACCGGCCCGGCGGCGTCCAACCGATTGTTGAGCGGCACATTGCACCGCCCCGTCACGCCGAGCGTGACCAGATGGCAGACCAGCGCGGCGACAAGCCAGCCGAACACCGCGCCGCGGGTGCCAAACTGCCCAACGACGGCCACCACCACGAGCAGCGGCCCGCCGAGAAACACCGACAGGAACCAACCGTTGATGATCTTCCGGTTGATCGACCGCATGGCACCGAGCAGGGTCCGACCGTCCGTCGCGGCCAGACCCGGCATCACCGAGCAGGCGTACGCGAAGAACAGCCCCGCCACCAGCCCGGTGGCCAGGGTCGCCCCGGCCAGGACGGCGACGCGGATCGGCTCCGACATGCGGGGACCTCCAGGGTGGTGTCGGCTCAGCCGATCCTGCCAGCCGACGTCCACCCCCTCGACCCCGTACGCCGCCCGGGTGCCGCCGGTTGCGCAGGCATCGACGGTGGGCCTGCCGCCGGTGTCCGGTAACCTGAGCGCGCGGGCCGCTAGCTCAATGGCAGAGCTGTGGACTTTTAATTCACAGGAGCTCACCATCGCTGTCAACCGCGATGGCCGTTGAGCAGCCAAAACACTGACGCCAGCTATCCACTATGGATCTGGGGTGCTCGGTGGGTGCTCGTCAGTTTCAAGGGCCGGCCACGTCTCGAAGACCCATGCAGAACCGCGCACACGCACCGAGTTAGCACATTCGTTCTAAGTTTGCGGTATCGTCCTGGGATGACCGCTCCTGATGTGCCGCCCGGTCCGGTGTCGTTGACTGACCGGCAGCGGCAGATCCTCGCCGTGATCCGTGCCTGGGTGCAGCGGCATGGCTACCCGCCGACGGTGCGGGAGATCGGCGCGGCCGTCGGACTGGGGTCCCCCTCGTCGGTGGCACATCACCTGAAGGCCCTCGCGCATCACGGCCTGATCCGGCGGGCTCCTGGCGGGCCGCGCGCGGTCGACGCCCGCCCTCTGGTCGACGACGATGACCCGTCGGTGAAGTCAGAAGCCCAGCGCGGGACGCGGGTGCCTCTGTTGGGAGCCATCGCCGCTGGCACGCCCATCCTTGCCGAGGAGCACGTCGAGGAGATGCTTGCCCTGCCCGCCGAGTTGGTCGGCCGGGGCACGCTGTTCGCGCTGCGGGTACGAGGCGACTCCATGATCGAAGCGGCCATCACCGACGGCGACTTCATCGTGGTCCGTCAACAGGCGGTCGCCGACAACGGCGACCTCGTCGCCGCCATGATCGACGGGGAAGCCACCGTCAAGCAGTACCGAACCCGCGACGGCGGCATCGACCTTGTGCCCCGCAACCCGCGCTACCCAGTACTGCCCGGCGATCACGCGACGATCCTCGGCAAGGTCGTCTGCATCCTGCACCGCCCGTGATCCCGACGACCACCGCTGTTCTCCTGCCGACCGGATGACGGAGGCACGAGTCTGCGGTTGATACTCAGCTAGGTCCGGACGCCACATCGTGATCTCGGCGTCGAGGTCGCCGCTGCGGATGTCGTTCAGGGCGGCCATGTGACCGACCTCGGTGGCGCAAGCACCTACCGGTGGGAGACAGTCGCCCCGCGTTCCCCTGGGCGCAGGAGCAGCCGTTGCGTAGCCTCGACGCGACGATGTGGTCACCGCCCGGTTCACAGCCCCACATCGAGATCCCCGCAACCGGCAAGCTCCACGCGCTGGCGGACGCCTACCTCGCCCAGACTCAGACGTGGTGGGCCGAGCAGGATGACAGCCGACCGTTCGAGGCGGTGTTCCGCCCCATCGCCACCGAGTTTCGCCACCTGACCGCGGCCTGGCGGACCTGTGACCTCCGTGAGTCAGACACCGACAAGGTCACCATGGGCTTGGGCCACCAGGCACGGCCACGGCTCTCGCGGGCAAACCAGGCATCTCCACTGCCAGCGCAGCTCGTCCCAGTGCGGCCTGTGGAATGCCGGCGGCAGCGCACGCCGCGCAGGTTCCTCCAGCGACGCGATCTTCACGATGTCGTGAACGGTGTAGCCGTCGGGTGGGGGCGGGCGGCCGGCGGCGCAATGCGGACAGCGCCGCGTCGGCTCACACCGAGTGGCCGGAACGAGCGGCCGAACTGGCCCCCCGTCCGGCGCTACCGCGGCGGTCGTTGGGATGGGAATGCGTCCTGCCAAGGCCATGAGGGCATCGTTGTAGTCGGCACCCGTCGCCTCGCAGAAGGCCCGAACCTTGGCCAGCTCCGGAGTCTTTTGCCAGCCGCCGCCGAGCCACCGGAAAACGGTGGAGCCGCCGATGTGGCCGCGGACCACGTCCCGAATGGCTTTCCCCTGGTCGGCGGCGGCGGCATCGACTGCGGCGCGGACGAATGCTGCGAATCTGGCCTGCGCGGTCTCCTGCCTCATGGGCGGCGGTCCAAGGGCGTCTGCGCTCACGTCCGGTCCCCCCTTGGCCTGCGGTGAGAAACAGTCACGCTACGGATCCCGCTGACGCCGCGGTAGGCACGCACGGCGCGGGATACCTGCTCGCGGGCGAGGCAGGGTCGCCCGATCGGTCGGCGCAGCCGGATCGCCGATAGTGGCTGACTCGATGCCAACAGCGCCGCTGTAGCCGTCGACGCCGACCGAGCCAACCTCGGCGCGGATCGCCCAGATCCATCTTTGATCGCCGGCACCGTCGGTCGACGGTACCGCGAGCCTGCGAACACCGAGGGCGTGCGCCTAGGGAAGTCCGCCGTCGGTGGCTGCCGAGGCCGTCCGGCAAGAGGGCACCGGACGCGCTGAGGGTCGGCAAGCGGCATGGTCTTCGCCGGGCGCCCGCGACACGCCCATGAGCCGCTCGATCGGACCACCGGTGAGGGAACTCGCCAGTGCTCAGCAGGTGCGGCCCACGGCTGGCCCTGACCTCGCTCGACGGCCACTGCGCGTTATTGATCACGGCTGGTCCGGCGTCCCCTCCGTCATGATGGACCCCGTGCGGCGGCCCCCGCGATAACCGGCCTGCCTGTCTAACCTGATGGGCGTGCTGGTCGACGCCTGCCGGGCTGGCGACACCGCCGGTCTGCGGCCCATGAACACGGCGTTCCTGGTGAGGAAGGCGGCCGTCGGGCGTTCAAGGGCAGACGCTCCGGGGAGGCCGCGATCAGCCAGCTCGGAAGCGCCAGAAGTGATGTTCGGTCGTCGCACCTCGTACGTGGCCGAGCTGGTGTCGCCTACCGCGCCGCCAGCCGTCGTACGCTTCGTCTCCAAGCGACGGTGGGTCGACGGTTCGCCGCCGGCAGCCTCGCCCGGTGGAAAGCCGGATGGCGAAAGGACGTTGCTGTGACGAACCGGTCTGACGACACCCTGCCGCAGGATCAGGCTGCGGCGTGGTCCGCGGCGCGGCTGCGACAACCTGTCTTCACCGTTGCCGAGGCGCAGATCCTCACCGGGCGTCCCGCCGTCGGCGATGACACTGTTCTGGCGGTGTCGGCTGTCGACGCGGGCCTCGTCACGGCCGCGCAGGTGGACGCCTACCAGCGGGCGCTGCACCAGGGGCTGCTCTACCGGCCATTGCCGATCTCGGCCAGCGAGGTGCTGCGCGTTCAGCAGACGGCCGGTCAGGCCACCGGTCTGCCCTGGGGCCTCCACACCCCGATCGGACCGCGCTGGCGAATCACGATCGACGCTGCGGCGGTGACGGTCGACGCCGAGCAGCCCGCTGGCGCCCCGCCTCTGCCGCCGGTCACCGTATGGCCGCCCGGGCCGCACACGGATCAGCTCCTCACGCACGCGGCGGCCGTGCACGAGTGGTGGCCGTGCCTACGCTGGGCCGACACCCTCACCGGCGCCGCCCGCGCCCTGGGCCGCGCCACCGAACCGGACCTGGCCACCCTGACCGAGCCGGATCAACTCGCCGTGATCGTGCTGGTCGCCGCGGCCATCCGCCGCGCGGTCCGCCGGATCTGGCTGGCCCGCCCCTCCACCATGACCAGTGACGCCGTCGAGTCCGGCGTTGTCGAGCTGATACCGATCCGCGACCAGCTCACCGGGCCGGCCGTCGCCGCCACCTTGGCTGTCGGTCCGCCCGCCGGGCTCGGCGACGCCGCCTGGATCCGATTGACCGGCGCCGACCCGACCCATCAGGACCGGCTTGTCACGCTGGCGCGGGCCGTCATCGAGGACTGGATCGACCGGGCGGCGCAGGATCTGGCCGACATGATCGTCTCCGGGCATCGGGTCGACATCGACACCCACTTCCTGGCCTCGGCGCCGGCCTGGGCCACCCGCAGACCCGCCCACGGTGTCTTCCTCACCACGCCTCCGACGCCGCGCGGTAGTACGACGGACGGTCCCCACGGCGCGGAAGCCATGCGACAGGCGCCCGGGGCAGGATGAGTCCGGCGTTCAGGCCCCGCTCCTCGGGGCATCCCCGGCGTGGTGCTGGCGTCACCGGCCACGTGTTGCTGCTGAAGCAGGGCAGTCGGGTGTCGACGCCGGGCGGGCCACCCGCGTCGGCGATCGGCGGGACTTATGCGGGGTCGCCGGGCGGGTCTTGATCGGTGGCGAGTATGCCCCCTGGAACGGTGTACCGCGGTGCGAGGTCGCGCAGCCGGACGATCGCGGCAGCGATGACCCGGTCGAGGTCAGCGTCCGTAGCGTCGTGCACCTCGCGCAGGATCCGCCGTACCGGGGTGCTGGTGTGCAGGGTGTAGCGCTGGCGGATCCGCGCGCGGCGTGGGGGGTCGTCTCGGTCGGACGGCCACTCCGAGGTGATCCGCGCGTAGATGTAGAGGTCTTGAGCTGCGCAGTAGGCTGCCTGGCTGACGGCTCGGGGATCATCGTCGTCGGCCAGCAGGATCCGGCCCTCGGCAAGGGGATAGTCGCTCGTGGCGTCGGTGGCGACCTCGAACCAGGTTTCCGGCCACGCATGCTGCGGGTGGCTGGCCGGTGGCCACGTCATGCCCGACACCGCCCGCACCTCCCCGGAGAAGACGGCACCGTCGGCGTCGTGGTCCGGCAGACACCGCACCCGATCACCCAGGCGGAGCCCGCCGGCGTCGATAAGCCGGCGCCGGTCCACCGCGGCACGCGCCCGCCCGGCTGCCCTGACCCAACCCAACTGCGGCCAGGCCAACGCCGGGAGGTCGCCGCGCGAGGCGCCGCGGATGGCGGCGGCGACGTCGGCGAGCCGGTCCACGACCGTGGTCGGCCCGATCATCAGCTCCAGCCACCGCGCAAGATCGAGATCCGGGTCAGCGAGCCGCCGCGCCACCGCCGCCAGCTCGACCTCACTCACCCCGTCCTGCCGACTCAACCCGACCATGACCAGGGCGATCAGGTCCGGATCGGCCGCCTGCCCGACCGGCGCCTGTGCGTTGTGGGCCTCGGCCAGGCTCCGCGCTCGGGCCGACGCCGACTCCCACAGGCCGGCCACCTCGATCAGGGCGGCGGCCGGCCGGGCCGGGGCACGGCGCTGGCGGAGGCGGTCCCGCACCAGGTCTCGGTCCTCATCGTCGACGGTTCCGGCCGCGACCATGCCACCGGCGCGCTGCGGCAGCGAGAAGCCTCGTCCTGAATCCGACGACAGACAGTCGATCGCGGGACAGGCCACCTCCAGCACCAGCCGGTCCTGCGCCGCCACCGCTGCCAGCCACGACGCGGGCAGCCCGTCGAAGGTGCACAACACCCGTCGCGGTGGCCGGCCCGGCGGCAGCACCCACATCCACCGCGACGGCGGCATCCACACCGTCATCGACGCACCAGACACCTGCGCGTACCAGCCGTCCAGCAGTCGCAGGTCGCCGACCGCGTCCGGAACCAGGTCCCGGTCGTCGAGCGGCATCGCCCCACGCACCTGCATCTCCTCGACCACCACACCGACCAGCCGCTCCTGCCCGATACCCAATGGGCCGCTGAAGTCGACGTCGACCTGGCAGATGGGCGGTGCGGGCGCCCACCGCAACATCGGCACCCCGGTCACCGTGATCGACGCCGTCCACGACCGCTGTACCTGATCGGTCAACGGCCTCGTTTCGGCCACGTCCGGCCCCTGCGACGGCCGCGCCCACGCCGGCACCTGCGACCACGGCAGCAGCGGCCCCGTGCGGCATGCCTCATGGACCCGGGCCAGCCACCACCGCACCACGGACATCTTAGGCCGCCGGAACCCTTCCATCGTCGACTCGCCGCTGTACCCACCCGCCATCGCCGTCCGGTGATACAGCACCGTCTCCGTGACATCCTCCCGGTCGCTGTCACCAACCTCGCCGCACAGCGGACACCGATAGCACGGATCCTGCCCCAGCGACCACGCGATCTCGTCCTCCCGATGCGGCCCCAGAAACGCCACAATCTGCTCATCGACGCGCGTCACCACTAGCCCGGCACCTGTCCATCCGTCGTCGCGCTCTGCTCCTGCCACGCCCCGGATCGGCAGGCCCGCCGCTACCGTTCGGGCGCACCGGGCCACCACGATCCCGACCACCGGCCGCAGTGCCGCTGGCCGGGAAACACCGCGTCGAGCACATCCGCCACGGTCTACCCGACACGCCGGTCCATCCCGCCCAACCGGCCGCGCACCAGGGCGTCATCCATCGCGTCAGCCTACCTAGCCCGCACCACACATCGAGAGTTGTTCCCCCTCCGAGGACCGCCACGCGCATGAGCCCATGGAAGCTCGCCCGACACCCAGCCGACCCGATCGCCGCGGAACATCAGGTCCGCACCGCCCCTGGCCCGTCCTGCCGGCCGGTGCCACCCCACCGCCGTTCACGCCCACTACCCGGGCAGGGCTGGAGTCGGGGACAATCGCGGTCATGCGGTGGCGCGAACTTCTTTCTCCGGGTCGATCCGATTCTCCAGACGCGGATCCTCCAGAGGCGGTCAAGTCATGGCTGCGGTGGGCCGGCCGCCCGGGCGGTGACGTGGCGTGGGATCACGGCGGCGGTGGCGTGACCGTGTGGGCTGAGACCGGACCGCAGGTCGAGGTGCGGCTCATCGATGCCTGGCAGGAGCTGCTGCGCCGCTACCCGATGCTGCCCACCGAAGACGACGCGGGGCGGGCCGTGGGACAGCTGACCAACATCGCGGCGGCGGTCGACACCCTCGTCGACCAATCCGGCAGCCACCTCGACTCGGCCGGCCCGGCTGGTCGGCGACTGAAATCCGACATGACAGACCTGGTACGCCAGTGCCGTGCGGCGGCCGACCGCTGCCGTGACGCCGACATCCGTGGCGAGGCCGACTCACACCACGACATCGTGCGGTCGGTACGCGAGGACCTCACGGCGGTGCTTCAGCGCTGCCGCCGCCGACAGGGCATCCGTTGACGCGCTACATAGAGTCGCCGACGGAGTACACCGGCGACGACACGGCGATCTTCCTCGCCGGCGGAATCTCCGGATGTCCCGACTGGCAGGCAGACGCGGTCACCCTGCTGCGGGACACACCGTGCACGGTGCTCAATCCCCGACGCGCGCGCTACCCGATGGACGATGCCGCCGCCGCCGCGCAGCAGGTCGCGTGGGAGCACCGGCACCTGCACCGCGCCTCCGTGATCCTGTTCTGGTTCCCCGCATCGCCCACCAGCGACCAGCCGATCGCTCTCTACGAGCTGGGCGTGCATGCCGCCACCGCGCGGGTGCCGGTCGCCGTCGGCGCCGACCCCGCCTACCGCCGACACCGCGACCTGATCCTCCAGATGAGCGTCGCACGACCCGATATCACCGTGCACACCACCCTCGCCGACACGGTCGCCGCAGCGCGCACCTGGCTCCCGCCGACGCGCTGACAACTGTCGCGGGTATGCGCTGCCCGACGTTCCGGGACAGTTGCTAGCCCAGCCCTGTCGCCGCCGTGGTGGAGTCCGCTGAGGCACCTCGTGGCGGAGCTTCCCCTTGCGAAGGCGTTCACCGTACGCCAGCCAGGAAAGCCGCGGCGCCGCCGATGTGTGTACACACCGCAGACGAGCAAACATTGAGCCATTGATGCCGGCCTGCGATGTGCCCGGCAGTCGATGAATCAGCGTGGTCCGGTTCGCCGGCCAGCACCGCGGTCCCCGCGCCCAGTGACCGAAACGGACGGAGATGCCGCCGGCATCTGCCAGCCGACCGGCAACGGCGAACCGTCACCAGTGGCTCGTTGTGGGCGGACGCGCAGCGCCGCCGGCCTCGTGCCGCCGACCCCATTGACATACCTCCCGAATGGCGAAACGTCCGGTCACTGCGCGTGCTGGTTCTCCGTCACGAATGCGGGCAACTCCGTCGCTACCAAAACGATTGGCACCCATGTATCCGGCACCATGTCCCAGGAGTTGAGGCAGCCCAGACTGCGGTAGGACTTCGGGTGTACGTAGACGCCGAGTCCGCGCTCGGTCCAAAAAACGATGGCACCTGGGTTCGGATTGAGATTGTCGATCAGCGCGAACTTCGGTGCCGTGTCACCGTTGGCCCAGAGTCGTCCGACTTCGTCATAGGCCACAGGCGCCGCAGGGTCCCCCTCACTCAGATGCACCTTGCCCCAGCTGTGCCGTGTGGTGGGGATGTCCCGGATGCGGGGTGGACACGGCCACCCGGGGAGGTCGGAGATCCGGGCCTGGGGTGGTGTGGTCATCAGCGTGCTCCCCCAGCAATGATCGTTAAGTGTCGGTCTGCAACCGACAGCCTACGGTGGACAGCCCGCAGCCCTAGGCATCACGGGACAGGGATCTTCTCGCTCCGCCGGCGTGAACGCCTCAGCACGGCACCGGCCTCGACCGTCACTGGTGGCGGCGCGAGGACCACCGTGCTCAGCGCACCAGCGGTACCAGCAACGATAAGCCAGGCGATCAACCCAACCGGTCAGCCCATCCACTCCGCACACCGCTACCCGAGGAACACGCCCAGCATCCGCCGGCACTAGGTGACCGAGACGTTGCTCATCGTCGCCTACCCAGATCGGTGGTGCAACGCCCAACCCTCACACGACAACCGGTAGCTACCCGACCGGCAAACACGCATGTCGGCCAGCGAACCGAACAAGGCTGGCATCTGACCAGCGGACCCGTCGCGCCGACCGCCACACCCACGGCCAGGGCCGGCGCCCGTGACCGGCCCGCCGAGCATCTACCACGACGCCACGACATGCCGCGTGTCGGCGGCGGTTCGTCAGGTCGCCGACCGCTCTGCCGCCTCCAGGTACTCGGCCGGGACCCGCACGGGCCGGTAGCCGAGCTCAGCACCAAAGTTGATCATATAGGCGTCCGGCGGTCCGGCTACGACCGCCGTGCCGGGTGGGTCGACCTGCCAGGCCGCGCCTTCCACGACCCCGACTCGGCCGCCGTGCTCTCCGCCGGAGACCGTCACCCGCGTACCGCGGTGCAGGCCGCCGCGCTCGTTGAGCATGGCCTGCTCCACCGCGGCGCCCGCCCAGAGCAGACACACGTCCACCGCCGGATCCCGTAGGCCACGGCCTATGCCTCGGGTCAGTCCGTCCCAGCGCTTGCCCGGCGGCGCGTCCGGGTCCCACGGTCGCCGCAGCCATGCCCACTGCGCTGACACCGGGTTCGCGGCGTCGCCGAGCTGCGCGGCGAGCACGGTGGTGACGAGGGTGACGAATCGATCTTCATCCAGCAGCGGCACGATCAGCTGGCCGAGCGGCACCGCCGCCACCGGCACCTCGTCCCGGCACGCCACCGCGTGCAGGGCCACCGCGATGATCCCCCGCGTGGCGACCCAGTCCCACGAGGCCGCCGTACCCCAGGGCACGGAAAGCCGCGCCAGATCGCCACCGAGGACCAGCGCGTCGGACCAGGAGCCGGCACCGGCGTGGTCGGCTTTAGCTGCGGCTGCTGCGGGCGCGTCGGCCGCCTGCGGATCAGGGCCACCGCCACTGCGCGATTCCGGCTCCACCTCACGCTCTCCTAACTCCGCGCGCGCGGCGGTAGTGCATCGCCACCGCGCCGTTGCGCAGCGGGTCCGCCGAGAGCAACTCGAGCCGGCGCGTGCCGGGTAGCCCGCCCTGGTACAGCGTCGGGCCGTGGCCGGCGATCCTGGGGTGGACGAGCAGTTTGTACTCGTCGATCAGGTCCAGCCGGTCGAGCTCGGTCGCGAGCTTGCCGCTTCCGAGCAGGACCCCGGCCGGCGTCACGTCCTTGAGCTTCTGCACGCCCTCGCGCAGATCACCGGCGATGTGGTGGCTGTTGGTCCACCCGAAGTCCGTGCGCGTCGACGACACCACATACTTCGGTTTGGCCCCCAGCTTGACCGCCCACTCGCGCAGGGCCGGCGGCGCCTCCACGTCACCGCGGGCGACGATCGGCCAGTAGCCCTCCATCATCTCGTAGGTGACGCGACCCCACAGCATTGCCCCGCCCTCGTCCATGAGACGGGTGAAGAAGGCGTGCGTCTCGTCGTCGGCGATCCCCTCCCGGTGGTCGACACAACCGTCCAGGGTGAGATTGAGGCTGATGGTGAGCAGACCCATGGCCGGCGAGTCTAACGCCGGGGTGGCCTACCTGCGGGCGAAGGAGTCCCGGCGGGCGGTGGCGGCGTCGCCGCTCGGCAAGCCGGCCCGTCCGGCGGGTGGGCTGCGGTGGCAGCGTCAGTCCGGCTAGTCGTCGATGACGTCGATGTCGTGCTGCTCGGCGTATCGCATCACGTCGGGCTGCGCCTGCCGGTCCCAGTAGCGTCGCCGCACGTTCCCATCGGCGGTGAGCTGGAGCGCTTCCGGGCGGCCGAACTCCTGGACCAGGCCGGTGGCGAGGTGGTACGTGGCGGCCAGCAGATCCCGACCGTCGGTGGCCAGTTCGTCGATGTCAGCGACGGTGTCGGCGACCGGCGGCTGCCACACAGGGTAAGTACCCAGGTTGTCGACGCCGCCGAGGCGGGAGTGCACGAGACGGGCCGGCCGGTCCGGCCCTACCGGGAAGATGGTGGCCCGCACGGTGGCGAGGCCGCCTGCCGCCGCGCGGTCCCGGGCGTGCACCGCGAGGAACCTCAGCGCTGCGGCGACGGTGGCGACGAGGATCTCGTCGTTGATGAGGCTCGGTGGCGGTGGCCCGTCGTGGCCGGGTCGAGGCTGTCGGGGGTCGAAGCAGGAAGCGATGCTGGCACTGCCGTTCTCGTGCAGTTCGCAGGCAAGATCCAGGTACCGCCCGTGTGTGTCGGACTCGCCGTAGCCCATCAGCCGGCGGTGGCGAACCCCGGCCCGTCGGAAGCGCGCGACTGGGATGTCCAGTCCCAGGATGGGACGGCCGGCGATGTCATCGTCGAAGGCCTTGAGTGTGGCCGTGTCGATGCGGAAGGCCCCGGGCAGGTCGGGTACGAGGGTGGCCACGAGCCAGGATTGCCGGTTGTCGAGGCGGGTGGTGAAGTCCTGCTCGATGCGGGCAGCTTCGGTGATGCGGTCGGCGAGGCCGGCGAATCGGGCGCGGTACGCCTCGGCCACCAGTGCTTCGGTAAGCCACACGGTCTGGGTGCCGATGCGTTTGGGGTAGAGCAGCGAGTTGTTCTGGATGTAGGCGTGGGGCGCCGTCGCTGTCCGGGCGACCGAGATGATGAGGAAGCCGGTACCCGGCCGGTCGGGGTTCTCGACCGGGATGATGTCGAACGTCGGCGTCGGGTGGATGTTGGCGACGACGCTCTGGTGAAGCCGGAGGCGTTCGGCGTCGCTGATGTCGACACCGTCGGCCTTCGCGGCGCGTCCCTGGCTGTCCTCGTCCATGCCGAGGATGAGCACGCCGCCGTTGGCGTTGGCCAGGCCACCGACATCGCCGCACAGCGCTTTGCGGTCCCTGTCCCGGCCGCCGTACGTGTCGCGCTTGATGTCCAGGTCGGGGCCTTCGGCGGTGGCCGGGATGAGGCCCGTGACCTGCCCGTAGGTCAGGGACTCGTCAATCGGTCCACCGAGGAGCTGTTCCAGTCGGCGGTTCCGCACGCTCGGCATGGGCTGATCGTGGACCGCCGCGTCGTGGTCGGGCAAATCGCAAGGTCCGTGGCACTTCCGACTGGACGATCACCGCGACGATGGGGTGGCGTGACGGCACCCGACTGGCCAGTTGTCGCCGGCGCAGGCCACTCGTACGGTCGAGGAATCGGCTGGGCAGAGTGGCTTCCCCCGTGGTCACCCTGCCCGGCCGATTCCTCGTGGCGCCGGGTCGTCATAGTCACCGGCCGTGGGTGTTGCGCGGGTGAGCGCGCCCGACCAGGCCGGATGATCTTGCGGGAGCCGGCCGAGCGCAACCCGTGCGCGGACCTACCCCGCCGGCGGTTGCTCGCGCGGCGGGTTGCGGAAGAGGCTGGCACGAAGTTCGGCGGCCTTGCGGGCGATGGGGCCGTAGTGCCGGTGGAAATACTCCAACTCGACGAAGTTCGGCTCGCGCGCTCCGACGATCTCGCCGTCTTCGATGACAGGCATCGACAGCTCCCCGCATTGCGCACACATGAATATCGCGTTGTCGCCTGGTGGCTTGCTCGCGTCGGCGCCTGGTCGAACGGACGCGCCGACCGAATTCTCTGTCCCGCAGACCGTGCACACGATCGGCGTGAACGGGTGCCTTTGCGGTCGTGGGGTCATCGTCATCCTTAGGGTCGCTGCGACCGATCCTAGACGCGTATCAGCACTGATCGCCGGGCGAGGAGCCCGGGTTCCGCGACGGCGGCCCGCGCCGCGGTGGCCGATCCGCACCTCGGCCCGGCGGCGGGTCAGGCGCGCTCCTGGTGGAGTGGTAGCGCTCGGCCTAGGGCGGCGGTGGCGCCGGGTGTGAACCCGTCCCGGAGAACGGGTGCGCTCTGCCGGTGATCGTCGAACAGACCACCGTTGCTGGTCGGCCACAACGACGCATCCGTGATCGCGATGCCCAGGTAGGCAACCCCCATGCCGGCGTCCCACGTGGGGTCGACCGCGGTGCCGTCGGTGGCGGCACACCAGGCGTGCGGCACACTCAACGGCTGCCCCCGTACGGTGAAGGACGCGATGCCTTCGGCGTAGAGCAGGCCATGGCTTCGGCGCGCAGCTGTCGCGGCGTTGATGAAGCAGAACCGGTCGCGCATCTTGCCGAGCCCGCGCGGCAGTGGGCCCGGAGTGAACAGGCGACCGGACGCGAGGAGCAAGTGGAAGGACGTCGCGTGACGCCAGCCGTCGGCGATCTGGTTGCTGGCGTCGATCAGATCGGCGTAACCGCGGACGTAGTCGAGCAGCATGTGCTCAGCATCGGTGATCATGGGTTCTCGCCGATGGACGGTCACCCTGCGATTCTGCGGCAATCGACACAGCCGGCCAAGCCCGGACCGGCGGGGCACCAGATATGTCGGGGTCGCCGGCCGCGATCTCGAACCCGACGACGTTGACCTCGTTCGCACCGCGAAACCTCGCCCCAAGCTCAAGGGTCCTGCTTCGGTACACGGTGCTGCGGGGCCCGGTCTCGCCGTGCGACGCCGCGTGCGGCCCGCGCGATGTCGCGCATGACGCCCTCCGCTGCCGACCGCCCCGTCGGGCGAGGCTTGCTCCGCGTGCGGTCAGGTCCGCGCGGTTGATCATGGAAACGTGCCGCCGGGCTGGCGAGCCTGTTCAGGTCCGCGATGAGATGCGGCTTGTCGATGACGTATGGCCGTTGGTGGTCGGCGAGTTCCCGATCGCGCCGGTTCCGTGCCCGGCCGACGGAGCGCGGGATTCCGGTACTCTGACCGGACGGTGCAGCTCGGCCAGCATCGATGTGCCGCTGGCCGAGTGTCAGCAGGCGGCCCGCCCTCGAAGCGTGGCGTGGCAGGCCTCCGGGCGACACACCCGCCACAGGTCGTGCGGTGTTGTCCCGTACCGCAGCGCCTGACGGACCTGGCAGAATGCGCGGTCAGGAGGGCAACGGTGCCGCTGGCTACCCGCGGCGGACACCGACGACCGGCTACCGAGGGAGATGCCGTGGATGCGGACCTCGCCGCGTCGCCGCCGGAGCCGCAGGCACGAGGTCGAGGTGAGTGCGGCGGCGGTCGTGACAGGGCGCGGATGGTGATCGCCGAGCTGGTCATCATGCGGCACGGGGAGAGCCTGGCCAACGTCGCCTACCAGGCGGCAATCGCCGCAGGGCGGGCGGAGACCGGATTGACAGGGCCGGACGCCGAGGTCGACCTGTCGCCGCAGGGCCGCCAGGAGGCGGCCGGGGTCGGCAGCTGGCTCGCCGCGCTGCCGGCCGGCCGGCGCCCGCAGGTGGTGCGGTGCTCGCCGTACCGGCGCGCCTGGCGGACCTGGCAGATCGCCGCCGACGCCAGTGGCGTGTCCCTGCCTGAGGCGGTTATCGATGACCGGTTGACCGACCGCCTCATGGGTGAACTGTCCCTGATGCGGTCGGTAGAGGTTGATCAGCGTTTTCCCGCCGAACGTGATCGGCGGCGCGCGGCAGGCCCGTACCACTACCAGCCACCGGGCGGTGAATCGTACGCGCATATGCATGATCGGATAGCCGCCCTTGTTGCTGATCTGCACGTCCACTACCCAGGGCAACGGGTCTTGGCCGTCGCGCATAACGCCGTCATCCTCCTCGTACGCATGATTGCCGACGGGCTGACCTGGACAGACGTCGCCGAGTTGGCACGCCGTCAACCGCTGGGAAACGCGTCGGTCAGCCGCTTCGAGGCCATCACGAGCGGGCTGCGGACGACCACCTGGAACCAGCCCACCGGCCAACGGCCCGACGCATGACGGCCCAAGCACGCCGCGCCCGCCCCGCGGGCGAGGGCTGCCGCGGCACGCGCGATGCGGCCAACCCGCGCCTACCCTCCCAGGACCTGTTGCGCTGCGCCCCCTGCGCTGCCCGCATAGCCCGGAGAAGCGTCCGGCAGACCCGTGACCTGACCACCGGTGTCACCCGCCCCGAGCCCGGCGCGGCGGATCCCCGCGTCCTACGGGTCTGCCTCACCGGCGCCGTCGAGGCGGTGCACGCCGGCACGGTCGGCTGCGCCCCGCGGATCCCGCGCGTGGCGCACGACATCACCGCCCGATCTGGTCGGCAGGAACCCACCGAAGGGCAGGCAGCGACGTGATGGTGCGACGACACGCGAAAGCGCTACGCCGTCAGGCGGTATGGCAGCTGTTCCTCGACGTCCACTTCGGCCTGCGGCGCATCCTTGTCGACGGAGAATTCGCCACCAACGAAGCTGCAACGGAGATCGAAACACTACGCGACCGGCTGCACCACTGCGCCCCGCACCTGCAGGACACGGCACCGCACGTCATCACGCAGATCGCCACAGCGATCGGCCTCATCGAACACACCCGCCGCCACGCACGACAGGCCGCCCAACGCGCCGCCATCGACACCGTCGGGCGCCTCGGACTGCTGCCCGCCGACCTGCCGCACCTGACCAGCCACCTCGTCCTCACCGCCACCGACATCGACACCCACTCTCGTGGCGTGCACGGCGCCGCTGCCCGCATCATCGACACCGCCACCCGCACCGCAGGGCACCATCCCGAGCAGCACCGCCTCGACAGCGCCGTCCTGCACGTCGAGCAGTGCCTGCGCGCCATCGACACGGTCAACGCACCGCTCAGGGCCCAGGCGCTGGCCCTGCTCGACACCGCTCTGAAAGAACTCACCCGGATCGGCGGCCTGCCGGTCGACCACCACGCGCTGCCGCCGCCGACAGCGTCGCACCACACCCGGCCTCGATGACCGCCGCAGCCCTCCGGCCGGGCGTCGTACCCCGCCGTCGCCCGGCCGCGAGAGGCCAAGTGCCGGCCGAGGCATCCGATGCCCGCGTGGGCCCGCCGCGACGCGGACTCAGTCGGACCGGTTCCTCACGGTCAGCCGAAGGTAGGTGCGATCATCGAAGCTGTAGCTGTCCGCGAGCCCTTTCGTTCCCGGGTTCGGGCCGATGCGTAGGGGGTCGGCCCGCAGCGAAGCGGCGAGTTCGGACTCAGCGGCGGCCCAGGTGGGCGCGGGGGTGAGGTAGCCGTCGGAGGCGAGCACCACCTCCCGCACGCCCGGTGGTACCGGGATGACCTCCACGTAGCGGGCCGGCACCGCGCGGCCGTCGAGGACACCGTGGCCGAGCGGGTGCTCATCGTCGCGGTTGGCGAGCACGCCCTGCGCGCGCAGCAGGGGCATGACCATGGCGCGGCCCGGGTCCGTAGCGGCCAGGTCCGCCGCGCTCGCCCCAGCGGCCAGCAGGCAGTGCAGCAGCGCGGCCCGCGCCGAGGCCACCACGCGGTCGATTGTCTTGTCGGCGGGGTACACCTGCCAGTCACCGGCCCCGCGGCGCAGGGCCACGTGCACATCGCCCACCCGCCAAATCTCGCCGCGGCGCGGCACGACAACGGCGGCGACAGCGCTCGGCGCGAGCGCATCGTCCGGGTCGATCGCCCAGCGCCGTCGAAGCGCGGCCAGTCGGTCGGTCACCATAGCTACCGCGTCCGTCGGGCTGAGGTCCACGGCGTGCTCGGCGAGGGCGTCCGCGACGCACTGTGCCGCGATAGCGCCGCCGGTGCGTCCACCGTAGTCGCGCCCGCTCTTGTCCGTCGCCCCGTCGATCACCGCGCCCAACCGCAGCCCCGACCCCTCGCGGCGCAGCACGAGACGATCTTCGCCCCGCCCCGACCCCTTCGGGATCTGCTGCTGCTCGGCGACTGTCCACACCAGCATGCACTCACGCCCTCGGCGACACCGTTGCACGACATGTTCGGCACGCCACCGTACCGCCCCCGGACCTATCGCCGTAGTCGGCCAGTACCTGCCGTGCCACTGCCACAGGGCCCGACGGCGTACCTCGCCTGCCACCATCGCACCCCGTGCCGCTCGTCTATCTCGATGACCAGAACAGTCACCATCCCGGTCGGTCGGCACGCGGCCGGCGCACCTGCGGTATCGGCCCGAACGCGGCAGCCAGCCTGGACCGGCAAATCCGAGAGCACCGAGAACTCGGGCCTGAGGCCCGGCGCACGTCCGTGGCACGCCGCAGGCTGGCCTCGACGGCTATCGGACAATGCGCGGCGGCCGAGGCGTCGGGCAGTTGACAATGTTCCGACGACGACTACCGCCGAGTCCTCATAGGAGGGTAGGTGCAACGGTTCATCACCGGTGCTCGGACGTGGGCGACGGGCACCCGGAAGCTGCAGGTCTACATCGTTCCCGACCTGACCCGTGATACCGCGTTGCACGACCTGGTCACCCGGACCCGGTCGGTGGTGCGGCCGGATTTCAGTCACTGCCTTGCCGAGGTACCCGACGAGTGGCTGCACGCGACCGTCCGGGCGGTCGCCGGGATCCCGTCCGCCGACATCAGCACCGCGCAGCGGGCCGCGTTCACGAGCGCGCTGACCGACCGGCTCGCCGCGGTGCCGGCGTTCACCAGCACCGCCGGCCCGCCCATGGCGACCATGACCTCGGTGCTCATCGACGTCGACGGCGATCACCGTGGCGGTCCGTGGAAGGCCTTGGACTCCGCGGTCAAGGCGGCCATCGCCGACGTGTTCGGCGGCGCCGCCTCGGCGATGGATCCGAGCCCTGCACACGTGACGATCGGTTACGGAGTAGCGGACGAGGATTCGGGGCGGATCCAGTCGGCGCTGCGCAAGCAGGTCCGACCGGCCCGCGCCAGGCTGAGCGTCGACGAGGTGCACGTCGTGGACGTGGAACAGGACGCCACCGCAAGCACCTACCGGTGGGAGACGGTCGCCCGCATCCCCCTGGGCGCAGGAGCAGCCGTTGCGTAGCTTCGATGAGACGATGTGGTCACCGCCCGGTTCACGGCCTCACATCGAGATCCCCGCATCCGGGCAGGTCCACGCGCTGGCAGAAGTCTACCTCGCGCAGACTCGGACGTGGTGGGCCGAGCAGGATGACAGCCGACCGTTCGAGGCGGTGTTCCGCCCCGTCGCTCCCGAGTTCAGGCATTTGACCGTGGCCTGGCTCGACCAGCTCACTGCCGACATCACAGCCGAGCACCTCGACGACCTACACACCGCGCTTGGCGCCCGGCTGCGGCACATCGCACCCTTCGACGTCACCGTCGGCCCGGCGATCATGGGCCTGTACGCCCTGGAGCTGTACGTCGCGCCCCACCCTCAGGCCGACGCGGTGGCCGCCGCGGCCCGGGCAGCGATCCGCGAGGTCTTCGGCGCGCAGGCCGCACCCGAACCCCCACCGGCCCGGCCGTGGCGCCCACACATCACCGCCTGCTACGGCCGCCAGCGTGCTGACACCGACGCGCTGGCGTCGCGGATCGCGTACACCTTCGCCCCCGACACCGAGCACCTCATCACCCCGGCCACCATGCCGGTCGACGCCGTGCTGCTCGTCGACCAGAACACGTGGGGCCCCACCGGACTGGCCTGGGACACCGACACCGCCCGCCGCATCCCCCTCGGGCACCCCCAACCGGGCTGACATCGACCCCGCCCGGCGACCGCCACCGCACGCACGCGGCCCGTCCGACCAGGATCCACGTCAGCGCTTCGACGGTGTCATGTGGGCCGCGCAGGGCGTGGTGTGGCGAATCCTTCGCCAGCGACCCGATCCGCCGCCGGGGTGAGCAACCGGCGAGCGGGCTGGTCGGGGCGCGACGCCCCGCGTCGATCGACCCGGCGTCGGCCCCCTACCGACGCTTCCTGCGGTTCCTGCCCTACCGCAGCGCGCGTTCCGCGCTACAACGCGCGTCGAACTGGTCCGACACTGAACCCCGCAACCCGGCTGCGGCTCCGCGACGCACACCAGCGGCGCCGCCGACACCAACCCGGCGCGACAGCCATCCCCCGCGCACCGCGAGCCAGCGGGGTCGACGGCGCGGCAACCGAGGCACAGGAACGAACAACCCCGGGGCTCACGCTGATCTTGTGACCGACACCGGCGGTGCCGACCATCGCCCACCAGCCGAACCGCACGCCGAGGTCACCACCCCGCCGGAACACCACAGGGGCGGTGATGTCATCGGCCCGCAGGCCCACCGTCGGCTACTCGCGGCGGCGCAGGATGCCCGCGAGCCGGGGCAGCTCGGGTAGGTGAACCGTGACTGCCGGCGGGGACCAGGGGCGGCGCAGCGCGAGCAGGCTGAGCGTGATCCACCAGAGGGCGGCGATACCCGCGGCGGTGGTCCGGGCCGGGCCTGGGGTCGCGGCCCAGACCATGGCCACGGTGGCGGTGCCGAAGAGGATCCAGCCGAGCCGAGCGGCGACGGCGCGGGCGAGGAACGCGAGCGTGAACAGAGCGATTCCGGCGGCGCACCAGGTCCACCACAGGGTCTCGGAGGTGACGGGCAGGCCGGCGGCGTGGGTGGTGAGGTAGTCGCGTAGCCAGTCGGCGCCGTCGCCGAGCATCGAGGTGACGAGGGTGGCCAGCCAGCGGATCAGGGGAAGGATGAGTCCGACCAGCAGGAGCGCGACCAGGAGCACCCCGACGATGCCGGCCGACGGCACGAGCCATGCGGGTGGCCAGTCGGCGCTGTCACGGGTGCGATGGACGCGCTGCCACCGGTCCGCGGCCCATTCGTTGAGCATGGCGGGCCAGCTGGCGTCCGTGTCCTCGATCGGCGACGGCGGGTCCGGGGTGGTGGCGCTCATGGCTGGTCGTCCTCGGTGTCGGCCGGGTCGACGTCGTCGACGGCGATGATGACCTGCTCGCCGCGGCGGGCGGCCTCCAGTTGGGCGCGGGTGAGTACGGTGCGGTCGGGCAGTTTGCGGGAGAACAGGGCTTCCAGGCCCGGCGGAGCACCGACGGCGTCGGCCGGTGCTTGTGTGTTGATGTCGTCGAGCAGCGCGTCGACGAGTAGCGCGAGTGAGCCGGGTCCGGATCCGTTGTAGCCCCAGCTGATGCCGTAGTAGGAGTCGCCCGGAGCGGGGTAGATCTTGTCGTCGGCGGTGCGCACCCAGACCGGGCCGTCGAGGATCAGCTCGGCCAACGGCGCGGTCGCCGGTAGCCGTTGGGGCATGGCGGCGGTGTAGTCGCCGACACCGTTGTGCCAGACCGGAGCGTCGGTGTAGGGGTCGACCAGCGCGGTACCGGGCTCGTCCGGTCGGGCGAGGACTTCGAACGCGGCCGTGCGGGCAGTGGGGACCAGTCGCCGCGTCCACGCATACGCCCAAACACTGTCGTTCTCCTCGATGCTCTGAGGGTTGCTGTAGGGCAGGTCGGAACCGGCGTCCCAGTTGGTCACCTCACGCACGCAGCGGCGGGCGAGGTCGTCGGTGCGGGCCAGCAGGTCGAGCCAGCCGGCGCGGCGATGGGTCGGGTCGACCGCGTCGAGGTCGCCGTCCGGCACCGGCATCGGTCGAGCGGCGATCCGCAGCACCCCGTCCGGGAGATCGGCGCCCTCGACCATGCTCACCAGTGTCTCGGCGGAGCTGGCGGCCTGAGCGTGCGCCAGACGCGCGAGGTGGACCAGCACCCGCGCGGCCGGGTGGGTCTGCGGGTAGGTCGACGCCATCATGAGCAACGCGGCGGTGTCCAACGCGGGAACCGCCATCGCGGTGACCGTGTCGGTGGACGGCGTCCAGTCCCGCAGCAGCCGCGCGTCCCGCAGGGTCACCGGCCACCACGGCAGCGGGTGGCCCACCACGGCCGCCACCTCGATCCAGGTCGGGGTGTAGGCCCGCGCCGACAGCCCGGGCAGCAGACCCTTGAGTTCCGGGCCGTGCCGCAGCGAGAAGCCACCCGACACGACGAGCACCGCGCCGTCACCACCCGGGGTGAGTTGCTCGACCCACTGCCGATGCGGCGCCCGCGCCGCGGTCGGCAACGGCCATACCAGATGCACCGGACCCCACCGCGTTCGCCAGCGCAACGCCACCGCCCCGGGCAACTGCACCGCCGCCTCGTAGACGGTATGCAACGGCATGGACGGCCACGCGGTCACCGGCACCCGCCCCGACCAGTCACCGTCACGTCGACGCAACACCCACTGGTAGACGTCGTCCTCGGACCACCACCGCTGGCCGTCGTCGAGGCCGGTCTCGGTCAGCTGCCCGGTCTTGACCCACCACCACACCATCAGCCGGGGCACACCCAGCAGCTGCCCCACCGCACCCATCCCGAGCCGCCTGCGCTTGTCCGCGTCCTCCACGTCCCGCAATCCTCCGTCACCAACAGATAGCCCAGCGTCACTGCTGTCTCAGCGTGCCAGAGCCGCCCCGACCCTGGCTACCCGCCGCTGGAATGCGCGCGACCGACCGGCGCCCGCTGGCTCCTGCGCCAGGGGCACGCGCCGTTCGACTGGCACCACCCCCGCGCTAGAAGGCCATGCCCATGAACGCGTTCACGCCGATAGCCGCACGCGGCCGCCACCGAATTCGAAGCGCCGGGTCGCCAAGCGGAAGGGTCGCCGAGTCGACGAACAGCACCTCGTGCCCAGCCAGCAACCACTGAACGCGGGCCTTCTCCACGATTCTTCTTGACTCATCCGTCGTAGGGGAAGATCGAAACCGCGATCCGACGCTCTAGCCCGCGTCGAGCGCGTCTCTGGGCCGAACCCAGCAAGCTGCACGGTCTACCTGCCGCCTGAACTCGACCAGCACCCCGAACTCACCCGACTGATCACCCGCGCCCACGACATCCTCGCCGACTCATCACGGTCCTCCGGCCTCCGCGGCCACCTGTGACCACCGGCAAGCACTAGCCGACCGACTCGCCCCGGCGTTGGCCGACGTGCCCCTAACCGGACTGATGGTCGGTTCGGTGCTGCCCACCGCCACCCATCGCTGTCACGTCCAGGATGCCCGCACTTCAGCTCGCCTACGCCGCCGCCAGCGGCGACCCCGGTGTCGTCGCCGCCGCGCTACGACGAGTGCCCCCAGCCACGCCACCCTGACCCTACGCACGATCGACCTCTGGACCCGGCCGGCGAGGCGAGAGCCGGTGGTGTCTGCCACGGACACGGCCGCGGCTTGCACAGAGACCGTTCACGGCCAGCGATTCCTGCAGTGGGCGAATCCCCCGCGGGCACGAGGGCGTCGTTCGGTAGGCGCTGTCCGGGCGAGGCGGCAGCCGGGAACCGGTCCGCGGGTCTTGTGGCAGAGGTGGCTATGTGCGTAGCTGCCTGATCAGAGGCGGGAGCAGCCGGGCGAGTGTGCCAGCGTGCGCCCACACGTGTGTGGCGACGTCATCATCCGGCAGGTCCAGGCCGGCCGACGCGGCGGTGCCCAGCAGGCGGCGGGTACCGGCGAGCGCGGCGAGCATGGCGGGATAGACGATCGCGTCGATGCGAGTGAGGACGGTGTCGGCGTCGGGGCCGCCGGTGATCCGGGTGAGGGCCCGTTCGGCTAGGTCGGTGTTGCCGGCGGCGAGCGCGGCGACCAGCAGCACCGCTGCCTGCCCGGCCGGATCGCGGGCGGGGATGTACCCGTCCAGGAAACCGGCGATGTCCTCGACGGCCCGGTATCCGCCGCAGACCTCGGTGATGGTGTGCGTGAACGCGTGCGCGTACCAGGCCAGTAACAGCGATACCTGCCGGTCGGACAGGCGCAGCAGGGCGGCGGCGATCTGCTGCTGCAGCCGGTTGTCGCCCTCGCGTGCGGCGGCCCAGATCGCCCTGCGGTACCGTTCGCCGCCGCGCGGCAGCCAGGACAGCCGGCCGACGGCGTCGCGGTCACCGAGCAGGGCAGCGCCGCGCGCCCACGTGTGCAGCACCGCCACCGCGACGACCGGGTCCAGGCCACCGGCGCCGCCCCGGAAGGCGTGCAGGAACGCGGACTGGTTGGGCGGATCCGCGGACAACGCGATCACGACCTGCCGCGAGACGTCCTCCGCCTGAGCGAGCACCGGCCTGCTGTCCACCCACTCATGATATCGACGCACGAGCTACCACCGGCCGCCCCAGAACGAGCAGCCGCATCGATGTATCGGCGTCGGTGCGCCGGTGAGGCAGGCACACCCGCTCCACGACCGCGGGAACATGCCCCGGCCGGTCGCGACGCTTCACCGACCACTTCGGACAGGGGCGTTAGGCGGCCGCGAGTCGGGGCAGAGCGCCACGATTGCCGCGATCGATGCGCGAGGTACTAAGCTCACCGCGACGCCATGCCACGACGCCACATGCACGGGAGGCCATGATGGGCGACACGTTGGACGAGGATCTGGTCGCTCGGCTCAACCCGCACATCCCGCACAGCGCCCGGTGGTGGAACTACCTGTTGGGTGGCAATGACAACTTCGCCGCTGACCGCAAGGTGGGAGACGCGGTCATGGCGCAGATGCCGGAGATCCGTGACATCGCCCGGGCGGGTCGAGGGTTCCTCGACCGGGCCGTGACCTACCTGACCGCCGAGGCGGGGATCCGACAGTTCCTCGATCTGGGCACGGGATTGCCGAGTGCCGGCAACACGCACGAGGTGGCCCAACACGTCGCGCCGGAGTCGAGGATCGTGTATGTGGACAACGATCCGCTGGTGTTGGCCCACGCACGCGCGCTGCTGGTCAGCAGCCCCGAAGGCGCAACCGACTATATCGACGCCGACGTTCGTGACCCGGACACGATTCTTGCGCGGGCCGCCGCCACGTTGGACTTCTCTCAGCCCATCGCGGTACTCATGGTGGGCATCCTCGGCCACATTTCCGACGACCACCAGCCCAGCCCGGCGCAGATCGTCGCCACGTTCCTCGATGCCGTCCCGGCGGGCAGCTACCTGGCGATCAACGACAGTGTCATCACCGCGAAGACGGCCGAGGCGATCGAGACCGCCCGCGACGCCGGCGGCGACTACCACCTGCGCACCGTCGAGGAGATCACGGCGTTCTTCGCCGGACTCGACGTGGTCGCACCCGGCGTGGTGTCCACACCGTTCTGGCGGCCAAAGCCGCACGACAAACCGAAGGAACTGGACGTGTACTGCGGGTTGGCCAGAAAGCCATAACCGGCGGGTCGTGCAGGTAGTCCACGGCGGGAAGGATGGATACCTCGGCCGCAGCGTAGCTGCCCTTCAGCCGATGATGGACAAGGCCTGGCGCCGGGCATTCATCGGCTCCTCGGTGCGGCCCCGTCGCCCGCTGGTTGACCGTCGGCGGACGCTGGCAACTTGCGACCGATACCGCTTCTTGACGTGCCATGAGGATGATGGGCGGATGTCGATCCTTGGCCAGATCAACTGGACCGCTGTCTTCGTCGCACTCCTCGGTCCGCTGTCCGCTCTTGCCGGTGTGGCGATGACTCAACGTGCTACCGGCAGACGTGATGACGCGAGGTGGGAACGCGACCGCGCTGACCGGCGCCGGGAGATCCGCGGCGAGTTGTACGTCGATCTGGCCGAGTACGTGCAAAGCCACCAATCGATGCTGGACGACCTGACCGACGAGTACATCGAAGGTCGAACCCGGATCCCTGACCTGCCGCACCCGGACCGGCTGACTGCCCGGGTGCGGTTGCACGCCACCGAACCGGTCCGGCACGCGTGGACCGAGTTCCTGGAAGCCCACGGGCACACGACGTGGGAAGCGCGTGAAGGCGACGTGCAGATCACCCGACACACGATCATGCTCGACCCGGACAACCCCGCGGTGGTGCGTCTCACCGCGGCGATCCGGTCGGCGCAGACGGCACTGCGCGCGGAGATTGACGCGGACTACCCGCCCGACCGGCGGCCTGCGGCTTCTCCTCGACGATGGCGCAGGGCCAGCGCGTAGCCGGTGTCCGGCCAGGCGTTCGCCTCTTGCGGCGTCGTGGATCCGGTCAGCAGCCCTCAGGTCCCACCATCGAGTTCCCAGGAGATGAGGCAATGGTCGCAAGCGTGCCCGGTGGTCGTCCCCCGCGGGCGTCCGGTAGTCGGGCCACCCGACCCGGTGCGCCGGGGCTGGCCGGCGGCGCCGGTCCGGCGGTCGCCGAGCATCGGGTGGTGGTGCCCCTCGATCATACGGACCCCTCGCGGGGGCGGATCGCGGTGTTCGCCCGCGAGATCTGGGATCCGGCGCGGCCGGACCTGCCGTGGCTGCTGTTTTTGCACGGCGGCCCGGGGCACGAGTCGACGCGTCCGACGTGGTCGCCGGTGAGCCCGCCGTGGCTGGGCCGCGCGTTGCGGGACTACCGGGTCGTGTTGCTGGATGCGCGCGGCACGGGCCTGTCCAGTCCGATCGGATCGCTGACCGGCCCCACCGCCGACACCACCGCCGCGGTACTGACGCGCTACCGGGCCGACGCGATCGTGCGGGATGCCGAACTCGTACGTCAGGCGATCTGCGGTGATCGGTCGTGGAGTGTGCTGGGCGAAAGCGCCGGAGGGTTCGCGCTGCTGACCTACCTGTCGACGGCGCCGCACGCGGTGGCGGAGGCGTTTTTCGCCGGCGGTCTCCCGCCGGTGGGTCAATCCCCTGACGTGGTGTATCGGGCGACGCACGACGGCATGCGGGAGCGCTCGGCCCGCTTCTACGCCCGCTATCCCGGCGACCGCGACCGGGTCGCCCGGCTCCACGCACTACTGGCCGACCAGACCATCGTCCTGCCCGGCGGGGACCGGCTCACCAGCCGGAAGGTGCGGCAGCTCGGCATGCTGCTGGGCGTCGCTGGCGGCGAGCAGCGGCTCCATTTCCTGCTCGAACGCGATCCCACCTCTGCGGCGTTCGCGCACGACGTGGCCGCCGCCACCCCGTGGTCGGCGCGCGACCCCCTGCACACGGTGCTGCACGAGTCCTGCTGGGCCGACGGCGGCGTGACAGCCTGGTCGGCGCAGCGGACTCTGCCCGCCGACTACGACAGCGATGCCACGCTGTGGACCGGTGAGCACGTCTACCCGTGGATGCTCGACCCCGTCGACGGCTACCAAGATCTGCGGCCCTGGCAGGGGATCGCCGAGGACCTCGCGGCACACCACTGGCCGCGACTGTATGACGAGGCACAACTACGGGCATGCGCGGTCCCGTGCGCCGCGGTGATCTACGCCGACGACGCGTACGTGCCGGCGGCGCTGTCCAGACGCACCGCCCACCTGATCCCCGGCATGCGGGTCTGGGACGATCCCACCCACCAGCACGACGGCCTGGACGTCGACGGCGGCGCCATCCTGGACTGCCTGATCACCATGATCCGCAGCTGACACCTCCGCCCTGGTCGACCGGCACACCGCGGCCGACCGACAGGTTCACGGTGCAGACCTGGCTGCCCGCGCAGCCCGGGCGCGACGCAGTGGCTCGGCGATGGCGTCGAGGATGCGTCGTGTGTCGGCGCGGGAGGCCGCCTGCCGATATGAGTGGTCGAAGGCGCGCGTGTAGCCGTTGACGATCTCCGGATCCTCGACGAGCGCCCCGTCCTCGGGCGGGCTGGCGACGTAGACCACATCCGGATCGATCTCGGATCCGGTCTCGTGCATCGAGAACGGGCCGACGAGGACGGAGTCGGCGGCGGTGCCGCGTGTGAGCAGCACGAGGTCAACTTCGGGCAGCCGCGACAGGATCAGCTCGATCTGGTCGAGCATGACCTGCGCGCTTCTCACGACGGTCAGCGCCCACTCGTCGAGCACGACCCGCACGCGGCCGGGACGTGGCTGCGCGAAGACGCGGCGCTGCCGGGCCATGGCCAGCCGCACCCGGGCCTCGGCCGCGGCGTCGCCACCGCGACGTCGCGGTCCCGCGGCCTGCAGCAGGCGGGCGTACTGCTCGGTCTGCAGCAGCCCGGGAATCACGAACGGATGGTATTCACTGACACGTATCGCATCGTCTTCGAGACCGAGGAAATCCATGTAGGCAGCTGGCACATCGTCGCGGTACGCAGCTGCCCAATGGGGCCGCAGTGCCCGCCTCGCCAGCTCCACCAGCGGCGCCGCCTCGGCCTCGCCAACCCCGTAGAACTGAAGCAGGTCCCGCAGATCCCGAACGCCGATGTTGGTCACACCGCACTCAATCCGGGCCATTTTGGACTGAGACCAGCGCATCACACGGCACACATCGTCCTGAGAGTGCCCACCATCGACCCGTAGTTGACGCAACAGGAAGCGGATGCGGCGGCGAATCGTGGTCGGTCCCGGCCCGCTCGCCGTCATATCCGCACCCTCCGAGCGGGCATCTACAGAAGGCACTGCCAAGTCCTCCAACTCGTGGAATGAGGTGTATCGGTCTCCGCAACGGTGGTTATCGAGGGCGCCGGCAGGCAAGCTCCGTGAGTGCACCCCATGTGGTGGGCACAGGGAGACGGAACGGTTCGGGGGCTTGCCCGCCGGCGTCGACGCCCTCGTTGACGGTCGGCAGCAGCGGTGTGCCCGGGTTGGCACGCCAGGCCATCTCGGCGACAGCATGCAGGCCGCAGCCCTCCGAATGGAGGGACCGACGCGGTCGAGGTCAACTAACTGCCGCGACGGGCAGGAGCTGCGGGAACGGGCGACGGCTGAATCGGATCGAGGATTCGATGTCGCGGCTCCCGGGCGACCTCGCGCGGTAGACCGTTGGGCAGGGCACCTCCTCCATGTGGCTCTGCCCGGCGGCGTGTCGGGGCACGGCGATTGATGTCCGGGGATCACCGAAGATGACCGGTCGTCCTCTCGAGGCGGGCCCCAGGCCGGTGACGGCACCGTCGGGTACCTCCAGCGGTCAACGGCCCCGGGCCCAGAACACGCCGGCGGGCGTGTGGTCGCTGGCGAACCGGGCTCGCGCCGTGTTGTGCACCTCGTAGCGGGTGACCCGCTTCATCATTTCGCCGGTGGCGTGGATGTAGTCGATGCGGCGATCGATGCCGAGCGCATCGGTGGGGTTGGTGCCCGGCAGTCGGTGTCCACTCGGCACCGATGGTGGGAGCGACGTCGTGTAGCCCACCGGCGGCCAGGATCCGGGCCGCTTCGCGGTCGGCCTGATGCGCGACGATCTCACCGCGCTCGTCGGTCGTCCAGGTACAGGTGTGCACAAAACCGGGCTGCCACGGCCGGCTGGCGTACGGATCGTCGTCGTAGAAGCGGTACCCGCCCATACCGTCGGGCACCCGCGCGAATCCGATGGTGTTGCCGTCGCTGCCCACCAACCCCAACCCGTCCAACGGCATCGCGGAGACGACCCGCTTCGCTTCGCTGGCCCGGCGTGGCTGCCCGATGGGGCAGTAGTGCCCGGACGCGACCGTCATCCGCTCGCCGCCGATGGTCAGGTCCACCTTCGTTAGCGAGTGGAAGAAGTCGCTGCCCCCATACACCCGGAAGCTGTCCGGATGCACACGGACGCTGGTGTCGCGTGCCCACAGCAAGCCGGTCGCGAACCGGTTGCCGCCGGCTCCACCGGCGTACACCGGCCGGTCGGAGGCGGCCTCACCGGGGCCACCGGCGGATACCGTGGCCGTCATCCCGGTCAGGTCGGCCAACCGCGCCATCTGCGCCATCGCGGCTGCCTGACTCGCTGCGGTTACCTCCTGCACCGCGATGACCGTGGCCCCCAACTCGCGGATCACGTCGACGACGGCCGCGTACCGGTAGGTGTCGGTGTCGGTGTCGGTCGACAGATAGTCCTTCAAGTTCCAGGTGTAGAAGCTGTACTCGCGGTCTGACATGTACGTCGACTCCTTCCAGTGGACGAGAGGCCGGCTGCTTGCGGGGCCCGGTGTCGGTCCACTAGTCAGGCACGGCCGTAGGGCTGTCGTGGGTCTGGCGACGGGCGCCGCCGGAAGCCGCCCGCCGGAGGGCCATCCCGATGCCTCCCCGACTGCGGGTCGCCGATGTCGCAGTGATCGTGACCCTTGATGCACCAGTCCGGTTCGGCTGCAGTTCCGTCCGCTCCGGCGGGTGGTGAATGCCGACGGCGCAGGCGGGCGGGTAGGCCGACCACGCCATCGAGCAGCGCTTCCGCCTGTTCGCGGCGCTGATCTCTTGCGGACGGTGAAGTCGCGCGCGAGCGTGAGGACCACCGGCATGCTTACCTGGTCATCACCCGGCACGCCGGCACCTGGAGCTGCACAACCGCCCGGCAACCGGCGCACGGAGGCCAGATTCATCGCCCGCCGCCGATGTGCCGGGTGTCGACGGTGAACATCCTCGGGAGATGGTCCGAGATGGCCCTGGTCTGCGGGGTGTCCACCACCCAGTGGTCCTTCAGCGCCTCCACCACCCCGGGAGTCACGAAGCCCTCATCGATCAGCCGAGCGCCGTAGTCGGTGCCCCTCATCGTCGGCGGGGGCTCGTGGCCGGTGCTGGTCTGGGTCAGCGGCCGGCGCAGCGCCGCTCCCACAGACACCAGTCCGGCGTCCACCAGCACCTGCCCGGGAGCGCGGCTCAGCGCCAGCCGCGCCTGCGCCGCGGTGAGGCCATCGGGCATCACCGGGTCGGGATGCCAGTACCCACCATCGGCCGCCCGGTCTGCGGGCAGCCAATTCCAGTCCCCACACACCAGGGCACACTCGTCGTCGCCGCCGGCCACCTCCGCGGCCACCACCTGCGCCTCGCTCACCCGCTGCGCTTCGACGATGTTCTCGTCGCGGCCCACCCGCGGCGGCCCGTGGTACACCCAGCATCCGAAGGTCGGGCCGCCCGCGCGCAGGGTCACCCCGTGCAGGGCGTGCCACAGCCTGTCCGGACTCGCACGCCGGGCCGAGCCCCGCCGCATCACCACCGGGCTCCGCCAGCCGACGCACGTGGCGAGCTGAGCGTGGTTGCCCTCCACCCCCACCGCCGCATCCAAACCGGCGGCGCGCACCATCCGGGCGGCTACCGCCTGCGCCCGCTCGCCGGCCGGCACGAACAGCTCCTGCGCGAACAGGATGTGCGGCCGGTATTGCCGCACGACGTCCACCGCGGCCCGGTGCCGGGCCGCCTCGGCCGGGTCGTGCGCGCGTTTGCCCCAGTCACCCAGGTTGTACGTCATGACGCGCAGCAGCATCATCTGCCTCCACAATGGCCAGCTGGTGGTGTGGTGCGCGACGCTCCGGTGACCCGGGCACCGCTGTCCGGTCGGTGTCGGTAGGGGCAGCCATCGGCGGCGACGCGCGCGCTGACCTGCCGGCCGCCGCCGGCGTCTTCGGTTCGCCGCGGTTGGTCGACGCGGATCCGCTCAGATCTGCCGGTAGGCCCGGGTGGGCCGACGATGGCGCGGCGCCAGATGCGGCGCGCGATGTCCTGGTATGCGCCGCTGGTGGTGTCGGCCGGCGCGTCGGCGCGGCAGTCGGCCATGCGGGTCAGGGCCGAGCCGGCCGCGGCCGGTGGTGCGCTGGTCGCGGTCGCAGCCACGACTGTCGGTGCGGGTGGGGCGGCCGTGGTCCGCCGCTGCCGGGCGACGTCAACCGGCGCCGCCAGCAACTCGTGAGTGATGTGCTGCTGTCCGACCGGGTCCGCCACCAGCCGCGGGCCGGGGACGGCGGTGACGGACCCGGCCGGTGGCGTGGCAGCGGCGGCTACCTCGCCGGCCTGCGGGTGCGAACGGCAGCGTGGTTGAGGGACACGCAGTCCTCGCCACCAACGGCTCCCGCCCGTATCGGGCCGGAATGTGGCGCACACGTCCGGCGGGCGCACGGTAGCCCTGTGGGTCATTGGTAGTCGAACATCTTGCTGCGGTCGATGTCGTCGGTGTCGATCACGGTACGAGTGCCGTCGTGGTCGCTGGCGCGTGCCGGCGTGCCGAGCCGCGCGTATTCCTTTACGGCGTCGGCCATCGGTTCGGAAACCAAGGTCAGGTCGATCCGGTCATCCGACGCGGTGTGTTCCAGCAGACTCTCATCGCCGGTCTTCCTCGCCAGGTGCAGGGCGACGTCGATGAAGCCACGTCGCTCGATGGCTTTCGCGATGTCACGGTTGGGCCGTAGGCCGGTCCCGTTCTCAGAGGGCAGGGTCCGTGAGGCTTTGTTGTAGACACGCATCTTCGAGTAGTCCGGCTCCGGGCCGTCAGCTGGCGCAAAATTCACGTCGCCAAGGGCGACGACGAGCGATCCGTTTTGGTAGCCGCGGGTGACGACCAGCTCAGCCTCCGCGAGGGCGGCCGTGGCACTGTACGGGGTCAGATGCAACCCAACGAACGTAATCGGCTGTTCCAAACCCTCTACGTCGAAACTCACGGTGGTAAAGCCGTTTACCGTGTGCCCGGAGAAGTCGTGGTTGGTGTAGCGCAACGGACCCATGGTGTCCCACCGGGCCAAGATCAGCGACCCGTTGTCTTCCACGGTACGCGGCGGCGGCGGGACAGCGTACATGTCGAGATCCCTCATCGCCCGACCGACCCGCCAATGATCGCCCGTCGTCCAGCCCCGCGTTTCGTTGAGGACCAGCACGTCCGGTTCTGCGGCAGCGAGCCGCTCCCGCAGCAACGGCCACCGGTCTTCCCATTTCCCGTCCTTGTCGGTGAATCCCCCGTGCTGAATATTCTGCCCGACAACTGTGATCAGCATAACGATCTCCTCCTCGTTCGATCTCTTCGTGGGTTCCCTACGGTGTGCGCTGTTCGCCGGCCGTCCTATCGAGATAGGTGAGGGCCGACACAGCGACCGACACGTGGCTGGTGATCTCCCCGCCCATATCGGATGGCGGCGTATCCGGTGACCGCCCGCGGGCCCGGTGGCGGCGATCGCCCCCGTTGAAGAGGTCGACGTGGCGGGTTATCCATGCCGGCTCGCGTTGGTGTCGGAATGAGCGGGCCGCAGACGCGATGGGGATGTGTTCGCGCCGACCGGTCGCCCGACGCCGGCCGGCACGCCGGTGTAGCAGTAGTCGTGTCCCTTGGTGGTGCAGTCACGGCGGATCCGGGCCAGGTGCAGCCTCATCGCGGTCGTCGCCGGCCGACGGTCGCGATGCACGGCGCGGTGGGTGGAGGTGTCGGCGTGCAGGGCGTGGGCTGTCTGGCAGTGGCCGAGGCGGTGCAGCATCAGCGCGATGCTGGCGCGGGTGGCCAGGGTGCGGTGACCCTGCGGCCCGTCCGTGACGACCAGGTGCTCGGCGAGTCGCCCGTAGCGGTGCAGGGCTTGCTGGTACTGCCCGACGACGCGGTGTGCGGCGGCCTGTGCGTGGGTGTCGTCGGGTGCCGGCGCGGCGGGGTCGACACCGGCCAGGACGAGACGCAGCAGACGCACCGCCTGGTGAGGGTTGCCGGACACGACGCGGCGAGCCGTGGCGAGACGACGGACGTGGCCCGTCGCGGGCGAGGCGGGTGCGGTGCGCCAGGTGAACCGGGGCGTGGCGGCGGTCGGCCCGACGGTGACGGCGGCCAGGACCCGGCTGGCATGGGTGGCGGCCTGGTACGGGTCCGTGCCCGGCGGCAGGAGCCGGGGCGCCTGCCGCAGGATCTCCCGTCCGACGATGCCGGTGATCTGGAGACCGTTCAGGGACTTGCGGCGGCAGCCGGGCCGGCACTGGTAGCCCAAGACGGTCGGGTGGTCGGTGCGGGTCATGGGTTGCCGGCGCAATGCGCAGTGCAGCAGCCCGTCCGGCAGATACCCCTCGATACCGCGAATGTCTAGGGTGGTCGGGGGTGTCACGGCGACATCCGTCCGCGGTTGCCGGCCGTCTCGGCAGCGGAACGCGCGTCACCGCCGGCCCCGCTGGCAGCCCGCATCGGGCACAGCGTCTGCCCGCCGGGCACCGTGAACTGACGTCCGGCGGTGTAGCCGGCGCTGGCGAACAGGTCCCGCCCGCCTGGCAGGACAACGGTCCACGACGGCGCCTCGACGCTGTCCATCCGGCGACACACGTGATCGAGCAACGCCCGACCCCATTCGACGCCCTGGGCCGACGGACGTACGGCCAGACACACCACGTGATGGTGCGGCTCGGTGGGACGGTGACTCAGGATGAGGGCATCCACCAACGCGACGTGGGCCGCGTGCTCATCAGCGGCGTCGACGACACGACCGCCGTCCATCTCCGGTGGTGGTATCGCCCGGTACCGGTGCAGACGCACCACGACAGCGGCCACACCCTCGGTGCCGTCGGCCAGATACACCTCGCCGTGCACGAACGCGTGCTCGACCCAGATCGCGGCCACATCGGCCACCACACGGCCGCGCTGCGTCGCCTCGGGCACCAGCCACTCGACCAACGCGCTGGGAAGCAGCGCGTCAGCAATCACCGCCGTCACGGCCGCATGCTCCGCCCACCGGGCGGCCCGGATCCGGCTCACGGCCCCTCCTCACCGTTGACCACCCCGACCACCTCGTCGGAATCGGCTGCGTCCGGGATGCTCCGCCGCGGATCGGCGGCGGGCCTTCTGCGGCTCGGGGACGCCGATGGCTGCCCGGACCGCGCGTAGAGGCACCCTCCCTGCCACCCTGCCGACACACGACCCAGCGCAGTGCTCACCGCGGCCTCCCACGGCGGCCGGCACGATGGCCAATGCCCCGTGCCCAACGGCCCGTACGACGACTGGCGCACCACGACCGCCCTAGGCGTACCGCTGCCCGCGCAGCGGATGACCGGCATGCGGGCCGCCGCGCCCGCGTACGCCGGGAGCACGCCGGGCGGCACCGTGCCCGCCGCCAGGTCGGTGCCGGAGGTGGCGGCCGGTCGCCTGCGCGACACCGGCGCTGCGAGGTTGTCGGTGACAGTGCTGTGCATGATCGTCCTCGGGTGTGCCGTAGGAGATGCCCGGCGACGACGGGAACAGCGGGATGAGTCGTCACCGGCCGCTGCCTGGGCGACCGGTCAGGCTGCCGCTGCCACTGCGGGCCGCCCGACGTCACTGCGGCCTCTGGGCGATGGTGGAGGCGAAGCGGTAGCCCTCGACGACGACGCCGGGGTCGACCATCAGCTCCCCGAACTGCTTGAGGTCACCGGCGGTGAGGTCGTCTCGCAGAAGCTGGTCGCGCAGCGCAGCGGCATGTGCGGCCATCAGCAGGCAGCCCGGGCCGCCGCCGCTCCACGTCTCAGCACGGCTACGGCCGTAGACATTCCGCATACCAGCGTCCAGGAGCACCGCGAGAGCCTTCTCACCCCAGCGCAGGTCGACGCCACCATCGGCGACAGTGGCGAGAATGGCGTGAATGACCTGGACGATCAGGTCGGCGTCTGACGGCGCCCGGTGAACCAGGACGCGGCCGTGGATAATGTCACCGAGCACCAGCCACCCACCAGGACGCAACAGTGTGATCGCCTCGTCGACGACACGGACCGGGTTCGGCAGATGCGCCCACGCGTTGCGGGCATGGACAAGGTCCACCGTGCCGGGCATGATCGGCAGACCCAGACCCGCCCGCAGATCACGCTGATGCACATCGACGATGTCGGTGGTATCGAGCAGACGGGTGTCGTCGACCGCGATCACCCTGCCGGTGACGCCGACCCGCTCGGCGAGGAACCGGGTGATCGAACCCGCGCCGGCACCGATGTCCATCACCCGCTGACCCGGCCAGACACCCACACGCGACAAGTCGCGACACGTGAACGGGTCGTACACCAGCTGCATCAGCTCGTCGCTACGAAACCGGTAGTGCGACGGTGCGGCGATCATCAAAAGCCTCCCGGAGAGGTGGGGTGTTGGCTCGGCGCGGGCGGCCGGCCGGCGGGGCCGTGGCCGGCGGGTCGGTGGCGAGGCGGTGTGCGGCCGTCACCGGCGGGTTCCGGTCGCTGGTGGCTCGGGTGATGGAACCCGCGCCCGCGCCGATGTCCATCACCTGCTGCGGATCTGGTAGCGCCGTGCTGCGGCGATCATCGAAGGTCTCCTCGAAAGGGGTGCGCGGAAGAAGAGTGGGTTGTGGGCGGCGTGCCCGTCACGCGAGCCCGCCCCGGACGCGCCCGGGCCTATTCCGGGCGCGGGGGCGTGTCGCGTCGCCGGCGAGGCGGTGGACGGTCCTCACCGCCGGCCCCGCACATCGGAAGCGGCGTCCCCGCAGGCCGCCGGCACACGTCCGAGACGACGGTGGCTGGTTCACGGCGCCTCCCAGGGCGAGCGTGCCGCTGGCGTGGGCTGACCCGCGCGGCGGGCCTCCAGGCTTTCGGGGTGTTGGCTCGGCGCGGGCGGCTGGCCGGTGGGGCGAGGGCGGCGGTGGGTGCAGACCCTCCGGTGCCGGTCGCAGGGCGCGCGTGCGGCGGCGGCGCGCACCTGCTCGGCGAGGCCCACGGCGCGGGCGCGGGCTACCGCCTGTAGGAAACACTGCGCGGCGCGGGCATCGAGGCAGTCTCGGTACATGCAGGCCCGCCGCGTGAGCAGCTTGACCATGAGGTGATCCGGGCCGCTCTGCTGTTCCTGCAGCACCGCGCCGAGCTCGGCATGGGCTGTGTCGCAGTCGCCGCTGGCGTGCAGCACCACCGCGAGGTCCGCGCGGGCCGCCAGCGTACGCGGCGCGTCAGGCCCGTCCAGGCGGGTGAGCGCCGCGGTCAGGTCCCGGTAGTGAGCGGCGGCGGCCCGGAGCTGACCCGTCGCGTGCAGAGACGCCGCGAGGACGCCTAGGATCCGCACCGCCACCGGGTCGTCCGGTCCACGCCCGTGCCGGGGCCGTGCCCATCTCGCCCACGCCAGTCCGACCTCAGGATGTCCCGCGCTGGTGAGGACATGGGCGTAGAGGACGGCCGCGTCGACCGCCGCGGACGACACGGCGGCGCGGTCCATGTTGGCGAGGACAGACCGCAGGCACCCGGCGGCCCTCGGCAGGTCACCCACCGCGACCAGCTCTTCCGCCCGTTCGACCGCACGTGCGATCCGTGCCGCGCCCGGGCCGTCATCCTGAGGCGCGGCTGGCACGGCGCGGTGCTCGTGCGGTTGGGTGGATTGCCGGTCGGTGATGGCGGTGCCGCGTTCGGTGTCCGCGCCCGCAGCGGTAGCGGCGAGACAGTCAGGGCGCTCGGACGCGGGTGGGAGAGGTTCGCGAGGTGCGTGGACGGTCGCGGCGGTGCGGGCATCGACCACTCCGACCACCCGGTCGCGAGCACGTGCGTCTGGGGTGACTCGCGGCGGATCGGCGGCGGGCACATGCGGTGCCACGGCGACCCGAACGCCGCCCGGTTCGTGTCGCGGGGTCACGCCGGTTCCCGCTCGACATCGGCTGGCGCGGGCGTACGCGGGCCCGCGGCCTCACTGGCCTGGCTTTGGCTCCTGACATACGCGGTGATCGCCGCGATCCGGTCGACGACCGGGGGATCATGTGCGAAGAGCCGCTCGATTCGGGGTGGGTTGGGGTCGGCCTGGCTTACCCGCGCTGTCTCTCGCCAGTACTGCTCCAGCGATTCGGGATCATCGGTCACGGTGAGCGCATACCAGTCGGCGTACGCCTCCCTGCGTCGCCATACCCACGCCAGCACCGGGTTCAGCCCTTGCGCGCCAGCGAGGAACAACAGGAACAGTAGCCCCAGCGCGTCGGGGTCGGTGGCAGACTCCACACCAGACAAGCTCAGCAGCCACGCCCAACCACTGAGCAGGTAGATGCCGCACAACGCGATGCCGACCCTCAGCCCCATGAGGACGTGATGCGAGCTGGCGTCCTGGTGCCTGGCGTGCGCCAGCTCGTGGACGACCACCGCGGCGATCTGGTCGTCGGCACCGCGGACCGTCGTGCTCGCCGAACGCGTTGCGGCGGCCTGGCGCAGCAGAGTGTCCGCGAGCACGATCCGCCACGGGCCGTATCCGATCACCTCAGCCTGCAGTCCTTTTGGCCAATAGGTGCGCGTGACATACACCTCAGTGACGTTGACGCCGTTCTGCTCAGCCAGTCTGAACAGACGCTCACGCAACTCGCCGTGCGCGAGAGGCGTGGCCTTCGTCAGCCGTGGCAACCGCCAAGAAAAGAAAAACCTGACCGCAATCGACATGATCGTCGTTCCCACGAACGCCCATAACCACCACCAGTCCGGCGTGAGAGCGACAGCGGCATACCAGACCCCCAGGACCAGTCCGAGGCCAGTCACATCGAAAAGGCATTTCCGGGCGGTGGTGCTGATCCAATCCGGCCACCCCTGCCCGGAGAAGCGGTAACGGACGAGGAGCCGCTGCTTCGCAATTTCGTGCGGTAACCCGACGATGACGAGAATGAAGTTGAGCACGAGGAAGCCCGAGACAAGTTGCGCCGTAGGCGAATCGCCCAGTGGTCGGATAAGAGCCGGCCCTAGCGGCGTCAGTCCCAGCAGCACCAGCACACCCACCGGCAGGAGAGCCCACTCGCGGCAACGGCGCAACTCCTGATGCAGCGCCGTGGTCCTGCCCTGCCAGGTGTCCACCAAACTCACTGCCGCTGCCCGGTCCTGCCTCGACACCGGCAGCCCTACCCGAGGGGTCAACGTCGCGACTCCCACGGCAAAAGCCACCACCAGCACCACAAGCCCGTAACCGGCAGCCGCGTACGGAGACGGCGCGACGAGCACCGCCGACGCCAACGCCGCAGCCGACACACAAGCAAGAACAGCCATCCGCCGCCCGGCGGGCCTACGCTTCAACCCCAATTCAACATTCTCCAATCACGTCGAATTTCCTGTCGCACTTCAGCACCGCGATCAGGGTCAACAGCGTCCGCCACCAGAGAATCCGCCGAGTGATCCGGTGGTATGCGGTACCGGCGGGCGGTAACAGACGAGGATCCCCCGCGGACCAGGTCACCGCCGCACAGCGCGATGCCGAGTTCGGGGTGCAGGATCTGAACGGAGGCCACACCGTCGTGCGGCGTGGCGGCCCATCCGCCGGCGACCGCGTCGGCGGGGGCAGTCATGCCGGCGAGGACGCCGGCCAGCGTGACCGCCACGATGATCGACCGTGGTAACAGGCCGATGCTGCCGAGGTACTGGTGGTGGGCCACCAGCGTGCTGTCGTGGCCGCGTCGCTGGTTGCCAGGGTGCACGGCGGTGCGGAGGCGAGTCACGTCGGGCTCCCGGCCGTCTCGTCCTCGCCTCGCTGTGTGGCCGGTGTGGTGGGGGCGGCGCTCGTGGCCGCTGGCGTGGTGGTGAGGACCTGTCCGCGGGCTACGACGCGCACGATCAGCACGTAGACGGCGATCGCGGTGCCGATGATGACGGGCCTGGTCCAGGGTCCGGTGACGATGGTCCTCATGCCGAGGAGGTCCCAGGCCAGCACGTCCAGGACGTTGAAGGCGGTGTGGAAGGCGCAGGCGGCCTCGATGCCGCCGGTGCGGACGGTGATCCAGCCGAGGGCAAGGCCAAAGCACAGCATCTGCACGGTGCGCGGGTGGAAACCGACTTTGCTGCCGTGCAGCGCGGTGAAGACCGCGGCTTGAACGGCGATGGCCGGCCAGGGTGAGCGGGTGATCCGTCCGACGGCCTGCAGGACAGCACCACGGGTGACGAACTCTTCCGCCGCGGCCTGGCCGATGATGGGCAAGAGCAGAATCGGCCCGATGATGATGAGACGGGCAGCAAGGTCATCGGGCACTGCGAGTATGGGCAGCACCACCTGAAGGTCCAGCCGTCCATCGGCGACCGCCAGCGCCGTAGGCGCGATGATGGCGAGCATCGCGGCGCCGGCGCAGACCACCGCGATGCCGGTGCAGAGCAGCAACCATGGCCAGCGTAGGCGGCCCGTGACGCTGCACAGCGTACCCACTCGGCGGGCCTCACCCCAGCGGACGATGAGTAGCGCCACCGGCAGGATGCTGGCGGTAGCGAGGAACGACATGATCAGCGGAGTGAAACCACCGAGGATCGGCAGGTCCAGCGGCAGGTGTTGACGCAGCAGCCTGGCGGGGTACACCGCGACCTGAGTGCTGATCAGCACCGCGATCAGGGTCAGTAGCGTCCGCCACCACGGGATCCGCTGGGTGATCCGGTGGTAGGCAGTACCGGCGGGGGGTGCGTGCACGCGCATCGTTAGCGGGTCCTTCGTACGGCGAAAATTTCGTGGACAGGGCGGTAGGTCACGGGCAGGCACGGCCCTGGGCACCGTGTCGGGCGGCGGCGGGTTCCCGACGTGGTGCCGCCGGCGGCGTGCCGGGCGGACGCAGCGCTGGTGAGCCGCCGGTGGCCGGGGCTGTCGGTGCGGGCGGTGTGGTGGGCCTGCCGTTGTGGGTGACGGTGGCGTCGGGGATCCAGTTCACGGCGGCGCGTAGGGCTCCCGGGTGGTCGGTGTGGGCGACGTCTACCGGCAGATCCGACGGCGTAACGGTGCCGTGGGGTCGAGGCCGAGTTGCGGTGGGTCGCTTGGCGGTGGTCCCGCCGTCCCGCCGCACTAGCTCGGTATCCGATGGGCGTCGAAGGCCGGCAGGAACGGTCATGACACGAAAGCCTCAGGATGGGTGGCTTTCCACTCGCGCCACCGCGGCGATGGGTCGCTTTCTGGTCCGCTTCCGTGGATTCGGTCCATCAACGCCGGCAGGGACAGCGGTCCGGGGATGCCGTCGTCGTGCGGGCTACCGCGCAGCGCCGGGGGTGTGACCGAGAACGGGTGGCCGGCCTCGTGGAGGCGTCGGCGATACCCCCAGTCGTCCTGCGCCCACTTGTGGAAGACCACTCCGTTTGCGGTTCCATCCACGTCGAGTGGCAGGCGTTCCATCCGCTCCCGGGTGCTAGGACGGTAGTGGACGTCCTTGTACTGCTGCAGGAATGAGGCGAGCAGTACCTTCTCCTGATCGGTGGGACGTGCCTCCGAGCCCAGGTGGAATGCCACCAGGTATGACCAGGTGGGAGACACATGGGTTACCGCGGCGATCCGGTATCGCGTGAGCGGGTCATCTCGCAGTGCGTCCGCACCGAACAGCCACGGCCGCGACTCACGTTCTGGGTGCAGCAATGCGTGTCCTTCCTCTCGCTGGTTGTCCCGCGGTTGCGCTCCTGTCGCCCGTGACGATGGGCGAGCCGACCTGGCGCGTACCCCGCTGACGTCGGGATTCATGTCGGCCTTTGTCATGCGGGCGGTCTCCTGCCGGTGGTGGCCAGCGGTGCGGCACGGGTAGCGGGGGGCTGCTGGACGGGTGTGGTGATGCCGTCGGCATCAGCTGGGCTCGGTGGGCGTGTCGAGGTGCCGGTGGCCGCTGGCGGCGCAGTCGCGGCGGATGCCGGCCAGGTGCTCGGTCATGCGGGCGGTGCTGCGGTGGCCGGGGTGCTCGCGCTGGTGGGTGGTGATGGTGTCCGCGAGCAGGGTTTGAGCGGCGTGGCAGTGGCCGAGGTGGTACAGGACGAGGGCGATGGTGGCGTGGGTGGCGAGGGTGCGGTGGGCGTAGGGGCCCTCGGTCTCGGCCAGCAGGTCGGCGAGCTGCTGGTAGAGGTGCAGGGCGCGTTGATGGTTCCCGGCGCGGTGGTGGGCGGTGGCGAGCAGATGCAGGCTGGCCAGGGTGCCGGGGTGGTGGGCGCCGTTGAGGTGGTTCAGGCTGTGGTGGGCGTAGGTGGCCCAGCCGATCGCGTCACGCGGTTGGCCGAGGGTGAGGTGCACCTGGGCGCGCAGCGCAGCGGTGTCGGCGTACCCCGGATCGGGTAGCGCACTGCGGGGGTTGACGCCGCTGAGGCAGGAACAGAGCAGGTGCAGGGCCCGGTGCGGATCGCTGGCGGCGAGGCCGCGGGCCGCGGCGAGTCGCTGTCGGTGGGTCGTTCCGAGCGGGTCCGGGGCGGCGGGGGCGGCGTGCCAGGCGAGGGTGATGTCGGTGGCGGTGGCGCCGACGGTGACGCGGGTCAGGACGCGGCGGGCGTAGGCGGCGGCCAGGCGCGGGGGTGTCGGGGTGCCGGTGATCGGGACGATCCGGGGGGCGTGTCGCAGGATCTCCCGGCCGACGGTGTCGGCGAGGACGCCGGCGTCGATGAGTCCACGGCGGCAGTCGGGTCGGCACTGGTAGCCCGGCTCGGCCTCGGGGCGCTCGGTGTGGGTCATGTTCTCGTCGCAGCGTCCGCAGTGCACCAGGCCGTGTGGCAGGTACGTCGCGTCCGGTAGGTCCCGCGCGGTGTCGGTGGCTAGTGGGGGCATGGCGGCTACACCTGCGCGTCGTGCCCGCGTGGGCCGGCCGGGCCGGCGACGGCGGTGGTTAGGGTCGTGGCGTGGTGGACGGCACGGCCCGTGGGGTGCGGGGTCGGGCCGTCGGGCAGCGTGATCCGCGGCTGGTCGGTGTAGCCGTGACAGGCGAGCAGGTTCCGCCCGGCGGGCAGGTTGCCGGTCCAGGACGGCAGCTCGATGCGGGCCAGCCGACCGCGCAGGTGCGCGACCAGTGCCCCACCCCGCCCTGCTCGCTGCTCTGAGGAGCGCCCGGCGAACAGGGCGAGGTCGTAGTGGGCATCGGCGGGCCCTTGGGCGGCGATGAGGGCGTCGATCTGGGTGACACGTCCGGTGTGCGCTGCGGCGGCCTCGGCGAGACGCGACGCGTCGTCGGCCGCGGCGACGCTGTCTGTCTCCGACCACCGCGCCGGGCGGATACGGTCGGTCACGTGGCGCTCCCGACCGTCTCGTCGCCGCGCCGGATGAGCGTGGTCGCGTCGGCGGGTGAGCTATCCCGGCGTGCGGGGGTGGCAGGCGTGGTGGTGGTGACGCCGTATAGCCGGGCGACCACGCTGATGCTGGCGGTGTAGAGGGCGACGATGGCGCTGATGAACAGGGCCTGGGGCCAGGTGGCCGTGATGGCGGACTCGGTGGGATCGGGGGCGCCGCCGCCGAGGATCACGGCCGGGATCGCGACGGCGGCGTTGTAGACGACGTGGAAGGCGAGGGCGGCTTCCAGCCCGCCGGTACGCACCGTGATCCAGCCGAGGGCGATGCCCATGCTGAGCACGCCGACGGTGCCCAGGAGTCACCGATGCCGTGCAGCGCGGTGAAGACCAGAGCCTGGACGGCGATGGCGGGCCAGGCTGAGCGGGTGAAACGGCCGACCGCCTGCAGGACGATGCCGCGGCTGACGTACTCCTCCGCGGCGGCTTGGCCAAGGATGAGGCACAGCAGGATCGGCAGGACGGTGAGGCGTCCACCGAGACCCTCCAGGCCCGCAGACGACCCTCCGCCGGAGGGTGGTGGTGCGCTGCCGGTGACGGACAGGAATGTCAGGACGACCGCGCTGCCGACCACCGCGCCGATGACGCTCGCCACCGCGAGGAAGGCGCAGAAGCACAGCCACCCCCACCGGAGCCGACCCGTGACGCTGGACAGCGTGCCGACGCTGCGGCCCTCACCCCGGCGCACGATCAGCAGGGCCACCGGCAGGACGCAGCCGACCGCGACGAAGGACAGCGCGAGCGCGGTGAAGCCGCCGAGGATCGGTAGGCCCTCCGGCGCCACACGCGCACTGACGAGCACGGCGGGAAGCATCGCGAACTGGGCGCCGATCAGCACCGCGAACAGCGTCAGCAGCGTCCGCCACCACGGGATCTCCCGGGTGATCCGGTGATAGGGCGTATCGGCGGGCAGCAGCATGGGCATGGATTGCAGGTCCTTCTGGTATCGAGAGGGAACGGGTTTTACGGCAGGGTGAGGCTCGGCAGGACGTCAGTGCTGCCGTCCGCGGCCGACAGGCTGATCACGAGATACCGCACAATGCAGTGCAGGCACGGAACAAGCGTCTGGGCCCTGGCCACGACCTCGCCCGCGACCACGGCGGGATCAGGCAGGGTGACGGGCACGCCGGCGACGTAGAGGCGCAACACGATCGATGCGACGACCGCGAACAGGCTGAGCAAGGCGGGTGAACCCTTCAAATCATGTGCCGCATGGCGGCGTGTGGGGCTGGTGGAGGGCCAGCGGGGCGGGTGGCGCTCGCTGGTGGCCGTGAGCGGGGTGTCGCTGGTGGCCCAGGGGTGGCCGGCGGCAGCGGACGGGGGGCCGCTGCCGCCGGCCGGGACCGGCCGCTTCCCTCCCCAGAGCGGCGGCCGGTCAGCTCGTTACCGGTTCGCGGCTCCCGGTGGCTGTGGTGGGTGCGTGGAGTCGGTGCTGGCGTGACCGCGTCCGAGGTGCAGGTAGGTGTAGGGCGAGTCGCCGGTGATGGTGTCGGCCGGTGTCGCGCCGATGGTGTCGGCGAGCAGCAGCAGACGCTGCGGCGCGGTGAGCCCGTCAGCCGTGACCGCCCCGGGTGGGCCGGCCGGCGCCGTGGTGGCCGGCGTGCTCGCGGTATCCGAGCCGGCTGCCCTGGTGTGCTGGCAGGCGGTGAGCATCAGAGCGCTGAGCAGCGCGGCCAGCGGCCGGCGGAGAGTCGTCAGATACGTCATCAGTGGCCTGGATCTCCGCTCACCTTGCGGGCGTGGATGAGCCGGGTCGCCCACGGACGCAGGAGCACACGGTGGTCAGCCATCAGGGCCGTGAACCGGGTGGCGTCGGCGTCGGTGACCCCGGCCAGGGCCGGTCGCAGGTACGTGACGATGTCGGCGAGCAGGCGGCAACCGTCGCCGCCGCCGGTCCAGGTTTCGGCGGTGGTGTGGACGCACTGCTGCGTGAGGCCGTTGTCCAGCAGCAGGGCGTCGGCGTCGGCGGTCCAGGTCCCGCCGTCGCGGCCGGTGATGATGCCGTGGACCTGCCGCAGGACGGTGTGGATCAGGTTGCCGGATTCCTCGTCTGGTGCCAGGTACACCCGGGGCGGGGTCGACGCGACGACGTCGGCCAGGACGAGCCAGCCGTCCAGCCGCAGCCGGACGATCATCTGCTCCAGCACGTCGGCCGGATCGCGCAGCGCGCCGTGCGGCCAGCGGGCGACGACGACATCGAAACCGCCTGCCGTACCGGGCAGCAGCTCGCGGTCCAGATCACGCCGGTGCACGTCGACGACGCTGGTCGGGGTCAGGTGACTGACGTCGCGGTCCACGGCGGTGACCGCCCCATACCGGCCCACCTGCGCGGCCAGGCGGGCGGTGACGCTACCGATGCCCGCACCGATCTCCAGCACCTTGTGGTTGGTCTTGATGTCGCTCATCCGGTCCAGGTAGTTCTCGATGCCGCGGTCGAGCACTCGGTGCAGCGGCCCTGGTGGGGCGGGCAGTGTCGTTGCAGTCATGGTTTCTCCGGTTGTCGGTGAGGCTGTCGGCAGGGCTGCTGGTGGTGCTGGTCTGCCCGGTCAGGCAACGGAGCTGGTGGGGGCCGGTGTGATCCGCGCGACGAGCCGCGCGGCGGTCTCGATCACCTCCCGTTGGTGCGGCAGGAGGTGATCGGGGGCGACGACGGCCGCGTAGGGGTCGACGACGTGCGTGTGGTGCCCGGACAGTTCCTCCACGTGGGCGAGGACGCAGAGCGGCACGTACCAGGGGTTGTAGCCGCCCTCATGGGCGCTGACGAGACGGCCGTGGCAGAGCCGCTCGGCGGCCTCCACCAGGAGGCGGGTCATCTCCCGGTAGGTGTCGGCGGTGAGCATCTGCCGCGCCATCTGCTCGAAGTTGTTCGCGTCGAAGCCGGCCGAGACCAGGATCAGGTCGGGTGCGAACCGGTCGAGCGCGGGCAGGACAACCTCGCGCATCGCGTGCAGGTAGCCGGCGTGGCCGGTGCCCGCCGGCAACGGGCAGTTGATCGCATACCCGGCGCCGTCACCCAGACCGTTTTCGGCGAGCGCGCCGGAGGCCGGCGGGAAGCAGTTGTCCTGGTGAAGCGAGATGGTGAGCACACTGGGATCGCCGTAGAAGATCGCCTGGGTGCCGTTGCCGTGGTGCACGTCGAAGTCCACGACCGCGACCCGGCCGAGGCCCAGGACCTTCTGCGCGTGCCGGGCGGCGACAGCAACGTTGTTGAACAGGCAGAACCCCATCCCCTGGTCGGCGGTCGCGTGGTGCCCCGGCGGACGCAGCAACGCGTAACCATTGGTGACCACGCCCTCGGCGACCGCGGTAACGAGTTCGACCAAGCCGCCAGCGGCGAGACGAGCGATGCGGTAGCTGCCGCGCCCCACCGGGGAGAACCCGTCCCCGGCGTCACCTCCCCCACGCAGCTCGCTCTGCTCGTTGATGGACTGGATGTGGTCGCTGGTGTGCACGCGCAGCAGCTCGTCCATGGTGGCCTCGCGCGGATCGACGACCTTCAACGCGGCGGCGAGCACACCGGAGGTCTGGATCAGCTCGTGACTGCGCCGTTTCGCGTCGGCGTTCTCCACGTGCACGTAGGGCTGGATGCCCGCAAACGGATCCGCGGGCATCACGCCGGCGCTGGTACCGGTGTCATGCCAGAAGAAGAGCGGATGGTGGACGTAGCCGGTGGGCATGTAATCGCCTCCGTAAGGTCGGCAGCCGATGCAGGGTTCACGACGCGGTCGTGATCTCAGGCGGGGTGCGGGGGTGCGGGATGCGTGTCCTGACGGCGTCGGCGAGGTCGGCGACGAACGCGTCGATCTGTTCTCGGGTCACGCCGGGCATGCAGACGATGTGGCTGACCGGTCCGTCCGTGGCCAGCAGCCACCTAGCGCGTACCGTGGCCGGTGGTGTGGGCAGGACGACGGTGAAGGCGTGCGGCCACCGCCAGGCGCGCCATCCGGTAGCGGCGGTGATCTGTTCGACGGCGTATGCGGCGGTGCTGCGGGCCTCCGCGGCCCGCCAGCGGTGTCCCTCGCGGCCGTGTACGGCGATCGCGTTCCAGATCAGGGCGGCGGCCAGGCCGCAGCGAGAGCCGCTGACGGTGGTGTCGACGGTGCCGGTGTAGGCGACCCGCTCGGCCGGTCTGCGGACGCTGTCGCGAATGAGCACTACCCCGCATGGGGTGGGAATGCCGAGGAACTTGTGTCCGCTGATGGCGATGCTGTCGATGTCGCCGTCGGTGAAGCGCAGTTGTCCGTCGAGTGCGAGGGGGATCCCGGACAGGGCGGCGTCGACGTGCAGGTGCCCGGCGACGCCGTGCTCGGTGAGAACGGCGCGGATGCGGGCGGTGTCGTCCACCGCCTCGGTCATGGTGGTGCCGGCCGTGGCGACCACGATCGCCGGCCACCGCTTCCGCCGCCGGATCTGCGCGGCCAGGTCGTCGTAGTCCATCTCCCCGTCGGGGCCGGCCCGCACGACCACCTTGTAGGCGCCGACCATCTCCCTACCGATCTTGCGGACGGAGTAGTGGGCGGCGTCGGTGTGGTAGATCCGGGCGGTCGGCCAGCGATGGTAGGCGGCCAACAGAGCGGCCCGGTTGCCCTCGGTGCCGCCGCTGGTCGCGTAGCCCCACCGGTCATCGGCCGGCATACCCAGCAGGTTCGCGAACCAGGTGATGGCAGCACGTTCCAGGACCCGCGTGTGCGCCACTCCGCCCGGGTCATCGAGGTTGCCGATGTTGTTCCACAGCCGCCCGCCGAGACGTGTCACGACCCGGCGGTAGTCAAGGTCCGTCGCGCCGGGAAAGCCGATACTGGTCGGCGCGGCCGCGTCGGCGTCGCGGACGAGCCGGCCGAGCACCGCGTCTATGTCGATCGTGTCCTGGTCGAGGTCCGCGGCGGCGGCCAGGTCGAGGGTGTCGGTCACGCCGGCCGCCCGCACAGGTAGTCGGTGAGGACGGCGTGTAGCGTGCCGAGACCCCGCCAGATCGCGAGGGTTTCCTGGTCGCCCTGCTCGGTCAGGTTGGCGTGGGGGTTGTGCCAGTGGTCAGGTCGGTTCGCGTCCAAGGGTTTGTTGCTGCGGATGCCGTCGTCACCGACCCGGCCGTGGGGATCACGCAGAATGCGCAGGGCGGTGTCGTCGGTCAGCAGCGCGAAGCCGCGGCCCTTCAGGTCGTAGGCCGACCTGCTGCGGTGGCCGGGGGCCACCGGCGCACGCAACTGCTCGGCGACCTGGTACCAGCGGCCGTCCTCGCTGTCGAGCGTACTCACCCCGACGCCGACGTACTGCGCACCGGGCGGAAGAGTCACGTCCCTGCCGTTGACCATCGACCCTTCCGGACCAGCCGGATGCCACCGCCGCCCATCGGCGGCCGCGGAGGCGATATTGCCCTTGGCGACCTCGGCCAACTCGACGAGCAGTTCAGGCAGGGCGTCCGTGTCGGGCGACGAGTACCACAGCCGTTGCAGCATGTCGATCCGGAAGCCGAACGGCTCCTCCGGCGCCGCGGAGGCGAAGAACCACAAGATCCCGTGAGGGCCCAGAGCCTTGGGTGTCCCGAACGCCAAGTCGGCACGATTCATGTGGCCGTTGTTGGCCGTTTTGGTCCGGCAGGCGACCTGATAGCGCAGACTCGCCCACCGCCGAGCCTCCTCGCGTTCCGCCTCCTCGTCCGGTGCGTCCACAGGCGCGGACGACTCCGCAGGCGCCGGCGCGGCCGGGGGCGCAGGCGGCGGCACCCGCACGGGGATGGGGGCGTCCCGCCAGTCGTAGCCGGCGGGAGACGGGTCGTAGCCGGGCGGCGGCCCGTACTGAGCGCGAGGACGGTAGCCCTCGGACGGTACCGGCGATGCGCGCTCCGGCAGCCCGGGATACAGCGGGTCGCCGCCGTAGCCGGGATGCTGCGGGTCAGGGCGGTAGCCGGGATGCTGGGGGCCGGAGCCGTAGTGTCCGGCGGGTGTTGCCGCGTGGGTCATCATCGTCGCCCCTGTCAGATGTTGAAGTCGACGTCGTCGGGAACGGCGTTGGTCGGCGGCGTGCCATGACCGATACCGGCGTGGACCTCCGGTCGGACCTGCCGCAGGTGCCCAGCCCACATGCCGCCCAGCCCGGCGACACCGAGCAGGATCACGGGCAGCAGGTACGGATAGGCCGACCCGGGCGCGGCGCCCAGCAGCGGCCCCGCGTTCAGGATCATCAGCCCCAACAGCACACACCCGGCGAGGGAGCCCAGGAACGGCGCGAGCCGCCACTGCCACACCCCGGGCCGCGGGCCGCTCACCTCGGGCGGGGCCTTCAGCGCCGCGACCGACGCGGCCAGCAGCAAACTCAACAGGCCCATCGCTCCCAGGCTCGACAACCAGGTGAACATCTGACCGATCGGATCAAGGCCGGCCACTCCGAAGCCGGCCACCACCCCGGCAGCCACGACCGTCTGCGTCAACGAACCGTTGCGTGGGGCTTTGACCCGCTTCCCACTGCCGCCCCGCGCCAGCCCCACCGGCAGAGTCCGCTCGCGGGCCATCGCGAACACATACCGCGCGAACACGCAGTGGAAGGCCACCATCGAGGTGATGATCGCGAAGACCAGCAACACCCCCGCCGCCGCACCGACCCACCAGCCGCCAGCACGCTCCAGCACCGCGAACGGCAACCCCGGATCGGCGGCCTGCTCGGCGACGCTGCCCGGACCGACCGCCACGCCCGTCGCCCACGCCGCCAACGCGTACGCGCCACCGAGCACCAGCGCCGCGCCGATCATGGCCCGGCCGATCGACGTCTTGTCGATCGACTCCTCGCCGAAGCTGCCCGCGGCATCGACACCCATCAACGACGCCACCACGAACGCCACCGCCCCGCCGATCCCGGTAACCGCCAGCCCGGAGACCTCGAAGCCCTCCCACGACACGGCACCCGCCGCCGGCTGACTCGCCCCCGCCACCACGAACACCACAACAATCAGCAGCGAAACGACCAACACCGTCCCCAGGACCCGGGTCGACAGCACGATCGTCCTGACCCCCAACGCCCCGACCACGGCGAGAGCCACAGCCGCGTACACCCACCAGGCCCCACCGAACGCGCCGGCCAGCGTCCCGCCGAGCAGGCCATACAAACTCGTCTGGATCGCCCCGTAGGCGACCAACGCGACCATCCCCGCCGCCACACCCCAGCCAGGGCCCACACCACGGGCCAGGATGGCGTAATAGGCGGCCGGATGCCCCACCCTCGCCGCCATCGCCGTATACCCGACCGCCAGCAACGCCACCCCGACCGCCACCAGCACATACGTCAACGGCAACGCCACCACACCCGTGGTCGCATAGATCGCCGGAATACCCCCGACAAGCACCACCAACGGCGCCGAAGCCGCCGCACCGAACACCCACAACCCGGCCGGCGTCACCGTGCGACGCGTCAACGCCACCTGCAACCCCGCACTCACCACGACACCCCCCGCACCGGCGAGTCCGGGCACGACCCAGCACGGCAGCCATCCACCGAATGCCGGTCCACACCGGCCGCGTTGGTCGGCACCACATACACCGCCAACGGCCGCACCGGGCCGCGACGCCAAAACCGTTCGTCACAGGCGACCGCCCGATCGGCCTCGTCCCGGTCGGACGTGAACCCGAACAGGTCATGCTCACCGTTACGCCACTCACGACGAATTGCGTAACCCCACAGACCTTCCCTTGCCGCCACGTCGTCATCGGCTGCCGGAACGGCGGCACCGGCATGCGCCGTCGACATCAGCGCACTCAACAATCGTTCAGGGCGCCAGAATCGTGGGACGGTGGTCGCGAGACGAGTTGCGGTCTTCATGAAGGGAACGGCTCCTGGTCCTTTGGAAGGGAACTGCCCACTGACGTAGCAGACATAAAGTGACGGAAGGGGAAACGCAAATACCAACGGCATCATCGAGTCCCATAGCGCTGCAGACGGACGCGACGCGGCAATCCATCCCTGACCACAACGGGCGCAGATCGCCACATCCGCCACAGGACCGGACCGCCCGACTCCAACAGAACCGGCGACCGTGCCTGGTACCCACACCGAGCGAGCAGACTCTCTCGAGGCCGGTCGCTGACGATTTCCGCAACCGAGGGCAGCCCTGCGGCATCGAGAACACGTAAACGCCCGGCGAGCACTCCGCCGTCGGCTCCGCCTCGCCCGTCAACGACGTGAGCCAGATAACGATGTGGGACGTTTGGCTGAGCCGCATGGAACAAGGCGAAACGACCGGCGCTAACCCCCAGCAGCCTTTCAAGATCACGCGCCCACGCCGTAGGCACGGCAGGACGCACCGAGCCGGAGTACCAGACCGCCAACGCGGACAAATCCTCGGTCGTGTCGACCTGACCATGCCGCACCGCGTGCTCCAACACGAGCTCGGCGTAGCGGTGCAGGACGCTCACGCGAGCACCCGCGTCAGGGACAAGCCAGGCACCAACCGATCCCGCCGACAACGCGTGGGCCAGCAGCATGGCAAGCTCGGGCACGTCCGCGCCGCCCGCGCGGACCATCGCGGTCTCCTCGGACTGCATCGTTGTCGCCATCACGACAGCTCCTCAGCTTCAACAGCACTCGGCCGTGCGCCCCGCTTCTGCTGGTGATCGACCTTGCTGAACATCGTGGTAAAACGGTCGGTCCCGGAGGCCCGTGCGCAACCAACGCAAGCGCATAAAGCCGCCGCATCGGCTGTCCCACGTGCGGGATTTCCGGCAACGGACCTATCCCGACATGGGCATAGCTCGTTGCAAATAAACGATCACCGAATCGGGCCCGGCTGGGAATACCGACCTTCGGTCCGACCTTGCGTCCCGACCTTCGGTCCGACCGGGCCTTGAGCTGCGTCTTCACTAGGGTCGAGCAACAACATGGAGATCATCTCCACGTCAACCCGGGTTACATTGAGTGCCCGGCCGGCCGCCAGCGCCTGACCGGGCCCGGGATTGATCTTGGAGGCTGCTGTTGACCCGCCCCAGTCCCTATGTCCGTCGGCGGTGGCTCGGACGTGAAATCCGGCGCCTGCGCGAGGAGCACGGCGTGCGCGGTGATGCACTCGCACGCGCCGTCGGGTTTTCCCGGCAGCAACTCAGCGCCCTAGAGAATGGCCATCTCGGCCCTGACATCGATCTGGTCAGCGGCATCTGCGACTACCTTGCCGTCGGCGCGAACCGGCGGACCGCGATCATGGATGCGGCGGCCGATGGCTGGACGCGGGGATGGTGGATGGCGAACCCCGACCAGATGGGACTCCGTCAGGTGACCTACGCCGACCTGGAAAGCGGCGCCAGCGTCATCAACGAGTTCAGCATGCTCGTTCCGGGTCTCCTGCAGACGCCGGCGTTCAGCAACGCTCGGTTACGCAGCGACCTAAGCCAGAACGACAAGTTCGATCCTGATGCCGCCGTCGCCGCTCGCGCCCACCGCCAGAGGCTGCTGCTTGCCGCCGGCGGGCCACAGCGCTACGAGGCCATCATCGATGAAACCGCGGTTCGACGTGATGCTGCCGATCCGATCGTTGCCGCGGAGCAGTTCCGGCACATCGTCACCATCTGCGAGACGCACCGGTCCGTGATTGTTCGGGTGCTTCCCATGGGTGCCTCCGTCCGGAACTGCAGCTCCCCCAAGTCGGCGTACTCGATTTACCGATATGGCGATCCGCAAGACCCGCAGGGTTTACAAGCTGTCGCCGTCGATACGCTTACCCGAGACCTAATCTTCACCGACGCCGACGAGGTCGACCCGTACATCAGCATGCACAGCCGACTCAGGGCAGCCGCCCTATCGATCGATTCGAGTATGCGTCTTCTGCGCGAGATCGCGGAGAAACTGTCCCCCATGGAGAAGGAGTCTCGCCGTGACCACACCCCAGTACGCCTGGCGTAAGTCCACCCGTAGCGACGGCGGCAACTGCGTCGAGTTCGCCAGCGCAGGCGCATCCGTTTTCGTGCGCGATTCGAAGGACGAGGATGGCCCGGTTCTGCGATTCGGCTCGGCGCAATGGCGCGCCTTCACCAATGGAGTTCACGCTGACGAGTTCACGCCTGTGACCACGTCGGAATGAGCTAACCCGCTCCCCGGCCCGAGGCTCGCGCGGGTCTCGCGAGCCCGCAGCCCGCGGAACGCAACGCGGGCTGCGGGCTGGCGCGGTGCCGGCCGACCTGGGATGCTACGCCACGCTCTACATACTCCATGTCTCCATCTGGTCACGCTACAGCAGTGGTTCGCGTTGTGGAGGTGGCTGTGCCACGTCACCCTGAGGCGGTCATCGCGCCGAACAGCACGTTGCGCAATGCTCGCAGGGCTCTCGCTTCGCCGCACCGCCACGGCCAGTGCATGTCTCGATCGGAGTTGGCGGAGGCCGTCAACGCGGCGCTGGATCTGCTCTATCCGAAACGGAACCTCACCGCGCACTACGTGAACGACCGGTGGGTAGGAAAACTGGAGCGGGGCGAGCACCGGTGGCCGAGCCCTGAGCACCGCACCGCCCTGCGCCACGTCCTCGGCGCCACCACCGACGTCGAACTCGACCTCTATAGCCCGCGACGCACGCCCGACGTTCCGCCCCACCAACTCCTTGGGCTGTCCCAGCCGCCAACACCGCACCTGGTCAGCATCCACGTCGATGACGAACTCCTGTCCGGCCAGTCGCAGGCGTGGCTACGCGAACTCGACCGCATCACCGCACAGCCCTCCCACACCTGGTCCACACTCAGCCTCCGGGTACGCGAACACCTCGACCTCCTTGATCGGTTGCAACGCGACCTCGGCCGGCCTCACCTGGCGGCCGTCGACGCGCGATGGTCCGAGTTCATGAGCTGGATCGCCGACAACGCCTCCTCGGACGGCGGTATGTGGCTGGAGCGCTCACACCTGCGCGCGAACGAGGCCAACGACCGACCGCTCGTCGCGTACACGCTGATGCGACAAAGCCAGCGAGCCCTCGACAACGGCGACGTCCGGACCGCAATCGCGCTCTCACGCCGATCGCTGGCCCACGGCCCGGTACCGCCGCGCACACGCGCCCTGTGCCTGACCCGGCTGGCCGAGGCGCTGGCAGCCGGCGGCGACGACACCGGCACCGCCGTCACAGCCGCACACCAGGAACTACGACACGCCGACGCGGATGGCGGGGACGAAGACGCGTTCGCGCGACACTGCGACCTGCGATACGTGACCGCGGCGGAGGCCCGCTGTCGGCAACTGCTCGGAGATCCGGCCTCCGCCACAGCCATCCTTGAAGAACTCCTCGACGACCAGGCCGGCGTCGCGTCGATCGATCGCGGGATGTGGCACGCTCACCTCGCCGACTGCTCCCTGCATGATGATCCCGAACGTGCCGCCGAGCACGGGATGAACGCGCTGCGACTGGCCCAGGAGACCGGGTCACACCGCATCATCCGAGCAACCCAGCCTCTCGCGATCGCGTTACGCCCACGCAGCACCCTCGCCTCGGTACGCGCGTTCGTCGAGGCGCACCGCGCCGCCGTGACCCGTCAGTGACAGAATGACCGCGTGGACGTGCTCCCCACCACCACCAGCGCCGACGTCGCCGCCCAGGCACCGACCGTCGCGGTACTGCCCATCGGCAGCTGGGAACAACACGGCTCGTTCCTACCCCTAGCCACAGACACCATCGTCGCCACAGCCATCACCGCCGCGATCGCACAGCGGCACAACGTCCTGGTCCTGCCCCCGATCACCATGTCTTGCTCACACGAGCACACCGGCTGGCCCGGCACCGTAAGCATCAGCCATCAGACTCTGTCCGCGACGGTCGAGGACATCCGAGCCTCCCTCGCCGCGAGCGGCGTCACCCGCCTGGCCATCGTGAATGGCCATGGCGGCAACTACGTCCTCAGCAACATCGTCCAGGCGGCCAACGCGACAGCGCCGAAGTCCATGACGTTGTTCCCCACTCGGTCAGACTGGACCAAGGCCCGAGACGCCGCTCGGCTGGACACCGACACCCACCAGGACATGCACGGCGGCGAACTCGAAGTGTCCATCCTGCTGCACGTGTGCCCCCACGCCGTCGGCGCCGACTTCGTCGACGCAGACCACCTCGCGAACGACAGGCCCATGCTCCTAGTTCATGGCTTGGCGCCGTACACAAAGACCGGTATCATCGGTCGCCCCTCGGCCGGCACTGCGGACAAGGGTCAAGCCCTGCTAGAAAGCTTGGCAAGATCGTTCGACGACCATCTGGCCATTTTCCTACATGCGCGGTAGCTGAGCGACTAGGGAGCGGGTGCATGCCTCGTCATCCGGATACGGTGGTCACGCCCAACGGGGTGATCACCGAAGCACGCCAGCGCATGCCGTCGCCCCGACGCCGTGGGCAGTGCATGTCCCGGTCCGAGCTGGCCGACGCTATCAACCAGACGCTCGGTCTGCTGTATCCGAACCGGAACCTCACCGCCCACTACGTCAACGACCGTTGGGTAGGAAAGTTGGAGCGCGGGGAGCATCGGTGGCCCAGTCCTGAGCGCCGCACCGCCCTGCGCCACGTCCTCGGCGCCTCCACTGACATCGAACTCGACCTCTACAGTCCACGACGCACGCAGCCCGACGCCGCTGCCGAAAGCGCATCGACGGGAGGCCCGGAAGGCGACAACCGAGTGGAATGTGCACTCGCCCAGCCGCAGTCTACGGATCTCGCGACCGCCGAGTACCTGCGTGAACAGGTCGGTCACCTTGACGCAGCGCATCGGGCGCCAAGCAACCCAACGCAAACAACTAGCTTGGACGATCGGACTCAGCCAGAGGGTGCATGCAACGGCCAGTTTCGTCGCCGAGAACTCTTGCGCGGCCTGAGCAGCATAGCCGCAGCCACGGGACTCGCTGGAACAGCCGGGCCAGCCACCAACAATGCCGGCCGGCAACTGGACGACCGGCACGTACAGACAATTTTGGACATCGAGCAACGCCTGTACGCCCAGGACCGCCGGTATGGTGCCGTCGAACTCAACCAGCTCGCGGCGACAGCCGTGACCCAAGCGAACAGATGGCTTCGCAACGGCCGCTACAGCGAACAGGTAGGACGCCGGCTGCAACTGGCCACCGGCGCTCTGTCGGTGACCGCCGGCTGGCTCGCGCTCGACTCGGGCAGGACGACGGACGCCCGCTCGCTGTACACCGAAGCTCTCGTCTGCGCGAGGCACGCCGACGATCCGGCTCTGGAAGCGCATGCCTTCGGCTGCTTGTCCCTGCTCGCGGCGTCGACCGATCATCCGCGCGAGGCGGTCAGCACCGCCAAGGTCGCCCAACGCGCCGCTACCCAGCTCGGGTCGCCTCGGTGGCTGTCGTTGCTGGCGATGCGCGAGGCCCGCGGCTGGGCGCTCCAGGGCGACCGAACCCTCACCGAACAGGCACTGGTGCGCGCCTACCATCTCTACGGTCAGGGCCCCAGCGACGCTGACCCCGCCTGGCTCGAATTCTTCGTGCCGGCTGAACTCGCCGGTCTGGAGAGCCTGTGCAGGGCCGACCTCGGCCAGTACGAACGCGCCTGCGCCGGCGCCGAGCACACTGTCATGCTGTTCTCCGCCGACCACGCCCGCAATCGCGCCCTCTACACCGCCGACATCGCTTTGCATCACGCGCGCAAGCCACGTCCGGACCTCGACGCGGCGGTCGATGCCGCCCACCGAACGCTCGGGTATCTGTCCGACGTCAAGTCCGACCGTCTCCGGCGTGCCCTCAACACCGTCGCCGACGCGCTGTCACCTTACGAGCGGACCCGCAGCGTCGCCGGTTACCTCGATCTTCACCGAGCGGCAATACCGACGTGAGTAACGAGGCGCCCGGCACAACCACCCGTCGCCACGACGGCATAGCGGTCGACGGTCTCCTCGACACGCTCACCGCAGTGTGGGCCGACGCCCACGCCGACGACCACGACGTCGCGGCGGCGGGCTTCAACTCCGACACGCTGCGCCGTCAGATCATCGGCCACGCCACCCGCGACGACTTCACCCTCATCACCGCTCACAACGCCGAACGTTGCATCGGCTTCGGGTACGGCTTCCGCTGTTCCCCCGCCTACTGGTTCGGCAAGGATCTGCTGCCCTCGATCACCGAAGCGGCACGGACCACCGATTCCCTCATCGGGATCTGCGAACTGGCGGTCTGCCGCCGATGGCACGGCCACGGTGTCGGAAGCCGCATCCACGCCGCGATCCTGGACGCCCTGGGACCCCAGTGGGCGTCGCTACTCACCATGCCCAACAGCAACGCGCAGCGCTTCTACCGGCGCTTGGGCTACCGCTATGCCGGCCCGTACCGCACCAACCCCAACGGGCCAGTCCTCGACCTGCTGCTCCTCAGATCCTTCTCCAGGAACCCCACGCCGTAACTGTCACCGGGCCCAAGACATCGGACTGCTACAGGTCAACCCCGCCGCAGATACCGCATGCCAGTAGAGTGGCTCCAGCTCGGCGGGAGCTTCGTGTGTAGACGGCGCGCGTCGATACCGACGCTGCATCGCCAGGACTTTGAACTCGCGCGAGTAGGGCCGCAACTCAAGTCGCCGCAGGGCAGCCTGAACTGGCCGCCGCCACTGCCCACACCGCGCTACCGATTGCTCGCAGCACAGGGGCCGACGCGTTCTACACCAGCTCGTGCAGGTCGGCGCAGCAGTCGATGCTCATCGCGGTCTCGCCGATGTACAACCTTTCCTTGAGGGCCTAGGCTATTCGGGGGGTGCTGCCTGATGGCGTCAGACGTCGAGCTGACCGCGATGCGACATGCCATCGCGCTGTCCGCCTGCGGCTTCGGAACGACAGGCCCAAATCCACCCGTCGGCTGTGTCGTCTTGAACAGCCGAGGAGCCATCGTGGGTCGTGGTTACCACCGCCGCAAAGGAGAAGCCCACGCAGAGGTGCGTGCCCTCTCCGATGCAGGACCGGCGGCACGCGGTGGTACTGCCGTGGTCACCCTGGAGCCGTGCAACCACGTCGGCGTTACCCCGGCCTGTCGACAAGCCCTGATCGACGCCGAAATCACCAGAGTTGTCATCAGCCTTATCGATCCGACATCACGAGGTGACGGGGGCGCCGCGATGCTCACCGCAGCGGGCATCGATGTCGAGACCGACGTGCTACGCGACGAGACGCTCGCAGTTCTCGGGCCCTGGCTCACTGCGACGCTACGCCGTCGGCCATACGTGATCTGGGCCTACGCCCTGGATGACGGCCAAGACGACGCCATGACCGCACAACTCGTACGCTACCTACGCGCCAGCGCTGACGTGATCGCAGTGAACAAGGTACCGGACGAGGGCATTCCCGGAGGGCACTCGGCGGCCCACTTTAGGCTTCCGGCGAACGCCGATTTCGACACCGGCCTCGTACCGTGGCTAACAGCGGCCTATTCGGGAGGCGCCCGCAGCGTTCTGCTTGCGGGACACGGATACGCCGATGCGATTCGCGACGACTTGCACGCCGTCGACGAGATCATCATTGCGGTGCGACGAAACGTCCGAGTCCCGACCGATGCGACGGCTAGTTTCGAGCTAGTCGCCGTATGGCCCGGATGGGACTGGATGACGCTTCATTTCCGGCAACACCAACGAGAGGAGATGTAGATGTCTTATCAACACGAACAGACGATCACGTCGAACTTTGCACTCACGGCGGCACGGAAACGTCAGGCTTCGCCACAACGGCCGGGAAACCACATGTCCCGGGCCGAACTGGCCGATGCCGTCAACCTCTTCCTCCGCCAGCTGGACGCCCCCGGCGACGTCCCGTACGTCGATAACCGATGGGTCGACAAGCTGGAACGAGGCGAGTACCGGTGGCCGGGCTCTGAGCTCCGCACCGCCCTGCGACACGTCTTAGGAGCCGCCACCGACATCGAACTCGGCCTCAGTAGCCCGCGACGCACGGCCGAGACAAACTAACCGCCGTGAACGTGGACCCGACCGGGCCCGACGGGCCCGAAATGGTCCGCGGGCCAACCCCAGCAGTACGTCGGCAGCGCACACCGGCTCCTCGCAGCCGGGAGCGTTGTCGGCGCTGGGTAAGCAATACCCCGTAGGCTGTGATGTGCCCACGCGTCAGGGCGCAGTTCCGTGTAAGGAGGGCGTTGGTGCCTCGCCACCCCGAGACGGTGATCATCCCGAACGTGCTGGTCGCCGCGGCACGTACACGGATCCCATCGCCGCGGCGGGCCGGACAGTGCATGTCCCGGGCCGAACTGGCCGACGCCGTCAACGATGCGCTCCACCAGCTCCATCCCCGCCGGAAGCTCGATGCCCTCTACGTCGACCGCCGATGGATCGGCAAGCTGGAACGCGGCGAACACCGCTGGCCCAGCCCCGAGCGCCGCGCCGCCCTACGACACGTCCTGAACGCCGCCGACGACACCGACCTCGGCCTCTACAACCCGCGACGCACTGATTCGGGTGGCATGGGGTTGGATTCCGATGATCACGGTCTAGCGCCTCGGTACGGGCTAGGGCCAAACCTGCTTCCCGCCGGAGACCTGCTGCAGCTCGGCATCTCGGCGTCTGGACGCCAGTTGCTGACCAGTGACCCTTCCTTGTGCCGAACGATCTCGGCCCCGCAAGGACAGCACTTTCCCGGTACGGCGATCGACGTGGAGTTGTACCCGGCGGTCGATGACGGCCGTGTCCTCGCCACGATCGCCCTCGCCGACATGGAACAGAGATGGCGCCGATCGGTTCAGCGGCGGCTCATTCTTGGGTATGTCGACGGACCCGAGCGTGTCGGTGTCTTCGCGCTGGACTCACGGCGGGCGTACCGGCACCTGGTTGAAGCCGGTAGGGACGCACGGCTGCTCATCCCCCGCGTGTACCAGCTCGACGCGATCACCGCCGCGGTCCTGTGGGCGGTGGCGAACCTCGACCTGTCGCTACTTCTAGACGACGCAAGGTTGGACGCCGCCCGCGCCGCCGCCTCCCCCTACCGGGACATGGCTAGATCTGCGGCCAGCCAAGACATCGCCGAAGACTTGGATTCGGTCTCACAGCTGTGGATCGGATCGGCATTCTGCGCCGACCACATCCGCCGCCACTACCACGTCCTATCCGGCGTGCCCGTCTACTGGACGCGCGAGCAACGCGGGGAGGAAGCCAGCACCTGGCTGCTGTTTCGCCACAAGTTGCGCTACCTGCGCGAGACCGCCGATCGGTTCCGCAGCATCACGAAGCCGATGACCAGGATGTTTTGCGTTCCTTCGCAGACAGTCGCCGCGTCATCCATCTCTGAACGCATCCTGCTGCTACTTGCCTTGGCCTTGATGGAATCTTTCGGCATCCGCACTGCGGTCACGGACGACCCTAAGTACGCCACGCTGCCCGGACTCGTCATGGACAACCAGCGCGCCGTCATCGCCACCTGGATTCGCGCCGACGACGTCTGGCATGTCGACGTCACCGACCACCGCAACACCATCGCCACCTACCGCGACGCCCTCGGCGACGTGCACGCCCACTCCGTGACCGCCGACGACACGCCCGCCGGACGGCTCCGCCACCTGGCCGACTACCTCGCCCTCGACTGGCACTGGCTGCAAAGCCGCTGCGCCGACCTCGGCCAGTACGGCTTCGCCGGCCTCGCCGAGCCCCGCAGCCGTCTCCTCTCCCTCGACGGCGTCGACCAGGCATGCCGCTTCATCGGCACCCTGCCGTAATAGGCTCCAGCCCGACCACGAGCCGCGACCGCCGAAAGGACCCGCCCGTGTCCCCCACTCCGACAACACCTGCGCTGAGGGTGGTGGTGTTCGGCCTGGGCGGCACGATCGCCATGACCAGCGGCGCTGGCGAAGGCGTCAGTCCCACCCTGTCGGCACACGACTTGGTTGACGCCGTACCAGGGCTGGCCTCGGCTGGAATCGACATCGAGGTGGTGGACTTCCGCCGCCGCCCTGGAGCGTCCCTCACGTTCGCCGACGTTACGGCGCTCGCCAGCGCGGCGACGCGAGAACTCGCCGAGGGCGCGACCGGAGTTGTCGTCGCCCAGGGCACCGACACGATCGAGGAAACCGCATACCTACTCGACCTGCTCCACCAGCGACCCGAACCCGTAGTCGTCACCGGCGCCATGCGTAACCCCACCATGGCCGGCGCCGACGGCCCCGCCAACATCCTCGCCGCCATTCAGACCGCTGCCTCCCCGGCCGCCCGCGACCAAGGCTGTCTCGTCGTCCTCGCTGACGAGATCCATGCCGCCCGCTGGGCCGCCAAGACCCACTCCACCAACGGCGCCACCTTCCGCTCGCCGGACACGGGCCCCATCGGCTACATCATGGAAGGCGCCGTACAGCTGCTGACCCGCGTGCCGCACCGGCTCACCATCCCCACCCCGAGCCAGAACGAAAAGGCACGCGTTGGCCTCCACACCGTCAGCCTCGACGACGACCCCACCCTCCTCGACACCATCGGCCCCCACTGCGACGGCCTCGTCGTCGCCGGATTCGGCGTCGGCCACGTACCGGAACCCCTCGTCCAGCCCCTCACCACCCTTGCCGCACGGATCCCCGTTGTCCTCGCCTCCCGCACCCCGGCCGGCCCGACGCTCACCCGCACCTACGGCTTTCCCGGCTCCGAACGCGACCTCCTCACCCGCGGGCTCATCCCCGCCGGCTGGCTGCACCCCTACAAAGCCCGCATCCTGCTCCGCGCGCTCCTCGCCGCGCAGACCAAGCCACAGGACATCGCTCCCGCGTTCGCCGTTGCGGGCAACCTCGATGGCCCTGCCTCCTGGCCCTGGCCGACACCGACCCCGATCGGCGACGAACGGAGACACCAGACCGCGCATGCGTAGCCACGACCTGACACCAGGACGGATGATCGGTGTGGTCTTCGACCACGGCGACGACTTCTTCACCGCCCTCACCGACGCCTGCCGCGCCCACGACATCAAGCAGGGCTACATCCCCATGTTCATCGCTGGCCTCTCCGCAGCCAAGATCGTCGGAACCTGCCAGCGCCTAGGCAACCCCGACGCCCCCGTGTGGACGCACGTCGACCTGACCAACGTCGAAGCACTCGGTGGCGGCACCATCGCGTGGGACGACACCAACCAGAGAATTTTCCCGCACATCCATCTCACCGCCGGGCTCAAGGAACACAGCGCCGTCGCCCATACCAGCCACCTCCTGGACGCCACTGTCCAGTTCCTCACAGAGATGCTCATCATCGAGGTCGATTCGCCACCCATGCGTCGGCTAACGAACGTGAATCTATACGACGTGCCGCAGCTACATTTCGGCTAACAATCCCGAGGTCGGCCACGTCATTGCTGCGCTACGTCCTCGGGTCTCGGCCAACGACCAGTCGTATGGCTATGCAAAGCGAGCATTTCCGAGTAACGGTGTAGGGACTTACGGTAGCTGGGACCAGCCTCAGCGACCACTTGCGCGCTGGCCTGATCACCGCCCGAGCGCGAGAAACTACTCGCGGCACTGACGAGCCGAGTCCCATCCGCAGGCGAAGTGCGCGAGCTACGTAACCTGCTTCAGCAGGACACCACCGGGAGTCACACGATCTCTTTATCTGAAGGATCTTCTTCCGGCTGCCGGTCGGATCCGACTCCTAGCCCGCGCCGACCTGTCGACACGACGGTAGGCGGGACGGTCATGGTGTCACCCGGCTGGAGCTGACCCTGTGTCTCAGGAAGCGTTGTCCGCGCCAGGTAGCACTACCCCGTAGGCTGGGAGCCCGCATGGCAGGTCGCAGTACCGTGTAAGGAGGGCGTCGGTGCCTCGCCACCCCGAAACGGCAATCATCCCGAACACGCTGGTGACCGCAGCACGTACACGGATCCCATCGCCGCGGAGGGCCGGACAGTGCATGTCCCGGGCCGAACTGGCCGACGCCGTCAACGATGCGCTCCACCAGCTCCATCCCCGCCGGAAGCTCGATGCCCTCTACGTCGACCGCCGATGGATCGGCAAGCTGGAACGCGGCGAACACCGCTGGCCCAGCCCCGAGCGCCGCGCCGCCCTACGACACGTCCTGAACGCCGCCGACGACACCGACCTCGGCCTCTACAACCCACGCCGCACGACTGAGGTCGCAACCTACGGCGATTCGGCCGCACCTGATGACAGGATCGATGGCGACGCAGCTTCGGCCTTCCTCGGCAACGGTTCGGTCACCGTAGTCACCCCGTTGAAGCAAGAGGCAATCCGCGCCCGGCCAGTCGTAGCGCTGGAGGATGTCGTTGGTGCTCAGCGTCTCGGGGAGTTCGCAACGATGCTCGGCCTCGGCACGCGATTCGAGAATGTGCCGATTGGCGGCGAAATAGATCTCAATCGGCCAAACCTAATCGTCATCTGCGGGCCCAGGCTCTCTCGACGAACTGCCGCCGTGCTTGACCAGGACCCACTACTGCGATTCGAGCTCGCGCCGGACGGTGTTTGGACGCTCCGCGACAAAGGCACTGGTCTTGTTTACCGCTCAGGCTTGGACGAGAGGCCAGAGCGCCATTGGGACGTTGCCTATTTCGGTCGCCTTCCTCGCCTCGACGGCAAAGGAACACTCATAATGTTTACCGGCGTACACCCGCAGGGTTCTCTCGGCGTTGTCCAATTCATAACTACCACCCTTCACGAGCTATGTCGGAAGGCCGGGGATCGCTGCTTCTCGATGCTCGTGGGCACTCAATTCGATCCATACACAGGAGAGCCGGTGCAAGTGGAGCGGATAACCCCGCTGTACGGGCATGAGGGAGTTTTAACGTCATGCGCGTAACGATCACAACCGAACCCGCCCTCGGCCATATCAACGAGGATTTCGCCGCAGCGACGGCGAACGCTGTCGTCTTACTCGACGGCGCAGGACTTTCCGGGGTCGATAATGGTGGCTGCATCCATGGAGTTACCTGGTATGTACGCCGTCTTGGCAGCGAGCTTCTCGCGCGACTGGCACATGACTCCGCGCTCAGCCTCGCGCAAATCTTGGCTGATGTTATCGGCCTAGTCTCCGCATCCCACGACACGACGTGCGATGTCAATCATCCGGGCACGCCGTCATCCACGGTAGTTATGGTCGATGTCCGCGGACCCCTCCTTCGGTATCTAGTGCTTGCGGACTCGGTGCTCGTCATCAACGAACTGGGCAAGCAGCGCGTCGTCAGTGATGGGCGGGAGGCGGAAACCGGACGCCTCCACCGCCGCGTCATGGATTCGATTCCCGCTGGGACCCCCGCCCACGATGACGCCCGTCGCGCTTACGTCGAGACCCTTCGTGCGCACCGAAACCGTCCAGGCGGATTCTGGGTCGCTGCCGCAGACCCTCAGGCCGCATCTGAAGCACTCACTGGAGAAGTCGACAGGGAACGAGTCGAATCACTCCTACTGCTCAGCGACGGCGCAAGCAGGCCCGTAGACAGGTTCGGTATTTTAACCTGGCACGAGATAGCAGATCTGGTGGCCAACTCCGGCGGCCCAGCCTTGCTCCGACGGGTTCGCGATGCCGAAAACAGCGACCCTCATGGTATGCGGTGGCCGCGGGGAAAAATCCACGACGACGCCACGGTCGTCTACTGCGACTTCCCCCACATGGCTGGGGACGTGCGGCAGACTTTTAATCGAAGCGGGAGCGTTGTCCGCAATGGGTAAGGCGCTGCCACGTAGGCTGGGGGCCCACGCGTCAGGGCGCAGTTCCGTGTAAGGAGGGCGTTGGTGCCTCGCCACCCCGAGACGGTGATCATCCCGAACGTGCTGGTCGCCGCGGCACGTACACGGATCCCATCGCCGCGGCGGGCCGGACAGTGCATGTCCCGGGCCGAACTGGCCGACGCCGTCAACGATGCGCTCCACCAGCTCCATCCCCGCCGGAAGCTCGATGCCCTCTACGTCGACCGCCGATGGATCGGCAAGCTGGAACGCGGCGAACACCGCTGGCCCAGCCCCGAGCGCCGCGCCGCCCTACGACACGTCCTGAACGCCGCCGACGACACCGACCTCGGCCTCTACAACCCGCGACGCACTGATTCGGGTGGCACTGTGCCAGGTCCACGGAGCGTGGCACGCGGCCCCGCCGCTGGCCTCGACTTGTCCGCGCTGCGTGCCTGCCTCGACGCGTTCGACGTTCCTCCGGATGGCCCGATCCGTACCGAAGCTGACCTGGGCGCCGCCGTGGATAGCGTGGTACGACTACGTCTGACCTCGCACTACCACCAGATAGCGGCCGTCGTTCCCGCCCTGCTCGATGAACTGCACCGCGCCCAGCTCGTATGGATCGGAGCGCGACGCATACACGCCGCGGCGCTATTGACTCAGGTGTACCGGGCGGCAGACGCGCTCGCCGACAAGTTCGGCTACCACGACATCTCGGCGCGCAATCATTCACCATGATGACCAGCACAGCCCACGCAACCGGCGCCCCTGCGATCATCGCGACGTCCCAGTATGTACGTGGAGAGCTTTTCTTCCACAATGCCCAGCCCGAGCGGGGACGAAGGCTGCTAGAGCGAGCCGCAGCGGATGTCATCAGCGCGGACACCAGTCGAATCGGGATCGCCGGAATCGACGGCGAGGGTCGACTTTCGGCAGCCGACGTGCCGGCGTTCGGCAACGCGGGCGGGTGTGCCGGACGCTCCGGGCGACGCGTCGAGGTGGAGGGTCGATCATGGACACCGTCCGGGTGCCCAGCGAGCACGCGTCTGGCCGACGGTTCACGGCTGAAGACAGTGGGCCGCCTCAGTTCCGTCCTACGTGCGGCGGGTGCGGCCGGGAGGTCTCCGGCAGGTAGCCGGCCGGTCGGCCGCGCGGGGCGCCAGGACTGTTCAGGATAGATACTCGCCCACGGCCACTGTCATCTGCCCGAGGTCGACGCAGAGCGCGCCGACGGTGTTGTCCCCGTGCTTCGCGGACGCGTGCCTCACCATGATCACCACGGCCTCGAACATGCCGGCCACCAGCCGGGAGAGATCCATTTCCCCGTCCGCTTTAAGAAGGCCGGCCAGGAGGCGGTCCGCCTGCGAAATATCCTCCGCGCCGGCCAGAGCGCCGAGCACATTATTCGCATCGGGTGTCATGGGACTGAGTCTGTCCAGTTCAGCCAGGAGTTCCGACGTTCGGGGCGAGGTCAAAGCCTCACCCGGAGTGGTCGATAACGCTGAGGCACCCCACCAGAGACACGCTGTCAGAGTCTTCACCGTGCCGATCTGCATTTGGCGGCTCGCCCGGGTCCACTCGCGGGTCGCAATCTGGGCGATACGAGAAACAGCGGGTCCATCCACCCCCGAGAGTGCCGCAGCACCAACGGCATGGAGCGTCGCATATAGGACGATCGGGTCGGTCGGCACGCGCTGGTTCCTTCCGAGAGAGCGGCGGTAACACAGTGTAGGGCCAAGTGCCAATGGGTCGGAACCAGGGAGCCCATACCTGGTGGCGCTGGAAGTCAACCGGGGTCTATGTTGGACGGCCGGCGAGTGAGGCCAGCGAGCACTGCGGCCCGCCCTCCGCGCCGCCGAGCACTGGATGCCGCCGAAGTCTGTGCCCAATGAGCGCTGTCCCACTTGCACATCGATCTTGCCCGAGCGCACGTGCAGACCGGCTCCGGGGAGCGAGCGTTCGACGCTCTCCTGACGGCGAGACGAGTCGCGCCGGAGCACACCCGTGTTCATCCGCACGTACGCCACGTCATTGCCGCGCTACGTCCTCGAGTCTCAGCCAACAGCCAGTTGCATGAGTACGCACGGTGGGTATCGGGTGCAGCGGGCTAGTTCGGCAGGGGACGATGTGGGCCAGGTGCGCCAACGACTCCAACACCACCACGCCGTGGTCGACGAGTGCGGGATCGTTGGCCCAGAGGTGTCCCCAGGGGCCGCGTTTGATCAGTGCCGCTCGTAGACCTGCGGCTTGGGCAGCTCGAACGTCGTAGTCACGATGGTCCCCAACATAGAGGATCTCGCCCGGCTCACTCGGCGCGAACTCGATGACCCGGGCGAAGAACCGTGGATCCGGTTTCGCGACGCCCCACTCCCCTGACGTGGCAACGGCGTCGACCGGAAGTTCCAGGGCGCGGAGAAGGTTGCCGCCCGGACGGTCTGGTTGCCGGCCACGCCAACCCACATCCTACGTCCACGCAGTTCAGCCAGGGGCTGGCCGAACATCCGGGTACAGGTCAGCGTCGTCGATCCTCTCGCCGTGGCCGGCCGCGTCGCGTCGCTCGCGCTCGACAGCAAGGTCGATGCCAGGTCGGAGGTACTGGAAGGCGTCGGCGTTGCTGCGGCCCTGCGTGACGACGATCCCCACGAGAGCCGACAAGGTGTGCCGTGGCACGTCCAGCCAGTCTGCCCAGGCCTGGAACTCTCGGGTGTCGTCCAGCAGCGTCTCCCCGACGTCGAAAACCACTGATCTGATCACTTGGGCTCCTTCATCGCGGTCGAGGACTCACCCTACGGACCTTGACCGCGAGGGAGGAACGAGCAGACCGGCTTCGGCGCGAGGCGGAGGGACCGCCCTGGGCCGCATTCGACAACTGCAAGATCCTCGGGCTTAGGAACATCGACGTCAACGGTGGTCAGGATGGCGGTGACTGCGTCGACATCGAGCGAGGACGGCCCTTGCCGCGGGCTCGACGTCTCGTCGAGTGGTTCGTGAGTCATGGTCGGGCGATGGTCAACTCGGCAGTGTCGAGGACCGCGAGGAGCTGATTGAGCTGCGGTTCGGGGACGGTTCCGGTGTCGAGGCCGCACGTCTCGACGAGGGTCGCGAGCTGGTGGGTCTGCTGCTGGCTCGCCGCGCTCAGGCAGGCGCGGTGGGTGAGGATGTCGCGGGCGGCGTACCCGTCGCGGGCGGCGTACGCGATCAGGCCGGCCGCGATCTGGTGGGCCTGGGGGAGGCGGGGGCCGAGGGCGTCGAGGAGGGTCAGGCCGAGCCGGGTGTGGAAGAGGGCAAGGCCGTTCTCTTGGGAACTGCGGTCAAGGTAGGCGGCGATGTCGACGGTACGGCGGTCGGGTGGAGTGTCGTCGGCCAGGAGCAGGGACAGGCATGCGGTGACGGCGTTTTCCCATGTTTCGCCGGGTTGGGTGGCATCCACTGTCGCGCGGGCGTGATGGCGACGGCCGGCGATGGCGTGGGCGATGACGGTGAGTTGTCGGCCGTCGAGCATGCGGTTGCCGATGCCGTTGTAGTGGGTGAGTCGCTGGATCGCGTGGTCCCATCGTCCGTCGACGGCCAGAGCGTGGGCGCCGGTGCCGAGCAGGACCGTCCAGAGCCAGGCGCGGGTTCTGTGATGGGCGGAGGGGTCGGCGGCGATGTGGGAGGCGGGGATGGTGAGGCCGTCGATGATCGTGTCGGTGCGGGTGTCGATGGCGTGGAACAGGGTGTGCAGCAGCGTCCAGGCGGCGGCGCCGTTGCCGGCGCGGATGTGGAGGCGGGCGAGGTTGACGACGGGTTCGAGGCCGTGTCGCGGGTCGCGGTCGGTGCGCAGGGCCGTGCGGGCGAGCCGATGGCACCACGTGCGGGCGAGATCGGGAACTCCGCAGTCGGATGCCAGCAGGGCGGCGAGGTTGAACACGGCGGTGGCTGCGGCCACGTCGCCGGTGTCGTGGGCGCGTCCGGCGCGTTGCTGAAGGCCGGTGACCCGTTGGGGCAGGGGTGTGCAGGCGGGCCGGGGCCGGGCGACCAGTGGGAATCGGCGGATGGTGGCGGGGTTCACCGGGGGATGCCGATCGAGGCGAGGACCGTGGTGGCGGGGTCGGGTCCGAAGATGAGGGTCTTGGCGGTGGTGGCGAAGGCGGCTTGCTGGCGGCCGGGGACGCCTCGCCGGTTCCAGGCGAAGATCACGTGGTGGGTGAGGATCTCGCGTAGGCCGCGGCGCAGTTGTCCGGTCTGATTGAGGCGGTCGAGTGTGGCGCCGGCGGTGGTGTAGGCGTCGATCCAGGCAGGGGCGGGAGCCAGGGGTGCGGTGGCCGGGGTGAGGCTCGCCAGGTCGACGGTCAGGAGCCGGTGCACCGGGCCTTGCAGGCCCTCGATGAGGGCCGGGTCGGGTGGGTCACGGTGGTCGGCGACGCGGGCCCAGACGTCGCCTTGTTCGTAGCGGTCGAGGGCGGCGGCGCGCATCATCGCCGTGCACAGAATGAGCGACGCCTCGCGGGAGCGGGCCGGCTGTCCGCCGTTTCCGGCGGTGAGGAGGTGGCGGCTGTCGTGGTGCCAGAGCTGATGTGCCGTGTCCATGGCGGCGGTGCCGCCGAAGGCGTGGATTTCCGGCTCGTAGATGCCGGGGATGACCGCGGCGAGGTGGCCGGCGTGGTTCAGCAGCGCCAACCGGTCGTGAAGGAAGGCGTCAGCTGCCGACGCGGCAACGGTGGGGAGGTATCGCAGTCGCCACAGGCCCTTGCGGACGAAGAACCACGCGGTGATCAGCCGCCGGGCTTCGGCCTCGGCAAGGACCGGCGCGAGACGCCCGCGGGCGACGTCGGCGGCGGTGCGGGGATCCGGGAAGGCAATGGTGAGCTGGCTCCAGGTGGATCGCATCGCGATCACCTCCAGGGTCAGGCAAGGGCGAGAAAGGCGTCCCAGCATGTTGCGGGGGTGCCGGTGGCGGTGGTGTGCAGGGCGAGTGCGGCCCCGGCGGTGCCGTTGAGCAGTTCCGGCTCGGTCGGCTGATCATTGGTGAGATGGGTGGCAAGGTCGGCGGCCAGGCCGGGCAGCTCGGCGGCGATGTCGCTGGCCCACTGTGGGTTGGTGCTGGCGGCGGCCATGCGGCAGGCGGCCTGGAGCAGGCCGGCTTTGCCGTGGCAGAGTCCGATCTCGGGCAGCCGGGCCCGTTCGATCGGGTCGCGCAGGACAGCAAGCATCGCATTCTCCGCGTGCCGCTGGCGGTTGCTGTCGCCGAGGGCGAGGCCGGCGAGTTGTTGGGCGCGGGCGGTGCCGGCGGTGCCGTAGCACCAGGAGGGTCGGTGCCGTCGTGGTGCGGTGGGTTCGGTGGTGACGTAGCCGGGCCACCAGGTTCCGGTGGGATCGTTGTCCTGGCGGTGCTGGTCGGTCCACGCGCAGAGGGCGGTGAGCGCCCCGTGCAGGCGTGGTGTGGTGTGGCCGCGCAGGAGGGCGAGGGCGAGGACGGCGAGGACGGCGCTGATGCCGTGAGCGACACCGAGGTTGCCGTGCCCGTGGGGGAAGTCCGGGTGCCGTGTGCCGCCGAGCCCGGAGGGTAGCCACCAGGGCGGCTGCAGGGCGTTGGCATCGAGCGGGTCGGTGATGCAGGCCAGGTAGGCCAGCACGTCGTGGGTGATCTGGTGGTCGGGGTGGGCCTGCAGGTGGTAGACGCCGAGTCCGGTGAGGCCGTGGACAAGGTCGAACTCCCGCATCGTCAGCGGGTCGCGGCGGTCTATGCGGGCGTGTGCAGCGGCCAGCCGATCTCGGGTGATGGCGATGGTGGCGTCGTCGAGCGTGGTGAGGGCCTGCTGGTAGCGGCCGAGTGGACGCGCGGTGTGTAGCAGGAAGGCCAGCGTGGGGGCGCCGTTAAACAGGTCGGCGTTGGGGCCGGCGCTGACCGGCTCGCTGGCCGCGGCACGGAGCCAGGCGTGCGCGGTCGCCGAGTTGCCGCGCCCGGTCAGCGCGCGTTCGACGTGCAGCAGAGCGATGCCGGCGGCACCGCCGGCCAGGGACTGCGGTCGGGTTCGTCCGTCGGGTGAGCCTTCGACGACCATGGGATCGGTGAGCGTGGCGGCGGTCGCGGCGACCACGTCCAAGACGTCAGGGCTGGCGGACAGGATTGTCACGATGGGCTCCTTGTCGTCCACGACAGTGCGGCGGCGCGGGCCAGATGCAGACAAGCCCGTTCGCTGTCCAGGTCAGGGCCGGCGATACGCACGTGGTGCAGGTGCAGCAGGTCGGGCAGCAGGTCGGCCGGTTCGGTGGTGCTGTGGTCGGGAAGGGTGTCACGCCAGGCGGCCGCGATCTGGCGTCGCTGCTGCCAGCACGCCAGCAGCCGTTTCCCGTCGGGCAGGGCGGCCACCGCGTGGTGGTCGTGGGGGTTGGCGAGGCGGACGGCCTGGTCGTAGACGGCCCGCTCGGGCGCGGGTCGGTGCGCTCGGGCGTGCATGATGAGCCAGTACATGGCCTGGTACGGGTCGCCGATGACCGCTGTCGCGAGGTCGACCATACTGGCGGCGGTCAGGGCTCGCCAGTGCGGTGCATGTCGGTGACTGGTGACGGACAGTTGGGCGAGCGCGGCGGAGGAGTCTGCGGCGAAAACGCCGACGGTGGTGTGGTAGGCGGCCGGGCCGCCGAAGCGTCCGGGTTCGGGGAAGTCGGTGTCCCATTGGATGCGGCGGGTCAGATCGGCGTCGACGAGCTGCCGGGACCATGCGGTAATCGTCTCCACGGGCAGCCCTCGCAGGCGCAACCGCAGGTGCGGCTGCGGGTCGATGAAGCGTTGGAACCACCAGCTGCCCTCGGGCGCAAGGTGACCGAGCAGGCCGGGCAGGTGGTCGGTGAGGATGCAGGTCTGCTGGTCCGGTCGGGCATACACCTTCAGGTACCGGTGGTCGGGATCGCCGGGCAGGGTGCCGTGTTCGCGCACGTCGATCACCTGGTGGGTGAGCCGCGGTGGCGGTGGCGGCGGTGTGGTGGCGACCAGGGGAATGACGATCTCGTGCGGGTGCCCGCCGATCCAGTCGCTGCCGCCCGGTGCCGCGCGCAGCACGCCGGTGCCGGTGCGGCGCAGGTGGTCGCGCAACAGCGTTCGGTGGGCGGGTTCGCCGAGGTCGAGGCCGAGAGTTTGATCGCCGAAACCGAGGGAGACCTCCGGTGGGCAGCCGGTGGCCTGGAGCCAGCGGGCCAGAGCGTCATCCCACTCCTTCCCGCCGACGATGGGCGGGGGCAGGTCAGTGACAGGCAACAGCCAGCGGGCCCGGCTCAGCAGCGTCCGGCCGTGACGCACCGCAGGGAGGAACGGTAGATCCCGGGCAGCCGGACCCCAGTCAAACGGCGCACACGCAGTCGCCAGGGCGGTGGGCGCCTCGGCGAGGAACCGCACGATCGGCAGCGCGTGCCGATTCCGCTCGACCGCGTTGACGAGCATCGGCAGGAGCGCCCGCTGACGAGAGATCGAGACCAGGTAGAGACGGTGAGCGTCGGCGGTGACGGCGATGTCATCCACACCGATCACGTCGGGCGCGGTCTCGTGGTACTCGCCGACCGGGATCACGTAGGGCAACAGCCGGCGGGCGCGGGCGACGTCCAGGCTCACGGTGTAGCGGGTCGGCGCCGACAGTTGAGCCAGCAGTACGTCACCTGCCCGGGCCTGGACGGCGGCGACGCGGGCGGCCAGCCGCTGGAACTCGGATTCGTCGAACATGTCCAGGACCCGGCCGGCGGTACCGAAGGCAGGCCCACCGGCGCGCACCACCGACAGCATGAAGTCCCCGTCGGCGACCGCCTCCACCGTGCGGGCATGCACGCGTACGGTCAGCTCGGCCGATGGCGACACGTCGACCGGTGCGCGCCCCGCCAGGGCTCCCAGTAGCCCATCGGTCAGGTTGATCTCCCGCTCGCGATGCAGCGCGGCGCGCTGGGCGAGGGCCAGCAGGGCGCGGTCGCGGTCGGTGACCGCGGCCGGCGCTGCCGGCGCGGCGCCGGTGAAGCCGGCCGGGTAGCCGATTCCGACATCGGCATCAACCGCGTCACGGACCGGCACGAGCGCGTGCAGGCCGTACCGGTCCAGGAACCGCGCATGCCACTGCGTCCACTCGACCGTCGTGGGCCGGGCGAGACGCGCCAGCGCGGTGGCGGCCCGGCATGCCTCGGCCGTCACCGTACGCGGAAGCACCAGCTCGCAGTCCACTCGCAGGTCGACCCCGACCGGCGGGGCTCCCGCGACGACGCCTGCGGCAGTCGTGTCGAGGTCACGGCGGTGAACCGCAGCGACGGCCCCATCCGGCGTGCCGTCGTGGCGGATCTTCTTCTCCCGGACCTGCCGCAACGGCGTCAGTACCTCACCCACCGCGGTGCCATCGGCGTCGAGACGCTCCAGCTGGTTGATCAGGTGGGTGAGCGGGTCGGTGGCTGTCGACGGTGGGCGCAGGCTGCTCACCAACAGCCTCTGGGACACAAGCTGGCCGATCAGCCGGTCCGCTGCGCCCGGCGGGGCACGGTGTTCGGCGGCGAGTTTATCGGTGAGATCGCCCCAGCGGATCGGTTCGGCAGCCAGGGCCAGCGCGGCCCGGACCACCATGGTCGCGCGCACCCGGACGTGCAGCGGCGCACCACGGGGAGCCTGGCTGGCGCGGTGCTCCAGCACGAACTGCGTGCCCCGCTCGACCAGCAGGTTGTTGACGCGCACCAGCAGAAGCGGCCTAACCCGCGGGTCGGCCTCGATACGGTCGAGCACCGCGGACAGCCACGCCGCCGGGATCCGCGCGGCGAGGCGATGACCGACGCCTACTCGGGCGGAGCCGGTCCGGGCGGCGACGGCCGGGGCGGTGCCCGCGAACAGTCCGTACGGCGTCGGGCGGGTCGTGGCGCGCAGCAGGTACCGCATCACCGCGAGGACCACGCGGCGGTTGTCCGCCTGCGATAGGTTTCCGTCAAGTGCGGCTGTGATGCGGGCGGCCAGCTCTGGAGAGGCGTGTGCGAGCGCCACCCCGAAGCCGGGAACCTCCAGCGCCCGGCGCAGCCACGGCCGCCAACCTGCGACAGCGTCGGGGTGGCTCAGATCCGGCCACGGACCGAGGTGGTCGGGTCGGCACACGGCCGCCCGCACCACCAACGCGTCATCGATGCCCCGAAACACCCTGCTCTCCCTGGTTTACTCGTCGAAACGAGGGTGGGGTGTCCGGCCCGGGGCGCGGCAATCACGTCCTGGGCCGGGCATCCACGTCGCTTAACGGCTGCGGTGGGTCGGCTGTCCGGCGGCCTCACCCTGCGAGCCCTGCCGCTGTGCCGGGCGGCAGGCGGTTTCTCAACAGCTGGTGCAGGCGGATTCGCAGGTGCTGCCGCAGTTGTCCTCGGTCATCTTGATGATGTGCTCGACGGTGCCCCCGGCCTCGACGAACGTGATGTCGAGGTCGAAGTCGTCCGTGATGTCGAGGTCGAAGTCGTCGGGGATCCGGTCCGCGTCGGGCCGGACGTCGATGGCCGGTCGCAGCGGTGTGGCAAGTTGGACGGTCATGGCAACCTCCGAGGGTTGGGGGTGGGGATCTTCCGACGCCTGTCTCGAGTTCGCCGAGTCGGGTGAGGCGTCGGGAGTTTCAGGACCAGCTGACGGCGAGGCTTCCGTGCCGCTTCGTCGCATGCCATCCGGTCACGTTGCTGGCATCGGCGGTACCCGGGTGGTAGCTGATGCGGGCAGCGCCGCGCCGGTAGTGGTGGCCCGCCCACTCGCGGATCAACCCCAGAAGCTCGTCGGCGACCAGCTCCGCATCCGGTCCGTGCGCGACGACACCGGTCTCGTAGCCGCTGACCATCTCGCCGTTCTCACGCTTAATCCGGTAGGCGAGGCTACCGCCACGGATGATCGCGGGGGTACCGAGCCGAACCGTGCGGTTGACGACACCCTGGTCGACGGCACGCTGCGCGGCATGCAACATCGGCACGTCGACACCGCTGCTCAACAAGAAGAGCTCCAGCTCATCCGGCATATCGAACGGGGTACCTGACCAACGTTCGATCGCCGTGCCATGCAGCGCCCTGCGCAGGGCCGACACATGGAACGTGGCCGTGCTCTGCGGATCCAGACGCAACGCGATGTCCGGGCTGATGGCAACCATCTGCTCACTCGCTGCGCCGGCGCCCTGCATCGCCACGAACGAGCCGAGCCGGTAGTTACTGGCAGTCAGCACCGGGCTGTCCAGGGTGCGGTCGAAGGCGATCAGCCGGGTGATCGCGGCGAAGCGCAGCGGAACGACGATCCGGCCGGGCGCGGTGAGCTGGTCCAGCCAGGCCGGAGGAATGTCGAACGCACCCACCGTCGCGATGATCCGGTCGAACGGGGCGAACGCTGGCGCACCGTACTCCGCGTCGGCCAAGACCACGTTGACCCGGTCATAGCCCGCGGTGCGCAGCCCTGACCGGGCACGAGCCACGATGTCGGCGTCGATGTCGACCGTCGTCACCGACCCGCCTGGGCCGACGAGTTCCGTGAGCAAGGCGGCGTTGTAGCCACCCGAGCCGACTTCCAACACGTTCATGCCAGGCTCGATAGCGGCCTGTTCGAGCTGGATCGCCTGGATGTGCGACGCGGACACCACGCTGGTCTGACGACCATCGGCGCCGATCTTCGGCGCCAGCGTCGTGTGCGTCTCGTATACCCTGGCCAGCGGCTCGCCTGGCGCGAACGCCTGACGGGGAACGGTGTTCATGGCAGCAGCCACACGGTCGGAAGTGATCAGCCCTTCGTCGCGCAGCGCGGCCACCATAGCCGCGCGCAAGACGGCAGGATCCTCGATCTTCAGACTCATAGCATTCCTTCGATGACTAGCCGGTTCGCGCTCCACGACGATGGCCCGGCCTTGGCCAGGCTGATGCCACGATCGACAGGCCAGCGGCAAACGGGCGAAGGCCCCGGGCGGGCAGAGGAGCCGCCAGGGAAAGCGATGTTCGGGAGTTCCTGCCATCGGGCGTGAACGTGTGCACAGTCAGGACCACCGCCCCGCCCTCCTGCCGCTTCGTGATTGGCGTGCCTGCGGCCGGGCAATGATCCAGCCCGGGTAGCAAACCCAACCTCGCCAGTGCGTAGCTCCGTAACCAGCTGCATAGTCAACAATTACAGACCGCGCCGATCCGGGGAACACCGACCTACGGTCCGACCTTGCGTACCGACCTTCGGTCCGACCTGGTTCTGAACTGGCCAAACGGGGCGTCGAGGCTCAGGGCTCCATGCAGGCAGTCTCTACCTCGACCCGGCGTAGAAGACATGACGATGACGACATACGTAGCAGCTCGGTGGGACGCTGTCGGCAGCGGCGTGGTCGCGGCTCGTCGTACAGCGAGCGACGCCAGGCGACAACGGCGATCGAGAGGCCGACGAGGCAGCGCGGCGCGCCGAGGGAGAATGATGGGGTGCGCGCGGAAGACGCAATCGATGTCGTGGTCGCAGCGGCTGCCGAGGCTGGCGTCTCGGCTCATGGTGCCGTAGCGGTTCGAGTCGGCGAGAACGGCGTGATCCTCCTGCCAACCGCTGGAGTGCTGGCGAGAGTGGTACCGACACGGACCAGCGGAGGCGATCCGCGGCGTGAGATCGACATCGCCGCTTGGCTGGCGGAGCAGCAGCTGCCTGTCGTTCGGCCCGTACGACAGGAGCCGATCACCATCGGACAGCACGTAGTGTCCCTGTGGGAGTACCTTACCGAAAGCCGGCCGGCCGACCTGGTCACGCTCGCCGAGTGCTTGCGGCAACTTCATTCAGTTCCCCTGCCGACGAATCTGCTGCCCCGCCTGTCACCGTTCGACAAGTTCGATGAGCGGTTAGAAGCTGGAGTCGACCTTGATAAGGCTGACAGTGTCCTCCTGCGCCAGCTTCGCGATGACCTCTCGACGCGGTGGGACGTGGCGGAGTTCGCGCTCGGTGAGGCTGTACTGCACGGCGATGCACATATGGAGAATCTTCTGGTCGCAGGCGACGGGCGACCAGCATTCGTGGATCTAGAGACGGTGTGTATCGGACCCCCGGAATGGGACCTCACCCTTACCGCCCTCTATTTCGAGTGCGGATGGTTCTCCGAGCAGGAGTATCGCGAATTCGTCGAGACGTACGGGTACGACGTTCGCCGCAGCCCATCGTGGCCAACACTGCGGCTGATTCGCATGCTCAGGATGACTCTTTGGCTGGCTCAGTCCGCGCGCGGCGATGCGCAGCGGCAGCGTCAACTGAGGCATCGCATCGACACGTTGCGAGACGGGAGCGCACCTGCCGGCTGGACCGGCTACTAGTACGGCAGCCGCCGTTTGAGATGTCGCTGGTGGGGTCTGGTAGGCGAGGTGCGGCCACCGCGTGATCGTCTGTCTGCTGTGGACATAACTTCGGATCTGGCGGTGGCCGCGTGCCACAGCGTAAACCCTGCCCGGTGGCGGCAGGTTCTGGCCGGGGTGTGTGATGCGTTCGCGGGACGGTTCGGGCGGGTCGAGCCGCGGCGCACGGCTACGGCGTTCGTGAGTGGGCTGCTGGCCGACATTGAGGTCAAGACGTGCTGGCAGTTGGCGGAGCGGGCCGGGCATGCCCGGCCGGACGCGATGCAGAGGTTGTTGTATCGGGCGGTGTGGGACGCCGACGCTGTCCGCGACGATCTGCGCGACGTGGTCGTGGCCCGGTTCGGTGACTCGGACGGCGTGCTGGTTGTCGACGAGACCGGGGACCTGAAGAAGGGCACGCATTCGGTCGGGGTGCAACGCCAGTACACCGGCACTGCCGGCAGGATCGAGAACGCGCAGGTAGGGGTGTTCTGCGGCTATGCCAGCCGGCATGGGCACACGCTGATCGACCGCCGGGTCTACCTGCCGGTGTCGTGGACCGATGACCGGGACAGATGCCAGGCCGCTGGGGTTCCCGACGAGGTTGTCTTCGCCACGAAGTCCGAGCTGGCCGCCGACATGATCACCGCTGCGGTCGACGCCGGCGTTCCCGTCGGGTGGGCGGCTGCGGACGAGGCCTACGGCAACAGCAGCGTCTTCCGCACTCACCTGCGCGAACACCGCCTGGGCTATGTCCTGGCCGTGTCCCGCAGCCACCTGGTCCCTCTCGACGGTGGCAAGACCCGGGTGCGGGCTGATCGGGTCGCCGTCGACCTACCGGCCTCGGCGTGGCAGCGCCGCAGCGCAGGCGCCGGATCCAAGGGCCCGCGTTTCTACGACTGGGCCTGGCTCAACGACGTCTGCACCGATGCCGACCCCGACGACGGCGGCCACCACAGCCTCCTGATCCGCCGCAACACCACCACCGGCGAGCTGGCCTTCTACCGCTGCTGGACCCCGCAACAAGCCACCCTTGCCCGACTCGTGCGGGTCGCGGGCATCCGCTGGACGGTCGAGGAAAGCTTCCAGGCCGCCAAGGGCCAGGTCGGCCTCGACCAGCACCAGGTCCGCCGCTGGGACTCCTGGCACCGCTTCACCACCCTCGCCCTGGCCGCCCTCGCCGTCCTGGCGATCTGCGCCGCCGACGCCGACGACGACTCCACCGACACAGGGCTGATCAAGCTGACCGTCAACGAGACCCGCCGACTGATCAACACCCTCGTACTCCGCCCGATCCGCGACCTCACCCACCGTCTGCGCTGGTCAGACTGGCGCCGCCGCCATCAAGCCCGAGCCCGCCAAGCCCACTACACCCGACGCCTCAACCTCGAACACCAGCCATAGTCCCGAACGGCGGCTGCCGTACTAGAACTGCAAACTCACTGCCGCCGCTACGCGTGCCCGCGCTGCCGCCAGCCCATCCGCAAGCTCTGGCTCCGGTTCGGCGCCTGCGAGGATGGAATCAAGGGCTCGAAGGTCGTCGCGCAGTCTGGCGGACTGAACGCCCTCGGCATCCGCTAGGCCTACCCGTATCGACTCCAACGCGCCACCCAGATTGGCGCCGCGCATCTGCAGGCCGGCAATCCGGATCATAGTGAGTGCCCGCGACCTGGCAATCTCCACCGGATGAAAGGAGTACGCCGATCGCAATCGATCGATCGTTTCTGTAATCCGGCCACGATCATCACTTTTCACGGCAATATCGAATAGGGCATGTCCGGCATCCCCGAGAATCTGACCTGCATCGGCGTAGTAGCCCCACACCGGATCTTCTGCCCCGTCCGGCCGGCTGACCGCGAACTCGTCATCACACTGGCCAACCGCTCGAACGCACGCCGGCCCATCATGATTCCGCGCGTGGGCGCGGGCCTCCACGATCCGGACCGCAGCACGTCCAAGCGGAGGGAGATCACGCCAGCTCGACCGAACGAGGTCGATTAACTGAAAAGCGTCAGAAACTCGTCCATGGTAGGCCAAATGCCTGATAAGGGTAGTTCCCACGTGGGCGCACTGCTGCACGTCCCCGGCCTCGCGGGCAAGCTGGATCGCAGTAACTAGATACCGCTGAGCGGTCCCAGGGTCATCGCCCGCGTCGAAGCACGCCCATCCGGCAAGGTCGCCAAGTCGGGCTGCCGTCGAAAGCCAGGCCCGACGAACCGACTCGACGGCCAACGCCTGACGAGCGACTTGACAGGCCCATTCGAGCTGGCCGGCCATCGCCGCACGGGCGAGTCCACCACCGTGCTGATGATCCCACTCCTCGAACAAGGCGATGCTGCGTTGCAGCGCCTCGACGTGAGGCCACTCAATCCTCTTCGGTGCCTGCAAGCCCGACACCCACGGTCCCGCCAGCTGCACCAGGTCTTTCGGCCGATTGCCGAGCCATGCGCCCGCAAACTGATCAAAATCGGGCCTCAAACCGTCGGTGCGGCGAGGGCTGTACAGGTCGAGGTCAGCGTCGGAAGCAGCCGACAGGACACGCCGCAGGGCGGCGCGGCGCTCCTCGCTGGGCCAACGGTGCTCCCCGCGCTCCAGCTTTCCTATCCACCGGTCGTTGACGTAGTGGGCGGTGAGGTTCCGCTCCGGATAGAGCTGGTCGAGCGTCTCGTTGACGGCATCGGCCAGCTCGGACCGGGACATGCACTGCCTTCGACGTCGGGGCGACGGCATGCGCTGACGCGCTTCGAGCAGCAGCGCGTTGGGCGTGATCAGCGTCTCTGGATGCCGAGGCACCGATTCTCCCCTCAGCGGGCCGGACTGGAGGTAACTCGGAGCTGTCTGAGCAGCATCCCACTCCGCAGCCGTCTGTGGTAGCGGACACACGTGGGATGATGGGTCCTCACCGATCTAAGCCTCTGCACGACAGCGACCGCACCGTCCGCCAGGCGGCGCCCTGATCATGGCAGGTGCCTTCCGAAGTGCTTCATGCACGTGCAGTCGAAGGGGTAGTCGCACCGGACATCACGTCGAAGCTCTGCTCCGCTGGGCCGACCGTCGGGGCAGGTGACGGTCGGGTCGGACCACAAGTCGGCGCTCGAAGTCGAACCACAAGTCGGTATTCCCAAGGTGCAACGACTCGCGGACAGTTACGGCATCCACTGCCGTCGCCCTGCGAAGCGATTCATAAAGCTTGACGACGGGTTCCACGGTCGCCGTATCGGGTCGCGGGCAGGCCCGCCCGAGGCCGCGTCGCCGGTCGTCGCGCGAGAGCTCACGCTCAGTCCATCGCAACGCGTTTGGCTTCACGGAGCCGCTCACTGTGCTCGGCCCCGCATCGGCCCGGCGCCCGAGTCACGGCCAGACGCGGACGATCTCAGACGGTTGGCTAGCAAGGACACGACCACGTCGATGCAAGCAGGTACCGCATCTGCCGGCGAGGACCGGCAGGATGGGTCCGGTGAGACCCATCGACTTTCGCACCCCGGCCCAGCCGACCTTGTTCGGCCCAGACGACCCGATCATGGCCCCCGATCAGGCTGAGCCCGTACTGATGGCCCTGCATGCCGAGTATTACGACCTCATCTGGGCAAGGCTGAAGACACACGAGTTCCGGCGGCGTTTCCTGGACGGGCGGGCTGTTCAGTGGTTCGTGTATCTGAACGCTCCAGAGTCACGTCTGGCGGCCGTCATTGATCTCGCCCCGGCCGTGGTTGACTCCCCTGATCGCATCGCGGCCATCGCAGAAGGCGCTCGCCCCGGCAATGGCGCGTCGGTCCTGGAGTACGTCCGAGATCTCGATCGCGCCTACGCCATTCCGATCCTGCGTGTGCGCGAGTACCCGGGAATCGTGCTCGACCGGATTCGTAGGGAGGTGGGCGGCTTTCACCCGCCGCAGGGGTACGTGCGGCTTCGCCAGCATCGGGAGCTGCTGCGCTTGGGCGAGTCGTTGATGGCGGATCCACCGACGCGGGAGATCATCGTTCATCATCGGTAGTCTGGGGTCTCCTCGCTCGGTTCGGAGGTGGTCGCTATCGCTCGTCGTTCGGCAGCCACGTCGACGCCGTCGCCGCTGCGACGGGCGCGGCTCGCGCGGATGTGGACGCTGGAGCGGCTCGTCGAGGAGATGGATCAGCGTGCTCCCGGGGGTCACTGCGGGGTTACCGCGACGATGGTCAGTGGCTGGGAGTTGGGGCGGCATACCACCAGCATCGGGCACCGAAAGACACTGTGTGAGATTTACGGGGCGTCTGTCGATGATCTGTTCGCTCACCAGGATCGGCATCTGGGGGCGGTAGACGGCGACGCTCCGCAGTTGCTTGCCCGGTACGTCGAGTTGCACGAAGCGATGATGGCAGTCGTCGCCGAGGCGCAAGAATGTCTGATCGTGACCGGCTCGCGAACGCGGTCCGTCGCCTATTTGCAAGCGATCGAGGAGGCGCTCGTCGCCCGTCCGTCCCTGATCCATTACCGCGTGCTGTACGGGCCGCCGCGCTATCCCCTGCTGCAAGAGCATCTGTTGCGGTTGTTGGACCTGCGGGATCCCCACGACCGCACGTTCGGTGTGAAGACGCTGCATCTGGCCGTCGAGGTCGACCCTCGCGTGCCGGAGCGGTTCTTTCTCGCGAGCGAGCGGGCCGCGGTGGTGCCGATCCCTTCGTTGACGTCGCATTCCGCGTTCGACAGCGGTGTGCTGTTGGGCGGCGCCGCGGCGCCGCGCCTGCTCGATCACGGCCGGCAGGCGTACGCTGCGGGCCAGCGGATCGAATCGGTGGCTGAGGTCGAGGCGTTGGGCGTGGTGCGTGAGGGGTGACAGCAGGTGACAGACCCTGTCTGGGAAGCGGCGCGCGACGACCACGCCTCGGTTATGGACTTGGCCGGCGAGTTGGTGAGGATTCCCAGCCGCGGTGGGCTCGACAGCTACGAACCGGTGGTGAATCACCTCGCGGATTGGTTGGGGGCACACGGCCTGGCGGCCCGCCGTCTGCGCGGGCCGTCCGGCGAGGTGGTGGCCGTGGCGTGTGAGGTGCACGGCGCGCGGCCCGGACCCCGGTACGTGCTGGATGCGTGTTTGGACACCGCGCCGTTCGGCGCCGAGACCGCGTGGACCCGCTCACCGGTGTCCGGCGCGGTCGTCGACGGCTGGTTGCATGGACGCGGCAGCGCGGACTCGAAGGCCGCCGTGGCGATCTTCGCGCACATCGGTGCCCGCCTGCGGCGAGACGCAGAGCGGATGCATGGCGCTGTCACGCTGCTGTTCGACGTAGACGAGCACACCGGCGGTTTCGGGGGTGCGAAGGCGTACTTCACCGACCCGGCCACCGGGCCGGTCGCCGGGGTAATGATCGGCTACCCGGGGCCGGAGCACGTGGTGATCGGTGGGCGTGGTGTGCTGCGGGCCCGGCTGCACGTGCATGGTGTCGCTGGCCACTCCGGCGGTAGCCGGCCCACGCCGAACGCAATCGTGAAGGCCGCCGCGATGGTGCAGGCCCTCGCGGAGGCAGATCTGCCGGGGAGCCCGTCGGCACAGTTCCCGCCCCCGCCGAGGGTGACGGTAACCGCGGTCAGCGGTGGCGAGGGGTATTCGGTCGTGCCGGACCTGTGCACGCTCAACATCGATATACGGCTCACCCCGAGCTTCGACCACGCCGGTGCCGAGAAACTGTTACGCGGCACGGTCGACGACATCGACGCCCGGTGGCCGGAGACCGCGCCGACGAGCCTGGAGCTCGTCACCCGGTGGCCGCCATACCGTCTGCCGGATACCTCTCCACTGCTCACCGCGCTGCTGCGCGCCGCCAGCCGGTACGGTTCCGCACCGCAGCCGCGGGTGGCCGGGCCGTCGAACATCGGCAACTACCTGGCCGGCCTGGGTATCCCAGCGACCGCCGGATACGGGGTGGACTACGTCGGCCTGCACGGCACCGACGAACGCATCCGCATCCAGTCGATCACGCCCGTGCAGGCGGTCTACCACCGCGCGCTCATGGAGCTTCTCCCCATCGCTTGACCTGCGGCGACAGCGAAATCGTCACCACCTCATCGACAGTCAACCGATAACGCTGCGACAACCTGTGACCTGGCCTCCCACATCACCCGTAGGTGATGGTTCCACTACCAACAGGCACCGTAGTGGGAGGTGGACTCGACCATGCCCCGCCGTTGCGCACCGACCGTGGGCTTTCCGCGCGAGAGCGGCACGGAACGCCGTACCCTACTCACGCCGCCCCTCGCCGAAGCCTTCGTCGACGCCGGTTTCACCGTCGTCACCGAGCCAAGTATCGGGTGCGGGGTGTACCTCACCGACGACGACTACCAGCAGGCAGGCGCACGGCTCGCCGCTGCCGAGGAGGTCTGGTCGGCGCCGCTAGTCTTGCGCTACAAGTCCCCGAACCCGGCAGACCTGCGGCGCTTGCGGCCCGGTCAGCACATCGGCGCACTGTTCCACGCCGAGGGCGACGTCGACCTCCTCACCGGTCTACTCGCCGCGAAGGTGACTGCCTGGAGCTACGAGTTCGTCGCCGAGGACGGCGGGTTTCCCCTCGGCCGCCCCGGTGGGGAGATCGCCGGCACCCAAGCGGTCTTCGCCGGTGCGCAGGCACTGCAACATCCCGACGGCCGTGGCACGCTCCTCGCCGGGATCCGCGGCGTGGCCCCGGCGTCCGTACTGGTGATCGGCAACGGCAGCGTCGGCGCAGCGGCGGCCCGTACGGCGGCGGCGCTCGGCACCGAGGTCACGGTCCTGACCAGGACCGAGAAATCCCGCCAGGACTACCTTCCCTCCGCTACGGCTGGAGTGAGGGTCCTGGTCAACACGAGGGCGACGCTGCTTGCCTGCCTCCGCACCGCCGATTTGGTGATCGGCGCGGTCCTCATCTCGACGTACGACACGCCACCGATGATCGACGAGAGTCACCTGGCGGTGATGCGGCCCGGCGCGGTCATCGTGGACGTCACCTGCGGCTACGGGCCGGGCTACCTGCCGACCGCTGGCCCGGTACAGCGGCCTGGCGATCCACCGCACGCGGTGCGCGGCATCCTGCACGTCAAGATCGACACCCTGCCCGCGCTGGTCCCGGTGACCGCCAGCACCGCCTACAGCGCCAACGCCGCCCCGTACCTGCTCCGACTGGCTCAGGTCGTGCTCCAGGGTCGACACGACGATGCCGTCCAGGCCGCCCGGATCGTCTCCGACGGGCAGCTGGTGCACCCGGTGCTGCGTCAGCACGCCCGGTTCTACGGCATCACGCCATGACTGACCAGTACACGATCCGCGCCCGGTGCTACGCGGCCGAACTCGCCGGCCTCACACCGCCGAGGCTGTTGCCAGCGGTCCTGCGTTTCGGGATACGGGTGGCCGAAGTACCCAGCGGCACCGGACACTTCCTGCCCGCCTACCGCGCCGTCGACGCGCGGGTGCTGCTCATCGACGCGAACGCCGCGATGCTCCGCACCGCCGCCGAGGACGCCGCCGTCCTGCCACGCCTGGCCACCGTGCACGCTCGCGTCGAGGACCTCGGCACCGAGGTCGGTCCGGTCGACCTGGTCGTGGTGCCCAACGGCGCACTCAACCAGCTCACCCACGACGGTGACCTCACCCACCTGCTGCACACCCTCGCGCGGCTCCTCGCACCCGGCGGCCGGCTCCTCGCCCAAACCCTGCTGACGCACGCTGACGGCGTCACCGACGTTAGCGGCTTCTACGACCCGCACCGCGACGGCGAATGGTTCATCGACCGGCGCTTTACCGGTCCTGGCGGAGAAGAGATGGTGCGCCGCCGACGGCAACACCGCAGCGGCGACACCGTCACCGTCGATTTCGCCCTGACCAGCGACGGCAACCCGGCGTACGAGCAGACCGTGGCGCTTCGCGTACTCGATCCCGCGACCGTCCGGGCCACTGTCACCCGGGCCGGGCTCACCCTCGACCGCGTCCTGCCCGGTCGCGGACAGTTGAGCGAGGTCCTGGCGAGCCGGCCCTTGGGCGGCCGGTCATGACCCGCACGGTGCACGACGCCGACGACTACTGGCAGCGCTACTACCACGAGCAGTTCACGCCCGGCCTCGGTACCGAACAGATCCTCGCCGCCCTCGGTCGCATACCACCCGTACGTACCTGGCTCGACCTCGGCGCCGGCTCCGAATCGCTGTTCTGGTCCATCCCCCTGACCGCCCGACACCTCATCGCCGTCGACCACGATCCCACCCGCCTGGGCATCCTGTCCCGCTACGCCGCCGCCGAAACACCCCGCTCCGCCTACGAGACCGTCCTGCGGCTATGTGACCGCACCGCCGACGACTTCGTCAGCCGTTGCCGTTCGCTGGCCGCCACCATCACCGCCGACTGCCTCACCCGCCCCCTGCCCATCACCCCCGGCAGCGTGGACCTGGTCACCCAGTTCGGGCTGCTCGGCCTCACCCCTAACCGCGACCAGTTCCTCACCGGCTGGGCACACGTCCACGCCCTCGTTCGCCCCGGCGGCTGGTGCGCCGGCGCGAACTGGATCCCCACCGTGCCCGACGGCACGCGGGTCGCACTCACCGAAAGCCTGTACCGCGACGCGTTCACCAGCACCGGCGTCCACGCGCACCTGCTCACCCGGGTTCCGATCACCGGGGATCCGGACTTCACCGGCCTGTGGCTCTACCTCGGAAGGAGACACTCATGAGCCCCAGCGACGACCTGGTCTTCGCCCCCGTCGGCATCGCCCACCTCACCCACCGAAACGCCGACCTGCTCCGCGCCGCCGCGGCCGGTCGCTCCCGGCTACGCATCACCACCGCAGCCCAACTCAACGGCGTACCGCATCTCGGCACCACCGTCACCATCCTGACCGTGTTCGCCTTCGCCGCCCACGCCGCCGACGCCTTGGGCCTACCCGCCACCGTCATCTTCGACAGCCTCGAAAATGCCCCTGCCGAAACGATCACCCGAGACGGCGACACCTACACCCGCACCGTCGGAGACCTCATCGACGACGGCCGCCTCGACGCCACCGAACGCACCACCGGATTCCTCCGCCTGCTCAACTGGGCCCACCACCGCTCAGGAGTCCCGTACGAGGTGCGCCCCTACACCACCTACCAGGACCTGTACCCTGTCCGCGCCTGCCTGCACCGCATCGCCAGCCGCCTCGACGACTTCGCCCCGATCGTCGCCCCCACCGACGGAATCGTCCGCGTCCGCCCACGCTGCCCCGCCTGCCGGCTGATGCAGAAGTCCGCCAAGGACCTACGCATCACCGCGCTGCCCGACACCGTCCACCTCGACAGCGTCTGCCCCGACCACGGCCGCTACACCGAGATCATCCCCGTCAACGGCGGGGGTGGCTGGTACGACGCCAACACCCCCGTCCGATCCCTCCAGAAGGGCCAGCTCCTCGCCGCCGAGCGCACCACCTACGACGCCTGCTCCGTGTCCGTCGACGGCGCCGACTGGGGCGGCGCCTGGCACGCCCACGTCCTCGCCCCCGGCCTCGCCACCCTCGGTATCCCCGTCCACCACTGGCCCATCAGTGTCTTCACGCCACTGATCACCGACCGCACCGGCGGCAAACTCTCCAAGAGCCTCTACGTCGCCAACGGCACCTACAGCGACCTACCCGAATGGTTCCTCAACCTCAACGTCCTGCTCGACCAGCACGGCGACCAGATACTCGACACACTCTGGAACGAGTCACGCCGATGGGCCACCGAACCCCGCCGCCTGCACCGCTCCTACACCGTCGACTATCTCACCGCACTCCTCGCCGACCAGCTCCACCATCAGCCAGCCGCCCGCGCAGCCTGAGAGGCCCCGGTGATCCACGCCGTCTTCGATCTGACCAACTGCCGCGGTCTCGCCACCGCCACCCCCGAGCAGATCCTGACCGCCATGCGCGAGACCGCCGAGCGACTCGGCTGCACCGTCCGCAGCCAACTCATCGCACCCTTCCAACCCCACGGCGCGACCTGCGTCCTCATCCTCGCCGAGTCACACATCACCGTCTCCACCTGGCCCGAACACCGACACGCCTACATCGACGTCTTCACCTGCCGCGCGGACACCACGCCCGCCGCCGCGGTCCAACCCATACTCAACCTCTTCAACGGCGACATCACCCACGAGCAACACGTGCCCCGCCTACCCGTTCCAACCACCACGTAGGACCCGCCGCAGACTCCGGCCGAGGAGTGCGAGCCCACGCTGCTGCCACCGGGCCGGCTCCGGCGGCCCGACCGCCGCCCGCAGGTGGCAAGTCACGCGCGCGGCCAGCAACAGGCTGGCCGGATTGCCCGCCCTGACGCGCGACACTGATCACCCTCCTCGTCATTGCGGTTGCGTCCGGCGGCGTATTGGATGCTCGGCACGCTGAGCGAGGCCAAGGACGCCGTGCAGGAGACCTGGTTGCGGCTCGCACCACCGACATCGCCGATCCGGACGCGGATCCGGCGGAGGCCGCCGGTGCTGGCCGACTCGGTCGGGCCGGCGCTGCTGGTGGTGCTGGACACCCTCACCCCGGCCGAGCGGCTCGCCTTCGTGCTGCACGACATGTTCGGCGCGCCCTTCGAGGAGATCGGCGCGCTGGTCGACCGGTCGCCGGCCGCCGCCCGGCAGCTCGCCAGCCGGGCCCGCCGCCGGGCCCCGCCCCTAATGGCCCGGACCTGGCACGCCAGCGGGAGGTGTCGGCGCGTTCCAGGCCCGCCGCCCGGGACGGCGACTTCGACCGGCTGATGGCCGTGCCGCACCCCGCCATGGCGCTCCGCTCGGACGGCGGGAGCACGCAGGCCCGGCACTCCACGATGCCCACCGCGGCGCGGGTGGTCGCCGCGCAGGCCACCACGCTCGGCCGGTTCTCCCCGTTCGCCCGGCCAGTGCTGGTCAACGGCGCTGCCGGAATCTTGGTCAGCGCCGCCGGCCGGCCGCTGTCCGTAATGGCGTTCACGGTCACCGACGGGCGGATCGCCGCCATCGAAGTGATCGCCGACACTGAGCGGCTGGCCGCGCTCGACCTCGACCGCTGATCTCGCCGCGGGCAGGGTCGGGGCGCCCAGCCGAAACTCGGCCCACGGCACCGCCCGGACACCATCTGGGCCCGACCCCGCCAGGTGCTGCTGCCGGGCTACACCGAGGAAGCCTCCTCCAGACGCCCTTCGTGAATACACATCGCTGCAACGATCATCAACGTTGGCGGCTCCGGCCGGGACTCGATCATCGCCTCTATTACTGGACCGACTCCGCAGATCGCCAACTCGGGAACCAAATGACCAATCCTGACATCAACGGCCGGCCCTGACGCCGCAGCATTGGGCATTACTCCTATCCCTGTTCGTTGCGCGGGGAACGATTCATATCGATAGAGTTGCTCACGGTCCCTGATCTACCCATGATCCCGGCGGGCGTCCCCAGACGAAAAACTTTCACTGGCTTGACGTGACCCGAGCGCGGACCTGCGCGTTTGAGCAGCTCAACGCCAGGTCGGACCAAAGGTCGGGACGCAAGGTCGGACCATAGGTCGGTATTCCCAGGGCGCGCTCCGCTCTGTGATTGTTGGTAGCGCAGTCGGCTACCAAGCGTCGTGATCGTCTCGCTCCGACTGTCCACAGGATTGCGAAGCAAATGCTGCGGGAAGGTTCCGGCGCAAATTCGAGAGGTAGGCAGGCATGTCGACGCCGATTACTGCTAACCGTCACAGGGCAGACCAACTCGATGTACGTCCCGTGGCCGGCTACATCGGTGCCGAGGTCATGGGATGCGATTTGTCCGGCTCACTGACCGACGGTGTCGTGGCGGGAATCCGGAAGGCGATGTTGACCTACAAGGTGTTGTTCTTCCGCGGACAAACCCTGGACCACGCCCAGCACGTCACGCTCGGGCAACGGTTCGGCGAGCTGACGCGTCGTTCCCGCACCCAGAGCAACGCTGCCTTGAATGCGCATCCGGAAATCTTGACGATCTCGCCTCAGATCGATGAGGAGCGCTACGGCCGGGACTACGAGGCGCACTACCGGACGCGGTGGGCAACGACGATCACGGGCTGGCACTCGGACATGACCCATGCCGTCAATCCTCCGGCCGCCTCGATCCTGCGGGCGGAGGTGGCCCCGTCGGTGGGTGGCGACACCCAGTGGACGAACCTGGTCGCGGCGTATGAAGGGCTGTCGGAGCCATTGCGGACCTTCGTCGATTCCCTGCGGGCCGAGCACAGCTTCTTCGCCGGCTATCGGATGGTCGACCATGACCCGGTCGACCGGGAGATCATCGACATGATCGAGGGCGACCCGATGGTCGCCATCCATCCGGTGGTTCGAGTCCATCCGGAAACCGGCGAGCGGGCGCTGTTCGTCAATCCGTCGCGCACCGGCCGAGTCCTCGGGCTGTCGCCCGCCGAGAGCAGGCACATCCTCGACCTGCTGTTCGCTCAGATAACGAGGCCGGAGTTCACGGTCCGCTTCCGCTGGGAGGAGGGCTCGGTGGCGATGTGGGACAACCGGTCGACGGCTCACATCGCGGCAACGGACCTGAACCCGGGAACCAGGCGAACGCTCCACCGGGTCACGCTCGTCGGTGACCGGCCGATCGGTCCCGACGGCTTCGTCTCCGAACTGGTCAGCGGAACGCCGTTCGGCACCGAGCCCGGGGCCTAGACATCTCCTCACGGCTCCAACGCGGCAACGCTCTCCCGCGTCTGCGCTCCCAGCGGCGCAGTGATCCGCCGTCAGTGACTCGCACAGCCGCACAAGCCCTTTTCTGCGCTCCTCGCCCGTGCCCAGCGACCTACGGCCTGAACGATCATGGAGGAAGACGATGGTAAGCCTACCCACCGGCGTGGCGATCGCGTCCCATGCCGCGGTGGAGCGCTATCCCTTCGAGGACGGGTCACTCACCGACGCCAAAAGCGCCCCGGGGCTGTTCGAGCAATACCCCGCGTACCAGTCCTGTTTGCGTTGGCTCGATGAGTTCGTGGCGGCTCCGCATCCGGACATTAACCGCCCGGGTGACGTGTGCACACGGCTCAGATACGCCTTGGAGCGGAACCTCGTCTGGCTCGTCACGATCCGCACCTACCGATCGGACACCAACGAGGCCGTGGAGAAAGGGCTGCACCTGCCCGCGCTGTTCCACGAGATCTTCACCGAACCGCGGGCTTTCCGCTCGGGCGCGCTGCTGGCCGTGTTCCCCGATGTGCAGCCAGACGCGGCCGCCGGGTTCATCGACGCCGGCCATCGGGCGCTGCGGATGGAGTTCGTGAAGCGAGGTCTCATGCTCGGCGAGTTCCATCCGTCGAGCACGGTCGCCAGCGTCCGCAATTCCCACTTCCAGGTGATGCGCTCGCCGGCACCGCTGTATGCCGTGAGGGCCATGACGCCGCACGACCTGATGTTTCTCGACCGGCCAGATACAGCGCCCTCCGAACGGGTCCAGTACCTGCGGCACTTCTTGAAGCACCTCGAGGGGCAGCTCACTCCGGGTACCCGAGATCGGGTGGCCCGCAGCGTCGCCGCGGCCGATGCTATCGCGACGGGGAGGGTCCCATGCTGATCGACCCAGACGGGCATCTCGGCAGCGGGTGGCGGGCGATCGTGGCATCTCACGCGGATCGTCCCGCGCTGCGGTTCAACGGCCAGACGACGACATACGCCGAGGTCGACGAGGCTTCGCGGGCGGTGGCCGCAGCGCTGACGACGCCGATCCACGAGACAGCCGGGGCGACGCCCCTGGTCGCTGTCGTGCTGGAGGCGTCAGTCGAGTTCGTCTGCACGGTGCTCGGGGTGGTGCGGTCCGGTGCCGCCTATCTGCCGCTCGACGTCGACATGCCTGATGACTACCTGCTCGACGTGCTCCGGCAGGCCAAGCCAGCTGTGGTAGTCACCACGGCCGACCGTGCCGCGCCGCTGCGCGCGTGCGGCGCGCTGGTCGTGACCTACGACGCCCTGGCCTCCACGCCCACCGCTCCACCGGCCGGTGTCACGCCGACCGGCGGGAATCCGGCGTACGTGATCTACACCTCTGGCTCGACGGGACGGCCGAAGGGCGTCGTGGTCAGCCACCGCGCGCTGCTGAACTCCACCGCGGCGCGGACGGTGGCCTACGGGATCCCGGAGCGGGTGCCGCTGGTGCACTCCGTCGCGTTCGACCTGGCGTCCGGGGTGCTGTGGTGGGCGCTGCTGTCGGGCGGCACGCTGGTGGTCAGCGATGCGCGGCTGCGCGATGTCGGCGCCACGCTGGCCCTGGTACACGACGAGCAGATTACGCATCTGGTCTATGCGGCGTCGTTGTATGCCCCGTTCTTGCAGCGGGCCGCCGCCGCGCCGCCGACCGGGCTGGTCGCGGTGATGATCGGCAGTGAACGGTGGAGTGAGGTGCTGATCGATCGGCACGCCCAGCTGCTTCCCGCCACGTCGCTCTACAACGAGTACGGGCCGACCGAGGCGTGCGTGTGGTCGAGCTACGCGCACGTGTACGACGGGCAGACCGGCCGGCGGGCGCCGCTGACGCTCGGTCAGCCGATCATCAACACCGGCTACCTCGTGCTCGACGACGCAGGCAACCCGGTCCGCTCGGGCGATCAGGGCGAGTTGTGCATCACCGGCTCGAACCTCGCCTTGGGCTACCTGCATCAGCCGGAGCTGACTGCGCAGCGGTTCGTCCAGATCGACGGGCAGCGGGCTTACCGCACCGGTGACCTGGTCGAGGTGACCGACAGCGGTGAGTGCGTGTTTCTGGGCCGCGTCGACCGGCAGGTCAAAGTGGGCGGTAACCGCGTCGAGGCCGGGCACGTCGAGACGGTCTTGATGTCCCATTCTGGGGTTGTCCAGGCGTACGTTCGCGCCGCCACGGCCGGGCGCGGAGTCGTCCTCGTGGCCTACCTGGTCGCCGAGCCGGGCGGCGGCGATCGTGAGGGGTGGGACACCGCCGGTCTGGACGCTTACCTGAGTGAGCGGCTGCCCGCCTACATGAAGCCCTCGGCGTATGTGGTCGTGGACGAGTTGCCGCGCACCCCGTCCGGGAAGGTCGATGAGTCGCGCCTGCCGGAGCCGGTCGCGTCGGCTGGTGACTCGGCTGACGAGGTGGCGAGCCCGTTGGAGTCGTCACTGGCCGTCGAGGTCGCCGACATCCTGGGCCGCTCCGCGGTCGGCGTGGTGACGCCGTTGACGCAGGTAGGTGCGAACTCCCTGGCGTTCGTCCAGATCGCGGCCACGATCTCCAGCCGGTACGGCGTCGAGGTGCCGATCAGCGCCATGTTCGCCGACCCCACCGTTCGGGCGATCGCGGCCCACGTTCGGGTCGCGGTCCCCGGGAGCCGGCCGCCGCTGGTCGTCGCGCCGCAATGCCACGGTCCGGCGCCCTTGAGCGCCCAGCAACAGCAGATCTGGGTGCTGCACCAGCTCGCGCCGCTCAGCTTGGCCTACAACGCGCAGTGCTCACTGCGGCTGACCGGCCCGTTGGACGTGCCCGCGCTGGAGGCCGCCCTGTCGACCATCGTGGAGCGGCACGAGATCCTGCGCACAACTTTTCACGACGGCCCGGACGGGCCGGTCCAGGTTGTCCACGAGCCGTGGCCGGTCTGCGTCGATGTCGTCGACCTGACCCATGTCGGTGAGGCGCTGGGCGTCGCGGCTCTGGCCGCAGAGGTGGATCGGCAGACCCGGCGCCGGTTCGATGTCAGCGCGCTGCCGCTGGTGCGCTGGCACCTGTACCGGCTGTCGCCGACGTCGTTCAGCCTGTTGCAGGTCGAGCATCACTTCGTGCACGACGGCTGGTCGGCGGTGCTGTGGCTGCGGGAGATCCGGGAGGTCTACCGCACCGCTGTCGAGGGCAGGCAGCCCGACCTCGCGCCGCTGCCGGTCCAGTATCGAGACTACGCCCGCTGGTACCAGGAGTGGACCACGACGGAGGACTTCGCGCAGCAGGGCCGGTTCTGGCAACGCACGCTCGACGGCTGCCCGGTCGAGGGCGTGACGTTCCAACCGGATCAACCCCGGCCGCAGCGGCGAGCCTTCCGTGGCAGTTGCCTGCGCGCCGAGATACCCGCAGCGACCGTCGCCAGCGTGGACGCCCTCTGCGCGCAGGATCAGGTCAGCCGGTTCGCGGTGTTCTTGGCCGCGTTCGCGTCCCTCGTCTGGCGGCACACCGACGAGGCCGACCTGGTGATCGGGTCGGCGCTGTCCAACCGGCGCCTGCCGAACACGGCACCGATGATGGGCATGTTCGTCAACGCGCTGCCGCTGCGTCTGTCCATCGCCGGAGACCGGACCGTGGTGCAGGTCGTCGCGGACACGATGCAGACGATCTTGCAGGCGCAGGACCACCAGGAGTTCCCGCTGGTCGAAATCGTCCGCCGACTGGGGCTACCGCGTGATGCCTCCCGCAATCCGCTGTTCTCGCTGATGTTCGCATTCCACGACAGCCCTCGACCCCGGTTCGAGGTCGACGACCTGCGCGGTGAACTCGTCATCGAGCACAACGGGTCGGCGAAGAACGATCTCAACGTCGTGTGCGTGCCGCATCCGCCCGAGGCCGGGTCCGGCCTGTCGCACGGCGGGATGCAGGTGTTGTGGGAGTACGACGAGGAGCTGTTCGATCGGGCCACGGCGCAGGCCCTGCTAACGAACTTCGGCCACGTCCTCGACGTGATGATCGAGAGCTGGAACCAGCGGCTTGACGCGCTGGACCTGCTCGGTCCCGATCAGACCGCCACCATTCTGCGCGCCGGGACCGGCGCGCAGGTGGCGGTGGCGCACCCCACGCTGCACGGCGGTGCCGACGCGAGCATCGCTCGGCAACCCGATGTGACGGCTGTGGTGCAGGGCGACCGGGAGGTCACGTACCAGGACCTCGACCAACTCTCTACGCACCTGGAGCAACAGCTCGCCGAACACGGGGTGGGCGCGGGGGCGGTCGTGGCGATCGCCGTACCGAGATCGCCGGAGTTGGTCGCCGCGTGCCTGGCCGTCCTGCGCCGAGGCGCGGTGTACCTGTGCCTTGACGATCAACAGCCGCCCGCCCGCGTGGACCTGCTCGTCGCCGACGCCCAACCCGTCGCGCTGGTCTGCACGGCGGCCACGGCCGCCGGTCTACGGCGGCTCGACGTGCCCCTCATCGTGGCCGACCGGCCGGACGTCGAACACGTCGCGGCACCCGCCCGGCCGCAGGTCGACCCGCAATCGGCGGCGTACCTCGTCTACACCTCCGGCTCGACCGGCACCCCGAAAGCGGTCCTGGCCACCCATGGCAACGCCGCCGCCGCGATCCAGGCCCGCACCGCACTCGTCGGCGCTGCGGCGCCGCGCACCCTGGTCACCCTGCCACCGATCTTCGACGTGGCCACCTCGGTAATCTTCTGGACCCTCGCGCTCGGCGGCACGGTGGTGTTCCCGCCGTCCGAGGACGAGACCCGCGATCCCGACGCGCTACGACACCTGGTCGAGCAGCACGCGGTCACCCACCTCAACATGGTGCCCTCGTTCTACCGGCACCTCGTCGGCGGCCCCGACGGGTGGGGACGGTCGCTGCGTCTCGTCGCGGTCGGTGGCGAGCCCTGCCCGCTGGACCTAGTAGTCGGGCACGCCGCCCATCTGCCACACGCGATCCTGCTCAACGAGTACGGACCCACCGAAACCACCGCGTTCAACTCTGCGACGCGTCTGTATGATCCGCAGACGCAGTCGGCCGTCAGCCGCATCAGCGTCGGGCGCCCGGTCGCGAACGCGAGCATGTTCGTGCTCGACCTGCAGCGCAGGCTCGCGCCCCTCGGCGGCGCCGGCGAGCTGCACATCGGCGGCGCCGGGGTGGCCGCCGGTTACCACCAGCGCCCCGGCCTGACGCTGGACCGGTTCGTGATCGCCCAGGGCGGGCCGCTCGCCGGGACGCGGCTGTACCGCACCGGGGACCGGGCCCGGCTGAACCACCGCGGCGAGTTCGAGATCCTCGGCCGCCTGGACGAACAGGTCAAGCTCCGCGGGTACCGCATCGAACTCGGGGAGGTACGGCGCTGCCTCATCCGACACCCCCAGGTCGACGACGCGTTCGTCCTCCTCCAGCAGCCCAGCGACGGGCCCGGCCGGCTGCTGGCCTACGTCGCTTCCGATCAGCCGGCCGACTACCTGATGACACAGCTGCCGGGCTGGGTGGCCGACCGCCTGCCGAGCTACATGGTTCCCGCCTCGCACACGGTGCTGCCCGAGCTTCCGCGTACCTCGACCGGCAAGATTGATCCGAGCCGGCTTCCCCCGCCCCACGAGCACGCCGAGTCGGCGCCACCAGGGCGGGCCGTCACCGATCGGGAAGCCCGGCTGATCACCCTCGTGCGGGACGTGCTCGGTACCTCGGCGAGCCCCGGCGACGACTTCTTCGCCCTGGGCGGCGACTCACTTCAAGCCATCCGTCTGGCTACCAGGGCACGCGCGCACGGCATGCGCCTGACTGCGGCGCAGGTGCTCCAGGCCCGCACCGTCAACGCCATCGCAGCGCTGATGGTTGGCGCGGCGGCCGGCACGACGGCGGTACGCCGACTGCCGGGCACGGCGATCGGCCTCACCCCGATCCAAGGCTGGTTCTTCGCCCAGCGGTTCGCCAACCCGCACCACTTCAACCAGGCCAGGCTGTACCAGATCGCTCCAGACACCCCGCAGCCGGCGATGCTGGAGGCTCTGGCCTGGACCATCGCACGCCACGACGCCTTCCGGACCCGGTTCCGCCGCGACGGTCGCACTTGGGCAGCGTTCCTGGACGACGATCCCGTCCGCGTCGAACAGCGGGTGCTGTCCGGTCCTGCCGAGCAACTCCTTGCGCAGGAACTCAACGAGCTGCAACGGTCCCTCAACATCGAGCACGGTCCGCTGTTCCGGATCGTGGTGTTCACCATGCCGGGCAGCCCGCAGCGATGGTTGTACCTGGTCGCACATCACCTGATCGTCGACTCCGTGTCCTGGGACATCCTCGGCGAGGACATCGAATCGGCGTGCCGGCGGCTGGCCCTCGGCGAACGACTGCCCGACCAGCCCGCACCGGGTTTGCCCGAGCTGTCCCCGGCGGCGGCGCCCAGCGATACGGAACTCGGCTACTGGCGGGGCCTGCTCGACCAGCCTAAGCCCACCGGCGGGGCCGATCGGCTAGCCGAACCCGTACCGGTAGGGCAGTTGCGGCACGCCAGCCGGAGGTTGACTCCGCACGCGACCCGTCACCTCCTGCACGACGCGCCGCGCCTGTACTCCTCGACCACCGAGTCGATCCTGCTCGCCGCGCTCGCCCAGGCACTCGGGCCGCTATCAGATCGGCCAGGTCTGTACACCTTCGTCGAAAGGCACGGTCGAGATGGTGATCTTCCGGCCGATGGCGTCGTCGGCTGGCTCACGAACCTGTACCCGGTCCTGCTGTCCCCGCCACAGCGCGACGGTCTGCTCGCCTGGGCCGCCGCGTTCGGCCAACAACTGGCGCAGGTACCCGCAGGCGGGGCCACGTTCGGGCGGGCACGCTACCTCGAACCCGACAGTTCCTTGGGCACGCTGGTCAGCAAGCTCGACCTACCGAGAATCACCGTCAACTATCTCGGGCAGGCCGCGAGCGTCAACGGTCGCGGCGTCCTGCGTTCCTCCCCGCTGGATACGGGCCAGGCCATCAGTCCGAGCAACGTCCTGCCGACACCGCTGCATATCACCTTCGCGGTTGATCGGGGCACGCTTCAGGCGCGGTTCAGCTACGACGAGGGCGTGTGGGCCGACACCATCGAATCCGTCGCCGACCGCTTCGTCGCCTCCCTCGAACACACCGCCCGAGCGGTACCGCTGACCGACCGGTGGTACGACGCCAGCGCCCAACCGCACTGGCTGGTACACCCGATCGGGGGCGCCGTCGACTGGTACGCCCCGCTTGCCCGCACGCTGGCGCCGCAGCAGAACTGCTACGGCCTGCCGTACGACCGCGACGACAACGCCCCAGACATCCCCATGCTGGCGGCGGCGTACCTCGACCGGATCCACTCGGTGCAACCAGCCGGCCCATACCGGCTGACCGGATGGTCGTTCGGGGCCGTGATCGCCTACGAGATCGCCCGCCAGCTAGAGCAGGACGGCCAGAGCGTACGGCTGACGCTGTTGGACCCCGTCGTGCCATTCGACCGGGCCGGCGACGCCGCCGCGCTGGTGGCGCAGGTGAGCGGGCTCACCCCTCACCTCAACCCCTCGACGCTGGTGACCGCCGTCGACACGACCAGGAATCTGCCGCCGCTGGCGCGGGCTCAGGTGCTGGCCGAACAGCTCGGTCTGACCGGTCCGGAGCCGGAGCACACGCTCGCTCAACAGCGGTTGGACATCATCGTGCGCAACCACGCCGCGCTGACCGCCTGGCGGCCGGAGGGATCAGTGCACAACCTCCTGCTGATCCTGTCCGCGCAGACCGCTGCCCGCCAGATGGAGGCCCTCGCCGGTTGGCAGGACCTGGCCCGGATGTGCGTCAACGTCGAAGTCGTGCCCGGTGACCACCAGACGATGCTCACCGGCCCCGGGCTCAAGAAGATCGAGGAGCACCTGCGCGCGCCGTTGCGGGATCCGCACGGCGAGGGGCGGTAGGCGTGTGCGGCATCGCGGGCGTCCTTCGGTTCGTCTCCGGCGGCAGCAGCGTGCCCGGCGGAGACGAGATTCGGGCGGTCACCGCCGCCCTAGCCCACCGCGGCCCGGACGGCGGGAATGTCTGGCACCGTCCCGAGATCACGCTCGGACACCGGCGGCTGAGCATCCTCGACCTGACCGAGCACGGCACGCAGCCGATGACCCGAGACCACCTGACGCTCGTCTACAACGGGGAGCTGTACAACTTCGCCGACCTGCGCAGCCACCTACAACGTCAGTACCGCTTCCAGTCCGGCACCGACACCGAAGTCGTCCTACGCGCGTGGCAGCAGTGGGGGCCTGCCGCCCTCGACCGGTTCGACGGCATGTTCGCCTTCGCGCTCTGGGACGACCGCGCCCGGCAACTGCACCTCGTGCGGGACCGGCTCGGCGTGAAGCCGCTGTACTACCACCGCGGCAACGGGTTCCTCGTCTTCGCCTCCGAGGTCGAAGCTCTCCTGCGCTGCCCACAGGTACCGCGCCGGCCGAACCTGGACGCCTTCTACTCGCACCTGCTGTGCTCGTCCACGCTCCAAGTCGACCGGCGGCTCACCCTGGTCGACCAGGTCCACGCCCTACCGCCCGCCACCCACCTCACCCTCGATCACCAGGGATCCGAAACCGCCCACGCGTACTGGCAGCTCCCCACCCCGTCCGCCGGACGACGTCTGGCCGAGGCCCCAGCGGCGTTCACTGAACTGGGCCGCCTGTTCCAGCGCAGTGTGACTAGCATGCTCGTGGCGGACGTCCCGATCGCCGTCTTCCTCAGCGGCGGGCTGGACTCCAGCGCCATCACCGCCACCGCCACCGCCGCAGCCACCGGCCCGCTCACCGCCATCACCCTCACCCACCTCATCGGAGGGTGCCGGCGGGATCGCGACACCGGCGACGCCGATTTGCGCTTCAGCAAGCTGCTCGCCGCGCACACCGGCCGAATCACCCACCGCATCGGCGCCCGCCCGAGCACGGTCACACTCGACGACGTCGACACGGTCTGCGACCTCGCGGCGATCGGCGACGACGTCCGGCACGTCAGCATCGCGCACAACTACCGGATGGTCCGAAACCTCGGACTCAAGGTCGTACTCAACGGACAAGGTGCGGACGAAACCATGGCCGGCTACGTCGCCCTGCCCGCCTTCGTCAACCACGTCCTCGACATAGGCCAGCCGTCTGCCACCACCATCAACTCCCTGCCCGGTTCCCGGCAGACCACCGGGCTCACCCCCGAGGTCCTCGCCCACCGCGCCCCGATGCACGAGCGCGTCCTCGACTTCCACGCCGGCCTACCCGGCGCCCCGCTGGAACGCGCGCATCGGCTGCTCGTGCACACCCAACTCAACCGGGTCGTGCAGTTCGAGGACCGCCTCAGCATGCGCTCCGGAGTGGAAAGCCGCCTGCCGTACCTCGACCACCACCTCGTCGAGTGGTGCTTCACGCTGCCGTTCGAGCACCACGTCAACCGCCGCACCCGGCAAGGCAAAGCAGTCCTGCGCGCCGCACTCGCCGCAACGCTCCCCGCCGCGCTGCTGGCACGGCCGAAGCAGGTCTTCCCCCACCCCGAACCGGCCATGCTGCATCGGAGTCTCGCCGCGCTCGTCCGCCTCCACGCCGCCGACCTGCGGGCCGACCCGCTCGTCAACCACCTGTTCACCCTGCCGCCCGGCGACAGGCTGTCCGTCCTCCCGACCAAGACGCTGTGGCTGCTACTAACCACCTGGAGATGGCACCACAAACTCCAGCGGCTCCACCCCGGCCCCGCCAGCCCACAGCCGACGACGAGCTACCGAACACGGCCTCGCCAACCACCACACATCAGCCCGACGCATACCCGCGGCCAAGAGCCCGACGAAAGGACACCACGGTGACGAAACAGACCCTCCCCGACCGGATCACCGTCCGCCAGATCGCCGGCCATATCGGCGCCGAGATCCACGGCATCGACCTCTCCCGGCCGCTGACCGACGACGTCATCTCGACCATCCGTGCGGCACTGCTCACCCACAAGGTGATCTTCCTCCGCGACCAGCAACTGACCCACGCCGAACACATCGCCTTCGCCCGCCGGTTCGGCGAACTCACCCGCCGCCCCGGCAACAAGCACGGCGCTCACCCCGACGGCTTCCCACAGATCCTCACCATCGACCCCGACGCCGAGGACGCACGGTACGGACGCGACTTCGAAGAGCGGTACCGCCAGAAGTGGACCACCTACACCGCAGGCTGGCACACCGACCTCACCCCCGCGGTGAACCCGCCAGCCATCTCGATCCTGCGCGCCGAAACGGTCCCACCCTTCGGAGGCGACACCCAGTGGACCAACCTCGTCGCCGCCTACAACGGCCTCTCCGAGCCGCTACGCACCCTCATCGACGGACTCCGCGCCGAACACACCTTCTTCGCCGGCTGCCAGATCCACCCCGCCGACCCCGAGGACATCGCGATCAGAAAGATGAACCGCGACGACCCCCAAGTCTCACTCCACCCCGTGGTCCGGGTACACCCCGAAACCGGCGAGCGAGCACTGTTCGTCCACCCCGCCTCCGTCAGCCGGATCCCCGGGCTCAGCCCGGCCGAGAGCAGCAAGCTGCTCGACCTGCTCTTCGCCCAGATCATCCGCCCCGAGTACACCGTCCGATTCAGCTGGCAGCCCGGCAGCATCGCCATCTGGGACAACCGCGCAACCGCCCACCTCGCCGCCACCGACCTGTCCCACCTCGACGCACGACGCACGATGTACCGGGTGACGGTCCTCGGCGACCGCCCCAGCGGCCCCGATGGCTTCACCTCCGAGATCATCGCCGGCGAACCCCTCGCCGCGCTTCAGGAGTAGTCCGGCAGCGTTCACCTGTCTGATCCTCCACCCAACGGCAGGGAGCACCGCCAGCCAGCGGGTGCGGCAACAGCCCCAACGAACCGGGAGGGACGGGCCGGCGGTGCCAGTTCGACTATGTCATTAGCAGAGGCTTCGCCCCGTCCGTCCTGGCACGACAGGCGGTGACATCAACACCCTCGGACAATCAGCGGTCCACCGGCGTCCGACTGATAACCTTCCGCAACCGCCAACACACATAGCTCGCGGAGCAAGGAGAACGCGTGAAAATCCTCGACGAAACCTCCCGGACGCTCAACGAATACTTGCTCATTCCGAACCTCACGACCGAGGACTGCACACCCGGGAATGTCGACCTCAGCGCACCGCTCGTACGGCACCGCCTCGGCGAACAATCGCCAATCCGGATCGCCGTGCCCCTCGTCAGCGCCATCATGGGAGCGGTCTCCTCACCCCGCATGACGATCTCGCTTGCCCAGTGCGGAGGACTCGGCTTCATCCACCACAACCAACCCACGGCCGGCCAGGCGGAGATGGTCAGCAAGGTCAAAAAACACAAAGCCGGGTTCCGACACAGCGACATCAACACCACGCCCACCGCGACACTCGGCGACGTCACCGAACTCCTACGGGCAGCAGAGCGCGACATCGCCGTTGTCACCCACGACGGCACCCCCCACGGGACCTTCCTCGGCCTCATCTCCACCCGCGACTTCCACCCCAAGCGCCACAACCTCAACGACTTCGTCGAATCGCGCATGCAGCCCACCAAATCCCTCGTCGTCGCAGACCCCTCGATCTCACTGTCCGAAGCAAACTCCATGATCTGGGACAACCGCCTCGACGTACTTCCTGTAGTCGCCGACAACGGGAGTCTGGAGTCCATCGTCCTACGCCGGGACTACGAACTCCACAAAACCTTCCAGAATGAAACCATCGACAGCGGCAAGCGGTTCAGGGTCGGAGCAGGAATCAACACCCGCGACTACAAAGAGCGCGTGCCGGCCCTCATACAAGCCGGGGCTGACGTCCTGTGCATCGACTCCTCCGACGGATACTCCGTCTGGCAACGCAACACGCTCCACTACGTCAAAGGCGAGTTCGGAGACCGAACCCCGATCGGAGCCGGCAACGTCGTCGACGGTCGAGCCTTCCGCTACCTCGCCGACGCAGGCGCCGACTTCATCAAAGTCGGCATCGGCGGTGGCTCCATCTGCATCACCCGAGACCAGAAAGGAATCGGCAGAGGCCAGGCATCAGCCCTGATAGACGTCGTAGCCGAACGCGACGCATACGCCCAAGAAACCGGCGTCTACATCCCGATCTGTTGCGATGGCGGCCTGCTGAGCGACTACCACATGGCAATCGCGTTTGCGCTGGGCACAGACTTCATCATGCTCGGCCGCTACTTCGCCCGATTCGCGGAAAGCCCCACCAACCTCGTTCGAGTCAAAGGCCAACTCTTCAAGGAGTACTGGGGCGAAGGCTCCCAGCGTGCCCGCAACTGGTCCCGCTACGACCAGGGCGGCGAGCAGCACCTCGTCTTCGAGGAAGGCGTCGACGGATACGTTCCCTACGCGGGCAGCATGTACGACAACGTCGCGATGACTATCACCAAGCTCAAGGCAACGATGATCAGCTGCGGCTCAACGACCCTCCGCGACTTCCATGAGAGTGCAGTGCTGGTTCCCGTATCACATCAAAGCTACCTTCAAAATATGTCTGAGATTCATCTACGCGACCGCCCAAGCGACCCGGGCCAGTAGCCACAGGAGATGGCGAGACCGCCGCAGGCCGAAAAGGGACCCGCACCAAGGCGGCGGCGTACCGTTCTCTGCACCTCCGACACAAAATCGGGAACCGAGATGGCCATTCACAGGGCCAGGGACAAAGTGATGACCACCAAACCAACGCTCAGCGTCATCTATCGAACCGACGATTTCGACCCGGCCTACCTTGCCAGAGCTACAGAGCACTTCTTTGCCGCTTCTTCGGAGGCGGCAAAGAGAGCCGGATTTGAATTCCGCGCCATCCCGGTCAACGAGCTATCACCGAGCTGCGTGGGTCAACCGCAGCTCTGGCATCGAGGCAAGGATCTACTTCGAACAAGGCAGTTCTTTCAGGTCGACGACTTTAGCTGGGACCCGCAGACCGCCCACCACCTTAAGGCGGTTTGCCGCACTGTGCGGGAAAGTGACTCGATTCTCCTGAACCACTCATTCGTAGAAGCGGAACACCTGACAACAGACAAGCTCGCCATCGCCCAGCGTGCTACACGACTCGGGCTGTCCGCACCACTTACCGTAGCCGTTCCTTTTGGTCGCTACGCCCGCACAGCAATCCCGCTCATTGAGGAGAAAATCGGGCCGGGACCATATATCGTTAAGCCACGGGAGATGGGCATGGGGTTCGGAGTAATAAAAGTCAACACCATCGAGCAGTTGTCCACAACCCTCGACGTAACGACCCAGACCGGCATGGGCTACATTGTGCAAGAATTCATCCCCAACTTCGGCGACCTAAGGGCCTACGTCATCAACAAACAGGTCGTTGCGACACAGCATCGCCGGCCACCCCAAGGACGTTACCTCTCCAACATCAGTCAGGGCGGAGACAGCACACTCGGAGCGCCAGACACAGGCATCAACGCAGCAACGGTTCGCATCGCCGAAAGCCTCAACGCATCGTGCCTACAAGTAGACTGGCTCCTAAGCGATAGCGGTCCGATCGTCAACGAGTGGAGCAGCGGCTTCGGGGGCTACTCAGCCCTACCTGAACCAGAACGCACTCAGGTGAGCAATGCCTACTTCGGCTGGGCTAGAACACTGCTCCGAGGCGGGAGGTGAGTTCCGTAACGTGGGAACTCGCCAGGGCGACCAGGTGAGCGCCTTTCACCCGCCGCAAGGGTACGTGCGGCTTCGCCACCATCGGGAACTGCTGCGCCCGGGCGAGACTCCCCGGGCGTCGCGCTTCGCTTACTCGCAACACTCCACGGCGGCCGTCGAAGCCGCCTGGAGGCATCCACCTGTCGATCGGCACCGCCACCTATGGGATGCCCTGCCATCACCGACAGCTTCTCCTCCAAGCCTGACCCGCCGGCTCGGAGACACCCCTCCGCGCCTTAGACACGACGGCGCCCCACCCTCAGGTGCCACCCGACTCGCGCCCCGCACCTCCTGATCAACTGCTCAACTCTTCGTGACCGCCCCGGACAAGGACCCATGCATACTGCCAACAACCCCACTGCCGCCGACCTGGCGGAACCTTGCAACGGCCTCAGCCAGCCGGAATTCAGAGAGGAACACCTTGTCACTACAACAAGGACGTGTCGCCGCCGGCGATCTGGTCCATCCACCCTGGTGCGACCTCACCGAGCGCACTGCCACCAGGTCCGGCGACGTGACGCCGCCAATACACCGGAGCCAGCGCTTCGACTGCAACCCACAGCCAGGGTCGTACCTGACTGAGTTCTACCTGCAGCTCGTCCGGTTCGCTAATGATCCCTCGGATACCGACTTCGTGTGCATCGAACTGAGCGGCCCAGACGAAGTCCGGTCGCATTACGTACATCTACGACAGGCAGGTGTGCTGCACGAAGTGCTGCCGTCGCTCCTCGGAGAGGCGAGGTGCGGACTAGTCGCCGGCGATGAAGTTCATCCATCCTGGTGCCACCTGGCTGAGTGCACCGTCATGGGATACAACGGATTCCACCCGGAACTGCCACCGACAGCGCACTGTGGCCACCGGCACGACTGCAACCCGCGGCCAGGCCGGTACCCGACTGAGGCGTTCCTCCAGCTCATCCAGTACGTCGGCCCTCCACAGACCACCTTCATTCGGCTGGAGCTGGGCGGCGTCGACGAGCGGCGAGCGCACGACGCCCACCCAAGTCAAGCCAAGGCGATCTGCGACGCCCTCACTGCCATCGTCACCCGGGCAGATGCGTTGATGCCGCCGGCATCACGGCTGTAACCCGGGCTCGGATGATCCGGCCAACGACGACTTGCGCGGCCACCGGGTCGACCAGGCGGGCGAGCGAGTCCCGAACCGTCTCCTCTTATTCAGTGGTGGTCACGCCCGAAGGCAGCAGGGCTTCGTTGAGCACAATCGTGGTCAGGCCGGCTAGATGCTCGGGCGTCGCGGCGGCGATGCCGTACGGTCCGCTGTCCCGGGCGGGGGTGGGCTCGGGCCGTTGATCCTTCGCGGTTGACAGTCGGGCGGGTGCGATCAGGCCAGGCGGGTCGGCTCGGCGCCCGGGCGTCGGCGTCGCGGGTGGTGCCGGTGGGAGCGCGTGAGCGGCCCTGGCGGTGGATGCGAATCGGATTCAGTCGGGCGCTGCCCTGACGAAGACACCGCGACCCTGGTGGCCCTGGATCAGGCCGAGGGCGTGTAGTCGGCTGAGCGCGTGCCGCACGGTGGCAGGGGCGCACTGGTACTGCTGAGCGAGTTGGCTGGTGGAGGGTAGGCGATCACCCGGCTTCAGCTCGCCGGAGTCGATCCGGGACGTGAATTCGCGGACGATCCGCTGGTAGACAGGTTCGGCGGGCGGTGCAGGGGTCGGGCGCTGCGGCATCGGTTGATTGCTCTCCCTTACGGCGTAGGCACCCGTTATCCGACCATGCTTGACCTGCGAAGACAAGTTGGCATAGCACCCTCGGTTGACTTTGCTAGCTATGCGAATTAAGTTCGCTCGGCGAGGCGTGCGATCCCCCGGCGTAGGCAGCGGCGCGGGGATCGAGGTGCACGCCTCCCTCCGCCGCGCTTGCACAGCTTTCTCGGCGGCGGCTCGGCGAGGGCGCAGTGTGCTGCGGCGCCCTCGCCGAGGGCTGCGGCGGGAAGGCGCCGCCACAGGTCCGGCCCAACTTTGATAGATATGCTAGCCAAGTAGTGAGGACTCGGGATGTCACCATCGCTCACGCGCCGCACGCTCATGCTCGGCGGCGTGGCCGCCGCCGCGGGACTGATGGGAGCCTGCGGCAGTGATAGCAACCGTCGAGCCCCGTCGGCTGCGGTCGACGAGGTCTCGGTGTTGACCGGCGCCGCCATTCAGGGTCGTGAGGCCCCGATCTTCGTCGCCAGGCAGAAGGGGTGGTTCAAGGAGCAAGGGCTTGAGGTCTCCGTGCTCGCCGGGAGCGGCACCACGGAGAACCTTAAGCTGCTGGCCTCTGGCCAGGCGACCTTCGCCACGCTCGACGTCTCGGGTGCGATGATCGAATACGCCAAGAAGGACGGGATCAAGAACTTCAAGCTGACGTCGGTGCTGCATCAGCAGACCCTCGCGGCCTTCGTCGCGCGCCGGAGTAGCGGCATCAGCATCGCATCCGATCTGGCCGGCAGGACGATCTCCTACATCCCCGGCGGAATCAATTTCGTGCTTTTCAATGCGTACGCGCGTCTGGCCGGATTCGATCCGAACAATCCCAAGATCACGTGGGTTGCCAACCCGGTTGCCCCACAGCACGCGGTTCTTCTGGCGCAGCGTCGGGTCGAGGCCATCTCGGCGTTCGTCCCGGCTGTCGAAGTGATCAAGAGCGTCGTCAAGGAGGAGCTGACCGTCCTGCCGTTCGGCGACTACGTCACCGATCTGCACGGGTCAGCCATTGGTGTGACAGATCAGACGGCACAAACCAGGCCCGATGTGGTGCGACGGTTCAACTCGGCACTCATTCAAGGGCTGCGGTACGCGATCGAGCACCCCGACGAGGCCGGCGAGATTTATGCGACCCAGCCGGAGACGAAGGGGCAGCCGGCTAGCGCGGCGGTGGCCGAGCTTACGACGATGAAAGGCTACGTCCAGGGCAACGGCCAAGTCCCCATCGGACGTTTCGACCAGGCTCGCGTCGCGCGCAACATAGCGATTCTCCGGGGCGCCGGCGAAATCCCTCCAGGGCTCACCCCGCTGGACATCGTTGCGGCTGACCTGGCCGGATAGACCCCACCATGCGACTTCGCGGCGTAGCCCGCCGTGGACGGACTGTCCTGTCCCGCAGCGTCGCGCCGCTGGTGGGCACCGCCGGATGCATCGGTGTGTGGTGGATCGCGGTGCTCGCCCTCGACATCGCGCCGTACATCGTGCCGGCACCGCCTGCGGTAGCGCGGGCGTTCGCCGAGATGCCCGACTACTTCCTGTCCCATGCGCGGATCACGCTGATGGAGGCGCTCGCGGGGCTCGGGTGTGCCATCGTCACTGCTCTGCTGCTCGGCGTCATCCTGGCCGCATCACGCCGTGTGGAGCGGGCGCTGTATCCAGCGTTGCTGGTCCTCAGCGCTATCCCGAAGCCGGCGGTCGCTCCCCTGCTGATCACCATCGGCGGGTTCGGCAGCGGACCCAAGATCGCGCTGGTGTGGATGATGTGCTTCTTCCCCGTGGCCATGGCCACCTTGACCGGGTTGACATCCACACCAGCGGAGCTGGTGGAGCTGGCTAGGTCACTCGACGCGTCGCGGTGGCGCACCTTCGTCAAGGTCAGATTGCCGGCGGCTCTGCCGCGCATCTTCGTCGGGGTGCGGACAGCCCTCCCGTTGAGCGTCATCGGTGCCGTGGTGGCCGAGCTTTTCGGCGCGGTCGCGGGACTGGGCTACGTCATCCGCAGCGCCGGGACAGACGCGTCGATCGCGTTCGCGGCGGTAGCACTGCTGAGCGTCATGAGTATCACCCTCTTCTATCTCCTCGCCGCCGTCGAGCAGCGGATCATCCCCTGGATCCACCACACCCACGTCTAACCCATCGGAGGAAACGTGCAGGACACCTACGTCTTCGAGGACGCCGAGGCCGACGTCGACGGTGACGCCATGCTCCACTACCTCGCCGCCATGTACGACCCGATCAGCGCCCGGCGGCTCACCGAGGCCGAGATCCCCAGAGACGCGCGCTGTCTGGTGATCGCCGCCGGGGCGAGCAGCATCGCCTCCACCCTCGCCGACCTCGCCCACGCCGGGCAGGTGATCGCCATCGACATCGACCTAAGCCACATCCCGGCGGACCCCCGCGTGGAAGTGCGGCAGCACAACCTCGTGACTGATCCGCTGCCCCCCGGCCCGTGGGACGTGATCCACTGCCGGCTCCTGCTGGGACACCTGAAACAGCGTGTCCTGCTGCTCGGGCGGATGGCCGCTGAACTCGCCCCGAACGGGATCGTGGTGGTGGACGAGTTCCGGGGAACGTGGAGGGACTGCGTGCTCTCCACCCCTGACCCCGACGCCAAGCGGCTGTTCGGCGCGTACCACGCTGCCTTTGAGCGGGTGCTGGTCGAATCCGGAAACGATCCGGAGTGGTCTCACCAGGTGCTCGACGCCATGCTGCGTCTCGGGCTGGAGGCGACCGCCTCGGCCCACGCGACCGACTGGGCCGGCGGCACCGCCGGCTGTCTTCTCCCTCGGGCGACAGCAGGAGTGCTCCGGCACAAGCTCATCACCGCGGGCATGACCGGCGCCGACATCGACGCCTTCCGGACGCTCCTGCTCGACCCACGGCTGCGGGTCATGGGCAACCTCGCGGTGTCCACCCTCGGCCGGCGCCCCGGAATCAGGCCGGCGACGACCTGATGGACGAGCCGACATACGCGGCGATCGCCGCCGCTGTGGCGGGCCCAACCGTGACGGGCCTGACCCAGCCCGGCGGCGCAGCCCTACGCAACCTGGTCCGGCTGGTCACCAACCGGCTCGGCCGGGATGAATTGTCGCGCGCCGCCCTGGAGACAGCCCGCGCCGAACCCTCGCCCGATGCGCTAGCCGCTTGGACCCAGGCACTGGAATCGGCCGCGAAGCGCGACACGCTCCTCGCGAGCGAACTGAGCCGGCTGTGGCCGGAAATCCAGCCCGGGACCGGCGGCGTCGTCGGATGCAGTGATCAACACCGTCGACAGCAGTGTCGACGGACCGGTCGTGCAGGCCAGAGACGACCGCGGAGGACTCACGATCGGCTTCCCTGCCGGTACGTGGGGTCGGGAGTGATGCCGCCGGCATCGCTCAGTCTCCCCTAACAGATCACCACCGAGAGGAACGACCAGGTGGCGAAGCCGGAAAAACCGACGAAGGTGACCATGACCGCGACCGACCAGTCAGGCAAGAAACACACGATGACGTCAACCGCTGCCAAGCCCGGCGAGACGCGGACGAGCAGCGACGGCAGCGTGGTGCAGACCAACGGCGACCAGGTCATCAGGGACTGACAACGGCGCTGCCCGAGCCATCCAGCTACGACTCCTCGTCAGCTACATCGCTGGCGGACGAGGAAGACCTTCCGAACGACAGCGCCAGGTCGCGCATTCACCAGCGAAAGGAACCCATGCAGAACCTCAAACGGCTGGCAGTCGCATGTGTTGCGGTTGTCAGTGTGCTCTCGGTCGGCCTAGGGCCGGCGTTCGCGATCGTCGATGGGCGCGATGCCACACAACGGTACGACGGCATGGTTCACGTGCAGATCGAGTTTTCCGGACTCGGCACCGCGCACTGCGACGGAGGTTTGATCCGTCCCCAATGGGTGCTCACCGCCGCCCACTGCGGTTCGGACCAGGACCTCGCACCGGAGCCAGTCGCGGTGCCGGGCGGCAACATCACGGTTCGCGCCGGTAGCAACAGCCGCGAGGTCGGTGGGCAGGTGGTGGTTGGGCGGAAGGTCTACCTATACCCCGGGTGGATGTGGGGGGTGAACTGGCCCGACGCCGAGGTCTCGGACCTGGCACTCGTCGAGCTGGCCCGACCCGTGTTCGGCGTGCCACTGATGCCGCTCGCTCCTCGTCAGGTGCACGAGCACAGCCCGGTGCGGCTGGTCGGCTGGGGGCTGACGCAGTACCCGCCTGCACCTGACGCCACACCGGCGACGTACCTTCAGGAGCGGGACACCCACCGCTTCCCAAGCGCTACCTGCGAGGACGGTTTCATCGGCTCGGGCGAGATTTGCGTGGGCGCCGGCGCCTGCTTCGGTGACTCCGGCGGCCCGGCGTTGCGCCAGGCACCGGGTAGGCCCTCCGGCAAGCCAGCGTGGGCGTCGGTCGGTGTCGCGAGCCGCGAGACGTCCACGCAGGCGCCTTGCCACTCGCCGACCGTCTACACGGACCCGACCCACACCCCCTTCTGGCGCTGGATCCACACCACGATCCGCACGCGCAAGGACGTGCCGTGCACGTGTCCGCCGCTGCGAACCACGGCGGCGACATCCGAACTGACGGAGCTGCTGAAGGTCAAGACCTTCCAGTAGCGACCGTGGACCCCGGTCCGGCCAGCCGACCCGCTGAGCCGGGCCGGGGTCCGCCGCGTCGAGGGCCGTCGTGGAGATGGCCAGCCCGTCGCGGCGCCCATCTGCGCGAGGTGGAGCGCGACCACCTCCCCGGCGGCCTGCGGCACGGCCGCGCAGCCGAGCTCGGCGCACGGCGCTGCGGGCGTGTCGGGCGGCCGGCGTCCTACCGTCTGCGCATGTCTCCCGGACGACCCGATGCCACCGCCGGCCTGCCCCGCAAACGGGTGGCCGCCGGACTGCTGATCACCGATCCCGACCAGCGGGTCCTGCTCGTCGCACCCGCCTACCAGGTGGGCTGGGAGATCCCCGGCGGGTGCGTCGAGGCCGACCAGTCGCCCTGTAAGGCCGCGATCCGGGAGGGCCGGGAGGAACTCGGGTTGGAGCTGGGCGGTACGCGGAGCTGTTCACCCTGCAAGCACCAGTTCGACCGCCGGACGGAGCACGCCATGACGACGTCGAACCCCACGAAGCTTGCATGTGCCAGTCACCCGGTCCCCTTGAGGAGGACGCCTCGCAGGCGTGAAAGCGGGGCAGGTGGGGGCATAGTGGGTTTGCCTTATCGGTCAGCTCCGTGCGGGTTCTTGTCCAGCGGTGGCTTCGAGGGTGCGCCAGAGCGCTCGCGGCGTAACGTTGCAGCCGGCTCGGACAGACCGGCGACCCGACACCCGCGGGGGCGGTGAACGTGGCCGAGCGGATCCGTATCGCCATCGCGCAGACGCACGTCGCCGCCGACCCGGCCGCCAACGGCACCGCGATCCGGGCCGCCATGCGGCAGGCCGCCGACGGCGGCGCCCGGCTCGTCCACTTCGCCGAAGGCGCGCTGAGCGGCTACGCGGGTGCGGCCAAGCCGCACCACGCTGGATGGCACATCGACTGGGCGCCGGTCGCCGAACAACTGGCCGTAACGAGGGCACTGGCCGGTGAGCTCGGGGTGTGGGTCGTGGTCGGCGGCAACCACCGGCTCACCGGAGACCACCGGCCCCACAACTCGCTGTGGGTGATCAACGACAGCGGCGATCTGATCGACCGGTACGACAAGCGGCTGCTGTCGCACAACGAGGTCACCGGTTTCTACACCCCGGGCGAGCACGTCTGCACCTTCGCGGTGGACGGGTTCACCTTCGGCTGTCTGCTCTGCATCGAGGTCAACTTCCCTGAGTTGTGGATGCAGCAGGCCGACCTCGGTGTGGACTGCGTGCTGTTCTCCAGCTTCTCCGAGGACCCGATTTTCGAGATCATCGCCCGCGGGCACGCTGCCACCACCGGATGTTGGGTCAGCATGGCCGTGCCCGCCCAATGCGCGCCGGCCGCGTCCTGCGCGCTGATCGGCCCGCACGGCTATCTGCTGCGCCGCGCGAGGTCGGACGGCCCGGACGTCGTCTGCGTCGATCTGGACCGCACCGATGCGGACCTGGATATCGCGCTGAACAAGGCCCGGCCGTGGCGAGCCGCCGCCCGGGCCGGTGACATCTACGCCACCCGCCGGGTCACCGATGCCCGCAGCCTCGACCGCACCCACCCCTGAGCCTGTGTAAAGGGAGCAGCCGTGACCGACCTCGACCGGGCCTTCGACGCCGTACCGGCCACGATCTACACCCACCATGAGCGGCACGGCGAGACGGTGCACCGCTCGGCACCGGAGTCGATCCGCCGCGAGTTGGCCGCCCTGCAGGTCCGCGCCGGGGACCGGGTGCTTGAGATCGGTACGGGCTCCGGGTACAGCGGCGCGCTGCTCGCGCACCTGTGCTGCCCGGACGGCCAGGTCACCAGCATCGACATCAGCGACGAACTCGTCCGCCGCGCGACTGCCATCCACGCCGAACGTGGGGTAACCGGCGTCGACTGCCATGTTGGCGACGGCCTGGCCGGCTACCCCGCCACAGCGCCCTTCCATCGAGTTGTTTCGTGGTGTTCCCCGCCTCGGCTGCCGAAGGCGTGGACGCAGCAGGTCGTGAATGGTGGGCGGATCGTCGTGTGCCTGCCGATCGCGGCCCTGCCGTCGACCACGTTGATCGCCACCATCACCGTCGCGGCCGGGAAACCTCGTATCGAAGCCCTCGCCGGGGGCGGCTACGCCCAGAGCACGCCCGTCGCGGTCGACGATGCCCTGACCGTCCCCGGCCGCTGGGTCGACTACTGCGACCGCCAGCCCGATCCGTCCTGGATCGGCATCTGCTGGCGCGCTGCCGACGACGCCCAGCACACCGGCGCCCGCTCCGCCCTCGGCCAGCTGCTGCATCCCGGGTACACCGACACGTACCGGCAGATGGAGCTGCACTGGCGCTCCTGGTACACCTGGACGGCCGCGCTCGGCGACCCGCAGCTGAGCCTGGTGTCGCTACGCAACGAGATCCGCGGACTCGGTCACACCACACCACGTTCGGCGGCGGTGATCCTGACCGATGGCAGGGTCATCGCGGACCGGCCGGACTCGCCGTCCCTGCACTCCTTGCGGACCTGGCTGCAACGGTGGGAACACGCCGACCGACCAGCACCCGAGTCCTTCGCCCGCACCCTCGTGCCGCACGACGGCCCTGATCTCGCCGGCTGGGACCTGCAGGTCGGCCATGGCACCGTGACCACCCGACCGGCAGCCACCGCGGCGCGTCGATGAGCCTCGCCGCCCTTGAGCAGACCCGCACCCGAGGCGGAAGGGCAACCTATTGACCAGCCGATATCGCACCATCGTCGTCGTGCACGTGCTGCTGCGCCGCGCCGACGGCCAGGTCCTGTTCCTACAACGCACCGGCACCGGCGAAGCCGCCGGCCAGCTCTGTCTGCCCGGTGGACACCTCGAAGACGGGGAATCGGTCGTCGCCGGCGCGATACGGGAGACCGCCGAGGAAACCGGTGTCGAGCTGTCCGAGACGAATCTGGAGTTCCTGCATGTCATGCACCGCCGCCACGGCCACGACGACCCGCGGCTCGGCTTCTTCTTCCTCGCCACCGGCTGGCAAGGCCAGCCGGTCAACCGGGAACACCACAAATGCGCAGGCCTGGTCTGGGCGGACCCGGCGCAGCCACCCGCCACCACGATCGCGTACACCGTGGCCGCCCTGGAACAGATCCACAGCGGGCGACCCTTCTCCCTGGACGGCTGGGCAGAGCACCCGCCCCCCGCCGGCCTGGCCCAACTTCCCACCCCCGGCGACTGACCCGGCGACTGCAGGCTGCCTTACTGCGCCCGACACGCTCGCACTCTCCCCGCTCGGCAGCCACCTCGTGAACGGAGGCCTCCCGTTGACTGTTGTCTTCAAGCCGGACGGCATCGACACCTGCGACCTGCTCTGGCGGGTACCGGCCGACTGGCCGCTCCCGGCCCTGCCCGACGGCGTGCTCAACACCCACCAGTGACGCGGACGGTAGCGGCTTCGCCGCACCCGCGCCCGACACCCCGCATCACGCAGATGAACACCTCCGAACACCTCCGGAAAGGACAGCAGGAGTGGACACCACGGTCGACAGCACCTCACCGGACCGGCTCCGCGCCGACCTGGTAGCAACCCTGACAGCGAAGAACTGGATCCGCACACCAGTGATCGAGCACGCCTTCCGGACGGTGCCCCGGCACCTGTTCGTGCCGGACACGGTCACCCCGCAAAAGGCGTACGAGGATACGATCGTCGTGACCAAGCGCGGGCCCGACGGCAAGTCGACCAGCACCGTCTCGGCGCCATATCTCCAGGCTTATGCCCTAGAACAGACCGATTTGCGGCCGGGCGCACGCGCCCTCGAGGTCGGCTCCGGCGGTTTCCAGGCGGCCTTGATGGCCGAACTAGTCGGCCCGGACGGGCACGTGGTCACCGTCGACATCGACGCCGACATCACCGGCCAGGCCCGCACCTACCTCGACCGGGCCGGCTACCCCCAGGTTCAGGTCCTGCACGGCGACGGCAACCTCGGCCACCCACCGGGAGCGCCCTTCGACGCGATCATCGTGTCCGTTGAGGCCGGCGACATCGCCCCGTCCTGGATCGAGCAACTCACTCCGGGCGGCAGGATCGTCGTTCCGCTGCGGATACGGACGCTGACTCGCTATCTCACTCTGCGGCGATCCGGTGATCATCTCGTCGCGACCGCGGCGCTGCAATGTGGCTTCGTCGCGATGCAGGGCGACGGCAGCCAGCTCGCCCGCCGGGTGCCGCTGCGCGGCAACGACATCGTCCTGCTGCTCGACGATCCGACCGAGGTGGATGCCGGCGCTCTCACTGCTGCCCTCGACCAGCCGCGACGGGATGTGTGGTCGCCGGTCACCATCACCATGCACGAGCTTGAGTCGTTCGAACGCTTGCACCTGTGGCTGTCCAGCCAGCCCCGCCCGTTCGGTGCCCTCGCCGTCGACCGGCAACGTACTGAGGGCCTGGTCGACCCGCAGGACCGGTTCACCTGCCCGACCCTGCTCACGTCCGGCAGCCTCGCCTACCTGACCATGCGCAAGATCGGCGATGACCGGTGGCAGTTCGGCGCTCACGGCTTCGGCCCCGACGCGCATGCGCTCACCGCCGACCTGCTTGACCTCATCGCCGTCTGGGACCGTGACTACCGACACGCACCCGCTCCGGAGATCACGGTCCACCCGCACGGCACCACCCCACCGGCAGCTACCGGGCAGCCACAACTCGTCGTGGCCCGTCGGCACACCGTGATCGCCACGACCTGGCCCATGCCAGGGGGTGCGCGGTGACCACCGGACCGTGCATCGAACGCAATTCCCCGGGCTCCCCCACGTTGTTGATCATTCGGGGCAACTCCGGCAGCGGGAAGACGACCGTCGCCCGTGAGGTACGTCGCCGTTTCGGGCGCGGGGCGGCCCTGCTGGAGCTTTCCCACCGTCCTCTTGGTGTACGTGACGTCCACGAAGCCCGCCGCTATTGATGTCACGGCGGCTCTAACCTTTCATGGTCTTCGCGTTCAGGACGTGGGGATGTGAGGGTGCGTGGATCGCAGGCGGGTTGTCGGACGGCTCCGGGTACAGGAGATCTTCCTCAGCGGCGGGCGGCGGTCGTGGACGATCCTGTGGCCGGAGGGCGCGGTTCACGAGGAGGCGGACGGGTTCCTGCGCCGGTACGACGGCGAGCCGGGCACGCAGCGGACGTACGCGTACCTGCTGGTGGATCATCTGCGGTGGCTGGAACGCGAAGCACTGCAGCTGAGCGCGGTCCGGCTGCGTGATCTCCAGCGGTATATGGGGATCGTCGGTGCCGCCGTCCGGATGCCGCCGGGTGAGCCGTGGCGGGTCGGCAAGCGGCCATACGGTGCGGCGACCTTGGGCACCGCAGCGTCGGTTTTGAAGGGCTTCTACTTGGGCCTTCACCCCGCGGGAGATGCGCCGGTGGTACGCCGATCGCGACCTGCTCGGCGTCCCCGGCGAGACGGTCATCGCCGAGACCAGCACCTTCGCCCAGACCGTCACCACGATCCTGCACGCCAGCGGCCTCACCACCGCGACACCGCGGACGCCCTGCCCACGGCGCTGCCGACACTGCGCCCGCGAGTCCGACCAGACAATCGCGACTGCGGTGACAGTGCCAGTGGATCCCCTGGCCACAAACCCAGGCGTACGGCGCGGAGGAGGAGCAGCCCGATGAGCCAGTCACCGCCACGTCCACCGACGACGCGACGCGCCACCGGGGTGACCAGCCAGTTCGTGGTCACCGGCGTCTCGGGGCGGCTGGTGACCGCCGCCGAGCCCGGCGGCCGGCTCACCTACGTCGACCTGCGAGCCGGCACGCACGGCGCCACACTCGCCGGGCTGACCGACGCCCCGTCCACCGCGATCACCACCGGCCTGCACGCCGGTGTGCCCGCAGCGGTGTTCATCGACGCGCTACGCCACCCGCACCGTGCCGGCTGTGCTACCGGCAATCCGGGCGTGCCGCACGTGACCTCGCTGAGCGACTGCCTCGCCCAGCCGCTACACCACCACCAGCGCACCGTCAGGGACCGGTCATGACCGGCCCACCCGACGGCGCGGCGGGGCCTGGGCGCGGCGACGAGCTGCGCGAGGTGGTGCGCTCCAGTCCATGGCTGATGCGGGCGCTGGCCGTGGTGCGCGGCTCCCGGCTACCGGAGGCGTGGATCGGCGCCGGTGTCCTGCGCGACCTGGTGTGGGGCCACCGCTACGGCCGAGGGTTCGACCTGCGGACGGTACGGGACGTGGACGTGGCGTTCTTTCGACCCGGCCGACCTGAGCCGCGACAACGACCAGCGGGCCACCGCCCGCCTGACCGCACTGGAGGCCGGCCTGCCGTGGGAGGCGAGGAACCAGGCCGCCGTGCACACCTGGTACCCGCAGCGGTTCGGCGGCCCACCCGTCCCAGCGTTTCGCAGCATCGCGGAGGCGGTCGCGACCTGGCCGGAGTACGCCACCGCGGTCGCGATCCGCCTCGACCCCGACCAGCACATCGCGGTCTGCGCCCCGCACGGCCTGGACGATCTCCTCGACGGTGTGTGGCGGCGCAACCCGGCCCGGGTCAGCGAGCAGATCTCCCAGCAGCGCCTCGCCCGGCACCACCCGGCGCAGCGGTGGCCCGGCATCCGCATCATCACCACCCCCGGCACGAGCGGCCAGGGCCGGTGACCGGGTTGTTCGTCGTCGACGGGCACCAGCTGCGCTACCGCGCCTGGTTCGGGTTCCCCGCCCGCATCACCAGCCGTGACCGCTCCCGCGACCTCACCGGCGTGTTCGGGTTCGGTGCCCTCACGCGCAAAGCCCACCGGCTCCACGCCCCCGACAGCGAACTCGTCGTCGTCTTCGACGCCGAAGACGCCACGGCCGGGCACACCCCGACCGTGCCCGGGTACAAGGCGAACCGCGCCGACGCCGACCACACCCCCATCACCGCCCTGCCCCAGGTGAAACGCGCCCTCGACACCGCCGGCGTGCGCTGGGCGGAGATCTGGCACCGGTGCCCACCGCGATACAGCGGCGACGCGCGGATGGAACGCCTGCCCGACAGTCGCGCGGGGCTGAACCGCTGGGCGGCCACCGCACAACGAAGACCGCCGCCCCCGGCCTGTCGTGGGTACCGGCCCCGGCGGGCGCGCACGGTACGCCGGGGGCTGGCCCCGGCCGGCCTTCGGCCACCGGGGCGGGCTAGTAGCTACGGTCGCAGACAACGATCATCGTCGGGATCGGTATCCCCGAGGTCTGCGGGGTCAACGGTGGCAGGGGCACCCAGTCCAGGCCCACCATCCGCGGACACTCACACGGCAGCTCGTCCACGCCGAGTGTCGGCTCGCCGTCGGCCACCTCGACGGCGAAGCAGGCCGTCATCCCCGACGGATACGGCACGTCCAACAGGTACCGCACCGCGACCGGCAGCAAGCCGATCTCCTCGGCCACCTCACGCCGGACCGCGTCCTCCGCTGTCTCCCCAGCGGCGATACCGCCACCAGGCAGCGTCCAATACTCCTGGCCGTCATGACGACCAGACGGACCCAGGCCACGCTCCCGCACCATCAACAACCGGCCACCACGCACGATCACCGCCGCGGCCCGCGCACGTCGCATCACCACGTCATCCTCCCCGTTCCAGCACGCCCGCAGCCCTGACCACGCCGCGCCACGGGTGGGCCCGCCGTGGGCGGCGACAGGACGACGCATCGAGCACACCGATCTCACCTGCACCCGCCCGCTCCCGGTACCGCGCCTGTCCGCGGCAGGTACATCGCGGGCAGGCGCCGGGGTATGGGCTGGAGTACAGAGCTAGGTACGGCTGATCTTTGCAGAGGTTTTCGTGGTCGGAGCTGTGCCGTGGGCGTCGATACGATCCACTCTCGCCGTGGGAGGAGCGAGGCCGGTGAGCGTAGCCGACGTGGGCGCGGCCCTACGGGCTGTCGTCGACGGCGGCAGGTCGAACGTCGACGACAGCCGGAACCCGACCGCCTGCTTGACCGGGCGGCCGTGCTCGCCGCGCTGGACCTTGCGGCCCTTGGCCTGCCACCGCTGGGCTTCCTCCTCGGTGGGCTGGCGCCGGAGAGGCGCCCACACCGTGAACGCTTCCTCGCCCGTGCGCACACCGCTGCGTAGATACGCGACGGTCCCGGTGCGCCCGACGTCGTCGAGTTCCGCGTGACCGTCGCGCGGCCGCGGCGCGCTGCACCGACCCCGGCCGCCGCAGCCCCGTAGACACCTGGCGTCGCCGGCCGGCACCCAACGCGCATGCCGCCGGAGGTACGCGCCGCCGGCGGTCGGCTTCACGCGACGGCATGTCTGGGCGTCGGCGGGGTGCTGGTCGGTGGGCGGCGGGTATCCCGGCGGGTGCAGGTGTGGATTGCGCCGCCCGTCCGGGAAGACAGCGGTGATCGCGGCGCTGCGCAGACACCGTTGGTGGGTCTGATCGAACCCGCTGGGATTATCCCCAGCGATCACACTGTTCCGGTTTCCCACGTCGCCCAATGACCCCCTCTGGATTACTGAGGGTCGATTGATATGGGTGTTGCGGTCGATGCTCGTCGTGGTGGGCGTTGATGGATTGGGGTGGGCGGTTCGCGACCTGCCGTTTCCGCCTCTCACGTGAACACAAGATTCACGTGATGAATTGGGACAGATACTTTCCGTAGCGGCGCTGCTGGTTGACTGAGGGTCTTTTGGCTGCTGTGGTGGGTCGTCAGGGGGACGCGGTGTTCTCTGGATGGTTGGTGTGTGCCACCCAGCGTGATGTCGTTGCGGGCCGTCCATTGTGGTTGTGTAGGCCGTGCGGGAGTCGCAGGGGAGGGGTGATGGTGTGGCGGCAGCGAGATCAGGGTCCTTCAGTGGACTGGTCCGACGCGGCCTCGCGGCGATGAACGGTGGCGTTGCCGACGGCGACAGCGCGCGCGATGATCGTGCGTTGGTGGCACCGATTCGCGCCTCTGCGCGTCGGCGGGTTCGGCTGTTGGTCGCCGCCGTTGTTGTCGGGAGCGTGTCGGCGATGGTTTCGGCGTCCGTGATGATGATCGTGGTGTGGCTGGTGCTCAGTGATCGCAGTGCGTCGACGAAGGGTGTTGTCGTCCTCGCGGGGACGGCGGTGGGCGCGGCGGCCGGGGGTTGGTTCAGTCAGCCGTTGGTGGCGCGTCTGCTCGCGACGTTGCCCGGTGACCGTGGCCACCGGTGAGCCGACTCAGCGACGACGTCGAGGGCTACCAGAGCGGTCCTTCTTGGAGGCGCGTCGGCTGCTCCACGAGCGCAGCAGAAGCGTGGACGCGCCGAGGACCGTTCCCGTGCCCAGTACGGTGGGCAGATCCACGGACAGGGCTTCGGCGCCGTATGCGTTGACGATGGCCAGCACGATCAGGGCCAGTACCGCGGGCGGCACGATGAGCAGCGTGAGCAGCGCCAGGTTGTAGGCCCACAGCAGTCGGATCTCTTCGTCGAGGTTGTCCGTCGCGTCGACCCGCCGTTCGAGGAAGTCGAGGAAGGCGGCCACGATTGGCGGCCGCGCGGCGGCCCGGCTGGCCGCGGCCCCGGGTGGCTTGCCGCCGCGCCGACGCCGGCGAGTTCGTGTGGAGTCCGGCGCGCAGAACACGACAGGCTGCCGTTCGGTCGGCGCGATACCGGCGGTCGGCGGCGGTGTCTGCTGGCGGCTGTTGACGGTGCGCCCGGTCTTCGGTGACGAGGCGGCGTTGGACCGCTTCGCCTGCCGTGTCCGAACCCGGTCGCCCGCCGCGACGGCGTCCGGCCCCGGCTGGGGCGCGCGGCTCTGCGAGGTGCGGTCTGTCTGGGGTGGCACGCGCGGTTGATCGGGTGACGGGTTGCCGCCCGCCTGGGGTGCTGTGGACACCGCGTGGTCTCCGGTTCGTGATGGTTGGCGTTGTCGGGTGGAGGCATCGTTGCCTCGTCAAGCCACGTCGGCGGCGGTGTCCCCCAGGTCGGTCGGGCGATGCGGAACGTGCAGGTAGCAAGTTGAGCGCCAGCGTGCGATCGTACACGCAATGTGTGACTACCAAATAGTGACGCACACATGGTCACTACCCAACACATAGTAGATCACTGCGGGTAGTCGTCTAGTGTCGCCATGACGTGGTCCGCATGCTGGCATAGGGGGAAGTCGGACGTATGGTGCAGGACATCGACCCCACGGTCCAACGTCGACGGTTGCGGGTCCGCCTGCGGCAGGCGCGGGAGGCGACGGGGCTGACCCAGAAGGACGCCGCCCAGAAGCTGAGGTGGGGAACAGCGAAGATCATCCGGATCGAGACCGGGCAGGTGGGTATCTCGGCCACCGATCTCACGGCACTGCTCGGGCTGTACGGGATCACCGATCCCGACCAGGTCGCGGCCTACGTCGAAATGGCGATGCAGAGCCGGAAGCAGCACTGGAGCGTCTACCGGGACGTGCTCAACCAGGACTTCCTCATCTACCTGGGATTCGAGGGCTCGGCGTCGGTGCTGCGGCAGTCCGAGTCGCTCATCCTGCCGGGCCTGCTGCAGACCGAGGAGTACGCCCGGGCGGTCATCCACGCCTTCAACCCGCCGGGCACCTCGCCGCGCCACATGAACAGGCAACTGGAGGTGCGCATGAGGCGGCAGGAAATCCTCGACCGCGCGGACCCACCCACCCTGTTCTTCATCCTCGACGAGGCGGTGATCCGACGCGCGGTCGGCGCCGTCGACGGCAGCGCCAGGGTCATGCAGCGCCAGCTGGCGCACCTCAACGACATCGGCCGCCGCCACCACGTCCACCTGCGCGTGGTCCGGTTCTCACACGGGGCCCACATCGGGCTCATGGGACCCTTCGCCATCCTGGAGTTCCCCGACGACGGCGACGACGACCTCCTGTTCCTCGAAAACGGGCCCCACAGCCTGGCCACACGCGAGGACGCGAGCGTGATATCGCTCTACCTGAAGCAGTTCGCGGAACTGGAGAACCACGCACTCAGTGAGGCGGACACCGCGGACCTCATCGACGAGGTGCGCGCACAGATGTAGGCCGCACCCGGCCTACATCTGCCACCACCGCAGCGACGCACCGGAGCGGGACCAGCTCTCCGTCAACCGGAGCGCGCTCCTTCGAGCCGCAGCGGGCGAGTCCGCTCGCCGCACCCGTCGCTTCCGCAGCGGTCAGCCGGCATCTGCCGCCACCATCGGCCCGCTTCTCAATCCACGCGTCAGGGACGCCCACGAGTCTCGCCCGAAAGCAAGAACCGGACCCGACCGGTCCTGAGAATCCCGCACGAACACGGCGTCGTCGTGGCACGCCACCTCGACGCAGTTGTTGTCACCCGCCCCGCTTCTCGAACTCTTCCGCCAGTCAACACCTGTCACGTCACACCTCCGAGAGGATCATCCTGGTACCACCAGGCATCACCTTTGCTCTACTTCACATCCATACGGTGTAGTTGAAGTGCCCTCGCGACTATTGACAACGAGCGACACAGTTTATAGTAGAGGCAATCGTACGCTGCGGCAGCAACCGCCTACGGCGAGTCATAACCTCGGTCGTGTGCCCATCGCGACAGCCTGCGGGCCAAGCTAGGTCGGCGGCTTCCACCGCTCCCCCGCCTCGATGCCCCACCCAGGGGACAGGCGAGCATCCCGGTGTCGAACTCGAGCCAGCGGTGGTGGTAGCGGACAGGGCGCGGTGTCACGTGTTCGTTACGCCAGGCCGAGCGGATCGTTGCTGGAAGTGATGGGCGCGGGGCCGGCTGGCTGCCGACCCCGCACCGGTAGCGCTACCTCTGGCCGTGATGCTGGAACACGCTGGCCAGGTGTAGCAGGTGGGCGATGGCCTTGACGGTGACGGCAGGGCCATCGCGTCCCGCCCCCTGCAGCACATCCGCCGCAAGGTCGCAGGCGATCGCCGTCGCCGTCAGTGCCCGCCCATCCCGACACGACGCCGCTGGCTGCGGTCCCGGGTCGGCAGGGCGCTCTTCGTCCGGAACCTGAGGTCCGTCATCCTTCTCCGTCACGCGTGCACGGAGACCAATGCGAGAGCGTCCCGCGTGGATTGCAACGCGTGACATGGACCGTGGTGACGATCCCCGCCGATATCCACCACGACGCCGTCCGACCGCCCCGGTGGCGTCGCACACCGAGTCCGCTACTCAGTGACTGTCGTGAAGGTTTCCCGTGGTTCCTGGCCATTGTTGGCCGATCGGGTCGGGCGACTACCTAACCCGCCGACAGGCAGACGGGCATGCAAATTGCACGCCACCGACCCGTCGGCAACGAATCGTCTCCGTCCCCCAGCCACCACTCCGACAACACTCAACTACTTTCCGTGATGGGCGTCGCAGTCTCCGCGCTGTCGCCGGTCCTGTCGGCGATACTGTGCACACGGGACGGGGCCCCGAGCTTGCCGCGCCTGTTCCAGTACAGCGGCGGGCACGGGCACCGTTGTCGCGGGCGGCCGGACGTCGTCGCACACCGAACTGGTCCGCAGACTGCTCACCAACGCCTTCGCCCGCTCCTACGTCGGACGTCGGCGCCCTCACCCCCGCGCCGGGCTACCCGCCGCAATCTGGGCCCTCGCCGGGGTTCTGCAGGCGGACCCGTCACGGAGCGGTCTGAATCGTCAGCCCTCCACACCGGCCACACCGAACCAGGTGCCAGCACGTCGAGCCCAAGATCAATCGCGCCGTCAAGGGGCTACGGCGGACTCCGTCTCATCGAGGACGGTGTTCAACTCGGCGGCGATCCGGCCCGCGTTGGCCCGCACGAACGCAGATGTCGTCAGCCCCGCAGCCTGGGCGCCATCGACCAGGTCGCCGCGGGCCAGCAAGACTCGACGAACCCCTGATCCGGGCCGCAGGACCAGGTTGGGGTCGACGATGCGGATGCCGTCGTCAGCATCGACCAACATGGTCGCGCCGTGGTCGACCGGCCCGTTGCGGGCAACGAGGAACTCCACATGCTCGACGGTGACGCGATGCCCCTTAACAGCCACGAGGACTCCTCGATCAACGCACCGACAACAAACGTCAACCCGGCGTGATGGTCAATACCAGCACCCCTGGGGCCGAACCACGCCGTCACACCCAACCACAACGCGACCTGGTGAGGCCACGCCAACCCGTCCGGCCCCGCAGACCGGACAGCTGCTGCGCGGCGGTGGCGTTGGCGTCCCAGAACGCCCCGACGTCCCCGTCGGCGGGTTCACCGACCCGCCGCAGCCACCCGGTGTCCGGTGGGGGCTGCCCCGGGCGTGGGCCAGCTGGGAGACCATGGAACGCGACTCGGCCCAGCTCACCACCCCCGGCTGCTGGATCACGGACTGGGAGGGTTGGGGCCTGGCCCCGGCCGGCTTCGACGCGGCCAGCCTGTACCTACACAGCCTGGCCGTCTGCCAGGTCGCCGCCCTGGTCCTAGCCGCCGCCCGATGGCAGGCGTAGTCGCGCACGTTCGTGACTGCGCATCCACCTCGGCCGAGGTGTCCATCCGGGAAACGGATCTGTAGCCTTAGCGGCTACGGGCGCCTCCGCGGCGGTCCCCTTTCACGGCACACCCCTTCGGCCCGCGACAAGCCAGGCAGAGCAGTCTCAGCGGTAGCTCAGCGAGGAGCAGCATGTCCGCATTCTCGACGGTTCCCTCCCGCCCGACGCCGGGCGCGTTGTGGCTGGGCGGCGCCCTCGGCGCCGCCGCCGGGCTGGCCGCGCTCCTCACCGGCGACTGGCGGTGGATACTCGCCGTCGGGGTGGCCGCGATCGGATTCTGGCTGGAGCTGCGCAGCGTACGGTTCTGGCGCGTGCACCACGACCGCGCCGCGCTCAACGACGAGTTGGGGACGCTCGTGCGCGACATGGCCACCTCCGTCACCTACCGCAGCGAGGACGGCAGCGCCGTCGTGCTCACCCCTCGGCGGCTGGGCACCTGGCACCTGCACCGGATCACCGACGACGAACTCGACCGCGTCCGCACCGCCCCCGAGCCGGTCGCTCTCCGGCGGCACACGCTGGTGGTGTCCACCGGCCGCCGAACGCAGATCACCCTGTCCCCGCACCACACCCACGCGCAGATCCGGGACGGCGGCACCGTCGCCTCGCCCGCGCCGCGCCTGGCGCTGTTTTCACCCGACACGCGAGGCGCTCGCAGCACGGACCTGCCCAGCGTCGATGACCTCCGCGACACCGTCAGGCAACTGCGCACCGCTACGCCGGTCCAGGGCGCCACGGCCCCGTAGACCGATCAGGTCACGGTCGTGCGAGATTCGGGCGGTACGCGAGTGACCGGTTGCCCGCAGCATTCGCCAGCCGGTCGCCCACCAGGTGGGGCGCGGGATCGGCGACCTGTGGCACCTCCAGCTTCACCACTGGGCGTAGAGGGTCACCGCTCCGGCGGGCGTGGGCCCGGCCTCCCAGGTCAGGCCGACCACGTTCGTCTTGTGTTGGATTACCTGGTGGGCCCAGCCAGGGGCATAAGCCGTAGAGGCAGACAGCTTTCGCGGTGAAGGATGTTGGTGCGCGTCCCACACCGACCCGGTCTTCGCCGCCCGAAACTCTTTCGGCTGATCAGATCGCTGACCGAATGATACCAGCTGGGATGCTTTGACAGGCCTTGTGTTCGCGAGGCACGGGGCGAATGCAGCTGCGGGTGATGCCGGCGGCATCGGGTCAATAGCGGTAGTGCACCATCTTCTGCTAACCGATCATGATGAGGCAGAGAGCGGCGATGGTGGTGCCGGCGACGATGTCGCGTTTGGCGATGAGACGGCGTACGTCGGCCAGGGGTACCCAGTCGACTTTCTGGCTTTCGTGTTGGTCCTCGGGTTTGCCGAGGTGTGTGGCGTCTGTGGCGGTGTAGATGTGGTGTTCGCTGGTCATCAGCCCGGGTGAAGGTTGGGTGTAGAGCAGTGGGGTGATGGGGCCTTGGGCGCGCCAGCCGGTTTCTTCTTCGGCTTCGCGGGCGGCGGCGGTGGCGGGTTCTTCTCCGGGTTGGATGCTGCCTTGGGGGATTTCCCAGCCCCAGGTGTTGGTGATGAAGCGGTGTCGCCAGATGAGCAGAACTCGGCCGTCGGTGACGATGGCGAGGCCGGCGCCCGGTGCGGCGGTGCGGATGAGGCGGTGGTCGAGGTGGCGGCCGTCGGGTAGTTCGACGTCGGCGCTGGCGAGGTGGACCCAGGGGTCTTGGTAGAGGGTCCGTTCGGAGTGGATCTTCCAGCGCATCAGGGTCCTGTCGGGTCGGTGTGGTGGTGTGCTCGTTGCAGGAACGCGGCAACCGCGGGTTGGGTTGCGTAGGGTTTCAGCGCGGTGGCGACCTGGCGGATGCGGTCGGTGAGCCGTCCGGATTCCATGCCGGTGAGCCGGTCGAGCATCTGGTGTCCGGTGTGGCTGGCGCGGTCGAGGTCGCCTTGGGCGGTGAGGATGAGCGCGAGGCCGGCGTGGCGGTGGACCTGGCCGCGTAGGTGCGTGGCGCCGGCGGTGCGGACGGATTCGGTGGCGTAGGTGTGGGCGGCGGTGAGGTCTCCGAGGCGGCGCAGGGCTTCGGCGATCTGGGTTTCGACGAGGCCGGGTTGGACGTAGGACACTTCGGCGGGTCCGGTGCCGGGGTCCAGGCGCGTGGCGAGGGCTTCGGCCTGCCGCAGGTGTTGGTGGCTGCCGGCTGTGTCGCCGATGCGGGCGTATGCCTTGCCGGCGAGGGAGTGCAGGTCGGCGGCCAGCGCCGGGGAGATGACGGGACCGGCGGCGCGCAGGGCGGCTTGGGCGTACTGCACGACGAGCCGGTACTCGTCCAGGTGCAGGGCCTGGGTGGCCATGATCGCGACGACGTAGGCGCCGAGCGGGCGGTCACCGGAGGCTTTGGCCAGGCGCAGCGCGGTGAGCAGGTGACGTTGGCTCAGGGGCTGGTGGTTGGCGTCGTAGGCGCAGACGCCGGCGAGAGCGGCCAGCCCGGCGACGGCTTGGAACAGGTCGCGGCCCTGCCGGTTGTCGTAGGCGTCGCGCAGCAGTGGGGTGGCGTGGCTGGTGAGGGTGGCCATGATCCGTGTTCTGACGGGGACGCCGCCGACCCGCCGGTACATCTCCTGATAGCGGACGCGGGCGTGACGCAGGCGGGCCACGTCGGTGGGGTCGACGCGGCGGCGGCCGGGCTGGGTGAGGTTGTCGTCGTCGGGTGGGTGTTCCCATTCCCACAGCGGCGCGACGGCCTGCGCGCCGGTCAGCACCGCGCGGGGATGTTGGCCTTTCTGGTCGCCGCGCCAGACCGCGGCGGCCCGCTCGACCAGGTGGGCCACGGCCAGGGCGTTCTCGTCGGTCGGCGTGCGGGTCATGCCGATGTCAGCCGGTGTGACGGTGATATTCAGGCGTTCGCCGATGATCCGGCAGATCAGCAGCGGCACCGGGTTCCGGGGGATCGCGTGGTCGCGGATCCACCGGGCCACCGACGCGTGGTCGTAGCGCAACGTGCGGTCGAGGCGGGTCAGCTGGCGGGCCAGACCGGCGTGGGACAGGCCCGCGCGGTCGAGGAGAGCATCGAGCAGGATGTTCACCTCCGCCATCCGTTCAGCGTAGAACCCGTCACCGCCGCGGCGAAGGGGTGTGACGCGCTCACACCTTGTGTGAATGCGCCGCACCGGCTGCCCGCAACACACCCTGCCGGGGCATCGGCGGTAATCCATACCGTCGGAGACAAGCCGGCGCGGCGGTCGACGCGGTGGAACGCTCGGGCGCCGCGCCGGTACACCCCTACATCCAAGGGAGAGGCCATGACGACAACGGTGCGGATGCCGGCCGCCGAAGCGGTGGGCCGGCGAGCAGCGCAGATCCTCGACATGATGCGGGAACACCCCGGGTGGGAGCGGCTCAACGGCTCCTCGATGAGGTACTCGACGTGTTGGGCCACGTTCACCGGCTACCCGACGGTGGCGCAGTGGTCGCTCGAGCGCGACGCGGCACCGCTGCTGGTCGAAGCGGTGCGGGTGCTGGCGCTCAAGGCCGCCGTGTTCGAGCTGACCGGCGGCGACGAGGAAGCCGCGGAGCTGCTGGTGCCGGCCCCGGTGGACGAGATGGTCCACGCCGTGCTGGCCCAGTTCACCCTGATGAGCCAGATGCAGGCCGACCTCGGCGTGATCTTCCCGCACGCCACCGAGTTGGAGGACTTCGGCTACACCAGCGGCTGCATCACCGACGACTACTACACCGCCGCCGGGTGGGGCGTGCCGCCGGCCCGGTACTGGCTCGACGCTGCCGAGGTCGACCGGCGCCTGGCCATCCTCAACGCGCACTACGGCAGCGTCGGCATCGGCCGCGGCGGACGCAGCCACGACCTCACCTTCAGCCCCGACGGCAGCCCGCAGTTGGCCGCCGTCTGACCCCGCGGTCTCACCGGTTGGCCAGCTCGACGGAGAGCACCCGGCGCAACGCCGCCACCACCGCGCCGGGTGCGAACCGTTCACCGGCCAACCTCTCCGCCCGCGCCACCGCCGCGAACAGGCCCTCCTCCGGCGCGACCCGCAGCGTGGCCACCAGCCATCCCTCCAGGTCGTCCAGCTCCGCGGGCAGTTCCAGCGCCGCCGCGCTGGGCGCGGGCCGCTGCCCGGCCACCTCCGGCAGCCGCTCACCCGCCGAGGCGTAACGGCCCGGCGGCAGCCCGACCCGGAACGGATGCACACACACCGGCCGCCCGTCCGGTCCGACCCGCCACCCCGCCGCCGGCCGGTAGGCGTACTGCGGGCCCGGCCGGTCGACCACGTCGAACCGGCCCGGCCCCAACGCCTGTGCCGGGCACACCGCGCAGGTCTCGTCCTCCCACCGCGGCAGTGGACCAGGTTCCATACCCGCCATGCTACGAGCAGCAGGAGGCCCGCACCGTGACCGTCCTCGCCACGCCCCGCCACCCCCACATCACACAGGCACTCACAGATGCCCGCACCTGGTGCCACGGGCACCTCATCGACGACCGGCCCGCCCTCGTACACGCGGTCCGCGTCGCCGTCACCCTCGCCCGACACCTACCCGACCCGCCACCCACCCTGATCGCCGCCGCCCTCCTCCACGACGCCCCCGACGTCGCCCCCGACGACATCGACCTGCCCGACCTCCTGACCCGCCGCTACCACCCCGAGCTCACCCGCATCGTGTACGCCCTACACGCCGAACACACCGCCCTCGACACCCCCCACCCGCCGATCGACACCAGCGACCGCCCGGTCCTGCTCATCTCCACCGCCGACAAGATCGTCGCGTTCACCTCCCTCGTACGCCGCGCCCACACCAGCGGCGACCCCGAAGCGTTCTTCGCCGCCCGGCCTGCCCTGCGGCGCCTGCTGCCCCACTTCCACACCGCGTGCCAGGCCGCCACCGCACACGTACCCGCCACCATGGCCACCCACCTCCACCACGCCCTCACCGCGCTGACCCACGCCGCCGACCCCCGATGCTGACCGCCGCCGCCACCCGAGGACTCGCCCACCTCACCGACACCCTGCACCTGCCCGACGTCACCCGCGAGCCGATCCGGACTTGGTCCCGCAGCGGCGTGGAACGGCTCCGCCTGCCCGACAGCACCACCCTGGTCTACAAGTACGCCGCCGCACCGTTCACCGACGAAGCCACCACCCTGCGCCACCTCGCCGCCCACCGAATCCCCGTCCCCACCGTCCACGCCGCCACCATCACCACCGGCGTGCTCGGCATGATCCTCGACGACCTCGGCCCCACCACCCGCCACCCCACCGCCCAGGACGCGGCGACGGCCGCCGCCCAGCTACACACCGCGCCGCCGCTGCCGTCCCTGCGCACCCTCGACGAGCACGGGCTTCGCGCACTCCCCCACCGGGCCATCGCCCACCTGCGCCAACTCGCCGCCCGCAGGCAACCCACCGCCGACCTGCTTGCCCTGCTCACCGCTCTACGCGCCGCCGCCGCACCCCGCGCCGCCGACGCCCACCTAGCACCCTTCACCATCTGCCACTCCGAACTGCACCCCACCTCCCTACACATCAGCGGCGACCGCTGGCACCTGCTCGACGTCGCCGGCGCCTTCAACGGCCCCGGCATCCTCGACCTCGCCACCTGGCACGGCACCCGCCACCCACCCCAACCCGCCCGCCTACGCCACCTCCTCCACACCTACGTCGACGCCGGCGGCCACCCCGACGCCCTCACCCCCCGCGCGGGACTGCCCGCCGAAACCTGGGCCCTCGCCTGGCACCGCATCTGGGCCGCCGAAACCCTCCTGCACCAAGCCACCCTCACCACCACCCCCGCCACCCCGCACACCCTCACCGCGATCCGCCGCCAAGCCACCGGCGCCCTGCGCCTGTTCACCCCGCCACCCTGAACCCGAGCAGTTCCTACCGCCCCCACGCATACGTCACTGTCAACCCCTCCCGCCCTGCCAGCCGCGCGCGAGGTTCGGCCCCGACGATCGCGCGCGTAGCGCGGCAGTCGAAGCCCGCCGGGATCCCGCGGGGCCTGCTCCAGCGTCATCGGCCGCGCTGACCCGGCATCCTGTCAACCGGTGACCGCGTCGCCGTCGCGGTGTGGCCGCTTGTGCCCACCGCCCGCGTTCGGCGACTCTCATCGGGTGCCAGGGCCCGGGTCGACAGGCGCCGCGCTGTCTCCCGAGGCAACCTCGGATGTCGCCTGGCGGCGTGATTTCCGGTGGCGGTGGGCCGCGTTCGCCGCCAGCGAGTTGGGCGCCGCTGTCGGCTACTCCGCGTTGCCGATCATCGCGGTGCTGCTGCTGGACGCATCCGACCTGCGGGTGTCGATGCTGACCGTCCTGTCCGGCGTGGTCGCCGCCGCGGTCGCCCTGCCCCTCGGGCCGTGGATCGAGTACCGTCCGAAACGACCGGTGATGATCGGCACGGACCTGCTGCGGTTCGTCGCCGTGGCGTCGGTGCCGGCCGCCGCGCTGCTGGGCTGGCTCACCTACTGGCAACTGTGCCTGGTGGCCGTGGCACAGACCGCCGGCACGCTGGCGTTCAACGCCGCGGGCGTGGCCAACCTGAAAGCGCTGGTACCCCGCGAGCACCGCGCCGAGGCGAACAGCCGCTTCGAGGCCACCCTGTGGACCGCGAACACCGTCGGCCCGCCCACCGGCGGACTGCTCATCTCCTGGCTCGGCGCCCCCGCCGCGATGACACTGCACGCCGCCGGCTACCTCGCCTCCGCCGCCGCCATCCGCCGACTGGACACTGCTGAAGCTGCGCCGCCGCCACCGGCCAGCGGCCACCGATGGCGCGCGGACATCCTCGCCGGCTGGCGATACATCCTGCGCCACCGCGGCCTGACCGCCCTGTTCTTCAACGCGATGGTCTTCGGCGGCTGCATCACCGCCGCCTCCCCGCTGCTGACCGTCTTCATGCTCCGCGATCTCGGCTTCGCCCCGTGGCAGTACGGGTTGGTTCTCGGCGTCTCCGCGCTCGCCGGCGTCGCCGGGGCCCTCCTGGCACGACCCCTCACCGGCCGCCTCGGCCCACACACCGTGCTGCTGGCTGCCGGCGTCGGCCGCTGCGTGTGGCTCGGACTCATCCCGCTCGCCCCCGCCACCGCCGCCGGCTTGACCCTGATCGCCGTGGCCGAGTTCGGGCTGCTGCTGTTCGTCGGTCTGTTCAACCCCACGTTCGCGACCTATCGGATGAACGCCACCGCCGACGAGTACCTGTCCCGCGTCGTCATGGCCTGGTCGATCACCTCCCGGACCGTCCAGCCGATCTTCATCGCCGCGGCCGGTGTACTCGCCGCCGCCACCACCGCCAGAACCGCTCTCCTCGTCCTCGCGGCGATCCTGCTCACCGCCATCGCCCTACTCCCCTGGCGCGACCAGGAACGGCAGCGAAGCTAACCCTCCCGCGTCCGAACCCCAGCCCGGCAGGACCGAGGCGAGTCATCCGGCCTTCGGCTGACTCCTGGCGGCGACCCGCGTCCTCCGAGGATCGCGCACGCCGGCAGCCCGCAACCCGGCGAGCGCTGCCGCCCGAACAGGTCGGCCCTGAATGAGCCGGCGGCACAGCGACGCGTCCCCGTGTGCCCGCCCAAACCTGGTCACGGAACACGCATGGCGTGTCACGGATTGACGCCGAAATTGCTGCCGTTATCCGTCGCGTCAGATTCCCCGGGCCCACATCGGCGCGGATCGGCCTATCCCGCCAACACAGCGTCGCCATTCGCCTACCAGGCAGCGGAATACGCACGACAGGGCGGCGGGCGGTCCGCGGCGGGATCGGGTCGGTCAATGCCAAGATGTTCAGCGACTCCTGTTGACGCATCGAGTGCCGCACAAGCTAAGGTGTTTACACCCGTCGTGGGTAACACCGCATTGGAAGGAATGTGCCACCGTGGCTAAGCAGATCATTCATAAGCTGGTCGATGACCTAGACGGCGGAGACGCCGACGAGACCGTGAAGTTCGCGCTCGACGGTGTGCAGTACGAGATCGACCTCTCCGCCCCCAACGCCGAGAAACTGCGGGATGTTTTCACTCCCTACGTCACCCATGGCACAAAGGTAGGTCGCGGAGGCGTTGTCGTCGGTGGCCGTACCCCTCGTGGCGGTCAGGCCAGGAACACTGCCTCCGCCGACCGTGAACAGAATAAGGCCATCCGGGCGTGGGCCCGGAAAGCCGGCAAAGACATCTCCGACCGGGGCCGAATTCCGCAGGAGATCGTGGACGAGTACCACACGAAGGCAGGCCGCTGACCGCCGCCGACCCAGCTCACCCGCGTCCCGGGGCGAACTGAATCCGGGGCTCGACGGGCGCACTGTTCGATCAGGGCTTTCGTACACCTCGGTTCCGCTCCTCGTCGGCGTGCCGTCAGCAGGTGACGGTCCTGGTCCTGTGCTGACCTGCCGCCTCATGATGCGCCCCCGGAGAGCGGGGACGGTTGCGGCGCCGTGGTGTCCACCCCTCGGACCGCGCAGCTCGTGTTCGACGCGGCAGGCGGACCGCGGCGGTTGGGTTGGCGCCGCCTGCTGCTGGTGCGGTTCCGGTCGCCAAGGTGGCCGTGGCGCCGGTAGATGGTCGATCAAGTTTGATGGGACCCTGTGAGCCATGAGGTCTCTGTGCTCGCTCTATGTCGATGTCGGTTACCTGCTCGGCGCCGCCGCCGTCCGGGTGACCGGGACGTCGCTGCGCAACGGGGTGCACATCGACTACGCGCCGCTGATCGACGCACTCGTTGACAAGGCCGAGCGCGTGTCAGGGCTGGATGTGCTGCGGGTGCACTGGTACGACTCGGCCAGAGACGGCGTGCCCGACACCCAACAGCAGCGCATCGGCGGGCTACCCAAGGTCAAGTTGCGGCTCGGCCGGTTCGGCATGGACGGCCAGCAGAAGGGCGTCGACCTGCGTATCGGTTTGGACCTCGTGACGCACGCCCGCAACCGAGCCGCCGACGTCTTCGTCCTCGTCTCCGGCGACGACGATCTCACCGAGGCGGTCGAGGAGGCCCAGGGTCACGGCGTCCAGGTCATCCTGCTCGCCGTTCCCAGCACAGAGAACAAGCCCCACGGCATCAGCCCGCACCTGATCCGGGCGGCCGACGGCCTTGACCTCCTGCCCCCGGAAACCGTCGATCAGAGCGTGACGAAGGTCGAAATGCCGCCGGCGACACCACCAATGCCGCAGCCGGCGGCCGTCGCACCACCAGCCAGGCAACCGCAGGTCACGGCCACACCCAAAGACCTCGCCGGGCGAGGACAACCAGGCACGCCCCGTCCACCCTCACCCATGCCCGTCTACAGCACCACCACCGGCCGCCAGCCATACATCGCCACGGCGTATGAGGACCCCACCGAACTTGCCCACCAGATCGACGTAGTGGTCGCCAACGTCCTGACCGCGTTCCTCACGTCCGCCACCGCAGAAGCGTTGACGGAACTCGCGGCGGGGAGGCCATCGATCCCCCGCGACGTCGACAAGGCGTTGCTCACTGACCTATCCGAGCGCCGTGACGAACTCGACTTGAGTGAGCAGGCACGGCACATGCTTCGGGCCCATTTCTGGAAACGCTATGACGAGACCCGGTGACGCAGGTTGCCCGGTCGCGCTGCGCTGGACCGCACCACCGTCCGCGGCGAGAAAGTTGGGAGAAGCCACAGGCCAACTCCGATCGTGGAACGTCGCTACGCCGCACTGCACCTCCACCACCCGCGCCCAGCACGCACCTCACCCGACAACGTCTTGTCCCCTCTCAGGAGCCGACCGTGGCGGAGACAGTAACGGCCTACCGGCAGCGACTGGCCATCCGCGACAACCTGCCGGAACTACTCGCACAGGCCGCGGGATGGGCGCGGTACGCAACGACCGGATCAGCCGTGACCGGCCGACCTTAAGTTTCGAGTGTCCCTCCACGTCACCGTATGCGCCGCCGTAGACGCGTACCTCATCGTCGGTCAGGTCGACGATGTCGCCGCCGAGGTGCACCTTCCACGTCTCCGGCGTGGGATCCGCCGGCCGCACGTAACGATGCTGGGGGCCGAGACTGAAACCAACCGGGATGATGACGCTAGACACAAGTCCAGCCTTTCCGCGACAGGGCAATGTGGCGGTGACGGGTCACCACGAATTCGATCCTCGACAGGGTAGATCACCCGCACCGGTGACACGGCGGCTCTGCCGGGCGACGAGTTGTCGAAGACGAGCCACCAATCGTTGGGAACCCCCTTGTGCCGCACCGCGGAATCGCGACCGGTCGCGTCATGCGTCACCGTTCGAACACGTTGCTACGGGTTGGGTGATGAGAGTCACCGCCGCGCAGCGCGATCGGTACAGCAACGGCGACTGCCCGGTCCTCGCCCGCGCCATCCAGCACCGCACCGGTTGGCCGGCGGTTCTCTAGAGCCCCGACGACGGCTCCAGCGGTCATGTCATGACCCGCATCCCCGATGGCCGGTACCTCGACATCGACGGCCCCTGCGACAGGCAGAGCATGATCGCTGCCGGCTGGCGCCCCGACGACGAGATCGAGATCGGTGACGTCGACAACCTCGGGTGGGGTAACCTCCCGCCCGTCGACGCCGAAACCGAGACGTTGGCTGCGGCGCTCATCGCGGCCGTGCAGTCGCGAGCGGCGTGCGCCTGCCCGGCATACGCGCCGACGTCCCGATCGGATTCATGGCCGCGCTCGGGATCCTGCGTGTCCTGACCGAGGAACGTGGCCACCACACCGCCGCCCTATCCTGGGACCCAGACCGCTGGCACGCGGTGATCGACGGTGGCGGGTGGGAATCACCGCAGGACATCGCCGCCGAACTGGCCGCGGTCATCGACACGATCCCGCCGATGGCGCGCTACCGGGCATCCCACCCGACTGGCCGCCCGCCTGGGGGGCAACGGCCCGGTCTTGCGGACCCGGCGATCCCCCTTCGCCGCGATGTCCGCGACGCGTGGCAACCGCTGCGCAACCCCGCTGGCGCCCGATGGCTCGCCGGCACCCTGTCCGACATAACGCCGGGCGGGATCGGTCCCGAGGAGGCATTCGACCAGCCGGTGCTGCGCTCGCCGTTCATCCAGCGGTACGGCAGGCAAAGCCTGCGGACCTTCTTCAGCGCACCACTGGGGTACGTGCGTCGGGATCCGACACTGATTCTGGATGCCCTCACCACCGGCACACGAGTGTCCGGCTGCATCGGCGAACTGCTGGACCACAGCGCGCACACGGCCGGACTGGACCCGGTCGACCCAGGCCCCTGGGGCGTGCCCGGTGTGACGTGGCTCGCCACTATGGCGCTGCCCATCCTGCCGGTACGCGTCGACCGTCACGGCGCGCTGGCGCGTTGCTGGTACCGATACCCCGGCACCGAGCATCGGCCGGGCAGGCGGCGCATGGCGTGGCCGATGTGGCGCACGCCGCTGAACCTGCCGATGGTGCAGACCCTTCTCGACCACCCGAACATCAATCCCAACCCGGATCCGACCGTCCGGGTCCGCTGGGAGGTGGACCTCGCCGGTCTGACCTCTCTCGGCGTCCTCACCGTCTTCGGCGGCGAACGCCGGCAAAAGCCCGGCAGCAAGTAAATTTGGCCGCTGTTTCCCGGCCCGAACCCGGACCCCGCCCTACGGCTGGTCGCCGACGAGGCGGCTCGACGCGCCGGAGTCGACACACGCGAATGGACCGCGTGCGTGGCGCGACGCCAGGCCCCCACCGAGGACGGGCACCTCAATTCGGGCCGCCCGTTCTGGTGGTCAACGACCGTCGACCAGTGGCTATCGGTACGCCGGCGCCCTCCCGTGTCCGCCAGCCCGGCGTTACGCGAAGGCTCCTCTCGCTGAATTGTCATCAGCGTCAGGTCAACGAATAGAATGGGTAATCCGCCAAGAACTATTCGATGAGGAGCCTGGCGTGTTGGAGCAGCAGTACCGGTGGATCCCGGCGATGCGCGACACCTACACCAGGCGTCTCGCCGGCCACGAACGGCAGGTACAGGACCAATACCCGGGACTGTTGGAACGGATCAGCGAGGCGCTGCCCGCCATCGCCGCGTCCAGCCCGCCGTGGTGTCCGCTGCCAATCGCGGCCGTCGTTGCCCTCGGTGTTCCGCCTGTCCACGCATCGGCAGTGACAGCCGTCGCCGCCTGGCGTCTCGCTGGCCGCCACGTCGCCTACATTCATCCCAGTCGCCTACCCGGCCCCGTCGAGCGGGTGCCGGTCGCAGAGATCCAGGCGTTGCCGATGCGGTGCCTCTACATGGCGACCAGCGACGCTGACGGACAGCCCGCCAGCGGCTACTACACCTGGTTGGAGGACGACGCGGCCGAGGACCGCACCGAGGTACGGATGCAGGTGGACCACCGAACCGGCGGCGACCTGTGGGAAACGCTCACCGACCCCGTGCACGCGGTACGCGGCACCCTGCGTGACGCCGTGTCCGCTACCCAGACCACCGCCCTGATGCGGGCCAGTGACATCTTCGGCGTGCCCATGCCCCCCGTCGGCCGAGGCACCGACATCGACCCCCTCATCGACCGTAAGGCCCACCACCAAGCCCACCTACTGGCCGCCGTCGCCTACCTCAGCACACCCCAGGCCCAGATCATCGACGCCGCCACAGTCCTCAACGAACCCGACCAGCAGAAATGGTCGCACCCGACCGGCCGCACCGACAGCGTCACCCTCTGGCTGGCGTCCTGACCGACCACGACAACCGGCCTCCCGGCCCGCCCGCAGGCCATCAGCGTCGAACGGCGGCCAGTGTGGTGGGCGCTGGTGGCGGTTCGGGTGGGCGGCAGCGAGGCGCTCCTGGGGTTGGGCTGATCCTGGCGTCGATCACACGACCGTGGACACCTCCCCAAAACTTTACATCCGATACGGGAAGTGTAAGGTTTCTGGTGTCAGGGCGACCCGCACCGAAGGCGGCGCCCCTGCAGACCACGACCGACGGCCCCGGCGACGAAATCGACATCAACGACACCGTCATCCGCCTCTGCCGCCGCATCCTCGCCGCCCCGCGCTGCGCCTGCGGCAACATCGCCCAGCCGGTCGTCGCCGCCGGCCGCGTCTGCGCCGACTGCCCCTGAGACGGAGCACCCGATGGACAAGCTGACCGCGTTGCGCCGCTACTGGACCGCCTACTCCGCCGCCGCCACGGCGCACTGCACATCCCGGGTCGCCCGGGAATGGATGGAGCAGGGCGTCCCCGCCGACACGGCAGCCGCGTGGGCCAGCCTCAACTATCTGCCCGCCGAGGCGGCACCCCTCATCGCCGCCGGTATCACCCCGGCCACGGTGGAGGAGATGGAGCGGCACGCCGAGCAGACGGCCGGAGACCGCGACGCCCTGGTCGCCGAGCGAATCCGGCAGATGGTCGAGCGGGGCGAGATCGTCGATCCGGCCAACGTGATACGGGTGCAGGATCCCACCGACCCGACCCGCGAGATCATCGCCCTGCGCGGCGAGGATCCGCGACACCCATGAACACGCAGCAGCGAATCCGCTACCGCCTCGCCGACGTCATCGACGCCGCCGACCTTACCGAGGTCGGCGACTGTGTCGGCTGGACCATTCGCCGAACCGGTAACCCTGAGGGGGGATTCCGACGGATACTTACCAGTGAGGTGCATGGCGCCCTCGACCGCGTCGCCGCCGAGCTACGGGCGCACGCCGCCGCGCCCTCTTGGTGGGCGCGTCGCTGCCTGCCCGCTGACGGGCTGGAGCCGCGTCCCGGCCGGGCCGTTTACGCCACGCCACCCCGTGGTGCCACAACGGCGATGGCATGGCACTGGGAGGCCGCGCTGAACGCTCACCTCGGGGCAGACGACACGCCGCAGCCGCCCACCTGGACCACGTGAGGTGACCCGGATGCCCACCAGTCTCGACCTCGACAAAGCGCAGGCTCTCGTGGTCGCCGCGTTCATCGACGCCACCCGCGACACACACCACCTCGGTGAGCTCGCCGAGCAGCCGTGGCGGGACGCCTACCGCCGCCGCCAGCTGGGCTGGCTGGACGCCGCGGGGCTCATCGCCGCCCATGCCATCCGTCTGCACGCCGTCGACCTGGTCGACCGCGACGACAGCCCGCCCCTGTGGGCGTTCGAGGTGGCCGAGGCCGGCAACGCCATCGGCAGCGACCCGACGCATGATCCGGACCGACGCGCCGTGACCGCGATGGCGATCCGCCGGGCCATCAGCCGCGGACCAGCAGGCGACCCGGATGCCGAGCCGGGCCGGACGCTCGCAGGCTGGCTGTTCCCCAACGCAGACGCGGACGCCGCCGCTGCTCACCTAGCCGCGCACGTCCTCGCTCACGCCCTTCGGTACCGGAAGTGGTGGGGTCGTCCGGCCTGGTACGCCGCGTTCGGCCTGGATCTGCTCGACGTGCTGACCGAGGACCTGCCTGCCGTCGACCCGGCGGGCGGCAGACCACGCCGGGAGGAGGCGCGGCAGCGCGAGGCGCTGCGGGTCGCCGTGGCGGGGGTCCACGCCGCGCGGATCGCGACCAAGGCGCGGATCGCCGAGGCAGCGGGCATCTCCCGGCCCACCCTCGACAGTTGGCTGGCACGATGACCGAGTTCGTGGTCGCCGAGTACACCCGCCCCTCCGGCATGATGGAGTACCGCGTCGTCCCGGCTGGCGAACCGGCCGCCCGTCCGGAGGCGACCTACTTCCAGCGGGGGCAGGCAGACTTCCACGCCCGGATCCTGTCGGCGCTCCCGGCCCGGTTCACGGTGCGCCTGCGGTTCCGCACCGGCGGCAGCACGTGGGTAATCTCAGGCAACATCCCCGGCGACCAAACCGGCCACCGCCAGGAGTGGGAGGAGGGTCGGCTACCGAGCCCGTCCAGCGGGCACGCGACAGCGGAGGAACTGCTGCTAGCCGGTGTCCGGCGATACGTCATCTCAGCACACGGGCGGCTCGCCGAGCAGCGGCACAAGGCGAAGGTCGAGGCGCGGACAAACCCCCAGCCCGACGAGCACGGCACTCTCATGTACGTCTGGTACAACCCGGACGAGTGGGGGCCATGCGCCAGCTGCGGCGAAGAGTACGGTCCGCACGACATGGTGCAGGACACGCCGCACGGGACCGTGTGCGAGAGTTGCTGCCGCTAGGGCGTGGCTGACTGCCAGCCCACCAGCCACACTTCTTTGTCTCGCGCCGGGGACCGGTAGCGGCGGGGCCGCCCAGTGGTTCCGCTGAGCGCGGTGATGTCGGCCTCTGGCTGGCACAGGTAGCGGGCGATCGCCACGTACCGCTCCACCCGCTCGGCGAGATTCGCCGCGGCGGCGTCGAGGTCCCCACCGTGCACGTCGGCCCCCGGGCCGCGCAGGCTGGCCAGCGTCGTGGCCCGGTAGTCGGCGATGGCCTCGGTGATGCTCGGCCGATCGAGATACACCGGTACCGGCATCATCCCCTCGATGCCGGCGGCGGGTTGCACGTCGAGCAGCAGCCTCAGCTCCGGGCGGCCGGTGTTGACGTCGTGTTCGAGGTGCATCCACACCCCGGCGGCGCTGCCTGCATTCGGCTCGGCGACGTAGATGCACCACTGCGGCAGGTCGGCGAGGTCGCCAACGCCTTCGAGGGCATCGGGTACCTGGTGGAGGAGCCGGCCGAGCAGGGCGGGCTCGATCAGGTAGACGGACCGGGTGTACCGCCAAGCGTATAGGGCGGACATGGCGGCGATGGGGCCGTGCGGTCCGCGCTGGGTGGAGGCGAGCAGGGCCGCAGGAGCGCCCATGGGGAGCAGGCACCAGTCGGGCCATGTCTCCGGCGGGTTGCGGCGGACTTGGTCGAGCCACTGCCATGCGCCGGGCCAGGTGGTGGTGATCTGGCGTTCGAGGGCGGCGGCTCGCTGGTGTGCGGCGCGGCCGGCGGCGCGGAGTTGGTCGCGGTCCATCGCCGGGAAGCTTAGCGGGTTGGGCGTCGACGGGCGAGGTTGGCGCTCGCCGGTTGCCGGGGCGTGGGTCGAGTCGGGGATCGAACGGCACACGTGGTGGGAGCTGCGGCGGGAGCCCACCGGCTGAACAGCAAGGCAAAGCGCCACGCTTGAGAAGTGCTTTACCCACCCCCGACCACGCACTTAGAATGAGTTTAAGCTGATTGAGGGCTAGCGATGACTCACGACACCCACACCATAGAGACAGGGCTGCGGGCAGCCGGGGAAGCGTATGAGGCTGCCGGGACCGCAGCCCGCGCCGCCCAAGCGGAAATCGGCTACTGGCTCCGCGCCAACCAGGCGGCGGAGAACCCGCTCCCCCTCGACCGGGCCGACCCCCTGCACGGACTGTCCCGGCCCACCGCCAACCTCGCCCGCGACAACCCGGACCTGTGGGAAAAGATCGCAGACGCCGCCGCCGCGGTGATCGAAGACGGCGACTCCGACGACCATCGGCGCCTGGGACAGTACATGCCGCGTCTCTACGGCTGGTACTGCGCCATCACCTACCTGTCGTCGCTGCGTACCGCCGGCGAGCCATTTGACCCGTGGGACATCACCGGTGGATCCGAACCGTCGGCTGGCGAGAACGCCCTCTGGGCCCGATACAGGGCCGCTGTCGCCGCTCTCGCGGAGGGCCACCCCGACTGGGTGAACGGCTACCTGGCCGTCCGCGACGCGCCGGTGGACTCGGAGCCGGCGTGAAGGCCGCGTTCGGCGCGGAGGCGATCGGTCTCGGCTACGAGAACCAGTCAACCGACCTGATCAACGGCCTCCCACCGGACCTGCGGGCGCCCGTCGCGGACGCCGTCGGCGTGGAGTGGACGGGCCGCCGAGTCCGCGACCCGATCAACCGCCGCCCCTGGGCTGCCGAGATCATCGGCCTGCACGAAAGGTATGGCTTCGACCGCCGGTTCCTCACCGCGCGAGTCGACTACAGCGACGCCAGCAGCACCGGCAACCGTGGCGTCTGGTTCTGGTGGACCTTCGCGTCGGGCCACGTCTATGAGGTGTCGTACCGCACATCGTGGGGCTCCGGCCACCACCGGCGGTACCTGACGGTCAGCGACGACGGGGACGTCATCGACATGAGCGCCGAGGAGGTGCGGCAATGGCTAAGCGCCCACCCGGCGTCGACGTTCTGACGGCCGCCCGGCAGCACATCATGAGGAGCCCGGCTGGCAGTACCACTATCGGTACGCCGTCGTAGAGCCGACAAACGACGAGCCGGCCGCCGACGAACGCGACGCCGCCGAAGGGGCCGACTTACAGCAGGCCAGCACGGTGCTCGCCATCGCCAGAAGACACATCGCCGTCGTCGACGAGGAGGACCGTGAGCCGCGTGACGATCGACACGGCGTGGCTGCGGCACCGCTACCTCCAGGAGCGGATCCCGGTGGAGACGATCGCCGCCGAAGCGGGCGTCACCCCGTCCGCCGGGCGACTCGGCGAGCCGGGCTGCCCGGCGCGGTCGGGGTAAGCGGCGGATGCCGGAGCACGCCACCACGGAGTGGCTCTCCGATCGGCTCGGCGCGCAGATCACACCCACGGCCATCGCCCGCAAGTTGGACGTCGATCACTCCGCAGTGCAGTGGGAACTGTCCAAACTTGGACTGCTAGAGATAACAGCTCGGGCGTGGGCGACATCGCCCGCACCCCGCTGACCGGCCCCTGCCGGGCCACCGCCGCCGGAGTGCCGGTCGTCGCCGTGTCGGCTGCGCTCGCCGCCCGGGCCCTGCCGTCGCGTCGATCCCGGCGGGATGGCTACGGCGTGCCGGTCGGGGCGGTGGCGGTGGGCGGCGGTGGGCGCGGAGAGTGGCCCGGTTGGTGGTGGGTCGAACTCCCCGTGGAGTGGGGGATGCTCGCGCGCTGCTGGGGCGATGCGATGGCCTTGAGCACGTGCCCTTTGCGGTGGCCCTTGCGGATCCGGAACTGCCGGTGGCGTGGGGTGGGGTCACCGCAGTGGTTGCGGTTCCAGACGGGCGGGGCGGCGGCGTTGGTGATCGACTGACCGACATCGCGCGTAGGTGCGTCTTGTCTAATGCTATACACATCGTCATGTATAGTCCTGGACATGTCAGTGATTACCCTGACGATGCCCGGCGACGAACCCGGCACCATCCGCAGCATCGACCTCGACACCCTCACCCCCCGGGCCCGCGCAATCGCCGAAGCCCTCGCCCAGGCCAAGCTCCCCCGAATCAAGATCAGATCAGTTCGGCCCGCCCGCGAACTCCACGTGCCGGAGTACCTGCCGATGCTGTTCGACGACCCGGACGCACCGGAGACACGCATCCACGACTCGTGGTGGAAGTGGCACGACCTCGACCCCGAGCCCTCCATCCACACGGTTCTAGAGTGGGAGGCGCAGAAGCTCGACGGCTGGTACCCGGTCGCCGACGACGGCACCGACCTGCCGTCATCGCAGGCCGCCCGCGCCGACGACAGCCTCAACCGCGACCAAGCCCTCGCCCTCATCCAGGCGATCTGCCCCGGCGCCGGTATCAGCATCGACACATGGATGCGCAACGCCACGCGAGGGATCAAGGGCTATCCTGCCCCGGTTCGGCACAACGGGCACGTGAGCCTGTGGTCGGAGGCCGCGGTCCGGGCGTGGGCCACCCGCCTCGCCGGACTGGCCGACCTCGGCCGCCAGCGCGAGCGCGTCGAGCAGCATCTGCGGGAGCGGGTCGTCGAGATGGCCGAACTCCCCGACGAGTTGGTAGCGAAGCTGGCTGGCATCACCCGGGTCACGGCCCGCAAGTGGACCGGAAAGGAGTGATCCAGTGCGCACCGACGTATACATCGATGAAGACGGCGAGCCTCACGCCTGGGACGACATCGTGCCGCACGACCCGGAGACCGAGACGGCGACCGGCACCGACGAGCCGCCCTACACCTATTGGGACTCGGTGGTCGATCGAGCGGAGTCGCAGGGCATGACCGTAGACGAGTACCTTGACGGCGACCCGTGGGACTTCGACGACCTGGACGATGATCTATGACCGGCCCTACGCGCCGCCATCGACGGCACCACGATCGTCCTGATCGCGAGGCCGAGCTGCAGCGGCAAGAAGATCCGCTGGACCTGGCACGCGCCGACGCTGGACGTCTACGGCAAGACGTCTAAGGCCGCCCGCCGAAGACGCCGTCGACCACGCCCGCCGCACTCTTGCTGGCCCGCGTTGTGCGGCCACGATGATCGACTCCACCCGCCCCGTCTGCGCCAACTGCATCTGAGGAGAACCCCATGCCCTGGAATCACATGCAGGTCACCATCGAGCCTGCCGACTCGCTGATCCGGCCGATGATCGGTCCTGGCGGTCTGACCCGTGAGCAGGCGATCGGGCAGGTGCAGAGCATCCTCGACCGCCACCCTCACCTCGCGACGACTGCCGGCGCGTGGCGCCGGGGCGCGCACGACGACACCGTGTACTACGGGCCGCTGGTCTGGACGGTCTACGAGTATCCGGAGGGGGAGGATCCGCGTCGGGCCGCACTCGTATGGCTGGAGGAATACGCGGCGACGATGCGCGGAGCGGGCGTTGACCTCCAGGTCGCGCGGCTGCCGTGATGACGGACTGCGTGCAGGTGAACGTCGAAGCCGGCTCCGCGACGAACAAGCTCAGTCCTTTAGGGCCGGAAAGCTGACCGAGGGAAAGACATCGTGAGCCTGTTGAACGAAGTCATCGCCTACCGGGAGCGGTACCTCCGGGCCGGCGACACCGACGCCAGTCGCGTTCGGGCGTGGCTGGACATCAAGGTCGGCCCAGAAGACGCCGTTCTCCTGGAGGGCAAGGGCTACACCCCCGAGACAGTGGCAGCCCGGATCGCCGATGCGCCCGTCCGGTACGGCGACGAACGGGACGCCGAGGCGGCCATCGACAAGATGGTCTACGGGCCGGCTATCTGATGCGCCGCGAGTGGTCAGCGTCGGAATGAGCCATCCGCCATACGAGGAGCCGGTGGGCCAGATCCGCTCCGACTCGGACCCGCTGACCGCGATGTCGGCGGATCGCTGGCTGGCCTTGCCAGCGCCATCGACTCACGGTGGAGTCTGCCTCCTGCAGGACTCCGGTCCCGCCCTTCATTGAGGGGCCGATCTCAGCCTCACGGCTGACGACCGTTCCTGTCTGGGGACCTGCCCCGCCCTCCGATGAGATCCCCCGACCTGTAGGTCGGGGGATCTTTTGTCGTGCTCCGGCCCCGGCAAGTACGGCGAGGACCACAACTGCACCACGAGGTCGCGCGCGCGTACCTCCAGCGGGAAGACCCTGCATGGCGCTGAGCCACCTTGCGGCCCGCCCGCGAGCAGTACCTGCGTATAGGCACGGGCATCGAGTCGTGCGACGCCCTGCTCGCCGGATTGACCCCGAGTTGAGTGCCTCCCTACGGGAGCCCGCTACCGCAGCCGGTGACCGCCGTCGATGACCAGAGTCTGACCGGCAATGAACGCGCCGGCCGCCGATGCCAGGAAGGACACCGCATCGGCGACCTCCTCGGGCATGCCCAGCCGGCCACGTGGCGTCTGGTCGACGACCTGCGCCAGAAACTCCTTCCCAACCGAGCGGGTCATCTCCGTGTCGATGTTGCCCGGGGCGATGGCGTTGACCGTGACCCCGGGGAGCCAACTCCTTGGCGAGCACCTTTGTCAGCGAGGTCACCCCGGCCTTGCCGCGCGAGGGGTCGAAGGGGACGGCCAGGCACGCCGAGACCACCTCGGTCCGGACGGGCAAGACTCCCCAATCCCGCACCCGGCTCCCGCGCCAGCTCCACCTGCGCCGGCTCGATCAGGCCGGCCAGTGCGAGTGCCTGCTCCACCGGCGGCAGTGGGGCTACCCCCGCAATGTCCGGCCGCCCGATCCAGCAGCGGCATCGGCTCCCCCATCGCCGCGCCCCTCAGTCTCGCTCCGCGCGGCCACGGCGTCGGCCAGCCAATCAGCCAGATCAGCGCACACCCAATCAGGCAGATCAGCGCACACCCAATGGTCATCGACCCGCTGCACACGGATGTCGTCTCTGCGTAGGTTCGCCATGGCCTTAGCCGCTTCGGTCTTGGCTCGGCTGCCGTAGCTGGCACCGGGGGCGTGGCGCGGCAACACCGGGCATCGAGGCGCTCATCGTCCCGGCGGTCCCGGAACCGCTGGTATCGCTTCGGGTCAGCTGATGAGCGACGCCGAGGGTGGACATCAAGCTGGGTTCAGGTGATCGGGTAGCCTGACAGCACAGAGGGCCGTTAGCTCAATTGGCAGAGCTGAGGACTTTTAATCCTTAGGTTCTGGGTTCGAGTCCCAGGCGGCCCACGACATTTCGCCCCTGACCTGCGACGGCACCTACACCGCTCCGGTCTTCCTCGGGACACGACCGACTGGATCAGCGCCTACCCGAGCGCTGCCCGGGCTGCGCGCTTCGACCGTCAGCAGGGCCGGGTCAGCGGGCCGAGGTCGCCACACAAGACGGCGGCCTCGGACAATTCCCGAACCACAAGGATGGGGATCTAGCCTCTATTGCTGAAGGCGGGGCGGGTCGGGATTGGTGCGTCCGCCTCATGGTCGGGGTGGTCCGGATCAGCTTCAGCTGCCTCGATCTCATCAAGGGTCATCTGCATGCCGCGGTCGACGAGCGGGTTCCCGGTGGGCACGTGCTTGATGTCATCGAGATTGATGACCTTGCGTCGATCTCTGTGGGTGTCTGTCGTCGTAGCTTCTTGTTCGTCGCTCATGCCGAAGATGTTCGCATTGTCGGGGACAGGCCCGACGCACGGACATGCCGTGATCCGGCCGGGGACCCGCCTTGACTGGTAACCCAGCGTGAGTGGCCGAAGGCAGCTTGGGCTACGGCCGTAGCCCAAGCGGCAGGCAACCCCGCCTGTGTACCTCTGGCGTACCTGGCTCTGTACTTCAAGCCGTACCCCGACATCAGGGATCTCACCGGCTGCCGTCTACGATTGCTGGCCTAGCCAGCGTCCACTTAGCGATGCTTGCTTCCTGGCTGCTTAGCGGCCCTCCTACTTTGGTGAACTCCCTTTCAGTTGCCGAGTGAGGTCCCCGATGCGATGAGGAGCAGGAGGCGATCAACCAGGAGTTCCGCAAGGTCCTTGCTGTGGCTGAGCTTGGAGACGTCATCGATCGTCACAAAGAGAACCCTTAGCCCGTCGCCTTGAGCCATCGCTACCTTATGGTGAGCTGCGGATAGGGAACGAGGATCTCCTGTGATTCCGTTTGCCGCTACTAGGATGCCCAACTCTACGCGACGGTTACGCATCTTGTCGATAAAAGTGCCAACCGTTGGTGCGTCGACCGGGGCCGCCCAGTTCTTGCATTCGACGAGAAACAAATTAGGAAAGCAGGCTAAGCCGTTATTCATGCGTGTGTTGGCCACTGCGATATCGATCTCCTCGCTGCGGAAGGGATCAATTGAGTTTGGCCGCGAGATCAACCCTGGAATTTTGTTGAGGAGGTACTCGAAGAGCTGCTGTAGTGCCATGCCGCGCTGGGTATTGGTAAGGCTCACGTCGTTGCAGCGGGCAAGGAACCCCTCCATCTTGATCCTTGAGTAGTTGGCCACGTCGATCTCACTCCGGAGATTCCGAGAGTCGGTTAGCGATTACGCGCTTAAGATCATGGCCGCGCAGCTCGTGAAGCAGGTCCTTGACTTCGATTGCGAGCACTGGAGGGAAGGAAAAGTCTATATTGAAGCGTCGCCCTAATTCATCGTGGTATATGAGTAGACCAAGGCCAACGTTTCTGCTGAGCACCGACGTCTGGAGACGGCGACCGAAATGATTCAGCTTATAGGGGTCAAGCTCGCCAGTCTTTACCTCAACCAGCACGATGTCTGGAAGTCCGTTGCCGAGGGTGAATGCTGCATCGTATCCAAGATCCCCCCTCATGTGGTCTGGCGTTTCGACTAGGTCTACACCTTGCTCGCGCAGGAGCTGCAGGACTAGGCCGTCGAATCGGTTTTTGCTGGCTTCGGTCGCCGATTCGATCCATCGCGCGAGATCTTCTTCAGAGGTCGAGACAGGGCCTGCCGGCGACTTTCGCCTGCCGACGCTTCCCCTGGTGCGGGGTTGTGGACGATTCAGAGTCGCAATGAAGGCCCAAAGGTGGAGTTCGAGTGCGGCATAGTCGTCGACTGGGCATGGTGCGACCACAAGGGAGCCGACAGGGGTTGGCGCGGTTAGAGGGGGAGGCGCCACGATCAGAACTGGGGTCCCCCGCTCGACGAACCGTCCTAGCCGAAGGATCACGTCTTCGTTGGTGAACCTCTGTGACTTGACGAACTCCGAATCGCTCTCGTGACCAGCGTGGCTGGTCATGCTGGACGGATCAAGGATGCCGACGACCGCGTCCGGCCGATGTTTGAGGACCCCATCGCTTAAGTGGCTCCGCACGAGGGTCTGCTCCGCCACCCCCACGCTTTCGAGGGTGAGCCGCAGAGCGCGGATATCGACCCCCGACGCGGCAACCACTACCGCGGATAGGCGCACGGCCTTTCTCCGTGCGGCTCCCCTCTGCCGTAGCTCGACTCCACTCTCCATGAGCACTCGGTGGATGAAGCCATACGATCTGCCGGTCGAGGCAGCCAATGCGCGGATACTCTCCCCGGACGTATAGCGCCTCACCAGATCCTTGTAAAGGTGTCCCTTGCTGCGATCTTCTGTACCCGCTTCCGGTTGCAGTGACTGCGACCGTTCGGGTGAGCGGGATGCCATCGACATCGCTCTCCTCTCGCTTGACTCATCGGGGCGACGCTGTTCGGGTAACAATCGTTTGCGCACCATAGAAGTCGCAATCGTGCACGTTACATATATTGGGCGTAGCGTGTCGCGATCTCCTCAGCCGGGCTGCAGAACCGAAGTATTTGCTTGACCTGGTCGGCGGTGCGGAGGGTGATGGGGTACCGGCCGTCGAGTTGGGACTGGTTCCAGTTCATCTTGCTCAAGGCGAGGACCTCGGTTGCAAGTTCACGTGGGCTGATCGTGAGTCGAGCCGGGCGGAGGCCGACTGGTCGGGGCACGTACATCCCAGGGTAGGTGGAGTAGAAGTCGACGCTGCCCTTGGTGTAGACGAGGTGTTCCGATGCCGAGAGAGTCATGAAGGTTCCCCGCAGGGGTGGCGCCGCCCCGGGGCGGAACAGTAGGGCGTCCTCGCTGTTGGTGATCCAGATCAAGTCGAGGGCGTACAGCTCTCGATCGTCGGCTGCGGCGGTGAACCCGGCGACCTCGTCGGGGTTAAAGCGGGACGACTTGTGGATGGCTACCCGGGCCGGAAGGGTGCGGTGTTCCCGCTTGTAGACGGCGAGTGCATTGAGCAACAGGTTCTTGGCGTCGGTGGCGAGAAGGTAGGGCTGCTTGTCGTCACGGCTGACATGTGCGGTGCCGCCTCGGACGATGACGCCATCGCCGCGCTCGTTGAAGATGTGTGCCACTGCGGTGTCGAGGGCGTCGGCGGAGGCGGTGCGGTAGAAGGAGATGCCTACGTAGCAGGTGGGTAGATCGGATGATGTCCGTCGCAGACGCCACGGCACCCCGCCGGCCTTGTAGTAGAGCGCGACGTGCAGGTTCCAGGCTCGGGTGGCTTCGTCCTGGCGACTGCGCCTTGGGGGCGGCGGTGCTGACTCGTCCCAGGTGCTGCGACGCAGGATTTGCAGGGGCTTGCCGAGGCGTAGTGCCCGGGCTTTGAGGAGGTCGTGGAAGTTCGCGATGACTCGTGTGGTGGCCCGGCCACGCCGGCGGCGGGTGTCATCATCCTCGGGCTTTGGCGCGGCAGCGAGGTGCACGTCGTCGAGGGTGTCGGGGCGGGCTACCACGATGACGTCGACTCGGTTGTCCTCCGCAATGGCCTCCAGCTCGTCCATGTAGGCGTCGACCATGGCCTTGACCGCGAGTTCGCCTGGCAGGCTGGCTGCCTGCTCAAGCGCCCGCGGGGAGACCTCACGGCAGTTGCGGTCAGCGAAGGTCAGGGTGGTGAAGAGGCCGACCTCCGTGTCGCAGCCGGGAAATGCGGGAAACAGGTGTGGGTACTTCGCGTCCTTGGCATCGATCGGCTGCCGGCAGCGATCGATCCATCGGCGGAGCCCGTCGAGGTGGTATCGGGGCCCGACGAGGCCGAGCCGGATGGCGGTTGGGGCGCCGTCGAGTCCAAGGTCGGCCGGACCGTAGGTAGAGATGCCGAACCTGGGATCGACGTGGCGCTGCCCGCCGCCGAACTCAAGTTCGGGTTCGCTAAGGACATCTATCTGCATCAGTTGCTCTTCCGGCTGTCGTGGCCTCGGGGATGTGGCGCTCGTTTCGTCGCGCGGCGGGGCGAGCGCGGGTTTTTCACCTGAGCCTGCGGGTCGGCGGCTTCGGCCATCTCATTCAGGAGCGATAGAAGGTCATTCTGGTCAACCCCGGCCCGGTGTAGCGCCGCGTCTTCCCTCAGGTCGGTACGGTCGTCGCTGGAATCGTCGTCAGCGCCAGTGCCGGGTGTCGGCCCCCACCAGTGATCGTCGATGCCGCGGTCCACCTCGAAGGTCAACAGCCTGCCGAAGGTGAGCAGGGAACCGGTAGTCAGTAGGTCGCCCTGGAGATGGCCCTCCCACATACGAGTCCAGCCGAGAACCGACGGGTGTCGCTCCAGCCGCTTGATGCCGGCGAGCAACCCGTCGGCGAAAGAAGACTCCTTCCATCCATCGTGGGTAAAGCAGTAGTCGACGCCGAGTTGGCAGAGCCACTGCCCGTCGATCCGCCGGAATCGTGGGTTGAGAGCGGCGTGGTGGTAGTAGCTCACCCGCTCCGGCTCGGTCTTTGAGTAGTGCGGCCCGAACACGGTACGACCCCGCCTGCCGTTACCTCGCCCGACCACACGGGGAGCCAGATCGTGAGTTGCCCGAAAGTGCAGGTGATGGCGGTCTTGGTGCCACTGCACATCGCGTCTGCGATCGTTGACGAGCGTCCGACGCAGCAGGTCACCGAACTGGTGCAGACGATCGTCGTCGTCGCTGTCGGCCCACTCGACAGCGTCAATTCGCTCAATCCCGCCATCACACAGCCGGCGAAGAGGGCGGCTGCGTAGATCGCCGAAGCTGATGATCATCTTGTCATGCAGGATCCACGCCGCCGCCCCGCCCGGCGTGTTCCGAACGACATCCCAGGCTGCGCCGTAGTCGTCAACAACTGCTGGCGCGACGAAGATGTGCTTCGGGAAGGCCTCGACCGGCAGCAGGTTCGACGTCAGCAGCTCCCTCTTCGGCGGTGGAGGTAGGAAGAGACCAGAGTCACGGGGCACGCCGATACGCAACATCGCCGAGGCGGCGGACTTGTCGAAGACCTGGGTGTGCTTGTTGACAATCACCGTCCGCTCGGTGCGTCGCCGGGGGTCGCTGAACTCCGCCCGGATGTCTATCCACCAAGCCCGATCCTCAGAAGGTCGGGACAGCACCACGATTACCGGCGCATTGCCGCCGAGCCAGTAATCGAGGTCCTCCGGCCTCGGCGTCCATTGGAAACTATCGGCCGTCTCGAAGATGTGGGGACGGTTGCTGGCCTTGCTCTGCACCATGATGACCTGGTTGAGCGCGGTGCCGTCCGCGACGAGTTCGATCTCCCCATCGATGCCGTGGTCTACCCGCCGGTCGTGATACAGGAAGCCCATCTCGTTGACGCGACGGCTGATCATCGAGACCCCACCCTCGCCGATCAACGTTTGCGAACTCACCCTCTTGCTCCGCTTCGGCGGCACGGCCATCACCCCACGTCTCTGACTGACCCGCCCGCCAGGAAGGACGTACGAGCCGCCCTCCAATTATCGGAGCGGGGTACGACAGTTCCGAGCGTTGGTCAACTAGGGCCATTCCCGCTTCTACCCGCTCGACCCGGCCAGATTCCGGCATGACCCCTGGCCGCATCGACGATAACTCCAGGTAGTGAACCCAGCACGTCATCGAGTAAGGGCTAGTCGCCGGGCGGCCCGGCGACCACCCCATCGGCAGGGGTGGACGGCGTCACCTCGCCCGACAGGCTCTCATGACGGGAATTTGTTTTAGAGAGCGTTTCGCATGTCTGTCAGTCGGGTGTGTTGAAGATGCGGCGTTGTTGGCGGGTGGCGGGTCCGCCTCGGGCGAGACGGGCGAGCATGCCGGCGATGGCGGCCCAGTGGATCATGGCCTCTGAGGTGGTGGGGCGGGTTTCGTAGTCGCGGGTCGGCGACCAGGTCTGGTGCGTCGGGCCGCAACCGGCGGCGAGCTTCCTCGCCATATTGGTACAGCCCCGCGGCCTGCAACGCCGCATTGCGCGCGTTCCACCATCGCTCGCGCCACTCGTCGTACTCCGAAGAGTAGTCACCCAAGCCCGGTCGGATCGCGTTCTCGGCCAGCCGCATGATCGGCTCTTGGCGTCGTACCTCGCGGTCGAGAGCCGCGGGCAGTTCCAAGGCGCGGACCCCGGTGAGGTTCCTCGGTTGGCGGCAGCAGGCAGGTCGGGTGGCTGCTCGGAAACCACCCGACCCGACCTGCTCGGGCGTGATATCTCACGCGGCCGGCCGCTGGCCGCGTCGGTGGCGGGGGAGGAGTTTGGCGGCGGCTTCTGCTTTGGCGCGTTCGACGTCGAGTTCGACGATGACAGAGGTATAGACGTCTGTCATGGCAGCTGAGGAGTGGCCGAGTAGCTCCTGGATGTCTTTGAGGTCTGCGCCGGCCGCCTTGAGGTAGGTGGCGGCGCAGTGTCGCAGGTCGTGCAGTCGGATCGGGGGGAGTCCGGCGGCGTGGACGAGGGCTTCGAATCGGTCGGTGACAGTGTTGGGGTGCCAGGGCTGTCCGTCGGGTTGGACGAAGAACAGTCCGGTGTCCGGCCATGCGGCGCCGCAGGCCAGTTTCCATCGGGCTCGGCGGGCGTGGTGGGCGCGCAGGACGGCGCCGGTGGGCTCGGCCAAGGCCATCACGCGGTTGCCTGAGTCGGACTTGACGTTCTTGATTACGGGCGTGTAGCCGTGGGTGGCCATTTGCTGGGTAACGCTGAGGATGAGGTTGTCGAGGTCGACGGCGGTGTCGGGTAGCCCGACGGCCTCGCCGCGGCGCAGCGCTCGGTGGAGGATCAGCGTGAACAGCGGGTACAGGACGATGTCGTGGTACTCGGCGTAGTCGAGGAACTCGCCGGCTTGCTGCGGCGTCCACACCATGACAGGGCTGGGTCGCTCGCCGGTGTCGCGCCAGCGCTGTACCGCTTTGGCGGTCCACACCCGGGCCTTGGGGCGTACCCCGGAGGGTAGGTTGATGTGGGCTGCGGGGTTGAAGTCCATGAGCCGGTTGTTGCTGCGGCGGATGGCGTCGTTGAGCGCCTTGCGCAGCGTGGCGCGGATGCGGTGCATGGTGGCCGGGCCGGTGGTGCGCAGTCCCCGGACGCTGGCGCGGATGGCGGGATCGTCGCTTTGGCGGGCGATGTCGATGGCGGTGTTGCGGTCGGCGATGGCGGTGAACATGGCCTCGATGTGCTCGACCCGTAGTTTCACCAGGGGGATGGCGCCGAGGTGCGGGGTCAGGTGTACGTCGATGTGCGACTCGTTGGCGATCAGGGTGCTGGGTTGGACGCTCTGTAGGTTGCGTCGCGACGTCAGCCAGGAGCGCAGGTACTCGCCGACCGTGGTGGTGACGGTGGCGGGCAGCCCGGCGCGGACGCGGCGGGCGATGGTGTCGCGGTCCGGTAGCGGGGTGCCGGAGAGTACGGAGAGGAGCATGTCGGCGATTTCGACGGCGACGGTCGGCTCGTCGCTGGCGAGGGCGAGCAGCGCCCTGGCGTGCTCGCGTTCGGCGGTGGCCGCGTCGCGGGTGTCGAAGGTGCTGCGGCGTAGTTGCCGGCGTCGTTGGCCGGGGTGGGTGGGCAGTTCGAGTTGGTAGGCCCACCGGCCGTGGGTGGGGTTCCACGCTCCGCCGGGTCGGCGAAGGTTGGGGCATCGTGTGCCGAGTTTGCGGCCGTCTCGGTCTCGGCAGGAGCAGCGTTTGAACACGGATTGTGTCGACATGGTTAGGTGGTTCCTCCGGTTTTCGTGGGTGCCAGGCGGAGCCTGTGGATTCGGCGTGGGTTGATCGACGTATGACTGCCGCCGCTGATCAAGTCGTCGTCAGCAGGCTTGGGGTCGGCGGCGGTGAGCAGGTGTAGGGCCTGCAGGATCGCCGCGACCGGCACCCGGTAGTTGCTGCCGAAGCGCAGCACCGGGATGGGGAACTCGTTGCGTTTGGCCAGGTCGTAGGCGAGCGAACGGGACAGCCCGAAGATCCGGGCGGTGGTGGCCAGGTCGGTGACCGGGCCGAGGGCGCGGATCCGTTCGGCGGTCCAGATGTCTGGTGGGACGTCGCTGGCAGGGTGTGCCGGCTGCGCCTGCTCGTCGTGGTGTGCTGGGGTGTTCATCGCGCGGGTGGTCCTTTCAGGGATCAGGTCAGGTGGAAGGCGACGGTGTCGCCGGAAGGGTCCGAATCGGGTAGCGGTGAGGTGGTGCGCCGCTGTGGCGCTGCCCGGCGGCGGTCGGGCGGAGGGACGCCGATGGCCTGCCTGGGCGGTGGCCCGTTCACCGGTTGACCGGTGGCGGACCGGCCGGCCACGACATGGCCAGACCGGTATCGGCCGGCGGCCGCGACAGGGTGGTTCGGTTCGGCGAGAGAACGGTGTGTCCGCGGGCGGCCGGTGGTGGGGCGCCAGCCACCGCCGGGTTCGCTCGCCTGGCCGACGGGACGGGGACGAGGCGAAGCATCGCCTGTGTATCCGACGTCGGGGGCGGGCAGGTGGAGGGCGAGGCGGGTGAGGGGCTCGTCTGGATCCGCGCCGCTGCGTCGACGGCGTATCGCGGGCGAAGTCGCCGTGCCGTTAGGCCGGTCGTGCCGGCGCCGGAGAGCGAATCAGCACCGGCCCCGCGCGGGGAGCGAGGCCGACCGCATGGCGCGGCGCGCTGCCGCGCAGCCGGTGCCGGGGTTGGGCGGGGTCAGGGTCTGCCCGTGGGCGGTTGGGTGCCGGCAGGCTGGTTGACGTCGTCGAGCCAGGACAGCAGGCGCGGCAGGTTGTGGTGAGGCGCGTAGATGAGGTAGGTGCCGTCGACCGAGTTGCAGCCGATCGCGGCGGCGTGCCGCAGCCGGCGTAGCGAGTTGACACGCCCCATGTGGACGGTCACATCGCGTGCGCGGGCCTCGGCGGCCAGGTCGGCGGCGGCCGAGCTCAGCTTCCATTGCGTGGTGCCGCCCAGGAACAACCCGTCGGTCAGCTCCCAGGGCACCGGCAGGCGTTCGAGACCGTCCTGCGCGACGAGTGCGGCAGGAAATCCGGCCGCGCGGATGCGGGGCAGCATCGGCACCGAGCGGGCCAGCGTAGCGGCGGCGTCGCCGACCACATCGGGGGCGGCGGCGAACGCGCACCGCGCCGCGTGCACGGCGTGGCGGGCCAGCCACGCCAGATACTTCTCGTCGCCGGGGTAGCGGCCTGGTGTGAAGCAGCCGTTGTCGGCGCACCAGTCCACGCCCTCGATCACCCTGTTGCCGGATGCCGGGGTGGCGATCATGCCGAGCCGGCCGGCGCGCATCACGTCACGGACGATCGGGCCGGAGGCGGTGGCGTAGTAGCGCATGGGCGGCCAGCACGGCGGCGACGGGGATAAGGGTGACCCAGGCCTTGACCCACATCTGGCCGGGCAGCGCCGACCAGACCGGGAAGCCGGCCAGGGTGAGGAACACCACCGTGTCCAGCGGCGCACCAACGGCGTTGGAGGCCAGCACCGCCAGCAGGAACCCGCGGCGGCGCAACGGCTGGTACACCAGCAGATCGGCCAGTTCCGACACCGCGAACGCGGCGGCGGAGGCGAGGGCGAGCGCGGGTGCGGCGAGGACGGCGCTGAGCACCGCCCCAGCGGCGATACAGGCCAGCACGGCACGGCGGCCGACCACCTCATGGACCCAGTCCCGGGCCAGCAGCGTGTACCCAGCGGCGGCGGTGCCGGCGGCGGCGGTCATGCCGAAGCCGACCGGGACGAGTTCGTAGGTGGAGGTGAGCCAGTTCGCGGTCATGACGCCACCGGCGAAGGCCACCATCGCCGCACCACGGTGCCGGTGACGGACCGGCCGGGTTGGCCGGCGGTGGCGGACGCGGTGGGCCTGCGCCTGCCGGGGTAGAGGTGGCGAGGTGCGGTGGTGGGTTCCGGCCGGGTGGTGGTCGGCCGGCGTGGTGGGTTGCGTCGGTCGTCGGGTGGAGCGGGCCATGGGGATGCCTCGTCTTCTGAAAGAGGAGGACCCGCCGCAGGTGCGGCGGGTCCGTGTGGCGTGGTCTCGGGTGTGGATGGCGGCTCAGGATTGCTGTGCTCGCTGGCCGCCTTCTCGTCGCTGAACCTGGTCGGGCAGTCGCCGGATGCGGCGCGGACGCGCCGAGGTTGGGCACCACCAGCGGGGTTGGGCATGGGAGGACGGCGGCGCAGGCGTGTGCTGGGTGAACGTGACGCGGATCGTGTCCGTGTCGCCCGGGCCGAACCCGCTGGCGCAGACGAGTTAGTACAGCTCACGGCGGACACCGTCGCGCCAGGCGCGGTGCGTGGCGGTCAGTGCGCGCCGCTGCCGGGTCGAGATCGCTGATCTGGTCGTGCGAGCACCGTGAGCTGATCCAGAGCCGCGTGTGGGTCACCAGGCCTTCGCCGTGGGCGAGATATGACCTCGAAGAGGCGCCGCTCAAGCACCGTCAGTTCCGCCGCCCGCCCGCTGGTCTCTCGTTGCCAATGCATGCTATAGTTTCGGCGTAGACCCCGGTCCGCCTCTGCCTGCAAAGGCATGCCGCCGGGGTTTTGCATGTACAGCCCTTGCCTTGAGGCAGGGCCTATAGCTGTCATTCCCACCAATCTGCCAGCGCGAGCCGCCCTTGCGGCGGACGTTCAGCGGGGTCGGGCGCGGAGGACGGCGGCGCCGGCGTGTGCTGGGTGAACGTGACGCGGATCGTGTCCGTGTCGCCGGGGCCGAACCCGCTGGCGCGGACGAGTTAGTGCAGCTCACGGTGGCGCTAGGCGCCGTGCGTGGCGGTCAGTGCGCGCCGCTGCCGGGTCGAGGTCGCTGATCTGGCTGTGCGTCTCGGGCGAGCTGACGGGAAGCCCCGCCTCGACGGCGGGGCTTCCCCACGGCAAGTATGAAACGTCATCTTTTCTGGTGGTGTCGTGGCGCGGCATCCGGCGGCGGACGGATGGGGTTTACGTGTCTGGCTCCCACCGCAGCCGGGCGGTGTGCGCGGTGCCGTCGTCGTGCCGGGGCCGGCTGGGTCTGGACCAGCCGGGTGCGGGTGGCCGGGCGGCGACCACGCGCCACCCGACCGCCCGCAGGCTGGCGCCGGACTCGCCCTGCTGGGTGTAGGTGACCATGCGGCGGTAGCCGAGGGCTTTGCCGGCCTGCCACGCCGCCGCGTACAGCAGGGAGCAGGCGTTGCGGTGCCCGTCGGTGGCGACCCGGGTGACCTCGAGCGTGTGGCCGTCGTCGAGGTGCCGGGCGATCGGCCGGCCGACGATGGCCACTCCGACGAGGATGTCTCCGTCGGCCACGCCGATGGAGAACTTGTGTCCGCGCGGTGGCCGGTGGTGGCGGTGCCAGTCGACCACGAACTGCCCGGCCTGTTTGAACGACACCGGCACGGTCCGCAGGCTCATCTCGCCACCGGCCCTGGGTTGGGCAGGTGGGGGGTGAGCCGGGTCAGCGTCTCGTCGAGGAACGGGGCGCTGATGTCGATGCCGGCGAAGCGGCGTCCAAGCTGCAGCGCCGCCAGTCCGGTGGTGCCGGCCCCGCAGAACGGGTCGAGCACCAGGCCAGCGGGCGGACAGCCGGCGGCGACGGCCCGCAGTGGCAGGTCGACCGGGAACGGCGCGACGTGCGCGCCCCGGTACGGGCGGGTCGCGATGCGCCACACATCGCCCGGATTGCGTCCTCGGGGATGGGCGGCGGTGTGGGCACGCCCGAGCGGCACGAGGTTGCCTCGGCCGGCCCCTGGCGCCACGCTCGTGTCGGCGGTGTGCTTGCCGCCGTAGCGGCCTCCCCGACGCCGGGCGGTGGCGTTGATCCCGCCGGCGGTGCCCTTGCGGGCACCGCCGAACACCCGGCTGCCGTCGGCGGCCTCGGGCTGCTTGAGCGGCAGCCGAATCGGATCGAGGTCGAAGTGGTACTGCGGGGATCTGGTCAGCAGGAACAGGGTCTCGTACGTCGAGGACAGCCTGTCGCGCACCGATTCTGGCATCGGATTCGGTTTGGCCCAGATGACCGCGTTGCGCAGGAACCAGCCGGAGGACTGCAACGCGAACGCGACCCGCCACGGCACGCCGAGCAGGTTCTTCGGCGCGACGAGGTCTTGGGCGCGGGGCCGGGTGGCGCGTGCGCCGTCGGCTTGTCGCCGGCCGCTGGCCGGGGCTCCGCCGGCGGCGGAGCTGTAGCCGTCGCCGAGGTTGAGCCAGCACGTGCCCGCCGGGTCGAGCACCCGCCGGATCTGGTCGAAGACTGCCACCAGGCGGGCCACGTAGTCGTGCACGGTGGGCTCCAGCCCGTACTGCGGGTCGCTCCACCCGGCGCCGCATGGTGGGCACACCGCGCCGTCGACCCGGGCGGCTTTCGGGATCCGGTGCGGGCAGCCGGGGTTGCCGCCTGTCCACCGGCCGGTGCCGTAGTCGCGCAACCCCCAGTAGGGCGGTGAGGTGACGACCGCGTGGACGCTGGCGTCGGGCATCGCGGACAGCACCCGGGTGGCGTCGCCGAGATACAGGGCGACCGGTCCGGCCCGGCGGTATTCGTAGCCGGATAGCGGGTCGTCGAGGTGCTCGGTCATGCCGGCACCTCCCACCGGCGCGGACACAGCAGCAGCCGCAGCGCGGCGGCGGCCTGCTGCGGGACGACGCCGTTGCCGAGGACCCGCAGCGCGGCGGTGCGCGGCAGACCCAGCGCGGTGTCGGTCACCCAGTGCGCGTCGAGGCCCATCAGCCACTCGACGAACGGCGGCGCGAGCACGGGCTTGCCGTGCGTGCCGGTCTGGGTCGGCTCCGGTGCGGGCCGGCCGAGCAGCAGCTCCCAGCGGGCGATGGCCGCGGCGTAGACGCCCCACCGCTGCTCGTCGAGCCCGGCGAGGTCCTCGGCCAGGCCGGCGACGGTGGTGCGCAGGTCCGTGCCGCCGTCGCCGTGTCGGCCGGGACCCCGCGCGTCGGACGCGCGGGGGGTGGGCAGGGTGCGGGCGGGTACCCGCACCGCCGCCGAGGCCAGGGTGAGGTCCCCGTGCGAGCCGCGTTGCCCCGGGCCCCCCTTCGTGCCGTCGGTGGCCCGTGGGGTGGGTAGCAGCACCTGCCATAGTGGCGGGCGGAACCCGGTGCCGGCACGCCGGCCCGGCGTGCCGGTGTCACTGGCCCTTGGGGTGGGCAGCAGCCGGGTCGCGTCGGTCAACGTCCGTCCCGGGTGGTCGGCCGGGTGGCTTCGGCCTGCGGTGAGGTTGGCCGACGAACGGCTGTCGGCGGCGGTCGGGGTGGGCAGCGGCGCCTGGGGATCCGACGGTTTCCCGCCCGGGTGCGGTCGGTAGCCGCGGACGGCGGATGCGAGGGTCGGGCGCCACGTGTCGCGGCGGGTCCCGCTCATGTAGCCGGTACCTGTCGCGGCGGTCGGCGTGGGCAGCAGCTGCCCGGCGATGCCGGCCAGGCCCGGCCGACGGGTCGCACCCGCCGACGGGGAGCGGTTGGATCCGTACTGCTGGGCGGTGGGTGTGGGCAGCAGGTGGTGGCGGCTGCCGGCGGGTTCGACAAGGTCGGGCAGCCCGTACTGGTGGCCGGGGCCCTTGCCGTCACGGGCACACGGTGTCGGCAACGTCCGCACCCCCTCGCCCAGCAGGGGTGGCCAGCAAGAACAGGCGGTCGCGTCGGTGGGCGGCGCCGATGTCGGATGCGCGTAGGCATAGCCAGCTCGTGTCGTACCCGAGCGCGGCCAGGTCGGCGTGGACGACGTCGAGGCCCCGGCGCAGGAGTGCGGCGACGTTCTCCACGAACACGAGCGGCGGTCGAAGATCGCGAACAGCTGCCGCGACGTGGGTCCAGACGCTGGAGTGCGCCCCGGTGATACCGGCTCTTCTGCCGGCGTTGGAGATGTCCTGGCAGGGAAAGCCGGCGGTGAGGATGTCGACCGGCTCGACGCCGGTCCAGTCCACGGCGCGGATGTCGCCGAGGTTCGGCACAGCGGGCCAGCGGTGGGTGAGGACGGTGCGGGCGTGGCGGTCGGTTTCGGCGTACCAGGCGAGCTGGCCGCCGAGCACCATCTCGACGGCCAGGTCGAGGCCGCCGTATCCGCTGCACAGGGATCCGATGCGGGGCCCGGCCGGCGGGGCGGGAAGGGCACTCACGCCACCTCCCGCATCGGCGATCCCGAAACGGCAGGTTGGGCGTGGGGTTCCACCTCGGGGTGGGGGCAGGTCCACGGCCCGCAGCCCGGGGTGTGCGCGTCGGCCGGTCGGGGGCGCAGCCGCACCTCATCGAGCGGGATGCGTTGCCGGTGCACGAAGAACTGGCCACGTAGCGGCTGCCCGGCGGCGTTGGCCCGGGCGGAGCCATGCCGGATCGCGTGGTCGAACGCGACGGCGTCGGCCCACTGCGTCGGGCTGTCGCTGCGCAGCCGGGCCCATTCGGCGTCGGTGTGGTAGGGGCATCCCACGCAGGCGCTGCGGGGGGTCGCGCCGAGGCCGTGCTCGGCCAGGTAGGCGATGCAGTCGCCGCGCCGCCACCCGAGGTTGAGCAGCGGGAACGTGTTGCGCATGTAGGCCACGTCGGCGTCGCGGGCCCGATGGATCTCGTCGACGGAGATACCGATGGCCATCTCGGCGACCACGCCGGCGGGTACCCGTCGTGGGTGGGGGTAGCCGAGCCGGCGCCGTACCTCCGCCTTGATGGGTTTGATCTTGTACTCGCCGGTGCACTGCCTCCTGGCCATTCCGCGTTCGCCGGCCGGGCCGAGGGTGAACAGGGGCATGGAGGCGAAGCGGTGCGCCGGATCGAGCGCGTCAGCCCGGATGTTGCCGGCGCTGACGCGCACGAGCGGTATCCCGGCCCGATCGGCGATGGTGGCCAGCCGGTCCAGATGCCGGTACACGGCGTCCGGCTCCCAGCCGGTGTCGGCGAAGACGGCCGCGTCGAACGTCGGAATCCGGCCCTGGGCGGCCAGCAGCAGGACGGTGGAGCTCTGCACGCCCGCCCCGAGGCTCAGGTACCTGGCGGTGGGTGCGCTCATCCGACCACCCCGCCGCCGGTCGTGGTCCCCGGATCCCGCGGGGTGTGCGGTCGTTGGAAGATCAGCACGTCCTCGTGGGTGATCAGGTGCATCGGCGTGCCGGTGTTTCGGGCGCGGCGGACCTGCTGGAGCTGAAAGAACGACGGCCGGGCGACCAGGCGCCCGTCGCGGACGGCGGCCAGCAGCGCGACGCACCGTTCGGTCGGCACCAGGCCGGCGCGCGTTCCGGCGGCGATCACCGCCGAGGGCAGGTCGACCAGCTGGCCGTTCTTGCGCCACGGGCGAGCGGTGACCACCACGGTGCCGCCGGGGCGTAGCAGCACAGCGCAGCCGGACAGGATGTGCTCGAACCCGTCGGCGAGACCGGTGAGGTCCCGGTAGGCGAGGTTTCCCCGATCGCTGCCGTCGCTGTAGGCGTTGTGGCTCTTCGCCACCCCGTCGGCGCCGGGCCGTACCAAGCCGTGCACCGTCGGCCCGTATGGCGGTGACGTGACCACGAGGGCGCACCGCCCGGCCAGGGCGGCCGGCAGCAGGGACCGTAGCTGGGTCGCGTCCCCGCGGACCACCGACGCCCGTCCGGTCGCCCCCTGGGCGTGGGCGTGGGCGATGTTGGCGTCGGCGATGTTGGACCATCGCGGCTCGTACTCCACGCCGATGGCATCGCGACCGGCGTGCACGGCCTCGACGAGGGTGGTGCCGATGCCGCACATCGGGTCCAGGACGAGATCGCCGGGCCGGGTGTAGGCGTGGACCGCGTGGGCGGCGATCGCCGGCAGCATCCGGGCCGGGTGCTTGACCGACTCCGGCACGTACCGGCCGCGGCGCTGGACCGGCCCGGTGCGCTGCGCCGTCGCCCACACCGACAGGCTCTCGGGCCCGCCCGCGGCGCGGTGCCGGCCGGTGTCGCCGCGGCGCCGGCTCTCGCCGGTGCCAGGCCGGTGGCCAGAGGGGTCGCCTCCCGCGCCGGTCGATCCGTGCTCTGCGGTGGGCGGCGGGATGTGGTCAGTCACGGCGACCGCCCGTCCGACGTCGCCCCTGCCGCGGGTGCGGTGTCTGCCGCTGGGAGAACACCAGCAGGTCCGCGTGCACGCGCAGGTGCGCTACCGCCCACTGCTGGTCGTTGGCTTGCTGGGCGAGGGTGAGCAGTTCCTCGTCGGTGATGTGGTACACGAACGTGTCGCCGTCGGTGCCGGCGCTGACCGCGACGATGTGCTGCAGGTAGCCCAGCCCGATGCCGGCGGCGGCCCGCACGACCGGGGTGAAGTCCTCCGGGGTGACGCCGGTCGGGGCGGTGACCACGAGGACCAGGCAGCCGCCCGGGCGCAGCAGCGTCGCGCACGCGGACAGCAGCCAGGCCAGGCGGACCCGGTTGGTGGCCTCGGCGTCGTCGAGAGGCCAGTCGGCGACCACGAGGCTGGTCCCACCCGGCAGCGGCGCATCGGCCGGCGGGTCGGCCGCGGCGCCGCCGGCCGGGGGCAGATCCGGGTCGGTGAGGTCGTCGCCGAACCAGGCGCCGGGGTCCGGCAGGTCGTCCTCGCTGTCGTCGGCATCATCGGCCGTGGGTTCGGCCGGTGGGCTGGCCGCGCCGATGATCATGCTCGGGGTGTCGGTGAACCACGCCGGGTGGTGCCGGCGTCCGCCCTCCGCGCAGGCGGTGGCCACACGGTGGCCGGCGGTGAGGTCGACGACGACCTCACCGGGTCGGCTGTAGGCGGACACCAGCCGGTAGGCCAGCCGGACGCCGACGCCACGGTCGGCGTCGCCGCCGGTGCGGGCGGTGCGCCAGACGGAGATCGGCACCGGCGGGTCGCCGGAGACCAGATCGATCGCAGGGATGGGGGGGATGCCGCCCGGGTGGGCGGACTGCGGCATGGAGTGCTCGCTCATGTGGTGTCGGCTCCGCGCCGCGCCGTGATGCGCTGACGTCTACCAATCGGCGGTTGTCAGCCGTGGCGAACACTTCACGATCTGACACGGCGGCGGGATCGTCTGACAGCCGCGCGTCCCCGCGGGTCCTCCGGTCCCGGCCCGGCCGCCCCGGCTCGCCCTCGGCGCTGACAGAAACTCACACCATCCGCCGCGCCCACGGCTCCTGTCGCGTCCGCCCGGTGCCGTTCTGACACCGCCGGTCGGGTCGCCCGCGGGCTGTTGACACCGCCACCCCGACCATGGACAGATGCAGTAACCCGCTGTCCACGCCGGACCCGCGAATGTCATCGACAACGGTCGTTGACATAGCCGGCGAGTGACAGACGATTCGTGTCGATGTCATTGTCGCCGCTGTCATCGGTGACGCCAACGTGTCCGGATGCGGCAACGGCCGCGTCCAGGCGGCCGTGACGACGCGCGTCCGTGCTCCGCTGGCGCGGCCGGCCGGCGCGACCCGGCCGGTTCGCCCGGCGTCGCGGCCTCGACCGACTTCTTGGCGCCGGCTGCAGGTGGTGGAGCCGCGATCGATGACACTCACCTGTCAGCGGTCGGTACGGCGGCGGCTCCGGTCATCGACATTCCTCGCGGCCGGTGGTCGCCGGCCGCGACCGATGTCACCGACGCACCCCGCTGGTGCTGGTCGTGTCTGCCGCTGCTGACGCAGGCGGCACACCTGTGGCACGGTGCGCGCGTCAACGCCATCCGCCCGGCCGGGCCGTGACGCCCGGGCGCTCCGGTCCGGTCAGATGTCACTGCGCGGGGAAGTCGCCGACGCCGACGTGGCTGGCCGGATCTGACAGCGTGACACCCCTGTCAGATCCGGCCGACCGCTCGCCGGACACCGTCCAGGGCCGGCGCGGTCGAGCGAGCCCGCGCGGGCGCGGCGGTGACCTGCACTGTCAGGCCCGTGACAGACATCGGTGGCCTACTGCCGGCACGCACCTGCCGCTGCTGGTCGGCGGCATCCCGTTTGTCCACACCGTTGGGAGTCTCCGACATGTCCGCATCCGGCATCCCGGACTGGCCCGCTTCTCACCTCCACGCCGCCGACACGGCGTTCGTCGCGCTGACCCGCGACCCGGCGCCGCTGGCGCTCGACTGCGACAGCCTGTCCCGCAGCGCCGACCTCGGCCTGCCCGCCGGCACCGTCGCACTGCCCGCACTGCGCGACTGGCTGCTGCACCACCCGCGCGCCTACGCCGGCCGGGACGCGGTATGGCAGGAGCTCGTGCTGCGGGCGCGGCTGTACGGCAAGGAGTGGACGATCGCCGCGGTCGGCATGGCGATGCCCGCTCTCGTCCGCATCGCCGCACATCACTCCGCCGGCTACCGAGGCGACTCGACCGACATCGACAACGAGATCCTCACCGGATTCCTGGAAGCGGTGCGCGATCACGCCGACCTGACCCGGCCAGCGCTGTACGCGTCGTTGACCATGGCCGCGTGGCGCGCTGGACGGCGACTGCGCCTGGACAGCGAGCAAGCGGTGCCGATCGACGACATCGAACACGCTGTCGCCGGCTCCCTCGCCCCGATGGTGCCCTACGGCCACCCCGACCTGCTCGTCCACCGGGCCGTCACCCTGAACGTCATCAACGAGGTCGACATGCAGCCGTGGATCGAGGTCCGGCTCGGCCGCCGCGCCCCGGAACCCATCGCTACCCGCCTCGGCATCAGCACCGACGCGCTGCGGATGCGGCTCGCCCGCGCCGACGCCGACCTCGCGCGGGCCGTCACCGAGGGCACCCTCAGCGCCCTCACCCACACCGACCAGGCGGCAACGAAGGCCAAGCGGAGCGCGAGCATCCGCGCCGGCAAAGCGCCCCGGCGCAGCGCCCCGTCACCCGCGACGGCGGTCGACGGCTGAGGCACCCCCGACTCCACTGCCGGTGGGCCTGGGCGCGGCACCGCTGCCCCAGGCCCATCGCCATGTCCACCGTGAAGCCGGCACACGCCCGCCGCTCATGCCACCGCAGCGCAGCCAACACATCACGAGGCACCGACCTCGGGTAGCCGCACCGCCAGGTGACACCCCGCCACCGAGGGACATGCACTCGACTCACACGGCCTCGCGCCCGGGCGCAGCACCGCCGCGGTCACCGTTCGGATGGCGATGTCGAGCACCCCGGTCGCCTCCACCGGCCTGGTCGTGCCGTCGTCGAGCAGCACGGCCAGTGGTGTGGAGTCCATCTCCATCAGCTCACCTGGGGCGAACACCCCGAGGCCGGGACAACGGCGCCGACGGGGCCGCCGCCAAGCGGACGGTCCGGGCCGGGCCGAATCCGTCGTGTGCAGCCCGACGGCCAGCTTGTCCACCAGCCGATACGACGTCGCCGGCGACGGTATCGCCACCAGGCCGTGGTGGCGTTGCTCGAGGATCTGCCGCGGCCGCCCCCACACGTCACCGCCGGTGCGGGTCGAGTCGTCGGTGGCCCCCGTGACCGCCGCTCGTACCGCCTCCACGACCGGCGTGTCGGTCCGACCGAACCTCGACGGCCGCCGCAGCAGCCGCTGGTCGACCAGCGGCTGCTGCCCCGCCGACCTCGTAGCGCCGCGTGAAGGTCGGCACCGTCGCCGCGTGTCCGGCTGCCCGCAGTTCTGCGGCCTTGACCTGCCCCGCGCCGGTCACCATCGTGACCGCCGGGGTCAAAGCCATGCCTGGCCACCGCGCCGGCCGCAGCGTCCGGCGCCGAGCCGTGGATGACCTCCGACACCTGCCGCTCCCACCGCTGCCCCTTGAACATCGGAAACCCTCGCGCCGGCGTGACGCCCTCACACCGCACCCCGCCGCACCGCGCCAGCGGCTCACCGCGCACCACACCGTCCACGCCGACGAACTCGATCATGACATCGTCCGCGGCGACGACGCCGACAGCGGCGACGGAACCTGCGGCACCGCTCGCAGACCTGACAGACGAACGTCGGCACTGTCAGAAACCGCCTGACGGCACCCCTCCACAGGCAGCGGGATCACCTCGACTGAGCAAACCTCCCAGTCGGATCACCTCGACTGAGAAAACAGCAGGTCAGCTGAGAAAGAACAGCCGTAGCGGCCCCGCCTGTCAGACGTCGCGAGACGCCTGTCAGAGCGCTGCCAGATCGCCGAGTGTTCGTCACGTCTGACAAGCGCCGATTGGAGGGTGCGGGACCAAGGAGATCGACCAACAACGGTCACCCCGGTCCCGCCCGCCGTCGAGCACGGGTGGCCTTCTCCGTGCCGCCCCGGGTGCCGCGCCATCAGATGCGCTGACACCTCATCGATGACCGCACCCACCCACAAGGGAGGACGCGCTCCTCTCGGAGACGGTGCGGGCCGGTTCACCTCGTGCCCGGCGGCGGGTTCCCCGCCCGCCGACATTCGCCCGCCCTTCGCGCCGCTGGCGCCCAGGGCCGGGCGGGAGGTGACCCGCCATGCTCCAGATCCGCGCTATCACGCCCGGCAAGCGCCCGGGGTGGCGCCCCGTCGTTCACGCTCTCGCCGCCCTGGCGGCGGCGGTGTTGATCCTCGCCCCACCCGCCGCCGCATACGCCGCGCCGTCCGACGCTGTCTTCCTGGCGGCGAACAGTCTGCCCCGGGTCATCGAGAACATCCGGTCGCAGATCATGTTCCTGCTGTTCGGGATCGCCACGCTGTTCCTGGTCATCGCCGGGGTCTATTGGACGACCGCGGGCGGGGACCCCGGACAGGTCGACAAGGCCAAGGGCGCTCTGCGCAACGCGATGATCGGATACGGCCTAGCCGTCCTCGCGCCGATCCTGATGACCATCGTCCGCAACATCGTCGGCCAGTGAGTCCCATGAACACGGTCACAGCGTACTGGCTCGACAGGGCTCTCGAATGGCTGATCAGGGCGGTCCTGGCCTGCCTCGACGCGGTGTTCGGGCTGATCACGGACGTGCTGCTCACCACGCCGCAGGTCACCGGGCTGCCGCAGGTGCGGGCGATGACCGAACGGTCGGTCTGGATCGTCGACACCGTCTTCGTGATGATGTTCGTCGCCGCGGGGATCATGGTGATGGTCTCCGGCGGCGACGAACGCAGCCGGTACGCGGTCAAGGATCTCGTGCCGCGTCTGGTGGTCGGCTTCGTCGCCGCGCACTTCTCGGCCCTGTTCTGCCGGGAGTTGGTCAGCCTGTCCAACGCGGTGGCGGGCGCGGTCAGCGCGGACCGCTACGACGAGAACACCGCGTTCGCCGCCATTCGCCGCCATGTCGAAGCCGGCCGCGATCCACTCGCGCCGCTGCTGTTCCTCTTCCTCATCCTGGTCATCACGGTGCTGGTCGCGACGACGGCGGTGCAGTTCATCGGCCGGTTCGTCGCCCTGATCGTGATGACAGCGATCGCACCGCTGCCGTTGGCCTGCCACGCCATACCGGCGCTGGACGGCATCGCCCGCTTGTGGTGGCGGGCCTACCTGGGCTGTCTGGCCATACCCGCCGGGCAGGCGTTCACGCTGACGCTCGGGCAGTGGATGCTGCTCGATCCCGCCCACATGCTGCCCGTCCTTGGCATCGACGGCGATCCGGCCGGCGTGGCGAACCTGCTCGTCGTGATCGTCGTGCTGTGGACGACTGTCAAGATCCCCGGCCTCGTCGGCCGCTGGGTCGGCCAGAGCGGCGGCAACACCATCCTCGGCACGGTCGTCCGGGTTGCCGTGGTCAATCAGGTCTCCCGCGCCGTGCCCGGACTGCGCACCGTAGGAAGGACTGTCTCATGATCACCAATGACGTCGCCGACAGCATCGACCGGGCGCGGATGCCCGCCGACGTCGACGCGCCCGACAAGGTCGCCTACGGGCTGACCTGGCGGCAACTGGCGATCCTGGCCGTGGCCGCCGTGCTGTTCTACGGCGCGTGGAACGTGCTGCACACCGTGCTGCCGCCGCAGGCCATCGTCTTCGCCGGCGTGATCGTCGGCGGTGTCGTGTTCGGCCTCGTGGTCGCACGCCGCGACGGGCTGCCGATGGACGTGTGGCTGCTGCACGCCATCCGCCACACCCGCGCACCGAAGGCGCTGTCGAACTCCGACGAGACCGGCGGCGGTGTGCCCGACTGGATCGACCAGCCGAAGGCACGTGTGCCGCTGCCGGCTCCGCTGAGGCTGCCCGCCGACGCGATCGCCGACGACGGCGAGATCACCCTGGGCGGCGGGCGGGCGGCGGTCGTCGCGGCGACGAGCATCAACCTGGGCCTGCGCACCGCCGGCGAGCAGGCGGCCCTGATCGAGGGGTACGGCCGATGGTTGAACTCGCTGTCCACCCCGACGCAGGTCGTGGTGTCCGCTCAACCGGTCGACCTCGACTCCCACGCCCGGGCGGTCGCCGAGGCCGCCCGCACGCAGCCGCATCCCGCCCTGGAGGCGGCCTGCGCCGACCACGCGGCGTTCCTGGCCGACCTGGCGGCCCGCCGCGACCCGTTGCGGCGGCAGGTCCTCGTGGTCACCCGCGCTGCCCCTGGTGAGCAGGGCGGCCACGCCGCGCGTCGGCGCGCCGACGACGCCGCCCGGGCGTTGTCCGGTCTCGGGGTCACCGCCCGCGCGTTGGACGGCGCGGCCGTCACCGCGGCGCTGGTCGCCGCCGCCGATCCGTACCGACCCGCGCGGCCCGGCGGTCTGGCCGCCCCGGACACCGTGATCACCGTCCCGGCGGGCACCGCCACCAGGAAGGAGACGTGATGATGAAGAACTGGCGTACCAGAACACCGCGCCGCGGCGAATCGCCCGCGTCTCGCCGCTCGGCGGCGGGGCTCGCGGCCAGCGTCGCACCGGCCTCCGTGGAGGTGACGCCCCGCTGGCTGCGGGTGGGCGACGGCTACACCGCGACCCTGGTGGTCACCGGCTATCCCGCCGAGGTCGGGCGGGCCTGGCTGGAGCCGCTGCTGTCCTATCCCGGCCGGGTCGACGTCACGGTGCACATCGACCCGCTGCCCGCCCCGATCGCCGCCTCCCGGCTGCGCACCCAGCGGGCCCGGCTGGAATCCAGCCGCCGCGCCGACGCCGAGCGAGGCAAGCTCACCGACCCCTACACCGCCGCGGCCGCCCACGACGCGGCGGACCTGGCCGACCGCGTCGCCCGCGGCGCGGCCAAGCTGTTCCGCGTCGGCCTCTACGTGACCGTGCACGCGCGGTCGGAGGAGGAACTGCTGCAGGCCTGTGACCGGGTCAAGGCCGCCGCCGCGTCCACCCTGCTCGAGGTGCAGCCGGCGACCTGGCGGCAGCTCGCCGGCTGGACCACCACCCTGCCGCTGGCCACCGACGGACTGCGGATGCTGCGCACCATGGACACCCAGGCGCTGGCCGCCGCGTTCCCGCTCGCCAGCCCCGATCTACCGGCGCCGCTGCCCGGCGAGCCGGCGGCCAGCGGCGGGGTCCTCTACGGCATCAACCCCTCCGGCACCGGAGTGGTGTGGTGGGACCGCTTCGCCCAGGACAACTACAACCAAGTCGTGCTGGCCCGCAGCGGCGCAGGGAAAAGCTTCTTCGTGAAGCTGGAAACGCTACGCCAGCTCTACACCGGCGTCCGGGTGGCCATCGTTGACCCGGAGGACGAGTACCTGCGCCTCGCCAACGCAGTCGGCGGCACCGTGGTGCAGCTCGGCACGGCCGGTGTGAAGGTCAACCCTCTCGAACTGCCGGCCGATGACAGCCGCCCCGACGTGCTCACCCGCCGCGGCCTGTTCCTGCATACCCTCATCTGCGTCCTGGTCGGCCAGCTGCCACCCCCGGCCGAGCGGGCGGCCCTGGACCGGGCCATCCTCGCCGTCTACCGCGACGCCGGGATCACCGCCGACCCGCGCACCCACCGACGGCCCGCCCCACTGCTGCGCGACCTCACCGCCATCCTCGCCGCCGACCGCGACCCGGCCGCCACGCAGCTCGCCGCCCGCCTCTCACCCTGGGTCGCCGGATCGTTCAAAGACCTGTTCGACGGGCCCACCACCTCCCGACCCGACGGGCACCTGATCGTGTGGTCACTGCGGCACCTTCCCGACGAGCTCCGCACCGTCGGCATCCTGCTCGCCCTCGACTCCATCTGGCGGCAGGTCGACACCCCGCCCGCCAGCGGACCGCCACCGCGCCGACTCGTCGTCGTCGACGAGGCGTGGCAGCTCATGCGCGACGGCGAGGGCGCCAAGTTCCTGTTCCGCATGTCGAAAGCGGCCCGGAAACGAAACACCGGACTGACCGTGTCCACCCAGGACATCGCCGAGCTCCTCGGCACCGACCTCGGTCAGGCCGTGGTCGCCAACGCCGCCACACAAGTCCTGTTCCGGCAGGCACCGCAGGCCATCGACACCGTCGGCGACGCCTTCGGACTCACCGGCGGGGAACGGCGCCTGCTGCTCGCCGCCCGCCCCGGACAGGGCCTGCTGATCAGCGGCACCAACCGCACCGCGTTCGAGGCTATCTCCAGCGACACCGAACACGCCGCGGCGACCACCGATCCCGCCGACCTGATCACCGACATCGACACGTAGCACCACATTCCGCCAGCACGGCCACGGCGGTGGTGCCGCACCCGAAACCGGGCGCGGCACCACCGCCGTCGTCGTGTCCGCCCAACAAAGGACACCCTGTGATGATCCCGCTTCTTCCGGTGGCCTCGCCGCCCGAGACCGACCCCGTCGACCCGGACACCAGCATCGTGGAGCCACCGGTAACCCGCTGGGTTCTGGACGCCGCGGACTGGACCCTGCAACGACCCTGGCTCCTCGGTGTCGCCGCCTGCCTGCTCCTGGCCTGGATAGCCGCCCGCACCGTCGTCGCCGCCTGGCGCCACCGCCACCACACCGCCGGTGCCCGCCTGGTCACCATCGCACCGCCGCCGCTGGTCGACGAGTCCAGCGCCGCCGCCCTGTGGGCGAACCTCGCCGGCATCCTCACCCCCTCGCGCCACCGCCGGCTGATCTTCGGCACCCCGCACGTCACCTGGCAGTACACCTGGACCGGCCGGCACCTCCTCATCTCCCTGTGGGTACCCGGCACCGTGCCGCAGGGCGCCGTCGAAGCCGCCGTCCGCGCGGCCTGGCCCGGCGCCGCCACCACTACCGAACCCGCCCGCGACCCCGTACCCGCCGACCTGGCGGCGGTGGGCGGTCACCTGCTGCCCGTGGCCCCCGAGTGGCTTCCCCTGCAAAGCGACCACGACGCCGATCCGCTGCGTGCCCTGATGGCCGCCGGAGCCCAACTACACGACCGCGAGTACGCCTGCGTGCAGATCCTCGCCCGGCCGGCCGCACCCCGCCGCGCCGGGCGGGCACGGCGCGCCGCCGGGCGGCTACGGCAGGGCAAGGCCGCCGCCCCGTCGATCAACCCCGCCGCGCCGGTCGCCGCGCTGCTCGACCTCCTTCTGCCCGGTCCCACCCGCGGGCACACCGGCGTGCCCGCCGCACGCCGCGACCCGACGCTCGACCGTGACGTGCGCGCGATCCTCGACAAGACCGCCCACCAGCTGTGGGAGACGGGTGTGCGCTACGCCGTGGCCGGCCACGTCCACCGCGACGGCACCCGCCCCCGCCACCGGCTGCGCGGCGTCGCCGACGCGATCGCCTCATCGTTCGCCGTCTACGCCGGCCGTAACCGGCTCGCCCACCGCTCCCGCATGCCCCGCCCCGTCGCCGTGCTCGCCGCCCGTCGTCTCGGCGCCGGGTTCCTCACCAGCGCACCGGAACTCGCCGCGATGGCCGCGCTGCCCCGCGATCTCGCGGTACCCGGCCTTGACCGCGCCCGCGCCAAGTCGATGCCGGTCCCCGTCGCCGTGCCCAGCGGGGGGCGCAACCGCAAGGTCCTCGGCGAGGCCGAAGTCGGCGGCCATGCGGTCGCCCTGTCCGTGCCCGACGCCCGCTACCACACCCACATGGTCGGCCAGACGGGCTCCGGCAAGACCACCCTGCTTGCCAATCTGATCATCGACGACATCACCGCCGGACGCGGCACCATCGTGCTCGACCCGCACGGCGACCTCGTCCTCGACGTGCTCGACCGGCTGCCCGCCAGCGTGGCCGACCGGGTCGTGCTGTTCGACCCCGCCCAGCCGAACCCGCCGGCGCTGAACCCCCTCGAGGGCGACGACCCCGACCTGGTTGTCGACAACCTCGTCTCGATCTTCGGGAGCATCTTCTCCAAGGCGTGGGGGCCGCGGATGGACGACGTCATGCGGGTGTCCTGCCTGACCCTGCTGCGGCACGCCAACGTCACCCTGCAACACATTCCGCCGCTGCTCAACAGCGCCCAGTTCCGGTCGGCGATGACCGTCGACCTCGACGACCCGGACGGGCTGCACGGCTTTTGGCAGTGGTTCGACGAGCTGTCCCCGGCGCTGCGCTCGCAGATCATCGGCCCCGTGCTCGCCCGGCTCCGGGCGTTCCTGTTGCGGGATTTCGTGCGCCGCACGATGCGCTTCCCCAAGTCGAGCTTCGACATGGGCAAGATCCTCGACGGCGGGGTCCTGCTGGTGCGCATCCCCAAGGGCGAACTGGGCGAGGACACCAGCCGGCTGCTCGGCTCGCTGATCCTAGCCCGGGTCTGGCAGGCGGCCACCGCCCGCGCCAGCGTGCCGGCCGAGCGCCGCAAGGACTGCTCCATCTATCTCGACGAGGCGCAGAACTTCCTCACCCTCGCGGCCAGCCTGGACACGATGCTCGCCGAGGCCCGCAAGTACCGCCTCGCGATGACCCTGGCCCACCAGGATCTCGCACAGTTCCCTCGCGAGTTGCTCGCCGCGATCTCCGCCAACGCCCGCAACAAGATCTTCTTCTCGGTGGCGCCGGAGGACGCCCGCGTCCTGGCCCGCCACACCCTGCCCGAACTCGACGAACACGACCTGACCCACCTCGACGTCTACACCGCGGTCGCCCGCCTGCTCGTCGATGGCCGGCAGGCACCCGCGTTCACCATGCGGACCCGCCGGCCACGGCCGGTGATCGGCGAGGCCACCGCGATCCGACAGCGGGTATCCGAAGCGGTACCCGCCCAGAATGCCTCGGCGGTCGATGCCCTGGTCAAGCAGTACAGCCAGAAGCCCGACGACCGCCGCCGCAGGAACGACACCAAGCAGCCCTGAGGAATCTGTCAGCAGCGAGTCGTCGGCTTCCGTAGCCCGATCCGCTGGGAGATCCACCACCCCTTCCACCCCGATCACCTGCATCCGCTGACAGATCAGCGATGCCGGGCTGTTCCCGCCGCACAGCGGCGTGTCAGACGGCCACTGTGGTCGAACCCCACTCAGACACCCTCCGAATGGAGGGCATCGTTCTCCCCAGGAGATCCCATGTCCCGGCGTCCTCTACCGCCTCGTACCGCCAAGTCCGACCCCTTCCATTTCACCCGCTACCTGACGCGTCGTGACCGGCGTCTGCTGTCCTGGCTCGCGGAGCACTATCTGCTGTCCACCGGCCAGGTCACCAAGGCGCTGTTCCCCTCCGGCCGCAGCGCCCGCCTGCGGCTGACCCGGCTACACCGCCTGGAGGTCCTCGACCGTTTCGTCGACGATGAGTCCGCCGAGTCGTCGCAGTACCTGTACGCCCTCGGGCCGAAAGGCTTCACGATCAACCGCGACGCCTACCACGATCCCGACAATCCGACGGCCACACCGGCGCGCAGCAGTCGCGAACGCGGCAACCGCATCGTCGGTAGCAGGAAGCTGCAGCACCTGCTCGGCGTGAACGACTTCTTCTGCGACCTGCTCGCCCACGCCCGCACCAACCCGCAGGCGCGGCTTCGGCGCTGGTGGTCCGAACAGCACGCCACCGACGCCTACGGCGCCGCCGGCGTCCAACCCGACGGCCACGGAGTCTGGACCGTCGGCGACACCACGGTCGGGTTCTTCCTGGAACACGACCGCAACACCGAGCCCCTCGGCACCGTGCTGCGCAAACTCCGCGGCTACGAGCGGGTGACCGAGTTCGGACCGACCTACCCGCTCCTGCTGTGGGTGCCCGGCCGAGGACGCGAACGCCACCTGCTCGACGCCCTCGCCGGTGTGGACACCGCCATGCCAGTGGCCACCGGCGTACACGGCACCGACCCGGCAGGCCCGGTATGGACCCTGGCCAGCGACCCCGGCCGCCCTCGTCACCTGCACGAGCTGCCCAGCGACCACGGCCCCTACACGGCCACCAACTCCAGCCGATTCATCCAACCCGACGACGCGTAGGCGGGCTTCACTGACCCGCCGGCCCGCTCACAGCCACTCACCCCGAGGGGTCAACACCACTGTGGGCGGGCCCGCCGCTCCCACCAGAGCCGCTGGCGTCGGCCGATGATCCTCCCACGTCTGCAGGCCGGCCCGCAGACGTGGACCGGCGTGCCCGCGCCACCCGGCCGGAGAACCCACACCGCCACCGGCGCGGCGTCGACGGTACGGGCACGGCGCCCCACAGGCGGCTACACACCGCAGCTGTCACGTCACACAGAATCGCTGTCAGGTGAAGGGGATCTGACAAGGGCATCACCCGACGTCCTTGTCAGATCCCGTGCCTCTGACAGCGCAGGTCAGCGGCTCCTGCGCGCACGTCGGCCCGTCCGGCGCTGACAGATCAGGCCGCTACCGTTCACGGCACCACAACAACCCACATATATCTCCACCCCGCAGGTCCCACCTCGGACCACCTCGCCGCATCCCGGCATCTGACGCCCACCCGCCCTCACCGGCCGGTCGGCCCACACGCCGCGCGACGAGCCCCGACGGTCGCATCTGCCACCACGCACCAACCCACATCCCCCGCGGCCGAACCACGAACCCAGTGGCTCGGCCACCTCCGCGTGCCCGCACATCGCACGCCCCGACCTCAGAGGAGGCACCCCCATGCCCAACAACCCGGCCCGCAACGCCACCAAGGCCACCCCGGCCAAAGCCGCCAAGGCCACCCCAACCAAGGCCGCCAAGGCCACCCCGGCCAAGGCCGCCGCGGCGAAGACCGCTTCGCCGACCCCGGCAGCTACGGCTGTCCCGGTCGCGACGATCCTTCCGCGCGCGAACGCTGGCACCATGATCGTCTGCGTTCCTGATGACCTGCACCAGGTGCTGACCAGCACCCGGCAGCTCGAACGTCACTTCGGCGTCTCGGGCACCAGCTGCCCCCGGTACTGGGCCTCTCCGGCCCTGCGCCTGTGGCAGCGCCGGCAGCTCATCGACCTACGCGCCAAGACGGCCGGGCCCCGGCACTGCGCCGGCGGGCCCATCCGCCTGCTCGACCTGGACGGCATGCGTCACGGCGCCTACGTCGGCGCGAGCCTGCGCCACGCACAGTGGTCCGGCGTCGTGGCCGGAACGCCGCACGCCACCCCGTGGCCGGTCTTTTTGCAGAAGCACCTGAACGACCCGTCGGGTTACCCGATGGACACCGCGACCCATGAGTTTCACCGGCAGCCGCGGGTGAAGGCCATGCGCATGCACAACGCGGCCACGTACGGCCCGAGGTTCGATGTCGGTGACCTGGAGATCTTCCAGTCAGGCCCTAGCGCCTACGCCAGCTACCACGCCCTGTGGGCCGTGTGCACGGATGCCTTCCTCACCGCGGACGGCAGGCGGCTGGAATCGGCCAGCGCGCACTTCGCTGACCGGATCACCTACCTCGAGCGGACGCGACGCTACCTGGAGTCGCTCGACGGGTCTCAGCGGCTGCTCGCCGTCACCCTGCACCAGAACTGACCGCAGGCCGGTCGGGCCGCAGCGCGAACCCCTGTACCCGAAGGGGTGCCTCGCCGCGACCCGACCGGTCCCGCCCTCGGGCGGAGCCCGTCAACACCGTCAACCCCGCGATGATCGGAGGAACCCGATGCTGCAGGTCGTCAACCTGACGCCGCACCCTGTCCGAATCTACCCGCCAGACACTCCGGATTACATCGCTCCGGACAGCGTCGCACCGCTGCGCGTTATCGCATCATCCCCGCAGCACGAACCGGCGAGGTTGGGACAGCACGTCGTGGGACCTGACGACCTCGACATCGGTGTTCCCGTCGAGCGAGTCGCCTTCGGCGCGGCCGACCACAGCGGTCCACCGCTACCGCCGCCAGCTGCGGACACCTACTACCTGGTGTCCCTGGTCGTCGGCCTGGCCGCCGACGACCGCGACGACCTGCTGGTCTGCCACCGGACCGTCCGAGACCTGGACGGCTCGATCATCGGCGTCCGCATGCTCGCACGTCCGCATCGCGGCAACCCGCATCACCGCTGACCGCACACCCGTCAGCCGGAACCGGTCGGGCACCCGCCGTCCCTGCACCCAGGGGATCAGCTGCTGCCCGGCCGGCTCCACCCCCTCCCTGCCCACGAGAGGAATCCTCATGCCCGCACGACTCTGGTTTCACCTGCAGACAGTGCAACGCCTGGCCACACTGGCAGCCACCGCGCGCTGCCGGGTCGACGTCGACAGCACCGTCGCCGCCGACGTGCCGCCCGCGCTGCATCTGATGCGGGAAAAGGACACCGACCGCCTGTACATCGACGGGAACTTCCACCCGAGCCTGACCGCAGCACTCGACATCAACGCGGAACCGTTCCGCAGAACTCGCCGTCGCCGCTACGTGCACGGCATCACCTGGACGCAGTGGCTCGGCGGACCCCTGCGTCGGCACCGTCCGGTACAGGCGCGCGTGCCGCTGACGCGTGAGCGCCATGGCGGCGGGCTCGTCGACCTGCTTCGCGCCGGTCACACCGCCGGCTTCGACATGCTCACCATCGACGTCCAGCCCGACGGCGACCTGCGAGTGGCCGTCGCCCGCCGTCGCCCCCGCACCTCGCTGGGGCGCCGGGCGCCCCGGGCCGGGGCATCGCCGAGCGCCCCGGCCGCGCAAGCGCCGCCCTATACCTCTTCCTACCCGAAGCGCCAACGCCAGTCGCCGCCAGCCGCGACGACGCCGAGCTGAGCACTCCTCGCGCCGGCAGGCGCCGCCCGCATCCTCCTCGGGCCTTCGCGCCTGACCCCTGCACACCCGCTGCGGCGGCCATCTGACCCCGCCAGCGTGACGCCGCCACCCGACCGCACTCGCACGACCTGGCCGTTGCCCGGCCACCGCGTATCCGCGCACCCCGGGCACGGCCGACAGGCCGCGCCCGGGATTCCCCATCGTTCTCGCAGAAGGGAAACCCCATGCACGCGACCTTCACCCCCGCCGTCGCCGGCCCCCGGCCCAGACCGCTGGCCGTCGCCGTAGTCGGCGGCAGCCTCACCGGTCCCGTCGCCGCCCTGCTGTTGCTGCAGGCCGGCTTCGACGTCACCGTCTACGAGGCCACGCCCACGTCGACGCCACTGGGCGGCGGCCTCATCGCCCTGGAACACGCGGCGCTCGACGTGCTCGACCGGCTCGGCATCGACCAGCACGAGTTCGTCACCCACGACTCGGAGACGATCCTGCAGATCGCTATCCGCGACCGCCAGCCTGCCCACACCGTGCGCCGCACATACCCCGGCCGCAACACCACCTGGACTCTGCTGCACCGGGCGCTGACTGCCCGCGTCCCGGCGGGTGTCCTCCGCACCGGAATGCGTGTCACCGGCCTGAGCGCGCACACGGGCCGACCCACCCTCTGGTTCTCCGACGCCGGCAGCACCTCGGCCGACCTGGTCGTGTTCGCCGACGGGCGCTCCTCCACCGGCCGCCACCTGCTGGATCCCGATCGGGCGCTGCGCTACGCCGGCTACGTCGCCCACCGCGGTATCACCACCGGCGTGCCGCAGCCCGACCTGCGGGACTTCCTCCGCCTTGACCCGTGTCCCGGAGCCCAGTTCAACGTCGCGCCGGTGCCCGGCGGCTGCGACTGGACGTTCTACCTCGGCTGCACCGCGCAGGAGTACCGCCAGCACTTCGGCGCCAGTCCGCGCCGGCGGCTGTTCGCCCTGCCGCAGCATGTCAGCCCAGCTGCCCGCGCCCACGTCGACAGCCGCGCCGCTGAGCTCCTCCCGGGCGATCACGCGGCCATCGTGCGGGCCACCGAGAACCGGATGGCCGTGCCCGTGCTCGACATCGAACCGCCCACCCGCATGGTGTGGCCGGTCGGCGACGGCCACGCCGTCCTGCTCGGCGACGCCCTCGCCCCGGTCCGCCCGCACACAGCCCGAGGCGCCAACAACGGCATCGAGCAGGCCGCCGGCCTCACCGCCGCCCTCACTCAGCACCACAAGTACGACGCCGACCTGGGCGCGGCGCTGCGCGGCTGGCAACGCCGGCACCTCCCCGCCGCGATCGCCGCCGTACAGCAGGGGCCCGCCATCGGCAACCGCATCGGCCTCGGGACCACATAGAGGAACGCCACGTCTCGACATGGGCAGCAGTGCGGTAGCTGGGGCGATGACGGCACCGGAGCCGGGCGAAGAAGGCCAGCGCCGGAGCGGTCGTCAACACGGCCACCACGCTCGCCGCGGACAAGCCTGGCCGTGCAGACCCGTCGAGCAGCCCGCCACCTACCAGCTGGCCCCCACCACCAACCAGTAACCCCGTCAGGTAGCCCGGGGGAGGGCGTCCACGTTTCGCCGCGTTACACGCCCGCCCCCGGTGCTCCTTCACATCCAAGGAGCGTCACCGATTGTCTTCCATCCTGCACGCAATCGCTAGCAACGTCGGCTGGATCCTCGTCGGCATCGCCCTGTCCGGGCCCCTGCTCTGGCGTCAACAACGGATGATCCACGAGTACCGCTACCAGGCCCACTACGACGACATCACCGGCTTGCCGAACCGGTGGCTGTTCCTGACCCGGCTGCACGCCATGCTCGCCGCCGACACGCCGGTCGGGGTGGTACTGCTCGACCTCGATCGCTTCAAGGCCGTCAACGACACCTTCGGCCACGAGTGCGGCAACGACCTGCTCCACCAGATCGGTCGACGGCTGGCCACCCTGCCCACACCGGTGGCCGTAGCCGCCCGGCTCTCCGGCGACGAGTTCGCCCTGCTGGTACGGGGCACCGACGAGGACACCAAGGCCGCCGCCCACGCCGCGTGGCAGATCATCTCCGCCACACCGATGCAGCTGGTCAACAGCAAGATCACCGTGCTCGCGTCGGTCGGCTTCACCCATACGGGCCGTCGCGGCGCCAGCGCCCGCCAGCTGCTGCAAGAAGCCGACGATGCGATGTACACGGCGAAAAAGGAGGGCGGGGTGAGCCGGTACGACCCGTTCGCTCCGCCCCGCGGACGCAGCCGCGACCGGCACGCCCGCTGACCGAATATCACCCGAGGGGCCTCGCAGCCATGGCTGCGAGGCCCCTTTGCCGTCCCCTTGTTCAGCCTCAACGATGCGGAGACCTGATGTTGTCCTTCAACGACGTACACGCCCTCACCGGCTGCCTCCTCACCGCCGAAACCGACACCCACGCGTACGGCTGGCACCAGTCCCCGACGCTGCTGCTCATCCACCACCAGCCCCGCACCGGCGCCAGCACGCTCGTGGTGGACAGCGTGGCGTTGCCGCTGCACCGCGACGATGCGGCCACCGACCCTGCCGGCCTTCCTAACCTGCTGCACCGCCTAGCCGCCGATCTCGACACCCCCGACACGCGCTCGCCGTACCAGGTCACGTTCCGCACCGTCGTCGCGCAGATCCGCGTGGCCGAGCCCGACACCGCGCTGCTGGCCTGGGCCATCTGCTACGAGGACATTCCCACCGTCGACCACCCGCGTCCGGTCCGCCGTCTCGACGCCGTCGACACCGATCGGCGCCTCTACCAAGTCAATCGGGTCCGGGGTGAGGACCACGCCCAGGTTGACGTCGACGACACCCCCGAGCCCGGCGACGCCCCTGCCACCTACGCCGGCCTGACTGCCCTGCTAACGGCGACCTTGCGTCCCACCGCCACCTCGAAACCCCCGCTCGCCGGGACAAGCGACCAGTCCTGACGGCGACGCCCGAGGGCATCCCCGCGAGCAAACGCCGGTGAACGTCAGACATTCACACCGCCCTGCGGCCTGACGCCCATCGACCCATCTCCCACAGCGCCAGCTCCACCGCCACGCCCGAGCCCCCTTCTACTAAGGAAAGCCGATGACATCCGACAAGACACACGACAACACCTCCGATCACACCGACGAGGCAGAGCTGGCCGTCGGTCAGATCGTCACCGTCACCACATCGGACGACGTGGCCGCCGAACTCGGCAACTACCTACACATCGTCACCGACGTATTCGGCGACCCCGTGATCGCCATCGCGCGTATGGGCGGGGAAGACGGATTCGGGTGGACCGTGCCGCGCGACCGTCTGCACCGGGTGGCACCAGAACGGCTGATCCGGGTCATCGCTGCCGACGGCGGCACCGCGTACATCGCCGGCTAGCTAGCCGGCCCGCCACGGCGGCGACCAGGGCCCACGGCGATCTGCCCGAGGCCGGAGATCGCCCTGGGCCCCGCACGCTGCCCGTCTCCCGGCTGCCGCACCCGCCCGAGGAGATGCGACGGCCTCACCACGTCACGGCGGTCGGCGACAACCCGCGTCTGCCGACCTCTGCCCCACTTGAGAAAGGACCCCTTGATGATCCAGCTGACGATGTGCGGCAGCTGTCGCACGCCCGTGGTCGACCAGCCCTACGAGAAATGGACCAACGCCGCGTCCACCGGCCAGTCGCGCCTGCGGCACGTTGCGGACGACACGCCCATCTGCCGTAACGCGCACGGTCGCCCCGCCGAGGTGGTGTTCATCGAGGACGCCATGCCGGCCGATCCGGCGGCGTCTCCCTGGCTCGCGGCGATGAGCGAACTCTTCGCCCTCGACGGCCCCTACGACCCCGGCCGTATGGCAAGCGCGGTCGACGCGGCCGAACATCTCCACCACTGGCTGCGCATCGTGACCGGACCCGCCAGCGCCCCGGTCGCCCTCGTCAACCCATCCGCCACCGCCTTCCTGATCGGCCACGTCTACCGCACCTCGCAACTGCTCGCTCAGGTGCAGGCACAAGCCGGGGACCACGCCGTCGAGTACGTCCGCCACCGAGGCTTCACCGGCGACACCTCGACGCAGGTCTCACCCGACTCCATCAACGCGGCGCGGCGCCTGCGCGTCCTGCTGTTCGATGCCGCGGACCTCACATTCGAGTCGGCCCGACACTCGGGCGCCGCCTGGGCCCACGTCCGCGAGATGGCCGCCGGCACCGACGACGCCAACCGACCGCGGCCGGCCAGTGGCCGCATCACACACGACGCGCCCGACACGGCCCCGCTATCCGCGGCGCACCTGGCCGAGCAGATCGGTCGGGCCTTCGCCGACGAGGCAACCTTCAGCCCCGAACAGACGCGCGATGCCTGCCGGGCCATCGGTACCCTGGCCAGCTACCTCGCCAACTGCCTGGGCGCAGCGCGGACCGCCGCGATCGCCTCATCGGGGGACCTCGCCGCCGTCGCCACCTCGCTGACCTACCTGACACACACCCTGCACGGTGGGCTCAAGCGCCTGGCCGACAGCCCACCGGGCAGCGAAAGTGACGGGCTCGGCGACACCGCCGCGCACGACATGCGGGCCCTTCTCCACGACGCCGCCGAGTACTTGCTGTCCGCCACGGCCCGCCTCGCCGCCCTCGCCAACATCGCCGGCGACCCCGGCACCGACCCCGAGCCGCCCTGGTGACCTGGCGCCGGCCGCGCACCGAGCCAGCCGCCAGCGCCTCCCGCAAGGTACACCGAACGCCGCGGCCACAGTATCCGCGACGCCCAGACCCTGGCCCGGGGAACGGCCGGCCGAGGCTGCCCCACAGAACCCTACGAGCCCAGCCCCTCCCACAACACCAGCGGCACGCACCGGCCGGCCGCCCCTGGCCAACGTCCCGGCCCACCGGACGGCGCCATCGCCGTCGTCACTGGTAACCGGAACCGATCCCACGCCACAGCCCCGAGCGGAGCACACCTGCTGCCGCCGGACCGCGCCGACCTCACCACCACTACCCCGCAGCCCTCCCGGGCGTCGGGGGCCTTCGCCATGCCCGACAAGGAAAGGAAGCAACAGTGGCAACGAAGACGATCGTCGTGATCAGCGACGACATCGACCACAGCACCGACGACGTACACACGCTCCGATTCGTCCTCGACGGCGTCGAGTACGAGATCGATCTCGCTCCGCACAACCTCGCCACGATGCGGAAGAACCTCGCCCCGTACGTCGCGGCGGGGCGCCGGCTTGGCAAGCACACCGCTGCCCGGCCCCGGGTCGCCCCGAGCCGGGACCACCACCCCGGTACCCCGCCGCGCCAGCAACCGCTGCCCCGCCGAGGCCACAGCCGCATGGTCCAGGCAGTCCGGGATCCGTTCGCTGCGGGCCTACCGGCCGCAGACCAGGGTCACCGCTGATGCGACACCGTCTGTTCGCGGTACTCGTACCCGCCAAGGCCACTGCGATCATCGACGCCCACCTGGCCCGGACGCTGATGCCCCTGTTGAGGGCGCACACCATCACCGGGTACCGGCTCGGCGGGCAGATGACCGGGGCGTGGGATCCCGGCTACGAGCCCACCGCCGACCCGAACAACTGGGCCGTGTGCCAGGCATGCGACGGCACCGCCAGCCACGACGGCGCCGCATGCCCCGACTGCGCCGACGCCGCCCCGAACGGACGGCGGCCGGGCACCGTAGCTGTCCTCGACCCCACGAGATGGGTGCGGCATCCCGGCGACATCGTGCGGCTGCCGCGGCTACTCGCGCCGGACTGGCGGTTTCCGCCAGGCAGCACACCGACCGCCTGGGTCGACCCCGCCGGCGTGGTATGGCTCCGGACGACCGACGAAGACGTACCCGCCGGAGAGGACACCGGCGCAACTCCGCCGCTCCTGCGGCAGGTACTTCGTGACCTGCGCAGCAGGCGCCGCGACGTAGAACCCGCACCACCCTCGCCACGGCGCAGACCTACCGCCGCCGACATGGCGGCGCCCTGGCGGCCCCCGCGGCACCCGCCGCGGGACCCGTTCAAGCCGTCGGCCTGGGCGGTGGCGGTGGTCGACGCCCACTGCTGACCACCCGCACCGTGAGGGCGCCGCCCGGCGCACACGCCGGCCGGCGCCCTCGACCACCCCGGCCGGCCAGGGCGGCCGCCTCTCAACTGGCCATCCGCTCCTGACGAGCAAGGCATCACCGCCTCGACGCAGCGGCGACGCCACCGGGGTGGCCCCGGCGCCGTGATCGCGGGTGCCCAGACCCCGCCGCACGCCGCCCACCACCGACCGTGGCGGGCGGCGTCGCACGCACCCACCCACTCGCCTCCAGCGATCGGGCACTGCCCCGCGTCGACACATCCACCGGGAGACACCATGAAGAGCCGCTCGCTGATACCCGTCGTCGTCGCCGTGGCCGCCGTGCCCGTGCTCTGCCTGGGTGGACTGGGCGGACTGCTCGGCGGCGCCGCCGCCGAAGCATGCCTGCCCTTCGACGCACCGCCGGCGACCCCCATCGCCTCACCGTCGACGCCGCCCCACGCCTGGCCGGCCACCGAACAGTGGACCGCAGAGCAGGTCACCAACGCGGCAGCGATCATCACCACCGGCGCCCAACTCGCCGTACCCGCCCGAGGCTGGGTCATCGCGGTCGCCACCGCCATGCAGGAAAGCAGCCTGCAGAACCTGGCCGGCGGGGACCGTGACTCCGTCGGGCTGTTCCAGCAGCGCCCCAGCCAAGGCTGGGGCAGCCCCGCCCAACTCCGGGATCCGATCTACGCCAGCACGAAGTTCTACCAGGCGCTGTTGCGCATCGACGGCTGGCAGGCGATGCCGCTGGCCGAGGCCGCTCAGGCCGTGCAGATCTCCGCCTACCCCGACGCCTACGCCAAGTGGGAGGGCCCCGCCACCGAACTCGTCACCGCGCTCGCCGAACCCACCGGCCTACCCACAGACGGGCTGGCCCGGTGCGGCGCGACCGGCCCGTGGACCCAACCCGTCCTCGCCCCGGTCGGCAGCGGATTCCGTACGCCCCAGCGGCCGAGCCACGACGGCGTCGACCTCAGCGTCCCCCGGGGCACCATCATCCGCGCCGCGTCCACCGGCATCGTCCGCACCGTCGCCTGCAACGCCGTCTACCAGAACAGCCGCGCCGACTGGGGCTGCCACCGCGACGGGCACCCCGACCTGACAGCCGGCTGCGGGTGGTACGTCGACATCGACCACGACGGCGGAGTCATGACCCGCTACTGCCACATGGACCAGCCCCCGAACGTCTCGGTCGGCCAACAGGTCACGGTCGGCCAGCCCATCGGCGTTGCCGGCTCCACCGGCCGCTCCAGCGGACCGCACCTGCACTTCGAAGTGCACGTCCACCCCAGCGGCCCGATTGACCCGGTGCCCTTCATGGCCGCACAGGCCGCGCCGCTGGGCGCGACCGGGCGTTCAGCAGCCGCATTCAACTAATCCGAATAAGCAGGCTAACCCAACAAAATCCGGAAAGGACAGCGATGGCATCGGAGAGCGATTCCCTAGACCGATACGACAATCCACTCCGATCCGTTCGCCGCGCTGGTGCGTGAACTCGTGAATCTGAGATGGCCCGTCCGCACAGATATGGATAACCGATACTTCGACGCCCCGACGGGCGCGCATCAATCAGACTCCGCGGCAACTCGCCGTCACCTCGCGAATTTTGAATGCCAGATCTGCCGACGGTGGAATCCGGTGGGGAATCAACTGGTCGCCCAACCTTCCAGCCGCGCCGCAGATCCATCTCCTCCACGCCGCAATCGACGACCTCGACGCACCGACCGGCACCGCGACCGTCGGGCGCAGGTCGGCGGCGGATCCGGCGGACGCGTTCATAGCTCACTACGTTCACTGCCGCCGACGAAATCAAAGTGGCCCGTCGTGACGTGCCGGAACTCACCGCCCGGACGCCATCGAATCGCGAGCGGACTCTTGTACACCAGCCGACCACGGCCCGCTACCTCCGACCACAAAAGGCAAGCTGTCCCGAATTGGAAAGAGTGGACATGTCAGATAGTCGCGATACGTGCCCTGCTACTGGGCACCCGAACAACGTCAAGCCCGGCCCACTCGTCGGCCGACGCCCGGTACCGTGGGTGACGCGCTGGTCAGGAGAGACCCTTCCCGACGAATCGATGCGTTTACTCCACAATCATGCCACTGGCAGAATTCGATACGCCATACCGCATTTGTCCGACCGCGACTCCAACGCCGTGCTGTGGCTGCGCGAGGGCAACGCCATCGGTGAGGGCGAACCACGGTGGTCGCAGATCCATAGCGGACGTCAGCGGCTGGCCATGCGTAGTCTCCGCTGTCAGGTATGCGGTGGCCAACTAGACCGAGGACGGCCGGCGCCCTGGCTGTTTCCCGCCTCGGAGATGCGGGCGCTGCGTGAATCCGAGGTGCGAGGGCTGCCGGTGGTGACGACCACACCGCCGTGCTGTCAGTCGTGCATTCCGATCGCCGCCAGGTTGTGTCCGCGCCTCATACGAGAGGGCTCAACCCCATGTCTGGTCATGTCGGTCATGCCGTGGGGCGCATTCGGCGACCTCTACACGCCCGGTGTGCGAGCACCCAGACACGCGGCTGTGCGATACGGCGACTCCCGGATAAGGAATCTGCTGGGCAAGCAGGCCCTGGTCGCGGTCGCTGGAATCGAAGAACTGTCACCAGCGTCCCGCCGGGGATCGTCGGGGAAACATCAATAGGACCGGCGCCGACGCCCCGCTGGCCCGCCGCATCGAGTAACCGGCTCGACGCGACAGCGTCCTTTCCCCACAGCCCCGCTTCCATATTTCCGTATGCCGATTCGGCTGATTGTCGGCCAACCGCCGACAGCTGTCCGACTTGCTCACGCAACACAGTCGCGCAACATCTCGTCAGGCAATCCCTGGAAGGAGCAACATGGCAATCACGGTGTCTACGCTTCGGCAGTTCACCGAAGCGCAAGGAAACTCCTGGCGCGCGTTGGCCAGTGCCTTGGAGGCCGCCTCGCCGGAGCCCGACGACTTAGCGGCTACCGTGGCGGAATTCGCCAGCGCCCAAGGGCAGATGTGGCTCGCGTTGGCGCAGGAGGCGGAACGCGACCTGCCGGTGCCCGAACGTGCCACCACCGGGCAGGTGGAGGTGCTGGTCGTTCCCGGCCGGCGTCAGCGACAGGTCCTTGAAATGCCGGAATTAGCCACCGAGGAGGGGATGACGGCGAAGGAGATAGCGGCAGCGACGACGTTCGGATACAACAACATCTACACGCTCCTCAACCTGCTGGAGCAGAGAGGTTTCCTTGAGAGACGCGCAGACATCTGGCCGAGACGGTGGCGTTTGGCTTCTCGCTTTCGCTCCGCACACTCGGTGTACGCGCGCCTTGCCTCGTGGCTACAGGCGGGTGAGTGGACGACCAGCAGCGACATCTCCGTCGCCATGCGCGGCGACACCGCGGCTGCTGCGGAAATCGGCCGTGTCGCGGCGACGTCGGCGACGTTTCCCCATCCCGAGCGAATCCTGTTAGACGGCGGCCGTATCAACCCGCGGTGGCGGCACGGCCCAGACGGTGGAATCCAACGGTGCCGGGAACTGCTGGAGCAGCAGGGCGTCCGGTTTGCTGGGGGGATCGCCGACCGCACCCAGCGTGTCCTGTGGGATGAACTGCGCCGCCGGGACGCAGAGCACCAAGACGGTGGGGCGGGCGTCTGAGTAGTCGAGCTGACCGGGAACCACCCTCAGCCGCCCGCTGCACACCGCGCTGCTGGCCTCGGGCGAGCCCACCTGCGCAGGCGCCGGGCGAAGGCCATCCCCAGCCATCGGATCGGACGTTAGCCCGCCCCGCTGAGCGCGACCGCACAGCCCCACCGCAACCGGACGGCATGGCGACCCTAGCCCGACCTCGGCCCGCATAACCCGCGCACCGGCGACGTGGCGCGCTGACCAACCGACACCGGACCTAACGCCGTGGCAGGGAGCGGGCGGCTCGCCTGCTTCCTCGCCGTCTCGCCCCGACGGCGACCGCGTTGGGCGGCACCTTTACCGCGGGCACCTGGTCAACGGACCCGCAGGTGACGGTGTGGTTCCTCGATAGCCGTCGCCGCCGTCTGGCTCAGCCTCGATGACCAGAGGCCGTAGCCACCACCGTCTCTTCCCGCATACCAGGTTGACGCGAGCGTCCCGGCCGGGACACCAGCACCGGTCGCCGTCGGTCGGGTGCCGGTCGATGTCGCTAACCCCTCCCACCCCGGCCGGGACCCGTGTCCGTTTCGCGCGCTACGCCGCGCAGGAAGGCCCGACATGTTCCCTAAACCGCCCTCTGGCGGCCCGATCCGGCTGCTGCCCGAGGCGAGGCGGTGACCGCCCATGGATGACACGTTTCTACAGCGGGCGGCCGGCGCCGCCGGCTACCGGTTCGTGCCGGAGCGGCTGCCGTACACCGCTGTCACGCAGCCCGAGCACGTCGCGCAGTGGATCGCCGCCGCCGGACGGTACGCCGCGACGAACGCGCTCCGCCGTCTCCTGGCCGACGCCATGCAGACCCTGCGGGATCGTCTCGCAAGAACCCCGCTGGCGCCGCTCACGGCAGACCTCGATGCGCTCGACACCGTTGCCCGTCTACTCATCGCCCTTGACGACGACTTCGACACCGCTATGCGTGATCTCGGCCGGCACGGTGCCGCACTCGCGGAGCTGGACCTGCCGGCGCTCGTCGACGACTCCGCCGTCACCTCCCGACCCGCCGCCATGGCGCAACGGCAGGAGACCCACGACCGTACGGACTCCACCCCAGCCCGTCGTGGCAAGCAACACGCAGGCAACCCGTTGCCCCCGAGCAGGCGCAGGCGCCGCCCTCGCCGCTAGGACACCGCGACAAGCCCAACGACCAGCCCACCTTCGAAGGCCACCCACCGCCTGAACCGGCGTCCGGGGTGGCCTGTGCGCATCCAAAGGGAGATCAAAGGACCATGACGCGTCGACTCTGGTGGTGGGTGGCAGACATCCACCCATTGGCCGAACACGCCGCCGCAGCACCTCAGAACTTCACGCCCGGCCTGACGGACCATAACGGCCGATGGGACCTACCCGCCCTGGTCTGGTCCCGCGACCGCGACGGAGACTGGCTGTCCTCCAACGGGCTGCCCACCTGGTACCACGCGGACGGCGCCGTGCACAGAGCACGGGCCGCAGGCTGGATCCACACCGCGACCGGCGCCACCGGCAACCCTCCGCCCCCGCACGACGGAGACCACATTTTGCCGCTGCACACGGTGCACCCCGACGGGCGGCGCGGCCTGCTCGACCTGCTGCGCTTCGCCCGTGAGCACAAGGTGCCGTGGCTGGGCGTGCACCCCGACGCAGCCCGGGACGATCCGCACAGGTACGTCTTGTCACCCACGCAGGGTGACGTGCTCCCACCCGACGCGACGTGGGTGCCGGTGACGGTCACCTGCGGCACGGTAGGCGGCGGCTCCTACCCCGCACTCGCCGCCCACGGCTACACCACCCGCGACGGCACACCGCTGTGCCGCTTTCCTCGGGAGGCGGTGACCCGCATGGCGCGCGACCTGGAGGCGCTGAGGTACGACTACCCGCCCGGCGAGCACCCCCTGCTGGGTGTCCTGGACGACTGCGTCATCGTGTACCGGGAGCAGGAAGACGATGACGAGAACCGGCGGTGGGTCGAGGAAGATCGGGTACCGGTCGACGCCGACGGCCACTTTCCCGTCGGCGCGCATCAGTGGCGGTGGATCGAGGTGGGTGCGCCGTCGGGTAACAGTGGTGGCGCCGCGGCGAGCCTGACCGAATCGCATGATCCAGCAGCCGCGCCGACGACCGTTTACCTGGCCGGGCCGATGACCGGATACCCCGACTTCAACCGCCAAGGGTTCGCGGTGGCCGCGCGGTACGCCCTCGCCCACGACTGGAAGGTCAGGAGCCCGCAGGACACCGACCCCACGCACACCGGGCCGTGCCCGGACGGCGAGCGGCAGACGACGGCCGGATCGCACCCGCACCCCTGCTGGGTGCGCGCCAGCCTCCGCAAGATGCTCGACTGCGACGGCGTGCTGCTCCTGCCTGGCTGGCAACAGTCCGCGGGTGCCCGGCTTGAGCGGGCAGTCGCCGAAGGGTGCGCGATGCCGATCGTCGAACTCGACGCAGGCGAGCTGGCGGCGTTCCAGGACCGGCAGCCCTAGCGCGGCAACTGCCCACTGCGCAGCGACCTCTGGGCGGCAGGGGTTCGCACGGCCCGCTCATCCCCAAGGTGAGCGGGCCGCGCACCCGTGGGACCGCCGGACGTGCGGTGGTGGCTGCCAGCTCGATTCGCGCCGTGGGGCGGGCAAGTATCCGCAGGCGGCTGTCCGTCACTTGCGCGGGCGGGTTCAGATCTCGCACAGGTGAGGCTCCGACCGACAACCCCGTCACCGACTTGATCTTTTCGCGGAGTCGAGCGTCCATTGCGATGGTCACCATCGCGTGGGCCGCAACGGCGGGCAGGACATGCTCCCAGGCCACGGGCCGGAAGCGGGCCGCGGGGTGGTGGCCGCCGAAACCTCGGTCGCTGAAAGGGGAGTCCGATGTTGCCCGCTACCCGTGCCGACGTGCCGCGGGATGTCACTGACGTCTCGCTGTGGCGCATGGCCATCCGCGTCGAAGCCGACCACCAACCGGACCCGCATCACCCTGGACGGTGCGTCAGCCTGCGCTGCGTCCACGACGAGTATCCGTGTCTGCCGCTGCGTGACGCGCAGCGCGCCCGACGGGCCGCGACCCGTGCTCCCCGCTTCACGCCCGGACGCGCCCGTGTTCCCGCCGCCGCACAGCGGTTCGTCGGCTGGTTCGCACCCGCGCGTCCGACAGCGCCGCCGGCACCACCGGTACATGCGCCGCGGCCTCGCCGGCAGCCACTGGCCGCATCCCGTCGAGCGGCCTGAGCACCGGCACACACCGAACATGATCGCCAGCGGCGTACCCCCGCCCGTTCCTCCGGTCTCCGTCCACCGCACCCGGCCTCGTCAGCAATGTCGGGGCGTCGACCCTAGACGCGACACCGCGATGCGGGGGCCGCTACCGGCTCCGCGATCGCGGCCGGCGCGGCCGTCACACACCCTGTCGCTGGATCCCTACCAAACGGTCCGACGTTCGTTTCCGTTCCGATCGCGCCGCCACCCCGTAGGCGACCCACCTGAACATCGCTTCCCGTGGCCGAGCACGGTTACGTGCGCTCTTTTCGACCGCTGCGGATTCACTTCATCAAAGGCATGCACAGCCACACCCGTCCCCGGCGCTTTCGTGGACGGCTCCTCGCCGTCGCCGCTGGAGCGTCAATTCACGCCAGGATCCATCGGTGTCCCCCAGCCCGCATACAGGACGGCACTCACCGCCATCAAAGAGATGATCATGACAGCCTCTGAACCTGCGTCGCCACCCTCCGAGCCGATCTTCATGGATCGCTACGACCTGCCCTACGTCGAGCGTCCCTGGGGTCTGATGTACCTGTCGCCCTGCTGCCTCGCCGCTGTCACCGTCTTCATCGACGACGGCGTCCTCTACTGCAAGAAGTGCTACGAACAGGTCGAGGAACGCTTGGCTGCTGTTCCCGAACCGCGCCAGCCAGCATCGCGCCCGCTGAAGAATGACGACCGCCAACACAAAACCGCCGCGCAGCTGGATTGACAGTTCCACTCGACAATGCCCTCTACACGATCCCGCGACAATGGGGGGCTGGTTCATTCGGTGGTCAAGGAATGGCACAGTAGCCCGGGCGTCAGTCGCAGGGGGACAACGAGTCCCGCGTCCAGCACGGTTGCCATCGGCCCCGCCCGCGGCCCGGACGATTTCACCGCGCTGGTGTTGCCCGATTGGATCCGACGCGCACCCGCGCCGCAGCGCCTCGCCGAGAATCGACGCGCTGCGAACCGCCCACGACCGCGGCGACCGGTGGCTGCATCTGCGCGTGGAGACCGACACCTACGAGATCCGGACCAGCCGCACAAAGTCTCACCAGCCCTGACACGCCTCGGCGCTGGCCCGCCGCCCGGTCTCAACGCAGCGGGGCCGGCGCCGTCTACGAAACACCTGCGACGGCACGACACATCACACCTCGTCGTCGCCCGATTGCCGATGCCCAGACCAGCGTTTCGACGCGCACGGTGCCTGCATCTGCCCAGCACACGGCCCCGACTCACAGCCGGGACGTCTCCGACTGGAGCGTGGGCCGTACCAGCAGTGCTCGCCGTGACCCGTCTCCCCCTGGTCCGGCGCTCTTCCGGGCCTGACTCATCCGAACCCCGGTACCTGATCGGCTGTCTCGCCGGTCGCGATCCCCGCGCGAGTTTCGGCAGTTCGACGGGGTGCCCGGGCTCACATCAACAGGAGGAATCACCGTGTACGACATCCCACCGATGGCTTCCGGCCCCGCCACGGCGCGAGTTTGGTTGCATCAGCCCGCCGGCGCCGGGCGGCGATGATGGCCCGCCTGCTACTGGCGGTCCTGGTCGGGCACACCGCCACTGTCGACAGCATCGACGCGCATCTGGCCGCCCCGATGCGCCCGCTGCTGGTCTCCCGCACCGTCGACAGCTACCGCTTCGGCGGTGGCTGCACCGGCGGGTGGGATCCCGGCTACGACCCCAGCCTCGACCCGCGCAACTGGCGCCCCTGCAGCAGCTGCGGCGGCAGCACCCGGCTCGGCGCCAGCCGATGCAGGGACTGCCACACGGCCATAGACGCCGGCCGCGACCTAGGCACCGTCCTGGAGTGGGACGTCACGCAGTGGGCGCCGCACCCCGGCGACATCGTGCCGCTGCCCCTGCTACTCGACCCCGGATGGCGCTACCCGACAGGCCACACCCCCGACGCCTGGGTCGACCTCGCCGGCATCGAGTGGCTCGGCACGACCGATGCGAAGCTCACCGGCACCGACACCGGCCAGACGCCGTCACGGCTGCGGCACGTCTTCGACGCCCTGTGCGCCGGGCGGCGTAACCCCGGGCCTGCACAGTCCCGGGCCGGATTCGACCCGACCCGGTGGGCGGTGGCGGTCGTCGATGCGCACCACTGACTACGCCCTGTACGCGCTGCAGCCGGGGGCGCTCGCGGTGTTCAGTGGGGACTGGCTCGGTTACCTGCCCGACAGGCGCAACCGCGTCGACGTCCGCTATTACGAGGGCTACCGCGGGGTGCTGCACGGGCGGTGGAACGGCGGGGCGGAGTTCACCGTCGACGCCGCCACCGCCCGCGCCATCGTCGCCACCTTCGCCGAGACCGCCGAGCACGTCAGCACCAGCTGGCGCACCGTGGCGTTCGACGGCGAGGTCCTGATCGTGCGGACTCCGTGGTCGCTGGGCGGTGGCGTCACGAGTTTGCCGCCGGCCGGCGGCCGGTACCGGATCGGCTGGGGCCTGCCCTGGTGCCCGGTCGACCCGTCCCGCTGCGACCGCATCGTCGGCCACCACGACACCTAGCCACGGCCTGCACTTGCGCAAGCCGCGCCTTCGCCGCGGAGCCTCGCCGCGCGGATCCGCCCAACCCTATCTGGCGCGGCCGGGTGGCGAAGCCATCCATCGCCCCCGGTCCGCGCCACCCACCTGCAGAAGGTGAGTCATGTCCGACAGCAGCACACCGCACCCCAGGACGCTCAGCATCAGCGGGTACCCCGCACCCTCTGGGCCCACATCGAGGCATACACCGCGCGTGGGCGCACGACCCGCCTGTGCACCCGCCGGCCCGGACCGGCCATAACTGGGCACGGCTGGGTGAGCGGTTCTCCCCGGCCGTGGACGCGCACCCATCCAGAGGCTCGCGGAGTGCATCTGAGCCCGCAGCCGCCGAGCCCTGCACCGCCCATCCGTTGGTGACGCTGCCAGCGACAGCGGCGCACCACCCGGCGGGTCCCCTTCCGATGGCTTGCCCGGGCCGCCCTGCGCCCCCGGCGAGCCGCAACCACCGACACCCTCACGTCCCTTGGAGTAGTCCATGAGCAATTTCCTGGTGGCGGTCCTGGTCCCCTCGACCGCCACCATCAAGACGATCGACACCTACCTGACCCGCCCGATGCGGATCCTCATGCCGTGGGCCGCCGACCGCTACCGCTTCGGCGGGGAGTTCACCGGGGCCTGGGATCCGGCCACCGACCCGGCCAACTGGCGGCCCTGTACCGCCTGCTCGGCGACCGGCCGGACCGCCGGTCGGCCGTGCGACGAGTGCGGCGACGCGCCGCGGCACGGCCGGCCCCCAGGCACCATCGTCGTCGGCTGGGACGAGTGGGCGGCCCACCCCGGCGACCTGGTGCCGCTGACGGCGCTACTCGACCCGAGCTGGCGCTTTCCGACCGGCTACCGCCCGCCCAGCGCCGCCGCCGACGTCCGCACCGGTGGCGCCTCGCCGGACCTGTGGGTCGACAACGCCGACATGCAATGGCTCAACCTCGATGTCACCCACGACGGCGCCCTCACCGGCAAACTGCCGGCCGACCTGCGGGACATCCTGCGCCGGCTGCGCTCCGGTGACCGTGTCGCCGACCAGGACCACAGCGGCGCGTTCGCCCCCAAGCACTGGCAGGTGGCGATCGTCGCCGGCCACATCGCCCCCGACGACGCCAGCCTCGACATGCCGACCGTCGGGTCCGTCGTGGCCGTCACCGACCCCGACCACACCGACGACGACGCGGCGCCCGACCAGCTGTACGTCGTCACCGACGACACCGACCGGCCCTACTACCTGCTCGCGCGGCTCGGCGGCGGCTACAGCCGCCTGATTCCCGGCTACGCCATCACCGAAGTCGACCCGGCGCGGGTCGCCCTCGCCGCCGTGCCCGACGGGACCCCGCCGTACCGGCGCAGCCAACGCCGCGAACCGCGGTAGCCGCACGGCCCCGCCCTTCCGGCCGCCGCCCGTCGCTGATCCTCGTGCTCCGGCCGCGCGCCGGCGCACGCCGTCGGCGACTTGCAGACCAAGCGCGGGGGAAGCGTTCATCAGTGCACACCTTCCTCAGACCCGTTGCCGTACAACAGAAGAGGAGCAACCCATAGTGGATACCAAGACCGCCAAGCCCGACCCGATCGAGGTGGTCGCCCAAACGTTGCGGACACGCGGTCAACTCACCGCCGCCGCGATCGCGGAAGAGACCGGGATGGCCTACTCGACCGTCACCCCGAAGCTGCGGGCACTCGAAGACGCCGTCCGCGCCGAGCGGGTCAAGATCAACGGCCGCACCTTCTGGCGGCTGACCACTGCCCCGGCACAGGCCCCAACCGCCGACAGCGGCGACACCGCCAGCGTGCCCGACGCAAACATCGACACGACCACGACCACCGAGCCGCCGCCCCCCGCCGAGGCCGCGCCGACAACAACCGATGACGGCACGTCCGATCCCGGTCACACCACCGACGCCGACCCGACGCCCACCCCGGACGCCGCCTCGCCGGCCGACACCCCGGACCGCGGACCCGACGCCCCGGCGGGCACGCCCGCCGCCAACCCGGCGCCGGACCCGGCGCCAGCGTCGGAGCCGACCGCGACGGCACCAGGCGACCAGGCAAGCGGCGACAGCGCCTCCGCTGCGCACCCCACCCCGGAGCCGGCGCCAGGCACCTCTGCGGCGGACGGCACGAACCGCCGGCCCTCAGGCGCGCTCGGCAGCACGGCCCTGCGCGTCATGCGCGCCAACCCGGACACCCCGTACAAGGTGACCGAGCTGGCCCGGCTGATCGACCGGGCCGACGCCGCCGACGGGCACACCTACCCCAAGGCCAGCCCCGGCGCGGTCGTGCTCGTCTGCGACCGGCTCGTCGGCCAGGGCTATGCCATCAAGGTCGTCGAGAAGCCCGCCACCTACCAGCTCGCGGCGACCCCGCCGGCCAACCCCTAACAACCACCGGCCCCGCCGAGGGGTCGCACGCGGGCCGCACCTTCCCTCTGCTGCACCGGTGCCCGGAGGCGGGCGTGAGGCGTCCAAACTTCGACGCCCGCCTCCGGTGCTCCTTGACAGGCAAGGAGCCCCAACAGTGTCTCCCACCCTTAGCCACCTCGCCGCCGGGCTCTGCGGCATCCTGGCCGCTCTCGCCCTACTCGGCCCGCACCTACACCGCCTGCGCCGCCGGTGGGCGGCGGCCGAACACGACGCCACCCACGACGCGCTGACCGGCCTGGCCAACCGCCGCGGTGTCCTCGCCCACCTGCGCGAGGCGACGCGCCGCACCGACCAGGTCGGCGTCATCCTGTTCGACCTCGACAAGTTCAAGGCCGTCAACGACACGTGCACCCACGCCGGTGGGGACGCCCTGCTACGGCAGATCGCCCGCCTGCTGCGGGCGCTGCCCGCGCCGGTGCGACTGGCCGCCCGGCTCGGCGGCGACGAGTTCGTCATCGTCGTCGACGGCGACGCCGACACCACCGGCGCCCTGGCCCACGAGATCTGGGTACTGCTCACCGGCGCACCGTTCACCGTCGCCGGCCACACAGTCGACATCGCCGCCAGCGTCGGCCACGTCAGCAGCCGACTCGGCTGGACCGCCCGCACGCTGCTGCACCACGCCGACCTGGCGATGTACGACGCGAAGAAGGCCGGAGGCGGTGTCGCCGCCTACCACGGCGTGCCCGCCCAGCGCGAGGTCGTCGACCGGCCCGCGCAGCGCTGCCGCGACCGCCGCCCCGACGACGTGGCACCACCCGACACCTGACCGGTGCCTGCGGACGTTCACGCCCCACGCATTGCACACGTGCGGGTGCTTGACCGACCGTGCGCCCCCTCACTGGGCGGCCCAGCTACCGCGCCACGCCGCCCCGTACACCGAGTTCCCTCGCCCCTACACCCCACGCTCGTCAACGTTCTGGAGACGCCCATGCTCACCGACATGCAGCAGCAGGCGATCGTCCGCTGCCTGACCTTCCTCGACGAAGGCGCCCACAGCGTCTACTGCGAGCCAGCGCCGAACCTTGTCGCCGTCCTCATCGAGCGGCCCCTTCCCGGACACCCAACCGCTCGGCACCTCGTGCCATATCCCGCCCCGGTCCCGCCCAAGGTCTGGGACGACCCCGACGGCCCGGTCGCCGCACTGCGCAAGGTCAGCAATGCCCTGCACGACCCAGTGATCCAGGCCATATTTGCCACCGTCACTGGCGATGTCCGGGCGCTGGCCTGGGTGTTCCTGCACACCGACACGATCATCGACGACGAACTCGGTCCGCAGCAGGTGCGTTACATCGACGCCGTGGACATCGACGACCGGACCTATGTCCTCACCCGGCTACCCGAGGAACCCGCCGGCGTCGTCACCGTCTACGCCTCCGGCGCGAGCGACGCCAGCGGCGCCGTCGAGATCCTGCGCTCCCTCGCCCGCATCCTGCGTACCCAGTGACCGGCGGGCGTGACGTCCGCCATGTCCGATCGGCGACGGCCGCACAGGAAGCAGCCGTGTTGCCGTGCGCACCACCCGCGCGATCACCGGTGAGTTGATCGCCCCCAACCCGCCCACGGGCGCCGCACCCGCGGCCAGAGCGGAAACCCCTGCGTACCCGCCGCGTCAGCGCGCCCCAGACCAGCAACCAGCGCCTTCGAGGAGAACACCGTGAACACCGGCAACCCAACCATCCAGAACCGAGCCGAACCCTCCGGATCGAGCACCACGGTCCCCGCGCCGGACCCCACCATCATCGACACGCTCGCCTACCCCATTTCCCCGGACTACGTGAAGTCGTGGACGCCGGTGCGGGCGCTGTGTGAACTCATCGCCAACGCCCTCGACGAGGACCCGCTCGCCCAGGTCGGCTGGGCCGACGGTGTTCTTACCATCACCGACGACGGCCCGGGCATCCCGGAGGAGGGTCTCATCCTCGGCTACTCCCTCAAAACCAAACAGCAGATCGGCCAGTTCGGCGAGGGTAAGAAACTCGCCGCGCTCGTGCTGGCCCGCAGCACCGAGATCGGTGCGGTGCGCTGCGAGACCGTCGGGTACGGCTTCACCCCGACGGTCGAGGCGCGTCGTCTGCTCGGTGGCCTGATCCCGTCGCGCTCCGCGCAGGGTCCCGAGGTTCTCGTCTACCACCTCTACCGCACCGACCGTGCCCGCGGCACGGTCTTCACCGTCGTATGCCCGCAGGCACTGGCTGAGGAGGCGATCGGACGATTCCGCGCCCTGGCCGAACCCGGCTACCGCCCGCCTGCCGCGCCGGGTGCCTGCGTGCTGGACGGTCCACTCGGCCGGGTGTGGATCGGGGGCGTGCTGGTCAGCACCGTCCCGGGTTTCCTGGCCTCCTACGACCTGCCGCTGACCGACAAGGCCCTGCAGAACCGCGACCGCACCGTCATCGAAGCCGGCGCGCTGCGCGACGCGGTCCGCGCGATCCTCGCCGCCAGCGAGGACCAGCAGGTCATCGACCGGTTCGCCCGCCACGTGCTGGCGGGCGGCCGGCTACGGGAGCAGGAGCAGTTCTTCGCCCAGGTCGTCGCGCCCCGGGCTCGTGCCGCGTGGCGGACCTGGGCGCGGGCCCATCTGCCCGCCCAGGCGTACTACACCACCTCCGGCAACGAGGAAGCGGCCCTCAACCTGGTCGACCTCGGCTACACCGAGGTCGCCGCCCGCGGCCTGGCCGACTACCAGCAGCGGCATGTCATGGGCCTGCTCGGCGTCGAGGTCGCCAAGGCGCGGCAGACCCGCCACTACGAGCGGACCCGAGGGAAGACCACCTGGGTGGCCCAGCGGTCCCTGAGTGAGCAGGAACGGACAGTACTGGCTGAGGCCAGCCAGCTGGTTCGCCGCGCGATCGGACCGTTCGCGCTGGACCGCATCCGGGTGTATTCCGACAGCGAGGAAGAGCCCTGCGCGCAGGGCTTCTACAGCCCACGCACCGGCGACGTGGCTATCCACCGCGACGCCCTCGCCGACCGGCACGAGACCCTCGCGACGCTGGTGCACGAGGCGGCGCACCGGATCGGGCACCGTGGTGGTGGCCGCTGGGTCGCCATCCACGACTACCGCGACCGCAGCCGCGGCTTCGAACGGCTGCTCACCGACGTCGCCGCGCTGCTGCTGGGCTACCTCGCCGACGGCGGCAACCTGCCCGACCTGGCCGACCAGCCCCACCCGGCACCGCAGGAGCGGCGTCGCGTGTCCGCCGCGGACGACCCCGCCGTCCCGGCCGTGCGCCGCGAACTGGCGCACCTGCTCACGGACCGGCTCCCGCACGCCCTGGCCACTGGCGGATTCACCAGCGAGAAGGACCTGGTGGCCTCCACCGCGGTCTACCCCGGCTACTGGCACACCCTGACCCATCCGAGGACCGCCGGCTACCGCAAGACGCAAGGCGGCGTTCCCTGGGACTACGACAAGGTGGCCCTCCTCGCCGAAGCCGCCGGCGTCCACCCGCCGGTCGTCTGGCTCGCCTACCACCTGTGCGAGGGCGCCATGCACGGCCGCAGCCGGTCCACGTGGGGTCAACCCGGGCCCTGGGCCAAGAAGATGCGCGACGCGGTCCACCGCGCCTGCACCGGCCTGGAAGCCCTCGGCGGCGGCTACGCGCAACAGATCCCCGCCCTGCAGGCCCTGGCGGCCGGGAAGACACCCGCCCCGACCGGTGACGACAGCTGGCAGGCCCCCGCCCGGGCCCTCGTGGCGCTGGAACGCCAGCGCCTCGGCCTCGACGACGAGGCATCAGCCTGACCGACATCAACGCCTACCCCCGACCAGATGTCGACGGCGCCATCGCCGCCGACCTGGCGCCCGGCCGGGTGCCGCACCTCCGGTGACCTGCACGACTACGTCGACGCCACCGACTACCCATCGCCGCCCAGGTCCTGCACGACGGCACACCAGCCGCCATCGGCATCATCGCCCGAGTCCAAGGCGATCATGCCGCCGACTGAGCGCACCCGGCCGCCCTACTGCCACCAACACCGATCCGCAGCACGACCACACCACCACCGGCGCCGACGGTGACACCCTTGCCAGCGCCCGCGCCGACGCGCTGCCCGCACGGCCACCAGGGCGCGCACGACGGCGAGAAGCTGCACCGCCACCGGCACAACGCCACCCACGCGTCGGACCGCTTCCTCATCCGCGTGCCCAACCCGCCCCGTTAACAGATACCGCAGCCCACGGTCGACCCGTACGGCGACCTCGGCGCCACGCGGCGATCCCGTAGCCGGCCGGAGGCGGCACGCCGCCCCCGCGCATCGGTGCGTCAACGGGTCCAGCGACGCGCGTCGAGCCACCTCCGCCGGATCCCGGCGTACCTCACCCAGCCCACATGGTGCACGCCGGATCGTCCGGCGGCACCGTCCTGCGTAGAAAGGAACTCCACCCCCATGACCGAAGCCATGCACGGCATCCAGCTGGTGATGGTGGCGGCCGCGGCGCGTACCGGCGCCGACGCCCGCCTCGTCGCCATCCGCGCGGTGCCCGCCACCAGCGGGCGGTCGACCACCATCACCGGCCTGCCCGCCGAGTCCGCCAGGACCACCCTCGACCGTGTTCACGCCGCCATCGTCAACTCCTCCGGCTGCGACTGGCCCCAGCAACCGGTCACCCTCAGCGTCGAACCCGCCGCCCTGCCCACCGGCGACAGCGGCCTCGACCTGGCGTTCGCCGTCGCGCTGCTCGCCGCCAGCGGCCAGATTCCCAACCGTCGGCACGCCGCCACGCTGTATCTCGGCGAACTCGGCCTGGACGGCGCCCTGCGCACGACGACCGGGGTGACGGACCGGCTCGCCGCCGCAGCGCATGCCGGCCTGCCCCACGCGATCTTCGCGCCCGGCAACCTCACCGAGGCGGCCCTCGCCACCACCAGCCAGGTGTCCGCCGCCCGTACCCTCACCGAACTGGTCGCCGGACTGCGCGGCGAAGCACCGCTGGTCACGCCGCAGGCGTGGCCCACGGCCCCGCCGATCGCCGACCTCGCCGACCTACCCGCCAGCCACACCCTGGCGCGGCGCGTCCTCGAGGTCGCCGCAGCCGGCGGGCACCACCTGCTCATGACCGGACCACCTGACCAGGGGACGCTGATGCTCGCCGAGCGGCTGCCCGGCCTGCTGCCGGACCTCGACCCCGCCACCGCCGCCGAGGTCGCCACCGCCCACCGCGCCGCCGGCACGCTGCCGCCGCACGCGCCGATGCGGCACCGGCCGCCCTGGCAGGCCCCGCACCACAGCATCAGCCCCGCCGCCCTCACAGGCTCCCGACGCCAGCCCGGCGTCGTCGGCCTGGCCCACGGCGGGGTGCTCTTCTGCGCCGACGCCGACCAACTCCCGTCGCCGGCCCGCTACCTGCTGGGGTCGGTTCTGGACGAACGGCGTGTCACCGTCGTCAGCGCCGACGCGACCGCCAGCTACCCGGCACGCGCGCAGCTGCTGCTCGCGACCCACCGCGGCGCGGCACCGATCACCGGACCCGGTCTTCCGTCACCGGCACACCGCCGGGCACTGCATCGGATGTCAGCGCTGCTCGATCGGATCCACATCCGGGCCGCGCTGCCGTCGATGCCCGAAGGCGGCGACCCGTCCGGTGGGGAGTCCACGGCGGTCGTCGCCGCACGCGTGGCAGCCGCCCGCGACGCCGCCGCGGCCCGGTGGGCCGGACAGCCCTGGGTCACCAACGCGGAGGCCACTCCGCAGGAACTTCAGCACGCCGTCGACGGCGTGCCCGCCAACCGGTTCGCACAGCTACGCAGGCTGCTCCAGCTGGGGGCGGTATCGACGCGCGGCGGCGTGCACGTGCTCCGGCTGGCCTTCACGATCGCCGACCTCGCCGGCCACCGCCGGCCGACCGCCGATGACGTGGACGAGGCGATCCGACTGCACACGGGACAGGAGGCGTGATGAACGACCTCGGCCCAAACCGGCGAGCGCGGGCCTACCTGTCCTGGCTGTTCGAACCCACCGACCCCTACCCACGCGACCTGCTCGTCGGCGCCAACCCCGTCACCGCTCTGCAACGACTGGCCGACGCGAACCTCACCGCGACCCAGCTGCGCGCCGAGGTCCGCAGCACCCCCCACCACCTGCTGTGGGACACGTTCGTCGAGGCGATCACGAAAGCACACCGCGCGGGCATCCGCGTCGTCGTCCCCGAGGACGACGAGTGGCCCACCGATGTCGCTGACCTCGCCGCCAGCCCGCCGCGCACGGACGGCGAGCAGATCCCGGGCCTGCTGTGCCTGTGGGTACGCGGCCACAGGCCGATAGCCGACACGCTGCGCCGCTCGCTCACCGTCACCGGCGCCAGGGCCGCCACCGACTACGGCGCGCACGTGGCCGCTCAACTCGGCCACGACCTGACCGGCGCGGGCTGGACCGTCGTCAATGCTGGCGCGTTCGGGATCGACTCCGCCGCGCTCCGCGGCACGCTGGCCCACGAGGGCACACCGGTGGTGGTGCAACCCGGAGGGCTGGATAGCCTCCACCCCGCCAGCAACAGCATGCTCTTCGACCGGGTCGCCGAGACCGGGCTGCAGATCAGTGCCTGGCCACCCGGCGCGCTGCCGAACCGTACCCGACCGGCCGCCAACGCGAACCTGCTCGCGCAGCTAACACGCGGCACCGTGATCGTCGAGGCCGCCCTCGCCAGCCGAGCCCTACGCCCGCTGCACCGGGCGATCAGCCTCGGCCGCCCAGCGATGCTCGTCCCCGGACCGGTCACCTCGAGCATGTCCGCAGGCTGCCACGACGCTCTGCGCCACTGGCCGCAAGCCCGGCTCGTCACCGGCGCCGCGGACATCATCAACGAGCTCGACATCGCCACGCGGCCCGGGACCAGCCGCGACGGCTGACAGGAGTAACCACGCCAGCTCCGAGAAACCCCGCGCCGACAGCAGAACCGCGTCGGAGGGCCCAAGGAGGTACCCGCTGCCCGCACTCACCGGCGACCACGCCCGACCGTTGCCGCATCCGACAGTCCGACACAGCGGGTGACCTGGGCGGTACGGCCACGAACCCGTACGCGAACCAGTCTGCTACTCGCCGTCTCTAAGATCGTCAATCACCGCGATGCGCAGGCCCGCCGCGCCGTCGTCCGCTCGCAGAGCCGACCTGGTAACTCGGCAGTGACGACGGCGTGGCGGCCCGCGCACACCTCGCTGCGGTCATCCGAGCGGTGATCCGCCGCGACCCGGCCCTGGAGCCCTACCTCTCGCCGACCCGCCCGGAGTGCGGGCAGATACCGCAGCCGCAGGACGACGACCACACCGCGCGGGGAGCCACCGTGGTGATCGGCTGCGAGGGCTACTAGCTGATCAACCCGAACGTGGGCAGGATCCACCGCCCGAACTGGCAGCCGCAGGACTAGCCCAACCACCGCCCAGCACCACACGCCGCCTCCGGCACCTCGCCGCCGGACTACGAACGCGCGCCGGCTTGGCATCCCGCAACCAGCAACGACTTGCGTGTCGCGGAAAGTCGAGCATCGATCTGTCCTGGCCACCACCCAGGCCGAGGCCGTCGGGACCGTCTCCCTGCTCGAACCCGGCCCCGCGCACCAGCCGGGTGGCGACCACCGCAGACCGTGCCGACCGCCGCGAAAGGGCCTCCGTCATGCACGCCCCCCGCTCGCATCCCTCTACCCGCCTGCCAGTCCCCGCCGGCGCCGATGACGTCCTGCTGTGGCGGCTGGCCGCCGACGTCACCGCCACACACCAACCCGGCCACGACGGCCGCTGCACCAGCCCGCTCAGCGCCGACACGCCCACCTGCCCCTGCCCGCCCGCCCTCACCGCGCAGCAGGCGGCACACACCGCCCGACGCCGCACGCCGAGCGCGCGAGGCCGCGCCACGGGACCGCCCGCGCGGGTATCCGGCCGGGCGCCGCTGATCGACCACGCGGCGGCCGTCGGGCAGCCGGTCACCGCCGCGCCGTCCGCGTCCACGCCGGAGGCCAACCCACCATCGTCCGCCTCTGACCGCACACCAGCCCCAACCTCTTAGCGCCGCCCCACACCGCTCCACCGGCGGCGCACCCCGCGCCGCCGGACACCACCTGCCCGGAGGTGGCCCGATGAGCTTCCACACCGGAATGTCCCTGGCCAGCTGCAGACACGCCTTCGCTCTCCGCATCCGACTGGCCGGGATCGCGCAGGCGACGCACACCTACCTGCACACGCCGCTCGCCGATCTAGTCATCCCCGCGCTGCTCGAACGTGACGACATGTCGACGCTTGTCGGCTGCGCCGCCGTCTCGGTCGACCGCGCAACCACGACCGAGTGGGCGCACGGCGATCGGTTCCTGCTCACCCCGCCGGTGACCGCGATCGCCCCCGGGCAGCCGCACCGACGCGACAATCCACGCCGGCCACTCGCCACGCGCGCCCGTGCCGGTGTGCCTGCGCTGCTCCGCGATGTGGACCGGCGGCAGAGCCGCGGTGGCAGGACATGAGCGCGACCGCCACCACGATGCCGAACGCCCACGGGTGGCAGGTATCCGCTGTTGAGGCGGCGTCGGCCGCGCTGCAATCCGGCGGCCGCGGGCAGATCATCGCCGCCTGCGGGACCGGCAAGACCATCACGGCGGCGCACGTGGCGCTGCAGACGTGCCCGGCCGACGGCACCATCGTCGTGGCGTGCCCGACAGTCGCGCTTGTTGCGCAGGTCATGCAGGTGTGGGACGGGGCCTGCGACCGCGTGCTGGCCGTGTGCGGCGATGATGGAACATCCGAGCCAGAAGTCGCCGGCGCGGACCTGCCGGCCGTCGTCACCACCGACCCCGATGTGATCGCCTCCTGGCTCATCGAAAGGCCCCGGGGGCGGCGGTTGATCGTCACCACGCACCGCTCCGCCGGGCTCCTCGGACAGGCGATGCGCCGCGTCGGCCGGGTCGCCGACATCCTCGTCGTCGACGAGGCCCACCACACCGCCGGCCGCGACGACAAGCACTCCGCCCTGCTGCATGACGACACGACGCTGCCGGCCCGCCGTCGGCTCTACCTGACCGCCACCCCACGGCTCGGCGACACCGCCGACGACACCGCCGCGCTATCGATGGACGACCCGGCGGTGTTCGGACCGGTCCTCTACCGCTATCCGTTCGCCCAGGCCATCGCCGACAAGTGGCTCGATGACTACCGCATCGCCATCGTGGCGGTTACCCGCGCCGAGTTGCTGCCCCTGCTTCGCCGCCTCACCGGCCCCGGCCGGCCACGCGCGACGAACGGCACCGAGGCCGCCGACGGGCCGCTGCGTACCGCCATGGTCGTCGCCGCCATGGCGCGCGCCGCCGCCGAGTTCGATCTGCAGCGCACCATCGTCTACCACCCGCGCATCGCCACGTCCCGTGCCTTCGCCGAGGCGATGCCAGACATCCTCGCCGCGCTAGCCACCACCACGGAGCCGGCCCGGCCGGTGACCTGCCACCACGTCGACGGCCGCCACGACGGCACCTACCGCCGCGAGGTGCTGGCCGACCTGGCCGATCCGCCGGGCGGCGGCTGGACGGTCGTCTCCAACGCCCGAATCCTCGGCGAAGGCATCGACATCCCCGCCGTGGACAGCGTCGTGTTCGCCCGCCCCAAGACGTCACCCATCGACATCATTCAGACCATCGGCAGGGCACTGCGCCGTAACCCGGCCGGCAGCGGAGTCGCGACCATCCTCGTACCGGTCCTGGCAGCCGATCAACCCGACGCCGCCACCCAAGCCGACCTGGTCGGTTATGACACCATCTGGGAGGTGGTGCGTGGGCTGCGCGCCCACGACGAGACCCTGGCCGCAGCGCTCGACCTGCAACGCCAGTCCGGCACGGCCGACCGATGGACGCTCCCGGACAACATCGTGGTGCGGGTTCCCGACGGCTACGACGTCGAGCAGTACCTACAGCACCTCACGATCCGACTGGTCACCGCCACCACCTCGCCGTGGTGGGGAGGCTACGGCGCCGCCGTCGCCTACCACGCCGCTTTCGGCCACCTCGGCGTCGCCGTCGACTACGTCACCGACAGCGGCTACGCCCTCGGCCGGTGGCTGGCTCACCAGCGCGAGGCCCGTCGCAAGGGACTCTTGGCCGCTGCCCGCATCGCCGCGTTGGACTCCCTCGGCATGCAATGGGATCCGCGGGGCGTCCGCTGGCAGGTCGGGCTCGCCCACGCGATCGCCTTCCGCGAGCGGGAAGGCCACCTCAGGGTCTCCCCCGAATACATCGCTCCCGACGGATATCCGCTCGGCCAGTGGATCCGCACGCAACGCAAGACGTATCACGCCGGCCGGCCCGACCCCGACCGTACTGCCATCCTCGAGGCGCTCGGCATCGAATGGTCCCCGTACGAGGAGATGTGGCGACGCGGCATCACCGCCGCCACCGCCTACCATGCCCGCCACGGCCACCTGCGGGTCCCCGGCGGGCACGTCGAAGCAGACGGCTACCGCCTCGGCCAGTTCATCATCGCCCAACGCATGCTCTACAAACGCGGCACTCTCGCCCCCGACCGCATCGCCGCACTCGAAGCACTCGGCATCATCTGGGGCTACCGCGAACAGCGATTCAACCTCGGCCTAGCCGCCGCCGCCCACTACCACCGCGCCCACGGCAACCTGATCGTCTCCAACGGGTACAAGACCGCCGACGGCTACCCCCTCGGCCCTTGGCTGAAGACACAACGCGCCAAACTTCGGGCCGGCCAACTCGCGCCCGACCGGATCCGCGCGCTCGACGAGATCAGCCCGACCTGGCGCATTGGCCAGTAACTCCCGCCATGGTCGACCTCAACAACGCGCCTCAGATCGACGAGCGGCGAGGTCACCGCCTCCTCGACCGGATCGTAGGCAGACCCGCAGCGTCGCCCGACAGCCCGCCACCGGTGACATACGCAGCAGCCCGGCCATCGGGGTACCGCACGAGCTGCGAGGCGGACCCGCACCACGAACGAGCACTGCCTTCGGGCCTCACGCCTGGACGCCCCCGCTGCCCGACGACGGCACACCACCGCCAGCCCAACCAATAAGTCAATACCTCACCAGCCTGCTGAAGGAGCACCCGTGGGTACCAATTGCCTCGTCGGGATCCTTGATCCCAAACAGCCTGATACTGTCCGTGTCCGCTACGTCCACGTCGACGGTTCGCCCGACTACATCCTGCCGACGCTGGACTGGATCTGGTCACACACCTACTTACACGACACCACGGCCCTGGTCGACGGGCTGCTCGCCCACCAGTGGTCGTACCTGGGCGGCGACGTCACGACGGACACCGCCATCACATTCACCGGCGAACAGCCCGTACCCGGCATCGGCATGGCCAGCGAATTCGACGCCGGCAGCCAGGTGCAGGTTCTGCCCTTACCAACAGCGGTCGACGGTGTCAGCTGGGTCTACGTCATCGATCCCGAACACGCGACGGTCACCGTCCACGGCCCGGGCGACCCCAGCCGGCCGCTCACCCGGCACCACCTCACCGACCCCGCACAGCAAACGTCCTACACCGAGGAGCCTCGACCGGCCGACCTGGTCACGGCGGCGCGCGGCGCAGGCGACACGCACGGCCGGTCCCTCGCCGACACCTGGGCACAGCACGCCCTCGACGGCCCCCGCGCGCAGGCTCGCATCGCGGCGATGCGGATCCTGACCGGCGCCCCCGACGCCCTGCAGGCCCTGCCCGATACCGAACCCACCCCCGATCTGCGGATCTCGGCACCGGCGAAACTCGCCCGCGTGTTCGATTCGCCGGCCTGGTCACGGCTGACCCCCACCCGCCGATCCGAGGTCATCGACGCGTGGCGGGCCGCCGCTTCCGCCGCGCTGGCCGACCGGGTCGTCGAGCACTGCCGCAACCTGCTCGGCGCTACCGACAGTGCCGGCCGGAATCTGTCGCATCTGCATCCGGACCAGTTGCGCATCGGCGGCGTCGGCGTGTTCGCCGGAGATTGGTCCTATCCCACCGACCCCTCCGGTGAGGTGCCCCTGCCGGTCGGGTTCGTCGGCGTCCTGACCGGCACCTGGAACGGGTACGCCGTGTTCACCTGCTCTCGCCAGGTGGCCGAGGCGATCGTCGCCGACCAGCAGGTACAGCGCGAGCGCCACCGCGCGTGGCTGATCGACCTGGGCCGAGGCCCGGCCGACGCCGACGGTCACGTGGCCGAGGTGTTCGCCACGATGCGATTCGACGGCGACACCATCGTGGTCGACGAGTCAGCGGTCAGCGGTGACCCCGACGCGGTGACCCGGATCGAACCGGACCAGGACGGTCAATACGTGATGATGGGCGGCTCGTGGGCCTGGCAGGCGCTCGACCCGCACGACTGCGAGCACGTCGTCGGAGTCCTGCCCGCCCCGAGCGCCCAGCAGCGGTTCGTCGACCTGCCTCACACCGGCCTGCGGGCTCCGCATGACCGGCTACACGTCACCGACCTGCAGGCCGCTCCCGGTGTCCCGTCGACGTCCGTGGTCACCTTGGCTCTGGACGACGCGCCGGTCGCCGAGGCCCTCACCAGCGCCGACGGCTCCCACCTGTCTCGGCTCAGTGCCGCGTTCGACCACAACGACTGGGCCGCCTATCTCACCGGCTGCCGCCAGCACGGCCAGCCGGTGTCCGAGACGCAGGTCCTGGACGCCCTGATCACCGAGTTCCAAGTCGGGCAGGCGGCACGCCGGGCCGCCGCCGACCGCGCCGTGCTGACCCGGCTGCTCGACGCCGACGGCACCATCCTGCGGCTACTCCCGGTGTGGCCCGCCCCGCGCGGACACTTGGCGCGCAGCCAGCTCGGTCAGCGGCTGCGGCTGGAGAACCCGCACCCGCGGGACCACCTGTGGCAGTGGTGGAACGGCACGGCATGGCGGCCCCTGGCCAGCAACAGCGGCATGCACACCGTCACCGAGCGGAAGCCCAACCCGGGGCAGTTTCTCGCCTTCGTCATCGCTGACTCGCTGTACGAGCGCTTCGACCGCGGCGAACTGATCGAGCAGGCGGCCGGCGATGGGATCCCCCTCGACCCACAGATGACTGACGACCAGATCCGCGCACTGCTGCGCGCCGTGCTCCGTGAACTCGCCCGGGAGATCGGGCTGCCGGTCGACGGCCTGCCGACGCTGACCGCCGCCCAAGGCCTCGAACTGGGCCGCATCGCCGCTGGCGGCGCCCTCACCGACAGCCCGGCCACCACCGACCATCCCACGCCGTCCGGCCCCGACCAGCCGCCCACCCACTGACCCCCTCACCAGGAGCGCACCCGGGATCGGCATCGAACGACTCACCGACCAGTACACCGACGAACGGATCACACTCGAGGTGCTCGCTGCGCGGCACCGCAGGGGCGCATCGCCACCGCGTTGGCCGACGCCCTGATCCGCGCCGCGGCAGCGGATCGACACCACAGAAAGGGAACTTGGCCAGATCGTCGCCGCGATCGACCACGCCACCGCGGCGGGCGCCCCGCAACCTCACCGCTGACCCCGCCGAGCACGTCCCCAGCCTCAACGCGCTCGGCGAACTGCAGCCGCGCGGATCCCGTTGCGATGCGCTCATCACGGTCCGCGCCACCGGCATCGACCACCTCAAGCAACTGGTGTGGCTATGGCGGCACCTGGCCCCGGCAGCCACGCACCGACCGGTCCCTGACGCCACTCCGGCCGTCCCGCCCGTAACCGGCGGATCCCCGGCCAGCCGCATCGCCCACCACCCGTTTGTGCGCACCGTGCTGGCCGAACCCGGCCAGCACGGTGCGCGCCCAGCCCAAGGGAAGACCACCATGGCCACCGATCGGCTTTCCCGCCGCGCTAGCACCAGCAGGTTCGAGGTGCACAACGTCGGCAACACCATGCTCACCGTCGGCCCCCGCCATCATCCGCCCCTGTCCGACGATCTCGTGCTGGCCGTCGGGCACCGCAGCTACTTCCAATCCTCGTCCCGGTCGGTGCTGCTGACACGGGCACAGGTCCGTGAACTGCTCGACTGGCTGAACGCCTGGTACGAACACGGCTGGGACGGTGTCCCCCGCGAAGAGGGGCCCACCACCGCCGACGTCGTCGAGCACTACCACGACATCGCCATCCGAGAGCGGATCCGCGCCGACCACGAACGTATCGACGCCCACCGGCTGCTGCACGCCGCGATCGCGCTGATCCCCGCCGGCTACCGCAGCCAGGACCTCGACGAGGTCGCCCTCGCCGAAGGGCGCGCCTGGATGCGGCTGCAGAAGGAAAACGACCACCTCGAAGGCATCCGCCGAGCTCTCGTCCAGGGCCTCTGGGAAATCGAGCAGTCGACCACACCGTCGGCGGACGCGCTGCGCAACGCCGCCACACGCCTGCTGAAGGCCAACAAGCCCTTCTCGGGCGAGGTCAGCGACGCCGAGGCCGCCGACACCCCACTGCACCGTCACCCACGGCTGGTCACCGCAGCCGACCTGCTCCCGCCGCGGTGCTGAACCCCGAGAACAACGCCACACCGCCGGTCGATCGGACGCGGTCCACGCCCGGGACTTTCCGAGGCATGACCGCCTCCCCCCGGCCCCATTACACGACGAGAGGAACACCCCTTGTCCGAACCGGCACTCGTCGGCGCGATCACCGCCGACGGCACGTTCACCGCCCGTTACCTGCACTGGGCGGGCCATCCCAGCGACACGGTGGCCGCCCTGCGCGTCATCTGGGCGGACCACTTCGGCCGCGACACCACCGCCACGGTGGACTGCCTGCTCAGCCGCGACTGGCACAGCCTGTGCCCGACCTGCCGGCACCGCCGGCCACCCGCGGCCACCGTCGCCGTCGCCGGTGTCGGGCACGCGCTGGCCACGCAGCAGCTGGTCGCCCGCGGTCCAGTGGTGCGTGGCCACGTCGCCACCGCCGCACGGCACCACGACACAGAATGGATGTACCTCATCGACGCCGCCGCGCACACGATCCGGGTGTACGAGGCCACCGTCCATGACCGCTGGCTACCGCACAGCCTGCACCCGCTGGACTGAACTCGGCGCAGGCTACCGGCTGGCATAGGTGTGCGCCGCGAACACCGATCCGGCCGCTGCCCGTGGTACCGCCGTCCTCGCACCCGCCGACGCCGGCGCGTCTGGCCGGTCGCCCCCAGCCACTGCCCCATGATCACCACCGGTGGTGTGTCACACCATCGCCGGCCCCGGTGCTGCCGGCCCGACTCGGTGGTTCCGGGACCGCCGACCAACCGGTGTCGACGCTCACCGCCGAGCAGGGCGCCGCCGCGGGCGCCCGACTTCTCGGCGGCCGGGCACCAGCCCACCTGAGCACTGCTGTCTGTTCCCTCACTCACTGCCGTGTGTGGCGGCGCCCCGCACGCCGGGCGCGGATCCGTGCTGCCCGCAGGGCAGCCCGCAATGCGCGCGGCGGCGGGGCGGCCCCGCGACACCCCTCGTCGGGAAGGAAACCAATGCCATCCACTGCCGCCCTGTCCTGCCCCGAATGCGGGCGACCGGCCATCGGCCGGCCCGCCGGCACTACCCGACCCCGGCGCGGCACGATGCCCGCGTTCCTGCACGCCGACGGCCGGCCGCTGTGCTCCACCACCCTCCTCGGCCAGCCGACGCGAGCCTGGCCGGTCGACCCGGCCGCCACGGCGGCACCCACCGTGGCGGGCCTGCTGGCCCGGCCGGTGCGGCACCCCTGCCGCACGACCGGCACCGCGATCGGGGTGACCCTGCTCGCCGGTGGGCCGGTCATCGCCGACGCTCGCGGGCTGATCGACTGCGCCGCCACCGGCGGCTGCGGATGGCGCACCGGCGGCCCGGACCCGGCCGGGACACTGATCGCGGTGCCCGCCGGGCGGGGCTGCTGGCTCGACGCCGCCACCGTCCAACACCACGTCGTCGCCCTGGCGGGCGCCGGTCACCTGCTGCCGTACCAGGTCAGCGGTCTCGTTCCCGGCTACCTCGACCCGGACCGCTGCCGCGCCCTGGCCGCCTGGCTGCACCGGCACACCACCAGCCAGCCCGCCCCGGACCCGGCCCGCCGGCCCGTAGTTGGCTCCGCCGTCGCCACCGGCTACGCCAGCCGCTGTTTGGCCTGGGTCGCAGACCACGGCGGCGCCCGCGTCCTGCGCACCGGCCCCACGTCGGCCGACACCCGGATGCGTGCCGGCAGCGGGCATCCCGACTCACCGGTGTCGGCGCCGCCGGTACTCACCGACCTCGTCGCGACCGGCAGCCGCGACGGGGCGAACGCCGCCGACTGGTGGGCCCAGGACACGGTCGGTGGTCGCAGCACCGGTGACGTGACCACAAAGGCCCGCACGCTGCTCGCCGGCATCGACGACGGCGACCCGCGCGTCCTGGACCTGCTGCCCCGGCTACCCGAACCCACCATGGAGGACGCCGGTGAGCTCTACCGCGAGGCCACCGGCGCGCACGCGCCCCGGTGGGAAGACCTCGACCCCCTCCGACGGCAGGAGGCGATCGCCGTGTACCGCGACGCCTACGACACCGCCGCCGAGCAGCGCGCCGCCACGCACTGCCGTACCGCCGCCGAGTTGGCCGCCTAGCCACCACTCGACCGTCGAGCCGGTGCCCGCATGACCAGGACCGGCGTCACGACCGCCGCCCCTCGGCCCAGCCGCGCTGCGGCACGTTCGCAAAGCCCCCAACCAGCCTTGGAGGACCTCGCATGCTGACTCCCGCCACCCCCACTCTGATCGCCCACGTGCTCGGGCCCGTCCTGGGGCCGGACACCGATCCGCAGACCCTGCGCCGCCGCCACAGCGAGGGCAGCGCCGAAGGGCACCTGGTCGGTCTTGTCCTGGACGCCGCACGGCGGCTGTCGACCCTCGAGCACAGCCTGCGCCAGCGGGTCGGATCCGCCGCCGGCATCCTCAGCCGCGTCACCGCCACGCTCGACACCGGCGCGGCCGGTAACCCCAACGGCGAACTCCAGTCCACCGGAAGGGACCTCGACCTGCTCGCGGCCCGGCACGCCGACGCGCACCACTGGCTCATCGAAACCCTGCACGCCTACCGCGACACCATCGCCCCGCAGTAGCGCACGACCAGCCGCTACCGCCCCAGGGCACCGCGTCGTGCCGGCAGACGGCGTCGGACCTGCTCGCGAGGATCGCCCGCACCGGCGCGACCGGACAGGCGCGGCTGGCCGCGCTGGCCGCCGACGGCACGCGCCGGTGGGAGGTGACCTGCACGGCGGCCACGCCACCGCAGGTGCAGATCCTGCTGCTCTACGCCGTCCTGCTCGCCGACGCGCGCGACGAGCAGGAGGTGCTGCGGTCGATGGCCGACGCGCTGCGCGTCGACCTGGGCACCGAGGCACCCGAACCGGCGGGACCACCGGCCGGCTAGCAGCCCGCGCCTGAGGGTCCCGCGCATCCGGGGGCGCCCGAGCCGAGGGGGATCGGGGCGCCCCACCCCGCCCGCATCCGATCGCACGCGCCGGCGACCGCACCGCCACGGCCCGTGATCCGCGCTGCCCACATCAGACGGCACACGATGCCGTCCCTCCCGTTAGGAGTGATCACTTGAGCATCCATCTCGACAGCACCGGCATGGCCACCCACGGCCGGCTGCAGCCAGACACCGCCGTAGCCATCACCACAGTGCTGCGCGACATCGAGGCCGCCACGCACCGGTACGGCTGGGACCAGCAGCCGGTCCTGTTCGGCCTGTTCGATCACGTCACGGCCGACGGCACCGCCGCGGTCGAGGCCGACCCCAGCATCGCCGAGCCCGACGTGTGGAGCACGCCCGACCCGCACCGCCACGGCATGACGCTGCCAGTGCCGGTCGTCCTGCACCGCCTCGCCACCGACCTGACCAGCCCGGCCGCCCGCCGCTGGTGGGACGCCTGGCTGCACGCGCACGGGCGCACGTGCATCGGCATCGGCATGGCCTTCGAGGCGTGGACCGCGCCGATAAGGCCCGGCTACCGGTACGGCGACCTGGCCAAGGCCCCGACCGGGCTACGGCGCGAAGTCCGCGTCGTGGCCGCCGTGGACACCGACCTTCATTTGCACCGGGTCATCCGAGTGCGCGGGGCGAGCACCCCACGGGTGGCGCCCCGCGTGCCCCTGCCCGCCCGCAGCCGCCACCGCAGCATCGTCACCGGGCTGCACCGGCTCGCCCGCATCGCCCGCAGCCTCTAACACGCCGTACCCCAGCGGCGCCCCGCGAGGCGGCGCACGCGACGGCGCAGCACCACCCACCGTCCATATCCCCTGTACACAGCGGGTGCACCGCCCAGCCCTCACGTCGGGCTCGGCACTGCCACCCCGTCTCCGCCCGCGCGGTCGTTTCGTCCCACCGCCCGCGCACCCGGAGACGGGTGCGCGGGCCCTGTCTCGACAGGAGGCACCCCTTGATGAACCCCACATCACCGCGGCCGGTCACCCCCGGGCCCACACCCCGCCCCCACGCCTGCCACCGGCCCCGGTCGCCGGATCGGCCACCTGTACCCGCGGGTCGCGCAATACCTGGCCGACAACCCCGACAGCATGCTCAAGGTCGGAGACATCACCCGGGCGATCGGCGCGCCCTCCTCGGTCGCGGTGCACGAGGCGCTCAAGAAGATGGCCGCCGCCGGCTACGCCAGCCACCAGACCAACCCCACTTCGCATCGACGACCGCGCGGTCATCGCCGTGCCCACAGCCCGTTCATCGATTCACGAGGAGACATCCCCCGTGGGAATACCTCGGACCCGACGTCACTGCGGACACGCGGCCGGCTGGCCCGGCTGATGCACCTGGCCCGCACTCTGTGACACCCCGCCCGGGCCGGACTCCGGCCCGACACCACTCCAGACCCGACCGCGCCGCCGAACTGGTCGGCGCCCGATCTGAGCACCGCTCTACGTAGCCGAGTACGGCTACGCGCGCTCTTCCCGCCCGCTGTGGCGCACCACTGCCGCCGCGCGCCCCGGGAAGGGCGCGCGGCGGCTTCATCTCGCCAAGGAGCATCCATGTCGCACTCGACATACCTTCCGATCCGCCAGCCGCTGACCGGCCACACCCTGCCGGAACTGGGCGGATACGACTTGATCACCTCCGGGACCGCGGGTATCGGTTGCACGCTGACCGCCGCCATCGTCGGAGGTACCCGATGACCTCACCCGCTCGTCCCGCCAAGCCGAAGGCCAAGCCCCGCCCCATGTTCGGGCCGGTCCTGACCCTGCTCGCGGCCGAGCCGCACCGCGCCTTCTCCATCGGCGACCTCCGCAAGGAACTACCGGGCCGGTCCTCCGGGGCGATCGGCTCCGTCCTGAACCGCCTCGTCGACCGCAAGTGGGCCACCATGTCCGGCGGGTCACCGCGCCGGTACACCATCACCGCCGACGGCATCGACGCGTACAAGGCCGGGGCCGGCGCCAGCCGCGCCCCCTCGACCGCCACCCCCACGTCCCCGGTATCACCCGCGCCGGCACCCACCCCGACCGGGCCGATTCCCCCGCGTCCCGGCGCTGTCATGCGCCCCAACGGCGTCTGGTACCTGCCCCGCCAGCTCGACGACAGCACCGACGTCGAGGTGCTGCGCCGGCTGCGCCGCGACAACATCACGGTCCTGCTCTACGGGCCACCCGGTACCGGCAAGACCTCGCTGATCGAGGCCGCCTACGCCGACGCGATCACCGTCGCCGGCCACGGCGACACCGCAGTCGAGGACCTCGTAGGCAATTACGTCCCGCTGCCTGACGGCGGCTTCGAGTTCGCCTACGGGCCGCTCGTCGTCGCCATGCGCGACGGACGCGCCCTGTTCATCGACGACGCCACGTTGATCCCACCCCGCGTGCTCGCGGCCCTGTACCCGGCGATGGACGGCCGAGCCACCATCACCATCGCCGCCCACCACAACGAGGTCGTGACCGCCGTCGACGGGTTCTACGTCTGCGCCGGCCACAATCCCGGCGTGCACGGAGCGATCCTCACCGAAGCCCTCGCCTCCCGGTTCTCCGTGCACATCGAGGTCACCACCGACTTCCAGCTCGCCCGGTCCCTCGGCGTACCGAACGGGGCCATCGACGCGGCCATCGCCCTCAACAAGCGGATGCGCAAGCACGAGATCGACTGGGCGCCCCAGTTGCGCGAGCTGCTGGCGTTCAAACGCGTCGCCGCGAGCCTCGGCCTCGACGCCGCCGTGTCCAACCTCGCCGCGATCGCCCCCGAACCCGACCGGCAAGCGGTCATCGAAGCCCTCCAGCGGGCCTACCGCACCACGACCATCACCCCGCTCACCCTCGGCAAGCAGAAGTAAGGCGGCCGTCATGACCAGCGTTTCCGCGCACCTGAGCACCTCCGGCACCACCCCGACGCCAACCTCGTCGCCCTGGACTCCGTGGTCGGCGGCCTGGACCAAGCACGCCGCTCGGCTCACCGGCCGGACGGACGCCTCCGTCACCGTCACCCCCGCCAGCCACGGCGGCCCGAAGGGGTTCAGCTACCCGGCAACCGCCGAGATCCAGATCGACGCCGACCTCATCGGCGACCCGGAGATCGCCGACCCCCGGCGGCTCGGACACCGGTCGAAGGTCCCCGTCGCCTACGGCGTCCTGCTGCACGAGGTCGCCCACGTCATCTACTCGCACTGGGACCCACCGCCCACCGTGCCGCCCGTCGTCCGGGAAGCCGCCCTCATGCTCGAAGAATCCCGGATCGAAGGCCACTACCGCACGGCCCGACCCCGCGACCGCCGGTGGCTACGCCACGCCATGACCAGCCTCATCGTCCCCGACGACACACCCACCGACACGACATGGAGCGCCGCCTACGCCGCCGGACTGCTCCTCGCCCGAGTCGACGCGAAAATCCTCAACCCCGCCGACGTCCGCGAGCCACGACGCGCCATCACCAAGGTCCTCGGCCGCAAGCTCCTCAAGGGCCTCCGCGCTATCTGGCAGGAAGCCCAGACGGTCGGCGACACCGACACCGACCGCATGATCGACCTCGGCGAACGCTGGTGCCGCCTCCTGGGCATCGACCCCACCATCAACCCGGCACTCCCCGCCGACGACGCGACCACCAACGCGATCGCGGCGGCCATCGCCGCCGCTATCGACGCCATCCTCAACGAACCCGCCGACACCCCCGAACACACCGGACCCCGCGACGACGTGCCCGGCATCCACGTCGACACCGACACGCCGATCACCTGGACCGAACGCGCCCCCCGCGACGCCGAACGCCAGGCCGCCAACCGGCTCACCGCCCTACTACGCCGCGCCCGCCACCGGGAACCCGCCCGCACCACGGAGGCCAGCAGCGCACCGCCCGGACGGCTACGCACCCGCGCCGCCGTCGCCCTCGCCGCCCAACGAGCGGCCGGCGCCATCCCCACCGCCCAGCCCTGGCGCCGCGCCGTACGACGCCCTGTCCCCGACCCCGAGCTGACCGTCGGCATCCTCATCGACGCCTCCGGCTCGATGGACGCCTTCGCCGCCCCCATGTCCTCCGCCGCGTGGATCGTCGCCCAAGCCAGCACCCGCGCCGGAGCCACCAGCGCCACCCTGGCCTACGGCGACCGGGTCACCGTGCTCATCCCACCCGGCCGCCGCCCCACCAAAGTCCGCGACATGCAAGCCGACGCCGGAATGGAACGCTTCGTCGAAGCCTGCGCCGAAGCCGACCGACTCCTCCACCTGTCCACCCCCGGCACCGCGCGCCTGCTCGTCGTCGTCTCCGACGGCCACTACGTCAACCCGGAACAGAGCCAGGCCACCATCAACCGACTCCACAACACCGGCTGCGCCATCCTCTGGCTCGCACCCGACAACAAACACTGGTCGTCCAAGGTCTACGACAACACCACCACCATCACCGTTGACGACCCCACCACCTGCATCAATCTCATCGGGCAAGCGGCGATTGAGGCGCTGACCAGGGCCTGAGCCCGCGCCCCGGGGCCTGTCTCTCTAACGGCACCTCTCTTGTCAACCCGCCGGCAGCAGAGAGGTCTCCCCGTTAGATCCACACTCCCTGGCGCGGTCGTTGTGGGTGTGGGCGGGGTACGGTGGGGTCCTCGCGACGAGGTTCGGCGCTCTGGTCGGTTGCGGGCCGCGGGCCCGGCCAGTGGCGGGTGTCCACGGTCGAGGGCCGGTCCTGCGGCACTGTCAGATCGGCTGGGTCGGACGGCGCGCGTCCCCGCGCTGCCGGCGACGGTGAGGACTCTTGCTCGAGGAGCGAGGCGGGGCCGCCGTCCCCATCTGATCGTGTGCGCGTCGGCCGTAGGCGCCCGCGGCGCGGTGCGGGGCGCTCGGTCCGGCTCGCGATGCGTGTTGGCGCGAGGTCGGTGGCGATGAGTTGGGTGAGTCCGTCGTAGTCGGCGGTGGCTGCCAGGCGGGCGGCGATCTCGTTGAGGTCGTAGACGTGTTCGGCGATCGTGGCGGTGGTCGGGTCAACGGCTGCCTTGATCTTGCGGCGCAGGACCTTGGCGATGGCGGCGTCGCGGTGTTCACGGCGCAGAGTGGTCACGTCGAGTCCTTGCTCACGGGCCGGTGGCGTCTGCTGCCGACTGATGTCGGCATCGACTTGACCCGACGCGTTGGCATGCGCGTGGATCATATCGGCGCCGTGCGCGCCTTCAACAAGCTTCCACCACTCGCGACTGGAGTTCACCCATGCCTTTGGTTCGCATCGATGATGCCGTGATGGCGCGTCTGCGTGGACACGGACGCTTCGGCGACACCTACAACGACATCCTGCGTAGCCTGCTAGGGCTACCCCGCGCCGAGGGTGTGTCCGCCACCGCGGACACCTCCATACCCGGCGCGTTGATGCCCCTCATCGCCGCCGGAATGCTCACCGTGGGGGAAACCGTCACGTGGTACCGCAGCCGGCGCGGCGAGGTGCACACCGCGACCGTCGATGACGCCGGCCGCCTGGTCACCGCCGAAGGCGCCATCTTCTTCACCCCAGACACCTGCGCCAGCTCGATCGCAGGCTACCCATGTAAGGGCTGGCCTACCTGGCGGACTGCGGCCGGGGCCAGCCTGCAGCAACTGCGCGTTCGGGCGGCCGCCGCGACCGCAACCGGCCGCTCCAGCAGCACCACAACCACCCGCTGAGCCTACCCTCAGTTCGTGTTCCGGCCCCGGCCCGTCGTATCCGGAGGCGAACCCGTACCGCTGGCGCCCCTGTCCCACCCACCCGCCCACCCGCCGAGGACCGCACCGGGACCGTTCACACCGGCGGCGACGGCTGCCCCGCGAACCGATACGAGTAACCGGCCGGCCGTCGGCGCTGGCTTCACCGCCGCGCCGACGACCCGGCCATCCCGGAAAGGCAACCCACGACATGCACGTAGACCCTGCGTCACCGGTCGTCGCCGTCGATGTCGACGGCGTACTCATCCCCGACGCCGCAGAGGCGTCCGAGCAACTGGGCTACCGACCACACCAGTACGACGGACCCAATCCGGCCGGCGAGCACGTCACCGGCACCGTCTGGCTGCACCCCGAACACGGTCCCTGGCTGCGGGAACTCACCAGCCGCGGCGCCATGCTGGTATGGAACACCAGCTGGGGACCACTGGCCGCGAGCTGGATCGCCCGGCACCTGGGCCTACCCGAAGACCTGACCGTCATCGAACACCGCTACCCCGGCATCGCCTGGGGCCATCAACGGAAACTGTTCGACCTATACGCCTGGACCGGCCAACGGCCCACCGCCGTGCTCGACGACGAACACGGAGGAAAGGACCCCTACGACGCCGAACGGCGCACCGCCGAGGGCATCCCCACGCTGCTGGTACCCGTCAACGGCTACACCGGCCTGCGCCGGCACGACATCGACCAGGTGCACGCCTGGCTCGACGCCCTGCCGCCGACACCGCCCGCGCCGATGACCACCGATCCGTTCAACCCGATCCGATGACCCGAGCCTCTCTGCGAGGCGGAACCCGACGTTCGGGCCGCCTGCGGTCCGCGACCGGTCCCGCCCCGCTCGTCAGGGCAAGCAACGCAGGGCATCACCTCAGCCGCGACTGAACAGAATCGAGGAGTGACACGCCATGGGAATCGACGACGTCGAGCGTCGGCAGCAGGAACTTATCGATCGGTACGGGTGGGCAGTCACTGCCGTCGTCCCGACCGAAGACGACCCCGGGAGCCCCGTTCGCCTACACCGTCGGGCTCACCGCGCACGGCTACCCGGAATTCATCGTCGCCGGCCTAGACCCCGGCACATCGCAGGCGCTGCTTAACGACCTCGCCACGCGGGTCTTCGACCGTGCGGAACGGTTCACGTCAGGTCAGCGCATCAGCGATCTCCTGGCGGGTTACGACGCCGTCATCGTTGAGGGATCCGCCACAGAGGCACTACTTCCCGGCGCCGTGTTCGCCCGGTACGGCAGGAATACCGTTCGCCTGCAACAGGTGGTGTGGCCCGACCAGCACGGTCGCTTTCCTTGGGAGCCTGGCTACGCCCCTGAACGGCATGTCCAGCCGATACTCGAACATTCGTAGCGATTGCGTAGTGGAGAGGCGCGGCGGTCGCGGAGGTGACTTCGGTGGCGTGACCGGCGATGGGGCAGACCGGGCGCGGACTTCTGCGACCCGCACGGTAGGCGTTCGCCGCGGTGGACGTCGGCCGACGGTGTGCACGGCGACGGGTGCTCTACCTCCGGGTGAGTGCAGCGCGCTACCGCCGGCTGCCTGTTCTGGTGGCGGGTCGCCAGCTCGGGGGTAGGTAGCGGCGCACGGTCCGTTCGGTCTTGCCGACTCTGCGCGCGAGTTCGTCGAGCTCCATGCGGGGATCGCGGCCGAGCCAGTACGCAACGGCAGCTGCTGTCTTGCGAGGAATCTGTGATGGGTCACCGCGGTCGGTGGGGAGATGGGTGTCGTTGGCGTCGCTGTTGGCGTTTGCGTGAGTGTCGTGTTGGCTGTCTCCGGTGGGGGTACGGCCGTTGTCTGCCTGGGCGGACCGTACGGTTGAGTCCTCGCGGCGGGGTTCGGCGCTGTGGTCGGGTGGGGGCGGCGGGAGCGACCGGTTGCGGGTGTCCACGGTCGAAGATCGGTTCCGCGGCACTGTCAGGTCGGCCGAGTCGGAGGGGGCCTGTCGCCGCGCTTCCGGTGCCGGCGGTGAGGACTCTTGGTCGAGGAGCGAGGTGGAGCCGCCGTCGCCGTCCAATCGCGTGGTGCGCGTCGGCCGCAGGCGTCTGCGGCGCGGTCCGGGGCGGTCCGTACGGCTCGCGATGCGTGTTGGCGCGAGGTCGGTGGCGATGAGTTGGGTGAGTCCGTCGTAGTCGGCGGTGGCTGCCAGGCGGGCGGCGATCTCGTTGAGGTCGTAGACGTGTTCGGCGATCGTGGCGGTGGTCGGGTCAACGGCTGCCTTGATCTTGCGGCGCAGGATCTTGGCGATGGCGGCGTCGCGGTGTTCACGGCGCAGTTCGGCGCGGGCGGCGTGGAATGAGTCGTAGAGCCCGAGGGTGCGGTCGGCCCTGGCCAAGGATCGGGCGCGTCGGGTGGTCCGGGGATGCCGGATCCAGTGGTCGAGGAGTTCGTACGCGGGTGTGGTGGCGGGCAGCGCGCCGGTGGCACGGAGGCGGTCTCGTCGCATGTTCTCGGCGTGGATGAGCCACACGAGGTAGCCGAGGGTGGACATGCCCGCGAAGAATCCGGCGGCGAGGACGTCGTCGTGGGACAGCCAGTTCAACGTCACGGCGGCCGCGGCGACGGCGGCCGACAGGATGCGGGAGCCGAGGGAACGTTCACCGAGGCGGCGTCGGACGTCCGCGTTGGTCATCACCACGACGCCGCCCAGTTCCAGTGTGGCGACGGCGGGGATCGCGATGAGCAGGTGGACGTCGAGTTTCTGGGTCGCGCCGATGACTTGCCCGGTCAGGGCCACCAGGAGTACGACCACGTAGAAGAGTGCCCGCATCCGAGCGGCTTGCCGGACCGCGTGCGCCAGCTGCGGGTCGAGTGCGCCGGCAGCGGGGGTGAGGTTCGCGCGGGCGGATGCGCCCGGGCAGGTGGGGGCCGGTGAGTGCGGCGAAGTCGATGCGGGTCCGGTAGGGCGGCCGAGCCCCCCGGGCGTGGTCACGTCGAGTCCTTGCTCACGGGCCGGTGGCGGCCGAGCTGGTTGACCAGGCTGCGGGCGATGCTGGTGGTGTCGTCGCTGACCTCGGTGTCGATGCCGTCGAGGGCACGGGCGAGTTGACGGTGTAGGTCACGGATGGCGGTGGCGTCGCCGAGCGCCGCGTGTACGCGCATCGCCGCCTGGTACAGCGGTTCGGCGTAGGGGTGGTGGCTGATGGCCGTGGTGAGCACGGTGAGGGCGTCGGCGGGGTGGTCGGCCAGCGCGTCGGCGAGGGCGAGGGCGGCGTCGGCGGCCTGCCGTTGGACGGCTTCGCGGTACGGTTCGATCCACTCGTAGTCCTTGCCCCGGGCGAGCGGGCCTTGGTAGGTGTCGACAGCGCGGCGCAGCGCGGCGATCCGGTCGGCGGGGGTCGCGGCGCGGTTGGCGTGGTCGAGGGCGTCGCTCATCCGCCAGAGGTCCACGTCGACGGTGTCGCGGTGCAGGGTGTAGCGCTGGTCGGGGTGGGACAGGTAGGTGGCGGTGCCGCCGGTGCGTTTGAGCACGCGCCGCAGGTTGTAGACGTAGGTGTGCAGCCGGTGCGGTGCCTTGCTGGTCGTGGCTTCGGGCAGGAGGTCGTCCAGGATCGATTCCCGGCTGACGGTGCCGCCCCGCACGGCCAGGTAGACGAGCAGTTCGAGGGACTTGCCGCGCAGGGGCTGCGTCGTGTCGACGTCGATGATGCGGGCGTCGCCGAGAATCTGGACCTTGACCTGGTCGGCTATGTCGTGCGGGTCGGTGCCGTCGCGGGGGGCAGAGGTGTCCTCGCGGTCGGCGCGGTCGTGGTCGGTGTCGTGGCCGGGCGCTGACGCGGCGCTGTCGCTTACGTCGATGGTCGGCTCGACGGTGGGCGTGGGTCGGTGGTCGCCGGGTGCGGCCAGTTCTGCTGAAGGGGTGGCCTTTTCGTCGTTGTGGGCCGCCGCGGGGTCGGGGCCCGCCGCGGGGTCGCCAGGCGTGGTGGTGTCGGGCAGTGGGGGGCGTTCGGTGGGGGCCGGTGGCTGTGGCTCGCCGGTGTGGGACTCGGCGAGGACGCGGAGCAGGTCGGCGGCTTCGGTCGGGTCGATGACGGTGAGGCGGCCGATGTCGGCGGGGTGGCGTCCGTGCCGGTGCGCGTCGCTGTCGGCCGGGCGGGTGGATCCGTCGCCTGCGACGGTGACGGTGTCCCCGTCGGGCCAGGCGCCGAGCAGGATGCCGTGGATGTCGAGTCGTTGCCCCTGGGTGAGCACCGCGGCGATGCGTGCGCGTTCGTGTGCGGCGGTGGTGTCGGTGATGAGGACGATCGGCGGGAGGGGCTCGGCCATGGGGTCCGCGTCGCGCAGGGCGCTGACGGTGTCGACTTCGTGGTCGAAGCAGACTCGGGTGCGGTGCAGGGTTTGCTCCTCCAGCAGCGTCAGGGCGTCGGTGAGCCCGCCGGTGACGGTCAGCCGGGGGGTGTCCGGCACCCCAACGGCGGCGGCGCCCAGCAGGGTGGCCAGGGTGCCGGCGGGGATCACGACGTGCCCGCGGCTGTTGGGTTCGTCCAATCCACCTGCGGCGAGAGCGGATACCAGGAAGCCTCGGGCCGCGGCGTCGGCACCGGGGCCGATCAGTCCCAACCCGGCGGGTGGCCACACCTCGATCAGCGGGCTGGACAGGGCGGGCGTGACCGGCTGCGGCACGCCCGCGTCGACGGCGGTCCCGTCGTCGTCGGGGTCCGGCTCGTCCGGCCTGGGCTCGATGGGGAGCGTGTCCAGCGGGGTGTCGGGGCTCGTCCGAGGAGTCGGTGGCGGACTTCGGTGCAAGCCACGACGGATCCGGGTGATCACCCCCGGCATGGGGGCGACGCTCGGGTCCTCCAGGCGTAGCCGGGGGGTGGGCTTGGCAGGGACGTAGCGGCGACGGCGATGCGCCCAGACCAGCGCGACGGCCGCGAGGATCGCGGCGACGAGTCCGAGGTCGAGCCAGCTGCCGGTGCCCAGTGGCACCCCGGGCGACGTTTCCGGTGGGGGTGTGGGTGTCTGGTGTTCGGCCGGTGAGTCCCCGGTGGAGGTGTCCGTCGTCGGTGGTGGGCCTGCCGGTGTGGCAGCGACGTCGGCCGGCGCGGCAGGCTCCACCACACCGTCGTCATCGTCTGATAGCGGTGGCGTGCTGGGGCTGGCGGGAGGACTCGGGGCCAGAGGTTCGGACGGCGGCTGGTCGGCAGGTGGTGGCGGCGCTGGTGTGGGCGGATCGGGTGCCGGCTGGTCGGGCCGGGTCGCGCCGGAGCCGGCCGGCGGCGTCGCGTCGTCGGGAAGTTCCAGGGTCCAGCCCGGGTAGATCAGGTGTGGGTTGGTGAGCGTGCCGCCGACGTCGCGGAAGTGGGTGCCTCGGTTCAGGGCGAAGATCTCCGGCCACCGGTTGGCATCACCCAGCCACTGCCGCGCGATGCCCGACAAGGTGTCGCCGCGGGTGACCTGGCAGGTGTAGCGCTGCCCGGCCGACACCAGCGTCACATGCCCGGCCACCAGCTGCATCGGATCGTGCGTGCCGCGCCGGGTCTCCGCCAGGGCTGATGTCTCACGGTCCGGCCGGTGAGGATGCGTGATTGCGGGTCGGGTCGTGGTGCTCGACGCGCTGTCCGCCGCGTTGGCCGTGGCGGCCACGGCCGGGACCGTCCCGCCCGCCGGCTGGATGAAGGTGGGGGCCGCCTGGGCGGCGGTGGCGAGTACACCGCCGGTGATGGCGGCGACCAGGAGCGCGGCGAGCCCTCGGGCGGGGGCGATGGCGCGCGGTTGTGGCAGGCGGATGCCCGCGACAGCTTCGGTGACCTCGGCGACCAGGGACCAGATGAAGGCCGCCCAGGCCAGCCACAGCAGGCAGGCGATGGCGTTGCCGATCATGGTGTCGGTCAGCGGTGAGGTCAGGGTGGTGGCGAAGTCCTGCCAGGTGGGGACCTGGTGGGGTAGCGGCCAGCCGACGTAGCGGATGAGTGCGTAGGGCACGCCGGCGGTGAGCAGGGCCACGAACGCGAGGCCGGCCAGCCGGCGGGCCGTGGCGGCGAGGAATGTGGACACTGCTGCTCCCGGTGGTGCAGGTCGGGTCGGTCTCAGTCGGGCGCGGTGACGCCGGTCAGGGGTGTCGCGGTCGCGGTCGCGGAGACCGGCAGGCCCGTGATGCCGACGAGGTGCAGCAGCTGGGTCTGCCGGGTGCCGGTGATGGTCACGGTGACGGTGGTGGTCGACGCGGTGGCGGTGATCTGCCCGTCGACGCCGGTCTGGGCGGCGAAGGCGCGTGCCGCGGCGGCGGCCCGCGCGGGGTGTAGTCCGATCGCTGCGGTGGCGCGGTACGCGGCGAGGTCGATCTCGCGGGCGCCGGCCCGGGCGGCCGCCTGCGCGATGTCGCGCAGGCGAACCTTGTCGGCCATCGCGGCGCCGAGGTCGAGCACGAGGCCGGCGAGGACCAGGACGATGACGACGCCGACGACCGTCCACGGGGTGATCTGCCCGTGGTCGTCGTGACAGGCCTGTCGGGCTCGGGCACCCCGAGGCCGCGTGGCGCCGGTCCTGGCCCGCTGACCGGCATCGCGGGCCGGTCGATGCGCCCCAGCGACGCGGGCGATGTCGGTGCCGGGCCGCCGCCGGTGGTCGGCGGGGCGCGCAGTGCCCGGCTCCGGTGCGGCTCCGGCGCCCTCGGTCAGGCCCACGGCGGGCAGGAAGCGTCGCGGATCCCGACGACGTTTCGGCATTCCTGAACCCGCGAGGACCCGCTGGTCGACGTCGCGGTAGGTGTCCAGGGGTTGGTGGGAGGTGGCGCGGATGGTGACGGAGCCGGGCAGGCCGAGCCCGACCAGGTCGTCGAGGCGCACGGTGCAGGCAACGGCGGCGCTGACCTGCCCGCCCGGGGTGAAGGTGCCGGGGTCGACCGTGACGGTGGATGGCTGGCAGGTGATGCCTCGTCGAGCGAGGGCGCTGGTGGCGGCGGCGGCGCCGTCGATGGTGGCGGCGGCGGGTGTGCGGGCCAGGGACGCCTGGCGGGCGGCGGTGCCGGCGGCGGAGTTGACGTCGATGGCCGCGGACGCCAGCCGCAGGCAGGCGACGATGGCCAGAGCGGCGAGAACCATCAGCGGCACGTAGCCGAGCGCCAACTCGACGCTGATCGAGCCGCGGTCGCCGGCCCATCCTGGCCGCCGCGCACCGGCGTGCGGGCGGTGACCGGCCGGAGGCGCGCTCATCGCGGGTCCTGTTCGACCGCGGTGCCGCCGCGGGGCAGGGCGAGCGCCCGGAACCTCTCGGTGGGGGCGCTGACGTCGGTGCTCACCCGCAGGCGCAGGAACGGCACGACCGCGGGTGCCCGCCCGGACACCGCGACGCTGGCGATGTCGGCGGTGCGGGTCACTGACACCTGCGGGTCGGTGACGAGGCCGGCGGCGACGTGGTCCAGGACAGCGACCGCGTCGGCGTGACCGCCGGCGGCGGTGCCGTCGAGCGTCCTGGTCGTCTGCAGGGCGTGGTTGGCGGCGTGCTGCACGCCGAGTTGGGCGAGCGCCCAGACGGCGAGTTGCACGCCGACGAGGACGAGCAGCATCAGCAACGGCGCGGTCAGGACCACCTCGGTGGTAACCGACCCGCGGTCGTCGCGGGTCTGGCGGGCGGGGTGGCCGTCGCGCTGGCGCGGCGCTAGAGGGTGATGCCCGTAACCTTGCCGATGATCTTCGACTCGAAGATGGCGTAGACGGCGAGGACCAGGGAGACCAGCAGGGCGATCCACAGGACCTTCTCGCTGGTTTCGCTGCCCCGGTCGCCGGAGCCGCGCAGACGACGGATCCGGGCGGCGACGGTGAGGTGGACGAGGGTCAATCTGGCCAGCACCGCTGCTCGGGCCAGCACCGCTGCTCGGGTACATGCGAGTCTCCTCTGGCTGCCGCTGTCGCGGTACGGTCTACCGCCGGTCGGTGGTCGGTGGTCGGGGGCCGCGGTGCCGGGCGGGCGCCGGACGGTGGGCTCGCCGCCGCCCATCCGCGCGGGCCGTTCACCCCGGCGGGCAGCGCGGGGTTGTCCGCGCTCGCCGGCGGCAGCGCCACGGCATCGCTCCTGTGGGTACGGTGCGACGGTGTCGGGCAGGCCCCGCGTCGCGCGCTGTTCGTCGCGGGTACCGGCGCGGTGGGCGTGTCTGGTCCGGGTGGCGTACCGGTCTGCGCTCCTGCCGGCGGCAACGTCGACGGCGTCGGCGCGCGCGGCCGGGGATGGGACGGGTGCCGGTGACTGCCGGCCGCGCCTGGGCGCGGGACCGTGGCGGACCGGGGTGTGTGTGGCGCCGGCGCGAGAGCGGGCGGGCTCCGGTGGTGTCATTGCTGTGCGTCTCCCCTCGGTTGCGGTGTGGCAGCACGTCGGTTCCGCGTCGACGCGCTCGTCAGAGCGCGTCGATCACCGCGACTGCCGGGTAGAGCAGGAACAGCAGGTAGGCGGCGGCCAGCAGCATCACTGGCATGGACATCCGTTCGGTGGCGGCGTTGGCCTTCGCTTCGAGGGCGGTGCCCTGGTGGGCGCGTAGGGTCGCGGCGCGGATGGTCAGCGATGCGCGGATGCGGGCGCCTTCGGTGCCGGCGAGACCCAGCGCCGCGGCGACCTCTTCGAGTTCGATCACACCGGTGTCGGCGCCGAGCTGACCCAGTTCCTGCCACGGGGGTACGCGCAGCAGCCGTGCGGTGTCCACGGCGCGGCGCAGCCGCTGCGCGGCCCAGCCCCGGGCGTCGGCGCAGGCGTCGTCGAGGGCTTGTTCGAGCCCGGCGCCACCGGCGAGGGAGATGACGACCAGGTCGAGCACCGCGGACAGGGCGTAGCGCATCTCGTCGCGGCGCCGCTGCGCTTCGGCGCGGACGGTGGACTCCGCCAGCCACCACCCGCCCCCGGCGCCTACCAGGGATGCCCACACCGGCGTGCCGGCGGCGAAGCTGACCCCACCGGTGGCCAGCACCGCCATCGCGACCGGTGGCAGCAGCAGGCCGGCGAGGATGGCCAGCATCTGGTCGGCCAGGTGTAGCGCGGCGGGCCGCTCGAGCACCGCCAGGTCGGCGCGCATCCGCTGGCCGGGCAGGCCGAGCGCGCGCAGCGGCGCGGACAGCAGCCGGGCGCGCGCCGGTGCCGGCGGCGGGGCCGGAGCGGGTGCCCGACGCAGAGCGTCGAGGGCCTGGGCGAGGCTGGGTCGGGCCGGCATCAAGCCGGTGGCGACCAGGACCAGTCCAAGGCCGGCGGCCAGTCCGCAGGCGAGCACCATGCTCATGACGCCCGCCCCGGGCTGCCGAGCACGCGTGGGGGTTGGGGAAGCCGGGAGGCGCGGGCCAACCACCAGAACCCGCCGGCGAACACCCCACCGACCAGCAGGAGCACCAACTGCCCGGTGACGCTGTGGTAGGGGGCGAGGAAACCGCGGTTGAGCAGGATCAGTCCGGCGACCATGGCGATGCTGGTACCGGTGATGACGCGGGCGGCGGTGCGGGTCGCGGCGCGTTTGGTGGCGATGCGCATCCGGATGGCCGCGAGGTCGCGGGCGGTGGCGGCCAGGCTCGTCAAACTGTCGGTCAGCTGTCCGCCGTGGTGGCCGGCGGCCTGGGTCAGGGCGCGGACCACCAGGTCGGCGACGGGATCGGCGAGGTCGGCGGCGAGGGCGTGCAGGGCGTCGGGCAGCCGCGCCCCGCCGCGCACGGCCTGGGCCAGCGCGGTGACCTGCGCCCGGATCGGCGCCGGCGTGACCGCGGCGGTGGCGGTGATCGCCTGCTCCAGTCCCGCGGCGGAGGAGAGGGTGTCGCGCAGCAGTTCCGCCCAGGCGGCGACGGCCTCGATGCGGGCCAGCGCGCGGACCTGGTCACGGTCGGGGCCGAGGATGCGAGGCAGCGCCCACACGGCGGCGCCGCCGAGCAGCGCGGCGACGGGCCAGCGGGTCAGCGTCGCCGCGGCGAGTCCCGCGGCGACGGCGGCCAGCAGCCGGGTGCGCTGCGCCCGTGTCCACCCGGTCCGTCGCCGGCCGCCGGGGGTGCCCGGTGCGCGGCGGCGTAGGCCGTCGGCGATCAGGGCCAGACCGGCGGCGCAGCCGACACCGAGCAGGATCGGCGACAGGTCCACGGCTCACCACCGATCCGCGGCGAGACGGTCGAGGTCCAGGCCGGCGGCGGTGAGGTCGTCGAGGGTGTCGGCGCGCAGTGGTGCGGCCGGCACGGCCCGCCGGTCCGGACCGGGGCGGTAGATCTCGTTGGAGGTCACCTGCGTGCCGTCGGTCTCCAGCACCTGCCGAATCGAGGACAACACACGGGTGCCGTCGGTGGCGACGTCGAGGTGCAGCACGAAGTCGACCGCTTGACCGATGAGCACGTTCGCGGCGTCGAAGGTCAGCTGCATCGGCGCCTGCATCACGTACATCGCCAGGCGGGACAGGGCCTGTTTGCTGGAGGAGGCGTGGATGGTGCACATCGACCCGTCGTTGCCCTGCGACATGGCCAGCAGCATGGGCACGGCCTCGGCGCCGCGGGACTCACCGACGATGACCCGGTCCGGGCGCATCCGCAGCCCCCACTTGACCATGGTCGTCATGTCGATGCCGCCGACGCCCTCGAGGTTGGGTTCGCGCTGCTGCAGCGCCGGGGTGTTCGGGTGGGCGTCGGTGTTCTCGTCGAGGCCGACCTCGAAGGCGTCCTCGACGGTGACAATCCGTTCGTGGGCGCCGATCGCCCCGGCGGCGGCGCGCAGCAGGGTGGTCTTGCCCACGCCGGTGCCGCCGCAGATGACCAGGTTCTTGCGGGCCCGCACCATCGCGGCGATGAGGTCGCGCAGCCCGGGGGTGAGTTCACCGCGCTGGACGAGGTCGTCGAGCGTGACGTGCTGCAACACGTTGCGGCGGATCGCCAGGGTGGGCCGCTTGGACACCGCCATCACCGCGAACAGCCGGTGCCCGCCGGAAAGCCGCAGCGACAGGCTCGGTGATCCGCGGTCGAAGCGTCGCTCTTCCTGGCCGCTGCGCGCCGCCGCGACCCGCACCAGTTCGATCAGCTCGTCGTCGGAGGCGGCGATCGGCGGCACCCGGACCATGACCCCGCCGGTGGTGCGGATCCACACGTTGTCGCAGCCGTTGGCGAAGACATCCTCGACGTTCGGGTCGTCGAGCCACCGTTGCAGGCCACCCAGGCCGGTGAAGGTGTGCTGCAGCTCCCGGGCCAGCGCCGCCTCCGCCTTCGCGGTCAGCGGAACACCGCCGTCGGTGATCGTGTCGCGGGCGTGCGCCACGAGTTCCTCGGCGATGAACCGGGCGATCAGCGCGTCGGGTGGCGGATCGGACGCGGTGGTGGTGTGCGCGGCGAGCCGGCCGCTGATCCGCGACCGCAGCCGCGCCACCAACTCCGGCGCCACCGCCTCCGGCCTCGCCGGTGCGGGCGGAACACCCGCGGGGCCGGTCACCGGGCGACCTCCAGCCTCGGGCGGGCCGGCTGCGGCGGGTCCGCGAGGGTGGTGGCCAGGGTACGCAGCGCCTGCGCCAGGCGGGTCCGCGCCCACCCGGGTCCGGCCATCCGCCCGCTCAGCCCGGCCGCGCCCCACCGGTCGCGGGGCAGGTGGGCCCATACCGGCGCACCGCACTGGCCGCTGATGTCCTGCGGCGTGAAGGATGTCTTGCCGGTCACGACCAGGCCGACGGTGCCGGTGTGCACCCTGGCGCGGAGCCCGGCCAGCCGGTGCGCGACGTGGTCGAGGTGCTCGGTGTCACCGACGGTGAGGACCACCAGCGCGTCCGCGGCGGACAGCAGGCCATACGCCGGGCTGCCCGGGTAGAGGCGGCCGGCGTCGACGAGCACCACCGGCGCCAGCGCGGCGACCGCCGCCGGCCGGTCGGCGAGCACCGACACCGCTCCCGCGGCCGCGTCGGCGGCCACGACGGCGTGCACACCCAGCGGCAGGATCTGCACGAACGGCGCCACCGCGCCCGCCGGCAGGCCATGACGGGCCGCCGCGGCCAACGCGGCCAACCCCGGCTCCTGCCGCAGCCCGAACCGCGCGGCGACCACGCCGCCGCACGGGTCGGCCTCCACCAGCAGCCCGGGTCGCTTCGGCCACAGCCCGGCCAGACCCAGCGCCGCCGTGGACACCCCGGGCGCGCCGGACACCGACGCGAGGACCACCAACATCGTCCGCACCTCCTGCGTCTCTCACTAGCCCGTTCTCATTGGCCGGCGTTGAGTTGGACCAGCGCCACCTCGCCGGTCGCCGAGGCGACCGCCTCCGCGTCGCGGTCGGCCAGCAGCAGCGTCACCACCTGCCCGCCGGTATGCACCGTGTCCGCGATCGACACGACCGCGCCCACCGCCCGCGGCGCCCCGCCCTGACCGCCGGGCGGGGCCGGCTGCTCACCGCCGGCACCGTTGGCGGTCACGACCACCGCGACCCGCGCCCCGGCGGTCAGGCCGGCGGGGGCGCGTCCCTCCGGGACCGGCACCGCGATCACCGCCTGCCCGGCCGGCGGCCACGCCGCAGGACCGACCTGCGAGGACACCAGCAGGCTGCCGGCGGCCAGCGGCACCGCGGCGCTGTGCCCCACCACCTGGTCGCGGCGCTCGGCGGCGACCAGGGCCAGGCCCTGCGGGTTCGGCACCCGCACCACCCGCACGTCGGCGGCAGCGATCACCTCACCCGCCGATATCGGCCGGGCCACCGCCAGGTACTGGTGCGCGGCATTGCGCCGCAGATCGACCTGCCAGAACGTGGCCACCGTCGCCAGCACCAGCAGCACCCCGGCGGCCACCCGCTGGCCGCTGCGGCGCCCGGCCGGCCGCGCCGACGGCGTCGAGGCGTCCGCGCCGGCCGCGCTCGTGACCGCACGCGTGGCCACGCTCACCGGACACGCTCCACGACGGCCTGCGACTGCCCGACCGGCACCGCGCGGGTTGATGTCGTCGTCAGCGGGTCGAGCGTGCCCCCCTGACCGCCGGGCCCGGACCAGGTCACCGACCAGGTGACCGTCGCCCGCAGCCCGAACGTGCCGGTGCGCGCGGAAGCCGAGGAGCGGGTGTAGGTGTGCCCGCAGGGCGAGCTGGCCCGCGGGTCGATCGTCGGCGTCCACGGCCGGCCCGGACCCCGGCAGGTCAGGCCCGTGCTGCCGTCGCCGAAGGACCACCGCACCCGGGTGGGCGTCGCCGTCGCGGTCACCGTCACCCCGGGCACCGACGCCGACGCCGACCGCACCGACCAGGTCACCCGATCCACCCACAACCACACCGGCACCCGGACCAGCACGAACGGCACGGTGTCGGGGTTGGTGCGGATCTGCGGGGCGGGCAGGACCAGGCGCGAGCGCGCGGTCTGCGCCAGCGCGGCCGGGTTCAGCCCGGGCGCCTCGTCGAGCCACACCGGCGTGGCCTGCGACCCGATGCCGTCGCGCAGGCAGGTGCGCGCGTACCAGCCGCCCTGCGGGCCCGACCCGGCAGGTGGCGGCCGGTCACCGGGCACCGGCGCCCAGTAGCAGTCGCTCTGCTCATCCGCGTCGTCGCTGTCGTGCGCGCCGCCGCTGCCCCCGGTCGGTCCGCCGGTGGGCCCGGCGGGGCCACCGGGGGCTTCGGCGGTCAGCTCGCACTCGGGTGCGGCGGGGCTGCGCGTGCAGTCGACATGGCCGATACCGTCGTCGGCCCGGGCGGGCGACACCATCACCCCGACGGCCACGGCCACGACGGCGGCGACGATCCCCACCCGGGGCGCGGGCCTCAGCATGTGCCGACCGCCTGCACCCCGAAGCTGGACACCTTCCAGCCGTCCCCGTCACGGGTGACCGTCGCCCGGACCGCCCGTCGACCACCCGGGATGTCGTCGACCAACGCGCCGGCCGCGGTGTAGGTGAGGAACTCGGTGGTGTCCAGGCAATCGGTCACCGTCGCCGCGGCCGGCAGCGTCGCCGGTGTGGTCACGAGGACCTGCGGGTCCGACCGGTAGGCGCCCTTGATGACGTTGCCGTCCTCCCGCAGTCTGGTCAGCCCGGTCTGCAACGTCGACAGGGCTCTGCCGGTGGCGTACCGCGGCAGGTCCGGATACTGCGCGTCCGCGGTCACGCCGGCTTCGGCGTACGCCTGCCACATGCCCCGGTAGGCCCGCAACGCCGCCTCGTCGGCGCTGACACCCGGCTCCACCACCGGGGGCGCCGGGGGACGGCTCGCCGGCGGATCCTGCGCGGCGCCGCCCCCGCCGCATCCGCCGAGACCGGCCGCCAGGCACACGCCTACGGCCAACCCGACGAACCGGCCACGAGCCCGACGAATCCTTTTGATGATCATGCTGATCGTGTCTCCTCGCGACGGCGAGCCGACCGCTCTCGCGGTTCCTGGACATCGACTTGTCTGACCCGTTTGGACGCCGCCGACGGCCGGCGGACGGGCATCTCCCGGGCGCGGCTGGCACTACCGCTCAGCTCGCCCGGCGCCACGCCACACTTCGCAGAATCTGCACCACAGTGCGGCATCGGAACGGACCGAGCAAAGCACACCCCGACGTAGACAGTCAACTACAGTTCGAAAACTTCGTACTGTAGTTCGCCTACCTGAAGGGTCGGCGCGGCGCCCGAGGCCTGGGCGCGCAGTGTCCCGGTAGGGCGCCGGCGTGACGCCGGGTGGGCAGGGATGGCCGCGTCGAGCGGCGGGTGGGGGGCGATGTGGACGCGACGTTGTGGTGGGGCAGCGCGGTGAGCGGTGCGTTGGCGGGAGCGGTGCTGCCGGCGGCCTACCTGCGCGCCGTGGCACGCCTGCGCGCCGGGAACGCCCCGCGCGCCCGTCGCCTCCGCTGGCACGCGCTGGCCTCCGGCGGCGGCGCCGTCGTGCTGGCCTCCGGATCGGTGGCGCTCGCCGGGCGTCTGCATGAGCGGCCAGGCGGCGTGCCGTTGGTGGCGGCGTGGCTCATCCTCATTGACCTCGGGCTGCTGCTCGCCGCCGTGGACGCCGCGACGCACCGGCTTCCCACGCCGCTCGTCGGGGCCATGGCGCTGACACTGGGGGCGTTTCTCGCGGGCGACGCGTTCGCAACCGGGCACTGGCAGACGCTGGTGACGGCGCTGCTCGCGGCCAGCGCGGTGGGCGGCGCGTACCTCGTGCTGGCCGCGGGCGGCAGCATGATCGGCGCGGGCGATGTGCGGTTCGCGACGGTCCTTGCCGCGTCGCTGGGCACACTCGGCTGGCCTGCGGTGGTGTGGGGCGGCCTGCTGCCCTACCTGCTCGCCGGGCCCGAAGCGCTGGCCCGTCTCGCGTTACGGCGCCAATCCGAGCTGGCCTTCGGCCCCTATCTGCTTGCCGGCGCCCTGCTCGCGGCGGCGTTCGCGCAGTCCTGACCCGCCGGCATGCCCGACCGCCCCTTCCCGGCGGTGCGCCAGCGCGAGAGGGTTCTACTGGTCGGGCGGCGAGGGCCGGGAAGCGCGTTCCTTGAGTGCCTCCAACTCTTGGTAGTCCCGGATCGTGGCAGCGATCTTTCGCCGGTTTTCGGGGCTGAGGTCTTGAATCGTCCGGGCCAGGACCCGCGCTTCGCGGGCCTTCAAGGTGGGTTCGTCCCCCTCACCGAGGAGGAAGCCGGGGGGGACGCCGAAGTGCTCGGCAAGGCCAATCAGGGTGGTGGCCTTGGGGTTGATCTTCTCCCCGCGCCGCAAGTTGCGCAGCCCGCCCTCGGTGATGGGGTAGCCGCGGGCGATGAGCGCGCGGGCGACCTCGCTCTCGGTGTAGGGCTCCGCCCCCTCGCGCTCCCCGCTGAACAGGTACTCCAACCGGGACTGGATCACTAGCAACCGGGACTGGATCACCTGCGAGGTGTGATCGTCAGCGTGGTCGGCAGGTGTCGAAGCCACAAGATCCTCCGTACTGCACTACGAAAACTACGAACTACAGTTGACCGCCAGGGGGATGTCGTGTTTAGCTCTCGTCATCGCCCCAGCAACTGTAGTACGAAAGTTTCGAACTACAGTTAGGTGGAGCGTAGCGGATCGGGGACCTGCCCGCGAGGTGCGCCCCGGTCGGCGGGCGACGGGACCAAAGGGGGGAACCGTCGCCGCTCGGGCACTTGTCATCCGGCCGCCACCACGCGGCGGCATCGCCTGGCCTGGCCGCGTCCCGTGACGCTGTCGCTGCCGCGTGACCAGCCGCCTCACGGCGGGTCTCGGCGGCTCACCGGATGGCCACGGTGCCCCGTTCGCCGCGGCGACCGTTGGCTCGTGAGGTCGCGGCGGCGAGCGGCGGGGGCCGGCGGGTGCGCCGTCGGTCCCCGCCGTTTCACCGACCACACCACGGGGTGCCCCAATGGCCGCGTGCGGGCTGCCCGCCGGGTCGGTGCGACAGCGACGGTGCGAGGCCGAGGAGTTGAGGCCGTGATCAGGCAAGAGGGACGCGAGGCGACCGCCGGGGTCCGGTCACCGCGGCGGCGGATGCCAGCCGCGGGCGCACCGAGGCGATGGAGCAGTGTGAAAAGCGGTGGCTTCGACTTGCCGCTGGCGTCGGCCAGCAGCAGTCTGCGCAAGCTGCGCGGCGACATCGACGAGCTCATCCTGGCGGCGGCGCGCCAGCCGAGCCCGTCGCGGCGTGCGGCGTTGGTGGCGATGCATCACCAGCTGCGGTTGCTCGGTCAGCGCGTCAACGCCGCACTCGGTGCGACCCACCACCCTGGGCCTACCAACGGCGCACCGCAGGACTGAGGCCCGCTGCCGCGAGCCGACCACGCGGCCGACGCGAGGCCGGGGCGCGTGGCGCTGCGGCGCGCCCCGCGTCGATCGCCGCCGCAGGCTCCCTTCCAGATCTCAGGCGGGCTCCGACCGCGGCGTCGCTGCGTGATGGGGCGGGCGGACAGGTGCCACCGGCTGTCGCCGCGCCATGCCCGCGCCGATGCTCCAGCAGACACCGGAAGAACGGGGATGACCATGTGTTTCGCAGCCCATGATTGTCAATCACGTGACGCGACGCCGGCACTGTCGGGCCGGCGCCCCGGCCGGGGAGGCCGTGGTGGCGTTGCGACCGTCCACCGTCCCCACCACCGAGGCAGGTCGTGGTGAGCGCCACCGTCCGCCGGCCGGCGGGCATCTACCGCCCGCCCGTCGGCGGACACCGGGCCCGTCGGGTAGAGCCCGACCTGCTGGCATGTCTGTGCCGCAGTGCGAACGTCGTGCGCGCGTACCTGGAACGCACCGTGTTGCGCGAGACGGGGCTGACGTGGACCTCCTACGACGTGCTGGAGCTCGTGTGCGCCGGCGAGGTGGCCGAGCCGGCGGACATCGCCCGGCAGGCCGGCGTCGCCCGAGCGACACTGACCTCCGCGCTCGCGCAGCTCAGCGACCGCGGTCTGGTGCGTCGCGAGCTGCACGAGCATGACCTGCGACGGGTGGTGATACGGCCGACGCAGCAAGGATCGTCACTGGCGGGCATGTTGCGACGGCAGGTCGCCGTGCGACAGGCGCAGTTGCTGCGCGACGCCGCCATGCCGCCACCGGATGTCGTCGCTGTGCTCAGGGCGTTGGCTGACCAGTTCCGCGCTGGCGCCGGCCCGGCTGACACGGAGCCCGCGCGGTGAGCGCCGGGATCGGCACGGCGCGTGGCGCGGCGTTGTGCGTCGGCGCCGTCCTGGGGCCGGGAGTGTTGGTCCTGCCGGCGATGGCGGTGCGGGTTGCCGGCCCGGCGTCGCTGTTGGCGTGGGCGGCGCTGCTGTGCGTGTCCGCGCAGATCGCCACGTCCTTCGCCGCGCTCGGTACCCGCTACCCCGACTCCGGCGGTGTGGCCGCGTTCACCCGGCGGGCGTTCGGCCACCGCGCCGCGGCCGTCGTCGGGTGCTGGCTGTTCGCCGCGGTACCGGCAGGGGTCGTCGCGGGAGCTATCGCAGGCGCCCGCTACACCGCCGCCGCGTTGCACGCTTCGGCGAGACCGGCCCTGGTGTTCGCGGCGGTGCTGCTGGCCCTGGTGTATCTGGCGAACCTGGTGGGGCTGCGCCTGTCCGCCCGGCTGCAGCTGGTCCTCACCGGGGTGCTGGTCGGGCTACTCGTCGCGGTGGTCGTGGTGGCAGGGCCACGCGTCAGTCTCGATCGGATCACCCCGTTCGCGCCACACGGTGTCGCGGGGATCGGTAGCGCCGTCGCCGTGCTGTTCGTGGCGATCTGCGGCTGGGAGGTCACCGCCAACCTGTCCGCGGAGTTCACCGACCCGCGGCAGGTCCGCAGGGCGGCCATGGTGAGCCTCGCGATCATCGTCGTGCTCTACACCGGACTGGCCTGGTGCACCGTCGGCGTGCTCGGCGGCGAGGCGGGCGACACGATGGTGCCGCTGATGCGCCTGCTCGCCCCTACCGGACGGCCGTGGGCCGCCGTCGTGGTCGCGGTGGCAGCGGTGCTGTTCACCGTCGCGGCCAGTGTCACCTTCGTCGCCGCGGGCGCGCGTGCCGGTGTCAGCCTGGCCCGTCACCACGTCCTGCCCGCCCGCCTCGCGGTGACACGCGACGGCGAGCCCCGGCGCGGCGTCGCGGTCCAGGCCGCCGCCGCGACGCTCGTCGCGGTCGCCGCCGCAGCGGCGCCGCGCCTGATCACCGTGGAAACCTTGATGCGGACCTTCGCCGCGCTGCTGGCCTGCGTCACCCTGGTCGGTCTCGCCGCGGCGGCGCGTCTGCTGCCCACACCCCGCCAGCGGGTCAACGCCGCGCTCGCCGCGCTCACCGTCGCCGCGGTCGCCGCCCTGTCCGGCCCGTTCCTGCTCGCCCCCGCCGCCGTGGCCATCGCCGCCGGAACCCGTCGACGCCGCACACCGCCACCCGACCCACCGCCACCTCGCGGCGGGAGCGAGGCCGGACGGGACGCCGCGAGCACCCTTCACCCGCGCCCCACCGCGATGGCGGCGAGACCGCGATGAGCACACCCTCCCGGTCGCCCGAAGAGGGGTCTACCGCCGGCACCGTCGGTCGTGGTCCGGGATGGCGATGGGGGGCACTGTACGGGCCGGCGGTGTACGGGGTTAGTGCCGCCGCCGTCGCCCTACCCGCGAGTGAGAGACACCTTCCCAGCGACAGCGCAGTGCTGATCTGGATCCTCACCGCCTACGCCGTCGGCGTCGGGGTCGGCGCGCTGGCAGGCGGACGCCTGGCAGATCTATGGGGCAGCCGGCCGGTCCTGGCCACCGCGGCGGCTCTGCTGACCGTAGGGGCCCTGGTCTGCCTCATCGCCTCCACCCTGGCCGTCGTCGTCGCCGGCCGCGTCCTGCTGGCTGCCGGCTCCGGAGCGGCGATGGCCGCCGCGCTCACCGCGACCGCAGGGCTGCCCGCCGCCCGCCGCCCCACTGCCCTGGCGGCGTTCGGCGCCTGCCTCGCCGGGTTCTCCGCCACCGCCCCACTAGCGGGCGCGGCGGCGGCGCACTGGTCCTGGCGCGTAGCGCTGGTCCTGCCGGTACTGTCGGTCGTCGCCGTGCCGGCCTGCTGGCCGATGACCTACCGCCTGCCGCGACGCACCCCGGTGGACTGGCCCGGCGCGGCTCTGGTCACGGCTTGCGCCGCGGGGCTCCTACTGATCGCGCACACCGCCGCTGGGCAGCCCGGCGTCGCCACCATCATGATCACCGCCGCCACAGCGGCCCTCGCCGTCGGCGTGGCAGTGCGCGCCCGCCGACGCCGCGACGGGTTCCTGCCGCGCGGAGTCCTCTCCGCCTCCTGGTTCCGGTACGCCGCCGCCACCGGAGCATGCGTCTACGGGGGCCTGTTCGGCCTCCTCTACGCCATACCCCACCTGCTGACCCGGCAGGGCCACAGCACGATGGACATCGGTCTGCTCCTGCTGCCCGGCGCGGTCGTCGGTGCGCTGCTGACACGGGCCACCGTGCGCGCGGCCCGACGCGTGCGGCAGGGGCGGGTGTTAGCGGTCGTCAGCCTCCTGCTGACCGCCGCGCTGTGCTACGCCGCCACCGACCAACGGCCCTGGGCACTCGCGACCGCCAGTACCGCGGCGTTCACCGCGGCGGCCGTGGCGCAGACGCTGCTCAGCGGGTACGCCACCACCCGCGCTGGAGCCGCCCGCGGCGGCGCCATCGGCCTGCTCACGCTCGTCACCTTCCTCGGCGGCGCCTGCGGTGCCGCAGTCTGCGCCGCCCAGTGGCACACCGCAGGACCCGCTGTCGCCCTGACCGTGGCCGCTGTCCTGCCGGCCGTAGGCACCATCACGGCACTGCGGCTGCCCCATGACTCACGGCTTCTGACCCGAACCGGTGCCGTGCACGCGGCGCCGATACGGCGGGCATGATCCCCACCAGCCGATAGATCCTCAGAGCCGACGCATTACAACGATCAACGTGCAACGACGACGCACCTAGCCGTTCTCTCCGGGGCGTCCACCTGCTGGCCCGGCAGCGCCGCAGCATGATGCGCATGGGCGCGCCCGTCCTACCCGGCACGGTCGTCGGCGCGCTGCTGGCGTCAGCGCCGCGCGCGCGGCCAACCGCCTCACGCCGGGTCGCGTGCTGGCCACCGTGTCCCGGCTGCTGAGCGCCTACGTCACCACTCGCGTCGATGACGCCGTCCGCAGCGGCGCGGTCGGCCTGTTCACCCTCACGACCCTCCTCGGCGGCAGTCCGCACCAGCCAGTGGCACCCCGGCGGCCGTCGCGCTGCCCGGCGAGATCCTCGACCAAGACGGCCACGGCGCGTTCACCGACGGCGGGTTCTCGGCACGGCGACGGCAGTCGATCAGCTGTCGCTGCGGCGATCCCCGGTCAGGGCAGGGCCAGACCGCCTGCGCCCCCTGTCCGCCAACGGCGGACAGGGGGCGTCTTCTGGCGTTCGTGGGCCCCGGGAGCCACGGTGGACACGCGATCTCGAAGCGAAACAGGCCCATGAGTGTGGGCCCGGGCCGGCGGGAGGCCGCACCCTTCGCTCACCTGCGGCCACCCCGCGCAACGCGCGAAAAAGTGGTATAGCGCGCATTTGCCCAGCAATGCGACTCATGGACCTTGGTGAATTCCTTTCATCGGGATATCTTCCCCGCAGGGTTAACTTAGAGAAACGAGGATGTCGCTATGCGTAAGGGAGTGGAGTGGGATTGACGCGAACCAGTGGTCAGACGCGCGTCTGACTTCTGGTAAGTGAGCTGCTACGGTGAATGGGGCTGGGGCGGGAACGGGGCTTAGACCACGGGGGACTCATCGATGCCGCTCCAGCGCGACAGGGTGCCGCTCGTTCTGCTGACTGCCTCTGGCGTGGTCGTGGCGGTGGCATGCCTTGGGTGGGCGATCACTCATCTCGGTTCGCCCACGCCGCAGCAGCAGGTGTACCTGTGGATGGGTGCGGCGCTGATGGCCATGGGCGCGGCGTTCTCGGTGCCGCTGCCGCCTCGCCTGTCGGTGCGGGTCACGTTGACGCCGACGGCGTGCCTGGTGTGCGCCTCGGTGCTGCCGGCGCCGTGGGTGGTGGTGTGCGCCGCGATCGGTGTCGGTGCCGCCAGGTTACTGGTGAGACGCCCGCTGTCGTGGCACCGGGCCGCCCACAACACGAGCATGGATGTCATCGCCGCGGCGCTGGCCGCGGGGGTGATGGCCAGCTTCGGCGTCCGGCCGGTCGCCGGCGAGCCGGCGTGGACCACGGCGCCGTACTCGCGCCACCTGCTCGCGTTTGTCGTTGCGGCGGTCGTGGTGGTGGTGTGCGAGGAGTTGGTGACAGCGGCGGCGGTGACGTTGTCGACCAGACGTCCGCTGCTTGTCGTGCTGCGTGGGCTGTGGCTGACGCGTCTGTGCGTCGCGGTGGCCGAGATCAGCGTGGCCGGCGCGGCGGTGCTCGTCACGGGACTCGACATGCGCGCGCTCGCCGCGCTGCCGTTGGTGATGCTCGTCCTGCATCTGGCGCTCACCTATCGGCTGCGCGTCGCGGAGGAGCGGCGGGTGTGGGAGCGCCTGGCCGCGCTCAGTGACGCCCTGGCCTCGCGGGACCTGGACGTGGTGGTACAGACCGCGGCGGCCGGCGCGGTGGATCTGTTCGGCGCCGCGGCGGCGGATGTCGAGTTCGCCGAGGGAGTGCGGCTGGTACGCGCCGTCCGGCGCGGCGGTGGCGCCGAGCTGGTGTACGACGGACCCGCCGCGGACGCCCCCGACGTCGCCGACGCACGACACGCGGTGTCGTACGCGTTCGGTGGCGGTGACGCCGACGGGGTGTGCGGGGTGCTCCGGCTGCACCTGAACAAGCCGCGAGACACGTTGTCCGTCCGGGAACGCGCCGCACTGCAGACCTTCGCCGCGACGCTGACATCGAGCCTGGACCTCGCGTACGCCTACGGTCGGCTCGCCGCGCAGTCTCGCCGGCACGAGACGGCGGCGAGCCACGACGAGGACACCGGGCTGTGGAACCGGGCCGGGCTGCTGCACCGCCTCGGTGAGGGCTTCGGCGATCGGTGTCACGTGGTGGTCGTTAGGGTCGACAACTACGCCCTCGTCACCGACGTGTTGACCAGCGATCGTGCCGTGGCGGTGTTGAATACCCTGGCCGGCAGGTTGCGGCACGCGACGATGGACTTGACCGCCGAGGTGGCCAAGGTCGGCGACGCGACGTTCGCGATGGCGATCGCCGACCTGCCCGCCGAGGTCGCCTATCAAAAGGCCTGCTGGGCGGTCGCGGCGCTTCGCCGCGAGGTCGAGGTCGACGGGCGGCGCCTGACGATGAGAGCCTGCGCGGCAATGGTGTCGGGCCAACCCGGCGAGAACCTGATCAACGCGGCGGAGCTGGTGTTGGGGCGGGCGAGCCGCAACGGCGACGACCGGCTGGTGTCCCGTCAGGACGGCCCGGTGCACCCGTGGTCGTTGGTCCGCGAGCTGACCAGCGCACGGATGTCGATCTCCTTCGAGCCGATCATCGACCTGGTCAGCGGCAGGATCACCCTGATGCAGTCCGTGCCGCGTTGGCTGCGATCGCGCGACGAGGTGCTCACCGCGGACGAGTACGTCTACCAGCTCATCGACGATAACGATGTCGGCAGCTTGGAGGTTGTCGCCACGACCCTGGTGACCCGGTCACTGGCCGCCGCGGCGACATGGCAGGTGGCGCTGCCCGACACGGCCTTGGTGGTGCCGGTGCCCGCCAAGGCGTTCACGCAGGCCTTCGCCGAGTCCGTGCGTGACCTGCTCAGCGAGCACACCGGGCCGGGGCCATCGCTGGTGCTGGCGCTCGCCGGCCCGCCGGCGGCAAAGGCCCGGGACACGGCCGAGTGGATCGGACAGTTCGGCGTGCGGCTGCTGCTGGATAACTACGGCAGCGCCGGTGTGGATCTGGAGACGGTCAGCGCCGTCGCGGGCGGCTTCCTTCGGCTGCACCCGGCATTCTCGCTGGACGCAGGGTACCAGCCGGCGCGGTCGGTCATCCGTGCGGCGGTGGACCTCGCCAAGGACCTGGACCTGGCCGTTGTCGCACCCGGAATCAGAACCTACCGGCAGCGCCAAGAACTCGCCGAGATCGGCTGCGCCCTCGGCAGCGGTCCCCTCGTGGGCGGCGAGTTGTTCCCCAGCCAGGTGCGCCGCATGGCGGACCTGTGGCGGTTCCAACCACTGCACGGGATAGAGGGCGTCTCCCTGCACCACGGCCGCCGTACTGTCGGGTCGCGCCCCGGAGCCTGACCGCTCACCGGCGCGCCGCAGCCTCCCTCCTGCGCGGCGGCGCGGCGGGGATCGTGGTGGTGACCACCGGCGCCCACCGGGCGGTCTCCGCCGCGACCAGCGCACATCCGTGCAGGGCACGGGCGATATCCGCGAGACGGCGGGCCTCGGACAGAACGTCATGAACGTCGTGTGGCGTGCCCAGCACCTCCACGTCGCCGAAACCGGGGCGCAGCGCCACGCCACCACCACGGTGCCGTGCGGCGCCCCGGTGCCGCAACGCGACGGCGACGGTGGCGGCCTCCGCGACGGCCACCACCGCGTCGGGTTCGAGCCGGTGGCGTCGGGCGCGTCGGGTCGCGCTGTCGCGCACCTGCGAGCTGCACCACGGCCGCAGAATGCGCAGGGCGTCGTGGATCTCCACCACCGTGCGGTAACGCTGCCGCCGACCGCGGATCTCGACCGGGGCCGGCGCGGCGGTGCTGGTGCCGACGATCGCGGCGTCAGGCATGCCGTCGCGCAACGTCATCCACAGCTGCAGCAGATGCCAGTCGGTGCGGCGATCGGCCCACCACGCCGACGGTGCGCCGCGACGCGACGGCACGCCCGCGGCAGCCGCACGGTGCGCGGCATGTGTGGTGGCGGCCTGCGTCAGGCACTGGGATAGCAGGTCGGCCGCCAACTCGGCCTCGACCTCGATGGCGGGATCGACGGGGCCGCGCAGGGCGTCACCGGGGTGCTCGAGCACAACGTGCGCCACCTCGTGCAGGACCACCTGTGTCCGTGCCAGCGACGACAGCGCGGGATCGACGAAGATGGTGTCCTCGTTGTCCTTTCGCAGCACTACCGCCGGCGGCATGCCGGCGCCCAGCGGAAGCTCGCGGATCAACAGGCTGGACCCGCGTGCTTCGCCGATCGCCGCGCACCAGGCATCCACGGTGTAGGGGGCGGGCGGTGGCGGCAGGTTGGCTCGCCGCATTCGTCGCGACAGCCGCGCCCGAGCGAACAGCATCCCACCTCCTGGCGTTCACCGTCGGTGCCGGATCGAAGATCAGAGTGTAGCCAGAAAGATACTTTCGAGATAGCCTTTCGGCTCCTCAATGGACACGGCGATCAACGCCGGACGGCAGCCGGTCCGAGGGCACGTACACGCGATGACGGGGAGGACAACGGTGACCGACGAGCAGGCGACGGCGCGCAGCTACGACGAGGGCAGAGCCACCGTCGCCCGGATTTACGACTACTTTCTCGGCGGCACCCAGAACTTCCCGGCCGACCGCGCGGCAGCCGAAATGATCCTGAAGCAGGTTCCCGAGGCGCGGAACATGGCCCGCTCCAACCGGCTGTTCCTGCAACGCGCGGTCAGCAAGCTGGCCCAGCTCGGCATCCGACAGTTCCTCGACCTGGGCTCCGGTATCCCCACCCAGGGCAACGTGCACGAGATCGCGCAGGCCGTCGACCCCGCCGCCCGGGTGCTCTACGTCGACATCGACCCGGTCGCGGTGACCGAATCCAACCGGATCCTCGCCGGCAATCCCACCTGCCGCGCCATCGAGGCCGACTTCACCGACCCCGACCGGATCCTCGACGCACTCGCCGACGGCGACCTCGCCACCGTGATCGACCTCGACGAGCCGACCGCGCTGCTGTACTGCTCCGTCCTGCAGACCGTGCCCCCGGGCCGCATCACCGAGGTCGTCGCGCCGATCCGAGACCGTCTCGTCCCCGGCAGCGCCTTGGTCATCTCCCACGTCAGCCAGACCTTGACCGAACGGTACGACGCGTCGAACGTGGCCGCCGGCAAGGAGGTATTCCGTAAACAGGCCGCGACCGACGTCACCCTGCGCACCGACGACGAGATCACCGCCCTGTTCGGCGGCTTCGTCATGATCCCGCCAGGACTCGTCGCGCTCGACGAGTGGATGCCTGACCTGGGCGACAAGGATCCCTACGCCGGCTCGGACACACCCTCACCGATGCGAGGGGCAGTGGCATTCCGCCCCTGACGGTCCGCGACGCACCAGACCACGGTCGCGGCCGGCACCGGCCGCTGTCCCCGCGGTGACCGTGGCGCGCACGCCCGCAACGTGCACCGGGAGGACGGTGTTTGCCGGCTACGCGCCGACGCCGACGCACGGCTGACCCGTCACGACCGAACGCGCTTCTGGCCCGGATGACCACGGTTGCCGCTGGCGTGCCGCGGCGCGCCTGACCGGCAGAAGCACGCCCACGCAGACGTCATGTTGGCCCACGTTGGCGGGCAGGTTGAACCCCGGGACGACCGACGTCCGGTCGCGACCCGCCTACGCCCCGGGCGCGATCCCGCGGCAGAAGAACATCGGTAGTAGGCCAGCGGGCAGGCCGTCCAGCCGACGCGTCGAGTGGTGGCCGTAGCACCACGGACGTTGCCAGGGCTGGCAAGAACTCTGGACCCCTCACGCGCCGGCATGGTGAGTTGATGTCACTGGCGGTGCCACCGCCGGTCACCGCAGTGGATCAGTCATCGCTGCAGCAGATCGCGCCCGCGGCAGCTGACCTCACCTCCGAAGCAGGTACTGACCATGCACCTCGGATCGCTTCCCCCGCCGTCGCCTCCCAGGTCGATGACGAGCCGGGCCGCCTCGGCAGCCGCCGCCCTATCCAGGCACGGCGCCGCCGGGTTTTCGGCGACGCCGGCCGGGCTGCGGGCGGTCGCCGAACTCGCTGGCCGGGTCACCGCGTCGGGCACGGCTTACTGTCCCCACCGCCGCGCGGCCACCCACAGCGACGGCGCGGCCGGTGCGCGTGTCGCCGGCGCGGCCGCCGCGCCGTCCTGGGCTCCGCGCTGGCGCCCGCGCCGAACGCTCACGCGTCGGCTGGTGACCGCCGACACGCACCTGTACCTGACCGTGACCGCCCGCGTCGTCGCCGGTCGACGCGGACCTAGCCGCCCGCCCCGTGTCACCGCTCGATGAGCCGCGCGGCTGAGGCCGCCCCACCGGCACATTCCACCCACCCGTCACCTGGAGGTTGTCCTCATGCCCGTGTCGTCGCTGCCCGCCGTGCTGCCGGGAGCCGGCCCCACCGACTACGCCCGCTACATGCGCACCGATGCGCTGCTGTCTCTGCAACGGGGACCGACCGAGTGGGTCCACCCGGACGAGTTGCTGTTCCAGATCGTGCACCAAGCCAGCGAGCTGTGGCTCAAACTCTGTGGATCTCTGCTGTCCCGCGCTTTCACGCATCTCGGGGTGGGGCAGCCCGGTGCCGCGGAGCTGCAACTTCGCCGGGCGTCGGAGACACTGCGGCTCACCACCGACCAGTTGCACATTCTCCGGTCGCTGCCCCCGGCGCACTTCGCCGTCATCCGCACGGCGCTGGGCACCGGATCCGGATTCGAGTCCCCCGGCTGGCGGCTACTGCGCGCGGCCACCACGGAACTGGACATCGCCTTCAGCCGACTGCTGTCCGAGCATCGGATCGCCCCCGCCGACGTGTACCGGGGGCAGCCGTCGGATCCGCTGTACCGGCTCGCCGAAGCGCTGGTGGAGGTCGACGAGCGGATCGCGCTGTGGCGCACCGAGCACTACAGCGTCGCCACCCGCGTCATCGGTCAAGGCGTGCTCGGCACCCGGCACACTCCGATCGACAGCCTGCCCGCGCTGATCGCCCACCGCCGCTTCCCCACCCTGTGGGAAGCGCGCAAGGACCTGTTCGCCGCACCCGCAGACGGTGCCTGCCCCCGGAGCGTGCGGCCGTGACGGCGGTGGCGCCGCCCCAGCCGGCATCGCTGCGGCAGCGGCTGAGCGCACCCACGTTGGGGGCGCACCTGGCGGCCTGCAGCATCGCCCCGCGGACCAGCGAAGTGGACCACGCGCTGCGCCGGATGCTCGACGACCTCGGCCGCCCGGGATTCTGGCAGGCCTGCGAGCACCAGGCCACGCTCGCCAGAGAGCTGTTCGCGCGGCTCGTCGGTGCCGACGTCGACCAGGTCGCGATCCTGCCCAACGCCAGCGTCGCCGCCTACCAGGCGGCGGCTTCCCGACGGTGGGGGCGCCGCCGGGAGATCCTGACCACCTACGCCGAGTTCCCCGGGATCGCGCACGTCTGGCTGGCCCGCAAAGGGATGCGCGTGCGCTGGTGCGGCAGCCCACCGGGAACGGTCAGCGCCGACGACTACCTGGCACAGATCACCGACCGCACCGGACTGGTGTCGGTGCCCCTGGTGACCTACCGCGACTCCGTCCGCCTCGACGTGCGGCGGGTCGCCGACGCCGCGCACGCCGCTGGCGCCGCCGTGCTCGTCGACGCCTACCAGGCCGCCGGCGTCATGCCCCTGGATGTGGGCGCGATGGGCTGCGACTACCTGGTGGCCGGCACCGGCAAATACCTACTCGGACTGCCTGGACTCGCCTTCCTCTACGTCCGGCAGCCCGGAGCCGGCCCGGCGCCGACGCTCACCGGCTGGCTCGGCCGCGCCGCCCCCCACACGCTGCGCGCCACCGTCCTGGACTCCCCACCCCACGCGCGCCGGTACGAAACCGGCACACCCGCCGCCGCCGCCGTCTACGCCGCCGTCGCCGGCCTGTCCCTCGTCAACGACCTCGACCTACAGCAGGTCCGGCGCCACACTCAACGGCTGATCGCCACCACCGCGCGACGCCTGCGTGCCCAAGGCGAGATGGTGCGGATGGCCAGCGCCCCCGACGCGCAGGGCGCCCACCTCGCACTCGTCGACGCCCACCCCGAGGCCATGTCCGTGTGGCTCGGGCACCGGGGCATCGTGACCGCCCCCCGCAGCGGCGTGCTGCGCCTGGCGACACACGCCTACACCACCGACGAGGACATCGACGCCGCCTGCGAGGCCGTCGCCGCGTATCGACACCACGCCGGCCATCACCGATCGGGGACTCCGCGATGAACACCGACGCCCTGCGGCACTGGCTTGCCGGCCCACCCACCAGCCACCGGTTCCCCTACGAGCAGACCATCGACGCCTTCCACCACTACGGCAAACACGCCATGCCCGAGGACTGGCTGAACCTGCTCAAGACCGCCCGTGACCGGCTTCCCACGGTGACGGGCCCCCGAGAGCGCCTCGCCGCGTTCCTGTCCACCGCCCTGGACAAGGCAGACAACCGGTTCGACTACCGCAGCTACCTGGCTCTCCCCCTGCTGCCCATCCCGGACCCCGACACCGCGGGCGAGCACACCGACCGGCTGATGGTCCGCCGCGACCGCCACCACGTGCTGCTCCTGGCCGACCTCATCGGCTTCGAGCTGCACGCCCTCGACGGCACCCGGAACCCGCTGCCCCAGCTCCGCCCCAGCGCGCCCGTCGTACGCAAACGCCTGCGCCACGCGGTCCGCGCCACCGTTCCCGCCCTGCGCCGGCTCAGCTTCGCCACACCCCTCGACGACGACCCGCTGTCGGCGGCGCGGCGGCTCACCGCGATGGTCTGCGTCGACCGCTCCAGCGCCGACCGGATGACCCTGCGCACCACCATGCTGCCCGTCTCCACCGTCCACGACGAATATCTGTTCATCCGCACGCTGCAGGCATTCGAGCTGTGCTTCGCTCAGCTCGCCGTCGACCTCACCGCGGTCAGAACCGCAGTCGGCGACAACCGGCTGCCCGCCGCCGGCAACCGCCTCTGCCTCGCCGCGACGCTGCTACGGGAGACCGCCCCGATGTGGTCTCTGCTGGCCACCATGCAACCCGAAGCGTTCCACGCCTTCCGCGAAAACACCGACGGGGCCAGCGCCATCCAATCCCGCGCCTACAAACTCGTCGAATCCCTGTGCCGCACACCCGACCCACAACGACTCCACTCGGTGGCGTACCGCTCCGTACCCGACGTGCAAGCACGCATCCGCGGCGGCCACGCCAGCATCGACGACACCCTCGACGCGATCCGCGCCGACCAGCACGTCATCGCGAGCACACCAACCCTCGCCGACGGAATGCGCCAGTTCACCGCCGCCCTACGGCAGTGGCGGCGCACCCACCACCGCCTCGCGGTGCGGATGCTCGGCACCGAAACAACCGGCACCGGCGCGACCCCCGGCACCCCCTACCTCCGACAGAACCTCGACACCACCGTCTTCCGCCGCCGCACCACCACCGCACACCGGGCTACCGGTTGACCGCCCTCACACGCTGCGATGGGTCGACCGTCGAGCACCACCATCGCCTGCGGGTGCCCGGCCCGACTCGCCGACCCGCCGGTAGCGACCAGCAGCCGCGCCGAGGTCGCGGCGGACGGACCGTGCCGGACCTCCCGCGGCTGGACTTCCGGCGGAGTCACTCCGCCGTTGTCGGCGTACGGGTTCCCGCACAGAGTCGGGTACGCCAAAGTGGGCGTACAGACTGCGCCGGAGAAAGCGACTTTCCGATCGTCGGCTGCCTAGACTATTAGGCGACTGGCCGACAGCCGGAGATAACGCGCCCAAGAAGGAGACGGTCGCCGTCCGTACCCGACAGGCAGCGGCCGTCCCACCGATATACCCCACCGGCTCAGCGAGACACTGTCAGGTGGTGAGCCATCCTGAGATGGCGCTCACAAGAGCGGCCATCGCACTGAGAACGGCTGCCCATGCGTACAGCCGAGCAGTTGTCCGGTCGGGCGCCTGGCCATCTTGATCCGCTCCCACCTCGTCACCTCATCCCCTGGTCTGCCTGGGCCCGGACACGAGGGCCGTGCCGTCCCATGTAGAGCGTCCTGCAGGCGTTCGTCTACGATTCTGCGACTTGGCTAGGCCGCGACGTCGATCCGGCGGAAAAGTGTGAACTCCCCGGTGTTGCAGCGGCAGATGCGGTTGCTTGACGCTTCCAGCATGAACCCCATCAATCGCCTTGACCCAGGCCAGGTACTACTGGCGTGGCGCCAGCACTCGGGACTAACCCAGCAGGAGCTCGTTGACGCGCTGGCTGCCCAAGATCGAAGGGCTGGGGGCAAGCCGAAGGTCAGCGGCAAGGGCACTGTGGCGAACTGGGAGGCTGGCCTCCGCTCTCCAAAGCTTCACGTCGTGCGCAAGATCGCCGTCGCCCTATGCCGCGACGCGGAAGAGCAAGAAGCGCTAGTGGGTCTTTGGCAGGCAGCCGGGTCGGTCTCGGCTCTGCCGCCACGTTTGTACTGGGAGCACAACTATGACGCCAAGGGTGGCCGTCCGGCCTGGTTGTGGCTTAGGTGTGTGGCCGACGACCAGTCCCTGATGGCATCGGTCGGCTGGGGTCCGTTCGGCGCAGACCTCGAAGTGCCCACAACCTCAGCCGGCCTTCTGGTTCACAGTCCCACGAGCGTACCCAACCCTGCTCTTCAAGTCCGATTCAGCGACCATGCTTGGGCTGACTTCGGCAATGGCGCTGTGCCGAAGGGCGTTATCGAGCGGATCGGGATGAAGTCCGCCTCTGGCATCGTCGTCGCAAGTGGGAGATACGCCAATCCACCCAAACTTCGGACTGAGGAAGTTGCGCGCGTAAATGCTGACCTCGATGCGATGAAACTCGCCACGTCCAAATTCAGAATTCTTTGGAGCCGCGTCAAACCTCACCTTGGCTTCATGCGGCCCAATACGACGATACATCCGCTTGAAGATGCCCCCATCGTACAGACAAATTGGGCAGGAACCCTGCGCGTCAACGGCCGCGATGAGCTAGAGACACAAATCCTTCAGCCACTGGAAGGGGTCAAGGAGATTCGACGCGTTAGCCGCAACCTTTCAACGAAGGCCGCCGCCATGGGAGCCAATTCGATAGCCGGGATGAGCAGTGAGCCGCATATCACAGATAATCAAATAGAGACACTTGAGCGCAAGGGTTCCATACCCCAGGAGGTTCGATGGTTCATCGCCCGACTTGATCATGTATACAAGCTCGATGGCTATCTAGGAATCGAGCGTACGTATAATTCATCCGGCGCCCCCCTAGACCGCCAAGGCAGATATAAAGTCGCATTTCCGAGCTTCTGGGTCGGGCCGATTTGGTTGCAGTTTCATGCAGCCCCAGGCCAAGATCGACGAACCAAGGGGACCGCAGCCGACCTCTTTTGGGGAGACTGGCGACGTCTCCAACGGATCAGGCATGGAGTCATCCTCATGACACGAAAGTGGCTTCCGCAATCCGAGCCGAACCTTTTGGTCCGCGTTCCGTCGGGTTGGACTTTCGTGGCGGGAACTGGACTGCCTCCAGGTGCTACCGATATCCAACAGCACTGGTACCCAGCCAACTTCAGCGCGGCAGCAAGGCTCATTCTCGAGGGAATCAGAATGCTGCGCAAAATGGACCAGTTATAGCAAATAGTGCTCTTCCACGCCTATCTCACGTCCGGTCCGCGCGGCGCATCGACGGCGAGCGGCGGCGTGATCATGCCGTGGCCACCCTATGCCCTCATGCCGCACCGTAGACCTCTTGCCACCACGAGCCCCGGCCCACACTCCTCGCCTGAGGCGGTAACGGCGTGACTGTGGCAGGCAGCGATGGGTTGTCACCCGCTCGGACCGCCGGCGCAGCCACAGACCACTCACGGGCAGAGGCACTTGTCACCGGTGGACGACGAGAGGTGGCACCCCAGTGGCCGCCTGCAGGGGTCAGGGGCCTCGGGCAGACGTGAAGCCATCAGCTTCGGAACCCCAGCTCCGCAGCCGCTCCCGCGCGATGAGCCGGCGCCATCATCCCGCGCGCGGTGTCTTGTCGGGCGGGCCGACCAGCCCATCGGGCCCGATGTGCCATGGTGAAGGAGAACCGTCCGGCATCCTTCCCTCGATCGCCTTCCGACGCCGATCCCCGGCTCCGTCCGAATGTTCCCAGGTCCGCACGGGGCCGATATCGGCCCCGTGGGGAAGGCGGATGGTGGCCCGCCGCGGTCGGGCGGCCGACCCCCGGCCCCGCACCTCGATATCAAAATCGCAGTACCGCAGCCGCCCACGACCTTCGCCCAGCCCCGCCCAGCGGCGACCACCGGCGCTGATCTCCAGATCGGCACCGGGCCACCCCTGGCCCACCACCAGCACGCATCCCCGACTGCGAGCCCGCCTGCCCAGCGCCCTCGCCGTAGCCTCACCGACACCAGCCCCCGGCGAGGTGACAGCCACCAGACTCATCCCGTCGACCAGCGCGCCCACCACCGCCGGCAGATCCGGCCCAGGCGAAGGAACCAGCGCCAGCCGCTCCAGCGGCACCCCCAGCTCGGCCGCGGCGAGCATGCCGAGGTGCGGCACACCCACCACCGCGCTCCACAGGTCCGTATCCGCCATGGCACCGGCGAGCAGGAGCAGCAGCAGCGAGGTCGACCCGGTCACCCGCACCGTGGCGCCCCGGCGCAGCCCCGACGGCAGCACCCCGGCCAGCTCATCCGGCACCGCCAACGCGGCGGCGACAGACCGATCGTGCACGGCCGCATCACTCGCGCGTCGCAGCGGCACATCGGGCGCGGCCCGTCGCCCCCGGCCGGCAGACACCTCCGCGAGTACCCGCGCGACCTCATCTCGATTCGGCACCCCACCGAGCCACGCTGCATCCCCCACGACATCCCCACCATCCGCCACCCATCGCGAGCGAACCGGGGGAAGTCGATCGTACTCACGTTCGAACGCCGAGCCTAGCGAGCAGCGACGCCGCGTGCAATGACCGCTGATGTCGTGACCAGCAACGACGCGCCCAAACGCCCGGCTCGTCCCGCCCGAGGCACCTGCCGGTGCGCGCAGCCTCGGCAGCGGATGCGGCTTGGCTCGTAGAGGAACGCGGTCACGACAGCAGCCCGCGGTTGAGGTCGTCGTTGATGATCTGCTCGCGCTCGGCCGGGCTGGCCCAGTGAGCCCGGCTGCCGGTGAAGGTGCGTTCGACCACGAGGACGTGGTCGGTGATCTCAGCGATCGAGCGCATGTGGCTGATGATCGTGACGAGTCGGCCAGCCGTGCTGTGCGCGGCGAGAGCGTTGAGGGCGTCTTGCAGGACGCCGGAGTCGAGCGAGCCGAAACCCTCATCCAGGAACAGGGAGTCGACGCGGCCGGAGGCCCGGCTGGCGAGTTCGACCACGGCCAGGGCTAGTGCGAGGCTCGCCTGGAAGGTCTCTCCGCCGGACAGGGTCTTCACGTCGCGCGCCCGACCGATCCCGGTGTCGATGATGCGGAAGTTCTCGGCGAAGCCGAACTTGCCCCCGGAAACGGCCAGCAGGGTCTTGCTGGCGGCGCCGAGCAGAGCAAGCTGTCGTTGTCGGACGGCGCTGGCGACGAACTTTCCGTCAGTGAGCACGGCGGCCAGGTCACCCAGGGCCGTGACCGTGGGTTCGGCCGCTTGGATCCGGCGGTCCAGCTCGGCGGCCAGTGGCTGGTGTGCCGTGGCCCGCCTGAGGTCTCGGCCGGCGTTGTGCTCGGCGGTGCTCGCCACCCGGATCAGCCGCTCGAGGTGGTGGTCGTCGTCGGCCTGGCAGCCGCGCCGAGTCTGCTCGGCCGCCTGCTCGGCCGCGTCGGCCGCCACTCGTGCGGCCTCCGCCTGCTCGCGGCATGCGGCGGCCAAGACGACAGTGCGCTCGATCAGGGAGGTGGCCCAGGCTGCTTCGTCGGCGAGGGGGATCTCGCTGGGACGCAGAGCGTGCCCAGCGGTGTCGAGGAGAGCACCGGCGTCCATGACGCGGTCGGCCAGGGTGTCGAGCTGGCGGCGCAAGTCAGCGGCGGGACGGGTGACGTGGGTGTTGACCTCGGTGTCGAGCAGGACCGACGCGGTGCGCAACTCAGCCACGCGGCCTCGCACGTTGTTCAGCCGGTCGCAGAGCTGCTTGAGTTCGTTCTGCCGCTGCTGGGCGCGGTCACGCTGATGGGTGATGTCCGCGAGCAGGAGTCCCTGGGCCGGGCGGAAGGCGCGCGGTACGCCGCGTGCCGCACGGTTGAGCCGCACGAGCGTGGCCTCATGCTCGGCGCGCGCCTCCTCGTAGGCGGCTTGCCGCCGTGTCTGCTCCTCTTCCAGCACGGGCACCTGAGAGTCGGCGCGGATGTAGGCGTCGTGCGCCTCGCCGTGAATGGCCTCGGCCACTTCCCGGTCGGCCGCAGCGCTCTGGACAGACGCGGCACGGTGGTGCAGGAGTTGTGCGTCCGGTGCGTCTAGATCGACGTCGCCGAGCACGGCGCGGACGTCGGCGGTGACCTGGTCGAGGTTGGTGGCGGCGGCCGTCACCCCGTTGATCGCGTCCGCCAGCGTCTTGTCCGCGGCGATTGTGGCTCGTTCGATTGCGGCGGCCTCCTCGGTGGCCGCGCGCCTCGCGGCCTGCTGCGCGGCCTTCAGTGCGGTCGCGCCCGCCTTGGCCGCGTCGTCGCTGGGTGCGATGAAGCTCTCCGGCAGTTCCCGCTGGCACACCGGACAGGCGTCCCCGGGTCCGCATCCGTCCGCGGCGGTCGCGGTCGCGTGCAACCGGCGCGCGCGGGCTTCCTCGGCCTCGGCCGCTTCTACCGCTCGCTCGGCCTCGCGGGCCGCCGCAGACGCGTCCGCCGCGTCCGCCTTGAGCTTGGCAACCTCGTCTCGGCAGGCGGTGAGCTGCTCCTGCGCGTGCTGGGCGGCGTCGGTGGCCTGTCGGACGGCGGCGAGCGCGCCCGCCGCGGCCCGGTGTGCTGCCTCGGCGAGGGTGACGCGTTCGGTCGCTTCGTCGGCGGCGCGCTCGGCAAGGAAGACCTTCTCCTTGCGGTTGGCGACGTCCTGCCTGCGGTTGTCCAGCGCGGTCTTGCCGATGCGGACCTCGCGCTCCTCCTTCTCCAGCCGCTCGGCCGCAGTGTCGAGCTGGGGTACCTGTTCGGCGAGGTGGATGAGCGTGCTGACGGCTGAGGCGGTCTTTTCCACGCCGGTGCCTTCGGCATCAGCCTGGTCGAGCTCGGCTTGGAGCCGCTGCGTCTCCCGGTCGAGTGAGTGCCGCTCCCGGTCGACCTGTTCGCGTCGGCTGGCGATGCCGGCAGCAGCGGCCAGGAGTGCCTGGTACTTGGCTGTCACGTCGGCGGGCGTCGCGTCGACAAGTCGGGCCTGGGCCTTGTCGAGGGCGCTGTGGCGGGCGCGGGCCGCGGACGCGGCTTCCGCCGCCTTCGCTACGGCGTGTTGGGCAGCCTGAAGGAGGTCGAGGCGCTCCTGGGCGGCGCGCTGACGCTCGGTGGCCTCCCGGATCGTCGCCGTGGGGTCGCGCAGGAATTCGGCGCGTCGTTCGCGGTACTCGCCTAGGCGCTTCGCAAGGCGGGTATGCAAGGTGAGGGCGTGTTCGCGGACCGCGCTGAGCTGGTCCAGTCCGAGCAGCGACTTCAGGATCGTCGACCGGTTCCGGTCGCGCATGCGCAGCAGTTCCTGAAAGCGGCCCTGCGGCAGGATGACCGACCGTAGGAACGTGTCGTAGTCCAGGCCGATGATGCGCCGCACCTGAGTGGTGACGGCGCTCGCTCCGGTGGCCACGACGGTGCCGGCGTCGACGTCGGTCAGCCTGTGCAGCGGGCCGCCGCGGGCGCTGGTGGAGCGTTCCACCCGCCACACCGTGGTGCCGGCCTGGAATGTGAAGGCCACGCTGAGGGTGCCGTCGCCGCTGTGGGCGATGAGATCAGAGACGCTGCCGCCGTGCCAGCTGCACCGGTTGTACAGGCCGTAGCACATGGCATCGAGGAGGGTGGACTTGCCGGACCCGGTGTCGCCGAGGATCGCGATGAAGGTCTTACCGGTGAAGTCGATTGTCTGGGGCTCCACGTAGGAGCGCAGGCCGGTGAAGGTCAGTTCCAGGGGCTTCATGCGGCAGCCTCGGCTTCCTCGGCGGGCACGGTGAAGGCGCTGAGGTCCTCGGCGAGAAGCTCCTCAGCGGGGAGGGCCGGTGGGTGTTCGTCGCCCGAATGGTGCAGCAGGGTGCCGAACAGCTCGCGCACGTGATCGGCGCTCGCCGTACGGGTGCCCTGCTCGGCGAGGTAGGCGCTGAACATGGCGACGTTGTCCGGTTCGCCCCCGGCGGGGGTGTCTGGGGTGATGAGGTCGAGCTTGCGGTCCGCCGCGTTCTCATCGATCTGCACGATCGTGGCGTCTGGGAAGAGCGCCCGGATCTGCCGCGACAGGTCCGGCTCGTGGGTCGGAGTGTGGACCACGATGCGGCAGATCTCGGTAGTGATCGAGTCGGCGTGTGCCCGGAGTTCGTCGAGCGTGCCGGTGACGACGTCGAGGCGCCGCCCGGCGTGTAGCGGGAGGCGTTCGATGCGGGCCGGGTTGCCGGGATGCAGGTGGGCGAGGACGACGCTCTTGGCCTCCCCGACTTCGCCGAAGTCGAGTTGGATCGGCGAGCCGGCGTAGGCGCCGATGACGCGGCCCGGCAGGTCCTGGGGCTTGTGGATGTGGCCGAAGGCGGCGTAGTCCACCGGCGGAATCTGCTCCGGGTCCGTGGCGTAGAAGTCGCAGGTGTGGTTCGGGTTCTCCGTGCGCGACGGAACGCTGCCGGCGAGGTACTGGTGCGCGGCAAACACACTGACGTCGCGGGCCGGGTCGAAGTCCTCGTGCAGGCGGTGCAGCAGCTCGCGCTGCACGGTAGCGATGTGCGCGGCGTAGGCCTTGCGCCGGGCGCTGGGATCGTCGAGGACGGTGACGATGCGGTTCGCGGTGATGAACGGCAGGGCAGCGAGGTGCAACCGGCCGTCGCCGACCGGGAGCCGGAGCACGGTGCCCACACGCACGGCGTCAGGGTCGGCGACGATGTGGACGCGCTCGCCGTGACGCAGCAGCCCGTGGAGCCAGTGCAGCAGCGGGGCGGAGTCGTGGTTGCCGGAGATGACGACGACGGGGGCGATCGCCGACAGGGCGCGAAGGACGTCGGTGGCGAGCTTCATCGCCTGCACCGGCGGCCGCTGCTGGTCGAAGAGGTCGCCGGTGTTGAGGATGAGGTCGGGCTGCACGGCGGCCGCGATGGCGGTGATCTCGCCAAGGGCCACCTCGTGATCGTGGTTGCGACTGTGGCCCCAGGTGGCTTTTCCCAGGTGCCAGTCGGAGGTGTGCAGAACTTTCATCGGAGCCTCTTTCGCGGTTGGTGGCGGTGGCTCGGCGCCGCCGGTGTGTTGGGCAAGGGGGTACCGCGCGATCGGCCAGTTTCCGGGTGCTGATCGCGTGCGCGGAGGTTGGTGCTGGTCTAGGCGGCTCGGATGCGGTGCCGCTTGAGGTGTTCGAGCATGCAGTGGTGGGCTTCCCAGCCGTCGGGGAACTTCGGCCTCGTGTTGAGCGGGACCGGGTCGACCGACGGGTGCGCGTCGAGAAGCTCGGCGATGCCGGCCCGTCCGACCACGATGCAGGCGTGGCGGTGTCGGGAGGTCAGCACGCACAGCCGTCCGGATTCCAGGTGGAACGCGGTGGCGTCGCGGCGCCCGGACAGTGGGTGCAGCACCACCACGACGTCGAACTCGGCGCCCTGCAGCCGGTTGGCGGTGTCGACGCGGATGGCCCGGTGGCCGACGCGGGTCAGTTCGTCCTTGATAGCGGCGACCTGATCACGGTGTACCGCGCCGATGGCGATCCGGTCCGACCGCACGGGCGCGCCATCGGGCTCGTTCCGCGACTCGACCATGGCGCCGCGTTGCAAGGTGCGTACGGCGACGGCGACGACGTGCTCGACGGCCTCGGCGTCCGTACGCAGCGTGTGCTGGGCAGGCAGCTCGACATAGGCCCAACCGGATTCGGCGGCCCGCTCGACGGCATGGTCGTGAATGCCGCCGAGCCCGTTCGTGGGCAGCCACATCCGCCGCCGCCCCTGCTCGGGCGCCGACTGGAACGGCACGTGCGGGTAGAACGCCGCCGACACCGGCGCCGACGCCGACGGAGGCAGCCGCCAGGAGTACGGTAGCTGCAGCGGCTTGATCTCGGGGTTGTTGGCAATCATGGCCGCGACGGCGCTCTGCATCGGATTCCACGGCAGGCCGGTCCACCGCTCGACGTTGACGACGGAGAACGGGTCCAGCTGGCCGGGATCGCCGACGAACAGGGCACGCTCGAAGATGAACGCGAGGCGGAGCAGGGTGTCCGAGCGCATCTGGTATGCCTCGTCGACTATCGCCCACGGGCGCCGCTGTTCGACGACCGGATCCAGCCACTTCGCGGCCGTGGCGACCACGATCGGCACATCGGCCAGGTCACGCAGCCGTTGGCGAATGGCGACGCCCGGTCGGTGTAGCCAGTCCGGCGGCACGTAATCCTTCGCGGCGTATCGGCCCACCGAGAGGCTGGGCGCGGTCTCGGCGATGCGGTGGACGAGGTCGTCGACCTGGGAGTTGGTCTGCGCGACGACCCGCACGGGTTCCCCTGCGGTGGCCAGATGCACGGCGGTGCGCACGACCGCCCGGGACTTGCCGGCCCCGGGAGGCGAGTCGAGCACGACGCCACGGTGCGGTCCGTTCAGCAGTCGGTCGATCGCGTCATCGACGACGTCGGAGACGGTCGGCGTGGTCACTGCCATTCCTCCTGGGCGTCCTCGTCCGTGGGGATGTACTCCGCCGGGGGCCCACCGTGCGTCCACGGCGTCCCCTCTCGTCGCGGGAACGCTGGCATCCGCCGCACCTTGGTGGTGCGCAGGCTGTAGCACACCTCCTCGTGCAGCTCGGGGACACTGCCCGGCTTCGGTTCGCGCCCGTTGCCCATGCCCTCGGACAGCTCCAGCACCACCTGCACCCGGTCACCCACCTCGGTGATCGTCACCAGTTCCGCCTTCTGTCCGAGGCGAGCGGGGCTGCGGAGGCGGTTCTCGCCTCTGGGCAGGCGTACGGGGTCGGTCGTCTCGACGGTGATCAGCGGTAGGTTGCGCCGCCCAATGCGGCGGTAAGGTTCGGCGGCCGTGACGGTGCCGACGAAGGCCTCGCCCGCCATCCGCGCCTCCGCCATGACGAGGGGGTCGTCGAAGGCCCGCTGGGCCTCGTACCGCGCCTGTGCGCGTTCCAGCTCGTACAGGCTCATCGCGGCGGTGACCGCCGAGTCGCGCTTCGGTTGCGCGGCCGGGCTGGTCTCGATCCAGTCTGCGGTTCGGGTGAACGCGTCCAGGTCGTGGTCCCACCGCTCGGCGACGTGGCGGCCGGGCTCCAGCGCGACGAGTAGGTCGATCGCCTGCCACATCCGGTGCCACGTCCGGATCAGTTGATCCCGCAGCGCGGACTCGATGCGGGACTCCACGCGGGCGCGTTCCACCCTGTTGTCGGCGTTGTCGTGGTAGCGCCGGATCAGCGGTGCCAGCACCGTGTTGTCGAAGGTGGGATCCGTCGCCAGCCCGGCCGGAGGGTTGTCCACCGGGTCCTCGGCGATCTGGGCGGCCTCGGCGCCGGTCAGGTGTCCGCCGGGGTCCAGCCATGCCAGGACCGTGCCGAGATGCTCGTCCTCCTCACTGCTCTGCCCCGTGGCCCAGTGCGCTGACAGTGCCGCCGTGGCCGGCACGAGCAGGCTCGAGCCCGGGTACTGCACCCGATCGGCGTAGAACGTGAGCCACTTACCCATCCGTGGGACGTTCGCCGGGACCGCCCACGGGCCCGTGGTCCTACGGAAACGGGTGGACCGGCCGAGCATGCGCACGAACTCCACCCCCGCGCGGTTGGGCACCCAGATCTGCGGCGCGTCTGCGCAGCGACGCGGGCCGTCCGCCGGCTGTCCGGGCACGGGAGGCCGGCGCAAGGTCATCGGGAGAAGTTCCGCGAACAGCAGCCGGGCCAGATCGTGGGCGAAGGCGAACCGTTGCTCGCGGTTGCGCGGCTGGGCCACGACGAGCAGCCGAGGGTTCTCCCGGTCCATTCCGATCATGGCGGCCATGGGTGCGCTGGCCTCACCGGCCATCTTCAACGGCACGAACACCAGCGGCGTCGAACTGACATGCAGGTGCCGGACCGTGGTGATCCGTTGCGCCTGGCCACGGTCCACGGCAAGCGCCCGCCCGAGGGAGGTCAGTAGCGTCATGCAGCACCACCGAGGAACGCGGTGCGGTAGCTGTGCGCGAGTCGCAGTAGCCGCGCCTGCTCGGCCTGGTCGCCCGCCGGAATCCGTGCTCCGGTGGCCAGCCCGATCACCTCGCTCACCGACTCCAGCCCGCCCAGTTCCTCGCGTACCTGCCGCCCGAGCGCCGCGGTCGACCCACGCTCCTCGCTGCGGCAGAACTTCGCCATCTCGCAGGTGCTCAGGCACTGTGGGACGTAACGCGCCTCGACGGTGCGCAGCGTGCGCTTGAGCTCCTGTGCCGGTCGCGGATCGAGCCGATCCGGGTCGCGCCACCGGTCAAGGGTCGCGCCGGCGGGCATCATGGCGACGATCGCGTCCAGGCCCTGCATCCGTGACAGCTGCCGCCGAACCGCGTTCAGATGGTTGGTGATGTTGACCTTCACGGCGGTCGGTCGGTTGCTGAAGTCCTTCGGGCAGACCAGCACGACCTCTGGCGCGACGAGCTGCTCATCCAGGCCGTGGGCGCGCAGCAGTTCGCGCATGGCGTGCACGTAGACGGCAGCCTGCAGCTCGGCTGACGCCACCGAGGCGGCCGGCGCCTGCCCGTCGACGACCGCGAACGACTTGATCTCCACGATGTAGAACTGGCCTTCGAACCGGAACGCGATCAGGTCCGGCTCCAGATAGACCGGATAGCCCGCGACCACCAGTTCCAGCAGCGGGTGGTCGAACAGGGTGCCAGCGTCCTCGGCCAGCGCGCCGGCCTGGGTCAGCAGCCGGGCGGTGTGGCGGTGCCGCGCCGCAGGGCTCGCGTTGCCGCCGACGGTCTCCAGATCGTCGTAGGAGACCTCGGTCAGCGGCAGGCCGAGCACCTCGCGCAGGAGCGTGAGCAGCTGCGCGCACCCGTTGGCTTTGACCTGCGCCTCGAACGTGGTGCCACGCGTGAGGGCGAACTGGGACTGGTCCGTCGACATCGCGAAGCCGAGCGCCGAGCCGAGCATCTGCTTGTCGATGCCTGCGGCGTCCAGAACGCTCCTGCGCTGGCAGCCGGGGTTGGCGGTGAGTGCGGCGAGTCCGCGGGCGTTGAGCTTGCGGCGTTCTTCTGACCCCCGCAGCGCGTCGAGACGCGCTTTGAGACCGTTCACGTGCCCTTCCTTCGCGTGGGAAGTGCGATCGAACAGCGGAGCGGTGGCGCCTACCGCTCGCCCATGGTTACCGGGGCGAGTCTGAGTGTGGTGCCGAACATCTGCTGTAGATCGTCGAGCTTGAGGGCCCGCCGAGCTGCCGCTTCGCGGTGCGAGCGGTCGACGTCCTCATGAAGTTCAAGTTCTGTGCGTGCTGCGTGCTGGACGCCGTCCGGCGTCATGGACTCGAACGTCCGCGCTCCGCCAGGGATGTTGGCGGCGAACTCCCACAACAGTCGACGCGAGGGTAGCGTCGCCCACTCCGGTCGCCGAAGGTGTTCAGCTACCCGGATGGCTGCCTTGAGAAAGTGCACTCGGGGGCTCAGCGGTCCGACGACACGCGCCTCCATCGGCCACGTCGATACCGCCAACAGCCCGCGCGCTGGCGACAACCGATCGGCGGTCAACGCCGCACAGACGTAGTACGGCCGGCCGTGCCGGTTTGTCTTGAACGAACGTTCTTCATCCCGCCGAAGGCTGGTCAACTGCCCGCTGGCAAGCGTCCCGCCGAAGAGCGCGTTGTGGAGAGCGACGATCAACTTCGGCGCCGCCGGCACCGTGAGGAATGTCAGCGCCTGGTGCACCTGCTCCCGGACAGGCAGCAGCGGTGCGGTCGGCACCATCCCCGCATCCTCAAGCGGTTCGGGCCCGGCAAGGGCGGCCAGGGCTGTGTCCCACTCCGCTTCCACTTTGCGCAGTTCGGCGCGGAGCCGATTGGCCCCGGCGCGGTCGCCCGCCACCACGGATCGCCGTACCTCCGCCCGGAGATCATCGATCCGCTGCTCGAGAGCTTCCATCGAGTCGGCCACGAGGAGAACTTAGCCGTCCCCAGGAGTTCCAGCAAGTTCCAAAGGTTTCCAAGTTTCCGTAGGCTCGGGTGCGAGCCCAGACAGCGTCGAAGCACGAGGATACTGAGATGCCGCCCCTGGAGGCCCGTCACTCAGGCTGAGGGCCGGCTGGCGGGCGGTTTCGGCAGGCGCCACGCGGAGCTGCCCGGGCGGGGTCAGCGGCGGCCCGGTCCGGTCTGGGCTGTTAGGCACCACGGGCAGATGACCAGGGCCGCAGCGGCCGGGACGGTCAACGACTCGCCGCATGGCTTGCGCCGGCGTTTGTAGCCGAAGCGTCGATGCCGGCGGCCGGTGCAGACGATTGTGGCGTCGGCGGGTACCTCGTCGTCAACGACCCGGGGTTGGGCGTGGCCGCACCCCTCGCACACCGTCTCCGGCGGTGAACCGGTGAACACCCCTTCGCGGATGCTCATGATCTTCTGTACCCGGTTGTGTGGGGTGATCTGGCCACATCCGTCGCAGTCGATGTAGAGCACTGGTAGCGGTTGCGGACCCGCGCGCATCTCACGCACGAAAGCCAGGGCGAGCTCTCGCGCGAGCCGCCAGCCTGTCGGCTCGCTATCACCCGGTGCGGTGGTCACGGCGCCGCCGGCGTGCTACGCATCGACGCCGATCCGGGCTGCGAGTTCACGAACCCCCGTCAGGGCGCCGCGAGTGTCGGTGGATATGAGTTCGCGGGTCAGGTTCTGTGCCCACGGTCGGTAGCGGACTTCCTGCGGGGTGTCGCGCTCGGCGGCGAGCAGGGCTTGGAAGGCGCCGGTCGAGTATCCCCGGCCGTGCAGGGCCAGGGCGGTGTCTTCCCAGTAGCGGGCGCGGCGCTCGGGCGCGGTGATGTGCGTCGGGTCGACCTGCCGGGCGTAGTTCACGGCGGTGCCGTAGTCGCCGAGCACCCGCGCGACGCTGATCTTGTAGACGGCGAGGTCGAGCGGGTTGAACCGGTTGGTGTCGCGGCCGACGCGGCGGGCGGCGTCTTCGGCTTCGCCGAGCAGGGTCCAGGCGGTGTCGCGGTCGTCGCGTATCGCGGCGGTGTAGGCGGCGACCGCCAGTAGTTGCCCGTACATCGCGGTCTGCGGTAGGTCGGTCAGGCCGGTGTCGGCGTCGAGTTGCCGCGCGGCGTGCAGCACGAGGCGCTGGGCGCCGTCGCGGTGGCGGGTGCGGCGCAGAACGGTCGCGGCGAGTCGGGTTGCTTCGGCGATGACCAGCGGGTCGCCGGATGCCCGCGCTGCTTGAATGGCGCGGTCGGACGTGGACCAGGCCATGCCGTCGTCGTGCAGCTTGATCAGCAGCTGGGTCGCGACACCGTACGCCTGGGACAGCCGAGCTGATGCCTGTTCCACCTGGTCAGCGGGGGCCTCGTCTCGTCCGGCGGTGGCCTGGGCGAGCAGGCGGGGCAGTCGGCGGGCGAGCTGGCTGTAGCGGCAGGCCCGAAAGTCGGCCTTGGCGGCGGCCAACTGCGCGCCGAGCTGGTGGTCGGGTAACGGAACAGCGGCGACCCGGCCGAAGATCACATCTTCCACCGTGGCGGCCATGCCCCCGGCGGCGTCTGCGGGCAGCAGGGCGGCACCGGTGGTCAGGCCAAGAGTGCCGGCAATAAGGTCGCGTCGACGCATCCAATCACCACCACCATTGTTGGGGCCTTCGATCACCCTAGCCGCACTGGTCTGCGCGGGTGGGGATGACGAGGCCAGCCCGAACAGACGCGGCGGGATCCCGTACACCTGCGCCAGCCGACGCAGCTCGGTAACGGTCCAGTCCCGCCGCCGGCCGTTCTCCCACCGGGACATGGTCGCGGCGGAGTAGCCGGTGCGCTGGCCAGCCTCCTCAAGAGTCAGCCCGGATGTGGTCCGGGCGACGCGGAGCAGCGTCCCGATGTCGCCGGCTGCGGCGGCAGCGGCGACGGCGGGCATTTCTGTCCAGGTCGGTTCGGTCGGCATGCCCACCTCCTCACGACGTCGGGTTCTTTGAGGGTGACCGATGGATTACGGGTTGTGCAAACCGCTTGCAACGGATGCGTCCACGTCTGTGGACCTGCTTCTCATCGCAGGTGCACTGAAACCAGTCCACCCCACTCGTCGGGCTGGGCTGAGCCAGCGACATGAGGGAGCTGCGATGATGCACCCAACTACCACCGTCGACGGTCCGGTCACCGCGACGGACCTGCGCCGAGCAGGGCTGCTGGAGATCGGCGACGGTTGTCGCCTTCATCCGAGCGCCGTTTTCGTGCCGGCCGATATGCTCGGCACGCTGCGGCCCATCATCTTGGGCGCACGGGTCAGCATCGGCGCGTTCGCCGTGGTCCACGGCGGTTGCCGCGTCGGCGACGACACCCACCTGGGCCATCGGGTGATCCTCGGGGAGCCCGAGTACGGGTACGCGATGCGGCAGGTTTACCAGGGCGTCGGTAGCACCACCACGATTGGCTCCGGCGTGGTCATGCGGGCCGGGGCGACCATCTACGCCGGCGCCCACGTCGGAGACGACACCACGATCGGCCACAACACCCTGCTGCGTACCAACGTGGTTGTCGGATCGGGCAGCCAGCTGGCGGCCAACCTGACCGTGGAGCGCGGTACCCGCATCGGTCAGGGGGTGCGCTGCTCCCCGGGATCACACCTGACCGCGGACACCGTGGTCGGCGACCGGGTGTTCCTTGGCGCGGGGATCCGCACCGTCAACGACAAGCAGTTGATCTGGCGCGACCCCGACAACGAGCAGCCGCTGCACCCGCCGGTGTTCGAGTACGCCTGCAAGATCGGCTCCGGCGCGGTCCTTCTCGCCGGCATCACCGTGGGCGCCCAGGCGCTGGTCGGGGCCGGCGCGGTGGTCACCCGGGACGTGCCCGCCAACACGATCGTCTACGGCGTCCCCGCCCGCGCACACGAGCAGGTGACTCCATGACCCCGGCGCTTGCCTGGCTGGAGCCGCTGCGCTCCAGCGTGCCCGAACTGGATGCGGACACGTGGAGCGACCTGTGCGGGCTGTCACGCGAGCTGGCACGGCGGGTTGCCGCCGCCCCGCCCCTCGACGGCCCGGGCCGCTCCCGGTGGCTGCTGGACCTGCGCCGGCACCTGGCCGACTACGGCCACCACGCGCCGGCCGGCCCGTCCGGGCCCGTGTGGCAGACGCTCGCTCAGTTCTGCGCGGGCGTGCACGACCTGGACCTGCGGGACGCGACCGGGACCGGCCACGGGGCGATGATCCTCACCGACGCCGCCGAGGTCACCGCCGAGACCTGGCGCGCCCGGCTAGACCGGGGCGAGCTGGTGGGTATCGCCGCGACCGAGCGGCACGGCGGCTCCCGCCTCCAGGAGATCACCACCCGGGCCAGGTTGCACCGCGACGGCCGCTGGCGCGTCAACGGGGAGAAGTGCTGGGTCTCCCGGCTGGTCGAGTCGGCCGGGTTCGTGGTGTTCTTCCGCGACCCGGACAGCCGGATCACCGCAGTGGTCATCGACGCTGCCAACGAGGGGCTGGAGCGGGAACCGATCGCGCCGTTCGGGCTGGGTGGTTGGTCCTGGGGTGTACTGCGGCTGCACGATGTGCCCGTCGACCCGGCCACCGATCTACTCGGCCGGGCAGGCGACGGACTCGCGGTGTTCCGTCGCCACTTCGCCCGGTTCCGGCCCCTGGTCACCGCCACCGCCCTGGGCACCGCCGCCGGCATGCACACCCTCGTCGCCGACGCGCTCGCCGCCCGGCACAAGGCCGGAGTGCTGCCCCGGGTGCGTGACAACGCCCTGATCACCCTTGGGCGTACCCACGCCGAGATCACCGCCGCGCTGCTCGCCACGATCACCACCAGCCGGCTCGCCATGGCCGGACACCCGCACGCGGACCTGGCAGCCCGAGTCGGTAAGGCCGCCGGCATCGACACTGCTCACCGGGCGATCACCGACCTCGCCCCGCTGCTGGGGGCCTGGGGATTCCAGCAGGCCAGCCCGATCGCGAAGGCTCGCGCGGACATTACCGGCCTGCTCTACGCCGACGGCGTGCACGACAGCCTCTACCGCTCCGGCGGCCTCAGCCTTCTGGACGCGTCGATGGCCGCTTCAACGCCACCATCGACTGGCCACCTCGCTGCGGTGTCCGCCACAGCGGCCTGAGTCCGAGCCGACAGGCAACCGGCGGCCACCCAAAGGTCAGACGACGCGGGTTCCGTTCTCCAGGTAGGCGGTAATGCCATCAGTCACTGCCTCCATCGCGGCGGCGGCCCGCCGAGCCAGCAGCGGCGAAAGCCGCTGCTGCGCCTCGGCCGGCGTCGACCACGCCCAACCGCGCAGTTCGTCGGCGGGCAGGTCGATCTCGGCGGTGCGCGTCGAGTCCAGGATCCCGCCGTCATAGACGAACATGACCCCCTCCGTGCGGCCGGTACGCGGCGGCACCCAGTCCACCACCAGCAGTCGCCCAGGCGCCACCGACAGGCCGAGTTCCTCCTTCAACTCGCGTACCGCGGCGTCGTACGGCGACTCGTCCGCGTCCACCGCGCCACCAGGCAACTCCCAGTAGTCCTTGTACACCGGCTCCACCAGCAGAACCCGGCCGTCGCCGTCACGGAACAGCACGCCAGAGCCCATCCGCTTGCGCGGCAACGTCGCGGTGTAGTCCACAGACGATGAAGTCACCAAGGGAGGCTACCCGCCAGCGCCACCCCACACCGGCATTCCGGCCGGTCCCGACGCCTCGCAGCGCGGACGGGGTAGATGAGGGCTGTCGTCGGTCCAAGCATGACCTGGACCGACGACCGGACACACATCAGCCGGCCCCGCCCCGGGCATCGACGTCACGCATCGCATCGGTGGTGGCGGACGCGCGGCCACAACGGCACACGGGCTCGCCGCCAGGCGAGAAGAACGCGACTGTATTCCTTGCTGTCACCCGGATACCTGTCGCCCGCCTAGTAGCCGGCAGAGTTTGGGGTTGCCCAGGAGGATGAAAGCTGGTATCCATGAGCCGGTTACGCAGCCAGGGTCGGACCCTGGCAGGCAGCCTCGAATCCTCTTGGGCAACGGCGTCGCGGACGTACCGCGAGGTGCAGCCCGCCATGCACTTCTCGCGGGCCCTCCGACATGGGCGTCACTGTCTTTAGAAGGACCTCTGGATGAAGACGATCTATCACGGCTTCCTGCCGCAGCACACCGCCAGCACCCATCGGGTGTTCACCGTCGTCGACCACGGCGGTGGGGAAACGGTGGAGGCCTTGGCCACCTTCCCGACTGCCGAACGGGCGGACACCATCGCGGACCTGTTGAATCTGCTGACCGCCGGGCATCCGCCGGCGCAGACCCGCGACCGGCTGCTCGCCGCACTCGACGCCGAGCCGGGCCCGGTCCGCACCTCGGTCACCTCGATTCTCGACGCCCTCGGCAGCAACCGCCACGCCCTGGCAGGGCACCTGCGGCGCCGGACGGCTGCCGGGATCGCCAGCTTCTCGACCAACGGGTGCCCCGCCGACGGATGCGGCACCTGCACGAGATGCGGCGAGGGATGTCTCGAATGCCCTGCCTGCGACAGCGCCGAGTGCTACGACTGCGTGCCCCCCGTGATCACGCCGCGAACCGCTCGGCTGCTCCACGCCGCAGCAGTGATCCTCAGCGACGAGATCCGCATGGCCGTTAAGGACCCGATCGGCTGGGAGGAGTTTCCGCCCTTCGTCCGACGCCTGCCTCCCGAGGCGATGGACCAGTTCCGGATGGCGTTCCTCAACCTGGCCGCCGACCTCGCCCACGGTGCGGAGCCCCACCCCCGCACGAACGCCGAGGAGGTCGCACTCCACCTCATGACCGACCGCGCCAACGTCCTACTCGAACTCGAAGTCTTCGACGACGACCTAGAACGGCTGCCCGAGTCGACCGCCGACTACGACTGGGAAGGCATCCTGGACGACCTCTTCCAGGACAACGACTATGCTGCCCTGCTGGCCCACAGAGGCAAACCCGCTGCCAAGACAGTCGTCAGCATGTTTGAGCGATTCGACAACATGCCCGATCGTCCCTACGCGGCTTCCTCCTCCACGATGGCGCTTTAGCGGCAACCCGTTCGGCCGCTCTCTGACGCACTGTCTCGCTCAAGATCCGTGCGATGAGAGGAGAGTGCCAAACTGCGACTGCTCTGGGCCGTCAACGTACGCACTCGCTGCTACCTGCGCCGCTACACGCCCACCAACGTCGCGCTCGACACGCTCCGAGCCCGCCGCGGCTTGAAGCGTGGCGCAGATGGGTGGTCAGATCCCGGCTGAGCTGACGAGGCGATCGCTTCATCGCTTCAACCCCGTAGACCCGCCATCCCGTTGGTGGTAGGGCGGACATCAACCTCTGCGGCGGCCCCAGCCCCGGCTCAGCGGCCCAGTCTCTGTCGGCTGCGTCAGTCCTTGGCTCGATGACCAGGTCCCGCCCGTGGACGACTTTGTGTCTGCCGCGCTCCGACCGGCTATTGTGCGGATGGATCGCCACCGCAGGAGGGCCCGTGCGTCGGATGATGAATTTCCAGCAGACGGTCGCGCGGCTACGCGAGGAAGGACACCGTCACGGCCTCGACATCTCGGCGGCCACCGCCGAAGACATCCTCGCCGACCTCGTCACCAACAACGCCACCGTGCTCGGTATCCGCAAAGAGACCTTTGTTCGGTCCCATCTCCTGAACGTCGACCTCGCCGACCTCGTAGCCCACCTCAAGCAGGCGGACGACGCGCAGAAGCGCGAGGTCGCCGACGCATCCCCCGCGGTGGTCAGCGTGGAGAACACCGGCCGGCTCATCGCGTCGCTCGCCCAGGCAGTGCGATGCGTCAGCCTCAATCACGACCGACTTACGCATGGACACCGCGACAAGTGGGAGGCGGTCGGTGTCCTCGACGACGCCAGCAACTGCCTTACGCTTCTCGGCGAAGCCGTGAGCAACAGCCACACCACAGCACACGGCACCGCCGTGCTCTGGAGCGACGAAAGCGTCGTGTACGCACGACGCGCTCTCAAACAGACGATCAACAACCTCCGCGAAGGCGGCTGGACCTTCGCCCACGGCCCGCAACTCGACGCCGACGTCGCCACCCGCATGAACGCCGACCTGAAGATTCTGCGGCAGAAGTAAACACGACATGTAGCCGGGATCCCCACGCTGTTCAACAACTCGTTACCAGCGCCGAACCGATACCGGTGCCAGCCCTGCGGACCACCGAGGCGATACCCATAGGCTCTCAGCGTACGGATCGACTGCCCCAACGACATAAGGTCACCGTACTGTCACCACCATCGTCGATGTCGACACACGGCGATGCCGCCGCCGGCCGTCGGTACGCGAGCACATCGAATGCTGCGACAACATATGCGGCGACAGCGCAGCCACCGGGCGCTGATTGCGGGGCATGTTCCTATCCGGCGACGCAACCGCGTACCGCCCGTTCCGCTAGCGGGCGTGCCCAGGACCTCACCAAGGCGAAGGCCCCATGAAGGCTGACTGACGCTCGACCGAGCCATCGCTTGCGTCGTCGGCGGTCGGGCTGGTAGCCCACCGCAGCGAGTACCGCAGCGGCTGTCCGGGAGCCGGGCACACCTCCGGCAGATTTCACGCGTCTACGGAGTCCCGCCGGCAGTGCGCCGCGGTCTTTGACGGCGTGACGCCCATGATGGCCGCCTACGAGCCCAGCCGGCATCTCGAGGTCGCACTACGCGACGCAAGAATATGAGGCCACACAGTGTGTCAGTATTTTAGGTATCGGTGGTAACGTCGGCTGCACTGCACGGTTGGAGCCGGGGGCGGAAAGCAACAGCCTTCCACCCCCGGACCCCGTCAGATCAGCGACGGGTACGGTTCGCCACCCAGTCCGCCGCTGTCTGTCCGAGCACCACCGAGGCCTTGAAGATGTAGGCGAGGTCTTGGTGGTGCTGGACATCCGCCCCGAGAGCGGCCAGATCCAACACCAACCTCAGTACAAGCCAAGGCCGAAGCAGGTCTCGATCCGGCACTGCCGGGTCGTCGTTCTGCTTCCTCACCGAAACTCCTTCCGTAGCCGGCCCCGGACGGATATCCGGAGCTGGGTCGAGAGGAGAGCTATGCCGGCGAGAAGGTGTTCCATTGCAGTGGCGCGATCCATCACCCTACGCGACTGCACCGAACAATGTGGAGAGCGGCGCGCCGGAGCTTGACGGCCACTCGCGTCCGACTAAGGCTCATTGGCCACGACCACGCAGCTGGCCCGGGCACGTAGCTGGCGTCTCGCAGTGGTATCACCACTTCTCGAGGAACCAGGTATGTCGGAGGATCCCGCTACGCTTCCTCGCCGTAGGTCGATGGCGTCGGCGCCAGCGACGTATCATCTAGGTCCATCAAATTGGTTCACGTGAGCGCCTGTACAAGCTTTGCCGAGCGGGTGGATTAGGGCTTCCCAGCTGAGCGGATGCCAGACCTTTTCGCGGATTTGTAGTCAACGCGCACAACTTTAACATTTCCGATTTTGAGTAGGTTGGATTGATGGCTGAGGTATCAGCGACTGCATCCTGGATGCGTAGCCACGCGAGGGCCATCGGAGGCGCTCTGGTTGGTCTTGCTACGATCACGGCAACAGTCATGATGGTTGTCACCGAAATCAAGAAGCCTTCGACGGCGGGTTCGGGTCAACCTGCGATCATCGTAACCTCGCCAAACGACGGAATGGTTGCGAGATGCGCGAGGTTCGTCGGCTCCGCTCCCGTCCTGGACGGTTATGATTTATGGCTATCTTACGAGTCGCCATACAAGAACTTCGCTTTCGCGAAGGCTGATCACCGACCAGACGGTGTGTGGACGCGAGAATCAACGGTCGGCGGCAAGGACGACGCCGGGGCGGGTTATATTGTCAGAATCTTCTACCTCACGAAGGAGGACAGTGACTTTCTGGGCGGAGTCCGAGGTCTTGGCAACGGATGGAAGCGAAGGCTATTGGTTTGCCAATCAACTTCCGGTGAAAGTGCTTCACACCTTGACCGTGACCGTGACGCGAGATTCTCTAATTAACGTTCCCCCTTGTGGTGAATCTTAGGGACGCGCACTCATCTCGGCCACATCCGCACGCTGAGGTGTCGGCTGGGCTCGGCAACAGCATCACCCAACGTCACCGACTCGATCGCCGCCAGACTAGGCGGCGGGTCGCCGGACGTAGACCGAACTCGGTGCCGGTGTGTACTTGCAGCCGTACCTATCTCTGCACTCGGAGCTGTACGCCGCACTCCGGGTCACCACCACCCGCGCAGGTCGGGGCAGCACACAATGCCGTTTCCGGGAGTGACACCGACACAACAATCGCCGCCGCTCAGGGTTGCGCGGCAACGGTAAGTGACGCCGGTGGCAGCCTGGCAGAAATCGTTCGATGGACCTCCCAACTTGTAGCACCGAACCCCGAATGACCGGGGATGCTGGAGGCCATGCCGCAGGCTTCGGCTATGGCCGCTCGATTAGGGAGTGGAACAACGCGAGCGCACCGCCGGCCGCTGTCCCGCCGACGAGTGTGGCAGCGGGGAGCGAATGGCCGGCCAGAATTGCGAGTACGCCGGCGATGATCCCGGTGAAGGCGGCCAGCAGCAGCACCATCGTGGCGCGCATGCTCAGCAGTGCCCCGGGGTCGTGGTCCGCGGGCCGGGCCGCGGTGTGTTGGTCACTGCGCGGTGGTACGGGGCCGAGGTCCGGCACCCACGCCTGCCCCGTCGTCTTAAGGCAGGGCGTGTCGTCGTGGTGCGAGGCGGTCATGACGGTGGCACTCCTCATCGGGCGCGGCGGCGAGTACATCTACCTCTCAGCGCCGGATCCGGCCGTACAGGCACAAACCTTGGTCAGTATCAACCTTCCGGTGCGCCCGTCCGGGCTCGACCGGAAGTCACGCCGCACGCGGAACGGCGTGCTGCTGCGTGAGCCGGACGGTGAGGTTCTTGCCGAGCCGCAGCAGCTTGCGGCGGACCCGCTCGCCGAATGCCTCGGGACGGCCGCAGGCGCGGGCTGCGGCGGCCCAGGTGGCGGTCTCATCGTGCGCATAGGCCATCGCCACGTCGCGTTCGTCGTCGCGCAGCTGGGTCAGCACACGGGGGATGCGCTGGTCCTGCCCGCCGTTCAGGTCGACATCGTGCCGGTCGTCGACCCTCACGGTATCGGCGACGGTGAGCACCTGGTCGTCGGCACAACGGCGCAGGGGACGATCGAGGGAGTCCACGCGGCGGCCGCGTAGCCACGTCTCGCCGATCGGGCGCCAGGCGCGGCGCTGCAGAAGGGTGGCGCTGCGCAGCCGCTTGACGATCGCGCTGTCAGGGCTGGGGTCGTACGGATCCAGCGGCGCCTGCAGCAACGCGTTACCGGCGGCTTCGACCATCGCCACGGTGGGCTTGAGTCCTAGCCACTGCGACACGTAGCTGGACACGACGGCCCTGCCGCTTTCCTGGTCTTCCTGGACGACCGCCTCGCGAGCATGCAGAGCTGCATGAACGGCCCGGGATGCGATCCAGCCGGCCACGCTGGTCGACGCGTCATCCCACCAGCTGCGGTTGCTGACCCGCGGCATCGAGACCTTCAGCTCGATGCGCGTGGTGGTCTTCGACCGTCCGTCTGCCGCGTGCCTCCAGTGCTTGAGCAGTTGGATCAGGCGGCTCGTGTGGTCCTCGTGGTCCGTGGCGGGCGGCGTAAGCACATAGATGACGTCGACGTCGAAGGGCTTGTTGGAGGTGATGGCCGTCGAGCGCCGAAAGCTGCCCCGCGTCGCCTGCGCGGCCGCACCGTTCTCGGTCATGAAGCGGGATGCCGCCGCCGCGGCGAACTTCGCGGCATAGTCGTCGCCAAGCGTCAGGGCGAAGTCTCCCCCGTCGGCCGCGAGCCGGGGCTCGCGTTGCGGATACGGCAGCGCGGAGAACGGATCGGTGCCGTCGCCGTCGGCGCGGGGACACGGGTCGTCGGCAGCGTCCACAGCCTCGTCGGCGAGTGTGTCGTCGAACGGCATGTCGTCGTCGGAGCCGGGGAAGGTGTTGTCGGTTCGCATCGGTGCTCCTTGGCGCTCGTGGACTGGGTCTTACTCCTTGAGCCCCAGATCACGACCGAACGACAATAAATCTTGGGCGAGTTTCGCCGGGTGCCCCGGCAGGCCGACGGACACCGTCCAGTATGCCGGACGCGTGGACCCGGCCCGGCGGGCCGAGAGCGGGGCCCCGCTGTCGCGCCGCGCCAGCGGGGTGAGTAATCCGAGCCGGGTGCCGTCTCCGCGGGCTCAGGCCTACGAGACCAACTCCATGTCACGGAACGCAATGCGCTACAGACGAGGGCAGACGAGCAGATCGCCGTGCGGAACCCTTTCCCAGGCTGGCCCCCTACGACGCTGACTCCCACGCGTCACGATGTGCGGCGGAGATGGATGTGCGCCTACTTGAATCTCTGTGCAAAGACCTCGCTGTCGTTGATCATCTCGCCAGCTATCACAGTGATGCGACGACCGACCGTGGGCGCTCCGTGGGTGCTCGGACGTGCCCGACGGTGGACGGATGCACCACAGGAATGCTGGATTTGGGCCAAGGTCTGCCACCACGCGGCGCGTCGCCCTCGGTGAGCATCAGCTGGACCAGCGCAAACACGGCTGGACTGACGGGCTGCCCCCTGGACAGATCGACTCGACTTTGATACTGTGATGTATGTGGGAGTGGGCCGCCGGGGATTCGGTCTTTTAATCCATAGGTTCAGGGTTCGAGTCCCTGGCGGCCCACTTTCCCGCAGGTCAGCGACCCTTCGCGGGGTCGCTTGCTTCGTCAGCACGGCTCGTACAGCAGCGAAGTACAGCATCGACCAGGAGTGAGGCAGATCCGCCTGAGGTACAGTTTTCTGTACCTGCCCTGGAGGTGGTCATGCGGACCGTGAACTTCACCCAGCTACGCCAGAACCTGGCCGCCGAACTCGACAGCGTCATCAACGACGCCGAGGAAGTCGTCGTGACCCGTTCTGGCCACGAGCCGGTGGTGATCGTGTCGCTCGCCGAGTACGAGTCGATGAAGGAAACCGAGTACCTCCTGCGCAGCCCCAGCAACGCCGCAGCGCTGCGCCGGTCGATCGCCGAGCTTGAGCAGGGCGACACGGCCGAGCGGGAGCTGACGGACCCGGATGCCCGGCGGGACGTCGCGTGAGGCTGGTCTTCACCGCGACAGCCTGGAGCCAGTACGTCAGCCACACCGACCGCAAACTGGTCAAGCGCATCAACGACCTCATCGCGGACGTGATACGCAACGGCTACGAGGGCATCGGCAAGCCGGAACCCCTGCGGGGAGAACTGTCCGACTTCTGGTCCCGCCGGATCGACCGCGAACACCGGCTGGTGTACCGGATCACCAAGGACGACGTCCAGATCATCGCCTGCCGCTACCACTACGCCGACCGGTAGCGGACCCGTGTGGCACCAGCAGCGCGCGGCGGTCACCGGCCCAGTACGCTGCCGAGCCGCTTGAGGGCGGCGCGGGTGGCCGCCGACGACACCCCCCCTCGACCATCAGTGGAAAGCCCGTGGCATCGGTGAGCAGCCCGATGGTGATCTGCGGCTCCAGACGACGTTCCTTGGAGAACCCGGGTTCGCGGAACCCGTCACCGGTGTCGGTCTCGAAGTAGAGAGTGGAGACGTCGTAGAGCACCAGTGACGCCGGCCCCAGCCGGGCGTGTACGGCGCACACCGCCGCCAACCGCTGCCGCCACGCCTGCTTGGCGAACACCGGCAGCCGCCGGGTCACGGAGCCCAGCAATTCGCGTTGATCCGCTCCTACCTCGCCACCGCCACCGCACACGGCCGCAACATCATGAAGCCCTCACCGAACTCGCCGCCGGCCGTCCCTGGCTACCCACCGCCGTAGCCACCACCTGATCAGTCACGAAAGTCATTCGTCATGCACCTCGGGGCCTATCGAGTCAAGCCAGTCATCTACGCTTTCCCTCAAACCAACACCGATACTATCTGGCCCTAGACTAAGTAGAGCGTTCCTCAGCACCTTTGCTGTATCCCGATCCATATGGACGGTGAACCATTGCCTCGGATCGACCACGGTCCCAGGCAACTCGGGACAGTAAGCCACAAGCGATTCAGCCCGTTCTTCGCTAAGTCCAGGAATGTCGACGCTCCAGTAGTACTTCCGGTAAAGCCCCTGGTCACAACCGGTGCTACCGTCCGTCATTGATCAACCCCCAATGGGAGTCAGCAGTGCATCAGTGGTCGCAGTTCGTGAGGACTTGCTATTCAACGCGCCCGGCGACCTCGCAATCTTCCAAGTGCCGCCGATGTGCGACGTAGTGTCTTGCACGATGTATTGCTTACCATTCGTAAAGATCTTCTCACCTCTGAGCATTTGATTTGTCGGTCGATACCCATTATACGCCGCCAAATCTGCCGCCTGCGCATTGGTAAGCCTTTGCGTGGGGCCAACCTTCTGCGTTGGCAATGGTACATCGCAGCCCGGGTTTGTATTGTGAACCAGGACAGGCGTGGTGCCGGCAAGGACATAGCACGTGTGGGATTTTCAGCCCGTCACGCAGTGTGACTTACGTTTTCATGGCGTTTCACCTGGCCTTTCGCGTGTGGCACCAACCTGCCGCATCGATTTCTATCGGTGTTGACGGTGACGGTGACGGCAACCTGGAGAGACGTCCGCGCTCGCCGGCGGCCGATGCACCGACGGGCGGCGCTATCCGAGGTAGGGGGTGTCGCGGTGCTCGGCGTGGTGGTGGAGGCGGAGTCGGACGGTGTCGTGGATGGGGATTTGGTCGAACTCGGTGGGGTGGATGAAGCGGACCTCGGTGGATTCGTCGCTGATGGTCAGCGTGCCGCCGGTGACTCGGGCGAGGTAGGTGACGGTGAACTCCTGCCGGACCTCACCGTCGGCGTACGCGATGACGTGCGCGGGGTCGGTGTAGATGCCGAGCAGGCCGGTGATCTCGATGTCGAGTCCGGCCTCCTCTTTGACCTCGCGGATGGCGCACTGTTGAAGGGTTTCGCCGATGTCCATGGCGCCGCCCGGTAGGGCCCAGTTGCCGGAGTCGGTGCGGCGTTGCAGCAGTACGCGTCCATGCTCGTCGGTGACGACGGCGGCGGCGCCGGGGACGAGGCTGTTCACGGTGGGGGCGTGCGGGTCGTGGTAGTAGTCGCGCCGGCCGGTCACCGGGTCCTACCTTCTTGATCGTGATGACCGCCCAGTTCGTAGGGTTGGCTCATCCGGGGGTGCTGGGTGTGGCTTTCATCGGGTTGCCGTTGATGGCTCAGGAGACCTGGCCGCCCAGCACCCCGCGACGACTCGGCCGCCGATTGGGAGTTGCGAGTAGATCGCTGTGTAGGACCATGCCGGCGAGGTCGTCTGCGGACCGACTCACCAACGAACTTGTGGAGGTGACCGTGCCCAAGGTGTGGGCCGGCGTAGATATCGGCAAGGCGCATCACCACTGTGTGGTGGTCGACCAGAACGGCGACCGGCTGCTGTCGCGGCGAGTGGCCAACGAGGAAGCGGAGTTGCTGACGCTGCTGGCCGATGTGCTGGCACTGAGCGACGAGGTCACGTGGGCGGTCGACGTGGCCGACGGCGGCGCGGCTCTGCTGATCGCCTTGCTGATCAACCATGAGCAGCGGCTGGTCTATATCTCTGGTCTCGCGGTGAACCGGGCCGCCGCCGGTTACCGCGGAACCGGCAAGACCGATGCCCGCGACGCCGCAGTGATCGCCGACCAGGCACGTATGCGCCGTGACCTCAACCCGGTGCGCCCGGGAGACGAGGCGGCCGTCGAGTTGAAGATCCTCACCGCCCGCCGCAGCGACCTGGTCGCCGACCGGACCCGCACCATCAACCGACTGCGCGAGCAGTTGCTGAACATCTTCCCCGCGCTGGAACGTGCCCTCGACCTGACCAACCACGGCCCGCTGGTGCTGCTGACCGGCTATCAGACCCCCGCAGCTCTTCGCCGTGTCGGCGTCGCGCGGTTGCAGACCTGGCTGCGTAACCGCAAAGTCCGCTCGGCCGGCACCATCGCCGCCGCCGCTGTCGAGGCCGCCGACCGGCAACGCACCACGCTGCCCGGCGAGAAGCTCACCGCCCAGATGGTTCACACCCTCGCCAAGGAGGTGATCGCCCTCAACGAGAAGGTCAGCGAGATCGACAAGCTCATCGAGGGCCGGTTTCATGAGCACGAACTCGCCGAAGTGATCTCCAGCATGCCCGGCATCGGCGCGCTGCTCGGCGCTGAGTTCCTGGCCGCCACCGGCGGCGACCTCGACGCCTTCGGCACCCCGGACCGGCTGGCCGGCTTCGCCGGCCTGGCTCCCTCGCCCCGCGATTCCGGACGCGTCAGCGGCAACCTGCACCGCCCACGCCGCTACCACCGGGGCCTCCAGCGCGTCTTCTACACCTCCGCGCTGATCAGCATCCAACGATGCACCGAGTCGCGGCGCTTCTACGACCGCAAACGCGGCGAGGGCAAACGGCACACCCAGGCCGTACTCGCACTCGCCCGCCGCCGAATCAACGTCCTGTGGGCACTCCTGCGTGACAGACGGTGCTACCAACCCGTACCGCCTGCCGCTACCGCGGCTTGACAACGTCATTGGGAGGTCTCCTTCGGGTAGGCGGTGGTGGTTTGCCAGATCTGTTCGAACTGGTCGGCGTGGGCGGCGAAGATGCCGTGCGGTGAGAGTTCGCGTAGGTGCAGGGCGGAGTGTTGGTAGCCGCGGGCGCGGTAGAGGTGTGGGGTGACGATCATCTGGTGGTCGAACCGGAACACCGAGTTGTACAGGTGCACGGTGTGCAGCCCGATCTCCACCCCGGGCACACTGTGGAGGGGTTCGCAGAAGTTGAGGGCGTTACGGATCCGGCCGGGTAGGGCGCCGCCGATCTGTTCCAGGGCGTCGCGTTCAGCGACGTGCGGGCAGTCGGGGTCGGCGAACGCGAGACGGACCCGGGCGCCGTTGGCGGCTTTGTCGGTGATGAGCTGCATGGTGTTGGGCAGCAACTCCAGGAGGAACGGGTAGGCGTAGCCGAGCAAGTCGATCCGGCTGGTGGCGCCGGTGAGCAGGGCCGCCCAGACGTGGTGGGGGATGTCGGCGCGGTGGGCGTAGGCGGCGACAACCTCAGCGGTGGCTTCCGCACCCGGAGCCTGGTCGGGGCGGGTCTGGGGCCACAGGTCGGCTTCGGTTTCGCCGAGGGCGTCGGCGACGGCGAGGCGGGTGCGTTGGTGCGGGACGCGACCGGCGAGCCACCGGGTGACGGTCTTGACGTCGACACCGACGGCTGTGGCGAGGGCGGCCGGGTCGAGGTGGGCGCGGAGCATGGCCGCGCGGAGGCGGTGACTCATACCGTCCCACGGTAGTGGACACGACGGGACGCGCCAGGGTCGTGGAAGTGTCCGGGCTGGTGTCCGTCGGGACGTTGGGGTGCCCGGGGCTGGTTCGTAGGTTCAGCGGCAGGGCCTCGCCGGTTCGCTCGCGGCAGATTCGCCGAGCTGGTGGGTGCCAGGGGGAAGGAGTTGCCGCCGGCCCGGATGTGGTCGGGTCGGGTGTCGGCGGTGGCCCCTTCCCCCTTCCAACGGACCGGGAGGGTGGTGGGGTTGTTGTCGGCGCATCAGCCGGTACGGCCGCAGTGGATCTGTGCGGGGTGTGGGGCGGCGTGGCCGTGTCGGACTCGTAAGCGGCAGCTCGTGGCGGAGTTCACCGGCGCACGGGTGTCGCTGATGCTGCACCTGTCGGCGTACCTGGTGCAGGCGTGTGAGGACCTGCCGCACACCCCGTCGGGGGCGCTGCACGCGCGGTTCCTCGCCTGGCCACGTTCGGCGGCACTGCGCAGCGAGTAGCAAAGCGCCCCAGCCAGTGATCCGGCTCTGATCGGGGCGCCGCTGGTCGGATGTCAGCTACAGCCGTTCCGGCCCGCGCGCACGCGCCCACGCATCAGGCCGCCCATCCTGTGCCCGGACAATTCACCGGCCGAGGCCGTGACGATCCCTTCACCGACCACCCTGAGCGAGTGGTTCCGGGAATCGACGCCGCACCGCTATGCGGCGCGCCACAGTGCATCGCCCAGCTTTCGACTACATCGATTACCAACGATGGCACTGATTGGCCGACGGCAACCGTGACGGCAACCCGGGCGGACCGGGGCAACCATCAGCACTCTCCCATCACGGAGCGTAACCGCCCCTGACGGTGCCCGAGGGGGCCAAGGGGCGGCGGCCAAACCATCGCTCAATCTTCCGCAAACAGCTTCCGTTAGGCCGGGGCCTTTCGTCGAGGTCGGCAAATGCGCAATGGGAAGCGCCTCGGAGAGCCGTCTACGACGAATTCCGTTCGCTCCACAGCGCAACCTCACCCCCAGGCATGCACGTCACTCGCCTTTCCTTCGGCCCCACAAGGCCCCAGGCCTCGTACTCGATATGCGGAGCAACAGCCAGTTCCGCACCGCTCCCAAATGCAACTCGTAGATTTCCTACGCTCCCCACTTCAGCGGAAGTAACGCTTTCACGCACTAATTGCGTCAGGTAGATGGCGGCATTCCCTGGAGATTCTGGGTCGAACGTCACCATGTCGCCAGCAGGCGTTTTGATGATCGACTCTGTCTCGATGCGCAGTTCGCAGTCCCCACTGGTAAGGATCGTGAAACTGGCATCGAAGCAGACCCGGGTTACCGACTGGCCTCCCAAGTTGAGATCCACTTCTACCATCCATTCGGCAGCGGATATGTTCCATCCGGGTTCATTGGAATGTGCGTTTCGGCCTTCGAGCCCGGCTTTCCATTGAGTCCGATCGGCTGACCATGCCTGTTATAAAAGCGTACATACCCATTCGGATACGTGGTCGTCGGGTTCATAGTGCGAACCATGTCCGCGTTCCCCGTTGATCCAGGAGCCTGCCACACACTACCCTTCCCATTATCAGCCGTTCTCGCCGTCCAGTCATCGCCGACTCCAGCAGGACGATGAGGACCGAGTGGAACGTCGCAACCACTCGTGTTGTGCACCAGGACCGGCGTTTTGCCGGCGAGCACATAGTACGTGTGGATGTCGTCGACGGTGAGGTTGTAGGCGAGGGCGCGCCAGGGGGAAGGCGATACTTCCGCAGTGACTAGTGCGGTGCCGGACGGGCTGGCTAGCTGATCTCCGCGGTGGAGGGCGTTGGCGGGTTGCCATTCACGGTGTGTTTCGTTCCAGAAGGGGTGGTCTTCGGTGGTGCTGAGGTTGCTGTCCTCGATGGCGAGGGTGTGGAGGTCGTCTTCGTGGACCCATACGTGGGTTACTTTACGTTTGCCACTTTCGCCTGTTTCCGGGTTGGTGGCGAGGACTTCGTCGCCGACGCGTAGTTCTCTGATTGGTTTGGTGCTGCCGTCGGCCATGAGGACCTGGGTGTCATCGCTGAAGCTGCAGGCCTTTCGGAAAAATTCGGCAGCCCATCGGTAGAAGCGTTTTCCGAGGACGCCACCGACCTTGCCAGCGACGGGGATTACGGCGAGGGCGGTCCAGGCGCAGGCCGAGAAGCTTCCCTGCGTCGCACAGTCCTTGGCGTCGGCGTATCCGCTGAGCTCCGCGAAGAGTTCGCCAGATGCTCTGCGTCCGCCGGGGTCGGATTCTTCGCAGCGGACCGGGTTGTTATGACACCACACCTCGGCGACAACGCGCCTCTGGTCCCATGAGTCTCCGATTTGGTCGAAGTTCTTTCCGTATGCCGTCTGGGCGATGTGGTCCAGTGTCCATACTTCTTTGACGCCTGGTTCTACACCGAGCGTGGCGTCTCCGATCTTGGGGGCACCGCCGCCGCTGCTCTTTTTCGAGCCTCCGGTCGACGTCGTTGGCTGCTTCTTGACCTCGCTGGTGTATTTGGGGGTGTAGTCGACGATCTTGTATTTGCTCTTTGAGGTCTGGTAGGCCCGAACGTGTCCGCTACCGTCGCCTAGAGGGTAAAGGCCGGAGGGGTCGCTGAAGGTGGTGGGGTTGTTGTTGGCGTAGCTGTAGCCGTTCCACTGTTGCGGATTGGCTAGGTCCTGGACGGGGTCGAGGCTGATGAATCGTGCGAGGGTGGGGTCGTACTCGCGGGCGCCGAGGTGGGTGAGGCCGGTGTTGTCTTGGGTGCCGCCGACGAAGCCGCGGGTGCCGAGGAAGATGGAAGGCGGGGTGGTGCGGTCTTCGCCGTAGGGCAGGAGCCGCTTGCGGCTCGTGCTGAGGTTGTCGGCGTTGATCTGGACTTGCTCGGTGCCGTGGCGGTCTCCGCCGCTCCACACGAGGCCAGTGTGGGCGCGGACGGCGATGGTGCGGCCTGCGGCGGTGTAGTAGCGGGTGCCGTCGGTTTGGGTGGCGCCGGCGTTGAGGGTGAGTTCGGTGGTTCCAAGGTAGAGGGTGGTTTTGTCGGGGGCTCGGCTGATCAGCCGGTTGCCTGCGGTGTCGTAGATGTATGTGGTTTCGTCGGTGCCTTCGGTGAGCGTGTCGAGACGGCCCTCGGCGTCCCATTCCAGGTGTTGCAGGGCTCCGGTCTCCGTGTGCCGGGTGAGGGTGTTGCCGGCGGAGTCGTAGGTGAACGAGCGGGCTGGGGTGGCGGCAAGCGGCCCGGTGGCGGTTACAGCGGTGGGGGTATGAGGTCTGCTGGCACCGGCTGCCGGGTGGGTGTAAGTCCATTCGGTGTTACCGGCGGAGTTGTGGTCGGTCTGCTTGGTGCGGTTTCCGACGGTGTCGAATTCCCAGGATCGCCAGTAGGGGTCGACGCTGCCGCCTCGTTGTGGCGCTTGGTCGCAGGCGGTTGCCGTCGGGGTGCTGCCCGTCCAGGCGGTGGTGAGCTGCCGTAGGGGGTCGTAGCGGAAGCATTCGACCTGGTCGGCGGTGCCGTCGGTGCTGCCGAGGATGGAGGTGACGTTGCCGATGGCGTCGTAGCGGTAGCCGGTGCCGTACTTGGCGGTGAAGGCGCCCGGCGTGTTTTCGAGGTCGATGCTGGTGGCGTCGAGTCGGCCGGTCTGCTGGTCGACGGTGTTGGTCAGTCGTACCCGCTTACCAGCGACGCCGAGCAGGAGTTGGTGGATGGGTCCGTATGCGTAGTAGCTGGTGGCGGCGACGTAGGTGTCGACGCCGGTCATGGTGGTGGGGTAGCCGTTGTTGTCGTAGCCGAAAGTCAGGGTTTCGGCGGGTAGACCTCCGGCGGCCGGCTGGCTGCTGGAGGTGACTTGTCCCGCCTTGTTGTACGTGAATGTGGTGGTATACGTGCCGGCGAGGGCGCCTTCGGCTGCCGGGATGGTGATGGCGGTGCCGCTGGGCTGGTAGTTGTCGGTGTAGCCGGTGACGGTAGTGGTGTAGTTGCCGCCGACATCATGGCGGGTGGAGGAGGTTAGCTGTCCCTTGGCGATGGTGTCGTACAGGGAGCTGGCCAGGCGGGTGCCGGTGCCGACATCGCCGGACCAGCGGCCGATCGCGCGGGACATGTTGTCGTATTCGACAGAGATCTTGATCCCGCGGCTGTCGAGGGTGTGGGCGACCCTGCCGGCGGTGTCGTAGTGGGTAACGGTGGTACCGGAGTCGGGGTCGGTCTTCTGGGTGAGGCGGCCAGCGAGGTCGTAGGCGTTGGTCCAGGTGTTGCCGGCCGGGTCGAGAAGAGCGGTGAGTTGGTCGAGCAGGTCGTAGGTGTAGGTAGTGCTCTGGTAGGTGTTCGGGTTGGTGGTCGAGGTGTATTGGTCTAGGCGCGTCGTGTTGCCACGCACGTCGACGTGGCTGACGGTCTTGGTGCCCCCGGCCGGCGGCACAATCGTGACGCGGTCGCCGTGGTAGGTGGTAGCCGTCTGCCGCCACGCTGTGCCGAGTTTCTTGTCCACCTGGCTCGTCGGACGGTTCAGGTGGTCGTAGGTGGTTTCGTGGATGGCCGGGACGGTGGCGAGGTTGGGGTTGACCAGTCCAGCACCGGCCGCCGAGGCGTTGTGAAATGGGCTCGTGGTGGCGGCGGTGTTGCCGCGGGCGTCGTAGGTGGCGGCGGTGACGATCCGTCCTCCATTGGGGCCGGGTTGCTGGGCTTCCCTGATCCGACCAAGACCATCCACGTACTGGTACGAGGTCAGGTAGACCGGGCTACCGCTGTCCGACTGCAGCGAGTCGGTTCTGGTGCGCGCCGGGGCAGTCGGCTGTCCGATGCCACTGGAAGTGACCTGGTAGCCAAACCGCAGCGACGGCACCCCGGAGGACTTGGCCTGGCCCGGCAGGTACACCTCTGCCATGCGCCCGAGCGGGTCGTAGACAAGGTCGGTGATCTTGCCGTTCGGGTCAGTGATCCTCGACGGTTGGCCGGTGTGCCGGTCGATCACCGTCGTGGTGGTGTGGTTGAAGCCGCCACCGACGGTGCTGGTGATTCCGTTGTCCGGCCAGTTCACCACCGGGCTGTAACCGATCGTCGTTGTCAGCCCGGCAGGGTCGGTCGCAGTGTGGAGCCGACCCATGTTGTCGTAGGTTCTCCGGCCGCTGGAGACGTAGCTGGTCGGGTTGGTGTACGTGCGCACCTCAGCGACGTTGCCGTCGAACGGTGCCTGGGAGCCTTCAACGGTGTACGTGTCGTAGAAGGTCACCGCACGCGAGAGCAGTGTGCCTGAGCCGCAGGTGTCGCCGGTCCAGGTCTCCACCCGCTCCGGGAAGCTGATCATGTAGAAAGAGTTCGGGGCGTCCTGCTGGGCGTAGGTGTAAGAGGTGCAGGTGTTGTCCGCGACTCCGACCTGGTGGTACTGGTGGAACCGGATGGGCAGCCCGTACGTGGGCTCGTAGATGGTCTTTTCTTCGCTGTGCCGCCAGCTGCCGTCGTCGAGTTTGACGCGGTGGTTTTCCAGGCCGAGGCGAGTTTGGCGGGGGTTGGCGTAGCCGGGGCCGTTGAAGCTGCCTTGGATGACGTGGTCGTAGCGGGTGCTTTCGACTTCGGTGTAGGCGGCGTTGGCGGGGTTGGCGTTGTAGGTGGTCATCCGGTAGTGCCGGGTTTGCAGGACCATGCCGGCGCGGGCGTAGTGGTCGTCGTAGGTGTTGCCGTCGTAGTCGGTGATGGTGGTTTCTTTGATGCCGCCGCCGCTGCCGGGGTCGTAGATGTCGTGGTACATGCCGCGGAAGAAGTTCGACATCCACACCGTGTACTTGCTGGGGTCCGTACCGGAGCCTTGCAGCACGCGGACGCGGTTGTAGCCGGCGAAGATGCTCCACGTCTCGTTGGCGTCCGGGACTAGGGGGTTGTTGGGGTTCTTCCACGCCGGGTTCCCGACCGTGTAGTCGTACTGGGTCACCTGGTCCGGTGAACCGCCCACCTGGTCCTTCTCCACGATCTTCTTGACCAGGTACTTGTGGAAGATGCCGAAGCCGGGGTCGGCGCCGGGCGGGGTGTGGAAGATCGGGTAGCAGTCCTCGGTGTTGACGTCCCAGTTGCCCTGCTTGCCGTTGTGCCAGCTGTTGAACCCGGACTGGTTCGACCCGCCCTGCGGGCACGGCTTCTGCGTGCCGTAGGTGACCTCCGTGCGACCACCGAAGCCGTTGCGGACCACCAGCAGCCGCGGCATCCGCATCGCGGACACACCCAACCCGGCTTCGTCGTAGTCGACGCGGCCGTCACGGAAGTTCGGCTGCACACCGTCGACGTAGTCGAAGTCCACCGGCGGCATGTCAATCTTGTTCGCGTCCGCGCCGATCAGGCCGCTCGGCCGTATGTAGTCCAGGACGAACACCCGCTCGGTCAGACCGGTCGGGTTCGACACCTTGTACCGCAACTGCACCCGACCGATGTTGTTCCACGCCCCGGTGCCGGCGTTCCACTGGTACGACGTGACCCGGTCCAGGATCCTGGCGGTGAAAAACGACTGGGTGTAATTCCCACACGACGACGACCCACAGACCAGGTCACCGGGCACGTCCGGGTAGGAGTTCGGGTTCGACGACAACGACGGACAATCGGCCGGCTCGTTGTTGAACGGATCATCCTCGGCGGTGCGCTCCACACACCGGTGCGCCCACCCGAACACCGTCCGGCCGACCGGAACCGCACCCGCCTCCGTCACGTTCTTCGCGTACTCGATCTCCGACAGGTACCCGCCCCGGTCGTACTCCAGGATCGACCCACCCGAGGCGCGCTTGTAGTGGTTTGTCTCCCGCGTCCAGTGCAGATACGTTTCGTTCTCGTTGGCGTCACGAACCCGGTCCAGGTTCCACCGCCACGGATCCCGACACGACGCCGGATACACGTTGTGGCACGGCTCCCCCGCCTCGTCGCCGAGGAACGACATCTTCCACACCGAGTCCCGCACATACCCGAACCGGTACTCCGTACCGTCCTGCGTCCACACCTTCCAGTAACCGTCGTCCTCGGCCCCACCCGACAGGAACTCCACCCGCCACCCGAGATCGTCGACCGGCTTCCACACCCCCGCCGTGGTCTTCACAATCTGCGTCGACTGCCCCTGCAGCGAGATCGTGATATGCGACGCCGCCACATCGTTGGTGGCCGACTCCCCGTCCTCACCGTCCGGGGACTCCCAACACATCTCCGTCGGATACGTCCGGCACGGCTTGTACATCCGCTCCACGTAGCCCGGCGAGTACGACCAACCCAACCCCACCGGACCCGACTGATTGTTCGTACCGTGCGTCATCCCATCCACCGCAGACGAGCTGTACGACAACTGCAGCCCCAACGTCTGCCCATACGGCAACGGCGGCTCCGGCAACGGATACGAGTAGGAGAACGACCCCGCGCTCTCCCCCACCTGCCACGATCCCGACGGCTTCAGATCCGTCGCCGTGTAGGAACCCGTCGACCCGCCCGACGCCGACGACGCCAGCGCATACACCCCCACCGACTCCACCGACGACGCCGACGCGAAGCCCTCGAACGCACCCGTCCGGCTCCCAGCCGCGGTGGCGTCGCCGCCGACCTCCACCACCGCCGTCAACGTCTGCGCATGCGGATCATTGACCGCCGACACCCACACCGGATCCGCCGAACACTCCGGCACCTCCGGCGTCGTCGCCGCGCACCCCGGCAACCGCACCAACGTCAACCGGTCAGCGAACGAACCCCCATACGCCTGCGCGAAGCCCGCATAGTCGACGACGATCTGCACCTCACCCGCACCCGCCGAACCATCCGCGCGTGCCAGGGAATACAACGGACCCGCGTTACCCAACGCCACCGACACCGCCCGGTCAAACGACCGCACCCGCACCGACCCGACCCCGGCAGCCCCCACACCACGCCCCGCCACACCCTCCCCGGCGGATTCGACCGTCAGCCCGAACGCCTCCCGATCCCCAGCATCACCCTGAAGATCGAGGACCGCCTCACCACCCTCGGGAAACGTCCCCGCGGGAAGCGGCTCCGTCACCGTCACCTCGTCATCCGGATCCGCATCCTGCGCCTGCTGCCGCACCGCAACACTCGCCACCGACCGGGACTCACCCGGCTCCAACACCGGCCCCGCCGCAGCCACCGGAGCCTGCAGCTGCACCACCGGCAACAACCCCAGCAACACCGCCACCGCCAGCGCCCCAGCCCTGACCCGCCCCCGCGCACCAAAACGGTCGAACGCAGTGCCCCCACGGCGGCCAGCAAGCATCACAACACTCCCCGTCGATCAAGAAAAGTGATCGACACGCTAGACACCCGGGATCGCTGACACAAGAGCAAGATCGGCACCCAGAGGCGCACCACCCATCAGGGACGATCACCCTCCGTACGCATCCGGGTGCTCAAGCCCAGAACAACCACCGCCCGCTACCGCCACAAAGCACACAACAAGCCCACCCCGCCGACGCCACCTCGCCGACACCCTCACGCAAAGCGATCTTCAGCAAATTTTCAGCTGACGAAAAGATCACTGCGGTAGCAGCCGCTGTCTTGCCCGAGGCCGCCGCGCCAACAGGTCGGTGTCTCCGGCGGCCCAGTCACTAGGCTGACCAGCTCGGGTGACGGCCGGAAGGAGGAGGATTGAGGCGCAGCCGCCGCGATCGCAAGCGTTGGGAGCAGGTCGTGGAACTTCTGGCCGTCATCACGCTGGCGATACCGACGAGTCTGATTCTGTTCTTTGCTGACCTGTTGTGGCACGACGGCCTGGCGGCAGGCGTCCTGCTGCTGGCGACGTTCACGGTTCCACCGGGTCTGGCGCTCTGGCTGATCGAGCGTCGGAGCCGCCAGCGTGAGCGACAACCTGGGTGACTGGCGCGCTACTCCTTGATCTGGTGTCGGAGATGACTGCCCGCAGGGGGCCGAGCGGTGGGGGCACCGTGAGAAATTTCTCTGGCATAGCGTCGGATCCGGAGCGAGTCGTTCGTAGGACAGGTAAGAGGCGACCGGAGAGAGGTCGCCGGGACAAGGGAGTCAACGGATGACGCGGTACTTGATCTCGTTCAATGACGGCGCGATGGACCACATCCCCCGCGAGGAGATGCCCGACGTGGGCAAGGCCGCGCACGCGGTGGTCCGGGAGGCCGTGAACGCCGGCGTGTGGGTGTACGGCACCGGCCTGGAACGCCAGAGGGCGAGCGTCGTGGCCACGGACGGGACGGTCACCGACGGCCCCTACCCGGAGACCAAGGAGGTCATTGGCGGGTTCTCGGTCGTCGACGTGGCCTCGCGCGAGGAGGCGCTGGCGTGGGCTGCCAAGATCGCCGTCGCTTGCCGCTGTGCGCAAGAGGTCCGTGAGATCATGCCCGACCCCGAAACCGAGGCGATTCTCCGCCAGGCTGACCGGTGACATCCCCACGACGTCTGATCGAGAGAAACCCGCCTTCCTACTGCTGTGGTGCGGCGTCGCGTTCGCCTCGTTCGGACCCCACCGATAGCGACCACGCCGCATTCGCCGAGCGCGAGACCATCGACCTACTCAGCCGACCCCTCTCTCGGGCAGCACTACAGCAACTGCTCGCGGTGGTAGACGGATAGTCGGGTGGGTCAGCGGAAACGTGGGTCGTTTCCGGCACGGGTGTCCACGGTCAGGGACATCGCACGGGCGATGTCGCCCCAGGAGACGTAGGAGAAGTTCGTGGCGTCGCGCTCGTCGTCCACGTCGGGCCCGGTCTCGGGCTCGTCGTGCGTGACGAGCAGGCCCTGCCGGTAGGCGCCGACGGGACGGTTCGTGACGGCGAGCCCGTCGGAGCCGTTGATGTCGTCGGCGCCGCCGACGCCCTTGACCCGGAAGCTCCCCAGCGCCTGGTTCGCGCCCTGGCGCTGGTAGACCGCGAACCTGTCGTCGCCCTGGCTCGACACGAGCACATACCCGGTCGAGCCGCGCCCGTAGTAGATGTCGACCCCTTCGACATCGGCCGTGAGCAGCTTCCCGCCGTAGCCCCTGGCATTCGGGTCGACCGGCTGGCACTCCTCGGTCTCGCTGTCGTAGACATCGTGGACGCCGAAGTCCCTGACCCGGTCGATGAGCCTCGGCTGGCTGCGCGGCCCGAGCGGTAGCTGCAGCCGCCACAGGCCGACGTCCTCCTGCGCGGCGTAGAGCACGCCCGACGCCTGGTCCACCGCGACACCCTCGAGCTGCGGCAGCACGCCCGGCTCCTCGCAGGGTACCCAGGTCGTCCCGTCGGGCAACCGGAAGCTGCTCGGCATGGCGAGGCGCCGGATGTCCGTGTAGCCGAGCTTGCCGCCGATCTCCACGATGCGGACGGTGGCGATCGTCGTCGTGCCCTCCTGGGTGACGACGCCGTACGTCTCGCCGGGCCGCGGCTGCCAGACGGCCAGGCCGTAGGCCGTGTGTTCCTCGTCGACGGCCTGACGGTCGGGGTTGAACAGGAAGCTCTGGTCGGCTGCGGTGACCTCGGTCAGTGGGGTACGCGCCGCCGCGCCGGCCGGGTCGACGGCGAAGAACCGGAGCTGGTCGTTGTAACGGTCCGAGACGACGGCGACATCGACCCGGCGGCCCGCCAGGCGGAGACCGTACGCGATGTCGACGTTGTTGTAGCGGCCCGCCACGGTGTCGACCCGCGGTGCCTCGGTGGCGGGCAGCGACTGGAGTTCGTGCGAGCGCATGTCGTAGACGCGGAGACCGCCCTCCTTGGCGGTCACGATCACGATCGACTTACGGGAGTCCGCCGGGTGGACCCAGATTGCCGGGTCGTCACCGGAGGCGTTCCCGCCAGCCTCATCGTCATACAGGACCGGGGTTTCGTTGTCGGTGGTCACGACCGCGGGCCGGGTTGCGACGGCGTTTGCCTGCGGTGGGGCGAGCAGCGCGGCGACGACGGCGCCCACCGTCGTCACGGCCTTCCATGTGTACGTCACGGCAGCGACCCTGCGGTACGGAGATTGCCGTCGATCCGACCGGCGGTTGCCGTAGGTGGAAATCGAGGATCACCGAAGCTTTACAGCACGTGACGTCGGTGCCGACCGACCTCGCCACTCAGTCGAGGCAGAACTCGTTGCCCTCGATGTCCTGCATCACGAGGCACGACTCGTCGATGCCGTCGGCGGCCAGTAGTCGCACGCGTACCGCGCCGAGGGCGACCAGTCGTGCGCACTCGGCCTCGAGCGCGGCCACGCGCTCCTCACCCACCAGCCCGGTGCCGACCCGCACGTCAAGGTGCAGCCGATTCTTGACGACCTTGCCCTCGGGAACGCGCTGGAAGAACAGTCGCGGGCCCACGCCTGAGGGATCGACGCAGGCGAACGCCGAGCCCTGCCGCTCAGGCGGCAACGCGCGATCGAAGTCCTCCCAACTGGCGAACCCCTCCGGTGGCGGCGGCACGACGTACCCCAACACCTCGCACCAGAACCGAGCGACCCGCTCAGGTTCTGCACAGTCGAAGGTGACCTGGAACTGCTTGACCGACGCCATCGGTTCACCATAGTCGCGGTCGTCGCCACGGGCGCGCCGCCTGACTAGCGAGCCGTACCGCGAGCCCGGTCCAGCACCTCCTCGACGCTCAGCGGGCTGCGCGGGTGGTGGCTCAGCGAGAGCGGCGTCCTGATCTTCCGCGGCGCGGTGCCCTCGGCGGCGAGATAGAACTCGCCGACAGTCAGCCGGGAGATGTCCGGTACGTCCCCGCCCTTGGCCCTGGCCATCTCGCGTGCCGCCTCGATCTGGATCGGGCTGTTCATCAGGCCGTACAGCTGCGTTGCCGCATTGCCCGGGATGCGATTGTGCAGCCCCTTCGGCGCCTGGGTAGCGAAGATCAACCCCAGTCCGTACTTTCGTGCCTGGGCGGCCAGCACCAGAGTGCTCTGGGTGCAGGCCGTCATCGCCCCCGAGGGGGCGAACGTCTGCGCCTCGTCCAGGATGAGCAACCCCAGCAGCGGCCGATCGCCTGCCGGGTTCTTCTTGATCCAGGCGAAGAGCGCCATCTGGAGCTGGTTGACGAAGCTCTGGCGGACGTCGTCGGAGGGCAGGCCGACGAGGCTGACGACCGACACCCGGGCCCGCTTACCGTGCTCGGGTGTGAGCAGGACACCGGGATCCATCGGCGTGCCCTCGCCACCGAAGAGCGGGTCGTTCACCATGGCAGCGGTCAGGGTCTGCGCCAGGCTGAGACCGATCTTGTCGGCATCGTCGAGATCGATGATGCCGTCCGGAAGATCGGCCAGCGTGTCGATGAGACCCTTCAACCGGGTGCCCCCGCGCCGGCCGTAGTGCTCGACGGCCTTGCGTAGCACCGCCAGCCCCAGGTGCGCCTTGCTGGCCCGGCCGGTGACCATGGCACGTGGTGCGAGGGACGCGACGGCCGCCTCGACGGCCTCGCCGAACTCGTCCGGATCGTCGCGCACACTGACGAAGTCGGGCAGTGGCTGGAAGCTCAGCGGGCGGCCCGACGTGCGCCGCGGTGTCCAGACGACGACATCGGTGTGCGCCAGATAGTCCTGTGCTTTGGCCGCATCGCCCGGTCGCCACTGGGCGGGTGGCTCGGGCCATCCCTCGCCGAGGCGGGCGAGGTCGTTGTTGGGATCAAGCACGATGGCCGACACACCCTCGCGGGCGCACTCCTCGACGATGCGGCGGATGAGTACGGTCTTGCCCGAGCCCGAGCCGGCGAAGATCGTGGTGTGCTTCCGGAGTGCCTCGAGAGCCAGCGGGACGGGCATCTCGTCGTCGTACCCGTACCCGACGACGAACGACGGCTCGGCCGCCGTCGCGGTCGTCGTCGGTGGAGCCGGCTCGACCGGCTGTGCGATCTCCACGGGTGCCGGATCGGATCCGCCGCCCGCCGTCCAGCCGTCGACGTCCGCCAGAGCGTGCTGGAGGAACTTGAGGTCCCGGGTCGGGCGGCGTTCGGCCAGCCATCCCTGCAGGTCCATCGTGGCCTCGGCGAGCATGACCTGGAGTGCCGAGAGGATGCGTAGGTCCTCGTCGTCCACGCGGATCGTCTGCCCGCCGGCTTCGGTGAACGCACCGATGGCCTTCTGGGTGCCCGCGCTGGTCGACCATCTGCCCTTCCGGAGCAGGAACAGCTTGCGTTTGGCCAGGCCGGTATCGAGGGCGGACGCTACGCAGGCCTTCCGGAGACGGGCCAGCGCCGCGTTGCCGTGATGGTCGTCGCTGATCGCCCGGAAACACCAGTGCACCTGATCCTCGGTGCGTTCGTCGAGCGTCAGGCGTAGCCGGGCGTGCAGCGGCGGATCGGTGCTCGGCGGCGGGTCGACGCTGAACGCCTCCCCGGCGTCGCCCCGTTCCAGGATCCAGGCGGTGAGCCCGGCGGCGAGCAGTGGTGGCATCACCTCGTCCTCCGATGCCCGCTGGAGCGGCGCGGTGATGTCGGCGACGGCCCTCAGCTCGGCGAAGCGGGTGTCGTAGCGGTCCATCTCCGCACTCGTGGTGGTGACCGGGGCGGGCCGGGGCGCACGCGGCTCCGCGGTGGGCGGCTCGCCGAGGCTGTCCAGCTCCTGGACCTCGTCGGCGGCGATGCAGGCGCGGACATGCCGGTCGATCTCGATGAGCAGCTGACGTGGGGTGAACGCCCGTGCCTCGCCGAAGGCGTGCGGGGACACCGGCCACGAGGGGTACGGCGGTGCGAACCCGACCTCGTGGTAGCGGAGGGCGAACCGCTTCTCGATGATCGCCCGGGCGAGGTCGGCGTCGTCGATCCGGCGCAGCGTCGGTGTCTCCCGGAACCGGTCGGCCACCGTGTCGGCGGCGGTGGACTTGATGATGGTCCACGAGTTCGGGATGCAGGCGAGGACGGTCAGGGTCCGTCGCGTCGTCTGTCGCAGCGACATGAGGCCGTCCGCCATCCGGGCCAGCATCAGCGCCTGTTCGGGGCTCATCGCGGCGGCGCCCACCAGAGAGGGATCGCCCTGGATCGCCAGCTGGGCGATCAGCGTGTCGATCTGGTCGATCGCCACGACCGACGGACCGGTGAGGGCCAGCAGCCAGGACAGGTCCTGCACGATCTGCTGAGCCGGACGAGGGGCGCGGCGCATGCCCCACACCGCGCGCTCGCCGGGAGTTACTTCGACTCCGGAGAGGAAGTAGTTCTCCGCGAGGTCGCGATGGGAGATGTCCTCGGAGGCGCTCAGAGCGAGTGCCCGAGCGGTTTCCTGGCAGGTCCGGGCCGCGTGGCGATCGAAGCCACCGAGCCCTTCCAGGAAGGCGTCGAGCGCAGCCCGGGTGAGTTCGGTGTCGCCCATGACGGCCCGGCGTGCCGTCCGGGGCGCGCCCACCATCGCCGACAGGCGCCGCAGCAACAGTTTGAGCTGAGTCTGCCGACTACCGGGCACCGGCCGGGACAGGCCGTCCAGCATCGCGGCCAGCACGTTGTCCCAGAAGCTCCCGGCGTCGAGCAGACTGACCAGGAAGAAGTAGCCGCCCTTTTCCTGCACCTGCTGGCGGATCCAGCCGAGCAGGTGGGTCTTGCCGGACCCGCGCTGGCCCTGGACAACCAGGCCGAGCGGGCTGCCGGCCGTGCTCGACCGGGCCTCGTCCACTCCGGCGAGCACATCCCGGACGACCGGGACGTGCAGGCCGTCGACGTGGAAGGGCAGTGGCCGCCACACGTCGTCGGGGACCGGCGCCCAGTTGAACCGCAGTGCCGCCAGGGCGGTGCGTTCGGCCTCGTTCATCACACGCCGATCGCGAGCAGGTGGTTCTCCTGGCCACCGAGGCGGAGCGCTGCCTTGATGTCCGCCTCGCTGAGCGTCTTCTGATTCGACTCCGGAACAAGGTTCACGCCGACCTCGCGGCTGAGCCGACGCAGCGAATCGTCCAGGTCGTCCCGTGGCACGTCGGCGAAGAACGGGCGGAGCCGGCGCAGGCTCACCCACGCCCCGGGCTCGGCGGCGAGGGCCTGGTACGCGCTGACGATGCGCGCCTTCAGCGGCCCGGACGGCTCCGGGGCCGGCGGGGAGGCCGGCGCGCGTACGTCGCTCAGCGCGAAGAGCTCGGTCAGCGTGGCACAACCGCTGCGCGCCAGGACACGATCACGCAGGCTGGCCTGCAGGGCGGTCAACGCGGCGCCGAGCGCCGAGGCGCCACGGAGCGTGAAGTCGAGGTCGTTCTGCACCCGTACCCAGCCCTTGTCGTCGAGCTGAAGGGCGTAGGTCGGTCCGCTCTTCCGGCTGGCCACGTAGTGCAGGCGGGTGAGCTTGTCCCGCTGCGGCTTGCGGACGTCCAGGCCGTACCGCTCGCGGAGTTCGGTGTTCAGCACCTCCCGCGCCTCGGCCATGAGTACGACGAGGATCGCGCTCTCGGATGCAGTCAGGTCATCGGCGGCCATGATGCCGTCCTTCCGCTATGTCCCGGCGACGCGCCCGCAGATAGGTACCGATCTGCTGGACCACGGCGCCGACATCGTGGGTTACTCGGGCGTTGGTGAAGCGCAGGACGGCGTACCCGTCCAGTTGCAGCTGGACGTCGCGCTGCCGGTCGGCCTCGAAGCGAACCGGGCGGCAGTGCTCCGGTCCGTCGATCTCCACCACGCAACGTTCGTCGGGCCACACCAGGTCGAGCCGTACCGGCGCGGCGAGGCGATGGGACTGGTAGCTCTGGTTCCACATCCGCCCGGCCGACCAGCTCTCGGCGGCAAGCGCCGCCTCCAATGTCTGCTCGACATGGCTCGCCGGGTGTGGCTTTCCGACGACCGTCCGGCCCTCGTCGGCCAGGTCGGACGAGGTGACCGGCGGCGCCAACCAGCACTTCGGGAGTCCGTCCAACTCGGCCGCGCCGGCTCCGATCAGCCAGACGACCGGGCCGCCGTGGTAGACGAGCCACGCGGCCCCCGCCGCGACGACGGCACCGTCGGCGTCGGCCGGTTCGACGAGCAACACGACCTTCCGCCGGCCGAACGCGTCGGCGACGAGGCGAGCCAGCGCGGCCGCCCGGGTACGCAACGGGAGGCACGTGGTGGCGGCTCGCCGTGCGGTCAGCGCGAAGGTGGCCAGGTCCGGCAGGAAGGAGCCGGGGTAGCGGTCGCGGCGTGCCCGTGCGGCGGCAGCCGCCCGGACCGCTGCGAGCCCGGCGGTGTCGGGACGGACTCCCCCGTCCACGTCTGGGAGCCACGCCGGCAACAGCTCGACGGCGACCTGTTCGAGTCGGTCCACCGCGGCGTGCACGAAGTCCGCCGGCATCGCGTGCCTCACGGCCGAGCGGTACACGACGGCGGCCAGCTCCGCATGGTTCCGGACGATCAGCATGGCCAGCGCGTCGATCTCGGCACCGGGCAGGGCGATGACGCGGTCCGACGGGACGTCGGCGAGGCCCCGGTTCACGACGCCGCGCCCGGATCGGCCGGTGTGCCGTCGGCGTGCAGCCCGCACGAGCGCAGCTTCAGGACAGCTGCGGCGGCTCCCATGTCCCTGCCGCAGTTCACCATCTTCAGCGCGACCAGCCGTTCGTCGGCGAACTGGGTGCCCGCGTTCACCTCGGCCCGCAGCCCCTCCTCGTCCCGAAGCTCGAACAGCAGCGTGGTGAGCTGCTCGGCGCCATGCGGGCGGCCCTCGACCACCGCGCTCCGGAGTGCATCGATCTGCGCCTCCGCGCCGCTGGTGGTCGGGTCCGGCTCACCCGCCTGCAGTTTGCTCAGCCGGTTCGCCGCCGACTCGTCGCCGGCGTCCGCCCGCACCGCCAGTTCCCCGAGGCGGCCCTGCGTGGCGAGCAACTCGGCAAGGAGATCCGCCGCGAGGCGATGCCCGGCGTCCGCGAGGTCCTCCAGGTCGGGCAGGAAGCCTCGGTCGGCGAGCAGGTACGTGAGATCGTCCACGGCGACGAGGTCACCGTCGGCGGCGCGTACCCGAAGGTCCGCGGTTTCGCCACCGTCGTCGAGGAGCTCCGCCAGTCGAACCTGATCCTGCGGTTCGGAGGTCCGCAGGCCCGCCGTACGGTCCCGGAGCGCGAGCACGTCGCGGAGCGCGTCGGTGACGGTGTCGTCGTCCGGCCTCTCCTGTGCCTGGTGCAGCAGGACGGAGACGGCCTCGGCGAGGCGATCCTGCCGGACGAGCAGATGGGCCAGTTGGACGTGGGCCGAGTCGTCGCCCAGTGCGCAGAGCCGGCGCAGCGCGCGCTCCTGAAGTGGGTGTCGCATGCGCGCGGCGGCCGCCTCCCGGACCCGGCGGACGTCGTCGGTGTCCTCCAGCCGGTCGATCAATGCCTCCCACAGGCTCTCCGGAGGGCACTGCGTACGGGCCTGCCGCAGACGCTGGACAAGGTAGTCGGCCGCGACGTATCCGGCGAGCGTGCCGGGGCGGCGACCCGGCCGGGGAGACAGCGCCGCGACCGCGCCGTGCACGGGTGTGATGGCGTACGCGAGGGCGTCGTCCAGCCACCGTGCGGTATCGGTCACGCGCTCGGACGGAAGCAGGTAGCCCGCCATGGCGTCGACCAGGAGTTCCGGTGCGAGGGGCGTGTGGACGCCGAGCCGGCGCGCATCGGCCGCGGCCGTGATGGCCGCTCTCGCGTACGGCGGGGCCTGTTCCCACCGGTGGAGCAGATCCGGACCGGCGGCCAGCACCTGGGTCAGTCCGGCGTCCCTGCTACCCAGAGCGATGCGGATGCGGGCGTCCGTCTGAGCGACCCGCTCCGCCGTCCGGCGCTCGTGGTCGCGCAGCGTCGACTCGACACTGATCACCTCGGCGAGTTCGAGCAGGGTGCGGTCGTCGGCATGCCGATCGGGCAGCCCGACGGGTCGCAACTCCTTGCGAGCGGTGTACTCCTCGGACCAGAGCGTGCCGACCACGATCATGCGGGCGTTCTTGAGTGAGCTCACGGCGGCTCTGGTCAGCGGTGGTGTGGAGCTGAGGAAACGGTGCAACTCGTCCAGCCACACCACGGTCCGCTCGGCCGGCTCGTGCAGCAGTTGCAGGATCTCCTGGGTGGTCGCCGGCTGGGCCACCGACCAGTCTGGCACCGTGCCGTTGACGGCCTCGTACAGCGACCGGGTCTTGCCGGTCGACGAGCCACCCACCAGCAGGACGAAGCAGCCCCACTCGGCTCCCCGGCGGATGAGAGTCGAGAGGTCGCGATCGAAGTACCGGCCGACGTACAGCGGCAGCTCATCGACCGTGTCCGGTGCCCGGATCGCGGCGTGTATGCCGAGTTCGCGCGGGGACACGTCCGTGAAGCGAGGGACGCCGGGACCCCGGTCGGCGTGCGCGGCGATCCGTTCCCAGGTGGCCAACACCTGCGCACGATCGGTCTCCGGCAGGTCCATGGCGCCGACGAAGCTCTCCACGATCGGACGGGGCATGGCTCGCTTGCCCTGTAGCAGATCGCTCATCGTGCTGCGCTTCAGCTCCCGGTTGCCGTCACGACCAGCGGTGCGCGTCCGGCGTTCGAGGTCCGCATAGGACAAACCGGATCTTGTCTTCAGCAGTGACAGGCACATGGCGAGATCGCGCCAGTTACGAGCGGTCGAAAGATCGAGGAGGGGGGTGGTGGCCAGCGCTATCAACCCCTCCCACCATCGACCCCGGACGTCCCGGAACAGGGTACGAATCGTCTTCGGCCAGCGCCATACCGCCGGCTTCAGGCCTCCGGAGCATTCCCATTTTCTCCGGCCTCCTCCGGAGCTCTCGACCAAAAGCATCCGCCCAGCTCAACCTGGTTTCGGTCAGCCGGGGTCGGGCGGCCACTTACCAGCAGGGGGTCGTCATGCACCAGTGGACAGTCGTGTTTCAGACCGCGAGTGAATTCTTCTCCGCCGTCGGAGCAGTGGTTCCCTTGATCATAATCATGAGGGGAGGCGGCAATCGCATCAATGATCGCGGCAGTGCGAACAGGTGCGTGGTGCGCACTCGTGTTCGGATCTGCCGCAATCTCCCAGCGACAGCAACGTCGGCTCCTTGCCCCTCCACCTCTCCATCTTCATCGCCGTCGATCATGAAGTTGGCGGGTGTTCTGGAGATCGAAGTCCCCGCTAACTCCATGATCAACGGGGTGGGGTCCGGGTGGGGTGGTGGGGGTGGGCGGGAGAAGTAGGATCCGGAGGTCGTTGTGGGTGAGTCGTGCGGGAGTAGCAGATGATCACCATGCAACGCTCGCCCACATCAACCAAGGGGTGCAGCTGCATCATCATCAGGGCCAGCGGGAGGCTGCTCGGGACCTCTTCGCGCAGATCTGGGATGAGATCGGCGGGGAGCGCGGCGATCCTCTGCACGTGTGCGTCCTCGCGCACGCGATGGCCGACGTGCAGGACGACGTCCACGAGGAACTGGTCTGGGATCAGCGGGCGCTGGCCGCGGCCGACATGCTCACCGATGCCCGGGTAGCGCAGGCCGGGGTGACGCTGCCGGTGGCCGGCCTGTATCCGTCGCTGCACCTCAATCTGGGTGAGTGCTATCGCAAGCTCGGCGATCTCGACCGGGCCCGCGACTGCCTCCAGCGTGCGCAGGCGGGGATCGGCGCGCTGGGCGACGACGAGTACGCGCAGCTGATCAAGAGCGGCCTGGATCGGCTGGCGCAGCAGCTGACCTCCAGGTAGGCGTACGCCGCAATCAGGCCTGTTGCTTGGCCCACTCGGCGACCCGGCGGGCGCTCTCCTCCTCCGAGAGGTCCTCGACCCGGGTCATGATCGACCACCGCACTCCAAACGGATCCCGGATGCTGGCGAAGCGGTCACCGGATACGAAGGTGGAGAGTGGCTCGCGGATGGTGGCACCGGCCGCCTCGGCGCGGGCGACGAGGGCGTCGGCGTCAGAACAGTAGAGGCCGATGGAGTAGCAGTCCTTGTCTCCCTCGGGCGGGGCGACGAGGCCGTAGTCGGGCATCGGCTCACCAAGTTGCAGCAGCCCGTTGCCGAAGTCGAGCACGGCGTGCGCGACGATCCCGGACATCTCCGTCACGTCCACGACCCGGGCCCCGAACACGTCCCGGTAGAAGTCGATCGCGCCTCGCGCGTCGGGGACGGCCAGGAACGGGGTCAGGGTGGTCGTGCCGTGCGGAATGCCGTTGGTGGTGTGCTCGCCGGTGGCGGCCATGGTCGACTCGGTCATGGAACGTGACCGTACCGACGTGGGCGCGGGCGGGCTTGGAAATGCGCGACATCTCGTACCGTGGGGCGGTGAGCCTGGCATCTCGGGGCATCCTGTACCCGGCGCGGCTGCCGACGTTTCATCGGGTCGCGGCGCCCGAGCGGGTGGCGGCGTTGGTGCGCTGGTTCTGGATCCCGGAATGGCGGATCGCCCCGGGCCGGTCCTCACGGCAGCATCTGATCTCCTTTCCCGCCTGCAACCTGGTGGTCGAGCCGCATGCCGTCGGCTTCGCCGGCCCCACCACCCGAGCCTCGCATCGCGACCTGACGGGGACCGGGTGGGCGGTCGGCGCCCTCCTGCGACCGGCGGCGGTGCCGGCGTTCACCGACGATCCCACGGCCCTGCGCGACTCCTATCGGTCGATGCCGCTGCCGACCCTGCACGCTGTGGTGTCCGGGGCGATGACCGGCCCGGGGAACCAGCAGGCCCGTCACCGCCACGCCGTCGAGGCCTTCACCGACCTGCTGTGTGAGACCGTCCCGGCGCCCTCCCCGGAGGCCCTGTTGGCCAACGCCATGGCCGAGATCATCGACACCGACCCGGCGGTGTTGACCGCCGGGGACGTGGCCGGGCACCTGCACGTGTCGGTCCGGACGCTGCAACGACTGGCTCGCCGCTACGTCGGGTTGTCGCCGGTGGCGATGATCCGACGGCGCCGTCTCCAGGAGGCGGCCGACCGGCTCCGCGCCGAACCCAGTGGGAGCCTGGCGGAGGTCGCCGCAGAGCTCGGCTACACCGATCATGCCCACCTGGCCAACGAGTTCCGGGCGGCCCTGGGGTTGACCCTCAGCGGCTACCGCCGCGAGGTGCACCGCCCGGACCTCGAGCACGGGACGTAGGACGAGGAACTCTGGCGGAGACCGAACGGCGCCCTGCCGGGTCCGCCCGCCTGACCACCGCCCATTGTGAAGACCAGGTGGTACGACGTGACGACGAGCCGCGCCGGGCTCTGCTGACCGGCGAAGCGCGGGTATCCTGCACGAGCCACCCGACGCATTGAGGAACAGCCATGAGTTTACGGTTTGCCTTGCAGTTGAACCCGAACCCGGTGAACCCGACGCGGCGGGCCGAGATCATGGCCGACCCCGGCTTCGGCCGGCATTTCACCGACCACATGGCGCGGGCGGTGTGGACGCCGGACGGCGGCTGGCAGGATTCCGAGATCATCCCGTTCGGCCCGATACCCATGCATCCGGCGGCGGCGGTCTTGCACTACGCGCAGGAGATCTTCGAGGGGATGAAGGCGTACCGGCACGCTGACGGGTCGATCTGGTCGTTCCGGCCGGCGGCCAATGGCGAGCGCTTCGCCCGCTCGGCGCAGCGGCTGGCATTGCCGGAGCTGCCGGTGCCCGACTTCATGGCGGCGATCGAAGGGCTCGTCGCCGCCGATCAGGTCTGGGTTCCGCAGGAGGGTGAGAACAGCCTCTACCTGCGGCCCTTCATGTTCGCGTCCGAGCCGTTCCTGGGCGTCCGCCCCGCCAACGAGGTCACCTTCATGGTGATCGCCTGCCCGGTGGGCGCGTACTTTTCCGGCGGGGTCAAGCCCGTCTCGATCTGGCTTTCCTCGACGTACACCCGAGCCGCGCGCGGGGGGACCGGCGAGGCCAAGTGCGGCGGCAACTACGCCGCCAGTCTGGCTCCGATGATCGAGGCGGCCGCGCATCAGTGCGAGCAGGTCTGTTTCCTGGACGCCGCGGAGGGCCGGTACGTCGAGGAACTCGGCGGCATGAATCTCTTCTTCGTGACCGCTGACGGCCGGATCGTCACGCCCGAGCTCGGCACGATCCTTGAGGGCGTCACCCGTGGGTCGATCCTCATCCTCGCCAAGGAGCTGGGGCTGGAGGTCGAGGAACGCCCGGTGGCCATCTCGGAGTGGCAGGAGGGCGCGGCCACCGGCGCGATCACCGAGGTCTTCGCCTGCGGCACCGGCGCCGTGGTGACCCCGGTTGGCCGGCTGGTCTGGGAGGGTGGCGAGGTGACCGCGCCGATGACCGGCGCCGACGACTCGGTGGCGATGCGGGTGCGTCGCCAGCTGATGGACATCCAGTACGGTCGGGCCGCCGATCCGTACGGCTGGATGACCCGCCTCGCCTGACCGCCTGCCGGCGCCCAGTCGACCGGCGCTGCGCCTCCACGGCGGAGGGCCCACGGCGGATGTCTCCGCCGCAGGCCCTCCCACCAGCGGGGTTACTCAGTTCGGCGCGTGGATGTGATCGGCGCCCCAGTCCCTCGTCGCACCTCGGACGAAGAGCTGCGTGGCGGAGTTGCCCGAGAAGTACTGCTGGATCGAGCCGTTGAACGGTGTGCTGGAGACGTTGCGGCCGTACGCGTCGGTGTACACCGTGCTCGGGCCGCTGTTCTGCACCACGAAGAAGCCCGGCCGGAACTCCCGCAGGGTGCCCTTGAACGGCGAGCGCGAGTCGTCCCAGGCGAGCTGCTGCCCGGTCTGCTGAGTGACCCGCCGAGCCTGGTCACAGTAGTCGCCACCCGCGAGGTCCGTGTAGCACAGGTCCACGATCCGCCCCAGCCGGTCGGGCTTGGCCGGGTCGTAGTAGCGCGCCGGGTTGACCACGTAGAACAGCGGTGCAAGGCGGAAGTTCAGCCCGGAACCGGTGACCTGGAAGTCGGAGAACCAGAAGTCGTCCATGTCGGACACCGTGAACGGCACCGGGTTGGGGTAGAGCGGATCGCGGTGGGTACGGCCCTCCCGGATCGCCTGCACGCAACCCGGCTCGGTGATCAGACGGCCGAGCGACCGGCTCTCCGACGGCGAGTCCGCCGGCACCGCGGGCCCGACGTTGATGAACTGGCCGCCGAAGCCCGGGCATTCGCTGGGACTGAACCCGCCGGCCCGGCCGATCGGAATCATCAGGCTGAACCTGGCCTCGGTGACCGCCCCGCCGTTGCTCTGCTGGCACCGGCTGTTGTAGATCAGCTCGTGGATGTTGTTGGTGAAGGCGTCCTTCGAGTGGGTGCCCTGGTGGAACTTGAGTAGCACGTCGCAGACGGCGATGGTGGTGCCCTGCGGTGGGAAGAAGCTGGTGCCGTTGTCACCCTGGATGACATTGACGTTGTTGACCGTCAGCACCTTGTGCCCGACGTGGTCCTCGTGCCGCTGACTGCTCGCGGGGAGCGTCGACGCCATCACCTCGCTGGTGTAGCCGAAGGCCGGCCACCCGGCGGTGGAGAACAGGTCGGACGGTCGCGGGTCGTCACCGTGCTCGTGCCCGAAGTTGCACCCGCTCGAGTCGCGGGTCGGGTGCCAGGTGGGGTAGACCTTCCCGTCGGGACCGTACGTCCAGTAGCGCGCGTGGATGTCCGTCGAGCACTCGCCGCTGCGCGGCGTGTAGTCGGTCCCGTTGCGGATCCGGTCGTACGCCTGGCTGGTCTGCGCCCCCGCCGGCGGCAGCCCCTGTCCCCAGTTCGGGTTGCCCGGCGGGTTGCTGGGCGGTGGGGTGCTGGGCGGCGGATTGGTGGGGGGCGGGGTGCTGGGCGGCGGATTGGTGGGGGTCGGGGTCGGATTGCCGGTCGACGGCGCGCCCGTGCAGGTCGTGCCGTTCATGGCGAAGCTGGCCGGCACCGGGTTGCTGCCGTTCCACGTCCCGTTGAAGCCGAACGAGGCGCTCGCCCCGGTGGCGAGGCTTCCGTTGTGGCTGACGCTGCGTGCGGTGACCTGGCTGCCGCTCTGCGAAACGGTCGAGTTCCAGGCCTGACTGACCTGCTGGCCACTGGCGAACGTCCAGGTCAGCGTCCATGAGCTGACCGGATCCCCGAGATTGGTCAGCGTCACGTTTCCGGTGAAGCCGCCCGACCACTGGGCGTCGACCGAGTAGGTGACGCCGCAACCGGTGGCGGCGTGTGCGGGGGTGAGTGAGACGGCCATACCCCCGGTCACGGCGAGCACGGTCACCGCCGCGGCCGATAACAGCCGCGATCGATAGCGATTGATGCGCATGATCCCTCCAGGCGGAGTCGGTGGGTTACTCCGGCGGAGCTGCCTGATCCTGCCAGGTCACATACAGCACACCCGGACGAAACTCACTGCCACACACGGGCGGGATCACGTTGAGGCCGCCCTCAGCCTCGACGTCCAGCTCTGTCATTGACGATTATGAATCGGAATACGCCAGCGTGGCAACCGTACTTTGTCGGTTCCCACTCTTCGCCTCGACGCACCGGCGGGCCGCCTCAGGGCCGGAACGCGGCGGCGTGCGCGGCCGCCCACTGGGCGAAGGTGCGCCCGGGCCGGCCGGTCACCTCTTCCACGGCCGGCGACACCGTGCGTCCCTCGACGGGAGTATCGGTGAACCACGCGACCATGAAGTCGATGAGTTCCTCGGCGTAGCCCGACGCCCGCCACCGCTGACGCGCCTCTTCCTCGGTCAACTCGATGAACGGGATGTGCCGGTCGAGCGTCGCGCCGATCGTACGGATCATCTCGCGGGGGGACAGCACCTCCGGTCCGGTCAGGGTGTAGCTCCTGCCGGCGTGACCCCCGTCGACCAGGGCGATCGCGGCGACCTCGGCGATGTCGGCCTCGTGGAGCACGGCGCTCGGCCGGTCGGCGAAGGGCTCTCGGACCACCCCGTCGGCGCGGATGGACTCGGCCGCCCACTCCAGCACGTTCGTCATGATCTCCTGGGGCAGCAGGCGGGTCCACTCGACGTCACTGTGCTCGGCCGCGTGTTCCACCGGTCCGGGGTCGCCGCTGGTCAGCAGGGTGACCCGGCGGGCGCCGGCCCGGCTGATCAGGTCGACCACCGCTGGCGGGGTCTGCCCGCCGTGGTAGTCGTCACCGCCCAACGTGTCCTCGATGAAGTCGCGTGTGATCAGGTGCACGGCGGTCACGCCGCGCAGGGCCGGACCGAGTCCGTCCGGGTCGGCGAGATCGCCTCCGACCACCTCGACACCGGCCGGCAGCCGCGCCGTCTCCGGGAAGCGGGTCAACGCGCGTACCGGCTCGCCCCGGCGCAGCAGCGCGACGATCAGCTCGCGGCCGACGTGTCCGGTCGCCCCGGTCACCAGGATCGTCACCGCTTCGTCCTCTCCTCGTAGGCGGCCGGTTCGGGCTGGTCGGCGGCGTGGCCAGCCGACGCCTCACCGAGCGGGCGTACGTGGCGCAGCAGCGTCACCGTCAGCCCGGCCAGGATGATCAGCAGTACCGCGCTCACCCCGGCGGCGACGTTGAATCCGCTGGTGAAGGCCGCGCGAGCGGTGTCGAGCACGTCGGCTCCCAGCGAGCCGGGTAGCTGTTCGGCCGCCGACATCGCACCGGCGAGGCTGTCCCGCGCGGACTCCGCCGCTGCCGGCGGCAGCTCGGCCGGGAGGCTGTCCGACACCTGGTTGCGGTAGACGACGGTCCCGAGGCTACCCAGGGTGGCGACCCCCACGGCGATGCCGAACTCGCCGCTCGTCTCGGGCAGGGCTGCCGCCGAGCCGGCCTTCTCCGGCGGCGCGGTGGCGATGACCATGTCGGTGGTGAGCACCATCATCGGCGCGGTGCCCAGGAAGACCACGACCATGCCGGAGAGCAGCAGCCCGAGGCCCGGTGCGCTGTCGACCTGGGTGAGGACCAGCAGGCCAGCGGCCATGGCGAGCAGCCCGGCCGCCACCAGATACGGGGGCGGCAGCCGGCGGGCCACCAGTGGGATGAGGACGGAGACGGTCATCTCGATCAGGGCGGCGGGCATGAGGGTCAGTCCGGCGCGCAGCGGCGACAGGCCCGCGACGAGTTGCAGGTACTGGGTGACGAACAGATAGACCCCGCCGATGCTCGCCATGCCGATCAGCACGATCGCCAGCGCGGTGCTGAACGAGCGGTTGGTGAACAGCCGCAGGTCCAGCAACGGGTCGGCGAGGCTCAGCTGGCGCCGGACGAACACCAGCCCGAACCCGACACCGAGGATGACGAACAGGATCGGTACGGCGGCGAAGCCATCCTTGGCCAGCTCCTTGAAGCCGTACATGAACGGCAGGATCGCCGCCAACGAGAGCAGCACGCTGCGCAGGTCCACGGTCCCGGCCTGCGGGTGGCGATACTCCGGCAGCAGCACCGGCCCCAGCGCCAGCAGCAGGACCATGACGGGCACTCCGAGCAGGAACACCGAGCCCCACCAGAACCACTCGAGCAGCGCTCCGCCGACCACCGGGCCGAGGATGGCGCCACCGGAGAACGCCGCCATCCAGACGCCGATGGCGAAGGCACGTTGCTTGCGGTCGGTGAACATGACGCTGAGCAGCGCGAGGCTGGAAGGCATCAGGGTGGCGGCGCTGATCCCCAGCAGCGCCCGGGTCACGATGAGCATCGTCGCGCTGGTGGAGTAGGCCGCGGCAAGCGAGGCGAGGCCGAAGGCGACCGCCCCGACGAGGAGCAGCCGGCGGCGGCCGATCCGGTCGCCGAGCGTACCGAAGGTGATCAGGAATCCGGCCATCATGAAGCCGTAGATGTCCATGATCCACAACATCTCTGCCCCGTCGGGCAGGAGATCCGCGCTCAGGTGCGGTAGTGCCAGGAACAGGACGGTGTTGTCCAGCGCCAACAGCAGTACCGGCAGGAACAGGACGCCCAGACCGAGCCATTCCCGCTTCCCGGCACGGCCGCCAGGTGTGGGCGGGCTGGTCACCGACATGTCGGACTCCTTCGACTCGGCAGCTCGTGACAGCCTCGTCCGGGGTCCTGCGGGACGACTGTGGTGTCGCTGCCGGTCCGCTGTTGGTCCTGGCGGCAGGCTCGGTCGTGGCGGTCAGCCGGGCTCGGTCCTGGCGGCCGCCGGGCTCGGTTAGCGTGACAGCCATGCGCTTCGGAATCCTCGGTCCGCTGGCGGTGTGGACCGATGCCGGAGACCTGGTCACGGTGCCCGAACTCAAGACCCGGGCGCTCTTGGCCGACCTGCTGGTCCACGCCGGCCGGGCGGTACCCGCGGAACGCCTGATCGACGATCTGTGGGGCGAGCGGTTGCCGGACAATCCCGCCAACGCCCTGCAGGGGAGAGTGTCCGCGCTGCGGCGCGCGCTGGAGGCGGCCGAGCCCGGCGGGCGGGCGCTGGTGGCCTACCGGCCGCCGGGGTACGTGCTCCAGATAGCCGCCGAACAACTCGACGCCAGCCGGTTCCAGGACCTGCTCGCGGAGGCCCAGGCGACTGGCGCTGCGAGGGCCAGGGCCGGCCTGCTCGCCGACGCCCTCGCGCTGTGGCGAGGGTCGGCGCTGGCCGACTTCGCCGACGCGACGTTCGTCCGGTCACAGGTGATCAGCCTGGCGGAGCAGCGGTTGGTCGCCCTGGAGGAGCGGGCCGAGGTCCGGCTGGAGCTGGGTGAAGACCTCCTGCTGGTGGGCGAGCTGAGCGACCTGGTGGACCGGTACCCGTTGCGGGAGCGGCTGCGGGCGCTGCACATGCGTGCCCTGTATCGGACCGGCCGGCAGAGCGAGGCCCTGGCCAGCTACCGCGACCTGGGGCAACGGTTACGCGACGAGCTCGGCATCGATCCCGGCGCGCAGGTCGCCGCGCTGCACCAGGCGATCCTGCGGCAGGACCCGGCGCTGGAGCCAGCGCCGGCACCGGCATCCGCACCGGCACCGGCGGTGCGTGGCACGTCGTTGCCCGCGCCGGTCACCGCGCTGGTCGGTCGCTCCTCGGCGGTCGAGGAGGTGGCCGCGCTGCTGCGGGCGAACCGGCTGGTCACGCTCACCGGGCCGGGCGGGGTCGGGAAGACCCGCCTGGCGCTGGAGGTCGCCGCCCGGCTGGCCACGAGCGTGGCCGACGGCGTACGGCTGGTGGAGCTGGCCCTCGCCGACCAGCCGGCACAGGGCGACCAGCGGGCCCAGGGCGGCCAGCCGACCGGCGGTGGCCAGGCCAGCGTGCCCGAGCTGATGACCACCGCGCTGGACATCCGCGACGATGCCCGATCGACCGGCCCGAGCGGGCGGGGGCATACCGGCCCGAGCGAGCGGCTCGTCGGTGCGCTAAGCGACCGGCAGCTGCTGCTCGTCCTCGACAACTGCGAGCACGTGGTCGGGCCGGTCGCCGAGCTGGCCGACCGGCTCCTGGCCGCCGCACCCGAGTTACGCATCCTGGCCACCAGCCAGGAGCCGCTGCGGGTCGATGGCGAGGTGGTGTGGTCGGTGCCGCCGTTGGGCGCGCCCCTCGACCCGACGGAGGTGGACCCGGCGACGCTCGGACGGTACGCGGCCGTGCGGCTCTTCGTCGCCCGAGCGGCGGCGGCCGCGCCCGGATTCGCACTCGACCGGGGCAACGCGGAAGCGGTGGCGACGATCTGCCGGCGTCTGGACGGCATCCCGCTGGGGTTGGAGCTCGCCGCCGCCCGGGTTCCCGCGCTCGGCGTCCACGAGCTGGCCGCCCGGCTCGACGACCGGTTCCGGCTGCTGACCGCAGGCCGCCGGCACGCCCCACCGCGCCAGCAGACGCTCCGGGCGATGATCGACTGGAGCTGGGAGCTGCTGGAGCGCGGCGAGCGCGTGCTCCTGCGCCGGCTCGCAGCGCAGGCAGGGAGCAGCACCCTGGCCGCGATCGAAGCCATCTGCGCGGATGACCGCATCGAGCCGGGTGACATTCCCGAACTGGTGGCACGGTTGGTGGACCGTTCCCTGGTCATGGTGGTCGACGGGCCGCGGGGCCAGCGCGGGTTCAAGCTGCTGGAGTCCGTCCAGGCGTACTGCCTGGAGCGGCTCCAGGAGGCCGGGGAACTCCTCGCCACCCGCGCCCGGCAGCTGCGCTTCTACACCGGGCTGGCCGAGCGCGCCGATCAGCACCTGCGTGGACCCGAGCAGCGCGAGTGGCTGGACCGTCTGGACGGCGAGACCGCCAACCTCCGGGCCGCGCTCGACGGCGCGGCGCTGCTACCGGACGCGACCCGGGCGCTACGGCTGGGTAACGCGCTGACCTGGTACTGGGTCCTGCGCGGCCGGCTCGGTGAGTTGCACCGGTCGCTGGGCGCCGCGCTGGCGGTCCCGGGCCCCGCGCCGGCCGTCCTCCGCGCCCGGGCGGTCGTGTGGCGCGCCGCGCTCGCCTTCGGAACGGGTGACCAGACCGACTGGGAAACCCAGCGCGGCACGGTGCTCTCCGCGCTCGACGCGCTCGACGACCCACTCGACCGGGCCCGCAGCGAGTGGACGCTGGGCTACTGCCTGACCAGCGTCGGCACCGGCGCGGAGACCGCCGGCGCCGACCTGATCGAGCGCTCGCTGTCGGCGTTCCGGGCCCTCGGCGACCGGTGGGGGATGGCGGCGGCGCTGGCCGTCCGCGGCTCCCAGGCGCACCGGCGTAAGGACATCGCGGGGGCCACGCGGGACAGCGAGCAGAGCATGGCGTGGTTCCGCGAGTTGGGGGACCAGTGGGGTCAGTCGATGGCCGCCAGCAACCTCGGTGATCTGGCCATCCTGACCGGAGACTACGCGCAGGCGGACCGGCTGCACCGGACGGCGCTGGGCATAGCCGAGGAGATGGGGCTGTGGGTGGACGCGTCGTTTGTCCTGTCCGGCCTCGGCCGGATCGCGCTGCTGACCGGTGACGACGCCTCGGCGAGGGGCTACTTCGACCGGGCGCTGCGGCTGGCCACCGACCACTTCGTCACGGTGGCGATGGAGCTTGCCGAGGTCGGGCTGGGGTGCGTCGCCCGCCGGGAGGCCGACCTCGACCGGGCCGAGGAGCATCTGCGCAGTTGGCTGGAGTGGAACCGCGGCAGCCGGGCGTACGACCGGGTGGCGGTGATCCTGACCGAACTCGGCGCCGTCGCGGGCCAGCGCGGTCACGCCGAGGCCGCGCTGCACCTGTGCCACGACGGCCTCGCCGCGGCCCGCGCCAGCGGGAACCGGTGGCTGGTGGCGCTGGCCACGGAGCGACTGGCGGCTGCGTACGCGCTGGCCGGCCGGTACGGCCACGCGGCTCGGGCCCTCGGGGCGGCCGATGGCGTACGGGCGTCGGTGGGCGTGCCGGCGCCACCGAGCGAGCAGCACGAGCTGGCACTGGTCACCGCCGCCGTGCGCACTGCGCTGGGTGACGACGGGTTCGCCGCCGAGTTCGCCCGCGCCGAGGTGGTAGCGCCCGAACTCCGCTGAGCGAGCGCAGCGGGCGAATCATCAGCCGCCGTTACCGTCAGTCGAGGTCTGTCGTGGCCGTCGTCGGGGTGGCGTCGATGGTGAACCGCGCCGTGCGGTCGCCGACGGAGAGCGTGTAGTCGCCGAGGAACCCTTCCACGGTGACGGTGCCGTCGGTGCCGGTACGCATGGCGGTGGGTGGCAGCCACCACTCGCCGTTGACGAGTGCGTCGAGCGCGTCGTACGACGGCTTGGGGCTGCCGTCGGCGCGGAGCAGGCCGGCGGGGGCGCCGAGCCATGCGCCGTTGTCGGTGATTCCCCAGTAGTTGATCGACTGGACCGCCGGGTGGGCGATCAGGGACCGGTAGTGCCGTACCACCTCGTCGGCCTGCCGGGCCTCGCCCTCGGCGGTCGTCGGCCACTCCGGGATCTGGTAGTCGTTGAGATCCTCGATCTCGGGTGGCATGAGGTGGCCGGAGACCAGCGTGGTCTCGGTCAGGTGCAGCGGCAGGCCGTAGCGGGCGAACCGGTCGAGCACGTCCTGCATGTACTCCTCGCCCCGATACCCCTGGTGCATGTGGGTCTGCAACCCGATCGCGTCGATCCGGATGCCGGCTTCGAGCACACCCTCGATCAGGCATTCGTACGCCGAGCTGAGGTCGAAGTCGTTGAGCACCAGGGTCGCCGCCGGGTTGGCCGCGCGGGCCTCCTCGAACGCCAGCCGCACCATGTGGATGCGGCCCCGGGCGCGGGCGAGCCGGGTGATCGCGTTGTCCCCGTTGGCGAAGATGGGCATGATCACGGCCTCGTTGATCGCGTCCCAGACGTCGATGACGCCGGCGAACCCGCCGACGAGGTCACGGATGCGGGCACGCAGCAGCAGTTCGACCTCGTCGAGGTCGAGGTCGAGCAGCCACGACGGCTGCACGGTGTGCCAGACGAGCGGATGCCCCTTGACCGTGACGCCACGGTCGGCGAACCATCGCGCCGTCCTGGTCAGGCGCTCGACGTCGGTGGCGCCGCGCTGCGGCTCGTAGCTGCCCCAGTAGAACGGCAGGGTCGCGGTGTTGAAGAGGTCGAGCCACAGACCGCCGAAGCGCTCGACGTCGACGGACCCCTCGGCAGCGGGGCCGCCCACCAGGTCGACGAAGTCGAAGCCGATGTTTCCGAAGGCGAAGGCGTGCCGCTGCTGGGCAACCGTCACGACCTGGTCGGCGAGTGCCCGCTGGTCGGGCCCCCGGACGACGAGCGTGATCTTCCCCTTGCGGTGCCGCAGGCTGCTGTCAGACATGACGCCTCTCCTCTGCCGAGCCCTGACCGTCAACGGCCTCCATGATCGCGCGACCCGCCCGACCCGTCACCCAGCACATACTGATCGTGCATACGGCCGCACGGAGGGTGAGGAGAGGGAGGGTCTCGTACCGAACGGTTCCTGGTCCTCAGCGCGGGTCGTTGATAGCCGGGAGAGGTTCCAGCCAGGCCAGGTGGCCGTCGGCGACGGCGATGGTCCGGCGTCCGGTCGCATCGGTCGCGGTCAGCCCGTAGCCCGGCCGTCCGGAGGGTGCGACGCGCTGATCGTCCTCGAGCGCCAGATGCAGCATCGGACCGTCCGTGCCGAAGGCGGCCACCGCGGCGTCGAAGGCCGGGCGTTCCTCGGCCGGCACGTGGATGCGGGTTGCGGTGTGTACGACCAGCCGGGGCAGCCCGGGCGGGAGCGTGGCCGCGGCCTCGGGGCCGATCTCGATGGCGTTCCCGGCCAGGATCCGCGGCGGGTCGGCCGCCACGACGTCCATCGCCGCCCGCAACTGCGCCGCCTGGTGCCGGTTCTCCGGCCACACGAGGGCGCGCAGCCATGCCCTGTCCTCCTCGTCGGTGAGGTCGGGCGGGGCGAGGTCGATGCCGACCGCGTCCGCGATCTCGGGTAGCTGATCCAGATCGGGCAGCAGGTCGGCCTCCGGCACCTCGACCCCGATGTGGACCGGCGAGGTGCGGTCGCCGTAGCTCGCGCCGCCGACGGTGAAGGCGTAACGATCGGCGCGTAGGTTCAGGCCCGCACTGCAGCCCACCTCGACGACGCACACCGGCCCCGGCGTCGTACGGCGCAGGAGCGCCAGGCCGAGCCGTGGCACCACGGCGCGCTGCACGTGGTTGGTCTGCACGAGGCGCGTGCCGAGCAGCGACGCGATCTGGCCGGCGTACGCCGCGCAGAAGCGCGCGAAGGCGGGGCCGGTCTCCTCGTCGACCGGGCGGGCGGAGTCGCCGACCACCGACGGGTAGTACGCGGCCAGCGGGTCGGGCACGCCGCCTAGCAGCAGGTGGTGGACGGCGCCGAAGAGCGCGAACGTCGGCTGCTGGCCGTGCCGCGTCCGCGCCGCCAGGTGGAGCAGTGCCTCGTCCTCGGCGACCACCGCGAGCAGTCGGCTGTACAGCGCAGAGCTGCCGAACCCACGCGCCGTACGGAACGTCTCCGCCACCTTCTCGATGTCACGCATCACGCGACACTAGCGGCGTCCGTCCCGAGCGGACCGACCGCGACACCGCCGCCAGCCTCGACCGCGACACCGCCGTCAGCCGCGAGCGCGGTCGAGGCCGTCGAAGAGCAGGTCGAGGGTGAACTCGAACTCGGTCTGGCTGTCGCACCAGCCGAGCGTGGGGTCGGCGGCGTCGTGCACCTCGGCGGCGACCATCGCCGTCAGGTGGGGCAGGTGCGCCGCCATCGCGGCCAGTTCCGCCTCCGCGGCGTCGACGTCGGTCTCCCCGCCCGCCGCCGCCGGCTGGAAGACCTCCTGGGCGAAGCCGAGCGCCAGGCTCCCGAACGCGTGCAGCGCCCGGTGCGCGATCCGGTACGAGAATCCGCCGTCGAGCAGGGTGGCGATGATCCCGTCGTAGTAGCCGTACACCCCGGCGGGGACGTTCGGCCGCGAGCTGAGCAGCCCGGGCGCCCACGGGTGGCGCAGCATCACCGCGCGGGCGGCGAGGAAGCGTTGCCGCAGACGGGTACGCCAGTCTCCGCCGGCCGTGTTCGCCTCGGCCCGGCCGGCCGCCGCCGCCTCGATCTCGGCGACGACGGCTTCGGCGAGGCCGTCGAGCAGGCCCTCCTTGCCGGGCAGGTGGTGGTAGAGCGACATCGCCTCGACGCCGAGCCCGGCGGCGAGCCGGCGCATCGTCAGCGCCGGCAGCCCCTCCGCGTCCACCAGCGCGATCGCGGCGGTCAGCGCCCGGTCACGACTCAACGGCTCCCGAGGCTTCTTCGCTCCCATGCGGCTTCCCATCTTCCTTTACCTTACATCGTATGGTTGCCTTACGTCGTAAGGCGCGTCTTTCCCGAACCGTCGTCGGGGCGCGCCGGTGCCGACCCCACCGAAGGAGCCGCCATGCACCCCCTGACCCGCACCGCCCGCACGACCGGGCTGTTCTACCTCGCTCTCGCCGTCACCGGGGCACTGGGATTCCTCACCGTCCGCCCCCAGCTCTTCGTGGCCGGCGACGCCGGCGCGACCCTCGGCAACCTCGTCGCCCACGAGTCGCTGGCGCGCGTCGGGATCGCCCTGGAACTGCTCATCGTCCTCACCCAGACGCTCACCGCCGTCTGGTTCTTCCGCCTGTTCCGCACGGTCGACGCCATCGCCGCCGGCAGCATCGCCGCCTTCGGCATGGTCAACGCCATCGCCATCCTGGGCAGCGCCGCCCTGCTCGCCACCGCGACCGAGGTGGCGACCGGCCCGCTCGGCGGTGCCGCCGACACCGTCCAGCTGCTCTACCTCGTCAGCGGCAACCTGTGGATCGTGGGCGGGCTGTTCTTCGGCCTCTGGCTCGTACCGATGGGCTGGTGCGTGCTCCGGTCGGGGTGGCTGCCCCGGCCCCTCGGCTGGATCCTCGTCGCCGGTGGCGCCGGCTACGTGCTCAGCGCCTTCGTCGCGTACCTCGCTCCCGGGGCCGGGATCGTCGCCGACCTGCTGGTGGTCCCGGCCTCGGTGGGCGAGTTCTGGATTCTCGGCTACCTGATCATCTTCGGGGTCCGGAAGCCCCGCCCTGTCGTTGATCCGGTTGTGCCCGCCGCCCGCCGGTGACCACGGTGGGGGCGCCGAGAGTCCGGGAGGGACGCCGATGACCAACCAACGCGAGACCGTCGAGGTCGACCCCGCCCTGTTCCAGGCCGTCTACGACTCGCCCGCCTCGCTGCCGGGCCGGCACCGCTGGACCACACCCGAGTCCGATGTACGACGGATCGAGAAGCTGCTCAACATGCCACCGCGCACCATCGGCGCCCCGCTCTGGGTCAGCGGTGACCAGCCGGACTGCCCGAAGTGCGGTCGCCGGATCACCTGGTACGACATCGTCTCCTCGGCCCTGAAGGGCGTGCACGACCCGATGATGATCGCCACGGTGATCCTCGGTGACCGCCGTTACGTCAACACCGGTCTACCCGACGCCATCCCGGGGGTGCGCTGCGCCGACTGTCGCTCACCGATCGAGGGCCTGCGCAGCTTCAAGTGCCACAACTGGGCGTACGCCTTCGAGGAGCTGGCCGCCGTGCGGCAGCGGATGTCCGGCGGGTCAGTCCTCGGCGACCAGGGTGAGCACGTGCCGCAGCCCGGGGCGCCCGTCCAGTGACACCCCGCCGGCCGGGATGAACCCGACGCGCCGCAGCACCGCCAGCGAGGCGGCGTTGTCCATGGTGGTCGCGGCGGTCAGCCGGCGCAGCCCGTACGCCTCGCGGGCGAGGGTCGCCACCCGCCGTACGCCGTCGGTGGCGACCCCGCGCCCGGCGGCCCGGCGGGCCACCCGGTAGCCCAGCTCGGCCTCCCCCGCCGCCACGTCGACCAGGTTGAACCGGCCGATCACCTGCCCGTCGTCGAGCAGGAGGTGGAAGTGGCACCGGCCGGTGGCCTGCTCGGTGAGGAGCGCGGCGTGCCGGGCGGCGAACTCGGCGAAGTAGTCGTCGCCCCGATCCGGCACCGAGCGCGCGAACCATTCGCGGTTCTCCCGCTCGAACGCGAGCAGGGCGTCGGCATGCTCGGCGGCAAGCCGTTCCAGCTCAGGCACCCGCACACCCTAGCGCCGCACACCGTTGACCGGGCCCGCACACCACGGCCTCAGCGGCGGGCGGGGCGGCGGCCGGGCGGGGAGGGAGGCTCGGGACCGGGGTCGGGTACCCGAGGCATGGGACGGGTTGTCGGCTCGCCGGCGGTCACCCGGAGCCGCTCGCCGTGGTGCCACAGCTCGATGGCGGTGCCGGGCCCGGCGTCGGGCAGCTCGTAGCGGGCCTCGTCGGCGGTCAGCGTGACCAGCAGTCGGTGACCGTGCCAGCGCACACTGAACGCGAGCCGGTCGATCCGGCCGGGCAGCCGGGGGTCGAACGACAGCAGTTCACGGTCGTCACGCAGCCCGCCGAAGCCCTGCGCCAGGGCCAGCCAGGCCCCGCCCAGCGAGGCCAGGTGCAACCCGTCGCCGGTCTTGTCGCCGAGATCCTCGAGATCCTGCAACACCGACTCGGCAAACAGGTCGTACGCCAGGTCGAGGTGACCCAGTTCGGCGGCGAGCACCCCCTGCGGGGCGGCGGACAGCGACGAGTCGCGGACGGTCCGCGCCTCGTAGTAGGCGAAGTTGGCCGCCTTCTCCTCGGCGGTGAACTCGCCCGGGCAGCGCAGCATGGCCAGCACCAGGTCGGCCTGCTTGACCACCTGGTGGCGGTACAGCTCCAGGTAGGGGAAGTGCAGCAGCAGCGGGTAGTCCTCGTCGCCGGTGCCGGCGAAGTCCCACTCCGGCTGGGCCGTGAAGCCGGCTGCCTGCTGGTGCACCCCGCGCTTCGGGTCGTACGGCACGGTCATCGCGGCCGCCGCGGCCCGCCAGCCGGCCGCCTCGACCGGATCGACGCCCAGCCGGTCGGCCGCCGCGGGGTGCCGCTCGACGGCGTCGGCCGCGCCGCGCAGGTTCCGCCGGGCCATCAGGTTGGTGAACAGATTGTCGTCGACCAGCGCCGCGTACTCGTCGGGGCCGGTGACGCCGACGATGTGGAACGCGCCGTCGTCGGCGAAGTGCCCGAAGCCGTGCCAGAGCCGGGCGGTGGCCACCAGCAGGTCCAGCCCTTCACCGGCGAGGAAGTCCTCGTCGCCGGTGGCGCCCACGTAGCGCAGCACCGCGTCGGCGATGTCGGCATTGACGTGCAGCGCGGCCGTGCCGGCCGGCCAGTAGCCGGAGCATTCCCGGCCGCCGATGGTTCGCCACGGGAAGGTCGCGCCGGTCAGCCGCAGCTCCGCCGCGCGTGCGAGCGCCTCGGGCAGGTGCGCGTGGCGCCAGCGCAGGGCCGACCGGGCCACCTCGGGGGCGACGTACGTCAGCACCGGCAGCACGTACTCCTCGGTGTCCCAGAGCACGTGCCCGTCGTAACCGTTGCCGGTCAGCCCCTTGGCGGGGATGGCCCGGTCGCCGTCCGCACGGCCCGCCTGGATCAGGTGGAACATCGCGAACCGGATCGCCAGCTGCAACTCGTCGTCGCCGTCGAGCAGCACGTCCGCGGTGCGCCAGGCGGCGTCGAGGGCGGCACGCTGCGCGGCGAGCAGGGCCTCGAATCCCTCCGTACGCGCGGCGTCCACCTCGGCCAGCACCTCCCCGGCCAGCGCGTCGGGCGACGGGCCGTCGACGGGTGCCCACTCGTACGCCACGAACTTGGTGAGCCGTACCCGCTCGCCCGGCCGCAGCGACCCGGCGAGGGTGAGCCGGATCCGGTCCGGGGTGACGTCCCAGGTGGCGTCCTGTTCGGCGGCGAAGTGCTCCGGAACCGTCGGCCGGTGCGCGACGGCGACGGCGACCCGCTGCCCGCTGCGCTCGGTGCGGTGCACCAGCACCCCGTCGGCGCCGTCGACGCGGTGCAGCTCCGCGATCAGCGGCTCGTGGATCAGCGAGGCGGCGCGCGGGTCGTCGGCGCGTTCCGGTACGCGCTCGTTGGCCAGCAGGTCCGCGTGGATCCGCACCTCGACCGGGCCGTCCAGGGGTTCCACCGTCCAGTCGACGGCGGCCACCCGGCGGCGGGGCAGCGACACCAGCCGGGTGCTGCGTACCCGCACCCCGTGCCCGGCCGGTGAAATCCATTCGGTGAGCCGTTCGACCACCCCGGCCCGCATGTCCAGCACCTGCTCGTGCAGGCGCAGCGTGCCGGTCCGCAGGTCCAGCGGCTCACCGCCGACCACGAGCCGGACGAGCGTGGCGTTCGGCGGGCTGATCACCGTGTCGCTGAGCTGCGGGAAGGCGTAGCCGTCCTCGGGATAGGTCAGCTCCCGGCGTTCGTGCAACCCGTTGAGGTAGCTGCCCGGCATGTCGATCGGCTCCCCCTCGTCGAGGGTGCCGCGCCAGCCCAGCCAGCCGTTGCTCAACGCGAAGACCGACTCGGTCTCGCCGAGCCGGTCCAGGTCGTCCCGGGTCCGCCGGATCCGCCAACGCTCGTCGTGACCGGGCTCGTCCGGGTGCCGCTCGGCCGGGTGCGGCGACGGCCGGTCTGGGGTGCGGTGCACGGTGCCTCCAGCGGAATCAGGTACCTCGGCAGCGAGATTTCCCCGCCGCAGCGGCCCGCACACCCCGGCGGAGCGGCACCGCACCTCCCTCCGCTCAGCGGACGAGCAGGAGGGCGGCAACCGTGCCGAGCACCAGGTACGGGCCGAACGGCAGGTGGGTCGACCAGCCGGCCCGCCGGGTGACCAGCAGCCCGAGGGCAACCAGACCGGACAGCGTCAACGCCAGCAGCAACCCGAGCACGGGCACGCTCCAGCCGTACCAGCCCAGCAGCGCGCCGGCGCTCAACGCCAGCTTGGCATCGCCGATGCCGAAGCCCCGCGCGCCGAGCAGCAGGGTGGTGGCGGCGAAGAAGAGGGCCAGTCCGAGCCCGGCGGCGATGGCGCGCAGCCACGGCGCCGACCCGGCGCCGGTCAGCGCGGCCACCCCGAGCAGCAGCCAGGTGCCGACCGCCGCCGGCCAGGTGAGCCGGTCGGGCAGCCGGTGCACGGCGATGTCGACGAAGAGCAGCGGCACCGCGAAGGCCAGCCACCAGGCGGCGGCGCCCAGCTCGACGGCGGGTGGTCCGGCCAGCAGCACGCCCACGGCCGCCACAGCGGCCAGCTCGACGGTGGCCGGTGGCGCGCCGACGCGGGCGCCGCACCCGCCGCAGCGCGCGGTCGGGCCGAGCGCCGGCCACGGGTGGGCCGGGCCGATCGGCGCGCCGCAGGTGTCGCAGCCGGTCCGGCGGTCGGTTCCCGGGGGTACGCCGTGCCGGGCGACGGCGTACCGCAGCAGCGGGGTGAGCGTCAGCACGGCCAGGACGCGGGGCCACGGTCGAGAGTGCGCCGGAGCGGCCCCCGGTGCCGGGACAGCCCCCGGCGGTAGGGCGATCTTTGGCGCCGGAGCGCCCTCCCCGGCCCGGTCCCGCACCCACCCCGGCGGGTCGGCCCGGCTCACGCCGGCCGCTCCGCGCGATGCGCCATCACGGAGAGTAGTGTGCCCGGTCGGTTCGGGTGGCGGGCCGAACGTCCGGAGCGGGCCCGCGCACCGCCGGTCGGGTCTTGGCGCGAATGCACCGAGTGGGCATATGGAATTCCCACCGAACGCAATTGACGGCCGATATTCCCACGTTCCGGAGGGGACGGATCGGACCCATTGCCATTTCCTACCCCATCACGACCGCCCACCCGATTGCCCGACCGACGGTGAAGTTTCCCGTGCGACCCGCCACCTCCGCCCAGCGCCCACCCCGCGTCGACCGGCCCTCGCAACCTTCCGGTAACCATCCGGCTTTACCACCATTCATAACTCAGAGTGTTTCCGTGAATTGCCTCTGTTGCATCGGTCGGCGTCAGCCTATGCTCGCCCCTTGGATGTGACGCAACCCACGTCCGAGACCCACGGCCAGCCACGGCAGTGCATTTTTAGAAGATCCATATAGGTGAATGCGGCTGCGTATTGGACAGGGCCGGCGGAATCCGCCCGGTCGCGCCGCCGCACGCCCGAATACACCGGCGACGGCGGTCGCCGGTCGGCACCGAGGAGGGCACGAGGTGCGAGCACGGCAGCTGAGCCGATGGACGGCCGGCCTGGTCGCGGCGGCCACCGTCGGCACGACCACCGCCTGCGGCGGCGCTCAGGAGGCGTCCACCACCACCGCGCCCGAACGGGGCAGACCCGTCGGCGCCCAGCGGGCCGCCGACGAGGCGGCGGCGGAGAAGGCGGCGCTGGCGGCCTACTCCGGCTACCTCACCGCGTCCGGCACGGCCAGCCGTCGCAGTGACCCGCAGGCACCGGAGCTGACCCGCTTCCTCGCCGACCCGCTGCTGACCAGCGTCCGGTTCAACCTGCGACAGGCCCGCGAGCACGGCGCGGTCAGCGCCGGCACGCTGCGCTCCGAAGACCCCACCGTGGTCTCGATGAACCTGGACGCCACACCGCCCACCGTGGAAATCCAGGACTGCGTCGACGCCAGCGGCTACCGGATGGTCTACCTCGCCGACGACAAGGTGGTGCCCGGCACCCGGGGCTCCCGCCACCTGGTCACCGCCACGGCCATCCGCTATCCCGACGGCCGCTGGCGGATCAACGCCGGCGCGGCCCACCAGGACCAGCCGTGCTGACCCGGCGGACCGGCACCGCCCGCCGGGCCCTGCTCGGCGGCGCGCTGGCGGTGCTGCTGGCGACCGCCGGGGCGGTGCCCGCGACCGCCGCCGACCCCGGAGCCGAGTGCCCACCGGCCCAGCCGAACTGCAACGTCTGGGACGACGACCCGGGCACCCCCGGTGGCGGCGGCAACGGCGGCGACAACGGCAGCGGTGGCAACAACGGTGGCGGCGGCGGTGGCGTCTGCCAGTGGGAGGGGCGCACCATCCCCTGCTACGACGACCTGCTCGGCTGGTTCAACAGCGGCGACGGCTGCTACTACAAGCTCGCCGAGTCGCCGCCCACCGAGCCGCCCGAGGGCCAGCAGTGGTACCTGAAAACCTGCAGCGGCGGCGCCCTGGGTGACCAGACCCTAGAGCTGCGGGACGCGCCGCCGCCGGGCTTCGGTGCCCCGCCGGACCCGGAGGAACTGGCCCGCCGGGCGTTCGCCTCGATCACCCTGCTGGCGCCCCGCGCCTCGGTCGCGCCCCGCAAGGACATCGGCCCCGGCCTGGTCGGCCTGCCGGTCTGGATGTGGGCCGAGACGGGTGCCAGCCAGTTCGGCCCGCTGAGCGCCGCCGCCTCGGATCGCGGCCTGACCGTCACGATCCGGGCCGAGGTCGCCCGGGTCGTCTGGGACATGGGCAACGGCGACGAGGTCGTATGCACCGGCCCCGGCACCCGGTACCGCGCCGACGGCCCACACGCGGGGCGGCGCTCCCCCGACTGCGGCTACCACAACGGCTACCCAACGGCCGGGACGTATCAGGTCCAGGCGACCACACATTGGTCCGTGACCTGGACCAGCACCGGTGGTGACAGCGGAAGCATCGACGGCGTCACCCGCACCACCGGCCCGGTCACCATCCAGATCAACGAGCTTCAGGTGGTGGCCCGGTGAGCGCGAGGAGTGAGCCGATCCTGCGAGCCCCGCAGTCACGAACGAAAGGTAGGCCCCGATGAGCGTGGCGACCCGTGACGGAACCCCGCCGGTGGACGCACCGGTCGCCCCGCCCCGGGTGGTCCGGCAACGCCGGGTGCGGCCCGGCCTGCTCGGCCTGGCCGTCCTGCTGATCGCCCTCGGCGGGCTGGGCTCGGCGTTCGCGGTCACCTCGGTCCGCGCGACCGGCAGCTACCTGGCGGTGGCCCGGGCCGTCGAGGTCGGCAGCGTGGTCGCCGCTGCTGACCTGGTGACGGTGCAGGTGGCCGGCGGGCAGGGGCTCGATCCGGTACCCGCCGGACGGCTCGCCGACGTGATCGGCATGCGCGCCGCCGTCTCGCTCGCCCCCGGCACGCTGCTGACCATGGGCCAGCTCACCGACGAACCGCTGCTCGGCCCCGGGCAACAGCAGCTCGCCCTCGGGCTCAGAGCCGCCCAGGTGCCGGCGCCGAAGCTGCGCCCCGGCGACCAGGTCCTGCTGGTCAGCACCCCGAGCAACGACAACAGCCGTCCGGCCTCCGGCGCCACCCGGTTCACCGCGACCGTCACCGACGCCGTCTCCACCGAGGGCCGGGACCAGGTCGTGGTCTACCTCGCACTCGCCGTCCGGGACGTGCCGGCCGTGGTGGCGCTGGCCGCGCAGGACCGGATCGCGGTCGTGCTGACCAGGGCGGCCTGAGTATGGCGATCATCGCGCTGGTCTCGGCCAAGGGTTCGCCGGGCGTCACCACCACGGCGTTGGCCTGCGCGTTGAGCTGGCATCGGCGGCTGATCCTCGCCGAGTGCGACCCGGCCGGCGGCTCGGTCCTCGCCGGCTATCTCGGCGGCGCGCTCGACGGCCCGCGCGGCATCGGCGAGCTGGCCGTCGGCGAGTTGCGCGACGGCAGCCTGGAGACCGCGTTCTGGTCACAGCTGGTCGACCTGGACGCGCCGCGCCGTGAACGGCTCCTGCTGCCCGGGGTGATCGACCCCGCCCAGGCGGGCAGCGTCACCCCGCTGTGGCAGCGGTTCGCCGACTTCTTCGCCGGGCTGGAACGCGGCGACCCGCCGTACGACGTGATCGTCGACTGTGGACGGCTGCACGTCGTCGGCCCACCCTGGCCACTGCTACGCGCCGCCTCGGTGGTGCTGGTGGTGTCCCGGGCGCAGCTGCCCGACCTGTCCGGCACCCGCGCCCTGCTCCAGAGCATCCAGCGCGACTTCGCCGAGCACCGGGTGCCGCCCGGCACGCTGCGCCTACTGCTGGTCGGCGACGGCCACGGCAAGAGCGAGATCAGCAAGGCACTCCAGATGCCGGTGATCGCCCGGCTGCCGCACGACCCGCGTACCGCCGAGGTGCTGGGCCTGGGCGGCACCGTGCGCGCCGGACGGCCGTTGCTGCGCGCGGCCCGTGGGCTGGAGGTGCCGGTCGGCGCGCTGCTGGAACGGCGGCGGGCGCGGTTGGCGTGGCCCGTCTCCCAGGGGGTTCCGGATGCGATTTGAAGCGGTCTCGTCGGATCCGCGCCGGCAACCACCGGGCGCCACCTCCACCGCACCGCCGCTGCCGCCCGTCAACGGCCGGCACCATCCGCCGCTGCCGGTACCGGTCGCGGCGCCGCCACCGGCACCACCGCCCCGGCCCCGGGTGGACTTCCAGGTGGTCCGCGAGCTGCGCCGGCAGCTGAGCGAGCGGCTCACCCGGTGGCAGCGCGGCCGGGAGTTCAGCGTCGACGAGGAGGACATCGAGCGCGCCCGGCTGGCGGTCGAACTGGTCGCCGAGTACGCCGACTCGGTGCGCCGGGCCGGCACGCCGATGGCCGCCGGCGAGGAGCGTCTACTGCTGGACCAGGTCACCGCCGAGCTGGCCGGTCTCGGTCGGCTCCAGACGCTGCTGGTCGACGACACCATCGAGGAGGTGCACATCCTCGGCTGCGACCAGGTCCGCATCACCCGGCACGGCGGCGGCGTCGACTGGGTCGAACCCATCGCCGACAGCGACGACGAGCTGGTGGAGATCCTCCAGGCGGCGGCCCGACGGGCCGGCGCGACGGAACGCTCCCTGTCCACCTCGAAGCCCACGCTCGACCTGCAACTGCCCGACGGCAGCCGGCTGGCCGCCGTGTTCCTGGTCAGCCACCGCCCGTACGCGGTGATCCGCAAGCACAACACCCTCGACGTGACCCTGGACGACCTGGCCGGTAGCCGGGGCGACCTGGACGAGATGGTAGACCCGCTGCTGCGCGACTTCCTCCGGGCATCGATGCGGGCCGGGCTGAACATCATGGTCGCCGGGCTGGCCGGTGCCGGTAAGACCACCGTGATCCGGGCGCTGATGAGCGAGATCCCGCCCGACGAGCCGTACGTGCTGCTGGAGGAGAGCCGGGAACTGCTGCCGGCCCGGCGGGGTGACCGGCACCGGGCGGTGATGAGCTTCGAGGCCCGGGAGGGGCACGGCGAGCGTGGGCCGGACGGCCGCCCGGCCGGCGAGGTGAGCATCGCCGACCTGATCCCGGTTTCGCTGCGGATGGGCGTGCTGCGGATCATCGTCGGTGAGGTGCGGTCCCGGGAGATCGTGCCGATGCTCCAGGCGATGACCACCAGCCGGGGCTCGATGTGCACGATCCACGCCCGTACCCCGGCCGGGGTGAGCGAGCGGATCATCGAGCTGGCGCTGGCCCACGGCCGGGAGATGACGGTCGACCAGGCCCGCCGGATGGCCGGCAACGCGCTCGACCTGATCGTCTACGTCACCGTCGACGACGAGACCGGCATCGGCGGGCGCAAGCACCGCTTCGTCTCGCACGTCGAGGAGGTGCTGGGCGTCGGCGAGGGCAGCCGGATCATCACCACGCAGGTGTTCGGCCCAGGGCCGGACGGGCGCGCGGTGCCCCGGCACCTGCCCGAGCGGGTCCGGGACCAGCTGTTGCGGGTGGGCTACGACGCTCGGCTGCTGAGCCGCTGGATCGAGGCCGGCCAGGGCGCCTGGCGCCGGCCCCGGCAGACCCGACTCGGTCGGCGGTGAGGCGGGCGTGCGTACGAACATCGAGCTGATCGCCGTGGTCTCCGGTGCCGCCTGCGTGGCCGGCCTGGTGCTGGCGATCGTCGCGCTCGTCGGCACCCGCCGGCCGCCCGGCCCGGCACCCGGGGCGAGCCCGGGGCTCGGGCGGCTCTGGCGCGGCTCCGGCACCACCGCCCGCGAACAGCGGGCGCACCAGGCGCTGCTGATCGGCGCGGTGGTGGCCGGCGCACTGGCCTTCCTGCTGACCGGCCTGCCCGTGGTCGGTCTGCTGGTCGCGGTGGCGGTGCCCGGCGCACCGTGGCTGTTCTCGGTCGGCCGGGCCGAGCAGCGGGCGATCGCCCGGATCGAGGCGGTCGGCGAGTGGACCCGCCGGCTCAAGGACGTCTCCGCCACCGGGCAGGGGCTCCAGCAGGCGATCATCGGCACGGTCAACACCGCACCGGAGGAGATCCAGGAGGAGGTACGCCTGCTCGCGGCCCGGCTCCAGGCCGGCTGGCTGGCCCGCTCCGCCCTGCTGGCCTTCGCCGACGAGATCGGCGACCCGGTCTGCGACCAGGTGGTCGCGGCGCTCATCCTGCACCTGACCGACCGGGGCGAGCGGCTCGGCGACGTGCTCGGCTCCATCGCCTCGGCCGCCGCCGCCGAGGTGGCGACCCGGCGGGAGATCGAGGCCAAGCGCACCCAGCCCCGGTTCGCGGTCCGCTTCCTCACCGGGATGACGCTGGCCACCATCGCGTACGGGCTGCTGAACCGCGAGTACGTCCAGCCGTACGGCACGCCGTTCGGGCAGGTGGTGATGGCCGTGCTCGGCGCCGCCTTCGTGGCCCTGCTGGCCTGGGTGCGGTCGATGAGTCAACCGCCCCGGCCGGCGCGGTTCCTGCCCGCTCCCGATCCCGGCGAGGTGGTGGCGTGAACCTGCATCTCACCCTCGCCGTCGTGGCCGGGGCCACGGTCGGGCTGGGCATGTTCCTGGTGATCCGCGAGCTGGTGCCGGCGACCCCCGCGCTCGGCCCGGCGTTGCGCCGGCTGCACCAGCCGCCGGGAGCCGCCCGGACCGGTCCCGCGGATCGGCGTCTGGACTGGCTCACCGGGCTGACCCGCTGGCTACGCCCACCGCACCGGCAGCTGGCCCTGCTCGACCGCACGCCCGAGCAGTACGCGCTCTCCGTGCTGCTGTCGGCCCTGATCGGCCTGTCCGCACCGGCCCTGCTGAGCGTCACGTTCCTCGCGGTCGGCATCTCCCTGCCGCTGGCCGTGCCGGTCCTGGGCAGTCTCGGTCTGGCGCTGCTCTGCGCGCTGGTGGCGCACCGGGCGGTGCTGACCAAGGCCGACGCCGCGCGGGACGAGTTCCGCCAGGCGGTCTGCACCTACCTCGACCTGGTCGCGTTGCAGCTCTCCGCCGCGCACGGGCCGGTGCAGTCGCTGGAGCGGGCCGCCGCGATCTGCGAGGGCTGGGTCTTCGACCGAATCTCGGAAGCGCTGCGGATGGCCCAGATGCAGATGCACTCCCCCTGGGACGAGCTGCGCGACCTCGCCGACCGGATCGGCATCCCGGAGCTGGGCGACGTCGGCGCGATCATGCGCTCCTCCGGCAGCGAGGGCGCGCAGGTGCACGAGACGTTGCGCAGCCGCGCCGACTCGCTGCGCGACCAGATCCGCACCGACAACCTGGCCCGGGCCGAGGGGGTGACCAGCCGGCTCGACATCCCCGGCGCGCTGCTGGTCTTCGTCCTGCTCGGCTTCGCCATCTACCCGTTCCTGGCCCGCCTCTGAGTCCCGACCCCGACCGAAGGAGTACCGATGCCCGTCCTCACCCACCTGCATGGCGCGCTGGGCGCGCGGCTGACCCACCTGCACGTCGCGCTGCGAACGCGGCTGGCCGAGTTGCGCGGCGACCGTGGTGACAGTCCGGTGCCGACCGCTGTGATCATTTTCGGCCTGGTGGCCGTGGCGATGGCGGTGACCGCCGCCGCCCTCGGTGCGGCCAACGACTGGATGGACAACATCCCGACGCACCAAGACCCGACGGCTCCCTGACCCATGCACCGAGTCCTGTCGACCGGAGTGTGCCGGGTGGCGGCAGCCGCCCGGCACCACCGGCGGCATGCCCCGGACGGCCGGGCACGGTCGCCCGACGACCGGGAACGGGGCGGCAACCCGGTCGAGCTGGCGGTGGCGCTACCGGCGATCCTGCTGATGCTGTTCGCCTCGGTGCAGGTCGCCGCCGTGTTCATGGCCCGCTCGACCGCGCTCAACGCCGCGCAGATCGGGGTCAACGCCCAGCGGCTCCACCAGGCTCCGGTGGGCGCCGGTGCGGAGCGGGCCACGACCTTCCTCCACCAGGCCGGTGACTGGCTGGTCGACTGGAACGACCCGGGGCCGAGTTGCGTCGCGACGGCCACCGACCCGCCCGGCGAGCCGGTCGGCGTGACGTGCACGGTGACCGGCCGGTCCCTGTCGGTGGTGCCGGGCGTCAGCTTCTCCGTGCGGCAGACCGCACACGGGACGGTGGAACGATGGACCGCACCATGAGCCGGGGCTCGGTCTCGATCGAGGTGGCCGTCCTGGCGCCCGCCTTCGTGGCGATGATGGTGCTGGCCGGGGTCGCCGGGCGTACCGCGGTGGCCAGCGAGGCGTTGGAGGCCGCCGCGCACGACGCCGCCCGGGCCGCGTCCATCTCCCGGGACGCCGCCACCGCCCGCGGGGAGGCCCGGGACGCGGCCCGCGACCAGCTCGACTGGCGGGGAGTGGCCTGCACCGGCGCCCCCGTGGTGACCTTCCGCGGCTCGGTCGGCGGCAACTCCACCACCTTCGATGCGGCCTTCCGCAGCCAGGTCGGGCAGGACGCCACGGTGACCGTCGAGATCACCTGCACCGTCTCCTACTCCGACATCAGGCTGCCGGCCCTGACGATGCCGAGCGGAAACCGGATCACCGCCTCGTTCACCTCGCCACTGGACCGTTACCGGAGCCGGGGATGACGGCGGGCCGTGGCGACGCCGGGCGGGTGAGCATCTTCCTCGCCATCGCCCTCGTCGGGGTCCTCGCCATCATCGGCATGACGTTCGACGGCGCGGGCCAGCTCCGTACGCTGCAACGCGCCGAGAACCTGGCGGCCGAGGCGGCTCGCGCGGGCGGCCAGGCCATCGACCTCGCCACCGCGATCGAGGGCGGGCCCAAGCGGATCGACCAGCTCCAGGCCCGCCGTGCCGTCCGGGACTACCTCGCCGCCGCCGGGGCCAGCGACCACGAGGTGAGCTTTCCGGTGGTCGACGGCGAAACCCTGATCCGGGTACGCGTGTGGGTCACCTACGACCGGGCCATGCTCGGCCTCTTCAACTTCTCCAACACCGTCACCGTCTCCGGCGAGGCGACCGCGCGGGCGCTCACCGGAGTCACCTAGGGAAGGAAGGTTGCCATGGCCGCATCGGGTGGTACCGCCGTACGGCGGGTCGGTCACCTGCTGACCGGGTTCGGTGCGCTGGTCGCGCTGGTCGGCCTGCTGGTCGGCGGGCCGATCGCGCTGCTGGCCTTCGCCGGCAACCCGCTCCCCGACCACCTACCCACGCTCGCGGAGGTCGGCGCCACGCTGACCAGCCGCGACGACGGGCAGCTCTTCCTGCGGGCGCTGGCGATAGCCGGCTGGTTCGGCTGGGCCACGTTCGCCCTCTCCGTGCTGGTGGAGCTGGGCGCGCAGGCGCTGGACCGGCCGGCGCCCCGACTGCCGGGCCTGGGCCGCCAGCAACGGGCCGCCGCCGCGCTGGTCGGGTCCGTCGCGCTCATCCTCGCCGCCAGCCCCGCCGCCACCGCCGCCACCACGGCCCACACCGCCCCGGCGTACGCGACAGGACCGGCGGCCACGGCGGCCCTCGCCCCGGCGACGGCACCCGCGATGTCGGCGCATGCGGCGACCGGACCGGCAACGGCGACCACGATGTCGGTGCCCACGGCACGGTCGGTGTCGGCGGCGACCGGACCAGCGACGGCGGCCGGTCCTGCGGCAGCCGCGCGGGCGGATCGGGACGGCGCCGCCGACACACCGGTCTACCGGGTCGCCAGGGGCGACTACCTGGGCGGGGTCGCCGACCGGTACCTCGACGACTTCGACGACTACCGCAGGCTGGCCGCGCTCAACGAACTGCGCGATCCAGACCTGATCCGCCCCGGCCAGCTGATCAAGCTTCCGGCCGAGGCGCGGGACCAGGGCTCCCGGTCACACGCCACCGGTCGCCTGGTCGCCCCGAAGGCCCGCCCCACACCCGGACCGGCCACACCCGATCGGGCCGAGCGCGAGCGCCCGACGCCCCCGACGCCGGGCGGCGCGGTCGATCAGCCCGGAAGCAGGGTCGATCAGCCCGGCAGCGCCGTGGAGCAGCCGGGCGGCACCGTGGAGCAGCCGGGCGGCGCGGTGCAGCAGCCCGGCGGCGCGGCGGGGCAGCCCGGCGGCACCGTGGAGCAGCCCGGTGTGGCGACCCCCGCACCGACCGGGACCACCCCGGAGGGGGCGCAGCCACCGGCACGCGGCGATACCTCGGCGGAACACTCGCCGGTGGTGACGGTGGGCGCGGCCCGAGCCGGCGAACCGGACCGGGTGAACCGCCCGCTCGCCGTCTCCGCCGTGCTGGCCGTGGCCAGCATCGTCGGCGCGCAGATCGGCGCGGTGCTGGGCCTGCGCCGCAGGCCAGCGGTGGCCCGCGCCGGTCGGCCCGCGCTGGACCGCGCTGCCGCGCGGCGCCCACCGGCCAGCCCTCCTCGCGAACTGCCGGTGGGCCGTCACCGCAAGGACTGACGGCAGACCGCCGTGGCCGGCAACTGCGCCCGTCGAACCTCCCCCGTGCGGTTCGCCGCGCGATCGGACGGCCCGCCAAGCCGGACGCGGTGCACCAGCGCCGGGCAACCAGGGTGACCACCAGCCAGGCCAGCCCCCGCGCGGTTCACGCCGAATGGCTCCCTGCGTAGGCCGTGCCCGTGTCGCGCTGACAGCACGCTGACCACCAGCCAGAGGCCCGTCCCGCGCCGGTTCGGGCCGAAGGGCTTCCTGCATAGGCCGCGTCCGGGTCGAGCTGACAGCACAGCTGACCACCAGCCAGGCCCGCCCCGCGGTTCACGCCGACGGATCCCGGTGTGGGCCGCCGCGCCTGTCGAGCTGATAGCACAGGTGAATCGCGTCACGGACGGGCGAGGGTGAGAGCACAGACGGTTCAGCTCGACAGGGCGCGAGGAGAGTAACCCTCGCCCGACCGCCCGGCCCTACCGGGCCCGTCGCGCGCGGCCCGCACCGGGGTCAGGGCAGCCTGGCCTCCAGCACGCCGTTCACCACTCGGGTCGGCAGGATCTGCTGGTCGTTCGAGGACGGCCCGTGCACGACCTCGCCACCGTTGAGGCGGAACGTGCTGCCGTGCCACGGGCACACCACGCACGCGTGCCCGTCGATCTCGCGTACCTCGCCCTCGCCGAGGGGGCCGCTCTGGTGCGGGCAGCGCTCAAGCATGACGGTCACGTCGTCGCCGTGCCGGTAGAGGACCAGCGATACGTCGTCCACCTGGCGGGTGACCAGTTCCCGCTGCGGAAGGGCGGCCATCTCGGCGAGCGAGTGCCAGCCGTCGCTGATCAGATGCAGGTCGGAGACGCTCACGTTCACCTGGGCACCCTGTTTGTACGCCAGGTGCCCGCCGAGATACGCCCCGGCGCCGACGGCACCGAGCCCGAGCCAGCCCAGGGCGCGGCCGAGCCCATGCCGACCGGAGAGCCGCGCGGCCAGCGAACCGCCGTACAGCGCCAGCCCGACGGTGTTGGACGCGGCGTGCACCAGGCCGACGCGGCGCTGGTCGCGGGCGAGCGCCGCCCAGTCGTTGAGCCCGGCCACCGCCGCCGGCACGGCGCTGAGCGTGCCGACCGCGGTCAGTGTGGTGGCTGCCCGCCGCTGGCCGGGCATCAGGTCCAGCACGGCCGCGCTCATCCAGGCGCCGACCGGCACCTGCACCATCGCCGGGTGCAGCGGATGGCCCAGCCAGACCCCGTGCAGCAGGTCCCGGACCCGTTGCCCACGAAGGGTTCCCTGGACAACCTGCTGCACCCGGTCACCGAACCGGTCCAGGCCGGAGGCTTGCTCGATCTTCGTCAACAACGCTCGCACGAGTAGCGACTTCCCGCCGTACGCCGTCGCAAACCGGTCGTCGAGGACGAATAGCCAGCCAGGCCCCGGCAGGGCATGCTGACAAGATGGCGGTACGGGTGGAGCGCGACGGGCCGGTGACCACGGTGATCCTGGACCGGCCGGCGGTGCGCAACGCGGTCGACGGGCCGACCGCGCGGGCGCTGGCCGACGCGTTCCGGGCCTTCGACGCCGACCCGGACGCGGCGGTCGCGGTGCTCTGGGGAGCCGGCGGCACGTTCTGCGCGGGCGCCGACCTCAAGGCGATCGGTACGCCCAGCGGCAACCGGGTCGAGCCGGATGGCGACGGCCCGATGGGTCCGACGCGGATGGTGCTCGGCAAGCCGGTGATCGCCGCGATCTCCGGGTACGCGGTGGCCGGTGGGCTGGAGCTGGCGCTCTGGTGCGACCTACGGGTCGCCGAGGCCGACGCGGTGCTCGGGGTCTTCTGCCGGCGGTGGGGAGTGCCGTTGATCGACGGCGGGACGGTGCGGCTGCCCCGGCTGATCGGCGAGAGCCGGGCCATGGACCTCATCCTCACCGGGCGTGCGGTGCCCGCCGATGAGGCGTACGTGATGGGGTTGGTGAACCGGCTCGTCGGCCCGGGTGAGTCCCGGGCGGCGGCCGAGCGGCTGGCCGCCGAGATCGCCCGCCACCCGCAGACCTGCCTGCGCAACGACCGCGCCTCGGTGCTGGCCACCGCCACCCACCCCGAACCGGAGGCCCTGGCCACCGAGCTGGCATACGGCATGCACTCCCTGGCCGCCGACGCCGCGACCGGCGCCGCCCTCTTCACCGCCGGCGCCGGCCGCCACGGCCACCCCACCCCCTGAACCCCACCCCCACCCGCGATGCGTCGCGGGCTAAGGGGTGGGTGAGGGTGGGGTGGGGTTAGTTGCGGGTGATGGTGAAGGTGGAGGTGGTGTTGCGGATGTCCTGGTGGTTGTTGGTCAGGCGCAGGTTGTTGAAGGTGACGGAGCCGACCGGGGGGCCCTGGCCTGGCTCGGGCATCTCGTTGGCCCAGATGCCGAAGCCCGACTTGGCGTCGAAGGCGTCACCGCTGCGCTGCGCGCCGGAGATCGACACGTTGGTGAAGACCGTGTCGGTGATCGGGTTCTCCGGTTGGCTGCCGGTGTACTTGGTCTGGAACATGATGCCCGAGTAGGTCGGGTCCACGATGTCCACGTCGCTGACGCGGATGCCGCGGAACTCCTTCGACGCGGAGAACACCCAGATCGCCGGGAAGGTCTGCGCGCCCCAGAAGTGACCGCCGGTCCGGATCAGCGAGATGTTCTCGAACCGGGTCGGCGGGCTGGCCCCGAACCCGATGAACGGGTAGCCGAAGTCCAGCGAGCTGATCGTGATGCCGGAGTAGGTCAGCGTGTCCGCGATGTAGAGGTTGCGGAACACGTTGTCGTGGCCGCCGTACACCGCGACTCCGGCCGCCCGCCAGGTCAGCGTGGCGGTCAGGTTCTCGAACACGTTGCCGTGGTTGCCGGTCGACGCGCCCTGGTCGGTGGCGGAGAAGAGCGCGAACGCGTCGTCGCCGTTGGAGCGGCCCTCCGAGTTGCTGATCAGGTTGTTGGTGCTGCCGTTGGTCAGGTTCACCGCGTCGGCGAAGGTGTTCCGGAACCGACTGTTGGTGATCTTCAGGCCGCTGACACTGACGCCCCAGTACGCGCAGACCGTGTGCTCGACCCAGACGTTGTCCAGGGTCAGGTTGTCGACGTCCTTCAGCTCACCCCAGACCTTGCCCGGTCCGTCCTGGCGGACGGTGTAGTTGCCGAAGAAGGCGAGGTGTTCGAAGGACGACCCGCTGGCGCTGGGCTCCACCCGGAAACCGGCGTCGGTGTTCTGCTGCGACGCCGGAGTCTGGAACCGGGTGAACCACATGCCGGCACCGACCACCTTCACCGCCTTGCCGTACACCTGGAACTTCTGGGCGGTCTCGTAGGTGCCGGCGGGTAGGTAGACGCCGACCAGGTTGCCGGTGGTGTCCATCCGGACCGCGTCCAACGCGCTCTGCACGTCGGCGTGGCTGAACCCGTTGGGCACCCGGTAGCGCGCCGGGTCCGGGTTCTCCTGGGGAGTCACCTGCTCCAGGTTGATGAAGTCGATGGCGTACGTGGTGGAGTTCGCCGGGTCCTTCTGCAACCGGATCCGGCTGCCCGCCGGGATGGTGGAGTTGAGTAGCACGTTCGCCTCGTCGTAGATGTGCCGGGGCGGTCCGGCGCTCGGCGAGTCACTCGGGCTGGCCTCGGGGCCGTACAGCCAGATGTGCTTCGAGGTGAGGCTGATCGGCTTGTGCAGCACGCCGTTGACGTAGATGTTCAGCGTCGAGTTGATCCCACCGCCGTTCGGGGCGTCCGGGATGGAGAAGCGGGTGACCAGGGCGTTGGCCGCCGCCTTGGTGGTCCACTCGACGTACGCGCCGGTGGTGTTGAGGGTCACCGCCCGGCGGCCGGACGCCTCGCCGGCCAGGTCGCCGATGGTCCGGTTCGGCCCGACCACCTGCGCCCCGCCGCCGACCGTGCCCTCCTCGGCCTCGTACATGTCGTACGGCAGGTTGGCGCCACGTCCCACGAACAGCGGCCGCTCGCTGGTGTTGTTGGCCCGCTTCACCGGCAACTCGTTGGCGTCGGCGGCGATCACCACCCGGACGGTGTACCGGCCGTTGGCCGCCGTCCAGGTGCCCAGGTTGACCGGGCCGGCCATGGCACCGGCGCCGATGGTGCCGGTGTACGAGCCGGTGAGGGTCCGTACCACCGTGCCGGCGTCGTTGAGCACGGTGAGGGTGATGCCGTGCGCGCCACCCGCCGAGGCGATGGTGCCCTGGTTGCGTAGGGTCACCGAGAAGGTGACCGTGGCGCCCGCGCTCGGCGTGCCGGGTGACCAGGTGACCGCCGAGGCGACCAGGTCCGAGCTGGCCACCGGGCTGACCACCAGGGCGCTCGCCGCGGTCCGGCCGTTGTTCGACTCGTCCTGCTCGATGACGGTGTTCGCCGGGTCGACCGTGGCGCTGAGCTGGTAGCTGCCGGCGTCCCGGGCGGCGATGGTGGTCGACACGGTGGTCGACGCGCCGGCCGCCAGGGCGCCGACGTTCGCCTGGCCCACCTTCGTCCCGTCCAGGGCGAAGTCGACGGTGGTCGCGCCGGAGGCCAGCGTGCCAGCATTACGCACGGTGGCGGTGAGCGTGATCTGGTCGGTCTCCACCGGCGCGGCCGGCGCGAAGGTCAGGTTGGTGACGGTGAGGTCCGGGTTCGGCGCCGGGGTGCCGATCACCTGGAGTTCGGCGACCTGCCCGTTGGACGACCCGGTGTTGGCGGTGAACTGGAGCCGGACGTCGGCGGCGGTCGCCGACACCGGGATGGTCACCGTGTTGCTGCCGGCCGGGCTGAACGAGTGGTTCGCCGAGCCGACCAGCGTGCTGAAGCCGGAGGCCGACTGCTCCCGCCCGAGGACCGAGAAGGTCTGCGTACGCGGGCCCCAGGCCGGATCCGGGTTCAGCTTGACCACGATCGCGCTGATGCTCGCGTTGGCGCCGAGCGCGACGGTCAGCGTGCTCGGGTACGCACCCGGCGCGCCCTCCCAGTAGGTGGTGACGTCGTTGTCGACGGCGTTGGCCGCGGCGAAGACGTGCACGGTCGAGGAGGCGGTGGCCGGCTTGCCGGCGGCGAGGTTGGTGCCGCCCGGCGTGCTGCCCGCCCGGGTCACCGTGTTGCTGTTCGCGGAGACGTTGCCGGCCGCGTCCTTCGCCCGCACGTGGTACGACACGGTGGCGCTCGCCGGCTGGGTGTCGGTGTACGTCAACGTCGCACCGGAAACACTGGCTCGCAGTGACCCGTTGGCGTACACGTCGTAGCCGGTCACTCCGACGTTGTCCGTCGACGCGGACCAGGTCAGCCGGATCTGTCCGCTTCCCGGCTCGGTGAACGCCAGGTTCGTCGGGGCGGTGGGCGGCTGGGTGTCGCCGGTGGCCGGGCCGTACACCTCCAGTTCGGACAGTTGGCCGGCGGGCCAGGCGGTGTTCGCGGTGATCAGCAGCCGGATGTGGCGGGTCGACGTCGCGCCGACGGTGACGGTCACCGTGTTGTTGGCCGCCGGGGTGAAGGCGTACCCGGCGGAGGCGACCAGGGTGCTGAAGCTCGACCCGTTGGTGCTGCCCTGCACGGTCAGCGTCTGGGTTCGCGCACCCCAGCCGCCGGGCAGCTTGAGCACCAGCCGGTCGACGGTGACCGTGGCGCCGAGGTCCACCTGGATCCACTGCGGGAAGGCGTTGTTGGTGCTCTCCCAGTAGCTGCCCTGGTTGCCGTCATTGGCGTTCGCGGCGACGTAGACGTCGGAGTGGCCGCTGCTGGACATGCTCCGGCCCGCCGCCAGGTTGGTCGACGACGAGCCGGTCGCGCCGTACACCTCCAGTTCGGCGAGTTGGGCGGCCGGCCAGCCGGTGTTCGCGGTGATGGCGATCCGGACGTAGCGGGTGGTGGTGGCCGGGAAGTCGAGGGTGACGGTGTTGCCGCCGCCCGGGGCGAAGGCGCGGCCGGCCGAGGCGACGATGGTGCTGAAGCTCGACCCGTTGGTGCTGCCCTGCACCGACAGCGTCTGGGTGCGGGCCTCCCAGCCCGCCGGCAGCCTCAGCCTGACCTGGTCGATGGACTGGCCCGAGCCCAGGTCGACCTGGACCCACTGCGGGAGGGCGCCGCTGCTCTCCCAGTAGCTGCCGGCGTTGCCGTCGGTGACGTTGGCCGCGGCGTACGGGCCGTTGACGCTGCTGGCGGTGGCGGTACGACCGGCGGCGAGGTTGGGGCCGCCGGCCGCGCCGGCCGGCGGCGCGGGCGCCGCGGTGAGGGCGAGGCCGACCGTGGCGAGTACGGCGGTCAACCGGGTGCGGAATCTGGACATGGGGGATCGACACCTTCTTCCGGGACGTGGAGAGGCGTTGCGGGGTGTGGTGCTCTTGCGGCGTGGGTGGGCCCCGATCGGCAGCCGGGGCCCACCCACGAGTCAGGAGGCGTGCACCTCGAACTCGGCGACCTGGCCCGCCGGCCAGCCGGTGTTGCCGGTGACGTTCAACCGCACGAACCGGCGTTCACCGGCGGGCAGACTGATCGACACGGTGTTGCCGGTGGCCGGGTCGAAGGTGCGCCCGGCCGATCCGGCGAGGGTGCTCCAGGAGTTGCCGTCGGTGGAGCCGAGCACCGACAGCGTCTGGGTACGGGTCTGCCAGGCCGGCGACGGTGGCAGCTTCAGCACGACCCGACCCACCTGCCGGGCGGTGCCCAGGTCCACGGTGAGGGTCTGCGGGAAGGCGTTGTTGACGCTCTCCCAGTAGGTGTTCGCGTTGCCGTCCACCGCGTTGCCGGCCGCGTACACGTCGACGTGGCTGGTGGCCGTGACCGGGCGACCGAGCGCCAGGTTGCCGGCCGGGGGCGGGGTGGTGGGCGGCGGGGTGGTGGGTGGCGGGGTGCTGCCGCCGTACACCTCGAACTCGGCGACCTGGCCCGCCGGCCAGCCGGTGTTGCCGGTGATGCTGAGCCGCACGAACCGGCGCTCCCCGGCGGGCACGTTGATCGAGACGCTGTTGCCGCTGGCCGGGTCGAAGACCCGTCCCGCCGAACCGGCGAGCGTGCTCCACGAGTTGCCGTCGGTGGAGCCGAGCACCGCGAGCGTCTGGGTGCGCCGCTCCCACCCGGCGGGCAGCCTCAGCACCACCCGGTCGACGGAACGGGCCGTACCCAGGTCGACGGTCAGCGTCTGCGGGAAGGCGTTGTTGACGCTCTCCCAGTACGTGCTTGCGTTGCCGTCGACCGCGTTGGCCGCCAGGTAGGTCTGGTGGTGGCTGGACGCGACGACCGGTCGGCCCTGGGCCAGGTTCCCGCCGGCCGGCGGCGGCGTGGTCGGTGGGGGCGTGGTGGGTGGCGGCGTCGTCGGTGGCGGGGTGGTGGGCGGGGGCGAGGTGGGCGGCGGGCTGGTCGGGCCACCACCCCACTGCGGCTCCGGCCACGGCCCGCAGTACGGGTTGGCGGTGTACCAGCCCGAGTTGCCGGCACCCTGGGTGATCTGGAAGCCGCTGCCCACGCAGTTGTGGATCGGGTTGGCCTGCGCGATCCCGGTGGCCCGGACGTTGGTGAACGAGACCTGGCTGGGCGCCTGCACCTGGAGGGCGTACGTGCCGGCGCCGTCGATGCGTACGTTGGTGAAGCTGATCCCGCTGGTGGCGCCCTCGATCCAGTGCAGCGCCGCGTAGGAGCTGTCCAGGATGTCGGTGTCGGTGACCACGATCGAGGCGTTCTGGATCGGCTCGTTCAACGCGGAGAACCAGATCGCGCCGACGCCGAACTGCCAGTTGTAGTCGGAGTTGCCGTTGCGGATCAGCGTGTTGCGGGCGACCGTGATGGTGCCGGCGACGGTGGTCGGTCCGTTAACCCCGGTGTACCGGTTGGCCACGTGGATGCCGCCACCGTTGGTGACCGAGTCGGCGGTCACGTTGTCGGTGATCCGGATGTCCCGTCCGCCGTAGGTGACCAGGTGGTTGGCGAGGATGGTCACGCCGATGGTGTTGTGGGTGAACGAGTTGCCCACGTTCGGGACGGTGTCCGCCCACATGGCCAGCGCGTCGTCGCCGGTGTTGCGGACGAAGGTGTTGGTCACCGTGGAGTTGGTGACACCCCAGTGGAAGTTCACCCCGTCCGCGGTCTGGTCCAGGATCCGGCTGTTGCGGATGGTGAAGTTGTTCATCGGGCCGTCCATCCAGGCACCGACCTTGGTGTGCTGGAGCCAGAGGTTGTCCACCACGGAGTCCGACATCGCCCCGCCGATGGCGTTGACCTGGTCCTCGTCGACCCGTTCCCGGATGTCACCGATGATGGCGAAGTCCCGCAGCACCACGTTGCGGCTGGGCCCGCCGGCCTCGTGCGGCCGGATCTCGCCCCGGTAACCGCCGCCGTTGACGTACTTGCCGTAGATGCCGGCGGCGCGCTTGCGGTCGGTGGGATGCCGGCCGCCGAGCACCGAATGCCACGGACCGGCGCCGCGCAGGGTCACCCCGTCGACGACCACGTGGTCCCAGAGGGTGAAGGTGCCCGGCGGAATCCAGACCGTACGCCCCTGGGCCCGGCCGGCGTCCACGGCGGCCTGGAACCGGGCGGTGGAGTCGGTGGCGCCGGTCGGGTCGGCACTGAAGTCGGTCACCACGTCCAGCACGTTCGCCGGCTTGGCGATCGGCGCGGCGACCACCTCGAAGTCGGCCAGGTCGATGGTGAAGGTCGGCGACTGCGCGGTCGACGAGACCTGGAGCCGGATCTTCGTGCCGATCGGGTACGTGGTGCCGAAGAGCGTCCGGGCCTCGTCGTAGAAGTGGTGCGGGTTGATGTCGCCCGGGTTGTTGTTGAACGGGTAGCCGCCGTAGTACCAGCCGTACTTCGAGGTCACCGGCACCGCCTTGACCAGCGTGCCGTTCGCCCGCAGGTCGATGGTGGCGTCCCGGCCGGTGCCGGCGGCGTTGTCCGGGATGCTGTAGCGGAAGGTGATCGCGTTCGCCGGGGCGGTCAGGGTGAACTCGACGTACTCCCCGACCGCGTCGAGGGTGACCGCCTCCCGGCCGCTGGCCTCGGACGGCAGGGTGCCGTAGCGCCGGTCCGGGCCGATCCGGGTGCCGTTGTGCGCGGCGTTCTCGGCCTCGTGCTCGATGAACGGGACGGTGGCGCCCCGACCGACGATGTCGAACGGCGAGAGCCCGGCGGCGTGGGCCGGGGTCGCGGTGGTGGTGAGGGTGACGACCGAGATCGAGGCGGCGACGAGCGCGGTGCCGGTGAGCGCGGCGAGCGTCGTACGGATCCGGTTTCCGGGTGGGTGATGGTGCGGGGCGGCGTGGTCGGCCATGAGCGGGCTCTCCCTTTCCTCAGGTGGCCAGTTCCCCCGTGGGTGCGGCGTGCCGGTGGTGCGGGTACCTCCTTGTCGGTGCGGGCGGGCAGGGTCGGCGGGCGGGTCGGCGGCGCGGTGCCGGCGGCGGGACGGAGCCGCCGGCACCGCGCCGGGCTATGCGGGTTCGTCCGGCGTACGCAGCCAGACGGCGGTGTCCGGGGGCAGCCGGTCGTCGTCGAGTGGGCCGCTGGCCAGCAGTTGCCCGGTGTGCGGCGGCAGCGGCACCGTCGCGCCGGAGAGGTTGACCAGGCAGGTGAAGCCGGGTTCCCGCCGGAACGCCAGCACGCTCTCCGGTGCGGGCAGCCAGGTCAGCCCGCCGTCGCCGAGCGCCGCCTCGGTACGCCGGATGGCGATCGCCGCCCGGTACAGCTCCAGCATCGAGTGCGGGTCGCCGGCCTGCGCCCGGGCCGTCCGGTCCTTCCAGTCGGCCGGCTGGGGCAGCCACGGCGGGGCGCTCGCGCCGTCCGGGCTGAAGCCGAACGGCGGCACGTCACCGGCCCACGGCAGCGGCACCCGGCAGCCGTCCCGGCCGGGATCGATCCCGCCGGACCGGACGAACATCGGGTCCTGGCGGAGCGCGCGGGGGATGTCCTCGACCTCCCAGAGGCCCAGCTCCTCGCCCTGGTAGACGTAGGCGGCGCCGGGCAGCGACAGCGACAGCAGCGCGGCGGCCCGCGCCCGGCGGGTGCCCAGTTCCAGGTCGGTGGGGACACCCTCGCGCTTGGCCGCGAAGCTGAACGTGGTGTCCGCCCGGCCGTAGCGGGTGACGTGCCGGGTGACGTCGTGGTTGGAGAGCACCCAGGTGGCGGGCGCGCCGACGGGCGCGTGGGCGTTCAGCGTGCCGTCGATGCTCTCGCGCAGCGCCGCCGCGTCCCAGGCGCAGCCGAGGAAGTCGAAGTTGAACGCGGCGTGCAGCTCGTCCGGGCGCAGGTAGTTGGCGAACCGCTGCCGGTCCGGCAGCCACACCTCACCGATCAGGGCCCGGTCGCCGGGGTACGCGTCGGCGACCCGCCGCCAGCTCCGGTAGATCTCGTGCACCCCGTCGAGGTCGTGGAACGGGTGCGGCCGCTCCGCCACGATCTCGGGCAGCGTGGCGTCCTTGACCAGCAGGCCGGCCGAGTCGATGCGGATGCCGTCCACCCCCCGGTCGAACCAGAACCGCAGGATGTCCTCGAACTCGGCGCGTACCCGGGGGTGGTCCCAGTTGAAGTCCGGCTGCTCGGGGGCGAAGAGGTGCAGGTACCAGTCTCCGGGGGTGCCGTCCGGGTTGGTGGTCCGGGTCCAGGTCGGGCCGCCGAACTCGCCGATCCAGTCGGTGGGGCGCTGGTCGCCGTCGGGGCCCCGGCCGGGACGGAACCAGAAGAGGTCCCGCTCGGGCGCGTCCGGACCGCCGGCCAGGGCCGCCTGGAACCAGGGGTGCGCGTCGGAGCAGTGGTTCGGCACCACGTCGACGATCGTCCTGATGCCGAGCGCGTGCGCCTCCGCGATCAGCGCCTCCGCCTCGGCGAGGCTGCCGAACACCGGGTCGATGTCGCGATGGTCGGCCACGTCGTAGCCGGCGTCCGCCATCGGAGACGGGTACCAGGGGCTGAACCAGATCGCGTCGATGCCGAGCGCGGACAGGTAGCTCAGCCGGGACCGGATGCCGGCGATGTCGCCGGTCCCGTCGCCGTCGCCGTCGGCGAAGCTGCGCGGGTAGACCTGGTAGATCACCGCTCCACGCCACCACGGACCACTGTCTGTTGTGGACACGAGCACCTGCTTTCTGGGTTTGAGGGTCATCCCTTGAGGCCGCCGGTGGTCAGGCCGGACATGATGTTCCGCTGGAAGATCAGGAAGATGATGACGGTCGGTATCGCGGCGATCACCGATGCGGCGATCACCACGTTCATGGGCGTACCGCCGGCGAAGGCGTAGATGCCGACGCTGACCGTCCGGGTCTCGGGCGACGGCATGACCAGCTTCGGCCAGAGGAAGTCCTTCCAGACCGCGGTCACCGCGAAGATCGAGACCACGCCGAGGATCGGGCGCGACATCGGCAGGACGATCGACCAGAGGGTCCGCAGCGGGCTCGCCCCGTCCATCAGCGCCGCCGCCATCAGGTCCTCCGGGATCGAGTCGAAGAACCGCTTGAGCAGGAAGATGTTGAACGCGTTGGCGACCAGCGGCAGCCAGATGGCGAACGGCGAGTCGAGCAGGCTGATGTGCAGGATCGGCAGGTCGATCACGGTCACGTACTGCGGGACGATGAGCACCATCGCCGGGATCATCAGCGTCGCCAGCATCAGGCCGAGGATGACGTTGCCCAGCACCGGGCGGAGCTTCGACAGGGAGTACGCCGCGGCGGTGTCGAAGACCAGCTGGAACAGCACCGCTCCGGTGGCGTAGTAGAAGGTGTTGAACAGCAGCTTGGCCAGCGCAAGGTTGTGCCACGCGTCGGCGTAGTTCTGCCACTGCGGATCCTGCGGGAACAGCGACGGTGGCGTCTGCGCGATCTCCTGGCCGGACTTGAGCGCGCCGGTGACCATCCAGTAGAGCGGGCCGAGGAAGACCAGCGTGAAACCGACGACCACGACGGCGAGCACCGTCCAGTAGAGCGCCCGGCCGGGGCCGCGCCGCAGCTGCGCCTGGGAGATGAGGGTCCGGGTCCCGTAATCCTGTGCCATGGGCGTCCGTCCTAGTCCTGTCTCGCGGTCAGCCGCAGGTAGACGGCGGAGAAGCCGGCGAGGACCACGAGCATGATCACGCCGAGCGCCGCGGCGCCGTTGAGGTCGTTCTGGAAGAACCCGTGCTGATAGATGAGGTACGCGACCGAGGTCGCCGAGTCCTCCGCGCCCGCGCCGTTGGCCAGGATCAGCGGCTCGATGAAGAGCTGCATGGTGGCGACGATCTGAAGCATCGCCAGCAGCGCGAGGATCAGCCGGGTCTGCGGGATGGTCACGTGCAGGATCCGCCGCCAGATCCCGGCGCCGTCCAGCTCGGCCGCCTCGTAGAGCTCACCGGGGATGTTCTGCAACGCGGCCAGGTAGATCAACACCGCGCTGCCCATGTTCATCCAGGTCGACGCGATCACCATGGCCGGCATGGTCATCTCGGGCGACTGCATCCACTGCGAGGTGGGCAGGCCCACCGCCTTGAGGATCGCGTTGAACAGCCCGGCGTCGCTGGGGTCGTACGCGTAGAACTTGAACAGGAAGAGCGCGGAGGCGGGCGGCAGCATCACCGGCAGGTAGACCAGGATCCGCAGGTACCCCTTGGCGTGCCGGAACTCGTTGAGCAGGATCGCCACGAAGAACGGCACCGCGTACCCGAGGACGAGCGCGAGCACCGTGAAGTAGAAGGTGTTCTTCCAGGCGGTCCAGAAGCTGGGGTCGTCGAGGATCCGGAGGTAGTTGTCCCAGCCGACCCAGGTGGTCTCGCCGCGTCGGGTGCGCTGGAAGCTCATCACGACGCCGCGCACCATCGGGTACCAGGAGAAGAGCGCGAAGCAGAGCACCGCACCGATCAGGAACGCGTGCCCGGTGAGATTGTCCCGTACCTTGCGGCCCAGGCTCGCCCGCCGTTGTCCGGCCGGGGGCGGCGGTGCGGGGCGACCCGCTGCTCTGGCGGCAGCCGGGGCGGAGGTGATCGCCAAGGCAACTCCTGGTGACGTCGGTGACCGGACGGTTGCGGGGCCGGGGGTGGGGGTCGGCGCGGCGACCCCCACCCGCTCGGCTCAGCTCTGCGCGGCGAGGAGCTGGTTGACCTTGTCCTCGGCCGTCTTGAGCAGCGCGTCGATGTTCGCGTTCGGGTTGGTCAGCACCCCGGACATCGCCGCGTCGAGCACCGCGTAGATCGCCTGCGCGTTGCGCGGCTCACCCTTGATCGGGACCGGGTTCGCCTCGAAGACCGCGAAGTTCGCGGTGTCGACGTTCGCGTTGGCCTTGCGCAGCTCCAGCTCCTGCTGCTGCGCGTCGCTGCCGTTGGTGAACAGCAGCGGCTGCGGCAGACCGACCGGGTAGTTCTGCGGCTTGGCCCGGACGTAGTCGAACTGGCCCTTGCCCGGGGTCAGCTTCTGGTACGCGATCCACTTCAGACCCGCCCTGACCTGATCCGGGGTCAGGTCCTTCTTGAAGAAGTAACCCTCGCCACCACCGAGCGTCCCCTTTGCCGGGCCGTCCTGACCGGGCAGCGGACCCATCGCCCAGTCCTCGAACTTCCCCTGGAACTGGCTGACGATCGCCTGGGTGGTATCCGGCGCGCCGATGAACATGCCGACCTTGCCGGCGCCCGCGTTGGTCAGCAGGTCACCCCACTGGAGCAGCTGACGGTCGCCCATGCTGTCGTCGCCGTACCGCATGTCCTTGAGGTTCTGCAGCACCTGCCGGCCCAGGGCGTTGTTGAAGTCGGCCTTCGTGCCGTCCTCGGTCAGCACCCGGCCGCCCTGCGAGTAGAGCAGGGAGGTGAAGTGCCAACCGCCGGTGTTGCCGGCGCTGTACTCCGCGTAGCCGGCGATGCCGTTGCCGAGCGCCGCGATCTTCTTGGCGGCGTCCCGGACCTCGGGCCACGTCTTGGGCGGGTTGTTCACGTCGAGCCCGGCCTGCTGGAACAGCACCTTGTTGTAGACCAGGCCCATCGAGTAGTTCTTCACCGGGATGGCGTAGAGCTTGCCGCCGTCGGTGAAGACCTCCTTGAGTGCCGGGTCGACGCTGTCCCAGGTGGGGATCGTCTCCGCGGTGGCGAACTCGGTGATGTCCAGTGCCTGGCCCGAGTCGAGCACCTGCTGGACGTCGGTCATGTATCCGTAGAAGACGTCGGTCACCGTGCCGCCGGCGAGGCGGGCGGTGAAGTCGGGCGGGTTGTTGCACTGCTCGCCGACGCTGACGCTCTTGATGACGATGTCGGAATTCTGCCGCTGGAACTCGGCGACGTCCTCGTTCCAGTTCTGCAGCAGCTCCTTCTGGGCGCCGACCGGCTGGCAGTCGACGGTGATGGTGACCTTGCCGCTCGCATCGTTACTCGCGTCGTCGCTCTTCGTGGAGCAGGCCGTGAGGCTGAGCCCCAGGCCGGCCACGAGCGTCAGCGCCGCCGCCTTCCGGTATTGCGGTACGGACATCTGTCCATCCCTTCGGGAACGGGGTGTGTCTGCATGGAGGCCAGGTGTGAGTGGGGTCACTGTAGCCAGTGCGACTCATCTCAGCAAGGTTTCGATCTGATCCTGCAAATATTCGACTGCTGGGCGGTAGATACCGACAGAGCCGCACGGCGGCCGAGCCCGCCCGACGGCAGAGCCCACGACGACCGGGCCGCCGACCGCGGGCAGCGGTCGACGGCCGGAAGGGTCGTTACGAAGTGGAAGGCCTGGCCGGGCTCAGCGCCGCGGCGTGGGCGCGGTGGATCCGCGCACCACCAGTTCGGGCTCGAAGAGCAGCTCGTCGGCGAGCACCCCGCCACCCTCGATCTGGGTGACCAGCAGGTCCACCGCCGCCTGCCCCATCGTCTCGATGGGCTGCCGCACGGTGGTCAGCGGCGGGTCGGTGCAGGTCATGAACGCGGAGTCGTCGTAGCCGACCACCGAGACGTCGTCCGGCACCGAGCGGCCGAGCCGGCGCACCGCGCGGATCGCGCCCAGGGCGAGCACGTCACTGGCGCAGATGATCCCGGAGACGCCCCGGTCGACCAGCTTGGTCGCCGCGACCCGGGCGCCCTCCATGGAGAAGCTGGAGCGGGCCACCCATTCGTCGTCGGCCGCCGCCCAGCCCGCGACCTGCCGCATCGCGTCCAGCTTGCGCCGCGACGGCACGTGGTCCTCCGGCCCGAGCACCAGGCCGATCCGCTCGTGGCCCAGCGAGTGCAGGTGCCCGTACGCCTGCTCCACCGCCACCGCGTCGTCCGTGGAGACCCGGGGGAAGCCCAGCTCGTCCACGCCGGCGTTGACCAGCACCACCGGCAGACCCCGGTCGGTCAGCCGCCGGTAGTGCTCGTGTGCGGCGTCGGCCAGCGCGTACGACCCACCGGCGAAGATGACGCCGGAGACCTGGTGGTCCAGCAGCATCTCGACGTACGCCGACTCGGAGACGCCGCCGATGGTGCGGGCACAGAGCGCCGGGGTGAACCCGCGCTGGGCCAGCGAGCCGGTGACCACCTCGGCCAGCGCCGGGAAGATCGGGTTCTGCAACTCGGGCAGGACCAGCCCCACCAGCCGGGCCCGTTCGCCGCGCAGCTTGCTGGGCCGCTCGTAACCGAGCACGTCCAGGGCGGTGAGCACCGCGGTCCGGGTCGCCTCGGCCACGCCACCGCGGCCGTTGAGCACCCGGCTCACGGTCGCCTCACTGACGCCCGCCTTGCGAGCCACCTCGGTTAGCCGTTTCGTCACGGCGCAATCGTACGTCCAACTACTGCAAAAACAGAACAGCCTTCTGTCGTCGATTGACGCTATCCGTCACTTCACTGCCCGAGATTGCGCAGCGCGTCGGAGATCGCCCGATGGAAGGTCGGGTACGCGTAGATCATGTGGCGGAGCTGGGCCAGCGGGACCGCCGCGTGCACGGCGACGGCCAGACCGGACAGCACCTCGCCCCCGGCCGGGCCGGCCGAGGTGGCCCCGACCAACACCCCCTGGTCGGCGTCGGCGACCAGCTTGATGAAGCCGACCTCGTCGGTCTGGTGGATCCACCCCCGGGTGGACGACGACAGCCGCGTGAAGCCGACCTGCACGTTGATGCCGCGTTCGCGCGCCTGCTCCTCGGTGAGGCCGACCGCGCCGATCTCCGGATCGGTGAAGGTGACCCGGGGCAGCGCCCGGTAGTCGGCGCGGGGCACCGAGCCGGCCGAGCCGCTCGACCCGGTGGTGGCCAGCGAGCTGGCCACGCCGACCGCGCCACCGACCACGCTGGCGGTGCCGCTCGGATCCGCGCCGCCCTCGGCCCGTCGCGCGTGGTCGAGCACGTCGGCGACGACGATGGACGCCTGGTACATGGCGATGTGGGTGAAGGCACCCTCGCCGGTCACGTCGCCGACCGCCCAGATGCCGTCGGTCACGTGCATCCGGTCGTCGACGGAGAGGTACCGCCCGCCCGCGTCGACGCCGACCGTCTCCAGCCCCAGCTCGTCGAGGTGGGCGCGGCGGCCGGTGACCACCAGCAGCCGCTCGGCGGCGAACTCCTCGCCGTCGGTGCCGCGCAGGGTGAAGCCGCTGGCGTCGTGCGCGACCCGGGCGGCCTTGACCCCGGTGTGGATCTCCACCCCGTCCGCCCGCAGCGCGGCGGCGGCGGCCTCCGACGCCTCCGGTTCCTCGACGGCCAGCACCCGGTCGAGCGCCTCGACGACGGTGACCCGTACGCCGAACCGGGCGAACACCTGGGCCAACTCCAGCCCGATCGCGCCGCCGCCCAGCACCAGCAGCGATCCGGGCAGCTCCTCGACCTCGATGGCCTCACGGTTCGTCCAGTACGGGGTGTCCGCCAGACCGTCGACCGGTGGCACCGACGGGCGGGTGCCGGTGCCCAGCACGATGCCGTGCCGGGCCTGGAAGACCCGGTCACCGACCCGGACCCGGCCCGGCCCGTCGACCCGGCCGCTGCCCCGCACGAAGCGCCCACCCTTGCCGGTGAGCCGCTGCACCGCGGCCCGGTCGTCCCATCCGTCGGTGGCCTCGTCCCGGATCCGCTTCGCCACCGGCGCCCAGTCCGGGCTCACCTGGGCGGTGCCGCCCAGCCCGTCGACCCGGCGCGCCTCGGCGACCGCGTTCGCCGCCCGGATCATCATCTTGCTCGGAATGCACCCCCAGTACGGGCACTCCCCGCCGACCAGGTTCCGCTCGACGCCGACCACGGTCAACCCGGCCTCGGCGAGCCGCCCGGCCACCTCCTCGCCGCCGACCCCGAGCCCGAGCACCACCACGTCCACACGTTCCGGCTCCACCATGCCGCCAGCATCGCGCACCATCGGTCCGCCGGCCAGCCAGCCCCACCCTCCGGCGCGGATCCGGCGGCCGACACGCAGACCGGACGCACCGCGAGCTGGTCCGGTCACCGGCGACCCGCGACCGGGCCCGCTCACCGCAGCCGCGGCCCCGGCACGGTGACCGGGCTGCCGGCCGGGGTGAGCAGGGCGCGGGCGGCCACCCCCAGGCGACGCCGCTGCGGCACCGTGGCCCGCCGGGCGAAGACGTCGTAGTCCTGGGCGGCCACCTCGTCGAGGATCCCGCCGTAGAGCAGGTACGCGGTGCGGATGCAGGACTGCGAGGCGCCGTCCAGCAGGACGACGCCGGGGGCGGCGGCGACGTAGTGCGCCTGGGCGCGGGTCACCTCGTACCGGATCAGGTCACGCACCGGCCCGGTGGCCCGCCCGGCGACGCGGCAGGCGGCCAGGTCGTCCCGGGTCACGCCGAAGGCGGCGAGGTCCTCGTCCGGCAGGTACGTCCGGCCCCGGGCCAGATCCTCGCCGACGTCCCGGATGAAGTTGGTCAGCTGGAACGCGAAGCCGAGCTGGCGGGCCGGCTCGCGGGCCGCCACCGGGTCGGAGCTGCCCAGGACGGGCAGCATCATGGTGCCGATGACCGCGGCCGAGCCCTCCATGTAGTCCAGCAGGTGACCGTAGCTGCGGTAGGACGTGACGGTCAGGTCCATCGCCATGCTCTTGAGGAACGAGGCGAAGTCCTCCCGGTCGAGGTCGAAGACGGCGATGGTGTGCAGCACCGCCGGGAGCAGCGGGTCGGTCACCCGCTCGCCGTGCAGCCCGGCGACGAACCGCCCACCCCAGTCATCGAGCCGCGCCGCGCGCTCGGCCGGCGGCAGGGCGTCGGTCTGGTCGACGATCTCGTCGGCGTAGCGAGTGAACCCGTAGAGGGCGTGCACATGCCGCCGTTTCCATGCGGGCAGCAGTCGGGTGGCGAGATAGTAGGTGCGGCCATGGCGTCTGTGCAGCTCACGGCACCTCTCGTAGGCAGCGGCGAGATCCAGGTCCACCGGCCCTCCTCCTAATCGACGCACCAATCGACGCAACTTGCAACATTAGGGTACGCTCGGCGGCATGGCCAGCGACGGACCAACGGGTAACCTCCTTCGCGTGGTGCCTGAACAGCCGGTCGGTGGCGACGACCCGATCGCGGAGGTTCTGGCCGCCTACACCCGGGATCTCGTCTCGGCCGTCGACGAGACCCTGGCCGACTTCCTGGCCGCCGAGGTCGACGCACTGACCTCGATCGACGCGGCGATGGGCGGCTTCGCCGCGACCGCGCGCGACTGCGTCCTGGCGGGCGGGAAGCGGGTCCGGCCGACGTTCGCCTACTGGGGATGGCGTGGGGCGGTCGGCGGCAGCGAGCCGGCCACTCCGGTGGTGCCCGCGCTGGCCACTCTGGAGTTGCTGCACACCTTCGCGCTGGTGCACGACGATGTGATGGACGCCTCCGCCACCCGCCGGGGCCGACCGACCGCGCACGTGGCGGTGGCCGCCCAGCACGCGGCGGCCGGTCGCAGCGGCGACTCCGGCCGCTTCGGCGAGGCGGTCGCAGTGCTCATCGGTGATCTCTGCATGGTCTGGGCCGACCAGTTGCTGGCCCGAGCCGATCTCCCGGCCGACCGGCTGGTCGAGGTGCGCCGCGGCTACGACCGGATGCGGGTGGAGACGGTCGCCGGGCAGTACCTCGACGTCCTCGGCGAGACCGATCCGGAGAACTGGTCGGTCGACCGGGCGCTCCGGGTGGCCCGTTACAAGACCGCCAGCTACACCGTCCAGCGACCACTGCTCTTCGGTGCCAGCCTCGCCGGCGTCGGCGACGACAGCCCGCTGGCCACCGCGTACAACCGCTACGGCCTGGCCGTCGGCGAGGCGTTCCAGCTCTGCGACGACCTGCTGGGCGTCTACGGCGATCCGACCACCACCGGCAAGCCGGCCGGCGACGACCTGCGCACCGGCAAGCCGACCGCGCTGCTCATGCTGGCCCGGGAGCTGGCCACCCCGGCGCAGCTGCGGGCGCTCGACGGCACCGACCGCCGCGCCGGCGCACCGGAGATCGCCCGGCTCGCCGAGGTCGTGGTCGACACGGGCGCGGTCGGGCGGATCGAGCGGATGATCGACGAGCGGGTCGAGGACGCGCTGGCCGCGCTCGACACGGTCGCGGTCGACGAGACCTCCCGTGCCGCGCTGGTCGGTCTCGCGATCGAAGCCACCCACCGGCCGGCATGATGGGCTCCCGGCACAGAGAGGTGGTCACCGGTGCGGACCGTTGACGGGCGTACGGATCGGGTCGTGGTCGTGGGGGCCGGCCTCGGCGGTCTGGCCTGCGCGCTGCACCTGGCCGGCAGCGGGCGGCAGGTGACCGTGCTGGAACGCGAACCGGTGCCGGGCGGGCGGGCCGGTCGGCTCAGCGTCGACGGCTACGAGTTCGACACCGGCCCGACCGTGCTCACCATGCCCGACCTCATCGCCGAGGCGCTCGCCGCGGTCGGCGAGGAGCTGACCGACTGGCTCGATCTGGTACCGCTGGATCCGGCCTACCGCGCCCACTACCCGGACGGGTCCACGCTCAACGTGATCACCGACACCGCCGCGATGGCGGCGGAGGTCTCCCGGGTGTGCGGCCCCCGGGAGGCCGACGGCTACCTGCGGTTCGTCGACTTCGCCCGGAACCTGTGGCGGCTGGAGCGGGCCGACTTCATCGAGCGCAACCTCGACGCGCCCACCGACCTGCTCACCGCCAACCTGCTCAAGCTGCTCGCCACCGGTGCCTTCCGGCGCCTGCAAACCAAGATCGACCAGTTCTTCCGGGACCCACGCACCCGGCGGATCTTCTCCTTCCAGGCGATGTACGCCGGCCTCGCCCCGCACGACGCGCTGGCCATCTACGCGGTCATCGCGTATCTCGACTCGGTGGCCGGGGTCTACTTCCCGCGCGGCGGCGTCCACGCGGTCTCGCGGGGGCTGGCGGGCGCCGCCGAGAAGCACGGCGTGAAGATCCGGTACGGCACCGAGGTGACCCGGGTGGAGACCGCGTACGGCCGGGCCACCGGGGTAGTGACCGCGGACGGCGAGTTCGTCCCCGCCGACGCGGTGGTGCTCAACCCCGACCTGCCGGTGGCCTACCGCGACCTGCTTCCGCCGACCCGTACCCGCCGCCTGACCTACTCACCCTCCTGCGTCGTCCTGCACGTCGGCTCGACCCAGGAATATCGCCGCATCGCCCACCACAACATCCACTTCGGGCGGGCCTGGAAGCGTACGTTCGACGAGGTCATCCGGCGTGGGGAGCTGATGTCCGACCCGTCCCTGCTGGTCACCAACCCGAGCCGGACGGATCCGGCGGTGGCCCCCGCCGGCCGGCACACCTACTACGTCCTGGCGCCGGTGCCCCACCTCGACCGGGCGCCGTTCGACTGGCGCGGCGACCTCACCGCCCGCTACGCCGACCAGCTCGTCACCACCCTTGAGCAACGCGGATACGTCGGCTTCGGCGCGGGCATCGACGTGCTGCGGGCGGTCACCCCGGCAGAGTGGGCCGAGCAGGGCATGGCGGCCGGCACGCCGTTCGCCTCCGCGCACACCCTGTTCCAGACCGGCCCGTTCCGGCCGTCCAACCTGCACCGGTCACTGGCCAACGTGGTGTTCGTCGGCTCGGGCACCCAGCCGGGCGTCGGCGTCCCGATGGTGCTCATCTCCGGCAAGCTCGCCGCCGCCCGGATCACCGGGGACGGCCGGGCCGCCGGCGGAGGCCGGATCACCGGGAGGAGGAGCCGGTGAGCGCAACCAGCGAGGCGCAGCGGAGCACCGTGGCCGCGAACGAAGGATGGCGCTGATGCCGCAGTCTCGGGAAGGCCACCTGGTCGAGCTGGTCGACGACGCGGGTCGACCCGTCGGCGAGGCCACGGTCGCCGACGCCCACCAGCCGCCCGGCCAGCTGCACCGGGCGTTCTCCGTACTGCTCGTGGCGCCGGACGGTCGGGTGCTGCTCCAGCGACGCGCCGCGACGAAGACCCGCTTCCCGCTGCGCTGGGCCAACTCCTGCTGCGGGCATCCACAGCCAGGTGAGGCACTGGCCGAGGCCGCCAACCGGCGGCTGTCGGAGGAACTGGGCGTCGGCCCGGTGCCGCTGCGCGAGGTCGGCGTCTACGTCTACCGTGCCGAGGATCCGGCCACCGGGCGGATCGAGGTCGAGTACGACCACGTCCTGCGCGGCGAGTTCCGCCCGGACGGGCCGTTGCACCCGGAACCGACGGAGGTCGCCGAGCTGCGCTGGGCGGACCCGGATCAGCTGGCCACCGCGATCGAACGCGACCCCGATGGCTACGCGCCGTGGCTCGGCGGCGTGCTGGACCGGCTGCTGCACCCACCGGAACCGGCCGGGCTGCCCGCAGGCGACGCGTCGGAGCGGTCGGGTGGCCGATGAGGCGCTGAGCGCCGGCGTCGTCGCTCGGCGGCTGGGGGTCGCGGTGACCACCCTGCGCACCTGGCATCAGCGGTACGGCCTGGGGCCGAGCCAGCACGTACCGGGCCACCACCGGCGCTACACCCCCACCGACCTGGCCCGGCTGGAGGTGATGCGGCGGCTCACCGCCGAGGGGATCAGCCCTGCGGCGGCGGCCCGCTGGGCCCGGCAGGCACCCGACACCCTCCCCACCGCCGGCGTCACCCGGTCCCGCGACGGCGGCGGCACGACCATCCCGGTCGGTCGGGCGGGGCCGGCGGCCCGTGGTCTGGCCCGGGCCGCCATGCGACTGGACGCGGCGGCGATCGGCGAGACGATCTCCCGGACCATCGCCACCGACGGCGTGATCGCCACCTGGGACCGGCTGCTGCGTCCGGTGCTCGCCGGCATCGGTGAACGGCACGCCGCCACCGGCGTACTCATCGAGGTGGAGCACCTGCTGTCCCGGTGCGTCTCGGCGGCACTCACCGCGACCGCCATGGCCCACCCCACCGACGGGCCGCCCCGCATCCTGCTCTCCTGCACCGACGAGGAGCAGCACAGCCTGCCGCTGGAGGCGCTGGCGGCGGCGCTGTCCGAGGCGGGCGTCAGCTACCGGATGCTCGGTGCCCGGGTGCCGGTGGCGGCGCTGCTCGACGCGATCCACCGGACCGGTCCGGCCGTCGTGGTGCTCTGGTCGCACGCCCGGGCCACCGCCGATCCGGCACAACTCACCGCCGTACTCGCCGCGCCGCGCCGGCCGCTGCTGGTGCTCGCGGCCGGGCCGGGCTGGCCGGTCGAGACACTGCCCGCCGGGGTGGTCCGGCCGGCCGATCTGGCCGCAGCGGTCTCGCTGGCCATCGCCGTCCGGGATTCGGTGGACCGCCCGGCCGCCTCCTGACCGCCCGCCGCTTCCTGACCGCTCGGCCCACACGCAGGGCGTTCGCATCCTGACCCGCCGTCGGTCCACCCAAATCGGGTGAACTAGCGTCGGGGGGTCCGCGTACCCCGAACCCCTTCTCGGGAGCGAACGATGCGCCATCGTGCCCTGCTTGCGTCCCTCACGGGCCTGGTTGTCCTGCTCGTCACCGGTTGTGGTGCGGGCGACAGCCCGCCCGAGGCCGCCGGCCCGTCCAGCCCGCCCCCGTCGGCCGCCCTGCCGCCGGAGCCGTCGCCCGCACCCTCGCCGACCCGCACCGTGCCGCCGCTGCGGCCACTGCCGGCCAAGCTGCCGGCCGGTCTGGTCCGCACCACGGGTACCGGGAAGGTCGCCCTCACCTTCGATGACGGCCCGGACCCGGCCTGGACGCCGAAGGTGCTGGACCGCCTGAAGGCGGCCAAGGTCACCGCCACCTTCTGCGTGGTGGGTACGCAGGTCCGCAAGCACCCGGAGCTGGTCCGGCGGATCGTCCGGGAGGGCCATCAGCTCTGCAACCACAGCTGGAACCATGACCTCGATCTGGGTCGGCGTCCGGTCGCCGAGATCCGCGCCGATCTGGTCCGCACGACCCGGGAAATCCGGCGGGCGGTGCCCGATGCGGAGGTGCCGTTCTACCGGCAGCCCGGCGGCCGGTGGACCGCCGAGGTGGTGAAGGTTGCCAAGCAGCTCGACATGCGGTCGCTGCATTGGACGGTCGACCCGAAGGACTGGGCCAAGCCGACCGCGGCCACCATCGAGAAGCGGGTGAAGCGGGCCGCCCGTCCCGGCGCGGTGGTCCTGCTGCACGACGGGGGCGGTGACCGGGCCGCCACCCTCGCCGCCTGCCCGAAGTTGATCGCCGGCCTGAAGCGTGACCACGGCGTCACCAGACTCGCCTAGACCGGTCCTGACCTCGTCTTCTTCGGGGCGTTGTGGCTACGGCCATACCGGTTTTGTCGACCGGTGCCACATCACGTATGCTTTCGAAGCCTCCGGCGGGGCCGGATGGGAGCAAGTCCGTTCAACGTTGCGAGTGTGCAATGATGGCGGGGCCGCCCTCATCGTCTAGCGGCCCAGGACGCCGCCCTTTCAAGGCGGTAGCACGGGTTCGAATCCCGTTGGGGGCACGGTCCGGCTCAAGGCCGGATGCACCATCAGCAAGGTCCTGTGGAGCAGTTGGAGTGCTCGCCGCCCTGTCAAGGCGGAGGTCGCGGGTTCAAGTCCCGTCAGGACCGCAAGCGCTGACGCCGCGCACCTCGCGCGGCGTTCCGCGTATCGGGGCATGTGACCCTCCGGGCGGCGATCCCGCAGGCCGGGTAGCATGAGCCCGAGCAGCACGGCCAGGTAGCTCAGTTGGTACGAGCGTCCGACTGAAAATCGGAAGGTCGGCGGTTCGACCCCGCCCCTGGCCACATAGCCTTTCGCCGGGCTACAGAGGTCCCCGCCAGCGGAAACGCAGGTGGGGATCTTGCTTTGGTACCCAGCCGCGTCGATCGCTGTTGCCCGTGCTTGACCCCTCCTGGCCGATGATCGCCGCCACCCATCGCACGTAGATCGCACGGCGCGAGGCTGCCGCCGATCATGCTCGCCGCTCCGGTAACTTCCTGCGGCTACACCCTTCGTCCCCGGCCAGCGAACCAGGCGGACCATCTCGGTTGCAGAGGAATGACTCCAGCTCAGGGGGTTTCCGCCGAGACTGGGTTCTGCTGCTTCGGCTGCCGTCGGCGCGCGCTACAGGCAACTACCAGGGCCGCAGTGACGGGAAGCACGAAGAGACCGATGGACGCCATCGCCAGGAGATTGAGCACAGCCAGAAGCCCGGTCAACGCCCACGCGGACGGGGCGGAGCGCACCCACAGCGCGCACCCGACAAGGACAGTCGCCAGCAGCGGCACGCCGAGTACGAACGCGGCGCCGATGCCGTTCGCACCCACGATCGTGTCCGACCCATGCGTGGTCTCACCCGAGGAGGCCGACGTTGTCGCCGTGTTATAGGCCGGGGCGACGAAACCCGCGACAACGAGCGCGATCCCGTAGGCAGCGGCGAGCAACAACGCAACCGAAGCGACGCGCCCCAGGCGTGTTCCAGCCGAGGTCACGATGCTGGACCTTCTGCCGTCCATGCCCTCAATCCTCCTCCCTTGCTGACCCGTTGCCACCTAGTGTCCTGCGCCGAAGGGGAATCCTTGCCAAGGGTCGCGGGCAGTGGATGTGGCGGCGTACCTCGGTGTCCAGACGACGGTGACGAACTATCGCAAGCGGGGGGGCAGATGCCTGAGCTGTGCCCACCCCATGATGTCGGCGTTGTCGGCCTCCTCGCCGAGCGCGAGTGCGGCCCGCCTGGTCTGTGAGTGACCGGGTGCGGGAGGGTCCATGGCACTCCCGCTAGCGGCCGGATCGTCGGTCGTGCTCGGCGATCCACGCTCGGCGCTCGGCGCGCCACTGGGTCAGGATCGGCTCCGCCCAGGCACGTTGCGTGCAGCCGTCGGCCGTGCACTGCTGGCAGGTACCGCCGTCCTGGTGTCGCTCGACGATCACCGACGCCATGCCGGCGAGGAGGGACGGGCTCGCGGGGTCGTACATCGAGGTCACCGGAGGACTCCGATCAGCACGCCGAGGACAACCACCGCGAGGCACGCGATCAGCCGCGCCCGCTCCCGGAGATCGGCACGCGGCGGGCCGGGCGGATCCGGGCGTACGGGTGGGGACTGCTCGTCGACATGCTCGGCCATCGGTGCCTCCCGCAGGTAGGAGGGGTGCGGATGCCGAGGCGGGAGCGACAACGGGGGAACCGCCCCCACCCCGGCCGGGCCACCGCTGCTGACGAGAGGCCCACCTCGAAACTTAGTATGCACTGCATACTGAGTCAACACTGCATACACAGAGTGCGAACGGGCGTGTCACGATCAGAGGGCTGACGAGAGGTGGCCCCACACCATGCCCAGGCGTCCCGTGTATGAGCAGGTAATTGAGGATGTGACCGCGTCCATTCGGAACGGGCAGCTGAAGCCCGGCGACAAGCTCCCGAGCATCGCCGACCTCTGCGTCCAGTACCGGGCATCGACGACCCCGATCCGCTACGCGCTGCGGATTCTCGATGAGCGGGGCTGGATCGAGACTCACCAGGGCAAGGGGAGCTTCGTGGCCGCGAAACCTCCGGCGTGAGGTAGCCGGCGAGACGGGCGGGCATCGACGGAAGCTGCACACCCGGGCATGAGCCGGTATGGTCCGGGCCTATGGGACAGGGGATGGCCGATCCTACCGACATCCAGCAGGATCACGAGCGGTTCGCGCTCCGCAGCATCCTGCTCGTCCCCGCGTCCGCCGAGCAGGCGTACGAGGTGTTCACCGAGCGGCTCGCCGACTGGTGGGTGATGGAATACACCTGGTCCGGGCCCACGCTCCTGGCCGAGTTGGGCATGGAGCCCCATGCCGGCGGGATGCTCTACGAGATCGGCCCCTACGGCTTCCGCAACGACTGGGGGCGGGTGCTGACCTGGGATCCGCCCCGCCGGCTGGTCTTCACCTGGCAGATCGGCGCGGACCGCGCGCCGGTGCCCGACCCGGCACTGGCCAGCGAGGTCGAGGTGCTGTTCACCCCGAGCGATCCCGGCACCCTGGTCGAGGTCGCGCACCGGCACTTCGACCGGCACGGCGCCGCCGCGGAGGGCTACCGGCAGGCGCTGACCGCCGGCTGGCACGAACTGCTCTCCCGCTACGCGGCGACGCTGGTCCACCAGGCGTCATGAGCACGCGCGTTGCCGCCTCGCGGGGGGCACGCAGCGCGACCGGCGGGAACGGTCAGGCGGCCCGATGCCGCAGCGTCGCCACGGTCGAGCCGGCCAGGGTCAGCAGGCATTCCGGCAGCAGCCCGTCGGCGGCCGCCGCACCGAAGAGCGCCCGCGCGGTGTCGAGGTCGGCGTTGGCGTACGCGCTGACGAAGCGGGCCACCCAGCGGGCGTCGTACCCGGCCTGCTCGATGTCGGGGAAGTCGAGCGCACACGCCCCCGGCGGCACTGGATCGCCGACCATCGTCGCGGCCAGGCACCACGCCACGTCGTACGCCCCGGCGAGGCCGGCCCGGTCGACGACCGCGTCGAAGGTCCCCACCACGGCGTCGGGGTCTCCGTCGAGCGCCGAGCTGAGGATGGCGGCGGCATCGGCGAACATCTGCTGTGGCGAGTCGGTCACCCACCGCACAGTAGGGGTGCCGGTCAAGGAGCCCTCGTTGGTTACTCTCCGCACATGGTGGAGGCGACCTGCGGATAGACCGACCTCCACGGTCCCGCAGCCCAGCGCGGCACGCTAGTCTGCGCAGCGGACCTTCGCCCGAGGAAGGACGACCATGCACATGTCACGCGGCTCGCGGACGGCCATCCTGGCTGTCTGCGCCACGGTCCTGCTCGCCACCAGCGCATGCGGGGATGACCAGCCCGAGGAGGCTACCGCCCAACAGGTGCGTCTCTACGGCACGGACGGCAACATGCTCAACTCGTACCCGGACGAGTTGGAGGACCGTGCCGGCCTGGTCGACGGGATGAAGGGCACCACGCCGCTCACCCCGCTGCCGGAGGACTTCAAGAACCGGCTACGGTCCGTGGACCCGAGGCTGAGCGACTACCTCTACGCCGCCGAGGCGTACGACGCGGTGGTGATCAGCGCGCTCGCGGCGCAGCTCGCCGGGACGACCGATTCCGCGGCCATCGCCAAGCAGATCGTCGGCGTCACCAACGGTGGCACCCGCTGCGCCACGGTGAACCAGTGCCTGCGCCTGGCCCGCGAGGGAACCGACATCGAGTACCGCAGCGCCTCGATCACCCGGGCCGGCTTCACCGACGCGGGCGAGCCGGCCACCGCCAGTTACGCCACGCTTCACTTCGACGGCCAGCAGCTCAACGAGGCCAAGATGGAGTTCGTCGGCGCCGGTGACGACAACGCGGCCAGCACCAAGAAGCCGCCGGCGGGTAGGCCGCAGTCCGGCACCTTCACCGATCCGGAGAGCGGCGCCCCGCTCGTGCTGGGCGGCCTGCTGCCCAAGACCGGTGACCTGGCGCTGGCCAACCCACCGATGGCGGCCGGTGCGGCGCTGGCGATCAAGGAGATCAACGCGGCCGGCGGCGTGCTGGGCGAGGACGTGGTCTGGATCGACGGCGACGACGGCACCAACCCCACGGTCGCCAAGGCGACGGTGGCCAGTCACATCGAGGCCGGGGTCCACGTGATCATCGGTGCCGGCGGCTCCGGGATCTCCACCGCCGTGCTGCCCGACGTGGTGAAGGCGGGCATTGTCCTGTTCTCCCCGTCGAACACCGCCGCGAGCCTGACCACGGCGGACGACAAGGGTCTCTACTTCCGTACGGCCCCGCCGGACGGCCTCCAGGGGCGCGCGCTGGCCGACGTGATCCTGCGGGACGGCCCGCAGAAGATCGCCATCGTGGCGCGTCAGGACTCCTACGGCGAGGGCCTCCAGGACATCGTCCGGGGGGAGCTGGAGCGGGCCGGTTTCGGTGGTGACAAGGTGAAGCTGCTCGGCTATGAGCCCGGGGAGGACGCCGAGGCCGCGCCGATCAACTTCAGCGACGGCGCGAAGCAGATCAAGGACTTCGGTGCCGACGCGGTGCTGATCATCGGCTTCGGCGAGTCCGCCGCGGTGATCCGGGCGCTCGCCGACGCCGAGGTGCCGCTGGCGGCGCTGGCCCGCTGACCCCACCCGACGCCGACGGCCGCACCGGACCCGGTGCGGCCGTCGCGGTTTCCTGACGCCTCAGCTCCCGCGCCGCCGCTGGAGGAACTCGGTCATCCGGCGGTGCTTCTCCTCGTCGGTGAAGAGCACCGCCTGACTGACCAGGTCCAGGTGCGGATGGGCGGCGGCCGGGGCGTCGACGGCGAGTTTGGTCAGCCGCAGCGCCAGCGCCGAACCCTTGGCCATCTCGTCGATCAGGCCGTGCGCGGCGGGCATCAGCTCGTCCGGGGTCGCCACCACCCGGTTGACCAGCCCGATCCGCAGCGCCTCCGCGGCGTCCACCCGTCGGCCGGTGAACAACAGCTCCTTGGCGATGGTCTCGCCGACCAGCGCCGGCAGCCGGTGGGTCGCGCCGGCGCCGGCCAGGATGCCGAGCCGCACCTCCGGCTGGCCGAAGACCGCCCGCGCCGAGCAGACCCGAAGATCGCAGGCGTACGCCAACTCGGCGCCGCCGCCCAGCGCCGGGCCGTCGATCGCCGCCACGGTCGGCATCGGCAGCGCCCGGATCCGGGCGAAGGCCGCCGAGTTGATCGCGGCCAGCGCGTCCAACCGGCCCCGCTCGCGCAGCTGGGCGATGTCGGCACCGCCGGCGAAGATCCCGTCGGTGCCGCCGGTCAGCAGCAGCATCCGGGGGCGGGCCTCCAGTTCGGCGCAGACCTCGTGCAGCGCGGCGATCAGATCGGTGTCGATGGCGTTGCGCTTCTCCGGCCGGTCCAGCGTGACCACCAGCCGGTCCGGCCGCTCCTCGACGCGCAGCCCGCTCATCGTGCCGCCCCCGCCGCCGGCCCGGTGCCGTCCGAGCGGACGCCGTCGGTCCACCGGTAGAAGCCGTGCCCGGACTTCTTGCCCAGCCGGCCGGCGGCGACCAGTTCCACCAGCAGCGGTGGCGGGGCGAACCGGTCCCCGTACGCGGCCTGGAGGGTGCGCGCGATGTCGAGCCGCACGTCCAGGCCGACCAGGTCGGTCAGTTCCAGCGGCCCGACGGGGTGCCGGTAGCCGAGCACCATTGCCTTGTCGATGTCGGCGGGGCTGGCCACCCCGTCGGCGAGCATCCGGATCGCCTCCAGTCCGAGGGTCACGCCGAGCCGCGACGTGGCGAAGCCCGGCATGTCGCGTACCACGACGGGGTCCTTGCCCAGCCGGCCGGCGAGCGCGACGGCCGCGTCCGTGGTCCCCGGCGCGGTGGCCGGCCCGACCACGATCTCCAGCAGCGCCATCGCCCAGACCGGGTTGAAGAAGTGCAGCCCGCAGAAGCGCTCCGGACGCGCCAGCTCCGCCGCGAGTTCGGCGATCGGGATGCTGGAGGTGTTGCTGCCCAGCAGCGCCGGTCGCAGCGCCTCCGCCTCGGCCAGCACGGCCCGCTTGAGGTCGGGTCGTTCCGGTACCGCCTCCACGATCACGTCCGGCGCCTCGGCGACCTCGGCGAGCCCCGCCCGCAGGGTGATCAGCGCGCGGTTGGCGGCGGCCTGCTCGGCGGTGAGCCGACCGCGCTGCACGGCCCGCTCCCAGAGCTGGGCGAGCCGGCGTACCGCCGCGTCGCCGCGTTCCCGGTCGACCTCGACCAGCTCCACCGCGTGACCGCTGCCGGCCGCCACGTACGCGATACCGAGGCCCATCGTGCCGCCCCCCACCACCACGAACCGTTCAGTCATCGCGGCACCACCGCACGGTGACGGTGAGTCGCTCGTTGACGCCGCCGGCACGCGGGATCGCCGCCACGCCGGAGCCAGCCTCTATGCTCCGCTCAGTCATCCAGCGACTCTATGCAGCACCGGACCTGCCCGAGGCGTGGGGGCGGGCGGGATCGGGTACAGACCGCCGACAACCGAGGGAAGGACGAGCAGATGAGCCAGGCACCGGAGACCGTGGACGGCGCGAGCACCGAGGGGACGATCGAGACGCGCGGCGACGAACGCATCGAGCTGCTGCGCGCCGACACCAACAGCGACGGCCGTCCCGACGTCTGGGTGGTCGACACCGACGGTGACGGCAAGGCCGACCTGTTCCAGTTCGACACCGACGGGGACGGCAAGGTCGACGTGACCATGGTCGACCTTGACGAGAGCGGCCAGCCCACGGAGGTCGTCACCGGCGACGGCGGGCTTCCCCCGGAGCAGCTCCCGCCCACCCTTCAGGTCTGAGAGGTAGGGCTGCGGACCGCAGCCACTCGCCACCCTGCCGCCGGCTCAGGCCAGCCGCAGGGTGGCGAGATAGTACGGGGCGTCGCGGTCGTCCACGTCGGTCAGCCGCCAGGCCGAGCCGTGGACCAGCTCGCCCAGCTCGGTCGGTGAGCAGACCAGGTAGTCGAACCAGGATGTGCCCAGCTCGCGGTAGCGCAGCCGCAGCCGCAGCTGCCCGCCGAGGCGACCCCGCCGCCGGTTCCGCTCGTGGTAGCCGGTGTGCACCGGGTCACGGGTGCCGTACGGATCGGTGCCGTGGGCGATCACCTGCGCACCGGGGCGGGCGAGCGCGGCCAGCGCGGCGAGGAAGGCGGGTGCCCGGTCCCGCCCCTCGATCAGGCCCAGGTTGTTGCCGAGCAGCAGGAAGGTGTCGTACCGCCGCCCGCTCGCGACGTGCTCGTCGACCGTGCCGTGCGCGAGGTCGCGTACGCCCCGGCGCCGGCATACCTGCAGCGCACCGGGCGAGATGTCCAGCCCGGTGACCGGCACGCCGCGCTCCTGGAGCAGCAGCGCGATCCGCCCGCCTCCGACACCGATGTCCAGGGTCGCGCCGCGCACCCGGTCCACCGCCCTATGGTCGTGCGGTTGCCAGTCCTGCGGCCCGTCGAGGTAGTGCGCGGCCGGCGCGCCGTTGACCAGCCCGTCGTCCCGCTCGATGATCTCGATGACCGGGCGGGGCAGGCGCCCCCCGGCCAGCGGGCGGGGGCCGATGCCGGTCGCCACGGCCAGCGCGTCGCGCAGCAGCTCCCCGAAGACGTCACCGATCCGTGGTTCCCCCGTCACATCCCTCACGCTATCGGGCTGCTCAGTCAGCCGCAGCGCCCGTATCCTGGTGGGGTGACCACGTTGGACCGCCTCGCGGCAGAGAAATACCTCCTCTTGACGACATTCCGCAAGGACGGTCGCGCCGTGCCGACCCCGGTCTGGGCGGTCCGCGACGGCGACGCCCTGGCGGTGTGGTCGACGGCCGACGCCGGCAAGGTGAAACGGATCCGCCGCAGCGGAGACGTCACGGTGGCCCCGTGCGACGTACGCGGCCGGCCGCACGGCGAGGCGGTGCCGGCCCGGGCAAGCCTCTACGATCCCGGCACGACCAACCGCATTCGTGGGCTGATCAAGCAGAAATACCGGGTGATCGGCCGGCTGGCCCTGCTCGGCAGCCGGCTGCGCCGGGGCGAGGGCGGCACGGTGGGGATCCGGGTCGAGCTGGCCGAGTGAACCGGCCCTGCACCGGCAGCTGGGTGCCGGGGCGCCCGGGGCACGACAAAGGGCGGCGGAAACGATCCCGCCGCCCTCGGTGAGGCTTGCTATCTGAGCTTTCTAACCGGTCGGTCAATCCCCCTGGCGCTGCTGCGGGATCTGCCCCTGTAGCAACGCCCTGACCTCAGACTCGCGGTAACGGCGGTGGCCGCCGAGAGTCCGGATGGCGCTCAGCTTGCCCGCCTTCGCCCAGCGGGTCACCGTCTTCGGGTCGACACGGAACATCGACGCCACCTCGGCCGGTGTGAGTAGCGGCTCTGGTTCATGCGTTCGCGATGCCATCGGTCACTCCTCCACATGGATAGACATCGGCCGGGGTCCCGCCGGCCGACGCGTCTCCCATGGTCCGGCTAGTCCCCGATGTCCGACATGGGCCGAACGGCCGAACGTCCCTAGACGGACGGATGAACCATGCCCGATTTATACAACCTTTACACCCCAGAAGCTACCTTATTCGGACTCATGATCACGGTTCGTGATGCGTCAACTACGAACCAGCTTCGCGTTGTACCTCGACAATGGGATGATTGAGGGCTAGTTGCACCGCTCCAGAAGTTGCACCGCGCGCCACCGGGCGACCAGTTTGTCGTACGCCTCCGAGGCCTCCTCCGCCTCGCCCCTGGACAGCCCGGCGAGGCCCGCCGCGACCAGCTCCGGCGAGTCGTCCTCGGCCAGCGTCTCGTCCGGGAGCAGCTCGACCAGCCCGCCGTAGTCCAGCTCGACCACCGAACGCGGGTGGAACTCCTCCAGCCAGCGGGCGGCCTCCTCGACCGCCTCGGTGATCGGCGCGTCGCCGACCGACTTACGGAGCACCGCCAGCGCCCGCGACGACCGGCGCCGGGCCTTGGAGATCTCCGTCCGGAAGCGCAGCGACCGGCGATCGGGCGCGGTCACGTGGTTGCGCTCCTGCGCCTCGAAGAGCACGAACCAGCGCAGCGGTACGCCCCAGGTCGCGATCTGCTCGTGTACCCGGGGCACGCCGTGCTCCAGCACCCGGGCCCCGCTGCGCCAGTCCTCCACCACCGCTTTGGCCTGCCCCGCCAACACCGGCGGAACGAAGGCGTCCGCCAGCACCGGCGGCACGCCGTCCCGCGCGCTCAACGCCGCCTCGGCCACCCGGATACGCAGGTTCCACGGGCACACCAGCAGGGTCTCGTCGGTCTCCAGCACGTACGCCTCGTCCGGCAGATCGGGCAGCCGCGTCCACCCGGCACCGAGCGCCTCGATGACCGAGGTCCGCTGCCGACCGGGCCCCTCCACCGGGGCCACCGCCCGCCCCTGCTCGACGTAGCGCCGCCAGTAGGACTGGCGGTCCCGGTGAAAGGCGGTCAGCGGCTCGTACACGCGCAGGTATGAGGCGAAGAGCGACGGCACGGCGCGATCCTCCCACGAACCGCAAGCCGAGCGTTGCTCGGCGTCACTCCGATCGCGGTGGCGCGGCGCGCCCGCGGCGCACGCGCGACGCGTCGGGGCTGCCCGGAGGGCGGGACGGCGACGGCGGGGCCGGCAGCCCGACGCGGACCGATACTAGGCTCGCACCACCGGCAGCATCCCCGCCGGCGTTGACCAGGTCCGCGCCCCACAAGGGCGCCCGCCGACACAGGAGCCAGTCATGGGCGTATTCGCCACCACGGACGACCCGGAGTCCACGGGCCACGAGCAGGTCGTGTTCTGCCAGGACAAGCAGACCGGCCTGAAGGCGATCATCGGCATCTACTCCACCGCGCTGGGCCCCGCGCTCGGCGGTACGCGTTTCTACCCGTACGCCAGCGAGGCGGACGCCCTCGCCGACGTGCTGGACCTCTCCCGCGGCATGGCCTACAAGAACGCCCTCGCCGGGCTGGACCTGGGCGGCGGCAAGGCGGTCATCTGGGGCGACCCCGAGCAGGTCAAGAGCGAGGCGCTGTTGCGCGCGTACGGCCGCTTCGTGGAGTCGCTGGGCGGTCGGTACTACACCGCCTGCGACGTCGGCACGTACGTACCGGACATGGACGTGATCGCCCGCGAGACGCGCTACGTCACCGGCCGCAGCGTCGAGCACGGCGGCGCGGGTGACTCCTCGGTCCTCACCGCCTGGGGCGTGTTCCAGGGCATGCGGGCGGCGGCCGAGCACGTCTGGGGTGTGCCGACGCTGCACGGCAAGCGGGTCGGCGTGGCCGGGCTGGGCAAGGTCGGCAAGTACCTGGTCGGCCACCTGCTGGAGGACGGCGCCGAGGTGGTGGCCACCGACGTCAGCCCACGGGCACTGGACTGGGCGCGTACCACGCATCCTCAGGTCACGCTGGTCGACGACGCGACCGCACTGGTCGCGGCCGACATCGACGTGTACGCCCCGTGCGCCCTCGGCGGCGCGCTGGACGACGACACGGTGGCGACCCTGCGGGCGAAGGTGGTCGCCGGGGCGGCCAACAACCAGCTCGCCCACTCCGGCGTCGAGAAGCTGCTCGCCGACCGGGGCATCCTCTACGCACCGGACTACGTGGTGAACGCCGGCGGTGTGATCCAGGTCTCGGACGAGATCGAGGGCTTCGACTTCGATCGGGCGAAGCTGCGGGCCACCCGGATCTTCGACACCACGCGGGAGATCCTCCGGCTCGCCGACGCCGACGGCGTCCCGCCGGCCGTGGCCGCCGACCGGCTGGCCGAGCGGCGGATGGCCGAGATCGGCCGGCTGCGCGCCATCCACCTGCGCTGACGACACGCCGCCGGGGGCGGGCCGGATTGGTCCGGCCCTCGGCGGTTATGCCCGGCTAAGATGAGTTTACGACGCGTTCATGAGGAATTAGCCCTGTGTCACGACCGTTCCCGGCCTCGCTCCTTACCGGGTACAATGGGTGACGACCTCACGACCGCGACGCGCGGTTGCGGTCGACGGTAACCCGAGGTGCCGAACGGTGGCATCCCCATGTACCGTAAGAGCCACGAGAGATGCCTGACGTCATCGGGGCCCGCCTTCGGGCTGCCCCGCATTCTGTGCGAGGGGGTCGAGCCATGGGGCGCGGCCGTGCTAAGGCCAAGCAGACAAAGGTGGCCCGGGAGCTGAAGTACCACTCCCCGAACACCGACCTCGCCGCCTTGCAGCGAGAACTCGGCGGCAGCGGCAAGTCGGACCGCAACTTCGACGACGACTACAAAGAGTACGTCGACGATGACGAGGACCCCGCCGAGGACGACCCGGACAACTGGGTCCGTCCGACCCGCTGACCCTCGGTCACATCTGAGCACGCGGTAACTCCCCGCGTGCTCACGCATGTGCCCGCCAGGGCGGCAGTGTCAACACCCGGCGAGCCAAGGGCCCGCCACGCCCGGACGATGCTCCGGCGGTGTGGCGGGCCCTCGGTACCGATTCGTCAGCGCGGACGGTTGTTCCAGTTGTAGAACGTCGGGATGTTCTCGAAGTGGTTCCAGGCGCAGACCGCACTGGCGCCGTCGCCACCCGCCACCTCCGCCCGCAGCTGGCGCGCGACCTCGGCCTCGTGGAGCAGGGCGGTGAGCCCTGCAGCGGCCTCGCGCACCCGGTCGGCGACCCGGTCGGGCCCGCCTCCCGTCACGGTCTCAGGCTCCCGGTGACTGGTGGTCTCGGGCATGATCCAACACTCCCTCCAGTAGGCGGATCTTGCTGTTGCGGCAGTGCTCGGTCTCCGTACCGTCAAAACGCCCCAGCTCGAAGTAGCGGTTGGCCGCGTGGCCGCCACCACAGAATCCGAAGTACGGGCAGGAGGAGCGGCAGGCCTCCACGCCGTCCATGAACTCGCCGACCCAGGTCGTGTGCTGCGCGTCGGCCAGGATCGTGTGCAACGGGGTCGTGAGCACGTTCCCACTGGAGAAGTCGCCGTAGCGGGCATCGGTGAAGCCGGCCAGTTCGGGCGAGAGCACCACGACCGAGCCGTCGTACGCCACGGTCGGGATCGGGTCGAGCCGGCCGGGCAGCAGGTCGTGCGCCGTGCCGTCCAGCACCGCCGCGGCGTACCGCAGTGACCACTCGACCTCCCGCAGATGGATCCGGGGATCACGCCGCCAGGCCGCGACCAGCTCGGCCCAGAACCCGGTCACGGCCGGGGCCTCGTGCGCGTTGTCGCGGGTGTTGACCCCCTCGGTCTCCTCGATGTTCACGCCGAGCACCTCGCAGCCGAGGCCGAGGAAGTAGTCGTACAGCTCCGTCGCCCGGCCCGGCGACGGGTCGTTGACCACGGCGAGCGCCGAGAAGGGCAGCCCGTGCCGGCGCAGCGCCGCCACCCCACGGACGATCCGGTCGTACGCCGGCCGGCCCGCCCGGGTGACCCGCTCGCCGTTGCGCTCCCGAGGCCCGTCCACGCTCACGCTCACCCGCATCCGGTGCGCGGCGAAGAACTCGCACCACGCGTCGTCGATCAGCGTGGCGTTGGTCTGGACGTGGTGCTCCACCTCGGCCCCGAAGGGTGCCATCAGCGCGGCCAACTGGTCCCGGCCGGCGGCCAGCGGTTCGCCGCCGTGCCAGACCACCGAGAACCGTCCCGCCGACGCCCAGCGGTTCACCGAGGCGGCCACCGCCTCGGCCACCGCGCTCGGCATCCGCCGATCCGCCGCCCGAAACGGCAGATAGCAGTATGCGCAGTCGAGGTTGCAGAGGGTGGTGGGCTGCATCACGACGTACGACGGGACGGTGGCCAGGCCCCGCATCCCGCGCAATGACCGTCCCCGCGCAGCCATCGCCCTCCTCCGTAGCGGTCTGAGGCTGCCGGGCGCACCCCTGCATGGGCGCGCCGCACAGCTCTGAGGGTGCCTGTTCAGGCTAGGCGGCGGCGACCACTCGGGTGAAGCCCTGATCAGGTGGTCGGAGGATCAGCGCACGGTGATCATCCTCGGGTGTGCTGGCCGACCATCCGCACCTCACCGGTGCCCTCGATCACCTCGCCGACCTGCCAGGCGTCGACACCGCGCCCGGTCAGCGTGGCCAGCGCCCGGTCGGCGTCCTCCGCCGACACGATCGCGAACATGCCGACGCCCATGTTGAAGGTCGCCTCCATCTCCGGGTCCTCGATCCGGCCCTTGGACTGGATCAGATCGAAGACCGGCTGCGGCTTCCACGTCGAGCGGTGCACCACCGCGTCCACGTGCTCCGGCAGGATCCGCACCAGGTTGCCGGGAATCCCGCCGCCGGTGACGTGGGCCAGGGCCCGCACGTCGGCCTCGGCGATCAGCTTGAGGCAGTCCTGCGCGTAGATCTTGGTGGGGGTGAGCAGCTCCTCGCCGAGGGTGCGTTGCCGGCCGAAGTCGTCGATCACCACGTCCAGCCGCATCCGGCCAGCGCCCAGCAGCACGTGCCGGACCAGCGAGTAGCCGTTCGAATGCAGGCCGGACGAGCGCATGGCGATCACCACGTCGCCCACCTCGACGCGCTCCGAGCTGAGGATCTCGCTCTCCTCCACCACACCGACGCCGGTGGCGGAGACGTCGTACTCGTCGGGACGTAGCACGCCCGGGTGCTCGGCGGTCTCGCCACCGAGCAGCGCGCAGCCCGCGTACCGGCAGCCGTCGGCGATGCCCGCGCCGATCTCGGCGACCTTGTCCGGCACGACCTCGCCGGTGGCGATGTAGTCGAGCAGGAAGAGCGGCTCGGCGCCGCAGGCGACCAGGTCGTCGACGACCATCGCCACCAGGTCGATGCCGACCGTGTCGTGGATGTCCATCTGCTGGGCGATCACCAGCTTGGTGCCGACGCCGTCGGTGGAGGAGGCCAGGATCGGGTTCTTGTACTTCGTGGTGTCCAGCCGGAACAGGCCGGCGAAACCACCGAGGTCGCCCATCACCTCCGGCCGGCGGGTCTGCTTCACCTTCGACTTGAGCAGCTCCACGGCACGGTCACCCGCCTCGATGGACACGCCGGCGTCCGCGTACGAGACCGAGCGTTTGCGAGCCGGGCGGCCGGCGCCGGCCGTCCAGGGCTGACGGTCCCCGCCTGCACCGCTCGGGCTGCTTCCTGCGCCGCTGCGCTCGGACACGTGCGTCACGGTTCTCCCCTTTGTGTTCCTCGGCTGCCGCGTCGACGGTGACCGGCGCGGCAACCGGGTGATGCTACGGGCGGTGTGTGGTCGCCGACATCTTCATGACGAGTTGCTCGGCGGCGTCGGTGTCGTCGGTCGCGTCGTGGGCGACCCGACGCCCGATCCCTTCGAGCACGTGCTTGCCGATCAGGTTGCCGACGGGCAACTCGATCGGGTACTCCCCGTCGAAGCAGGCCCGACACAGCCGGGTCTTCGGCTGCTCGGTCGCGGCGATCAGGCCGGCCAACGAGACGTAGCCCAGCGTATCCGCACCGATCGACCGCCGGATGCCCTCGTTGTCGAGGCCGTTGGCGAGCAGCTCGGCGCGGGTGGCGAAGTCGATGCCGTAGAAGCAGGGCCAGGAGACCGGCGGCGAGGAGATGCGTACGTGCACCTCCACCGCGCCGGCCTCGCGCAGCATCCGCACGATCGCGCGTTGGGTGTTGCCGCGGACGATGGAGTCGTCGACCACGACCAGGCGCTTGCCCCGCACGTTCTCGCGCAGCGGGTTGAGCTTGAGCCGGATGCCGAGCTGGCGCAGCGTCTGCGACGGCTGGATGAAGGTACGCCCGACGTACGGGTTCTTCACGAGGCCAGCGCCGTAGGTGATGCCGGACTCCTCGGCGTAGCCGATCGCCGCCGGGGTGCCCGACTCCGGCACCGGGATCACCAGGTCGGCCTCGACCGGGTGCTCCCTGGCCAGCTGGCGCCCGATCTGCACCCGGGCGGCGTGCACGTTGCGGCCGGCGATGGTGGCGTCCGGCCGGGCGATGTATACGTACTCGAAGAGGCAGCCCTTGGGCTCCGGGGCGGCGAACCGGTTGGAGCGGAGCCCTTCGGCGTCGATCGCGATCAACTCGCCCGGCTCGACCTCGCGGACCACGCTGGCGCCCACGATGTCCAACGCGGCGGTCTCGCTGGCCACCACCCAACCCCGTTCCAGCCGCCCGAGCACCAGCGGACGCACCCCGTGCGGGTCGCGGGCGGCGTAGAGCGTCGACTCGTCCATGAAGGCGAAGCTGAACGCGCCCCGCAGCTGCGGCAACACCTCGAGCGCGGCGGCCTCGACGGAGAGATCCGGCCGGCTGGCCAGCAGCATGGTGACCAGTGAGGTGTCGTTCGTCGAACCGTCGGTGCCCAGGCCACGCTCGGCCACCTCGCGCTGAAGCTCGGCGGTGTTGACCAGGTTGCCGTTATGGGCCAGCGCGATCGTCGTGCCCGCGCTGGTCGCCCGGATGGTCGGCTGGGCGTTCTCCCAGGTCGACGCGCCGGTCGTCGAATAGCGGGTGTGCCCGATCGCGACATGCCCGCGCAGGCTGGCCAGCGTCGGCTCGTCGAAGACCTGGGCCACCAGACCGAGATCCTTGTAGACCACCACGCCGGAGCCGTCGCTGACGGCGATGCCGGCCGCCTCCTGCCCTCGGTGCTGCAACGCGTACAGCCCGAAGTAGGCCAGGTTGGCGACCTCCTCGCCCGGAGCCCAGACGCCGAAGACACCGCATTCGTCCTGGGGGCCGGGTTGTTGGGGATCAAGGTCGTGGCTCAGCCGGCCGTCGCCTCGGGGCACCTGCCGCTCCCTCTTGCTGGTCTGGACTGGCCTGGCGGAAACCACTGGGCTGCTCCGCACTCCTCGGCCGGGACCACACTGTCGTCGCGTGACAGTGTACGCGAATCCATGTCGCCACATACAGTCACAGAGCCGCTGCTTTGTGTCACCAATCTCAGCTGTCACTCAAGTATCAGCGGAAGGTACGCGGACAGGTCCGCACGGTTACCACTCGCCCGCACCCGACCCTCCGTGACCGCCTCCGCCCAGGCGAGTCGACCCGTGGCCAACCTGAGCCAGGTTTGCGGATCCATCTCCACCGTGTTCGGAGGAATACCGCGGGTGTGTCGCGGCCCAGGTACGCACTGAACTGCACCGTAAGGTGGGACACGCACCTCCACCGATCGGCCGGGGGCGCGGTCCGCGAGGAGGGCCAACAGGGCCCTGACCGCCTCACGGAGCACCGACCGTTCGGGCGCGCGCCCCTCGTCGAGCGCCGACAACGCCGCCGCTACCGGGGCGGACTTAATGTACGGAGAGGACACGACGGGACGATACGGTGTGACCGCGCCGAGCATCACGCTGGCCCTGGGTCGCGCCGATCCGCCCCGACAAGGCATAGTTGCCGACGGCGTATTCGTACCGTGATGTTCCCCCGCCCGGCACCCGCCGGTCAGGGAGGTCAGTCCGGAAGGCGGTGGACGTGTCAACACACCGACGAGCCTGGCAACAGCGGGCCGGTGTGGTCGTGGCGCTGATTGTCGGTGCCCTGCTCGCCGTCCCAGCCACACCCGCCTTCGCCGCCCCAAGCGTGAACAATGTGTCCGCCTCCCCTAGCCGGGTCGAGGCCGGAAGGACCACCGTCGTTCGCTACTCGATCGGCATCACAGACGACAATGCCGCTGACATCACGGTGAGTTCCAACAACCCCAGGCTCAGCTGTGTCGACGGATGCAGCCGGGGCGGGGTAAACGAGAGCGGCAACTTCCAGGCGACCTTCCGGCTGGCGGGGGACGCAGCTGACGGGCAGGCCACGATCACGGTCAGGGCCGTCGACGCAACCGGCGAGCAGAGCCAGAGCACGAACGTAACCCTGGTTGGCGCGGCAGCGCCGCCACCGCCGCCGCCGACGACGCAGGCGCCGCAGACGGTGCGGTCGATCTCCGGCAAGGTCGTCAACCAGGGTGGCGAGGCCGTGTCGGGCGCGCTGGTGCTGCTCAAGGACAGCGCCGGCAAGCAGCGCGAGACCAACACCAACGGCGACGGCAACTTCCGGTTCACCGGCAGCAGCGACAACCCGATCGCGCCCGGACGGATCGACCTCGGCGCGAGCGCCAGCGGCGTGCAGGCCGTGTCGAGCTTCACCGCCAACGCGGGGCAGAGCGTCACCGGGCGGCGGATCACCCTCGCGATCCAGGCGTCGGCCAGCCCGAGCGCCACGCCGTCGGCGAGCGAGTCGGCGCTGCCGACCGAGGACCCGTTCGAGGACGAGTTCGCCGAGGAGGACGAGGCGGCCGAGGAGAGCGTCGCCGCGCAGGCCCCGGCCTCCAACGAGGACTCCGGCGGTGGCTTCGGCAGCTGGCTGCTGATCCTGCTGGGCGGCCTCTTCGTGGCCGTCGGCGTCGGCACGATCGTGCTGCTCTGGATGAAGCGTCGGGAGAACGAGGACGCCGAGACCGACGGCGACGCTCCCGCCGGCGCCCCGGCCGGCGCCATCCCGGCGGCCCGGGGCTCGTACGCCAACGCGGACGATCACACCCGGGTGGTGAACCGCGTCGGCGCGGGACCGGACCCGACCATGGTCGGCGGCCCCGGGCTGAGCAACGCGCCGACGATGATGCACCAGCCGGTCCTCGACGACGTACCGCCGGATCCCTACGGTGCGCCGCCGCAGCCGTACGGCGCCCCGGGTGGCCAGGCGGGCTGGTCCGGTGGCGGTTACGGCGACGAGCCGGGCGGCTACGGTGCCCCCGGTTACGGCAACGCCCCCTCCTCGGGCAGCGGCTACGGCAACAGCCCGTCGTCGGGCGGTGGCTACGGCAGCCGCGACTACGGCGCCGGCAACGCCGGGACGGACTATCCGCCGGCGGGCACCGGTGCCGGCTACGGCGAGCGGTACGACGAGCCGACCGGGCGCTACAGCGGTGAGGAGTCCACCTACCCGGCCCCCGCCGACCCGTACGCGACCGGCGTGTACCAGCCGGAGGCGGGCCAGGGCTACGGCCAGCCCGAGCCCGGCGGCTATGGGCGGAACGAGGCCGGCGGCTACGGACAGAGCGAACCGACCCGGGGCTACGGGCAGAGTGAGCCCGGCGGTTACGGGCAGAGCGACTCGACGCGCGGCTACGGGCAGGGCGAGCCGGCCGGCGACTACGGCCAGCCAGACTCCACCCGGGGCTACGGGCAGGCGGGCAGCGGTTACGGCACGGAGCCGACCGGCGGGTACGACCAGCCGGGTGGCGGCTACGGCCAGGAGCCCCCGCGTCAGCGCGGTGGCTACGACAACACCAGCTACGACAACGCCTACGACCAGGGTGGTTACGGCCAGGAGTCGCAGTCACGCGGCGGGTACGAGTCGGGTGGCTACGGCCAGGCCGGCGGCTACGGCCAGGAGCCCCCGCGTCAGCGTGACGGCTACGACAACGGCTACGAGGCCGGCGGCTACGGCGGTCAGGGTGGTGGCTACGGCGGCGACCCGGCGCAGGCCGGCCGTGGCCGCTCCGACGGCCCGTCCCAGGACCGGGGCGGTCGCCGGCTGGACTGGCTGGACGACTAGGGCCGATGTCGAAAGTCCTCGGCCGAGCCGGGCCGGGGACTTCGACACGGCCCCGATGCGGGCCGGGTGTCGCGGAAGCGGTCAGGCCGCGGCGAAGACGCCCTGGCGGAGCAGGGGAACGACGTCGGAGGCGTTGAGGCGTACCGCGATCTCGACGTCCTCGGCGAAGCCGCTCTCGACCAGCTCCCGGCCGGAGACGCAGCCCCGGATGGCCGCCGGCACGTCCGGGATGCTCGCCAGCGCGGCCAGCGCCATGGCCGCCTCCACCGAGAGCCCGCCCGGCACCCCGGAGAGGGCATCCAGCACACTGGCCGCGCCGAGCTGATCCTCCACCGACGGGCGCAACGACCCGTCCGGCCAGCGCTCACCGGCGGCCACGACACCGATCGGTGCGGCGGTCGTGCCGTACCCCTGGCGGATCAGCCAGCGCCCGACGGCGCGGGCGTTGCGAAGGTTGGCCGCGACCACGGGTAGCCCGGTGGCGCTGGCGGCGGCGCTGATGGCCGATCCGTTCGGCGACGGAAGCACCAGGTCGGGTACGACCGGCGCCCGACTCAACGCGGCCGGCGACAGCGACCACGGATGGTCGCGGGTGACCTGCCGGCGGCCGGTCGCGGCGACCGCACCGACCCGGCGCGCGAAGTCGGCGGCCTGCTCACCCCAGGGGAAGGGGTGTACGCGCATCCCCCGCCCGACGGCCACCTCGACGGTGGTGGTGAACGACAGCACGTCCACCACCACCAGTACCGCGCAGACCCGACCGAGTTCGGCCGCGCCCGCGAGACCCCAGTCGAACCGGGCCCCCGAGCCGGGTTGGCCGTGGACGGCCGCGGCCAACGCCTCAGCGCTCGTCGGGCGCGGCGGGCTGCTCGGTGGCACCGTGCTGCGGAGCGTCCGCCCCGGATTCCTCGTGGCTGACCGTCGGGGCCTGCGGGTCGACCGCCTCGGCCGACGGCGGAGCCGCCTCGACGCCACCCGTGCGCAGCGGCGGGGTGGCCCGCCCAGCCGGTCGGTCGGCCGGCTCGCCGGTCGGACCCACCGCAGCCGGCGCGGCGTCGGCCGCCGGTGCAGTGTCGGCCGTAGCCGGCGCGGCCTGCGCCGGGCCGGTCGGCTTCCCGCTGGCCGGCTCCGGCCCGGCCTGTTCCGGCTCGACCTGTCCCTGCTTGGTCTGTCCCGGCTCGATCTGTTCCGGCTCGGCCTGCTGGCGGTCGGCGGCCTGCTCCGGTGCGGTCGGCTCGCGGCCGGTGGTCGTCGCGGCGGTCGCAGCGGCAGGCGATGCGGCGTCGACCGATGCGGCGTCGACGTCGGCAGCCACGTCGACGTCGGCAAACCCGGTGGTCGGCCGGTCGATGACGAGCCCGGTGACTCCAGGGGCGGGCAGCTCGAACGGCTGCATGCCACCGAACAGGCTCGGCAGGGTGCCGGTGTACGCCTCCCGCAGCTCGTCCAGGCCGATCCGGAACTGGCCGTGCACCTCCAGCGCACCGCCGGTCGGGTCGGTGACCCCGATCAGCTCCCACGGCACGCCGTGCTCGGCGCAGAGCGCGGTGAACGCCTTCTCGTGGCCGCGCGGCACCGAGGCCAGCACCCGGCCGGCAGACTCGCTGAACAGGAAGACGAACGGCATCGAGCCGCCCTCGAAGCGCTCCGGCACCGCGATCCGCGCGCCGACGCCGTGCCGCAGGCTGGACTCCACCAGGCTCTGCGCGAGACCACCGTCGGAGAGGTCGTGCGCGGAACTGAGGTGCCCGACCCGGGCCGCGTCGGCCAGCAGCCCGGCGAGCTGCTTCTCACGCGCCAGGTCCACGTGCGGGGGTACGCCACCGAGGTGCGCGTGGGTCACCCAGGCCCACTCCGAACCGGAGAGTTCCACGTGCGTCTCGCCGAGCAGGAAGAGTTGGTCATGGTCGCCGTTGGCGCGCGGGACGAAGCCCGACGCCACCCGGTCGGCCACGTTCTCCAGCACGCCGAGCACGCCGACGACCGGCGTCGGGTGGATCGCCGCCGCGCCGGTCTGGTTGTAGAAGCTGACGTTGCCACCGGTCACCGGGATGCCCAGCTCGGCGCAGCCGTCGGCCAGGCCGCGTACGGCCTCGGCGAACTGCCACATGACGCCCGGATCCTCCGGCGAGCCGAAGTTCAGGCAGTCGGTGACCGCGATCGGCGTCGCGCCGGTGACGGCCACGTTCCGGTACGCCTCGGCCAGCGCCAGCTTGGCACCGTGGTACGGGTCGAGGCGGGCGTACCGGCCGTTGCCGTCGACCGAGAGCGCGACGCCCAGGCCGGTGCGCTCGTCGATCCGGATGACACCCGAGTCCTCCGGCTGGGCGAGCACGGTGTTGCCCAGCACGTAGCGGTCGTACTGCTCGGTGACCCAGGTCTTGTCGCAGAGGTTGGGCGAGGCGATCATGCGCAGCACGGTCTCGCGCAGCGTGTCCGGGTCGCTCGGTCGGGGCAGCGTCTCCGCCCGGTCGGCCTGAAGCAGGATCAGGTCGGCCGGCTCGCGCATCGGGCGGGCGTAGACCGGCCCGTCGTCCACCAGCGAGCCCGGGGGCACGTCCACCACCAGGTGGTCGCGCCAGGTGATCAGCAGCCGGCCCGGCTGGCCGTCCTCGGCCGGTGGGGTGACCTCACCGATCGCGGTGGCCAGCACGCCCCACTTCTCGCAGGTCTTGAGCACCGCCTCGAGCTTGTCCGGCGCGACGACGAGCAGCATCCGCTCCTGCGACTCGCTGGCCAGGATCTCGTGCGGCTGCATCGACGGCTCACGCAGCGGCACCCGCTCCAGCCACACCCGCATGCCGGTGCCCGCCGAGGCCGCGGTCTCGGTGAGTGCGCAGGTCAGCCCGGCGCCGCCGAGGTCCTGGATGCCGACGACCAGCTCGGCATCGTACAGCTCCAGACACGCCTCGATCAGCAGCTTCTCGGTGAACGGGTCACCGACCTGCACCGATGGCCGGCGCTGCTCACTGCCCTCGTCGAAGGTGGCGCTGGCCAGCACCGACACGCCGCCGATGCCGTCGCGGCCGGTCTTCGCGCCCATCAGCACGACGATGTTGCCGGGGCCGGTGGCGTCCTTCTTCTGCAGCCGCTCGACCGGCAGCACGCCGAGGCAGAGCGCGTTGACCAGCGGGTTGCCCTGGTAGCAGGGATCGAAGACCACCTCGCCACCGATGTTGGGCAGGCCGAGGCAGTTGCCGTACCCGCCGACGCCGGCGACCACGCCGGGCAGCACCCGAGCGGTGTCGGGATGGTCGGCGGCGCCGAAGCGGAGCGGGTCCATCACCGCCACCGGGCGGGCACCCATGGCCAGGATGTCGCGGACGATGCCGCCGACGCCGGTCGCCGCACCCTGGTACGGCTCGACGAAGCTCGGGTGGTTGTGCGACTCGACCTTGAAGGTCACCGCCAGCTCGTCGGAGATCCGCACGACGCCCGCGTTCTCCCCGATGCCGGCGAGCAGCCGGTCGCTCGGCGGGGCCTTCTCACCGAACTGCCGCAGGTGCACCTTGCTGGACTTGTACGAGCAGTGCTCGCTCCACATGATCGAGTACATCGCCAGCTCGGACTGGGTCGGCCGGCGACCCAGGATGTGCCGGATGCGGTCGTACTCGTCGCCGGCGAGCCCCAGTTCCGCGTACGGCTGGAGCTCCTCCGGGGTGCCGTCGGCGCGCGGCACGGTGTCCACCCCGTCGGTCCAGTCGGCGGACTCCGGCGCGGCGGCGTGCCGGGCCGGGGCGGCCGTCGGCGCGGCGGCCGGGTGCGGCTGTGCCGGGACTGCCTCCGGGGTCTCCCGTACCGGGTCCGGATGCGTGGTCATGACGTCTCCTCGTTGCGCTCGCCGCCCGACGGGCGGGTGAGCCGACCGGTGATCCCGCCGCGGACGGTCACGCCGGCGTCCCCACCAGATGCTTGAGCACCGAGGTGAAGAAGCCGAGGCCGTCGAGGGAAGGGCCGGTGAGCGCCTCCACCGCGTGCTCGGGATGCGGCATGATGCCGACCACGTTGCCGGCCGGGTTGGTGATCGCGGCGATGTCCCGCTGGGATCCGTTGGGGTTGCCGCCGACGTAGCGGGCGACGACCCGGCCCTCGGCCTCCAGCTCGTCCAGGGTCGCCGGGTCGGCGACGTAGCAGCCCTCACCGTTCTTGACCGGGATCAGCACCTCCTGGCCGGCCTGGAACGTGTTCGTCCAGGCGGTGCCGGTCGCCTCGATGCGCAGGATCTGGTCGCGGTTGCGGAAGTGCAGGTGCTGGTTGCGGGTGAGTGCCCCGGGCAGCAGGTGTGCCTCGCAGAGGATCTGGAAGCCGTTGCAGATGCCGAGCACGGGCAGGCCACCGCTGGCGGCGTCGACGATCTTCTCCATCACCGGCGCGAAGCGGGCGATGGCGCCGCAGCGCAGGTAGTCACCGTAGGAGAAGCCGCCGGGCAGGACGACCGCGTCCACCCCGTGCAGCTCCGGGTCGCCGTGCCAGAGGCGGACCGGTTCCGCGCCGGCGATCCGGACGGCCCGGGCCGCGTCCCCGTCGTCCAGCGAGCCGGGGAAGGTCACCACACCGACCCGGGCGGTCACGACCGGGTGCCCGCGGGCTCGTCGGCCTCGACCAGACGGACCGTGAAGTCCTCGATGACCGGGTTGGCGAGCAGCTTGTCGGCGATCTCCCGGGCCCGGTCCAAGTCCGGTTCACCGGTGAAGTCGATCTCGATCCGCCTGCCGATCCGTACCGAGGCGACGTCGTTGACGCCGAGCCGGGGCAGCGCGTTTGCGACGGCCTGGCCCTGAGGATCGAGGATCTCGGGCTTGAGCATGACGTCGACGACGACGCGAGGCACTGGGCACTCCTGACTGTGTACGCAGTTGGGTGCCGACCCACAACGGGCGAGCGCAGCCAGCCTACCTGGCAGATACGGCGTCAGACGCACCGGCCGGACGCCGCCAGGAGTGCTGATCGAGCCTACCCGCACGGCTCTCCCAGACCGATACTGGTTCGTTGCGATCCCGATACGGCTTTGTTGCCGGGCTCCGGCGAGTCGAACCCGGCACCATCCCGGGGCCAGCGGCCGGGAAATCCGACTGTTACATCATTCTGTTTCAATGAACCTCTTGTGAAACACCTCACGGCGCCCTACGGTACATCGTCAGACGTCGATTTATCGGCGTCTGCGGTGGCGGATCACCCCCGTCCGCCACCGCAGGTCGGCCCGGTGAACCCGGGTCCTGCGAACCCCGAAGGAGCCCCACCGATGCGCATCCGATCCCTGTTCGCGGTCTTCGCCGCAGCCCTGGCCGGCGCGCTAGGCGCCAGCTCCGGCGCCGTCGCCTCACCCGTCACGCCGTACATCATCGGCGGCGGGACCGTCTCCTCGGCGCCGTGGGCCGCCGCGGTCCTCAGCAACGGCTCGTTCACCTGCTCCGGCACGATCATCGCGCCGCAGTGGGTGCTCACCGCGCGGCACTGCCTCGGCGGCACGATGTCGGTCCGGGTGGGCAGCGTCAACCGCACCTCCGGCGGCGTCACCCGCACGGTCAGCGCCACCTACAGCCGCTACGACCTTGCCCTGATGCGACTCTCCAGCTCGGTGAGCACCACCTACGTCACCCTGGCCACCAGCAACCCGCCGGTCGGTTCGACCAACTCGATCTACGGCTGGGGCATGACCTGCTACAGCGGCTGCTCCGCGTCGACCCAGCTCAAGACCGCGAACGTCCAGGTCACCAGCAACGGCGCCAGCGACGCGTACGGCGGGCAGGCGATCCGGAGCACGCGGATCAACGGCAACGCCTGGCGAGGCGACTCGGGCGGCCCGCAGTTCTACAGCGGGCGGCAGGTCGGCGTGGCCTCCACCGCCGACGGCCAGAGCATCCAGAACTACGGCAGTGTCGCGTACAACCGGGCCTGGATCACCTCGGTGGCCGGTGTCTGACGGTTAGCGCCCCGGGCGGCGCGGATGGTGGGCTACGGGCCCGTCGTCCGCGCCGCGCGGTTTTTCAGCATCCGTGCAGGTGAACAGGGCTCACGATGGGGTGCAGCCACGGCTGCGAGCATCGGAACCGTGCTGGTCGTGACGACGGATCAACTTCCCGGCTACGAGATCCGCCAGATCCTCGGCGAGGTGGTCTCCTCCATGGCCAGGACACGCAACCCCTACCGCGAGGGCGTGAAGAATCTGCGCGGTGGCGCGTACGACCCGTCGGCGCCGGACAACCTCACCCGCTGGCGTACGGACTCGGTGTCCCGGCTCGGCGAGGAAGCCCAGCGGCTCGGCGCAAACGCCGTGGTGGGGATGCGGTTCGACAGCCGCGACTGCGGCGAGATGTGGATGGAGATCTGCGCCTACGGCACGGCCGTGATCGTGGTGCCCAAGGCCCCCGAGGTCATGCCCCCCGACCAGCCCTTGGTCGCCGCAGAGACCGCCCAGGAACCGGCCTTCACCGAAGAACCCGGCGGCATCGCCGAACCCGCCAGCGCCCCCAACCTCCGCACCGCCCCGGAAACCCCCACCCGCGACCCCTAAACCCCCACCCTCGCCATCCAACACCGCGACCACAGCTCCGTTGATCATGAAGTTAGCGGGTGTTTAGAGATCAAAATCCCCGCTAACTTCATGATCAACGCCGTCGGGCCCGGGTGGGTGGGGTGGGGTGGGGTTTAGAGGATGGGGGGTGGGGTGTAGGTGGTGGCGTTGGGGTGGGATTGGGCGATCTTGGTTATTCGGGCGGTCACCGACTGGATCTGGGCGGGGGCGGCGCCCACGAAGGCGGCGCGGTCGGAGACGAGGGCGTCGATCTCCGGGCGGGTCAGGGAGAGGCGGGGGTCGGCGGCGAGGCGGTCGAAGAGGTCGTTGTCGGGGGCGCCCCGCTCGCGCATGGCTAGGGCCACCGCGACGGCGTGTTCCTTGATCGCCTCGTGCGCGGTCTCCCGGCCGACGCCCCGCCGGACGGCGGCCACCAGGATCTTGGTGGTGGCCAGGAACGGCAGGAACCGCTCCAGCTCCCGGTTGATCACCGCCGGGTACGCGCCGAACTCGTCCAGCACGGTGAGGAACGTCTGGAACAGCCCGTCGGCGGCGAAGAAGGCGTCCGGCAGGGCCACCCGGCGTACCACCGAGCAGGAGACGTCCCCCTCGTTCCACTGGTCGCCGGCCAGCTCGCCGACCATCGACAGGTAGCCCCGGATGATCACCGCGAAGCCGTTCACCCGCTCCGACGAGCGGGTGTTCATCTTGTGCGGCATCGCGCTGGAGCCGACCTGACCCGGCTTGAAGCCCTCGGTGACCAGCTCCTGACCGACCATCAGCCGGATCGTGGTGGCCAGCGACGAGGGCGCCGCGGCCACCTGCGCCAGCGCGGCGAGCACGTCGAAGTCCAGCGAGCGCGGGTAGACCTGCCCCACGCTGTCCAGCACCCGGCGGAAGCCCAGATGCTCGGCGACCCGCCGTTCCAGCTCCGCCACCTTCTCCGGGTCACCGTCGAAGAGATCCAACTGGTCGGCGGCGGTGCCCACCGGGCCCTTGATGCCCCGCAGCGGGTACCGGTCGATCAGGTCCTCCAGCCGCTCGTACGCGATGATCAGCTCCTCGGCGGCCGACGCGAAGCGCTTGCCCAGCGTGGTCGCCTGCGCCGCGACGTTGTGCGACCGGCCGGCCATCACCACGTCGGAGTACTCGTGTGCGTGCCAGGCCAGCCGGACCAGGGTCGCCACCACCCGATCCCGGATCAGCTCCAGCGACCGGCGCACCTGAAGCTGCTCGACGTTCTCGGTGAGATCCCGCGAGGTCATCCCCTTGTGCACATGCTCGTGCCCGGCGAGCGCGCCGAACTCCTCGATCCGCGCCTTCACGTCGTGCCGGGTCACCCGCTCCCGCGCCGCGATCGAGGCCAGGTCAACATCGTTCAACACCCGCTCGTACGCCTCGACCACCCCGTCGGGCACCGGCACGCCAAGGTCCCGCTGGGCCCGGAGCACGGCGAGCCAGAGCCGCCGCTCCAGCCGGACCTTCTCCTCCGGGGACCAGAGCGCGACCAGCTCGGGCGAGGCGTACCGGTTGGCGAGCACGTTCGGGATCGTCGTCACCCGCCCATTCTCGCGGCATCGCCGTCCAGCTACCCGACCGGGTCCAGCTGGGCGCACAGGCGATCAGCAACCCATCAGGGCAGGCTCTGCCGATAGCGCAGCTCATGCAGGTGACTCCCCTTGACCAGGACGGACGCCTCGACCGGCCGGTCATCGATCGAGCGGATCACCCGGAACTGCCGAAGCACCGGGACGTACGCCGGCAAGGACAGCGCCTCGACCTCCTCGGTCGTCGGCATCCGCGCCGAGACGCGGTCCTGCATCTCCTGTGGCGGGTAGCCGAGGTCTGACAGGACTCGCGGCACCCCACCACTGATCTTGCTCCGCTCCGCCAGTTCGGTGCCCCGAGCGATGCCGGCCGGGTAGTACGACCAGGACAGCTCGACCGGTTCGCCGCCGTGCAGGAGCAGCCGATGCCGTAGTACCGCCCGGTCGCCGCCGGCCAGTTCCAGACCTTCCGCCACCTCGATCGGCGGGACGACCTCTCTTACGGCAAGAAGCCGATAGGCAAAGCCGGCCGCCGACAGCGCAAGGTACGGCGCGGCCTCCACTGCCAGCGGCCGCCGGTCCCGGACGTAGACACCCTTGCCGACCGCGCTGTAGACGGATCCCTCCGCCTTGAGCGCGGCGAGCGCGCGCTGGACGGTCGCCGTGGCGGCGGAGTACTGCGTCACCAGTATCGGGATCGACGGCAGCTGCGCCCCAGGGGCGAGATCGCCGGACATGATGCGTGCGCGAAGGTCGGCCGCGATCTGCTCATGGCGCGGACGGCCGTCAGTTCCGCTGGCCATGTCAGGTGCTCCGCTCGTCAGTCAATCGACAACTCGTATCGCAGACGCCGCCCCCACGGCACCATTGTCATGACGCTCACCTCGACCGGACGTCCCTGCTCCGTGCTCGATACGCGGGTGAGCCCCAACACCCACTCCCGGTCGACCAGGTCCAGCAAACGTCGCTCGACGGCGTCGGGCTGGCGCGTGTACACGTCCTCCCTGACCCGCCCCGGACGATAACCCAGATCCGCGAGCAGGCTGACCGCGCCGCCACGGATCTTCCGCGGCTCGGCCAGCGCGGTGTTCCGGGCGATCGACACCGGATAGTACGAGTCGGTCAGCTCGACCGGTCGATCGTCCAGCAGCATCAACCGCTGACGAGCGACCACCGGCTCACCGTCCTCGACACCCAACGCCTCGGCGACCTGCCCGGTGGGCATCACCTCACCGACATTGAGCAGGCGCTGGGTACCGACGCCACCCTGCCGCGCGGCCTCCTCGGCCCAGGCGTCCGCTTGCCGCTCCGGCCGAGGCAGGACGTAGGGCATCGAGACGCTGAGCCACTCGGTTCCGCTCATGTTCGGCTCCCACCGGGTCGTTGGCAACGCCTGACACTCGCACACCGACACCATCACGACGTCGGACCTGCGCCAGGTGCCGCCAGCGCTGCTCTACGAACGGTTCCTCGGTTGGCTACCCAACCGCCACGACAGGCCACCTGACTGACCTCACCCACTCGCCGCCGTCATGGCCGCCACGTAAGCGACCTGCCACGGCCCGACCGGGCCGCCGAAGCCATCGCCGAGGTCAATCTTGGACAGTTTCCGTTCCGTGCAGACTCCGCGCAAACAGAAACTGTCCAAGTCGCCCGGTCTCTTCGGGACGCCGCGCAGGCGCAAAGAGGGCATGCGGTCTGCCGCGCGGTCCGCTCGGCCCCCGTGGACCACGAAGCCCGCAAGGGCAAAGCCCCCGTCGGATCACGCTCCCAAGATCCGCACAGTTTCAGGGATACTGCTGCCTCAACTCCGCCCGAGGCAGCAGTATCAGGGAAGTTGCGCGGATCATGAACCCGAGGCCGGGACCTTTTGTCACCGTTGCGCTGTCGTGGGGCTCCCTCTACCGGTCAGATGGCAACGGCTGGGGGCCGCGGGCGGGGTGGGTGGGTGCGCGCTGGGCGGGCGGGTGGGGGGTCAGCGTTCGAGGATCGCGGTGATGCCCTGGCCGCCGGCGGCGCAGATGGAGATCAGGCCGCGGCCGCTGCCCTGCTGCGCGAGCAGCTTGGCCAGGGTGGCCACGATCCGGCCGCCGGTGGCGGCGAACGGGTGGCCGGCGGCCAGCGAGGAGCCGTTCACGTTGAGCTTGTCGGTGTCGATGGTGCCGAGCGGGGCGTCCAGGCCCAGCCGGTCGACGCAGAACTCCTTCGAGTTCCAGGCGGACAGGGTGGCCAGCACCTGCGAGGCGAACGCCTCGTGGATCTCGTAGTAGTCGAAGTCCTGGAGGGTGAGCCCGGCGCGCGCGAGCATCCGGGGCACCGCGTACGCGGGCGCCATCAGCAGACCCTCGTCGCCGTGCACGAAGTCCACCGCGGCCGTCTCCGACCAGGAGAACCAGGCCAGCACCGGCAGGTTGTGCTCGCGCGCCCACTCCTCGCTGGCCAGCAGCACGGTGGAGGCGCCGTCGGTCAGCGGCGAGGAGTTGCCGGCGGTCATGGTGGCCCGCTCGGCGTCCGGCCCCTGGGCGCCGAAGACCGGCTTCAACGCTCCGAGCTTCTCCAGGGTGGTGTCCGGGCGGAGGTTCTGATCGCGGGTGAGCCCCAGGTAGGGGGTCATCAGGTCGTCGAAGAACCCCTTGTCGTACGCGGCGGCGAGCCGCTGATGCGAGCGCAGCGCCAGCTCGTCCTGCGCCTGCCGCTCGATGTTCCAGCGCAGCGCCGTCTGGGCGGCGTGCTCACCCATGGAGAGCCCGGTGCGGGGCTCGGCGTTGCGCGGCATCTCCGGCTTGAACGGCTGGGCCGGGCGCAGCTTCGCGGCGAGCCGCAGTCGCTCGCCGAGGGTGCGGGCGGAGTTGAGCTTGATCAGCGTGCGGCGCATGTCCTCGTTGAGCGCGAGCGGGGCGTCGGAGGTGGTGTCGACGCCGCCGGCGATGCCGACGTCGAGCTGACCGAGAGCGATCTTGTTGGCGACCAGTATGGCCGCCTCCAGGCCGGTGCCGCAGGCCTGCTGGATGTCGTACGCCGGGGTGCGCGGGTCGAGCTTCGAGCCGAGCACCACCTCTCGGGTGAGGTTGAAGTCCTTGGAGTGCTTGAGCACCGCACCGGCGACCACCTCGCCGACCTGCTGCCCGGCCAGGCCGAACCGGGCGACCAGCCCGTCCAGGGCCGCGCCGAGCATGTCCGCGTTGGAGGCGCTGGCATAGCGCGAGTTGGAGCGGGCGAAGGGGATCCGGTTGCCGCCGATCACCGCGACCCGTCGAACGTTCTGCACGATCCGCCTCCTCAGGAGTGTTGCCCGCACCTTACTCGCCAGTAGGCTACGCCTATGACCGACAGGTACGCGAGCTTCGTCCAGTCGGGCGCCGGCAGGGCGCTGGTCAAGCGCCTCGGGCTGCCCGATCCGCCGCGACTGCGCCGGCACGCACCCGGCGAGCCGCTCCTTCCCGGGCCGGTCCTGCTCGGCGCCGCCACCGGTGGGCGCCTCGCCGAACCGGTCGGCAAGATCCTGGCCTCCGCCGGGCTCGCCCTGCGCGATCCGGCCACGGCCGTGCCCGAACCGGCAACCGGTCGTACGCCCGCCAGCGCCGCCCTCGTCTACGACGCTACCGGCATCACCGATTCGTCCGGCCTGCGACAGCTCTACGACTTCTTCCACCCGCAGGCCCGGGCGGTGCAGCCCAGCGGACGGGTGATCGTGCTGGGCACCCCGCCGGGCGAGTGCGACACGCCACGCGAGGCGACCGCCCAGCGGGCCCTGGAGGGGCTGACCCGCAGCATCGGCAAGGAGTTCGGCCGGGGGATCACCGCCCAACTGGTGTATGTCACCCGTGACGCCGACGCGGGCACCTGGACCGGCCTGGAGTCGACCCTGCGGTTCCTGCTCTCCGGCCGCTCCGCGTACGTCTCGGGTCAGGTGATCCGGGTCGGTGCCGGCCAGGCGAGCGCGCCAGTCGACTGGGACCGCCCGCTCGACGGGCAGCTCGTGCTGGTCACCGGCGCGGCCCGGGGCATCGGCGCGGCGCTGGCCCGGGTGCTGGCCCGCGACGGGGCGACCGTGGTGGCGCTGGACGTGCCGGCCGCCGGTGACGAGCTGGCCACGGTGGCCAACGAGATCGGCGGCAGCGCCGTGCAGCTCGACCTGACCGCCGCCGACGCGCCGGCCCGACTCGCCGAACACCTGGCCAGCCGGCACGGCCGGGTGGACGTGGTGGTGCACAACGCCGGCATCACCCGGGACAAGACCCTCGGCCGGATGGATGCCGACCGGTGGGACCAGGTCATCGACGTCAACCTCGGCAGCCAGGAGCGGATCAACGACCTGCTGCTGGAACGCGCGCTCATCCCGGCCGGTGGGCGGATCGTCGGCGTCTCCTCGATCGCCGGGATCGCCGGCAACCGCGGCCAGACCAACTACGCCACCAGCAAGGCGGGCGTGATCGGGCTGGTCGAGTCGCTGGCTCCGGCGCTGCGCGAGCGGCAGATCAGCGTCAACGCCGTCGCGCCCGGGTTCATCGAGACCCGACTGACCGCCCGGATTCCGCTGATGCTGCGCGAGGCGGGTCGCCGGATGAACAGCCTCTCCCAGGGCGGGCTGCCGGTGGACGTCGCGGAGACCATCGGCTGGCTGGCCTGGCCGGCGTCCGGCGCGGTCAGCGGCAACGTGGTCCGGGTCTGCGGCCAGAGCCTGCTGGGGGCGTGATGGCCCGGCGCAGGCGCAGTGAGGAACCGGCCGACGACCTGTCAGTCGGCGAGTTGATCGACGGGCCCACGGAGACCCTGACCCCGGAGATCCTGGCCGCCGCGTTCGCCGCCCCGGCAGGCGACAGCGGCCCAGCAGGCGGCCCGGCGGGGGACAGCACCCCGGCAGGCGGCCCGGCAGGCGGCAGCGGCCCGGCAGGCGACGCTGCCTCGGCGGGCGGGCCGGCGGGCGGACCAGCGGGCGACAGCCGCGCGGCAGGCCACAGCGCCCCGGCAGGCGGTGGCGGCATGGCAGGCGACAGCGGCGCGGCAGGCGATGGCGGCCTGGCCAGCGGGCTCGTGGAGCCGGCCGCCCGGGCTCGGGTCGAGCTGCCCCGGATGCCGGCGGCCGGGCCGCTGTACCGGCGGGCGCTGCTGGGCGCGCTGCCCGGGCTGGGCGGCCGGCGCGGCGACGGCGTGCCGGCGGTCGAGCTGACCGTCGGCGGGGTCGCGGTGGATCCGGAGTGGCTGGCCGACTACGACCGGGTGTGCGGATTCCGGCTGGCCGACCAGCTGCCCGCGACCTTCCCGCACGTCATGGGCTTCCCGCTGGCGCTGCGCCTGATCACGGCGCCGGAGTTCCCGATCCCGCTGACCGGGGTGGTGCACGTCGGCAACCGGATCACCGTGCACCGGCCGATCACCGTCGCCGACCGGCTGGACTTCAGCACCTGGGCGGAGAACCTGCGCCCGCACGACCGGGGGCGGCAGCTGGATGTCGTCCTCGTCGGATCGGTCGACGGAGAGGAGGTGTGGCGCGGCGTCTCGACGTACCTCGGGCGGCAGCGCACCCCCGGCGACGGCGAGCGGCGCGACCGGGGTGAGCGGCCCGCGCCGCCGGCCGCCACCGCCCGCTGGCGGGTGGCACCCCGGGTGGGTACGGACTACGCCCGCGTCTCCGGCGACCACAATCCGATCCACACCTCGCGGTGGGGCGCTCGGCTGCTCGGCTTCCCCCGGCCCATCGCGCACGGGATGTGGAGCAAGGCGCGTTGTCTCGCCGCGCTGGAGAGCCGGCTACCCGAGGCGTACACGGTCGACGTGGCGTTCAAGCTGCCGGTGCCGCTGCCCGGCACGGTGGCCTTCAGCGCCACCGCATCGGGCCCGGGCTGGGACTTCAGCCTGCATGACCTGCGCGGTCGCCCACATCTGGTGGGCACCATCCGCTGATCGAGGGCCGGGTACTTGCCCGGCCCTCGCTTTGCCGCTAGGTTGTTCTCATATAGAGATGTTCTCTAAGTGAGGTTGATCGAGCGTGAACGAGCAGGATTTCCTCGCCGCCTACGACCCGCGCGCCTACCCGGCCGTGGCGGTGACCGTCGACGTCGTCGCCCTGACCATCCGCGACGGCGCGCTGCACCTGCTGCTGATCCGCCGCGGCGAGCAGCCGTACGCGGGCCACTGGGCGTTGCCCGGCGGCTTCGTCCGGCCCGACGAGGACCTGACCGTCGCCGCCCGGCGGGAGCTGGCCGAGGAGACCGGCCTCGCCGGCGAGCGGCTGCGCCGCGTCCACGTCGAGCAACTGGCCTCCTTCGGCGCGCCCGACCGCGACCCACGGATGCGGATCGTCTCCGTCGCGCACCTCGCCTTCGCCCCCGACCTGCCGGACGCCACGGCCGGCACCGACGCCGACGAGGCGGCCTGGGTGCCGGTCGCCGAGCTGGCCAACCGGCAGCTCGCCTTCGACCACGGCCACATCGTCGCCGACGGGCTGGAGCGGGCCCGCTCCAAGCTGGAGTACACCCCGCTGGCCACCCGCTTCCTCGCGCCCGAGTTCACCATCGGCGAGCTGCGGGCCGTCTACGAGACGGTCTGGGGGCACCAGCTGCACGCCGGCAACTTCCACCGCAAGGTGCTCTCCGTGCCGGGCTTCGTGGAGAGCACCGGCGCCAGCACCGAGCGCGGTGGCACCCGGGGCGGCCCGCGCGCGCGGCTCTACCGGGCCGGTGACGCCCGACTCCTGCACCCGGCGCTGCTGCGCCCGGCCCGCGAGGAGACGGTGCGATGACGACCGACGAGGCGATCCGCATGGTCGCCGCCGCCCGCGACGACGACGAGCTGTTCGGCGCCGACGCGCCGGAGCGGCGCTACCGGGAACTCGTCGGCGCGCTGCACCCCGATCGGCTCGGCTGGGCCGGCCCGGGGGTCCGCGCCGCCGCCGTCAACGCCCTGCACCGGGTCACCGCCCGCTGGCGGGCCCGCCGGGTGACCGTGCTGCGCGGCTACCGGTGCGGCCGGCCCGCGTACTCCGGAGACCTCGCCGACCTGTACGACGTCGGCGCCGACCGGCTGCTCAAGCTGCCCCGCAACGCGGCCGACAACGACCTCATGGTCCGCGAGCAGCGCGCCCTGCGCACGCTCGCCGAGCGGGGTGACCCGCGCTGGCTGCCGTACGTGCCCCGGCTGGTCGACAGCTTCGCCCACCGGGACGCCGCCACCGGGGCGCAACGCCAGGTCACCGTGCTCGCCACCGCGCCCGGTCTGCACAGCCTGGTCGAGGTGGGGCGCGCCCACCCGGGCGGGCTGGACGCCCGCGACGTGGCCTGGATGTGGCGGCGGCTGCTGGTCGCGCTCGGCCTCGCCCACCGGGCGGGCGTGGTGCACGGCGCGGTGCTGCCGCCGCACGTCCTGATCGAACCGGACGAGCACGGTGTGGTGCTGGTCGACTGGTGCTTCTCGACCGAGCCGGGCGGCACCGTTGCGGCGCTGATGCCCGGCTACGAGGACTGGTACCCGGCCGAGGTCACCGAGGGTCGCCCGTGCGGGCCCGGCACCGACATCGCGCTGGCCACCCGTTGCATGGTCTGGCTGATGGGCCGCCGGGCGCCGCGCGAGCTGCTCGCCTTCGCCCGTGGCTGCCGGCAACGGCTGCTGCGTGCCCGTCCCGACGACGCCTGGCGGCTGCTGCGCGAACTCGACGACCTGCTGCACCGGCTCTACGGGCCGCGCACCTTCCGACCCTTCACCCTCAACCGCTAAGGAGGCTGCCATGGGCAGCGGAATGTGGTCCACCGACGTGTACGACGCCGCCGACCGGTACCGCCGGGCCACCGGCGCCAGCGCCTTCTCCTACAGCGACAGCGGGGCGCGGGTGGTCCATCCGGCACTGGACCCTCGCGGCGCGGTGCGGGAGAGCCGCGACTGCGCCGAGCACCCGCGGTCGACCCCCGTCGCCGTGCTCTTCGACGTGACCGGCTCGATGGGGTACGTGCCCCGCATCCTCCAGGCCAAGCTGCCGCACCTGCTGGGCCTGCTGCTGCGCCAGGGGTACGCCCGGGACCCGCAGATCATGTTCGGGGCGATCGGCGACGCCACCTGCGACCGGGTGCCGCTGCAGATCGGTCAGTTCGAGTCCGACAACCGGATGGACGACGACCTCGGCCGGATCGTGCTGGAGGGCGGCGGTGGCGGTCAGCTGCGGGAGTCCTACGAGCTGGCGCTGTACTTCATGGCCCGACACACGGTCACCGACCACTGGGAGAAGCGCGGCCGGCGCGGCTACCTGTTCGTCATCGGCGACGAGCTGGCCTACCCGAAGGTGAAGGCCACCGAGGTGGCCCGGCTGATCGAGGGCGACCTGCGCGAGGACGTGCCGCTGCGGCAGATCGTCGACGAGGTCACCCGCCGCTGGGACACGTACCACCTGATCCCCGCCGGCAGCCACTACTCGGGCAACCGCCGGGTGCTCGACTTCTGGCGTGACCTGCTCGGCCAGAACGTCCTGGAGCTGGACGACCTCGGCGCGGTCTGCGAGACCATCGCGCTCACCGTGGGCCTCGGCGAGCAGGCCATCGACCTCGACGAGGGCCTGCGGGACCTGGACCGGGCGGGCTCGGCGGCCACCGGCACCGTGTCGAAGGCGCTGGCCCGTCTCGGCGGGGGCCGGCGGGCCGAGGTGACCGAGCTGCCAGCCATCCGGGGCACCGGCGGCGGGGTCATCCGGCTGTGACCGGCACGGTGGCGGGTGCGATCCCGGCCGGCCCGGTGGCGGGTGCGGTCGTGGCTGGGCCGGTGGCGGGTGCGGTTGTGGCCGGGGCGGTGCGCCGGCGGGTCGGGCCGGGCGGCGGGCCGGCGGCGAGGGGCCCGCGCGGAGCGCACCCGATCGTGGTCGACCTGGGGTACGGCGACGCCGGTAAGGGCACCGTCGTGGACTGGCTCTGCGCGACCCGGCCGGTGCGGACGGTGGTGCGGTTCAACGGGGGCGCGCAGGCGGCACACAACGTCGTGCTGCGCGACGGCCGGCACCACACGTTCGCGCAGTTCGGCGCCGGCACCTTCCATCCCGGCGTGCGGACGCACCTGTCCCGGCACGTCGTGGTGGACCCGCTGGCACTGGTCGCCGAGGCCGACCACCTCGCCACCGTACGCGTGCCCGACGCGCTCGACCGGCTGACCGTGGACGGGGACGCGCTGCTGGCCACCCCGTACCACCGGGCCGCGAACCGGGCGCGGGAACTGGCCCGGGGAGTCGACCGGCACGGCTCCTGCGGGCTGGGGGTGGGCGAGGCCGTCGCGTACGGCCTCGCCCACCCCGACCAGGCACCACGGGTGGCGGACTGCCACCGCCCGGAGCGGCTGCGCCGCCGGCTGACCATGCTGCGCGACCGGCTGCACGCCGAACTCGGGCCGCTGGACGCTCCCCCGGTCGCCGACTGCCTGCCCGCGTACCGCGCCTTCGCGCGGCGGGTGGCGATCGTCGACCGGTCCTGGCTGGCCGGGGAGCTGCGGGCCGGGCTGTGCGTGTTCGAGGGGGCGCAGGGCGTGCTGCTGGACGAGTGGCACGGCTTCCACCCGTACACGACGTGGAGCACCACCACCTTCACCAACGCCGAGGCACTGCTGGCCGAGGCCGGGATGGCCGGTTCGGCGACCCGGATCGGGGTGCTGCGGACGGTCACCACCCGGCACGGGCCGGGGCCCCTCGTCACCGAGGACGCGGCGCTGCCGCTGGCCGATCCGCACAACCCGACGAACCCGTGGCAGGGCCGCTTCCGGTTCGGCCACTTCGACGCGGTCGCCCACGCGTACGCCCTGGCGGTCGCCGGTGGGGTCGACGGCCTGGCGCTGACCCACCTGGACCATGCCGGTCGCGGCCTCGGCCTGCGGATCTGCCGCCGCTACGCCGACCTGGACCGGCTGGCCCCGGGCCCGCCCGGCGACCTCGACCGGCAGGCGGCGCTCACCGCCCGGCTGCTGCGGGCCCGCCCGGTGTACGACGACGCCCCGCCGGCCGACTGGTCCATGGCGGTGGAGCAGGCGCTGGGCGCACCCGTCGTGCTCACCTCGCACGGCCCGACGGCGCAGGACAAGACCGCGCGCGGTGCCCTGCTCACCCCGCCGGCCGCCCGCTCTCCCGGGGGCCGAGGGCGGCGGTCGCGACGTGCGGCGTGTCGGGCCCTTCCGTCGGCGTGATCGCCCGGGTGCAGCCGTTCTACCCCTGATCAGCAGCGATTCGTCTGTCCCGCCACGGGGCGCCCGTCCGGCGGTGAGCATGGGTCCATGGAGGCCGCCCTCGACCTGATCCGGCAGACGCTCACCTCGCCGTGGGTGTACCTGCTGCTGTTCGGGCTCACCGCGGTCGACGTGTTCTTCCCCCTGGTACCGGCCGAGGCGGCGATCATCACGGTCACCGTCCTGGCCACCGGCGGCGAGCCGAACCTGCTGCTAGTGATCATGGCGGCCACCCTCGGCGCGCTCGTCGGTGATCACCTCTCGTACGCGGCCGGGCGCGGCGGCGGATCACGACGGCTGGACCACTCGCCGATGGACAGCCGACGACGGGCCAGCTCGGAGTGGGCGCGGCGGGCGGTGGACCGTCGCGGCGGCATCATCCTGACCGCGTCCCGCTTCATCCCCGGAGGTCGCACGGCGGTCACCCTGACCATGGGCGCGCTCCGCTACCCGCGACGGTCGTTCCTGCTCTTCGACCTGATCGGCGCGGTCTCCTGGGCGCTGTACTGCGTGCTGCTCGGCGTCGTCGGCGGTCTGGCCTTCGAGCGTGAACCGCTGCGCGGCATCCTGGCCGGGATCGGTCTGTCGGTCGCCGTGACCGTGCTGGTCGAGCTGGTCCGCCGGCTGCGCCACCGCGCCCGCCATCGTGCCCGACGGTCGTAACTGTCAGGAAGGGCCCGTCCTGACTCCGACGGCTTATTCCGACGGTGGGCGCCAGGTGGCGCCGTGCAGCAGTTGACCGGCGCCGAGCCAGGCGGCGTTCATCATCCGGGTGGCGGTCTTCTCCGGGTCGGCCTCCGGCCGGTCGGCCAGCCAGTCCGCGAGGGACTCGCTCGCGCCGACCAGGGCGTACGCGACGACTTCCAGCTCGGTCTCGGCCACCTCGCGCCCCTGCGCGCGCAACGCGTGGTCGAGCATGCCGGCGACCACCTCCACCAGCCGCGCCCGCATCACCGCCAGCTCCCGCGCGAACGGCTGCTCGGCCCGGGCCTGCCGGTAGAGCACCGCCCAGCCGTCCCGGTGTGCGCCGACGAAGCCGAAGAACGCCCGCAACCCGCGCCAGAGCCGCTCGTCGGCCGGCAGGTCGGGGACGGCCGCCCCGGCGATGGCCTCCATCATCCGGGTGCCCTCGCGGTGCAGGCAGGCGACGAAGAGTTCCTCCTTGTGCCCCAGGTACGCGTACACCATGGGCTTGGAGATGCCGGCCTCCTCGGCGATCTCGTCCATGCTGGCGCCGTGGTAGCCGCGCCGGGAGAAGACCCGCACCGCGGAGTCGAGCATCTGCTGCTCGCGTACGGCCCGGGGAAGGCGCTTGAAGGCGGGACCTGTGGACACCTTGCGAGCATACCTACTCATGCGTAAGGTTACGCCAGAGTAACCATTGTCCGAGAGGTGCTTTCCATGACTGACTTCGACCCGGCCTCCTTCGCCAACGTCGGCCCGAAGGATTTCGCCCAGCTCGTCAAGAACACCCCGGAGAGCAAGCTCGCCGAGGTGATGTCGGGCGACCTGCGCGGCAAGATTCTCGGCGAGGTCTTCGGGCGGATGCCGCAGCTGTTCCGCGCCGACCGGGCCGGCTCGACCAACGCGGTCATCCACTGGAACATCACCGGCGCCCCCGACGGCGGCACCGACACCTACGAGGTGGTCATCGCCGACGGCACCTGCACGGTCAACGAGACCGCGCAGCACGACCCTCGGCTGAGCCTGACCCTGGGCCCGGTCGACTTCCTGAAGGTCGTCTCCGGCGGCGCCAACCCGGTCATGATGTTCATGACCGGCAAGCTCAAGGCAAAGGGCGACCTGGGTCTGGCCGCCAACATCGCGAACCTCTTCGACATCCCCAAGGCCTGAGATGGTGGAGTTCTCGCTCGACCTGAACGAGGAACAGCGGGATCTGCGCGACTGGGTGCACGGCTTCGCCAGCGAGGTCGTGCGCCCGGCCGCAGCCGAATGGGACGCCCGCGAGGAAACCCCGTGGCCGGTCATCCAGGAGGCGGCGAAGGTCGGCCTGTACGGCTTCGAGTTCCTCGCCACCTGCTGGGCCGACCCCACCGGCCTGTCGCTGCCGATCGCCAGCGAGGAGCTGTTCTGGGGTGACGCCGGCATCGGGCTGAGCATCTTCGGCACCTCGCTCGCGGTCGCCGCCATCTACGGCACAGGCACCCCCGACCAGCTCGTCGAGTGGGTGCCGCAGTGCTTCGGCGACGTCGACTCCCCCACCGTCGCCGCCTTCTGCTCCACCGAGCCGGAGGCCGGTTCCGACGTCGGCGCGATACGCACCCGGGCCACCTACGACGGGGCCACCGACGAGTGGGTGCTGCGCGGGCAGAAGGCGTACGCCACCAACGGCGGGATCGCCGGGGTGCACGTGGTGACCGCCTCGGTGGAGCCCGAGCTGGGCTCGCGGGGGCAGGCCGCGTTCGTCGTACCGCCGGGCACGGCCGGGCTCAGCGCCACCCGCAAGCTGCGCAAGCTCGGCCTGCGGGCGTCGCACACGGCCGACGTCTTCCTCGACGACGTCCGGGTGCCGGGCCGGTGCCTGCTCGGCGGCAAGGAGGCGCTGGACGAGCGCCTGGCCCGCGCCCGCACCGGGCAGCGCGCCTCCGGCCAGGCGGCGATGCGGACGTTCGAGCTGTCCCGGCCCACCGTCGGCGCGCAGGCGCTCGGCGTGGCCCGGGCCGCCTACGAGTACGCCCTGGAGTACGCGAAGGAACGCGTCCAGTTCGGCCGTCCGATCATCACCAACCAGGCGGTCGCCTTCGCGCTGGCCGACATGAAGATGGAGATCGACGCGGCCCGGCTGCTGGTCTGGCGGGCCTCCTGGATGGGCCGCAACAACCGGCCGTTCACCGCCGGCGAGGGCTCGATGTCCAAGCTGAAGGCCGGCGAGGTGGCCGTCTCGGTCACCGACCGGGCGGTCCAGCTGCTCGGCGGGGCCGGTTTCCTGCGCGACCACCCGGTCGAACGCTGGTACCGGGACGCCAAGATCTACACCATCTTCGAGGGCACCTCGGAGATCCAGCGCCTGGTCATCTCCCGAGCGATCTCGGGGATGCAGATCCGCTGACCCCACTCGTCCTCGACGGACATTCCCCGGCCGGCGTCCCGCAGGTGGACGCCGGCCGGCGCGGCGTGGGCGACCCACCCAGGCTGCCGGGCAGAAGGAGGTACTCGGGTATGGACCTGCCGTTCATCGTCGCCACGCTGACCCGCCGTGGCCTGCTCACCCCGGGCCGCCCGATCCGCGTCGCGGCCCAGCTCAGCGCGCTGCGGACGTGGGGGTGGAGCCTCGCCGGCGAGCTGCGCCAGGCCGCCGCCCGGGATCCCGGCCGGATCGCCGTCGTCGACGACCAGGGCGACGAGCTGACGTACCAGGAGCTGCTGGAGCGCTCCTCGCGGCTGGCCCGCGCGATGCGCGCGGGGCTCGGCATCCAGCCCGGCGACCGGGTCGCCGTGCTCTGCCGCAACCACCCGGGTCTGATCGAGACCATCGTCGCCGCCACCCTGCTCGGCGCGGACGCGGTGCTGGTCAACACCGGCCTATCCCCGGCGCAGCTGGCCACGGTGGCGGAGGAACAGCAGCTGCGGCTCCTGGTGCACGACGACGAGTTCACCGAGCGGACCCTCGGGCTGCCGGCCGAGTTGCACCGCCTCGACGAGCCGGCCCGCGAGGAGCTGATCGCCAGCGCGCTGCCCGGCGAACTCGATCCGCCCGAGCGGGACGGCCGGATCATCGTGCTCACCTCCGGCACCACGGGCGCACCGAAGGGTGCCCGCCGCCCCACCCCGAACGGCTTCGGCCCGCTGGTCTCCATCATCGACCGGATCCCGCTGCACGTGCGCGACCGGGTGCTGATCGCCGCGCCGGTCTTCCACACCTGGGGGTACGCGGCCCTACAGGTCTGCTTCGCGCTGCGGGCCACCATTGTGCTGCACCGCCGCTTCGACCCGGCCGCCACGCTGGACGCCCTGGTACGGCACCGCTGCCAGGCGCTGTTCGCGGTGCCGGTGATGCTGCAGCGGCTGATGGAGGTGCCGGCGCCGCAGCCCCGGCCACCGCTGAAGGTGGTGGCCGTGAGCGGCTCCGCGCTGCCCGGCGGCCTGCCGTCGGCGTTCATGGACACCTACGGCGACGTGCTCTACAACCTGTACGGCTCGACCGAGGCGTCCTGGGCCTCCATCGCCACCCCCGCCGACCTGCGCCAGGCACCCACCACGGCCGGGCGACCGCCGTACGGCACCCGGCTGGAGATCCTTGACGACGCCGGTCAGCCGGTCACCGGTGGCCGGGTGGGTCGGATCCTGGTCGGCAACGCGATGCTCTTCGACGGCTACACCTCGGGCGCCGACCGGGAACGCCACGACGGCCTGCTGGACACCGGAGACCTGGGCCGGGTCAACGCCGACGGGTTGCTCTTCGTCGACGGCCGCGCCGACGACATGATCGTCTCCGGCGGCGAGAACGTCTTCCCCGGCGAGGTGGAGCAGCTGCTCACCCAGCTTCCCCAGGTACGCGAGGCCGCCGTCATCGGCGTACCCGACCCCGACTACGGCCAGCGGCTCGCCGCCTTCCTCGGCCTGCACCCCGGCGAGACGCTCGACGCCGAGGCGGTCCGCGAGTACGTCCGGCACTACCTCGCCCGCTTCTCGGTACCCCGCGACGTCGTCTTCGTCAGGTACCTGCCGCGCAACGCCACCGGCAAGGTCCTCACCCGCGAACTCCGCCGCTACTACGGCTGACCCGCTGGGCGGGTCAGAGGCGGTCGGCGGCCCGGCGGGTCATGGTCTGCGCGAAGTCGCGGGAGCCGCCGAGGTCGGAGTGGGGCTCCACCACGGCCACCAGGTCGCCCCGGCGGACCACGCCGAGGTACCAGCCGGGATAGCCGGCACCGTCCGCGCCGGTGCCGACGTAGATGAGCAGGCTCTCGTCACCGGCGAAGTTCCGCTCGACGATGACGGCGTGCCAGTCCCCCGGCATGTGTTGGTTGGTGAAGGTGGCGCACGCCGCGACGCGCTGGCGGACCTCGTCGAGGAACTCGGCGGCGGCGTCCGGGCGGTACCGGGCCACCGACTCGTACCCGCCGATCTCCGGGCCACCGTCAAAGTAGCGGAAGCGGCCGGCGATCCGCGCGGCGTCGGCCTCGTATTCGGCGTCGTCCAGGCAGACGTTCGGCTTGGCGCCGCCGGTCACCTCCGGGTCGTACACCGGGTATCCCGGCCGTTCGGCGATCATCACGTAGCAGCGGCCCCACTCCGCGGCGGTGAGCATCACCGAGGCGGGCAACGCCACCCCGGCGTGACTCGGTCCGGGATACGGGTAGTCCGCAACCTCCTCACATCGTGGTGCCGAGGTGGCGGGCGAGGAGGCGTTCTGCGCCGACGTGGAGGTCCGGCTCGACTCGGGCGTGGGCTCGACCGGCGCCAAGCTCGATGCGGAGGGCGACGGGGTGGGAGACGGGCGGGGCGACGGTGTGCTGTCGACGATCGGCGGCACCGGCGGCACCGGGTCCGCGAGCAGCTGGCGGGTGCCGACGGCGGTGCCGCCGACCAGGACGGCGACGGTGAGCAGGCCACCCACGGCGCGCACCCGCCGGCGCCGGTCACCCCGCCGGCGTACCGCCTCGGGCGCTGGCAGTGCCACGCCGTCGCTGTCCCTACCCAGCGACGAGAACATCCGCTCCAGCTCAGCCGACATCGTGGGCCTCCGGGGTCAGATCATCGAGTACGGCGGCGAGACCGGCTCGGCCACGGGACAGCCAGGACTTGACCGTCCCGGGTGGCGCGTCGGTTTCGGCGGCGATCTCCGCCACCGACATGTCGCAGAGGTAGTACAGGGCGATCGCCTGCCGCTGGACCGGCGGTAGCCGCCGCAACGCGCCCACCAGCAGCACCGTGTCGTCACTGGGGGCGGCGACGTGATCCGGCGGCCCGGCCCGCCGCAACGCCACCCGCTGGCTGCGCATCCGGCGCCACCGGTCGGTGGCCAGTCGGGCCACCACCAGGCGTACCCAGGACTCGGTGCTGTCGTACGAGGCGAGCTTCCGCCAACGCTGCCAGGCCCGGACGTACGCCTCCTGCACGATGTCCTGTGCCTCGGCGAGGTCCCCGGTCAGGGCGTACCCGTAGCGCAGCAGGCGACCGGACGTGCCCCGGTAGAACTCGTCGAAGCCCTCGGCATCGCGCATCGCTGACCACCCCTTCCTGCCCGTACCCCTGACACGGGCGGCCACCCGCAACGGTTGCACCCACCGCGCCGATCGCCGTCTGGCGGAAAGCGGTGGCTCAGGGGTGGGAGTCAGGGGTGGTGGCTCAGGGGTGGAGCGTCAGGCCGGTTCAGACGGTGATCGAGACGGTCACCGTGCCGACCAGGATGCGATGGTCCGAGCAGAGGCCACCGCAGTTGGTGGCAATGGCCAGGGAGTCGCCACTGTAACTGCCGACGATCCGGCTCTCCCGTACGAAGATCAGGTCGACCTTCTTGACCTGGCCGCACGGTCCGAGATCACCGGACTCCTGGGTCTTCTCGCCGTAGCCGTAGCAGGTCGATTCGGTGTCATCCAGCTCGCGGTAGGCCCCTCGGTTGTTGGTGTTGTTCGGGTGGTTCAGGCTGGCCGAATACCACCCGTCCAACCGACCGTAGTTGGGCTGCGCGTTGAAGTCGCCCGCGACGATGACCGTGTCGCCGTTGCCGTGAAACGCCTCCAACCTGCCCAGCACCTCACCCAACTGCCGCTCGTTGATCTTCTGCCCCCCGATCACCTCGTTGGAGGGGGTGATGTGGGTGGTGCAGAAGCGCAGCTTCGGCCGGGCCTCCAACGGTGCGCAGAGCAGCTTGCGGGTCTCGCTGCTGCCGTCAGCGGCCAGGGCGTACCGGTTGGCCGCGCCGAGCGGTGCCCGGCTGAAGATGGCCACTCCGAACGGTTCACCGCCGCAGCCCGTCTCGTTGTGTGGCTCGAACCGGGAGAAGTTCTCGACGTCCTGCGGCCAGCCGGAGTTGCGCAGATTGGCCTGCACCGCCTTGTACTGACTCCAGCACAACTCGTTCAACGCGGCAAAGTGCGAGCTGCGGTTGCGGATCGAGTTGGCCAGTGCCGGGATGAGACCGTTCGTGGTCGAACCCCGGTTCAGCTTCCAACCCGCTACGTTCCAGGTCCAGACGTTGTAGCTGGCATCGACGGTCGCCGCCCGGGCCGGCACGGCACCGCCAGCCAGGAGCAGTGCGGCGGCGGCGCACACCGCGAGTGCCCTCCGGATGAGCATGGACGTTCCCCCGTTGGTTCGCCGGTTTCGGAGTGTCACCGGTCGGCGACGATCATCGCATGCGTCGATTCACTGAGGACACCCGCGCAGTTGGCGGGATCACCGGGCGAGGTCGGCCCCGGCCCGGTCGATCGCCGCTTGCACCCCGCCGACCCGGTCGGCGAGCAGGCCCAGGGCGCCGACCGCCCGGTCCACCGGATCGTCGCCGGCGCCGCCGAGGGCCCGCGAGCGTTGGAAGGCGTCCTTCACCTCGGCCCAGCGGCGGGCCTGCTCGGGGGTGAGCCGGCCGCGCAGCTCGGCGAGCTTGAGCAGGTTGGCCTCCGCGCCCGCCGCGAGGGTCTGCGCCTCGCCCAGGTAGTGGTCGTCGATCACCGCCTCCAGCTCGTCGTCGGTGAGCACCGGGACGATCCGCTCGGCCAGCTTGTTCATGTTCCGGTACGACCCCTGGAGCTGGAACGGCGGCTCGGTGCGCGCGTCGTCGGACTGCCCCGCCGAGGCGATGTACGCCTGGTTGTTGGCCAGCACCACCTGCTGCACCCGCAGCAGCTTGCGCAGCACCGAGACGATCTGCTCGAGCTCCACCGGAGGGTACGGGTGGGACAGCTGGTCGGCCCGGACCGAGTCGTCGCCGCGGGCCATCCGGACCAGCAGTTCCAGGTCGGCGCGGTCCCGGCCGCTCAGTGGTGCCAGCACCGGGTTGGCGGTGAGCGCGTTCTCGATGTAACTGAGCGCGAAGACCTCCTCCCGGCCGGAGAGCACGTCGCCGAGATTCCACACGTCGGCCCGGTTGGCGAGCATGTCCGGGATCCGGAACCGCCGCCCCGACTCGGTGTACGGGTTGCCCGCCATGCAGACCGCGAACCGCTTGCCGCGCAGGTCGTACGTGCGGGTGCGGCCCTCCCAGACGCCCTCCATCCGGCGCTGCCCGTCGCAGAGCGAGATGAACTTCTGCAACAGTTCCGGGTTGGTGTGCTGGATGTCGTCCAGGTAGAGCAGCACGTTGTTGCCCAGCTCCAGGGCGAAGGAGATCTTCTCGACCTCCTGCCGCGCGGTGGCGTCGGGCGCCTCCGCCGGGTCCAGCGAGGTGACCTTCGAGCCCAGGGCCGGGCCGTTGACCTTGACGAAGACCAGGCCGAGCCGGCTGGCGACGTACTCCATCAGGGTGGTCTTGCCGTAGCCGGGCGGCGAGATCAGCAGCAGCAGGCCGGACTGGTCGACCCGCTTGCCGTCGCCGGTCGCGCCGAGCTGCCGGGCCAGGTTGTCACCGATCAGCGGCAGGTACACCTCGTCGAGCAGCCGGTTGCGGACGAACGCGTTCATCACCTTCGGCCGGTACTCCTCCAGCCGCAGCCGCTCCCGCTCGACGTCCACCAGCGCGTTGCGCCGCCGCTGGTAGTCGCGGTACGCCGGAACCAGCTCGGTGCGGAACGACCGGGTACGGGCCAGTGTCTCGTCCAGCCGAACGGCCAGCGTGGAGCCCTCGATGCGCGGATGGGTGCCGAGCAGGCCGCCGACGGTCTCCGTCATGGTCGCGGCGCTGTCCGCGCGGGCCACCTCGGCGCCACCCAACTCGACGGCGACCGCCTCGGGCAGGTCGTACCCGGACAGGTCCCCGTCGTCGGTGGCGAGGAACGCGGTCAGCCACGCCTGGACGAGCTGGTGGCGCCCGGCCAGGTCGTCGCCGAGGGCCCGCAGGTCGTCGTCGAACTCACGGGACGAGCGCGACTGCGGGCCGCCCAGCGCCCGGCGGAACCGGTCCAGCATGGACCGCGCCCCGCTGCCGGTGGCGAACCGCACCGGCGGAGCGGACAGCTCCGCGAAGAGGTACTCGCCGGCGAACCCGGTCCCGCCGTCCGGCGCGGGCAGCCCGGTGGCGCGCAGGAAACCGTCGACCGCATCGGCCAGTTGTCCGCAGAGCCGGTCGGCGGCGTCCTCCCCCTCGGGGCGGCCGAACCGCTTGCGGGCCCGGGCCAGCGAGGCGGCGCGGGCGGTCCAGGCGGACCGGCTCGCCTCATCGGTGCCGTACCGCCAGAACAGCTGGGCGATCGCCCGGTCGGCCGGCGGATAGCGCAGCAGGCCCGCGCCGGCGTGCAGGCGCAGCAGCACCCGCAGGATCTCGGCGGCGTCGTGGTCGTGCACGCCGCGCTCGTACCCCTCGTCGTAGCGGGTCTCGGCGACCCGCCGGACCAGCTCCCGCAACCCGTCGGCGTCCACCGCGGCCGCGTGCAGCGTGTCCAGGTCGAGCCCGTCGCGGCCCGCCTCGGCGGCGGCGAGGATCGCGGTGGCCAGGTACTCCCCCCGGTACACCTGTGCCGACTCGGAGACCAGCAGCTGGTCCCAGAACCGCCGGGTCTGCTGGAACTCCTCGTCGCGCACCGGGGCGCGGTAGTCGGTGCCGGTCACCGCCACCACCATCCGGCCCTCGGCCGGCACCACCGCCACGTCGATGGGCTGCGTGTTCACCGCGAAGCGGTGCCGGCCCAGCCGGATCGTCTCGCCGCCGTCGGCGTACAGGTCGAGGCGGTCGCGCAGGCCGCGCCCGGCCTCCTGCCGGGCGGCCCGGACCCGGCCGTCCAGCTCCTCGGCGCGCACCGCGTCGCCGAGGGTACGCAGTTCCTCGACCACCGCGCGCAGCTTGGCGACCATCGGGTCCGCCGCGAAGTAGGTGTTGATCTCGTCGAGCGACCCGAGGGTGCCGGCCCGCCGGTGCACGCTGACCAGGATCCGCTCGGCGGAGGCGACCAGCCGGTCGGCCCGGCGGGCCCGCTCGTCCAGCAGCGCCTGCTTGCGCGACGAGAACGCCTCGTAGATGTCGGTACGCCGGGTGGCCAGCTCGGCGAGGAAGTCGTCGAACTCACCGAACCGGGATTCCAGCTCCTCCACCCGCAGCAGCAGCCGGCCGAGCTGCTCGTCGCAGCGCTCGGCGGTGTCCGCCGCCGCCAGCGCACCGGTGACCGCCTGCCCGAGCAGGGCGAACTCGGCGGCGAACCCGGCCCGACCCTCGGCCGCGGCCAGTTCCTGGCGGCGCTTGTCCAGCACGGCCCGGGCCCGGTTGACCGCGCCCAGCACCTCGCCGACCCGGCCCAGGATCTGCGTCCGTACGGTCGCGTCGGCGATGTCCAGTCCACCCACCACGTCGGTGATGGTCTGCAGGCCGTCGGTACGGGCGGCCAGTTCGTCGCGGACCGCGCCCGCCTCGGCCACCGTGCCGATCCCGACGGCCTTCGCGGCCAGCCGCTCGATCTCCTGCTGGTAGCCGGTGAGCGCCTCGTCCCGGCGCAGGAACTCCACCGCCCGGCGGCCCGCCACCGCCAGTTCCTCGTCCAACCGGGCGGCCAGCTCGTCGATCCGGCCGTGGTCGACGTAGCGCAGCTCCCGCAGCGTCTCCAGGTGCCCGCGCGCCCGGTGCAGGCCACCCAGCTGGGTGACCCAGTCGTCGGCGGTCAGCGGCGCCTCGCCGCGCGCCCGGCGGGCCAGCGAGGCGATCTGTTCGGCGCTGTCGTCCAGCTCGGCGCGCGCCCGCTCGGTGAGCGTACGGACCTTCTCGTGCTCCTCCAGCACGGCGGTGGCGGTGCGGCGCAGCCCGGCCAGCGGGTTGGCCAGGTCGCCCAGCTCCTCCTCGCCGAGCCAGTGGTAGTGGTCGGTGATCCGGGCGCAGGCGGCGATCAGCGCCTCGTAGACCTCGGCCGTGGCGGTGCCGTCGACCATCCGGGCCGCCGAGAGCGAGTCCGAGATGCCGCGTACCAGGTCCGCGTTGCCGATCCGCTCCAGCGGCCCGGTCCCGGCCGGCTGCGCGGCCGCGTACGCGTCGGAGACGTACGGCGTCTGCCAGATCTGCATCGGGTGGACCCGGGTCGGTTCCTCGGAGACCGCCCGGGACACCACCAGCGTGCCGTCGTCGAAGAGCGAGAAGCCGTGGCACGGGATCGGCGCCGCCACCTCCTTGCGGATCGCGTTGTACGGCAGCAGCAGGGAGCGCCCGTCGGCGCGGGCGTGAAAGACGTAGAGCACGTCCTCACCGTTCGGCGACCGCACCACCCGCTCGAACTCCAGGTCGGAGACGTCGGTGTCGAAGGTACGGGTGACGCCGGTGGCGAGGTGGTAGCCGCCCGGGAAGATGATGCCGTGGTCCTCCGGCAGCCGCTGGCAGGCGACGCCGATGCCGTCGAGCCGGACCACCTCCCGGGTGAGCGTGTTGAAGACCAGGTGCCGCCACTGCGTCTCCTTGTACGGCCGCATCCGCAGCAGGATCAGCGCACCCATCCGGGCCCAGTGCACGTCGGCGTCGGCGAGACTCTGCAACGGCTCGTCCACCGGCTCGCTGTAGATGCCCTCGCCGACCTCGGTGTTGTTCTCCACCTTGACGGTCAGCGTGCCGCCCACCGTCTCGACGAAGACCTGGCCGTCGATGGAGATGTGCGGATGCCGGCCGAGGACATGGTCCTCCCGGGTGGTCTCGATCCACTCGAAGTCGTGCGTCGGCGGGAAGACATGATCCCGCTCGCCCCGGCTGTCCAGGTACTGCGGGCTGCCGTCGACGCCGACCTGCCAGCGCAGCACCCGGATGTCCTCGGTGCGCGGGCCGGTCTGGAACACCGCCAGCAGGCGGCCGCCGACCCGGCGCAGTTGCAGCAGCCGGGCCTGCCGGTAGTAGCGGTACAACTCGCCGAAGTCGCGGACGAACTGCGGGTCGCGCAGCAGGCCGGGCAGCTCGTCGTGGCCGGCCTCGTCGAACCGGAACCCCGCCGCGTCCGCACTGTCCGCACCGCCCTCGCGGGTGAAGCGGTGCAGCGAGAAGACGTCGTCGACCGTCGTCTCCGGCTTGAGCCCGATGAAGACGTTGTAGCCGAACAGCATCAGCCCGCCGACCGGGACGATGTCCCGGGGTACGCAGTTGTGCTCCGTACGGATCCGTTCGGTGCTCAGCAGCCGCAGCTCGGTGCTGCCGAAGACCTCCAACCGCCGGGCGTTCAGCCGCTCCGCCCGCCGGGCCAGCTCAGCCCCCTGCGTGGCGAGCCGGCGGCGCAGCACCTCGTAGCTGCCGTCGTCCAGCCCCGGCAGCCCGCCCGCCGGACCGGCACCCTCGACCGCCGGCACCGCCGCACCCGCCGGCTCCGCGCCCGCCGGCTCGGCCGGGCCGCCCGCCGGCTGCCTGGCACCGGTCCGGGCCGCCGGCGTTGCCGGATCGCCCGCCTGCCGGCTCGCGCCGGCTCGGTCCGCCGGGGCCGGTCCGGCGTCGCCGGGCGTACGCCCGACAGCGGCCGGACCGGCGTTCGGCTCACTCACCGGCGCGCTGCCGCGGGCCGGTGAGGGCGGCGACCGGGGTCTCCGCCACGCCGAGGCGCTGCGCGGCCTTCAGCAGCTCCTGGAGCTTGCCCTTGTCCGCACCGCCGGAGCGCATCTGCTGCACCAGGAACGCCGACAGGGTGAGGTTCTGCACGTCGGCGCTGTCCAGCGAGCCGACCATCCGGGCCAGGTCGTCGGTGAAGCTGGCGCTGCCGTCCAGCCACGGCTGGGCCAGGTTCTTCGCCACGTCCGAGTGGGCCACGAAGCCGTCCACACTCTTGCCGAACGAGATCGAGCTGAGCAGCCGGTCGAAGAAGACGCTGTCCCCGCCGACGATGTCGATGTTCGCCTTCTCCAGGCCGGTGGAGACCAGCTTGGCCTGCGCCTCGGCGACCTGCCGCTGGGTGTCCAGCCCGGCCAGGCGGACCTCCTTCTCCAGCTCCAGGCGCAGCCGGTACTCCTCGTGCTCCCGGGTGGCGTCGTCCAGCGCGGCCATCGCGGCGGCCTTCTCGGTGAGACCCTCGGCCTCGCCCTTCAGCTTCTCGCGTACCGCCTCGGCCGCGGCCACCGCCTTCTCGCGTTCCACGGCGGCCTCGGCGCGGCCGACCTTCTCGATCGCCTCGGCGCTGCGCTCCTGGACCTGCACGTCGGCCAGGCCGGTCGCCGCCGCCTCGGCCTGGACCCCCTCGGCCAGCCGGATCTTCGCCCGGGTGTCCAGCTCGGCGGCCTGCTGCCGGGCCTCGGCCAGCACCAGTTCCTCGCGGGCCTTGTGCTTCGCCGCCGCCTCGGCGGCCTCCGCCGCCTTGATGTCCTTGACCAGGTTCTCCTGCGCCTCGGCCTCGGCCTGGATCACCAGCGCCTGGCGGGTCCGCTCGGCCTCCTCGACCACCCGCAGCCGCTTGATGTTCTCCTCCTGCTCGGCGACGGTCTTCTCCACCGCGATCCGCTCCCGGATCACCTCGGCGATGGCCCGCTTCTCGGCCTCGACCTCCTTGTCCTTGGAGATCGTGCTCAGCTCGGTCTCCCGCTCCCGGCCGATCACTTCCAGCAGGCGGTCCTTCTCGATCCGCTCGGTCTCGATGGCGATGACCCGCTCACGGTTCTTCTCCGCGACCGCGATCTCCCGGGCCCGGTTCTCGTGCTGGACACCCAACTGCTCGTCGGTACGGATGTTCGCGGTCTCGGCCCGCAGCCGCTCCTCCGCGCGTACCCGGGTGATCTCGGCCTGCTCGCGGGCCCGCACGGTCTCGATCTCGCGGTTCTGCTTGGCCTCGGCGTCCGCCTGCCGGCGCTCCAGCTCCAGGATCGCCTCCTTGGCGTCCACGTTCTGCCGGGTGATCTCCTTCTCCTCGCTGCGCCGGAACTCGTTGGTCCGGACGTGCTCGATCGCGGTCAGCTCGGTGATCTTCCGGATGCCCTGGGCGTCGAGAATGTTCTTCGGGTCCAGCTGCGACATCGGCGTCTGCTCCAGGAAGTCGATCGCCGCGTCCTCCAGGCTGTAGCCGTTGAGGTCGGTGCCGATCACCCGGATGATCTGATCCCGGAACTCGTCGCGCTTGGTGTAGAGATCGACGAAGTCGAGCTGCTTGCCGACCGTCTTCAGCGCCTCGGAGAACTTCGCGTTGAACAGTTCCTGCAACGTCTCCCGGTCGCTGGCCCGCGCGGTGCCGATCGCCTGGGCCACCTTGATGACGTCCTCGACGGTCTTGTTGACCCGGACGAAGAAGGTGATCCGGATGTCGGCCCGGATGTTGTCCCGGCAGATCAGCCCCTCGTTGCCGGTCCGTTCGATGTCGATCGTCTTCACCGAGATGTCCATGATCTCGGCCTTGTGCAGGACGGGCAGCACGACCGCGCCGGTGAAGGTCACGTCGACCCGCCGGATCTTGGAGACGATCAGTGCCTTGCCCTGCTCGACCTTGCGGAACAGCCGGCTGACCATGAACACCACGCCGAGCGCGACGAGCAGGACGACGGCGAGGAGTACACCTACTCCGATGGTGATGACATCCATGGCTGGGCGCGCGGGCGTGGCGGCCGGCGGATGGGCCGGGCGGTACGCCGCGCATCCTCCTTTCGAGGAGTCTCAGGGGCAGCGTGGGGCGGGCCGGCGGATGGGGGTGACCGGCTGCCCGGTGGTGTCGGGGCGAACCACGCGGGTTCACCGGGGCGGGCTAGGTGGCGATATGTCTCATCGGGTCGAAGGCGGGCCCGGCGGGCATCACCCAGAAGAACTCGCCCTCGGTGTCGTAGTCGTAGATCAACGCGGAGCTGCCGGCCGGCATCCGCTCGTCGCCCGGCTGCCGGATCTGCACCACCGCCGACGAACCGTCGGCCGCGGTCACCTCGGCCTGACCGAAGTCGGCGGTGACCGTGCCGGTGCGTACCACGCAGAGGCGGCCGACGAAGGCGTGCCGGCTGGCGTCCGACTCCGTCGGGAAGAGCCGGCTCAACGGCGCCACGAGCAGGCGGGTCACCACCCAGGCGCAGGCCGTGGCGGCCAGCAGGACCCCGACCGAGACGACGATCCGGATGCCGGAGCCGATGCCGAGATCGTCGAGCAGCGCGGTGCCGGCGAGGCTGACGAACCAGGCCACCGCGACGAGCAGGGAGAAGATGACGGCGCTGGGCACACCGCCCAGGCCGAGACCCGCGAGGAAGGTGCCCGGCGCGCCGTCGACGTCCAGGTCGTCGCCGAGATCCAGCACGCCGGTCAGCACCAGCAGCCAGTAGCCGACCACGACCACCAGGAGGAAGCTGAACAACACGGTCGGAAAACTGAGCGCCACGCCGAGAAAGCCGGTCACCGCGTCCTCCTCCCCGTCCCGGTGGCCGCTACCGCCCACCGGCACGATGATCGTGACATGAGGTGTCAACGCGTCATGGTGGCCGATCGGCCGATCCCGCCGGACTGACCGGTCAGCCTCAGCCGGTCCCGGCCTCGACCAGCGCCCACCGCACCCGGTGCGCCGGCAGGTCCGGTCCGGACGGATCGCGGAGGCGGTCAGGCGGGGAGGGCGATCCGGCCGTCGACCGCGGCGGCGGCGATGTCGCGGCGGTGGTGCGAGCCGGCCAGCGTGATGCCGCGTACCAACTGGTAGGCCGCGTCCCGGGCGGCGGGGAGGTCCGGGCCGGTGGCCGTACCACAGAGGACCCGACCGCCGGCGGAGAGCAACGCGCCGTCGGCGGCCCGGCGGACGGTGCCGGCGTGGATGACGCCCGGCCGCTCCGCGCCGGTGATCACATCACCGGTACGCGGCCTCGCCGGGTAGCCCTCGGCGGCGACCACGACCGTCACCGCGGCGCCGGTACGCCAGCGCAGCGGCGGATGTTCGGCCAGTGCACCGGTGGCCGCGGCATGCAGCAGCCCACCCAGCGGCGTCTCCAGCAGGGCGAGTACCACCTGGGTCTCGGGGTCGCCGAAGCGGGCGTTGAACTCGATCACCCGAGGGCCGGCGGCGGTGATCGCCAGCCCGACGTAGAGCAGGCCGGCGAAGGGCGTGCCCCGGCGGCGCATCTCGGCCAGCGTCGGGTGCACCACGTCGCGCATCACCTCGTCGACAAGGCCGGCCGGCGCCCACGGCAGCGGCGCGTACGCCCCCATGCCGCCGGTGTTCGGGCCGCTGTCGCCGTCACCGACCCGCTTGAAGTCCTGCGCCGGCAGCAGTGGCACCGCCGCCTCGCCGTCGGTCACCACGAACAGCGACACCTCGGGACCGGCGAGATACTCCTCGACCACCACCCGGTCGCACTCCCGGGCGTGGGCCTGTGCCACCGCGCGGTCGTCGGTGACCACGACGCCCTTGCCGGCGGCGAGCCCGTCGTCCTTCACCACGTACGGCGGGCCGAACTCGTCCAGGGCGGCGGCCGTGCTCGCCTCGTCGGTGCAGGTGTACGCCCGCGCCGTGGGCACACCGGCCGCGGTCATCACCTCCTTGGCGAAGGTCTTGGAGCCCTCCAGCCGGGCCGCCGCGGCCGACGGCCCGAAGACCGCGATGCCCTTGGCGCGGACCGCGTCGGCCACCCCGGCGACCAGTGGTGCCTCCGGCCCGATGACGACCAGATCCGCGCCCACCTCGACCGCGAGCCCCGCCACCGCCCCCGGATCGGCCACCTCGACGGCCCGCAGCTCGGCCACCCCGGCAATCCCCGGGTTCCCCGGCGCCGCGATCAGCTGCTCGACGGACGCGTCATCGGCGAGGCGCAACGCGAGCGCATGCTCCCGCCCCCCACCCCCAAGAAGAAGAACCCGCACACCGAAAGATCCTACCCACCCCCCGTCCGACCCCCGCCCCACCCCGTTGATCATGAAGTTGTTGCCACTCGTGTCGGCGTGTCGTGACAACAACCTCATGATCAACGGGGTGGGGCAGCGACGAGCATGGCCTGCCGGACTGTCCACGGGATGTAGTCGGGTTTGAGCGTGTCGGACCAGGTGAAACGGAGAACGGCCCAGCCCGCGTTGATCAGGCGGTTCTGCCTACGGCGGTCGGCGAAGACGGCGTCGGGGCCGGTATGCGCCCCTCGCCCATCGGCCTCCGCGACGATCCGTTGCCGGCGCCAGCCCAGGTCACCAACGCCGAGGAGGTAGCCGTCCTGGTCTCGCACCGCCAATTGGAGTGCATCGGGTGGGACCTTGCCGTCGACGCAACGCAACCGGGCTCGCGTCTCCAGCGGCGACTGCGCCCGGCCGTCCGCCTCAGCCAGATGTGCACGTGCCACCACCGCGCCGCGCGGACCTCGGATGAGACGGTGGATCTCGGGCAGATCGTCGTCGCCGACGAGCCGCTGGTTCAGCGCCGAGTCGAGCAGGCACACTGCCGGATAGCGCCCCAGTCTCAGGATGAGGTCGGCGACTGTCCGCACGGGACAGGTGGCGGCGATTCCACCGACCCGCACGAGTTGCATGGGCCTGATGACGAGTTGGTGCACCGTCACCTGGGGATCACCCCGCCGAGCCGGTCTGGCGGCAGAGCCGGGAACCGAGAGATGAATCTCGTCGGACGCGCGAGACCCGGCGATGTGGTGCATCTCGGCAGCGGTGCCGAGCACGGCGACGGCACCGGGGCCGAACGACGCGACCGCTGCCCTGATCCGCGCCCTGCGCGGCACGCCGTCATGCAGGTCCGCGTCGACCAGGTAGACACCTCTGGCCACCATGCGCCACTGGCCGGCGCGGCAGAAACGGTGCACGTCGTGCACGGTAAAGCCGGCAGCACGGGCCTGCGCCAGCGTGACCAACCAGTCCTGTGTGGCCGCCACGCGCCGGACCACGGTCAATGCATCCACACCGACGACTGTCCCGGCCTACGGAGATCGACTAAACCCCCTGTGGATAACCACCCCCACCCCGCCACCCACTCCCCACCCCGCCCTGTGGATAACTCCCCTCCCCTCACGCGTTGATCATGAAGTTGTTGTCACGACACGCCGTGCCGAATGACAACAACTTCATGATCAACGCGGAGAGAGGGTGGAGAGGGTGAGGGTGAGGGGGTGGGGTGGGAGGGAGGGGTTAGGGGAGGAGGGGGTGGCGGGTTATGTTTTCTTCGCGGGCGGGGCCTACGCCTACGACGCTGACGCGGGTGGCGGTCAGTTCTTCGATGCGGGCTATGTAGCGGCGGGCGTTCTCCGGCAACTCGGCCTCGGTCCTGGCCTTGGTGATGTCCTCCCACCAGCCGTCGTGCTCTTCGTAGATCGGCGTGGCGTGGTGGAAGTCGGTCTGGGTCATCGGCATGTCGTCGACCCGCTTGCCGTTGATCTCATAGCCGACGCAGATCGGCACGGTGGGCAGGCCGGTGAGCACGTCCAGCTTGGTGATCACCAGATCGGTGACCCCGTTGAGGCGGCAGGCGTACCGGGCGACGACCGCGTCGAACCAGCCGCACCGGCGCTCCCGACCGGTGGTGGTGCCGTACTCGTGGCCGACCTTGCGCAGGTGCTGGGCATTGTCGTCGAACAGCTCGGTGGGGAACGGCCCCGAGCCCACCCGCGTGGTGTACGCCTTGCTCACCGCGATCACCTTCGTGATCGCCGTCGGCGGGATGCCCGCGCCCACGCACGCCCCGCCGGCCGTCGGGTTCGACGAGGTGACGAAGGGGTAGGTGCCGTGGTCCATGTCGAGCATGGTGGCCTGGGCGCCCTCCAGCAGCACCGTGTCGCCGCGGTCCAGCGCGTCCCAGAGCATCGCCCGGGTCTCCGCGATGTACGGCCGGAGCCGCTCCGCGTACCCGAGATACTCCTCGATGGTGGCGTCGACGTCGATCGCCTTGCGGTTGTAGACCTTGAACAGCACCTGGTTCTTCTCGCGCAGCGCGAGTTCCAGCTTCTTGCGCAGGATGCCGGGGTCGAGCAGGTCCTGCACCCGGATCCCCATCCGGGCGACCTTGTCGCCGTACGCCGGGCCGATGCCCCGGCCGGTGGTGCCGATCCGCGCGCTGCCCAGGTAGCGCTCGACCACCCGGTCCAGCGCCCGGTGGTGCGGCATGATCAGGTGCGCGTCACCGGAGATGCGCAGCCGGGAAACGTCGACGCCGCGCTCGGCCAGCCCGTCGATCTCGCTGAGCAGCACCTTCGGGTCGACCACCACGCCGTTGCCGATGACGATCACGGCGTTCGGGGAGAGTGCGCCCGACGGCATGAGGTGCAGGGCGTACTTCTGGCCATCCGGGGTGATCACGGTGTGGCCGGCGTTGTTGCCGCCCGAGTAGCGGACGACGTAGTCGACCCGCTCACCCAGCTGGTCGGTAACCTTGCCCTTGCCCTCGTCGCCCCACTGAGCGCCGATGAGCACGATCGCTGGCATCTTCTCGCCTCCAGAAGGCTCGGGTGCCAGATGGCGACCGGTCAGCGAGCCCGGGGTGTCAGGTTAACAAGTAGTGACGGCACGACCGGCAGGGGTCGTGTCGGGAGGCAGAGGAGCTACCCGTGTACGACGTGGTGCTGCTCACCCTGGGCTCGGAGCGGGACGCTCCGGGGGGCGGGTGTGGCAGCGGCGAGGCCTGCTGTGGCGGCGGGACCGAGGCCGCCAAGGACCGGGACGACCGCTGCGAGACGCCGCGCGTACCGGTGTTGGCCTGCTCGGATGCGCTCACCGCCCGGGGCGCCCGGGTCGAGACGGTGACCGCCCGCTCGGACGCGGAGATCGACGACGTGCTGGCCCGGCTGGACGGGCCACCCCGGCTGGACGCCCTCACCTGGCCGGACGCCGATTCCAAGACCCGGCTCGTGGTCGCCGTGGCCGGTGACGCACAGTTGCGCGCCGTCCTGCGCCGGCTGGTCCGACGGTACGCGCCACCGCCCAGTCGCCGCCCGGCCGACCTGGCCGACAACCGCACCGTGCCGGACCTGCCGCCGGTGGGCGTACTGCCGCTCGATCCGGCCCGCAGCGCGGCGCACCGCGACCTCGCCGCGCAGCTCGGGTTGCCCCGCGACCCGGCGGCGGTGGCCGCGGCGGTGCTCGACGGCACCCCGCGCCGGCTCGACCTGCTGCGCAACGACGCCGGTTCGGTGACGCTCGACGGCGCGCTGCTCGGCGCCGTCGCCGAGGACGGGCGTCCCCTGCACTGGCGCGGCCGGGTGGAGGTGGACGACACCGTCCTCTCCAACGGCGACGACCCGCTGCTGGCCTGCGCGATCGGCAACGCGGGCGGGTACGCCCGGCTCGACGACGTCACCCTGCTCGCCGAACCGGACCCGACGGACGGGCTGGTCGAGGTGGCGGTGGCCGTGCCGGTGGTCACCCGGTCACGGTGGGGACGACGCCGGGTACGCCTGGAGGTCCGCCGGGCCCGTGGCCGGGCCGTGTCGGTCCTGCCCCGGGACGACACGCCGCTGCCGTACCTGGACGACGGCGTGGAGGGGCAACTGACGCGCAAGCGGTCCTGGTGGACCGAGCCGGGTGCCTGGGCGGTCTGGACGGCCTGAGCCGGCCGGCGCCCGGGATCGGGGGTCGGCCGGTGGGCCTATCCTCGGCAGGAGGGACGGAGAGGAACCGTGGTGGACGAGAACGCCGACCGGGTGCACGTGACCGGCCAGCATGGCGTGCCGGAACGGGACATCGAACCACTCTGGCCGCCGGATCAGATCGACGGCTTCGGTGCGCCCGGCTGGGACGCGCCGCCACCCGCGCCGCCCGCCGTGCCACCCGCGCCCACCCAGCCGTCACCAGCGCCGCCGCACCCGTCCGGCCCGCTCGCCACCGGCCACGGGGCAGTTCCTCCGCCCCCCGGCCCCCCGGCTCCCGCCTACCCGGCGCCCGGCCAGCAGACCCCCAACCACCCGACCTCTGGCCCTCCGACCCCCGACCACCCGAGCCCTGGCTACCCGAACCCTGGCTACCCAGCTCCGGCTCCCGGCTACCCGGCGCCGGCCACTGGCCACCCGGTGTCCCCGCCGGCTCCAGCCACCGGGCACCCACCGTCGCCGGCCGACTACCCGTCGTTGAGTGGCGGCGGGCCAGCCGCCACCGGCTGGGAGCCGAACACCGCACCCGTGCCCCCCGGGCAGCCGGGGCCCGCCCCGGTCGACCTCGACCTGCCCTTCACCCTGGACCGGTCGACCTCGCTCGCCCCGACCCGGGACGGTGGGCCGGCCAGGACCGGGCCGGCGGGCGGCGAGGAAACCGACCAAATCGCCGACGGCGGCGCGACGGACGCCGCGGCGGGCACCGGACCGGGCGGCTCCGAGGGCATGAACACCGACGACGGTGGCGGTGACGGCGGCGACGGTGTGGACCCGTCGGCGGCCCGACCGCCGGCCGAGTCGCCGTGGGCGCATCCACCGCAGCGTCCCGCTACCGACGCGATCTCGCCGGCCGAGACGGCCGACGGCTCGCCGCGCCCCAGCTGGGCCCTGCCGGCCCAGCCGCTGCCGCCGGTGCCGCAGGCGATTCCGGGGCCGCCCGCGCCGCAGCAGGCCGGCCCGTATCTCCCCGCCGCCCCGCCGCCGCACGGCAGCGCCCCGGTACCACCGCACGGCAGCGCGCCGGTGCCACCGCACGGTGCCACCGCGACGCCGCCCCCCGGCCCACCTCCGACGGACGTGGGCCCACCGGCGCCGTACCACCCCGGGCCGATACCGCAGCAGCCCGAGCCGCCGTACGCGACGTCCCCGCCCGGCCCGTTTCCGCCGCAGCCGGCCTGGAACCCGGCACCCTGGCAGCAGGGTGCGCCGCCACCGGTGGCCCACCCGACGGCGCAGCAGCCCTACCAGCCGGCGAACACCGCGTCCCGGGTGCCTCCGGGCTACCCGGAGCCGGCCTGGAACCCGGAGGCAGGTGCCGCGCCCACCGCGGAGGACTTCGCCCGCCGCCGGCAGGTGCGCCCCGCCGACCCGGTGGCGACGATGGGCGTCCGCGCCGTGGTCAACAAGACGGGTCTGGTGAAGCTGCCACCGGGGCGGCACGAGCTGGAACTCAAGCAGGACATCGAGATGGTACGCCGCAACTTCGGCGGGCTACGGCAGGTGACCGTGGTGAACCCGAAGGGCGGTGCCGGCAAGACCGTCGCCATCCTGCTGCTCGCGATGACCTTCGGGCAGAAGCGCGGCGGTTACGTGCTGGCCTGGGACAACAACGAGACCCAGGGCACCCTCGGCATGCGCGCCCAGCAGGACTTCCACTCGCGTACGGTGCGGGACCTGCTGCGGGACCTCGGCCAGTTCCACGGCGCGCACGGACGCGTCGGCGACCTGTCGCAGTACGTCCGCTCGCAGGGCGAGGGGATGTTCGACGTCCTCGCCTCCGACGAGTCGGCCACCGGCGGCGAGATGCTCACCTCCGCCGCCTTCGGCGAGATCCGCGAGGTGGTCAGCCGGTTCTACAAGCTGATCTTCGTGGACACCGGCAACAACGTCCGGGCGCAGAACTGGCAGGCCGCGATGGACGCCACCGACCAACTGGTGGTCACCATGTCGGCCCGTAACGACTCGGCCGAAACCGCCGCCCGGATGCTCGACCACCTGGAGCAGAGCGGGCGGCAACGGCTGGTCCGGCAGGCGGTCACCGTGGTCTCCATGCCGCCGTCCCGCAAGGAGATCGACCTGCCCGCGATCCAGGAGCACTTCGCCGCGCGTACCCGGGCGGTGCTGCTGGCCCCGTACGAGCGGCTCATCGACACCGGCGAGCCGCTCCGCTACGCCCACCTGTCCGCGGCGACCCGGGACGCCTGGCTCAAGATCGCCGCAGCGGTGGCCGAAGGGCTGTAGCGGGCGGCGGGTCAGTTGCTGGCCAGCGCGTCGGCGGCGGCCGGATCGCAGTCGCGGAGGAACTGCGCACACCGGGCGGCCTCGTCCGCCTCGCCGATCGCGTCGGCGGCCCGGGACAGCACGTAGAGGCAGCGCAGGAAGCCCCGGTTCGGCTCGTGCGACCAGGGCACCGGCCCGTGCCCCTTCCAGCCGCTGCGGCGCAGCTGGTCCAGGCCCCGGTGGTAGCCGGTCCGGGCGTACGCGTACGCCGGAACGACCTGGCCCTGCGCGAAGGCGCGGGCGGCCAGCGCGGCCCAGGCCGCACTGTGCGTCGGGAACCGGGCCGCCACCGAGGCGAACGCCTCGTCGTCGCCGGACTGCTCGGCCGCGACCAGCGCGGAGTCGGCCTCGGCGTGGGCAGGCAGGAGTGTGGCGGGCGGCTCAGGCAAGAGGTTCTGCATCGCCCCATTCAACCCGCTTCGGACGGCGGCCCGCGAGGGGGTCCGGCGAGCCGGTCGGCTGAACGGCCGAGAGGTCGGTCACGCCTGCGGCCCATGCCACTGTCGGGCCGCGTCCACTACAACTGGGGGTCCGGAGCCTCCCCAGGAACCGGAAGCGCGGGAGCCCGGCCAGGCCGCCGGGCTCCCGTCTCCAGATCGGCATCGGGGCCGCGTCCACCGACGTCGCGCCGGCCGGGCAGGATGACCCGGTGCCGACTCCACCCCCCGCGGACGTCATCGAGCCGCACACCTGGACAGACGAGATCCAGACCCGGGCCGAGTTCGACCGGCGGCTGGCCACCGGCAGCCTGGTCGGGCTCACCGTTCAGGGGCTCCGGTTGGATCTGGACCCGGTCCCCGACCTCACCGGGGTCGAGGTGGCCGGGACGCTCTTCGTCGGCTGCCGCTTCGCCGCCCGGCAGGTCGGCGCCGACCTGGTCCGGCGGGGCGCCAACGTGGTGCCGCCGTTCTCCGGGCTGCCGTACCCGACCCAGCCGTCCCACCTCTACACCCCGGAGGAACTCGCCGCCGGCTTCGCCGAGGGTGGCTTCGCCGCCATGTACGACACCCGGGTCTACACGCACTTCCGGGAGCACGGCGGGGCGCTGCCCGATGTCCGGGAGGCGCTCGGCCAGCGCCTGCACGACCACGGCGTGGACAACGCGCTCGCCGACGCCACCCGCGCCTGGCTGGCCGCCCACGGGCCGCAGTCGGTGGTCGGCGTGATGGGTGGGCACGCGGTCCGTCGCGGCAGTGCGCCGTACCGGACGGCGGCGGTGCTCGGCCGGGAACTGGCGCGGGCGCACCGGTTGGTGGTCACCGGCGGCGGGCCGGGCGTGATGGAGGCCGCCAACCTGGGTGCGTACCTGTCGACCCGGCCGGCCGGGGACCTCACCGCCGCCGTCGACCTGCTCGCCACCGCACCGGACTACACCGATCACGATCGCTACACGGCGGCGGCGCTGCGGGTCCGGGAACTCTTCGGCCGGTCGGTCGCGCCGCCGCGCAACGGCACCGACCCGGTCACCGCCTATCGGGCGGACTCGGCCGTGCTGGCCACCGGCGACCTGGACTGGGCGGGTTGTGGCGGGCTGGCCATCCCGACCTGGCTCTACGGTCACGAGCCGGCGAACCTGTTCGCCGGCCGGATCGCCAAGTACTTCTCCAACGCCATCCGGGAGGACACCATCCTGCGGTTGGCCCGGGGCGGGATCGTCTTCGCCCCCGGCCGGGCGGGCACCGTGCAGGAGGTGTTCCAGGCGGCCACCAAGACCTACTACGGCACCGACGGGGTCAGCGGCGCGTACGTCTTCCTGGACCGGGCGTACTGGACGACGGAACTGCCGGTGGAGTCCCTGCTGCGGCCCCTGCTGGCCACCTCGCCCTTCGGCGACCTGTCGACCACCGTCCACCTGACCGACGACGCCCACGAGGCGGTCCGCCTGCTGATCCGGTAAGAGCGGGCTACGACGAACACGGTGGCCGGCCGCGGGAAGGGAGCCGGCCACCGTCGTCAGGACGTCACTTGGTCATGGTGGTGCCGGTCGAGCGCAGGTGCTCGCAGGCCTCCGCCACGCGGGTGGCCATGCCGGCCTCGGCGGCCTTGCCCCACACGCGCGGGTCGTACATCTTCTTGTTGCCGACCTCGCCGTCGATCTTGAGGACGCCGTCGTAGTTGCGGAGCATGTGGTCCGCGGCCGGCCGGGTGAAGGCGTACTGGGTGTCGGTGTCGATGTTCATCTTCACCACGCCGTAGTCGAGCGCCTCCCGGATCTCCGAGAGCAGCGAGCCGGAGCCGCCGTGAAAGACCAGGCTGAGCGGCTTCTCCTTGCCGTACTTGGCGCCGACCGCCTCCTGGATGTTGTTCAGGATCTCCGGGCGGAGCTTGACGTTGCCCGGCTTGTAGACGCCGTGCACGTTGCCGAAGGTCAGCGCCGCCATGTAGCGGCCCTTCTCGCCCAGGCCGAGCGCCTCGACCATGGCCAGGCCGTCCTCGACGGTGGTGTAGAGCTTGTCGTTGATGGCGTTCTCGACGCCGTCCTCCTCGCCACCGACGACGCCGACCTCGATCTCCAGGACGATCTTGCCCTTGGCCGCCTCGTCGAGGAGCTGGGCGGCGATCTCCAGGTTCTCCGCCACCGGCACGGCCGAACCGTCCCACATGTGCGACTGGAACAGCGGCTCCTCGCCGCGCTTGACCCGCTCCTGCGAGACGGCCATCAGCGGCCGGACGAACTTGTCCAGCTTGTCCTTCGGGCAGTGGTCGGTGTGCAGCGCGATGTTGACCGGGTACTTCTTGGCCACCTCGTGCGCGTACGCGGCGAACGCCACCGCACCGGTGACCATGTCCTTGACCGACGGGCCGGAGAGGTACTCCGCGCCACCGGTGGAGACCTGGATGATGCCGTCGCTCTCCGCGTCGGAGAAGCCCTTGAGCGCCGCGTTCAGCGTCTGCGAGGACGTCACGTTGATCGCCGGGTACGCGTACCGGCCGGCCTTGGCGCGGTCCAGCATCTCGGCGTAAGCCTCGGGGGAAGCGATGGGCATGTCGAACGCTCCTTACTTGCCGCTGTCGGCCGTACGGCCGCTGGTCTCCTTGGGGGCCCGGCCGTGCGGCCGCATGCCCTCCCTGAGGGGCCGGCCGTGCGGCCGCCTGTCTCCTTGGTGCGCCGGACCGCGCTGTCCTCCGCGGGCAGTATCCCGTAGCTGCGCCAGCGGGGCACAACCGGGCCGGTGCACCGCCGGCCCGCCGGGTCCGTTCACCGCCGGTCCGCCGGGTCCGGCACGACGACGCTGATCAGCCAGGTGACCACCGCCATCACGATGGCTCCCCAGAAGGCCGCCCAGAAACCGTCCACGTGGAACGGCAGGTCGCCGAGCCCGGCGACCCAGTCGGTCAACAGGAACAACAGGGCGTTGACCACCAGCGCGAACAGGCCGAGGGTCACCAGGTAGAAGACACAGCCCACGACCTTGATGACCGGTTTGAGCACCGCGTTGATCACACCGAAGATCAGCGCCACGACGAGCAGGGTGAACGCCGTGTCATAGCCGGTCCGCCCGGTCACCTCGACCCCGGGCACGATCAGCGTGGTGATCCACAGCGCGACGGCGGTCGCCGCCAGCCGGATAAGGAAGCCCACGGCACCCATCCTGGCACCGGCGACAGTCCCCGGTGGGTCGATTCGACCGACTCGAACCCGACCCTGGCGTACCCTCACCGGCCCGGCGCCCGGCCGGTTCCCAGCGGGTCACCGGCACACCCCGTACCGTGGGTGGGTACCCGTCCACCGACATCCCGGAGGCACCGCATGGGCCAGCCCGACGAGGACTTCGCCCCCGGCGACCACCTCGACCCGGAGGAACGCGACCCGGAGGCCGAGCCGGCCGACGCGGTCGAGCAGGCCGCCGTGGTCGACCCGAGCCAGGTCGAGGACGAGCCGCACCGTGGCCTGGAGGTCGACGACTGGGACGCGATGGAGCAGGCCCGCGTGGTCGGCGCCGACGAAGACGACTACCGCTGACCACCACCCCGGAAACCGGACGACGCAAGATCTATAGAGCTGGCACCATGTGCGAGTGCTGCTCACCCTGACCACCACGCACCAGCCGGCGACCGACCTCGGTCACCTGCTGGTCAAGCACCCCGACCGAGTGCACGCCTTCGACGTGCCCGTCGGCACCGCGCACGTCTTCTACCCGGAGGCCGGCGAGCAGCGCTGCACGGCCGCCCTCCTGCTCGACGTCGACCCGTTGCGGCTGGCCGCCGCGCGGGGCCGGGGTCGTGGCCGGCAGTCGGCCGCCACGCCGGAGAGCTTCACCCTCGGGCGGTACGTCAACGACCGGCCGTACGCCGCGTCCAGCCTGCTCGCCTCGGCGCTGTCGAAGGTGTACCGCTCGGCGCTGCGCGGCGAGTCCTCGGCACGACCGGAGCTGGCCGCCAGCGGGATCCCATTGGAGATCCGAGTTCCGGTGCTGCGCTGCCGGGGCGGCGCCGAGGTGGCCGCCCGGTTGTTCACCCCGCTCGGCTGGGCCGTCACCGCCACCGCCATCCCGCTGGACGAACTGCACCCGCAGTGGGGTGACAGCCGCTACGTGGACCTGACCCTCGACGGCACGCTGCGGCTCGCCGACGCGCTCAACCACCTCTACGTGCTGCTGCCGGTGCTGGACGACGCGAAGCACTACTGGGTGGCCCCGGACGAGGTGGACAAGCTGCTGCGGGCCGGTGCGGGTTGGCTGGCCGACCACCCGGAGCGCGGGCTGATCGTCCGCCGCTACCTGGCGCACCGGCGGGCGCTGGCGGGTCAGGCGTTGGAGCGGCTGGCCGCCCAGCGGCCCACCGACGAGCCGCTCGCCGACGACGGCGTGGACGACGTGCCGCCGGCCCCGACCCGGGCGTCGCTGGCCGCACGCCGCCGGGAGGCGGTGCACGCCGCGCTGGTCGACGCGGGCGCCCGTCGGGTACTCGACCTGGGGTGTGGCGGTGGTGCGCTGCTGGCCACGCTGATCGGGGACCGCCGCTTCACCGAGATCGTCGGCACCGACGTCTCCACCCGGGCCCTCACGCTGGCCGCCCGGCGACTGCGGCTGGACCGGCTGCCCGAGCGCCAGCGCGCCCGCGTCACGCTCCGGCAGTCCGCGCTGACCTACCGGGACGACCGGCTGCGCGGATACGACGCGGCGGTGCTGATGGAGGTCGTCGAGCACCTCGACCCGTCCCGGCTGCCCGCGCTGGAGGATGCCGTCTTCGGCCACGCCCGACCGGCCACGGTGGTGGTGACCACGCCCAACGTCGAGCACAACGTCCGCTACGAGGGCCTGCCGGCGGGCACGTTCCGGCACGCCGACCACCGGTTCGAGTGGACCCGCGCCGGGTTCGCCGGCTGGGTGGAGCGGGTCGGTGCCACGTACGGCTACGCCGCCACGCGACGCGGTGTCGGCGACGACGACCCGCAGGTCGGCCCGCCGACCCAGGTTGCCGTGTTCACCCGCGAGGAGGCGTCGCGATGAGTGTGCTGGACATTCCCGAGCTGGCGCTGGTGGCGCTGGTCGGCATCTCCGGCTCCGGCAAGTCGACCTTCGCCCGCCGGCACTTCGCGCCGAGTCAGGTGCTCTCCTCGGACGCCTTCCGGGCGATGGTCGCCGACGACGAGAACGACCAGTCCGCCTCGGCGGAGGCCTTCGACGCGCTGCACTACGTGGCGGGCAAGCGGCTCCGCGCGGGCCGGCTCACCGTGGTCGACGCGACCAACCTCCAGCCGCACGCCCGGGCCGCCCTGGTCCGGGTGGCCCGCGAACACGACGTGCTGCCGGTGGCCATCGTGCTGGACGTTCCCGAGGCGCTGGCCTGGGAGCGCACCGAGGCACGGGCCGACCGCACCTTCGGGCGGCAGGTGCTGGCCCGGATGTCCCGGGACCTGCGGCGCAGCTACGCCCAGTTGGCCCGCGAGGGCTTCCGCAAGGTGCACGTGCTGCGCGGGGTCGACGAGATCGAGGCCGCCGAGGTCCGCTACGAGCGGCTGTTCAACGACCGGCGCGAGCTGACCGGGCCGTTCGACATCGTCGGTGACGTGCACGGTTGCCGCGCCGAACTGGAGACGCTGCTGACCCGGTTGGGTTGGCAACTGCGCCGCGACGACGCGGGCCGGCCGGTGGACGCGACGCACCCGTCGGGGCGTACCGCCGTGTTCGTCGGTGACCTGGTGGACCGCGGCCCGGACTCGCCCGGGGTGCTCCGCCTGGTGATGGGCATGGTCGCGGCCGGGCATGCGCTCTGCGTGCCGGGCAACCACGAGCAGAAGCTGCTGCGCAAGCTGCGCGGGCGCAACGTGAAGGTGGCCCACGGGCTGGCCGAGACGTTGGCGCAGCTGGACGCCGAGCCGGCGGAGTTCGCCACCGAGGTGGCCGGCTTCGTCGACGGGCTGGTCAGCCACTATGTGCTCGACGGCGGGCGGCTGGTGGTGGCGCACGCCGGGCTGAAGGAGGAGTACCAGGGCCGGGCGTCGGGCCGGGTACGCGCGTTCGCGCTGTACGGCGAGACCACCGGTGAGACCGACGAGTACGGTCTCCCGGTGCGCTACCCGTGGGCGCGGGAGTACCGAGGTGCGGCCACGGTCGTCTACGGCCACACCCCCACCCCGGAGCCGGAGTGGGTCAACAACACCATCTGCATCGACACCGGCTGCGTCTTCGGCGGCCGGCTGACCGCGCTGCGCTACCCGGAGCGGGAACTGGTCTCGGTGCCGGCGGAGCGCGAGTGGTACGCCCCGGTCCGGCCGCTCACCGCGGCGCCGGCCCGGCCCGACGAGGTGCTGGAGCTGACCGACGTCGCCGGTCGACGGCACGTCGAGCACCCGTACGGCTCGCTCACCGTGCCGGCGGAGAACGCCGCCGCCGCGTTGGAGGTGATGAGCCGCTTCGCGGTCGACCCGCGCCAGCTGGTCTGGCTGCCGCCGACCATGGCGCCCTGCTCGACCTCGCAGCTGGACGGGTACCTGGAGCATCCGGCGGAGGCGTTCGCCGACTACCGGGCGGCCGGGGTGGACCGGGTGGTCTGCGAGGAGAAGCACATGGGCTCCCGCGCCGTCGTGCTGGTCTGCCGCGATCCGGACGGCGGCCCGTTCGGCCCGGGCGGCGGGGTGGTGCACACCCGCACCGGCCGGCCGTTCTTCGGCGGCCCGCTCGACGCCGAGCTGCTCGACCGGGTGCGCGCGGCGGTGAGCGGCGCCGGGCTCTGGGACGAACTGGACACCGGGTGGCTGCTGCTCGACTGCGAACTGCTGCCGTGGTCGGCCAAGGCCGGTGGCCTGATCCGCGAGCAGTACGCGGGGGTCGGCGCCGCCGGACGGGCCGCTCTGCCGGCGGCGTTGACGGTGCTGGACGCGGCGGCCGGTCGAGGGCTGGACGTGGCGGAGCTGCGGGAGCGGACCGCCCGCCGCCGGGACGACGTGTCCGCCTACACGGCGGCGTACCGGGCGTACGTGGCGCCGACGGACGGGTTGCGCGGGGTGACGCTCGCCCCGTTCGCCGTGCTGGCCGGCGCGAAGGCCAGCTACGTCGACCGTGATCACGGCTGGCACCTGGGGCTGGCCGACCGGCTCTGCGCGGCGGACCCGGAGTTCTTCACGCCGACCCGCCGTCAGGTGGTCGACCTGTCCGACGCCGACGCGGTACGCGACGCCACCGACTGGTGGCTGGCGCTGACCGCCGCCGGCGGTGAGGGCATGGTCGTCAAGCCGTACGCCGGGCCGGCCGCCCGCGGCGAGCGGGGCTCGCTGCGCCAACCGGGGATCAAGTGCCGGGGGCGCGAGTACCTGCGGATCATCTACGGGCCCGGGTACACCGAGCCCGAACAGCTGGCCGCGCTGCGGCACCGCTCGCTGGGGCGGAAGCGGGGGTTGGCACTGCGTGAGCACGCGCTCGGCCTGGCCGCGTTGGACGCCCTGGTCGACGGCGCGCCGCTGTGGCGCCGGCACGAGCTGGTCTTCGCGATCCTGGCCTGCGAGTCCGAGCCCGTCGACCCCCGGCTGTGACCTGGCCGGACCGACGGCGTGCGCACCGGTAGCCTGAGTGGCCGTGGCGGACGCCACCCGGGCGACTGGTCGAGCGATTCACGGAGCAGAATTTTTATGGCATTGGGCGAACGGGTAGGTCATGTCCTGCGCGGCGCGGCCATCGGCGTGGCCGAGGCCGTGCCGGGGATCAGCGGCGGCACCATCGCGCTCGTCACCGGCGTGTACGAGCGGGTCATCGCATCCGCCGGCCACGTGGTGAGTGGCGTACGGTACGCGGCCTCCGACGTGCCGCGCGGGCGCGGCTGGACGCGGGCGGGGCACCAACTCCGGCAGGTGCACTGGGAGGTGGTGATCCCGCTGCTGATCGGCATGCTGCCCGGCCTGCTGATCGCGGCGAAGGTGCTGGAGCCGCTACTGACCGGCTATCCGGAGCAGACCCGCGGGTTCTTCCTCGGGCTGGTGCTCGCCTCGGTGCTGGTGCCGATCTCGATGGTCGGCATGCCGTGGCGGCGCGTCGAGATCCTCGCCCTGATCGCCGCCGCGGCGGCCGCGTTCGCGCTGACCGGGCTGCCGCAGGCCACCCTCACGCCGCATCCGCTGATCGTGCTGGTGGCGGCGGCGGTCGCGGTCTGCGCACTGGTGCTGCCCGGGGTGTCCGGGTCGTTCCTGCTGCTGACCGTCGGCCTGTACGAGCCGACCATCACCGCACTCAACGACCGCAACTTCGGCTACCTGGCGATCTTCGTGACGGGCATGGTCATCGGCCTGTCGCTCTTCGTCAAGGTGCTCCAGTGGCTGCTCGAACAGCATCGCCGGATCACCCTCGCGGTGATGTCCGGTGCCCTGCTGGGCAGCCTGCGCGCGCTGTGGCCATGGCAGTCCGAGGAGCGTGCCCTGCACGCCCCCGGCGACGGCATCGTCTCCATCGCCGCCCTGTTCGTGCTCGGCGCCGCCGTCGTCTCGGCAATGATCATCGCCGAGCGGCGCCGGCTGCGCCGGGCCGCCCGGGACCTCACCGAGGAGACGTACGAAACGCCGCACGTCCGCTGACGCCCACCGCTTGGTGGCTGCCCCGCTGGGCGGCCACCAAGCGGTGCCGGTTCAGCGAGCCTTCTTGGTGGCCCGCTTGCGCGGCGGGGTCAGCAGGTCGGCGATCGTGGCGATCGCACTCGGGACCAGCCGGTAGTAGGCCCACACACCGCGCTTGTCCCGCTCCAGCAAGCCGGCCTCGGTGAGGATGCGCAAGTGGTGGCTGACCGTCGGCTGGGAGAGGCCGAGCGGTGCGGTGAGGTCAACCACACACGCCTCGCCCTCCGGCGCCGACTGGATCAGGCTGAGTAGCCGCAGCCGAGCGGGGTCGGCGAGGGCCTTGAGGACCCCCGCCAGCCGCTCGGCGTCGGCACGTTCGATCGGCTCGCCGGCAAGCGGCGAGATCTGAGGCATAGTCATTTCGGCCAACGCAGTTCCCACGTATTCCATCCTTCCACCAGCAGCATCGATCCGCCTGCATATCAGCAGATCCGAATCGGCAGACTTTTACGCCACAAGGCCGAGGTCAGCCAACGTATAGGCCGCCCGGTACGGCATTCCGGCGGCTCGCACCGCGTCGCCGGCGCCACGATCAACGATAACCGCCACCCCCACGACCTCGGCCCCGGCCTCGCGAAGGGCCTCGACGGCGGTCAACACACTTCCGCCGGTGGTGGAGGTGTCCTCCACCGCCAGCACCCGACGACCTGCCACGTCGGGCCCCTCGATCCGCCGTTGCAGCCCGTGCGCCTTGCCCGCCTTGCGGACCACGAACGCGTCCAACGGACGCCCGGCGGCGTGCAGCATCGCGACGGCGATCGGATCGGCCCCCAACGTCAGCCCACCCACCGCGTCGTACGACCAGTCGGCGGTCAGCTCCCGCATCACCCGACCCACCAGCGGTGCCGCCCGGTGATGGAGCGTGACGCGACGCAGATCGACGTACCAGTCCGCCTCCCGCCCCGAGGACAGCACCACCCGTCCATGGACCACAGCCAGGTCGGAGATGAATTTACGCAGGTCGTCGTGGTCCCCCATGGCGATAGAGGGTACTGCGCAAGTCTGGGCGCCGGGTGTGCGGGCCGCCTGGGTCAACCCTTCCGGGGGACCGATGAGTGGCGATGCCCGGTTACGCTACGTCGACTTGTCGCGTCGGATCGAGTGATCTCACGCCAGGCGGGTCGTCCCGCCGTCCGCGAGCGCCGGTCAGCCGCGATCGCGGCCGGTACGCCCCCGGGTGTCCCGGGCGACCACGTCGATCAGCCGGCGTGGGGCGTGCCGCAGGCCCGCCACGGCCAGCTTGTACTTCCACGACGGAACGCTGACAAGCTTGCCTTTTCCCAGGTCAAGCAGGGCATCATCGACCACATCGGGCGCGCTGAGCCACATCCATTCGGGGGTTTTCGACATGTCGATGCCGGCACGCTGGTGGAACTCGGTGCGGGTGTAGCCGGGGCAGAGCGCCATCACGCGTACGCCGAAGGGGCGGGCGGACTGGCCGACGGACTCGCTGAAGTTCGTGACCCACGCCTTGCTGGCCGAGTACGTCGAACCGGGCATCACCGCACCGAAACCCGCCACGGAAGAGACATTAATCACTGCGCCGATGCGTCGTTCGGTCATCGTACGCAGCGCCGCGTGGGTCAGCCGCATCACGGCGTGCACGTTGAGCCGCAGCAGCCGGGCCTCGTCCTGCGGTGACGATCGGAGGAACGGCTTGTTCAGGCTGATGCCGGCGTTGTTGACCAGCAGCTCGACCGGGGGGCCGTCGGCCAGTCGCCGCTCGACCGCCGCGCAACCGTCGTCGGTGGACAGATCGGCCGTGAGGGTCTCGGTCTCCACGCCGTGCCGGCCGGTCAGCTCGGCGGCCTGTGCGGCCAGCCGCGTCCCGTCGCGGGCGACGAGCACCAGGTGCCACCCGTCGGACGCGAGCCGGGCGGCGAAGGCCGCCCCGATCCCCGCGGTCGCCCCGGTGATCAACGCCCATCGCTCACTGGTCGGCTGGTCGGGCGGCACAGGCGTCCTCACCTCGGCGGGTACGGGGGCGACGTCGGTGCCCCGGGCGGCGGATAGGTCTGGTGCGGCGGTGCCGGCGGCTGGTGGGTGGACGGTGCCGGCGGCGGATACCCGGACGGGGGTGCGGGTGGCTGGTGCGGGGGTGCGGGTGGTGGGGATGCCGGGCGGCGACGGAACCAGGCGGTGGCCGGCGGCATCGCCAACAGCACGGCCACCACAAGGTAACCGAGCACCTGACCGACCGAAAGGGCTGCGGTGAGCGGAATCCACCACGACGGGTGGGCGTCCGGGATCAGGGCGACCAGCTCGGCGGTGGCCCGATCGTCACCGAACTCCAGGGGCGTCGCGCGCTGCACGACCAGCGTGGCGATCCCGCCGCAGCCGCAGCACACACCCAGCCCGGCGACCACCCAGGTCGCCACCCGGGCGGCCGGGCGGCCAGCGGCCAGGCCCAGTGCCAGGCCGGCGAGGAGCAGACCGACGAGCAGGCTCAGCACCGCGGACAGCGCGACCGACACGCCCAGCAGGGCGGCCATCGCGTCGACCTCTCCGGCATCGACCTCGACGGCGGCGGCCGCCGCGCGGAGCCGGGCCACCGTGCCGCCCACGGAGGTCAGCCCCGCCACGGCGAACGCGAGCGCGCCGAGCGCCATCACCCCCAGCACCGTCACGGCGAGCACGATCACGGCCGGCCTGCGGGCCGGTGCCTGTTCGGGGTACGACACGACGAGTCCCTCCGGTAGGCGTTCGGGAAGCAACCTACTCGGAGGGACCGTCGCAGTCCTGCCTAACTCACCTGCCGTCAGCCCGGGCGGTCCGTGGGCGGCTGCTCCGGGCCACCGGACGGCGGGGCCTGACCGCCCGGCCCGCCGGGCTGGTCACCGGCGGCCGGGTATCCGGGATCGGCCGGCTGCTGCCCGGTGCCCGGATACCCGGGCTCGGTCGGCGGGGTGGCCGGGTATCCCGGTGCCGGCGGGTAGCCCGGCTGGTTCGGGTACGTGCCGCCGGGGGCCGGCGGCTCCCACTGCTGGGTCGGCTTGCGGAAGAACTCGTTGGCCTTCGGCAGGGCCAGCAGGATCAACGCCGCCAGCAGCGAGATCAGGCTGATCACGCCGAGCAGAACGCTGACCGGGGTGGTCCAGGCCGGCAGTGCGTCCTCCAGTCGGCGCTGGATCTCCTCGTTGCTCGGCAGGTCGCCGCTGGTGTCGCCGGGGGCGCTGAAGCCAGCACCCAGGCCGCTGAGCAGGCTGAACCCGACGCAGCAGAACAGGATGCCACCGACGATCCAGGTGGCGATCCGCGCGCCGTTCTTGCCGCGCAGGTTCAGCAGGCCCAGGCCGAACAGCGCCAACGCCGCCACCAGCAGGACGATGGCGGAGCCGACGCCGACGACGACCACGACGTTGGCGACATCCTGCGCCCCCTCGACCGTGGAGTCCCGGTAGGCGTCGTCCATCACCTCGCGGACGGTGCCGATGGTGGCCAGCGAGATGATCACGCTGATCAGCTGGAGGATCGCGAACAACAACAGCAGGTAGGTGGATATCGTCACCACGCCCGGCCGTGGCCGGACCGGGGTGCTCTGGGGATCGACCATTCTTCTCCTTCCCTGGAACGCGCTTCACCGTATCGGCAACGGGCCATCCCGGCACGACACGGCGCCGGGTGGTGGGCGCGTCACCATCGCCCGGTCCGGCCGGGATCGACCGGCCGGTTCGCGTTCCCGGTGCGGCATCAGGGCCCGCTCTGCGGGTGGACGGTCACCTCGCCGCGATCCAGCCGCTCCCCGAAGGCCATCTCCCAGCCCGCCTCGCCGTACGCCTCGAAGGTGAGTCGCGCCCCGCCGGGCGCGCGGTAGTCGTGGTAGCGCACGGTGCCGCTCGGCGCGAGCCCGGTGCCGCCGGAGGCGGTGTACCGGGCCTGGCCGGACTCGTGCCAGCTGAACCGCCGGCCGCCGACCTCCACGACCGGGGCACCCGGAGTGACGGCGGCGGCGAGTGGCGCGGACTCCCAGAGCACCAGCTCGAAGCCCGGGTCCTCCGCCACCGAGAGCCGACGCCGGCGGCCGAGGTCGTCGACATCGTCCAGGAGGTGCTGCGCCCAGCTCCACTCGCCCTCGACCAGGCGGATCGAGCCCTGGACCGGGTAGGCGAAGTCGCCGATCTCGACGATGTCGCCGACCGCTATCCGGCGCGGATCACGTCGCGGCCCGCCGTGGCGGCGCGGGTGTGCGCCCGCCGGCGGCCGTGCACGGTCGCGCCGCCGCCAGCGCAGCGCGACGACGACGGCCAGACCGAGCAGGCAACCGACCGCCAGGTACGCCCATCCCCCGTCCACCCGGTCACCTCCCGAGGTAGGTCGGCGAAGACGCTGACCATGATCCGGGTCGAGGGTGCGTCCCGCCAGCCGACTACCGGTCGCCCCCACCCGGCCCGCCGGAGGCCGCGCCACCCGGCTCGCCACCGCCCGGCCCGCCGGTGTCACCGTTCGGCACCGTGTCGCCGCCGGAACCGGTGTCGCCGTTCGGGGCGGTCGGCTCATCCGAGGCCGGTGGCACCACCTGCGCGGTCGGTTGGTGCGGCGCGTGCGCGGTCGGATCCGGACCGGCCGCATATCCGGGCGGACCGGCCGCATACCCGGGCACCACATACCCGGTACCGGGCGGCGCATACTCGGGCGGCGCCGCGTACCAGGGCGGGATGGCGTATCCGGGCGGCGGTGGATATCCGGGAGGCGGCGGATATCCGGGGAACGCCGGGCCGAAGGGCGGGTAGCCGGGCGGGACCGGGTAGCCGGGAGTCGTCGGATAGGGAGCCGGCTGCGCCCGCGGCACGAACCAGCGGTGTGCCGGCGGCAACGCCAGCAGCAGCACCACCGCCACGGTGAGCAGGAACACCAGGAACACGCCGAGGCCGGCCAGCGGGAAGAGCACCGACTCGAACACGTTCGGCTGGCTGTAGAGCGTCTCGATGAAGTCCGACTCCTGCCAGAAGCCGTCGTCCGGCGGTGGGACGTCGTCGGGGTACGTCTCGTCGACGTACGGTCCGTCGGCCACGGCCACCGCCAGGCCGAACGGGATCAGGATCGCGCCGGCACACCCCTGGACGACGCAGAGCAACAGTTGCAGGCCACCGGCCACGAAGACCATGGTCCGGGCGGTGTTGCTGCCCTGACGCACCCCGGGCGCCGTCAGCGCCAACCAGAGCGCCAGCAACAGGGCGGGTACGCCGAGCACCGCGACCATGGTGACGCTGCTCCAGCGCTCCGCGCGTACCTCATCCGGATCGGCGTCGGGCACCTGCCGCACGGCGCGGTCGATCGCGGCGTCCCACTGGATCGCCTCGACGACCAGCAGGGCCAGGAGCCCGAGCAGGATCAGCACGGCGGCGAGTTGCAGCCAGAAGGCGACGGTGACGGTGCCGGGGCGGGGCGGGCGGGGCGGGGGCACGGCTGCCGGCGAGTCGGCGGTCGCGGTCATACCGCGGACGGTACGGCCCGGCCGCACGCGTCGACAGCGCCGATCGGCTGGACCCGACCGGGCGGACGGATCATGCTCCGGCGAGCCGCTCGGCGGCGTACTCGCCGACCGTGGTGCTGCCCATGACGCAGCCGGTGGCGGTGTTCAGCTGTGCCGGATCCCCGCGCAGGGCCGTCCAGGCGGCCTGGCCGGCCGCCGGGTCGAGCCGCTCCAGCAGGGTGGCGGCGTACACGCGGCCCGCGGGAGCGCCGGTGGCGAGCAGGCGGTCGAGCAGGTCGCGTACCTCGTCCGGGCGGTCGGCCATGGCCGCCACGATCCGCTGGTACGCCTCGGTCTCCGGCAGGAGCGATCCCGCGATCCCGACCCCGCCGAACGCGAGCGTGCCGGCGTGGGCGAGTTCCGAGACGGCCTTCGCCAGGTCCGATTCCTTCTTGCGCCGCATCCCGAACATGCCTCCATCCTCGCCCCACCGACTCCTGGCCGCCCGGTGAGAGAACGCGGGGAGAGGTCCGCGACAGGGCCCCTCCCCCTCTCGTCCGGGACTCAGCCGGCGGTCACCGACAGGCCGTCCTTGCCCTCGGCGAGGTCGACCCGCACCGTGTCCCCGTCGCGGATCTGGCCGGCGAGCAGTGCCCTGGCCAGCTGGTCGCCGATCGCGGACTGGACCAGGCGGCGCAGCGGGCGGGCGCCGTAGATCGGGTCGTAGCCGTGCTCGGCGAGCCACCCGCGGGCGTCGTCGGTGACGTCCAGCGACAACCGGCGGTCCGCGAGGCGCTTGCGCATCCCCGTCAGCTGGATGTCCACGATGGTCCGCAGGTCGCTGCCCTGGAGGGCGGCGAAGACCACGATGTCGTCGAGCCGGTTGAGGAACTCCGGCTTGAAGTGCGACCGGACCACCGCGAGGACACCCTCGCGGCGCTGCTCCTCGGCCATCGTCAGGTCGCCGATCACCGCCGAGCCGAGGTTCGAGGTGAGGATCAGGATCGCGTTGCGGAAGTCGACCGTACGCCCCTGCCCGTCGGTGAGCCGGCCGTCGTCGAGCACCTGGAGCAGGATGTCGAAGACGTCCGGGTGCGCCTTCTCCACCTCGTCCAGCAGGATCACCGAGTACGGCCGGCGGCGTACCGCCTCGGTGAGCTGGCCGCCCTCCTCGTAGCCGACATAGCCGGGCGGGGCACCGACCAGGCGGGCCACCGAGTGCTTCTCGCCGTACTCGCTCATGTCGATGCGGACCATGGCCCGCTCGTCGTCGAAGAGGAACTCGGCGAGCGCCTTGGCCAGCTCGGTCTTGCCGACGCCGGTCGGGCCGAGAAAGAGGAAGCTGCCCGTCGGGCGGTCCGGGTCGGCCACACCGGCGCGCGCCCGGCGTACGGCGTCGGAGACCGCGCCGACCGCCTCGGCCTGGCCGACCACGCGCTCGCCCAGCGACTCCTCCATCCGCAGCAGCTTGGCGGTCTCGCCCTCCAGCAGCCGGCCGGCGGGGATGCCGGTCCAGGAGGCGACCACGGCGGCGATGTCGTCCGCACCGACCTCCTCCTTGAGCATCGCGCCGTCGGACTGGAGCCGGGCCAGTTCCTCCTCGGCGGTGGCCAGCTCGGCGTTGAGCGCGGGAATCCGGCCGTACCGCAGCTCCGCGGCGCGTTCCAGCTCGCCGTCGCGCTCGGCCCGCTCGGCCTCGCCGCCGAGCCGCTCCAGCTCCTCCTTGGCGGTGGAGAGCTTGGTGATGTGGCTCTTCTCCAGTTGCCAGCGGTCGGAGAGGGCGGTGAGCTGCTCCCGCTTGTCGGCGAGTTCCTTGCACAACCGCTCCAGCCGCTCGGCGGAGGCGGCGTCCGGCTCCTTGGCCAGTGCCATCTCCTCGATCTCCAGCCGGCGCACCGCCCGCTCGATCTCGTCCACCTCCACCGGCCGGGAGTCGATCTCCATCCGGAGTCGGGAGGCGGACTCGTCGACCAGGTCGATCGCCTTGTCGGGCAGGAAACGGTCGGTGATGTAGCGGTCGGAGAGGGTGGCGGCGGCGACCAGGGCGGCGTCGGTGATGCGTACGCCGTGGTGCACCTCGTAGCGCTCCTTGAGCCCGCGCAGGATGCCGATGGTGTCCGCCACGGTGGGCTCGCCGACCAGCACCGGCTGGAAGCGGCGCTCCAGGGCCGGGTCCTTCTCGATGTGCTCGCGGTACTCGTCCAGCGTGGTGGCGCCGACCATCCGCAGCTCGCCCCGGGCCAGCATCGGCTTGAGCATGTTGCCGGCGTCCATCGAGCCCTCGCCCTTGCCGGCACCGACCACGGTGTGCAGCTCGTCGAGGAAGGTGATGACCTGCCCGTCGGAGTTCTTGATCTCCTCCAGGACGGACTTCAACCGCTCCTCGAACTGGCCCCGGTACGACGCGCCGGCGACCATCGCGCCGAGGTCAAGCGAGACCAGCTTCTTGTCGCGCAGCGACTCGGGCACGTCACCGGCCACGATCCGCTGGGCCAGGCCCTCGACGATGGCGGTCTTGCCGACCCCGGGCTCGCCGATCAGCACCGGGTTGTTCTTGGTACGCCGGGACAGCACCTGGATCACCCGGCGGATCTCGGAATCCCGGCCGATCACCGGGTCGATCTTGCCGTCCCGGGCGCTCGCGGTCAGGTCGACGCCGTACTTGGTCAGCGCCTGGTAGGTCTGCTCCGGATCGGCGCTGGTCACCCGACGGTCTCCGCCGCGTACCGTCGGGAAGGCCGCCACCAGGCTCTCCTCGGTGGCGCCGGCGGCCTTGAGGGCGCCGGCGACGGCGCCGCCGACGCGGGCCAGCCCGGCGAGCAGGTGCTCGGTGGAGGTGTACTCGTCGCCGAGCGGACGGGCGACCTGTTCGGCGGCGCCGATGGCGTTGACGAACTCGCGGGCCAGGGTCGGCTCGGCGATGCTGGAGCCACGGGCGGCGGGCAGGGCGTCCACGGCCCGCTGGGCGGCCCGGCGCAGCTCGGCCGGGTCCGCTCCGACGGCGCGCAGCAGACCGGCGGCGGTCGATCCCTCCGTGTCCAGCAGCGACAGCAACAGGTGCCACGGTTCGACGGTGGCGTGCCCCCGCTGGTTCGCCAGGGCGACGGCACCGGTGATGGTCTCCCGACTCTTGGTGGTGAGGCGTTCGGTGTTCATGGGCTCCCCTGGATCGGTGTGTCCACTGGTACCGACAGAACCAGAGTTGAGCCTATTCCACTCAACCTGCAAGGTGTGATGTACGTCACTCCTAGCCGCCGGCGAGGCCGCCTGTCAGTCCGTTTCGAGGGTCACCGCTGTCCAGGTGCGCTCGACGTAGCGGCCCGAGCCGAGCAGGACACCCTGTGGCGTGGCCGCGAACAGCGTGCCGTCGGCCAGCACCCGCAGGGAGTGCTCGGCGGTCACCGGCCAGGTCAGCTCCAGGTAGCGGTCGCCGATCACGGCGCCCGCGCCGCGCGGGCCGATCACCGCCACCGTGCTGCCGCCCAGCGGCACCACCCGGCCCAGCTCCGGATGCCCCTCGGCCGCCACGGCCAGCCAGCGTGGACCACGCTGCACCCACAGCGCCGGGAAACCCGTCCGGTCAGGCCGCTCGCCGATCAGCCATCGCTCGTCAGGCGTCACCGCCGCGCGCAGCACGCCGATCTCCCCTTCGGGTGGCGGCACCGGCTCCGATTGCCAGTCGCGGCCGCCGTCCCAGGAGACCGCGACGGCCGGCCCACCGTCCTCGGTCAGCCCCGCCACGATCAGCGGAGGAATGTAGGAGTCGAACCGCTCCGGTTCGCCCCCGGTGACCGTCTGCACCACGGGAACCGGCGGCTGGGCGGGCAGCGGGCGTAACACGCCGTCTACCCAGCGACCCACCTCTCCCGAACTCTCGATGATCTGGAACCGCCCCTGGGCCTCCTGCCAACTGGCCGGGGCTGCCTCTCCGGGGCTGTGCCGGAAGGTCTCGCCGCCGTCGGTCGAGGTCCACCAGCCGTGCGGCTCGGCCCAGAGGGCGAGCACGTCGACGGTGGCGTACAACTGCTGGTTGTCGGCGACCGGCCTCGGGTGACGCAGCCGCTGCCAGGACCGGCCGCCGTCCCGCGTCGACCAGAGCAGGGCGCGGCAGTCCGGGCCGCCGGGTGGGCGTCCGTCGCAGGCGGCGTAGAGGGCGTAGCCGCGTTCGGCGTCGACGAACTCCACGAACGGTGAGTCGTACCGCGCCGGGACGGCGAGCCGGGTACTGCGGGTCTCCGCGACGGGCCTCGGGGTCGGCGGCGGCCCCGGGGACGCGCTGTGCGACGGTGGCGGTTCGGGCGGCGGCGGGGTCCGGCGGACATCCCCGATCGAACAGCCGGAGAGCAGCACCACCAGGGTGAACACGGTCAACGGGCGGGCCCCACGCGTGGTCATTCGGCCTCCGTCGCGAGGGTAGCCTGAGCGCGTGCGAGTGCGTGTCGACCAGACTGCCCCATCGGGGATCGGCGTACGTCACGACATCATGACGCAATCGGGCCGCCCGCTGGGGGTACGCGCGGTCCTCGTCGACGACGACCCGACCGGCTGAGTCAGGGATGCACGACTTCACCAACCTGCTCATCCAGGTCGGCGCGCTGCTGTTCCTGCTCGGGCTACTCGGCCGGCTCGGCCGCCGGATCGGGCTCTCCCCGATCCCGCTGTACCTGCTGGCGGGTCTGGTCCTGGGCCACGGCGGCATCCTGGAGCTGCATGCCAGCGAGGAGTTCTTCGCCGTCGGCGCCGAGATCGGCGTGATCCTGCTGCTGGTCATGCTCGGCCTGGAGTACTCCGCCGACGAACTGGTCGGCAACCTGCGATCGGCGGCCCCGGCGGGGTTGATCGACGCGGTGCTCAACGCGCTGCCGGGCGCGGCGTTCGCGCTGCTGCTCGGCTGGGGCTGGCTGGCCGCGGTGGTGCTCGGCGGGATCACCTGGGTCTCGTCCTCGGGCGTGATCGCCAAGATCCTCGCCGACCTGGGCCGGCTCGGCAACCGGGAAACCCCGGTGATCCTCTCGGTGCTCGTGGTCGAGGACCTGGCGATGGCGTTCTACCTGCCGTTGGCGACCGCGCTGCTCGCGGGGGTCGGGCTGGTCAAGGGCGGCGTCGCCCTCGGGGTGGCGGTGCTGACCGTGGTCACGGTGCTGGTGGTCGCCCTCCGCTACGGCAGCTTCCTCTCCCGGGCGTTGTCGGCCGACAACGCCGAGGCACTGCTGCTCGGTGTGCTCGGCCTGACCCTGCTGGTGGCCGGGGTCGCGGCGAAGCTCCAGGTGTCGGCGGCGGTGGGTGCCTTCCTGGTGGGCATCGGCCTCTCCGGGCCGGTCGCCCATCACGCCACCGAACTGCTGACTCCGCTGCGCGACCTCTTCGCCGCCGTCTTCTTCGTCTTCTTCGGGCTGGCCACCGACCCGCGGCACATCCCGCCGGTACTGCTGCCCGCGCTGCTGCTGGCACTCGTGACCATGACGACGAAGATCCTTACCGGCTACCTGGCGGCCCGGCGCGTCGGCATCGCCGAGCCCGGGCGCTGGCGGGCGGGGCTGGCGTTGGTACCTCGGGGTGAGTTCTCCATCGTCATCGCCGGCCTCGCGGTGGCCGCCGGCAGCGTCGAGCCGAAACTGGCCGCGCTCGCCGCGACGTACGTGCTGATCACCGTGGTCACCGGTCCGCTGCTCGCCCGGCTGCCGGACCACACCCGGTTCAGGCGGTGGCTGCGGGTTCGGGAAGCACGGCAACAGGCCCGGAAGGCCGCGGCGATCGACAGAGCGTGACCGTCCGCCGGCCAGCTCGACCGTCCGGATGACGCCCTCCGACCAACCGATGCCGAATTGCTTCCCGCAAGGGTCTACCCGTACTCACCGGTACCGCGTTAACGTGTCGCCCCAGCAGCCAGGGTTTGCGGAGGGCGGACGCCACCGCGGGCGAGAGCGGAAGGTTGGCCGGTGAGCGTGCAGGAGTCAGCGTTCCACGGCTTTGCCAACCCCGTCGACCCGAGCCCGGCGGAGTTGCGGGCGTGGGCGTACCACCCCGATTCCGTCCCGTTGACCTCCATGCCGCCCGACTGGGACCTGCTGGTCTCCGGTGACCGGCTGGTGATGACGCTGTTCGAGCTGGCGATGGATCCGCGCTGCCCGGCACGCCGGTTCGCGCTGCACTGCCTCTACATCTACGCCGCGGACGGGATCCGGACGAACTTCCGGGCCCACCCGAAGCGACGCTTCCGCAAACTGGTGGATCAGGCCCAGCGCGACGGCGACGAGATGATGCGCAACTGGGCGCACAACAGCCGGCGGCTGCTGACCCGGCCCGAGCTGTTCGTGTACCGGGAGTGGTGCGAGGGCGGGCTGGTCCGGGAGAACCGCCGGCTCTGAGGTGCCGAACGGGCCGGGACCCCCCGTGGCTCCCGGCCCGCACGTCGGCGCATCGGTCAGCGAGCCGATCCACCCCGTTGGCGGCGATGCTGGTCGGTCCGCGCCTGCCCGGCGCCGTGGCCGCCACGTCCGCCGAACCTGCCGGTCTTGGCCTGGTCGGAGAGGCGCCCGCTGGTGATCCGGTCGAACTTCTTCCGGACGTCCTCGGCCAGGTTGTCGAACCGGCGTCCCGCCTCTTCGGCCACCTTCCGCGCCGCTTCCGTCATGGCGCCCCCCGCCAGTTCAGGGGTCCGTATTGAGACGGTTAGCCCCGTTTTCCCGAGCCTAACGGAGGCAGCTCGGCCCGCGCCCGGGTTTCGGGGAAGTACCGGGCGACCGCCGTGGGGAGCCGGCGGCCCCCCGATCAGCGGCCAGGACTGCGGCGGGGACGCCAGACCACCAGGGCGGTGGAGGTCTGGTTCGTCGGGACCAGGTCACGGCCCGGAAAGCGGGCCAGCGACTCCAGCTCGGCCATCCGGCGGTACGCGGCGTCGAGCTCGGCCTCCAGCTGGGCGACCCGCTGCTGCGCCTGCTCCAGCAGCCGCTCCAGCCCGATGATCCGCTTGATCCCGGCAAGGTTCACCCCGTCGTCCTGACTGAGCCGCTGCACCTCGCGCAGCAACACCACGTCCCGGACGCTGTACCGCCGCCCGCCGCCCGCCGCCCGGCCGGCCTGCACCAGGCCCAGCCGGTCGTACTGACGCAGCGTCTGCGGGTGCATGCCCGCCATCCGCGCCGCGACGGAGATCATCAGTACCTTGGCCTCGTAGGCAGGGTCATCCGATCCGATGAACCCGTCCATCCCGCTCACCTCCGCACCGCTTCACCGATCAACCGAATCGACGCACCCGCGCGTCGAGATGTTCCCGGGCCGCCGGCGGGGTCTGCTCGGCGAACGTCTCCAGGGCCGCCCGCGCCTCGTCGGAGACCCGCGCCGGAACCACCACGTCGAGGGTGACCAGCAGGTCACCCGTCTGACCGTCCCGGCGGCTGACCCCCTTGCCCCGGGCCCGCAGGATCCGACCGCTCGGCGTACCCGGCGGCACCCGCAGGGTCACCGCGCCGTCGAGGGTCGGCACCCGCAGGTCGGTGCCGAGCACGGCCTCCGCGAACGTGATCGGAACGGTCAGGGTGAGGTCGTCGCCGGTGCGCCCGAACAGCTCGTCCGGCCGGACCTTCACGTGCACGAAGAGGTCGCCGGCCGGCCCGCCCCGCTCGCCCGGCTCACCGCGGCCGGCCAGCCGGATCCGCTGGCCGTCGGCCACGCCGGCGGGAAAGCGGACGTTGAGCGTACGGGTCTTGGTGACCCCGCCGGTGCCCTGGCACTCCGGGCACTTCTCGTCCACCACCGTGCCGACGCCCTGGCAGTTGCGGCACGGCTCGGAGAAGCTGAACGCACCCTGGTTCCGGGTGGTGACCCCGGCGCCGTGGCAGACCGGGCAGGTCCGTGGCAGGGTGCCGGGCTTGGCGCCGTTGCCGTGACAGGTGTCGCAGACGCCCGGCGCCCGCAGCGTCAGCGGCAGGGTCACACCCCGGACCGCGTCGTCGAAGTCGAGCGCCACCTCGGTCTCGATGTCCCGACCTCGGGCCGGGCCGGGTGCGCCGCCGCCGGCCCCGCCGCCTCCACCGCCCGAGAAGATCGAGCTGAACAGGTCGGAGATGCCGCCACCGGCGAACCGGCCACCGCCGGACTGCGCGCCACCGAACAGGTCGGAGACGTCAAACGGCACGCCACCCGGCTGGCCCGCCTGGCGGGCGCCACGCCGGAACGCGCCGGACCCGAACAGCGAGCGCATCTCGTCGTACTCGCGGCGCTTCGCGTCGTCGCCGAGCACCGCGTACGCCTCGGAGACCGCCTTGAAGCGCTCCTCGGCTCTGGCGTCACCGGGGTTGTGGTCCGGGTGCGACTCGCGGGCCAGCTTGCGGTACGCCTTCTTGATCTCGTCAGCGGGCGCGGTCTTCGCCACGCCCAGGACCGCGTAGTAGTCCTTCTCGATCCAGTCCTTCGAACTCACCCGTGCACCTCCTCCCCGCCTCCGGGCCCGGACCGCCCCGCCCGCCAGGTCTCGGCGAGCGGGGCGGCCGGGTCACCGTCGGGCACTATTCCGGCTCGGCGACCGCGACCATCGCCGGCCGCAGCAGCCGCTCACCGATCTGGTAGCCCCGACGCATCACCTGCACGCAGGTCGGCTCGGTGACGTCGGCCGAGGTCTGGTGGGCCACCGCCTCGTGCCGGGTCGGATCGAAGGGATCACCCTGCTCACCGAACGGGGTCAGCCCGAACTTGCCCAACGCGGTGGTCAGCTGCTCGGCCACCGAACCGAACGGGCCGACCAGGTCACCGTGCTCCCGGGCGCGGTCGAGGTCGTCCAGGATCGGCAGCAGCGCGGCGAGCACCGAGCCGGTCGCCTGCTCGGTGACCAGGCCACGGTCGCGCTCGACCCGCTTGCGGTAGTTGGCGTACTCGGCCGACACCCGCTGCAGGTCGCGCGTGCGCTCCTCCAACTCGGCGCGAAGCGCCGCCAGCTCGGCACCGGGCCTGCCGCCGGCCGGCTCGGACGACTCCCCGACCGGCTGCGCCGGAGAGTCCACCACCGGCGGCGCCTCGGCCGAGGAGGCGTCACTGAGCGCGCTCGCCTCGACCTCGATTGAGTCGACCACGACCTCGGCCTCCTCGACCAGGCCCTCGGCCGGGACATCCGAGCCGGCGTCCGCGGCCGTACCCTCGGGCTCGCCGACCCGGCTGATCTTCCGGTTGTTGCGGATGACGACCCGCGGCGCGTCGCCGGCGGCCGGCTCGGACGCCGAGCCACCCGGCGCCGACCCGGTGCGACCCGGGCCGGCGGCTCGTGGCTTCTCCGTCATACGACTACCTCATCCCTCTGCCCGTGAGCTCGGATCGCCAGGACCGTCACTTCTTGTCCTCGTCGACGATCTCCGCGTCGACCACGTCGTCGGCACCGGGCCGCGCGCCGCCGGCCTGCGCACCGCCGGCCGCACCGGCACCGGCCGCGCCGGCCGCACCGGCACCGGGCTCGCCGCCCGCCTGGGCCTGCTCGGCCTGCTGGGCGTAGAGCAGCGAGCCCGCCTCCTGGGAGACCTGCGCGAGCTGCTCGTGCGCCGACTTGATCTTATCGATGTCGCTGCCACCGAGGGCACCGCGCAGCTCGCCGAGGGCGTCGTTGAGCTTCTCGCGGTTCTCGGCCGGGAGCTTGTCACCGTTCTCGGCGAGGAACTTCTCGGTCTGCCACTGCAGGGCCTCGGCCACGTTGCGGCTCTCGGCCTCGTCGCGGCGGCGCTTGTCCTCCTCCGCGTGCTCCTCGGCGTCCCGGCGCATCCGCTCGATGTCGTCCTTCGGCAGCGAGGAGCCGCCGGTGATCGTCATCTTCTGTTCCTTGCCGGTGCCCAGGTCCTTGGCGTGGACGTTCACGATGCCGTTGGCGTCGATGTCGAAGGTGACCTCGATCTGCGGCACACCGCGCGGGGCCGGCGGAAGGCCGGTCAGCTCGAAGGTGCCGAGCTTCTTGTTGTACGCGGCGATCTCGCGCTCGCCCTGGAAGACCTGGATCAGCACCGACGGCTGGTTGTCGTCGGCGGTGGTGAACACCTCGGAGCGCTTGGTCGGGATGGTGGTGTTGCGCTCGATCAGCTTGGTGAAGATGCCGCCCTTGGTCTCGATGCCCAGGCTCAGCGGGGTCACGTCGAGCAGCAGGACGTCCTTGACCTCGCCCTTGAGCACACCGGCCTGCAGAGCGGCGCCGACGGCGACGACCTCGTCGGGGTTGACGCCCTTGTTGGGCTCCTTGCCGGTGAGCTGCTTGACCAGCTCGGTCACGGCCGGCATCCGGGTCGAGCCGCCGACCAGGATCACGTGGTCGACGTCGGAGACCTTGATGCCCGCGTCCTTCACGGCCTGCTCGAACGGGCCCTTGCAGCGGTCCAGCAGGTCCTGCGTCATCCGCTGGAACTCGGCCCGGCTGAGCGTGACGTCCAGGTGCAGCGGACCGGCCGCCCCGGCGGTGATGTACGGCAGGTTGATGTTGGTCGTGGTGGCGGCGGACAGCTCGATCTTGGCCTTCTCGGCGGCCTCCTTGAGCCGCTGCATCGCCATCTTGTCCTGCGACAGGTCGATGCCGTGCTCGCCCCGGAAGGTCTTCACCAGGTGATCCATGATCCGCTGGTCCCAGTCGTCGCCACCGAGCAGGTTGTCACCGCTGGTGGACTTGACCTCGATGACGCCCTCGGCCAGCTCCAGCAGCGACACGTCGAAGGTGCCACCACCGAGGTCGAAGACCAGGACGGTCTGCTCCTTGGAGCCCTTGTCCAGCCCGTACGCCAGGGCGGCCGCGGTCGGCTCGTTGACGATCCGCAGCACGTTGAAGCCGGCGATCTCGCCGGCCTCCTTGGTGGCCTGACGCTGGCCGTCGTTGAAGTAGGCCGGGACGGTGATCACCGCGTCGGTGATCTGCTCGCCCAGGTATGCCTCGGCGTCCCGCTTGAGCTTCATCAGCGTCCGGGCGGAGATCTCCTGCGGGGTGTACTTCTTTCCGTCGATGTCGACGGACCAGCTGGTGCCGATCTCCCGCTTGACCGAGCGGATCGTCCGGTCCGGGTTCGTCACCGCCTGGCGCTTGGCGACCTCACCGACGAGCACCTCCCCGTTGCGGGCGAACGCGACGATCGACGGGGTCGTCCGCGAGCCCTCCGCGTTGGCGATGACGGTGGGCTCACCGCCCTCCAGGACGCTGACGCAGGAGTTCGTCGTGCCGAGGTCGATACCGACCGCACGTGCCATCTTCGCTTCCTCGCTTCGTAACGTTGAGCAGGTGACGGGCCCTCCCGTCGCGCTGCGCGGCGGGCGCCGCCCTCGGCGACCCCACCTCGACTTGAGTGAACTTGACTCAATAGTGCCACGCCCTCGAGAATCGTCAAGTCAGGGTTGAGTCGGATAGGCGCAACCCGTCAGTCGCTACCGATCGGTTGTCTTACCTTTGTCGGTCGGGCACGCTTTAGCGGTGACGACGAACGGCGATCCCGCCTCACTGTCCGGCTCGCCCGCCGTCGCAGCCCGCACCGGACCTGCCGGCGCCGGGGAGGACCGGCCCGCGGCCAGCGGGGACGCCGCCCTATCCGACGCCCTGACCGGCCTGCGTGCCGCGATCGGCGCGGCCCGGTTCCCGTTGGCCCTGCCCTCCGCCGAGGCGGCCAGGCGCAGCGCCGCCGCCCTCGCCGACCAGCTCGACGACTACCTGCTGCCCCGCCTCTCCCGCCTCGACGCCCCACTGCTCGTGGTGGTCGGCGGTTCCACCGGCGCGGGCAAGTCGACCCTGGTCAACAGCCTGGTGCAGGCCAGGGTCAGCGCCGCCGGTGTGTTGCGGCCCACCACCCGCTCCCCGGTCCTGGTCTGCAGCCCCACCGACTCGGCCTGGTTCCGTCGGGGTGAACTGCTGCCCGGACTGACCCGCACCAACCAGCCCAGCGCGGATCCCCGCACCCTGCACCTGGTCACCGCCCCGGCGCTCGCCCCCGGGCTGGCCTTCCTGGACGCCCCCGACATCGACTCGGTGGTCGACGCCAACCGGGCGTTGGCCGGCCAGCTGCTCGCGGCCGCCGACCTCTGGCTCTTCGTCACCACCGCCGCGCGGTACGCCGACGCCGTCCCCTGGGAACTGCTGCGCGGCGCGCGGGCCCGAGGTGCCGCGATCGCCCTGGTGCTCGACCGGGTTCCCGTGGAGGCGACCGACGAGGTCGCCGCCCACCTCGCCGAGATGCTCGCCGAGCAGGAGCTCGGCTCGGCGCCGCTGTTCGTGCTGCCGGAGACGTGGGTCGACGGGCAGGGCCTGCTGCCCGGCCGGGTCACCGCACCGCTGGCGGACTGGTTCGCCCGGCTCGCCGCCGACGCGGAGGCCCGCTCGGCGGTGGTCCGGCAGACGCTGGGCGGCGCGCTGGCCACCCTGCAGCCCTCCGTCGAGAGCCTCGCCGCCGCCGCCGAGGAGCAGGTGACCGCCGCCAACGCGATGGACGAGCGGGTACTCGCGGCGTACCGCGCCGCGAGCCGCACGGTCGAGCAGGGGCTGCGCGACGGGCGGCTGCTCCGTGGCGAGGTGCTCGCCCGCTGGCAGGAGTTCATCGGCACCAGCGACTTCTTCCGCACCCTGGAGGCGCGGATCGGCCGGCTACGGGACCGGGTCATCGCCGCGTTCTCCCGACGCCCGGCCCCCGCCGTCGAGCTGCGCGACGCGATCGAGTCACAGCTGGTGACCCTGTTGCGGGGCGTGGCCGCCGAGGCGGCCGAGCACGCGTACACCGGGTGGAAGGCGCACCCGGCCGGCGCGGCGCTGCTCGAACCGGAGCTTGCCCACCACTCCGCCGACCTGCCCGAGCGCGCCGAGCGGCTGGTCCGGGACTGGCAGCGCGGCGTGCTGGAGCTGGTCCGGGCCGAGGGCGGTGACCGGCGCTTCGTGGCCCGGACGGCGGCGTACGCGGTCAACGCCACCGGGTTGGTCGTGATGATCGCGGTCTTCGCCTCCACCGCGTTCATCCCGACCGGGCTGGAGGTCGCCACCGGCGCCGGCACCACCATCGCCGGCCAGGCGGTCCTCCAGGCCATCTTCGGCGACCAGGCCGTGCGTACGCTGGCCAACAAGGCCCGCGAGGACCTGCTGAACCGCGTGTCTGTCCTGCTCGACACCGAGGCCGCCCGCTACCTCGCCCGGACCGAGCAGGCCCGCCCCGCAGCCCGCACCGCCACCGCCCTGCGCCGAGCAGCCAACCGGGTGGAAACGGCCAGACTCCACAGCAACTTCCCCACCCCCGTCCCCCCGCCCCAACCCCCGGTTGATCATGAAGTTGTTGTTCCGGAGACCGGCGTGTCGGGGCAACAACTTCATGATCAACCGAGTCGGTGGGGGGCGAACGGTCCGGTGGCGGGGCGGGAACGGCCGTGACCGGGATGGGTGGGCGCCTCCGGGAGGCGCTGCGGATCGCCGACGGGCGGGTGGACCCGGACCAGCTGGTCGCCCGGCTGGAGGCGGTGCGGCGGTTCCTCGGCATCGTCGACGGCCACCTGCCGGACACTCCACTCGGTCCGGCCCGCACCCTGGTCGAACGGGCCGGTGCCCGGTTGGCGCTGTCCCGCAACCACACCGTGGTGGCCCTGGCCGGCGCGACCGGCAGCGGCAAGTCGAGCCTGTTCAACGCGATGGCCGGGATGGACCTGTCACCCGTCGGGGTACGCCGGCCCACCACCGGCGTCACCCACGCCTGCGTCTGGGGGCCGCTCGACGGTGGCACCCGGCTGCTCGACTGGCTCGGCGTACTGCCGCGGCACCGATTCGTCCGGGAGAGCCTGCTGGACGGCGACGACGAGTCCACCCTGCACGGGCTGATCCTGCTCGACCTGCCGGACTTCGACTCCATCGCGCACGCGCACCGGCTGGAGGTGGACCGGCTGCTCGGCCTGGTGGACCTCGTGGTCTGGGTGGTCGACCCGCAGAAGTACGCCGACCGGGTGATGCACCGCAGCTACCTCCGCGAGTTCCGCCAGCACCGGGACGTCACCGTGGTGGTGCTCAACCAAACCGACCGGCTGCCCCCGGCCGATGTGCCCCGGGTCCTCACCGACCTGCGCCGACTGCTCGACGCGGACGGGCTGGACGGGGTACCGCTGCTGGCCACCACGGTCGCCGACCCGGTCGGCCCGGAAGCGCTTCGGGCCGCACTGGAGCGCACCGTCGCCGAGCGGCAGGCCGCGCTGCGCCGCCTCTCCGGCGACGTGGACGCCGTCGTCGTCGCGCTGGACGACATGGTCGGCGCGCCCCGCACGGCGCTCCCCGCGGACGACCCCGCCGTTGCCGCGCTGGACCGCGCGCTGGGGGCGGCGGCCGGGGTGCCGACGGTCGTGGAGGCGGTCGAGCAGGCGTACCGGCACCGTGCCGCGTCGGCCACCGGCTGGCCGTTGGTACGGCTCTGGCGGCGGCTGCGGGCCGATCCGCTGCGCCGGCTGCACCTGCCCGGGCCGCAGGGCGCCCCGGGAGACCCGGCGGGGAGCCTGGTCGCCGCGACGTCCGTACCCGAGCCCAGCGCGGCCGACAAGTCCGCGCTGGCCCTGGCGCTGCGGACGGTGGCCGAGCGGGCCGGGGACGGGCTGCCGAGCGCCTGGCCCGACGCGATGACCGCGGCGGCCCGGTCCCGAATCGGCGACCTGCCGGACGCCCTGGACCGCGCGCTCGCCAGCGCCGACCTCGGCATGAGCCGTCCCCGGCGCTGGTGGCAACTGGTCAACGGGGTGCAGTGGCTGGTGACGCTCGCCGCGGTGGCCGGGCTGGGCTGGCTGGTCCTCGGCTACGCGATGCGGGCGCTGGGATTGCCGGAGCTGCGGCACCCGATGGTCGGTGAGGTGCCGGTGCCGACACTGCTGCTGCTCGGCGGGCTACTGGCCGGGCTGGCCGTCACGGCCCTGAGCCGCCCGCTGGTGCGGTGGGCCGCCCGGCGGGCCCGCCAGCGGGCCGAGGCGCAACTGACCCGGGCGATCGCCCTCGTCGCCGACGAGCACGTGCTCGCCCCGGTGCGGGCGGTGATCGCCGCGCACGCCGACGCGCGCACCGTCCTGGAGGTCGCCCGGCACCGGTAGACGCCCGCGTCCGACGTTCCCACACCCAACGGTCCGGTTACCCGGGGTGACCGCGTGGGCTCGCCGGTCGGTTCGCTCGTCACATGGCCGGCCGGCGAGCGGCGTAGGGTCGTGTCATGGCCACGCCACAGACCCCCTACGACGCGGTGCTGCACGCCGCACGCGACGTGACCAAGCTCGACTCGGCCCTCGACGCGGAGATGCTCGGCGCGGCACTGTTGGGCAGCGTGTACGAGATCGCCGAGACGGACCGGGAGACGGCGGTACGGGAGTTCGTCGGTGGATTCCTCGCCGCCACCTCGCGACGGCGGGCGGCCGCGGCGACCACGGTACGGGCCGTCTTCGCCGCCCTGGTGCCCGACGCGGACGGCGCGGACCGGGTCCGCCCCGGCGCCACCGCGCCGGCCTGGTCCGGGCAGCTCGGCAAGGTGCACCTCACCGGCACCTGGGCGTACGGCGACGTGTACGGCGACCAGACCTCCTACCTGGCCACCTTCGCCTACGACGACGCCACGGGAGGGCCGGAGCACGCGCTGGTGGCGCTCGTCGACCACAACATCGGCATCACCAAGGACGTCTTCGTCGGCGGGCCGGCCGGGCGGATCCTGGAGCAGGTCCGGCGGTTGTGCGCCGACGACGAGCTGACCTGGTTCCGGGAGGAGAGCCCGACCCGAATGCGCGACGAGGTGAGCCGGCACCTGGCGGTCACCGACCATCTGGGGCAGCTGCCCGGCGCCGCCTCGCTGGCCACGGACCGTGCCCTCGTGGGAGCCCGGCTGGCCGTCCTGCCGGCCACGACCGCGCCACCGCCCCGGCAGGCCGACGAACCGCTGCCGGATGCCGCCCGGTCCGCCGAGATCCGCCGCTTCCTGGCCTCGCCGGACGCGGCCCGGGCCGGGCTGGACGCCGTCGACGGCGGCGAACTGGCCTCCCTGCACTTCTGTCTGGGCCTGTTGCTCGACCACGCGGCCACCTTCCCGGACGCCGATCCGTTGCGGTGGAGCCCGACCGTCGCCGGGCTCTTCCTGCTCGACTGGGTGCACCGTCGGGCCGTGCTGGACATGGACGACGCGGCGATGCTGCCCCGGGTGCTGCGCGCCTGGGCCGGGTACGCGGCCCGCATGCGCGGGCTGCCCGAGCCGGCCGCGGCCGCGACGGACGCCGCGATCGAGGAGATGGTGCCGGAGTTCGTCCGGCTCTACGCGACCGGTGAGCGGCGCAGCCCGGCCACGGCCGCCGTGGCCCAGTTGATGGCCGACGGCGTCGACCCGGACGACCCGGCCGCCCTCGACGCCTGGATCGAGGCGAACCGGCACCGCCTCTCCGACGACGGCTGAGCGGCGCGCGGGAGACCTCCCGCCCGACCGCACCTCACCGGGCCGCCGGGAGGCCGGCGCTCTCCGACGAGTCTGCGCCGGGCCGCCGGCGGTCCCGCAGGCGGATCCGTGCCCGGGGACGTGCGCTGCCGTTGCGCTCCGGCGTGGTGGGCAGCACCGGCTCGGTGACCACGCTGGTCGGCGCGGACTCCGGCGTGGGAAAGCCGCCGGTAGGCGTGGATCCCGGCGTGGGGACGCCGCCGGTCGGGCCAGTCGATGCGGACGGCTCCACCGACGCGGGTGGCCCGGCGGACGCGTCCGGGTCCGTCGTCACAGGGGGATCGCCAGACGCGCTCGGATCTGTCGTCGCCGGCGGAGCACTCGACACGTCCGGGTCCGTCGTCGCAGGCGGAGCACTGGACACGCTGGGGTCCGTCGTCACGGGCGGAGCACTCGACGCGCTCGGGTCGGTGGTCACCGGCGGGACGCTCGACGCGCTCGGATCGACGGGGTCGCTCGGGTCGACGGACGCCGTGGGCGGGTCGGGCTCGCCGGTCGGCGCGGGGGAACCGGCCGTCGGGGACGGCGAGGGCGTCGGAGACGGCGAGGGCGTCGGGGACGGCGTCAGGGTGCGGGTCGGGGTGGGTGCCGGCCGCGGCGCGGGGGTGGTGGTGGGCGGCCGGGGCGCGGGGATGCTCGCCGGCGGCTCGGGGCGACGTGCCGGCGACTGTTCGCCCGGTGTGCCGGTGGGCACCGGGCGCGGTGTCTGCACCAGCACGTCGACCGGCGGGCCCACCATCTCGACCGGCGGGCGCATCGTCGCGGTGGCCGTCGGCACACCGGTGGGTGGCGGCGGGATCACCACCGGGCCGACCGAGGGCGTCGGGATGAACCGGGTGCTGCTGTCCGGCAGTGCCGTGCTGCCGACGGTGGCCGAGCCGGTGCTGATCGCGGCGAGGACCGGCATCGAGGCCGTGCCGGCGAGCAGCGCCACGGTCAGCAGGTAACCCCGGGTCGGTCCGGCGGTACGCGCGGCCCGGTGTGCGCCCACCACGCGGCGGTAGCCGCCGGGCGCCCGGTGCCGGCCGAGGATCGGCGCCCCGGGACCTTCACCTGGATCGGACACCACGCAACTCCTCGTCGTCGCCCCTGGCCGGTGCCGCCCGGTGCGGCCCCCGGCGGACCGCCGGAGCTGGATCCGGCCCGCCCGAACAGCCTGGGACAGTGACTCTGTGTAGGCCAACCCCACACCGCGTGTCGACACGCGTATCTGGCCGAATGGTGACTAACCATCACCGGATCGGTCGCGCGTCGCTCGACCAGACACTCCGGCTGTTCGGGTAACGAAGCGGGCCGGTCACGGGACGTGGGGCAGGTGGAGTGTGGGACGCCTCACCTCTGATGCGAATATGGAGCCACGACGGCAGCGCAGCCGTGACCTCCGCGCACCCACGCGGTAGGCGCGACTGCACGCCGGCCTCCCGAACCGGGTTCGGCCAGAATCCGGCTCACGCCGCGCGGCAACCCCTACCGGGGCTAGGCGCGGCCGCCAGGAACCATCCCGGCACCAGCCGGGGCGGGCGCACGAGTCGCGCGGCCGGGTGACCCCCCGGTGCCGACGCAGACACGACAGGGAGAGACGGATGGCAAAGGGCGACCCCGGGGCACCGGCCCGCGGCCGGCGAGCCGCGCCCCGATCCAGGAAGGCCACGACCGGCGATCCGGAGCTGGTGCAGCTGCTCACGCCCTCCGGCGAGCGGATCGAGAGCGTGACCGGCCCGGACGGCACGGAGTACCGCGTCGACTTCACCGACGAGGAGTATCGCGGCCTCTACCGCGATCTGGTGCTCGTCCGGAAGCTGGACGCCGAGGCGACGGCGCTGCAACGCCAGGGTGAGCTGGGCATCTGGGCGAGCCTGCTCGGCCAGGAGGCGGCCCAGGTCGGCTCGGGACGGGCCCTGCGTACACAGGACATGGCCTTCCCCACCTACCGCGAGCACGGCGTGCTCTACTGCCGGGGCATCGACCCGATCATGCCGCTCGGCCTGTTCCGTGGCGTCGACCAGGGCGGCTGGGATCCGAACGAGTTCAAGTTCAACATGTACACGATCGTGATCGGGGCGCAGACCCTGCACGCGACGGGGTACGCCATGGGCGTCGCGATGGACGGCCGGACCGGCAGCGACGACGGCGAGGCGGTGATCGCCTACTTCGGCGACGGCGCCACCAGCCAGGGCGACGTCAACGAGGCGTTCGTCTGGGCCGGCGTGTTCAACTCCCCGCTGGTGTTCTTCTGCCAGAACAACCAGTACGCCATCTCCGAGCCGCTGGAGCGGCAGACCCGCATCCCCCTCTACCGGCGCGCCGCCGGCTTCGGCTTCCCCGGCATCCGGGTCGACGGCAACGACGTGCTGGCCACGTACGCGGTGACCCGGCACGCGCTGGACAACGCCCGCCACGGGCAGGGCCCGAGCCTGATCGAGGCGTACACCTACCGGATGGGGGCGCACACCACCTCCGACGACCCGACCCGCTACCGCATCGCCAGCGAGGTCGAGGCGTGGCAGGCCAAGGACCCGATCGCCCGGGTCAAGGCGTTCCTGGAGCGGGAGAAGATCGCCGACGCCGGCTTCTTCGCCGAGGTCGACGAGCAGGCCCGCCGGGAGGCGGTGGACCTGCGCGAGCGGGTGCTGGCCATGCCGAACCCGGAGCCCGCCACGATGTTCGACCACGTCTACCCCAACGGGTCGCCGCTGCTGGACGAGCAGCGCGCGCAGTTCAGCCGGTACCTGGAGTCGTTCGAGGGGAGTGCGCACTGATGGCCACAGAAACGCTCACCCTCGGCAAGGCCCTCAACGTCGGCCTGCGCAGGGCCCTGGAGAACGACCCGAAGGTCGTCGTCATGGGCGAGGACGTCGGCAAGCTCGGCGGCGTCTTCCGGATCACCGACGGGTTGCAGAAGGACTTCGGCGACCAGCGGGTGATCGACACCCCGCTCGCCGAGTCCGGCATCATCGGCACCGCGGTCGGCCTGGCCATCCGCGGCTACCGCCCGGTCTGCGAGATCCAGTTCGACGGCTTCGTCTACCCGGCGTACGACCAGATCGTGTCGCAGGTGGCGAAGATGCACTACCGCTCGCGGGGCAAGCTGAACATCCCGATGGTCATCCGGATCCCGTTCGGTGGCGGCATCGGCGCGGTGGAACACCACTCCGAGTCGCCCGAGGCGTACTTCGCGCACACCGCCGGTCTGAAGGTCGTCTCCTGCGCCAGCCCGCAGGACGCGTACGTGATGATCCAGCAGGCGATCGCCTCGGACGACCCGATCGTGTTCCTGGAGCCGAAGCGGCGCTACTGGGAGAAGGGGCAGGTCGACCTGGACGCCCCGCTGTCCGGGGCGTACCCGCTGCACGCGTCCCGGGTTGCCCGGGCCGGCACCGACGTGACCCTGCTGGCGTACGGCCCGATGGTGCGGACCTGCCTGGACGCGGCGACCGCCGCCGCCGAGGACGGCCGCAACCTGGAGGTCGTCGACCTGCGCACACTCTCCCCGCTGGACCTCGGCGTGGTGTACGAGTCGGTGCGGCGCACCGGCCGCGCGGTGGTGGTGCACGAGGCGCCGTCCAACGTCGGTCTGGGCGCGGAGATCGCGGCACGGATCACCGAGGAGTGCTTCTACTCGCTGGAGTCGCCGGTGCTGCGGGTGACCGGCTTCGACACTCCCTACCCGGCGGCCCGGGTGGAGGAGGAGTATCTTCCCGACCTCGACCGGGTGCTCGACGCCGTCGACCGCACCTTCGGCTGGTGAGCGGCATGTCGCGGATCAAGGAGTTCAACCTGCCCGACCTGGGCGAGGGCCTGACCGAGGGCGAGATCCTCAGCTGGCTGGTCAAGGTGGGCGACACGATCGAGCTGAACCAGCCGATCGTCGAGGTGGAGACGGCCAAGGCGGCGGTCGAGATCCCGGCGAAGTGGGCCGGCCAGGTCCAGGCGATCTTCCATCCCGAGGGCACCACCGTCGAGGTCGGTACGCCGATCATCGCGATCGACACCGACCCGGGGGCCGGGCCGGTCGAGTCCTCGACCACCGGTGCGCCCGCCGCCGACCTGCCCACCCCGTCGGCGGCCTCGCTGGCCGCGGTCGAGGTGGCGCCGGCCGAGGGCGCGGTCGAGCCGGGCCTGATCGGCGGCCCCGCCCCGGGCGGGCGCACGGCGGTCCTCGTCGGCTACGGCCCGCGTACCACCGCGGCCAAGCGCCGTCCCCGCAAGGGCGGCCTCCCGCCCCGGGCCGCCACCGTGCCCGCCCCGGTCCAGGCCGTGCCGGCACCGGTCGCCCCGCCCGCGCCGGTCTCCCCGGCGGCACCCGCGCCCGTGCCGGCGGTGAACGGCAACGGTCACGTCGGCGGTGCGGTGCTGGCCAAGCCGCCGGTCCGCAAGCTCGCCAAGGATCTCGGCGTGGACCTGGGCACGCTGACCGGGTCGGGGCCGTCGGGCTCGATCACCCGGGAGGACGTACAGCGGGCGGCGTCGGCCCCGGCGGCGGCCGAGCCGCTGACGGTCACCGCGCCGGCCACCACCGCGGCGAGCTTCGGCGCGGACCGCGAGCAGCGCATCCCGGTCAAGGGGGTACGCAGGCTCACCGCCGAGAACATGTCCCGCTCGGCGTTCACCGCCCCGCACGTCACCGAGTTCCTGACGGTCGACGTGACCCGGGCGATGAAGGCACTGGACCGGCTGCGCGGGCGGCGGGAGTGGCGCGACGTCCGCGTCTCGCCGCTGCTGCTGGTCGCCAAGGCGGTGCTGCTGGCGGTCAGGCGGCACCCGATGGTCAACTCCAGCTGGGCCGGCGACGAGATCGTCGTCAAGGAGTACGTCAACCTGGGCATCGCGGCGGCCACCGAGCGCGGCCTGATCGTGCCGAACGTCAAGGACGCCGGCCGGTTGACCCTGCGGGAACTGGCGGAGGCGTTGAACGACCTGGTGCAGACGGCCAAGGCCGGCAGGACCTCGCCGGCCGACATGGGCGGCGGCACCCTGACCATCACCAACGTCGGAGTGTTCGGGGTGGACACCGGCACGCCGATCCTGCCCCCGGGTGAGGCGGCGATCCTGGCCTTCGGCGCGGTCCGCGAGCTGCCCTGGGCGCACAAGGGCAAGGTCAAGCCGCGCCTGGTCACCACGCTGGGCCTCTCCTTCGACCACCGGATCATCGACGGTGAGCTGGGTTCGAAGTTCCTGCGCGACGTGGGTGACTTCCTGGCCGATCCCGAGGCGGCGCTGCTCGCCTGGACCTGACGCCGCACCACGGTGACGGCCGGTGTGCCACGGGTTAACGCCCGGCACACCGGCCGTTGCCTTTTGTCGAAGAAATCCCCCTCGCCAACCGCGAGATGCCTAAGATTCTTAGGCGGGTGGCCCAACTCACCTAACAATCACTGGATACTCGGCCCTGGTTGCGCTTCAATGGATATCGACGACGGGACGACAACCGAATAGCCAGGAGGAGAGACCCCATGAGCATGATCGAGCGAATCCGCAGCCGCCGCGACGCCAGCCGCCGCGCCCGCGCAATCGAGCGGGCCCTGCGTTCCGCCAGCTCGCCCGCGGTCCGCGACGAGATCCTCGCGATCGCCCAGCGTCACATGCACTGACGCCACCAGACGTTATCCGCCTCCTCCAGATCGACGACCCGCCCGGGCGACCGGGCGGGTCGTCGGCGTTATGAGCGGGCGCTGACACCGGGATACCGCCCCGCCGCAGCGCCCGGTACGGTGGGGCTCGGTCGTCGTCCGCGCCCCGGGCCAGGCCGAGGCGATGGAAGCACCTCGACACTGCCCGGCGACGGACAGTGACGGCTGACGCTCCCCGGAAGCCCTTGGGCGACCACCGGGATACGGTGCGGGGAGCCGGCACGGCCGGTACGCCGGCACCGCCGGCTGCCCTGCCGAGACATCGGCAACGGCGGCCGACATGTGATGGAGGAGGCGCACGCATGACGTCCGAAGGCCCGCACCGCCCCGGCCACGAGCCGGACGAGGTGCCGCCGGGCGGCGGCGGACCGGCGCCGTACGGCGACCGACCGGCCCAGCAGGACAGCGGGTACGGCGCAAGCGCCCCCGACCTGGGTTGGGCCCCCCCGCCACCCACCCGCCCCGACGCGTCCGCGCCGTCCTGGGCGAACCAGCCGGGCAACGCGTGGGGCAGCGCCCAGGCAACCCGGCAGGCGGAAGCGCAGCCTGCCCCGGGTTGGCCCCCGGCCGGCGCGTCCGCATCGGACCAGCCGGCCTGGGCGAACGGCGCCCAGACCAGCCCGGCCTGGGCCACGGATCCGGCCACTTCGGACACCGCCCAGCCCGCAGAGTGGACGCCGAACCAGCCCGCGCCGAGCCAGCCCGACTGGGCCGGTAACCACCCGGCGTCTCATCAACCGGGCTGGGCCGACGAGCAGCCCGGCTCCGGTCAGCCCGGCGGATGGGCCGGTGGCCAGCAGCCGGAATGGAGCCCGACGCCCCGTACCGAAGACCAGACTCCCGGCTGGGCCTCGGCCGCGAGCCCGCCCGAGCCCGCCCAGCCCGGCTGGGCCCAGACCGACCAGCCGATGCCCACCCGCGCCGAGTCTGCGGCCCGGGCCACCGCTCAGGTACCGCCGGCCGACGCCGCCGCGCAGCAGCACCGGCCCGCCGACGGCGCGGCCCGCGCCGACGCGTGGCCGCAAGAGCAGCAGGAACAGCCGGGCTGGGCCACCGGTCAGCGGCGCGAGCCCACCGCCGGCGGCTGGGCCGGTGAGCAGCCGGCCGAAGGCTGGCACCCCGGCAGCGAGCGACCGCAGTGGGCGACGCCGGCCCAGGAACGGCCGGCAGGGGCGTGGACGCCCGCCGAGCCCACCGGGTCCGCCCGGCCGGACGACGCCGCACCGCCGTCCTGGAGCCCTGCCCAGGAGCCACTACCCTCGCGTACCGCCAGCGACCGGCCGCGGCCCGACATCGAGCCGTGGGCGCCCGGCGAGGCGTGGGGCAACGCCGGTACGGCAGAGCCCGCCTCCGCCCGGGGGGACGCCGAGCCCGACCCCGTTCGGTCCGATGATGCTCCCGCCTACCAGCCCGCACCCGCCCCGGGTATCTCGCCGGCCAACATGGTGCCGTTGCCGCCGCAGGAGCAGCGGGTGCCCGGTGCCAGCCTGGCCGCCACGCCACCCGGCGACTACGCCCAGCCGACGCCGTTGCGCGACGACCAGAGCGGTCAGGGCGGACAGGGCGCCCGCCCTGGCGCCGACCTGCCGGGCGGGGCCATGGGCTGGCCTCAGCCCGAGGCGCGGTACGACAGCCCGCAGTCGCCGGCCGGGCCGGCCATCCCCGCGCCCCGCACATCGCCAGAGGCCGAGGAGCGGGCCACGCCGGCACCGGCCGGTGGCGGTGTCACGGCAAGTGCCTCGGTGCCGCTGGCCAGCAGGGTGATGCCCCCGGCCGACCACGCGGCGCGCCCGACCGGCTCGGCCGCGCCACAGCCGCGTGTGTACGGCCGGCCGGCCCGCCCCGAGCAGGCCGAGGAGCCGGCCCAGGAGCGGGACGTGCAGCCGCTGGTGCCCCGCTTCGACCAGAGCCCGGAGCGGTTCGACCAGGCCCCCGAGCCGCGGTTCGGCGATCGGGAGCCGCCGGTCGGCGGTCCGAACGCCTTCGCTGGCTCGGCTGCCGCCGCGCCTCCGGCGGCCCCGCCGGCCTTCCCACCGGGGATGCCCTCCTTCGTCGACCCACCGCCCAGCAACCGGCCCGCCAACGGCGTACGGCCGCACGCCGAGCCGGAGCGTCCGGCGGACCGGTTCGGCGGCCCGCCCGGCGATCCGTTCGGTGGCCCGGGCAACGATCCGTTCGGCCCCCCCGAGCGGCCGGGCGGCGCGTACGGCTCTCCCGTGCGACCCGGAACGGACGGTACGCACACCTCGACGTTCCCGCCGCCACCACAGTCCGCGCCGCCGTGGAGCCCGGGGCCGTCGGCTCCGGACTCGGAGCAGGGCCGCTTCGACGCGTTCAAGCCGGTCGCCGAGCCGGCCCCGGAAAATCCGGTGCCGAAGGTACGCAACGGACGGGTGCTCGCCGCGGTGCTGGTCGCCGCCGTGCTCATCCTGGCCATCCCACTCGGCCTGCTCATGCTCCTCGGCATGGTCGGTGGATCGGACGAGGCGGGCGGGTTCGACCCGCCGATCGGGTCCTGCGTCAAGCGCTCCGGCGAGAGTGCGGTGGCCGCCGCCGACTGCGCCGAGGCGGACGCCTTCACGGTGGTGTCGAAGGTCGAGTCGAAGGACAAGTGCCCCGACCCGGCCATGCCGCATGTGGACCTGCGCGGCGCCACCGCCAACCCGGTGCTCTGCCTGAAGCAGGCAACCGAGGGCTGATCCGCGTACGCGAGGCGGGGTCACGGGCAACCGTGACCCCGGACCAGGCACCGTACCGCGGCCTCTCCACCTCCCGTCGGGCTGGCGGGCGCTCGCGCGTAGGGCACGATAGGACCATGAGTGCACGCGTACGAGCGCCCGAGCTTCGGGGCCGGGGCTGGTTGAACACCGGGGGGCGGGAGCTGACCCTCGCCGACCTGCGGGGCAAGATCGCGATAGCGGATTTCTGGACCTTCTGCTGCATCAACTGCCTGCACGTGCTGGACGAGCTGCGCCCGCTGGAAGAGAAGTACGCCGACGTGCTCGTGGTGATCGGCGTGCACTCGCCGAAGTTCGAGCACGAGAAGGACCCCGAGGCGCTGGCCGCCGCCGTCGAGCGGTACGGCGTCCATCACCCCGTGCTCGACGATCCCGAGCTGGACATGTGGCAGCAGTACGCGGCCCGCGCCTGGCCGACCCTCGCGGTGATCGACCCGGAGGGGTACGTGGTCGCCACGATGGCCGGCGAGGGTCACGCCGAAGGGTTGGCCCGGCTGATCGACGACCTGATCGCCACCCACGAGGCCAAGGGCACGCTGCACCGGGGCGACGGCCCCTACGTACCGCCGGTCGAGCCGCAGACCACGCTCCGCTTCCCGGGCAAGGCGGTGGCCCTGCCCGACGGCGGCCTGCTGGTCTCCGACTCGGCCCGGCACCGGGTGGTCGAGCTGGCCGCCGACGGTGAGACCGTCGTGCGTACCATCGGCACCGGCAGCCGGGGCCGGGCCGATGGGCCGGCCGGTGCCGCCACCTTCTCGGAGCCGCAGGGGCTGTGCCTGCTCCCGCCGCACGTCGCCGAGGTCGCCGGCTACGACCTGGTGGTCGCCGACACCGTCAACCATCTGCTGCGCGGTGTACGCCTGGCTACCGGCGAGGTGGTCACCGTGGCCGGCACCGGGCGGCAGTGGCGGTCCACGGTCGACGACCACGCGCACGACGCGCTCTCGGTCGACCTCTCCTCCCCCTGGGACCTCGCCTGGTACGACGACAAGCTCGTCGTCGCCATGGCCGGCATCCACCAGCTCTGGTGGTTCGACCCGATCAAGCGCACCGCCGGCATGTACGCCGGCACCACCGTGGAGGCGCTGCGCGACGGGCCGCTGGCCGAGGCGTGGATGGCCCAGCCCTCCGGGCTCGCCGCCTCCGCCGACGGCACCCGGCTCTGGGTCGCCGACAGCGAGACCAGTGCCATCCGGTACGTCGAGAACAGCGTCATGGGCACCGCCGTCGGCCAGGGCCTCTTCGACTTCGGCCACGTGGACGGGCCGGCCGCGCAGGCCCTGCTGCAGCACCCGCTCGGCGTCCTGGCCCTGCCCGACGGCTCGGTGCTGATCGCCGACACGTACAACGGTGCCGTGCGCCGCTACGACCCGGCGACCGATCGGGTCGCCACCGTCGCGAGCGATCTCGCCGAGCCGAGTGACCTGGTCCTCACCCCGGACGGCGCGGTGCTGGTGGTGGAGTCCGCGGCGCACCGGATCACCCGGCTGGCCCCCGGCGCGCTCTCGGCGGCGGGCGCGGACACCGTCGACGGTCCGCGGCACCGTACCGAACGCCAACCGACCGACCTGGCCGCCGGCCAGGTCCTGCTGGATGTCATCTTCACCCCGGCGCCTGGTCAGAAGCTGGACGAGACGTTCGGGCCGTCCACCCGGCTGGTGGTCTCCGCGTCGCCGCCCGAGCTGCTGGTCGAGGGGGCGGGCAGCGGCACCGAGCTGTCCCGTCGCCTGGTGATCGACGGCTCGGTGACCGAGGGGGTGCTCCAGGTGACCGCCCAGGCGGCGACCTGCGACGCCGATGTGGAGCACGCGGCCTGCCACCTGACCCGGCAGGACTGGGGCGTACCGGTGCGGGTGGTGGCCGACGGCGCCGCCCGCCTCCCGCTGGTCCTGCGCGGCCTGGACGCCGGCTGACCTCAGGTGAAGGGGGTGGGAGTGACGCCGGCGTCGATGAGGGCGGCGCGGACCAGTTCCGCGGCGGCCACCGCGCCGGGGGTGTCGCCGTGCAGGCAGACGGATTCGACCGTGCACGGCACGGTGCCGCCGTCGACGGTGACCACCACCCGCTCGGTGGCCATCCGCACCGCCCGGCTGGCCACCTCCTGCGGGTCGGTGACCAGCGCGTCCGGCGAGGTGCGCGGCACCAGGCGGCCGTTGGGCAGGTAGTTGCGGTCGGCGAATCCCTCGGCCACCACCCGGATCCCGGCCCCCTGGGCGAGCTGGGCCAGCACCGAGCCGGGCGGGCAGAGCAGGGGCAGGTCCCGGTCGTAGTCGTCGACCGCGGCCACCACCGCCGCCGCCTGCATCTCGTCGGTCGCCGCCGCGTGATAGAGCGCGCCGTGCGGCTTGAGATAGCGGACCCGGGTGCGGTACGCCCGGCAGAACGCGTCGAGCGCGCCGAGCTGGTAGAGGACCTCGTCGCGCAGCTCCGCGAACTCGTACGCCATGTGCCGCCGGCCGAAACCGGCGAGGTCCCGGTAGCCGACCTGGGCCCCGATGGCGACTCCCCGCTCGGCGGCGGCCGCGCAGACCCGCCGCATGGTGGCCGGATCTCCGGCGTGAAAGCCGCAGGCGACGTTGGCGGAGGTGACCAGGTCCAGCAGCGCCTCGTCGTCTCCGAGACGCCAGATGCCGAATCCCTCGCCGAGGTCAGCGTTGAGGTCCATGGAATCTCACCGTAGTGCCTGGGCGGGCCTGCGCGAGCGGGGTCACGTCGTCCACCACCGCGATGACGGGGTAACCGCCGGTGGTGGGATGGTCGGCGAGGAAGATCAGCGGTTGGCCGTCCGTCGGCACCTGCACCGCGCCGAGGACGAGCCCCTCGCTGGGCAGTTCCCCGGCCACCGCGCGGGGCAGCGGTGCGCCGGTCAGTCGCGCGCCGACCCGGTTGCTCAACGGACTCACCTCGTACGCCGTGCCGAGCAGCCGCTCCAGCGCGGCCGGGGTGAACCAGTCGTGCCGGGGACCGAGCCGGACCGCGAGGCGCAGCTCTGTCGGTGGCAGCACCGGCACGGTGACGTCGACCGGTGCGGGCGGGCCGGCCGGGGTGCCCAGCGGCAGCACGTCGCCGTCGCGCAGCGGTGCCGGCCCGAGCCCGGCCAGGGTGTCGGTGGACCGGCTGCCCAGCACCGGTGCGACGGCGATCCCACCGGCCACCGCGAGCCAGCAACGCAGGCCCCGTCGGGCGGGACCGATCCGCAACACCGCCCCGCCCGGTACGGCCAGCGGTCGGCCGGTGTCACCGGGCCGGTGACCGACCCGCACGTCGGCCTCGGCCCCGACCACGGCAACCGTGGTGGCCCGGGTCGGCCGCAGCTCGCAGCCGGTCAGGGTGATCTCCAGGCCGGCCGCGCACTCGGGATTGCCGACCAGCCGGTTGGCCAGCCGCAGCGCGGCCGGGTCGAGCGCACCGGAGCGCGGTACCCCGAGGTGCGCCCAGCCGGGCCGGCCCAGATCCTGCACGGTGGTCAGCGCTCCAGCGCGGAGGATCTCGACGGCGGCGGCCACCCGGGCCACGGTTGGTCCGGCGGGTCCACCGGCACCACCGCCCGGCCCGACGGTGCCCACGGGTCCGGAGTTCCCGGTCATGCCGGCACCAGCCGGACCCGGGTACCGGGGGTGAGCAGGGCCGGCGGGTCGGCCGTCACGTCGAAGAGAGTCAGCCCGGTCCGCCCGACCAGCAGCCAGCCGCCCGGCGACGCGGTCGGATAGATCCCGGCGTACGGGCCGGCCAGGGCGACCGACCCCGCCGGCACCCGGGGACGCGGAGAGGCCAGCCGGGGCACCGCCAGCTCGGCGGGCAGCCCGGTCAGATATCCGAAGCCGGGTGCGAAGCCGCAGAACGCCACCCGAAACTCGGTCTGCCGCAGGCGCCGCACGACGGCCGGCACGTCCACCCGCCAGTGCGCGGCGACCAACGGCAGATCCTCCCCGTCGTACCTCACCGGCACCTCGACCGGACCGGTGCCGGCTTGGTCCACACGGCCGGCGGTGCTGGCTTGGTCCACACGGCCGGCGGTGCCGGCTTGGTCCACGCGGTCGGCGGAGTCGGTGCGGGCCGGCGGTCCGGGCGTCCAGTCCGCGATGCGCGCGGCGGTCGCCGCCGGGTCCGGCACGCCGTCGAGCAGGACGGTCGCGGCGGCCGGCACGATCTCGTCGGCGACCAGGTCACCTCGGTCGCGGCGCCGCCACAGTTCCGCCCGCCACGCCTCGACGAGCGCGGCAACTTCGCCGCCGGGCGCCGGTGCGACGTCGGGATCGGGTGTGCGGGGCGCGGCGCGAGCCGCGAGGTCGGGGTCGGTGGCGCTGCCGTCGGCTGAGGTCGGGGGCGCGGCGAGGTCGAGCAGGAGGGCGTGCGCGCCGACCGGTCTGATCCGCATCCCGCCATCCTGGCGGACCCGGTCCCACCTCCGCGTCGTCCGCTGGTCGGACGACGTGACGAGTTGCACTACCCGAAGGTAACCTACGGTGTCGTAACCTGATGCCGTGACCACCTCAGCACGCCCCCGGCTCAAGCCGGTCGACATCGGGAAACCCCGGATGCGCGGCTGGCTGCACACGTACGCGTTCTTCGTCGCGCTGGTCTGCGGCATCGTGCTCTGCTCGATCGCCGCCGCCCGGCCCGGCTGGACACCCCTGATCGCTTGTGCCGTCTACAGCCTCACCGTCTGCGGTCTCTTCGGCACCAGCGCGCTCTACCACCGCCGAGTCTGGTCGACGCGCGGCTTCCAGGTCATGCGCCGGATGGACCACTCGATGATCTTTCTGTTCATCGCCGGCACGTACACACCGTTCTGCCTGCTGCTGCTGGAGACCCGCGCCGCCGTGATCATGCTGTCGGTCGTCTGGGGCGGCGCCCTGGCCGGCGTGGCGCTCAAACTGATCTGGCCGCACGCGTCCCGCTGGATCTCCGCGCCGCTCTACCTGGCACTCGGCTGGGTGTCGGTCGCGATGCTGCCGGACATCCTCCACTACGGTGGCGTGTCCGCACTGGTGCTGCTGAGCGTCGGCGGCGGGATCTACACCGTCGGGGCGGTCTTCTACACGCTGCGCCGCCCCAACCCGTGGCCCACCGTCTTCGGCCACCACGAGTTCTTCCACGCCTGCACGTTGGTCGCCGCGATCTGCCACCACGTCGCCATCTACTTCGCGCTGTTCGCCTGAGCCCATCGCACGACGACGGCGGGGGCGGTGGGTGGTACCCACCGCCCCCGCAGGGTCCGTCCGCCGAAGGTCAGTACGGGGGACCGGGCCGGCGCACCTCGCGGTACTCCTCCACCACCCGGTCTTCCTGCACCGGTACGGGGTGCTCGGCGATCACCCGCTCCTCGCGCACCGGGGCGACGGGGCGCCGGCGCGAGTTCCAGAAGTAGAGGGTCACGATCAGGCCGGCGACGCCCGCGAACATCAGCACCCAGCCGACCACGCTCAGGTTGAGCCAGCCGAGTTCCGCCTCCACGGCGAACGCGAAGATCGCGCCCAGCGCGATCAGGAAAATACTGCCACCGATGCCCATCTCGTCGTCTCCTTGGCTATCGAAGCTGGCATTCCACTCCGCCGCGGCCACGGATGAGGTTGCGGCACCGACCGACTTACCCCGGCACGGAGATCGCCAATCGGGCAAGCTGGAGACATGAAGGACACTTCGGTGGATGAGCGGACGCTGGTGCTGCTACGGCACGCCAAGGCCGAACAACCCACGGCGGACGGTCCCGACGTCGAGCGTCCGCTGGCCACCCGCGGACGCGCCGACGCCGCGGCGGCCGGCGCCTGGTTGGCCCGGCACGAGCTGCTGCCGGACGTGGTGCTCTGCTCGGCGGCCGTGCGCACCCGGCAGACCTGGCACAACGTCCAGATGGGGATCACCGGCTCCCCGCCGGAGAGCGGTCCCGCCGGCCCGGCGCCGGTCGTCCGCTACGAACGGGACGCCTACGAGGCCCATCCGGAGGATCTGCTGAACCTGGTCCGGCGGGTGGAGCCGACCGCGGCGACGGTCCTGCTGATCGCCCACAACCCGGGCATCTCGCTGCTGTCCGAACTGCTCGATCCCCGCCACGCCGAGCCGGAGGGGCTGCGCACCAGCGGCCTGGTGGTGCACCGCGCGGCCCTGCCGTGGGCGGAACTGGGCCGGGGCACCGCCGGGATCGCCGCGCAGCACACCGCACGCGGCTGAGTCGCTCGATCGACTCGGTCGCGTGCGGTGTGGCTGCCCCGGCCCGGCTGACGGCCGGGCCATCTCGGCGGCGCGGTCGGCGCCGGCTCAGCTTGGTGGCGCGGTCGGCGGTGGCGGGTCGGGAGGTGGCGGCATCATCGCGGTCGGGTGCGATAGCCGGTTCTCCTCCACGATCAGTGTCCGTGCCCGCTTTCGGCGATCCTGCCAGAACCAGAGCGTGGTGAGCAGGACGGCCAGCCCGGCCAGGATGAAGACCCAGCCGACCGCCCGCAGGTCGATCCACCAGACGTTGGCCCGGATGGCGAAGGTCAGGATCGCGCCGATCGCGATCAGGAAGATCCCACTACCAATGCCCATGTGCGCGGCACTCCCCCGTGCGGTTGCTTCTGGGCGTACTCGAACTGGTCCGCGATGGTTACCCGCCAGCCGTGGGCTTACTCAGAACGCGTCCTCCGGCAGATCCATGATGTCCAGGTCGGTGCCCTCGATGATCCGGCGGTCGGCACCGATGCGGGGCAGCACCTCGCGGGCGAAGAACCGGGCAGCGGCCACCTTTCCGGTGTAGAACGCCTTGTCCGCCGCCGACACCTCGCCGGCCAGCGCCTTCAGCGCCACGTCGGCCTGCTTCTGCAGGAGCCAGCCGACCACCAGGTCGCCGATCGCCAGCAGGAACCGCCGGCTGCCCAGCCCGACCTTGTAGAGCGCCCGGGCGTCCCCGCCCTGCGCCTCACCCAACCAGCCGGTCATCACCCCGAGGATGGTCTGGATCTCGGCGAGTGCCTTGCCGAGCGCCTGACGCTCCTCCTTGAGCTGGCCGTTGCCGGCCTCGGTGGCGATGAACTCCTGGATCTCACCGGCCACGGCCATCAGGGCCCTGCCGTTGTCCCGCACGATCTTCCGGAAGATCAGGTCGAGGCTCTGGATCGCCGTGGTGCCCTCGTACAGAGTGTCGATCTTGGCGTCCCGGACGTACTGCTCCAGCGGGTAGTCCTGCAGGAAGCCGGAGCCACCGAAGGTCTGCAGCGACTCGTGCCCGAGCAGCTCGTACGCCCGCTCGGAGCCGACCCCCTTGACCAGCGGGAGGAGCAGGTCGTTGACCCGCTTGGCCAGCTCGATGGCCTTCTCGTCACCGGCCGCCTCCGCGATGGCGACCCGGTCCTGCCAGGAGGCGGTGTAGAGAACCAGCGCCCGCAGGCCCTCGGCGTACGACTTCTGCATCAACAGCGAGCGGCGTACGTCGGGGTGCGCGGTGATGGTGACCCGGGGGGCGGTCTTGTCCGTCATCTGGAGCAGGTCGGCGCCCTGCACCCGGTTCTTGGCGTACTCCAGGGCGTTGAGGTAGCCGGTGGAGAGGGTGGCGATCGCCTTGGTGCCGACCATCATCCGGGCGTACTCGATGATCATGAACATCTGCCGGATGCCGTCGTGCTTCTCGCCCAGCAGCCAGCCCTTGGCCGGTACGCCGTGCTCGCCGAAGGTCACCTCGCAGGTGTTGGAGACCTTCAGGCCCATCTTGTGCTCGACGTTGGTGGCGAAGACGCCGTTGCGCTCGCCCAGCTCGCCGGCGCTCTCGTCGAAGTGGTACTTCGGCACGACGAACAGCGACAGGCCCTTGGTGCCGGGGCCGCCCACGCCCGGCACGCCGACCGGGCGGGCCAGGACATAGTGGACGATGTTGTCGGACAGGTCGTGCTCGCCGGAGGTGATGAAGCGCTTGACGCCCTCGATGTGCCACGAGCCGTCCGGCTGCGGGATGGCGCGGGTACGCCCGGCGCCCACGTCCGAGCCGGCGTCCGGCTCGGTGAGCACCATCGTCGAGCCCCACTGCTGGTCGATGAAGAGCTTGGCCCACTTCTTCTGCTGTTCGGTGCCCTCGACGTGCAGCACGTGCGCGAAGGACGGGCCGGAGGCGTACATCCAGACCGGGGCGTTCGCGCCGAGCACCAGCTCGGCGAGTGCCCACCACAGCGCCCGGGGGGCGTTGGTGCCGCCCAGCTCCGGGGGGAGGTCCAGGCGCCAGAACTCGGACTCCATGAACGCCCGGTACGACTTCTTGAACGACTCCGGCAGCGGCGCGGTGTGCGTGGCCGGGTCGAAGACCGGCGGATGGCGATCGCTGTCCTGGTAGCTGGCGGCCAGATCCTCCCGAGCCAGCCGGTCGACCTCGGCGAGGAAGCTCCGCGCGGTGTCGAGGTCGAGGTCGGAGTACGGCTCCTGGCCGAACGCCCGGTCCGCCCCGAACACCTCGAACAGGTTGAACTCGAGGTCCCGAAGGTTGCTCTTGTAGTGGGTCATGTCGCTGGCCCCGCTTCCGGACAGGTGTTACCGATCAGTAACTCAGACTGTATTACTCGCGGGTAGGCAGCGACAAGCCACATTCGGAGGTGACAGGCATTACACACCTAGGGTTCAGGTTCCGGTCAGCGGGCGTCACCGACCGTCATATCCAGCTCGGCGTCACCCCTCGGTCGCGCCGACCTCCCAGCTCGGCACCGCCACCGTCGCACCGCCCGGTGAGCCCGTGTACTCCATCAGCACCAGCGCGATGTCGTCGTCGAGCCGGCCGTGCACCCACTCGACCAGCGCGGTCTCCAGCGAGGCCAATCCGTCGGCGACCGTGCCGTGCCCGAGCAGCCGCCAGGCCCGGTCGGCGGTGGGGAAGAACTCGCCGTCCCGCCGCGCCTCGCCGAGCCCGTCGGTGAACAGCAGCAGGCGGTCGCCCGGCTCCAGCCGCTCCACCCGTGGCCGGACCACCGGCATGAAGCCCAGCGGGGGCGCCGGTGCCGGCGGTTCGAGGGGGATCACCGCACCACGGCGCAGCAGCAGCGGGGCCGGGTGTCCACAGTTGACGATGGTGAGCGTGCCGCCCCGCTCCTCCACCAGCGCCGCGGTGACGAAGTCCTCGTCACCCACGTTGCGGGCCACCGCCCGGTCCAGGTCCGTCACGACGGCCCGCAGGTCGGCCCGCTCGTACGCGACGTGCCGGTACGAACCGAGCACGATGCTCGCCAGCCGGACCGCCTCCAGGCCCTTGCCACGCACGTCACCGATGATCATGCGTACGCCGTACGGCGTGTCGATCGCCTCGTACAGGTCGCCGCCGATCTCCGCGGTGGCCGTCGACGAGATGTAGCGACCGGCCACCGACAGCGCGCCCACCCGCGGGCCGAGCGGTCGCAGCACCGCCTGCTGCGCCACCGTCGCGAGCTTCGACAACTCGGCGATCTGCTCCGCCTGTCGTTGCCGTACCGACGCCACCGCCGCCGCGATACCGGTACCCATCGCGATGCCGGCCACGGCGACGGCGGTGGAGAGCGAGACGGTCCGTTCGGCCATGGCGAAGGCCGCGCCCAGCACGGAGGCGGCGGCGCCGACGCCGAGCACGATCCGCCAGGAGGCCAGCGCCGCGGCCAGGAACGGGGCGGCCACCATCAGCGCGATGTAGTTCGTCGCGCGGCCGTCCGCCAACTCGACCGCCGAGACGATCGCGAGCAGGATGAGGGCCGCGCCGAGGCCGGCGCGGGATCCGGGGCTCAGCGGGCCACGGCCCGGCTGGAGGAGTTGCGTGCGTACATCCGACAGCATGCCCGATGGACGTGAGCGAAAGAATGAACCTGGCCCGTCGGACGAGACTGTTCTGCCCGCGAAGTGGCGGGGCAGCAGCCGATCGCCGCGCGACACGGGCTCAGCCGAGCACCTCGTACCGGACCTCGATGTGACCGAGGTCGAGCGAGGCGATCTCCGCGAACGCCGCCCGCGACAGGTCCAGGCAGCGCCCGTCGATGAACGGGCCCCGATCATTGATGCGTACGGTGACGGACTTGCCGTTGCTCGGGTTGGTCACCCGCACCTTGGTGTTGAAGGGCAGCGTCTTGTGGGCGGCCGTCAACTGCTCCGGGTTGAACGTCTCGCCGTTGGCGGTCATCTGCCCCTGCCAGTAGAAGGACGCGCCGCAGGAGCCGGTGTCCACCACCGGCCGGGCCGTCGTCTTCGTGGCCGTCGGCTTCGGCGTCGGGCTGGCCGTACGCTCCTTGCTGCGCGACGGCGCCTGCGCGGTGCGGCTCGCGGTCGGGCTCGGCGTCGCGCTCGCCGTCGGGCTCGGCGTCGCGCTGGCACTCGGCGACTCGGTCGGTGCGCCGGTCGGCAGGTCGCTCGCGGCGATGGTGGGCGAGAGGTCGATCGCCGCCGGCCGCACCGGCTCCGGACCGGCGGTCAGCCGTACGGCACCGACGGTGCCCCCGACGGCGAGGGCGACGGCCACCACGGCGCTGGCCGTCAGCGCGGCCGGCGAGGTGATCCTGCGGGTACGGGAGTGCCTACCAGCCACCGGCCCGGTCCTTTCTCAGGGGATCAAATCGGGTCGGACCATAGCGAGAGAAGCACTTCGGAAGTCAACCTGATCATGATGCTATGTCCGCAATTGCAGTGATACGTGAAGCCGATCATCCGATCCGAGATGGGCCGCCGGGCCGGTACGCGGTGGAGGCGGACCGGCGTGCGGTGAGGGCGGGCGGTGCGTCGCTGGCGCAGGATGGTGACATGCCCGCCGAACTGAGAAAACGCCTGGTCGACCTCTTCGGATGGATCGATCCCGGTCCGGGCGCGACCCACCTGGTCAGCGACATCTCCGGCTGGTGGCGCGACCCCGCGACGCTCGCCGCGCTGGGCCCCGCGCTGGTCGCGCCGTTCCGGGCGGCCCGGCCCACCGTGGTCGTCTCCCCGGCCGTCACCGGGTTCCTCCTCGGGCCGCTGGCGGCCACCGCGCTCGGCGTGGGCTTCGTGGCGGCGCACAAGCCGGGCGACGGGCGACTGCCCGCCGGGCCGCTGACCTGGGCGCAGAGCCCACCCGACTTCCGCGGGCGGCAGGTCGACCTCGCCATCCACGACCGGCACCTCGGCCCCGGCGACCGGGCACTGGTGGTGGACGACTGGGTCGCCACCGCCGCCCAGGTACGCGCCATCTACGAGATCTGCGCGGCCCGCGGCGCCGAGCCGGTAGGCACCGCCACCATAGTCGCCACCTGCCCACCCCCAGTGGCCGAGGAGCTACGAATAATCCCCCTCCTAACCCCCACCGACCTCCCCACCTAGCGGACGAAGGTTTCTACTGTGGTGCAGACCTGGCCTAGGGCCTCGGCGGAGTGGGCCAGGGGGCCGGGCACCATGAGGGCGTGGTCGGCGCCCGGGATCTCCAGCACGTGCGGGGTCAACCGGCGGGCGACCGAGCCGTCCCAGGACGAGTCCGCGGTGCCGCCGACCAGGATGAACGGCGCGGTGGCCCGGCGTAGCGCGTCGATCACCTCGCCACGGTGCAGCAGCGGGGTGAGCCAGACGGCGGGCAGCCCATGACGGGCCGCGAGCGGCGCGGCGAGCGAGCCGAGCGACTTGCCGACCAGCAGGTCCGTCCGCTCGGTCAGGGTGGGGGCGACCTGGTCGCACACCCACCTGCCGATGGTGTCGATGTCGAAGTCGTCCGGTACCTGCCAGGAGATCCCGTGCAGCCCGAAACCGACCCGGCGCAGCGCCTCACCCAGGTAGAGGAAGAGGGGGTAGCGGGTGTCGTACCCGCGTCCCGGGATGAGCACCGCACGTCGGTCCGCCATGGACGTCTCCTTCTCGTCGAGCATCGACCGTACTCCTCTGCGGCCGGCCGTGCGACGGCGAAGGCGCCTCCGGGCGTACGGCCGGTCGGTAGCGTCGGCAGGATGTGGCCACGGATCGGCGCGCTCCGCACCCTCGCCCTCGGCACCCCGGGCGAACTACGGACGCACCTCAACACCCTCGTGCTGGCCCGCGTGAAGACCGCCACCGCCGGCCTGCTCGACGAGTACGCCGAGGAGGGCGAGGAGGTGGAGCACGTCGGCGAGCGACTCGCCCTCGTTGACGACCAGGACGCCCTGGTGGGCGTGGTCGAGGTGACCGGCGTCGAGGTGAGCCGCTTCGGCGAGGTGCCGTGGGACTTCGCCCGCGCCGAGGGGGAGGGCGACCGCTCGATCGAGGAGTGGCGCGCCGGGCACGCCGCCTACTGGGCCCGCGCCGGCACCCCGGTCACCGGAGACAGCAGGATCGTGTGCGTACGCTTCCGGCTGGTGTCCGCCGGCGACGGCGGCGTGCCCACCGGCGACCTCGGCACGTGACCAGATCCGGAGCGGCCCGGACTGTCAGCCGCGCAGCTCGGGCAGCAGGCGGGTGGCGACGTCCACCAGGACCGCCTCGTCGCCGGCGTACCAGCTGCTCGTCCGGGGCCAGTGCGTGATCACGTCGGTGAACCCCAGCTCCGCCGCGCGGCCGACCTGGTCGGCGAAGAACTGCGCGCTGCTCAGCGAGAAGACCGGTGCCGAGTCCAGCGAGAGGTAACGGTCCAGGCTGGCCGGGTCCCGTCCATCGGCGTCGAGCCGCGAGTCGAGCCGGGCGACCAGCTCGGCCACCCCGGCCCACCACTCGGCCAGGTCGTCGCCGCCGGGACCGGTGGTCACCCAGCCCTGCCCGAACCGGCTGACCAGCCGCATCGACCGGGGACCGTTGGCGGCCACCACGAGCGGCACCCGGGGCGCCTGGACGCAGCCCGGGTTGTTGCGCGCGTCCACCGCCGCGAACCAGTCACCGCGCCACGTCGTCCCGTCCTGCCGCAGAATCGCGTCGAGCAACTCGGTGAACTCGGCGAACCGCTCCACCCGCTGCCGTGGCGGAAGCGTCTCCCCGCCGAGCACCGCCGAGTCGAACCCGATGCCACCCGCGCCGAGCCCCAGCAGCAGCCGCCCACCGGAGACATCATCGAGCGCGGTCACCTGCCGGACGAAGGCGGCCGGATGCCGGAAGTTCGGCGACGCGACGAGCGTGCCGAGCCGGATCCGGGAGGTCACCGTCGCGGCGGCGGTGAGCGTGGTGATCGAGTCGAACCAGGGCCCATCCACCAGGTCACGCCAGCCCAGATGGTCGTACGTCCAGGCGTGGTCGAAGCCCCACTCGTCGGCCTGCCGCCACCGGTGCTGGGCCACCGACCAGCGCTGATCGGGCAGGATCACGATGCCAAACCGCATGATCGCCAGCGTACGGCGACCGACGCCCCCGGTCATCCCGGCCCGCCTTGGTACCGCGCAGGTCTGCCGGGGCGCGGTGTGGCTGGGCGGGATGCATTCGTTCCAGCAGTCGGGCTACAGACCGTCGAAAACGTCGTCGAGTACGAGTCTTGCCCGGCCCGGAACCTCCTCCTCGGGGAAGATGTCCGCACACAGACCGAGGACCTCTTCGACGCTGGTCAACCTAAGGTGGTCAACCAGAAAACGGATGTCGTCGGCGTCCCGACGACGTGCGGCAAGCACCTTCATAGCCAACAGGTGTTCCGCAGACGCTGCCGCGACCCGCAGGCCGGGATGATCGAATACGCGAGGCGCTGTCGCGTCGCCGCCGGGAGCGACGTAGGCACTCGCCTGTTCGTTGAGCCACCAGCGCGGCAGGCCGAGTTCGTCGGCGACGGCTCGGGCCTCGTCGAGCACTACCCCGTGCGGCTGGAACACGGCATCAATGTCGCGGGTCGCCCGCCGTGCGTCGTAGGCCAGAGCCATGGCGGCCCCACCGAAGATGTACAGATCCGCAACCACGCCTCGCCTTGCCAGCCGGTCCCCGAGCCGCCGGAAAGCGTCCTCGATCGCGGCACGGTCCAATAGCGGATCATCGACGCTCACGCGACGTTCAACTCCTGGGCCGACACATACACGCCGCGACGACGGAATGCCGCTGGCGCGTGCACCACCGCGTCAACCCGGGCGGCACGAGTGTTGAAGGGAAACCAGAAACGCCGCAGCGACCGCGTCTCGACCCACGACGGCGCACCGCGCCCATCCTTGGCCGCCAAGTGCTCTGTCAATGCGGCGAGGAACACGTCCCAGTGCTCGTCCCCGGTAGGCGAAGGTTCCTGCTCCAGCAGACCAGCGCGCACATCGGACGGCTCCCAGCGGTACTCCTCCAGGAACTCCGCCACCAACCGCCACCGCCGCGCCTCGTCCGCTCCGACGAGCAGGGCACCCAGGCGCACCACCGTGAGCGGCTGATACCTCGCGCCACGCTTCCTCACACCCCTGACGCTAGTACACCGGGGGCAGATTCCGCCTGGCCCCTGGGAGCGACCCTCCCTAGACCTGAGGTACAACAGCGCGGTGACACCGAGCCAAGAACTGAATCCGCCGGCCTTGACCGAGCTGTGGGAGCAGCGCTGGTCCGAGTGCCCACCGTTCGCCCACTGGCTTCGCGGCCAATACCCGGATCGGTGGGTGAGGTTCCACAGCCTGCCAGGATCGAAGCGGTACGCAGACAACGAGACCGAGTACGCGATCGTGCTCGACCGGCACTACACGGTGCTGTCAGAGCTCGGTCCAGGTGCCGTCCTTCTTGTTGTAACCAGCGAGTGGACAGAGGGCCCGGCAGCCACCCCCCAGATGTGGCCGAGGCGTTCAGAAGTCGCGCCGTCGGCATGGCACTGGCAGACCCTGCTGGCAGACCCCGAGGAAGAGCCTGAGTACCGCACCTATACACAGCTCTACGGCGAGACGATCCCTTGGCGATCGGGCGCGATTGACACCCTGTTGAGGGCCGTCGCCGACGACGAGTTGTCAAACGTGATCCTCGCGCCGGCTGACCTTCGATGGCTGTATCACCCCTACGACGGTGGAGCCGATGTCATTCTGCCGACCCGAGAGCAACGGGACGCGCTGAAGGCACAGCACCGGGATTGGCTCTCCCAGCAGTCGTCCGGACTCTAGATGCCGCCAAGCCATCGCCCTTGACCCCTACGCATCGGGCACGCCCGCAGACTGCGGGCGGCACGCGGCGGGAATGGCTCGGCGTCCGCGCGTGTCGCAGCCAGGTCTCCGTTGTACGTAGGGTGCGGAAGTGACAAGAAGCGAGCAGCTCGCGGAGCAGTTGGACTGGTACTGGCGCAAGAACCTGCGGCCACGGCTGGAGGGTCTTACCGACGAGGAGTACTTCTGGGAGCCGGTGGGCGGCTGTTGGAGTATCCGCCCACGGGGCACGTCGGCCGCATCGATGTCGGAAGGTTCGGGGGGATGGACGATGGACTACGTGTTCCCTGGTCCGGTGCCGGCGCCAGTGACCACGATTGCCTGGCGGCTGGCGCACATTATCGTCTCGTGTCTGGGCTATCGGGTCGGATGGTACTTCGGCGGCCAGGACGTCGACTCCGAGACATTCGCCTACGCGGGGACCGCTGACGAGGCGCTGAAACAGCTCGACGAGATGTATGGGAAATGGAACGCGGGGGTTCGCGACCTCTCGGACGCTGACCTAGAGAATCCTCCCACGGTGGGCCCCGAGCGGTTTCCCATGGAGAGCAGGATCCTGCACGTCAACAGGGAGCTGATCCATCACGGCGCCGAGATTTCCCTGCTGCGCGACCTCTACCGCTGGCAGGACGGAGCCGTACCGAGCCGGCCCGGCCCCGCACGTCAAAGCGGGCCTTGACGCACGGTCGGACGCTGCCGGAACAGACGGAGTCGGCTCTCGTGTCACGGACCGGGCCCGACGGACACCGGCATGAATGAAGCCCAGGTCGGGAACCTGTCCTGACCTGGGCTTCAACCCGGAGCGGGTGACGGGAATCGAACCCGCACTGTCAGCTTGGGAAGCTGATGTTCTGCCATTGAACTACACCCGCGAGCGGGATCACTGTACCTGAGTCACCGCCACGGTGCACCCAGGCACCCCGCCGCCACCCGCTCCCGGGCGACGGCGGCCAGGCCAGCGGGACCAGGCAGCACGGCCGGCGTCGGGCCAGCAAGAAGTTTCCTGCCGGCAACACATAGCCATTCTCAAATCTGTCGATGGGTTGTAACGTCCTCCCCACATTTTCCGCACGGCGCGACACAACCCCCGGTCGCGCCGCCAGAAAGAGGTGGGCTTATGGGACTACGTCCCGTCCTGCTGAGCCGGCGTATGACCGGCATCGCATCGACGTCACTCGCGCTGGTGCTGGGCGTGGCCGCGGTCGGCCTGCTGCCGGCCGCCACCACGACCGCGAGCCCGGCATCGGCCGCCGTCACCGCCGACGAGGTGTGTGCGGACCCGACGGGCACGCTGGCCCGGGCCAAGGGCGGCACCGCCGTCGAGCACGACCCGAACGAGCTGACCATCGCGCAGGTCCACCAGCGCGAGGCCGAGTTCGCCGACCTGCTCCAGGAGCGGGCCAAGCGGGTCGGGCAGCGTACGTTGAGCACCCAGGCAGCCGCCGCCTCCGTCACCATCCCGGTCGTGGTGCACGTGATCCGCCGGGACACCACCCGGGCCGGCGGGAACATCCCCGACTCGATGATCCAGTCGCAGATCAGCGTGCTGAACCAGTCGTTCAGCGGCGCGACGGGCGGGGCCGCCACCGCCTTCGCCTTCCAGTTGCAGAGCATCAACCGGGTCACCAACACGTCGTGGTACCCGATCCGGCAGGGCTCGACGGCCGAGCGTCAGATGAAGACCCAGCTGCGTCAGGGCGGCAAGGCGACGCTCAACGTCTACCTCGGCCAGCTGAGCAACAACCTGCTCGGCTGGGCGACCTTCCCGCAGAGCAACCTGAACGTGATGGACGGCGTGGTCGTGCTGAGCGAGTCGCTGCCCGGTGGCACCGCCACCAACTACAACCAGGGCGACACCGGCACCCACGAGGTCGGGCACTGGCTGAACCTCTACCACACCTTCCAGGGCGGCTGCTCCGGTCAGGGCGACCAGGTCGCGGACACCCCCGCCGAGGCCTCACCGGCCAGCGGCTGCCCGACCGGTCGGGACACCTGCTCCAGCCCGGGCCTGGACCCGATCACCAACTTCATGGACTACTCGTACGACACCTGCATGTACCAGTTCACCCCGGGTCAGGCCACCCGGATGATCAACGCCTGGAACGCCTACCGCGCCTAGCATCAGCCCGTACGACCGGTGCCGGCCCGCTTCCCCACGGGCCGGCACCGGTCACGGGTGCTCAGGCCGCGCGGCGGTGGTGCCTGCCCAGGCGGGCCGGTGCCGGACGGACGGCCTCCGGGACGGTGCCGGACGGATCGAGCCAGACCTGGACGGCCGGCCGGACCGCCGGCTCGCTCGGCCCACCGGCACCGGCGTGCCCGTGCCGGGCGAGCATCGCCACGTCGACCGTGAACTCGAAGAGCCGCCAGTCGGCGTGCGGCGCGGCCCGTGCCGCGAGGGCCAGGCGGGCGACGGTGGCATCGTCGGTCACGGGCCGGGCGCGGCCGGCGACGTATGCCTCGTCGTCGCTCTCCTCCGGCGGGAACGAGTGCAGCGCGTAGCGCCCGTCGCGTTCCAGATCGCGCCGCTTCGGCGAGTCGATCACGAAGCAGAAGAGACCGTCGTCGGTGATCACCGGGGAGACCGGGTGCACCCGGGGCCCGCCGTCGGCGCGGACCGTGGCCAGGTAGCCGAAGCCCGGGCCGTACTGCTGCATGAGAAGGCGGATCCCGTTGGCGAGTCGAGGCTCGTCAGCGGCGAATTCGGACCAGGAAGCCATGCCTGCCATCTTATCGAACACACGTTCGAAGCGGGTAGCCCGACACGCAGGTCGCACACCGACAGCTATGGTGTGGCGATGCTGCTCTCCGACCGGGACCTGGTCTCCGAGATCAAGGCAGGCACGCTGGCGCTCGAACCGTTCGAGCCCACGCTGGTGCAGCCGTCCAGCATCGACGTACGCCTGGACACGTTGTTCCGGGTCTTCAACAACCACCTGTACACCCACATCGACCCGGCCACCCGGCAGGACGACCTGACCTCGGCGGTCGAGGTGCCCGACGGCGAGCCCTTCGTGCTGCACCCGGGTGAGTTCGTGCTCGCCTCCACGCTGGAGGTAATCTCGCTGGGCGACCAGCTCGCCGGCCGGCTTGAGGGCAAGTCGAGCCTTGGGCGGCTCGGCCTGCTCACCCACTCCACCGCCGGCTTCATCGACCCCGGCTTCTCCGGCCATGTCACCCTGGAGCTGTCCAACGTGGCCAACCTGCCGATCACTCTCTGGCCCGGCATGAAGATCGGCCAGCTCTGCGTCTTCCGGCTCTCCTCGCCGGCCGAGCACCCGTACGGTTCGGCCGTCTACGGCTCGCGCTACCAGGGCCAGCGCGGCCCGACGCCGAGCCGCGCGTGGCAGAACTGGCGCACCTGGCCCACCCGCTGACCCCGCCGCGGTCAGCCGCCGCCAGCGGGGCCCGCACCGGGATCGCGCAGGCCCCACCGTCGTACGCCCGAACGCCTCAGCCGGGCCGGCCGAAGCTGTGGATGGGGCTGCCGTCCAGCCGCTTCATCTTCACCGGCTGACCCGCGCGGGAGGCGTGCACCACCCAGCCACCACCGACGTACATGCCGACGTGGTGCAGGTCCCGGTAGTAGAAGACGAGGTCGCCCGGGCGCAGCGCGCTGCGGCTGACCGAGGCGGTGACCTGACGCTGCCGCGCCGCGTTGTGCGGCAGCGCCACCCCGGCCCGCGCCCACGAGGCCAGCATCAGCCCGGAGCAGTCGTACGCGTTCGGCCCCTCGGCACCCCAGGAGTACGGCTTGCCGATCTGGGCGCAGGCGAACGTGACCGCCTCGCCGGCCGGCCCGCCGGGATAGCCGGCCGGGCAGGGCGCAGGTCGCAGCGGGCCACCGCTCCCCCGGCCGTACGCCTGGGTGCGCAGCCGCTGCAACCGGTCGATCTCGGCGTCGATCTGCCGCCGCTTCTCCGCGAGTTCGGCCTCGGTGCGGGCCAGTTGGTTGATGGTGCGGTCCAGTCCGGCCTTGGCGGCGGCGAGTTCGTCGCGCAGGCCACTCGCGTGCCGCACGTCCTCCTGCTGGTAGCGGGCGTAGCGGTCGAGCAGGCCGAGCTGTTCGATGACCTCGCCCGGCGACCGGCTGCCCAGCAGGGTGTTGACGGCCCGTACCTGCTCTCCCTTGTACGCCCCGGCGGCCAGCCGGCCGACCCGGTCCATCGCCTCGTCCACCTGGCGTTCCAGTGGTGCCATCCGGGCGGCGAGGGCGTCGGCCTGCCGCCGCTTCGCGGCCAGGTCCTGTCGGGTGGCGTTGTGCCGTTCGATGACGGGTTCGAGCCGGTTCCAGTCCTCGTCGATCTGGCGCTCGATGTCGGCGACCGTCGGATCGGCCTGGGCCGCTGCCGCGCCACCGGTCAGGATCACGGCGGTCGCGGCGAGTGCGGCAAGTGCGGTGGTGCAGCGGTACCAGCGGAAACGCGGCGCATCCGGCGGGCGGCCCGGCAAGGCGGGCCGCTGCGACGGTGGCCGCGGGGCATGGTGTGCCACCGGGCTCCGTACTCCTTCTTCCCATACCGCCTACCGGGTTAGCTGACGGGTTCGGGCGGGGAGGGGGCGCCCTACCGCGACGATCGCGGATTCACCCCGGGTACCTGGGTCCCCGGCTCGCTCGGAAGCGACTCGACGGTGTCGGACCGTTACCGCCCCGGTGGGCGGATCTGCTACCGGGCCGACGATTGCCCAGCGTAGGGACGATCGGCGTCGATACGCAACAGATCCGCACCGTCACTGTCGGTGCTGACATCCGACAGCGACGAGGGCCCCCGGCAACTTGACCGGGGGCCCTCGGGCGTTCCTGCGCGCCCGCTCAGCGGCGTCGACCGCCGAGCCTCAGCGGCGCTGTCCGTCGACTACTCAGCCGGGGCGACGGAAGCCGGCCACCGGCATGGTCGTGATCGGAGAGACGTTGACCGGCTTGCCGGCCCGTGCCGCGTGGACCATCTGGTTGTTGCCCAGATAGATCCCGACGTGGCTCACGTCGCTGCGGAAGAAGACGAGATCGCCGGGGCGGGCGTCGGCCCGGGAGATGGCCTTGCCCTCGTTCCACTGGGCACCGGTGTAGTGGGTGAGGTAGATGCCGGCGGCCTTGTACGCGTACTGGGTCAGGCCCGAGCAGTCGAACGAGTTCGGCCCGGTGGCTCCCCAGACGTACGGCTTGCCGACCTGCTCGCACGCCGTCTTGATGGCGGTCCGCGCCGCGGCGCTGACGACACCGTTGATGGTCGGGCAGTTGGTGGTCTTCACCGTGGTCACCGGCAACGACCGCTCAAGCCGCTTGATCTCGCCGTCGATCTGCTTCTTCTTCGCCGCCAGTTGCTTTTCCTTCGCCTCCTGGTCGGCGATCAACGCGTCGAGCTTGGCCTTCTGGTCGTCGTACTTCTTCCGGATCTTCATGACGCCATCAAGCTCTCGACGCTCCTGCGCGGCGAGCCGGTCGAGGAGGGCCATCTGCTCGCCGAGCTCGTCGGGCTTCGCGTTGAGCAGCACCGCGCCGAGTTCCTGGGACGGGCCGGTGATGTAGTAGCGGGAAGCGAGATCGGCCACCCGGTTCATCGCCAGCTCGGATTCCAGGGCCAGCGGCTGGATCTTCTTCTGCAGGTCCGCCGACTTCTGCCGGTTGACCCTCAGCTGAGCGCGCACCTTGTTGTACTGCTCGATGGTGGGCTCCAGCTTCTGCCACTGCTTGTCGATCTGCGCCTCGATCTCGTCGACCGAGGGCTCGGCGTACGCGGGGGCGGCGAGCAGGCCGGCACCGACCGCGGCGGCGGCGACCAGAACGACCAGTTGGCGGGCGGCCCTGCGCAGCCCGCCCGGACGGGATCGTCCCGGCGCATGACGATGAAGGGGCATGGTTGCCACCGGCAGCGACTCCTTTGCAACCGACCACCGGGCGTCCCGCGAACGGTAGGAGGCGAGACAGACGACCCGCGACGGTCGGTGCCTCACATTAGGGAAGCCGCCGTACGGAATCAAGGCGACCAACGGATCATTCACCTTTGCGCGACCGGTCGCACACAAAGGGTGTCGGCCAATTCGTTACAGTTACGTTCGTAAATGCCAAAGCGGCGCGGCGGCACCGGTGCGGGTGCCGCCGCGCTCGCGTACGCCATCGGTCAGCCGGCGACCGGCGCGTTCTCCTCGGCGCCCGCGGCCTGCTCGGGGCGGACCGAACGGAGCAGGACGCTCGCGACGTCGACCACCTCGACCTGCTCGCCGGCGCCCTTGCCGTTCACCCCGTCGTTGAGCATCGTGGAGCAGAACGGGCAGCCGACGGCGACCGTCCTCGCCCCGGTGGACATGGCCTCCTCGACCCGGTCCACGTTGATCCGCTTGCCGATCCGCTCCTCCATCCACATCCGGGCGCCACCGGCGCCGCAGCAGAAGGAGCGTTCGCTGTTGCGTGGCATCTCGACCAGGCCGCCGTCACGGCCCGCGCCGGCTGCGCCGTTCTGGCCGCCATTGAGGGCCGCGCCGAGCACCTCGCGCGGTGGGGTGAAGACCCGGTTGTGCCGGCCGAGGTAGCACGGGTCGTGGTAGGTCACCCCGCCGTCGATCGGCTGCACCGGGGTGAGCCGGCCGGTGCCGACCAGGTGTGCCAGCAGCTGGGTGTGGTGCACCACCTCGAACTCGCCGCCCAGCTGGCCGTACTCGTTGCCCAGGGTGTTGAAGCAGTGCGGGCAGGTGGCGACGATCTTGCGCGTTGCTTTCTCCCGGCCCTCGAACGCCTCGTTGAGGGTCTCGACGTTCTGCTGGGCGAGCATCTGGAAGACGAACTCGTTGCCGATCCGGCGGGCCGGGTCGCCCGTGCAGGTCTCGCCCTCGCCGAGGATGGCGAAGGAGACGCCCGCCTCGTTCAGCAGCGTGGCCACCGCCCGGGTGGTCTTCTTGGCCCGGTCCTCGAACGCGCCGGCACAGCCCACCCAGAACAGGTACTCGAAGTCGTCGACCTCGCCGACCCGGGGCACCTCGAAGTCGAGGCCCTTGGTCCAGTCCTCCCGGGTGTTCGGCGGGGCACCCCACGGGTTGCCCTTGTTCTCCAGGTTGCGCAGCATCACACCGGCCTCGGACGGGAAGCTCGACTCGATGAGCACCTGGTAGCGACGCATGTCGACGATGTGGTCGACGTGCTCGATGTCCACCGGGCACTGCTCCACGCAGGCGCCGCAGGTGGTGCACGACCAGAGCACGTCCGGATCGATCACACCACCGGACTCGGCGTCACCGATCAGCGGCTTCTCCGCCTCGGCGAGTGCCAGCACGTCGAGGTGGGCAAGCTGGGCGGCGGTGGCCTTCTCCTCGCCGGTGAGGTCCTTGCCGCCGCCGGCCAGCAGGTAGGGCGCCTTGGCGTACGCGTGGTCGCGCAGGCTGAGCACCAGCAACTTCGGTGACAGCGGCTTGGCGGTGTTCCAGGCCGGGCACTGCGACTGGCACCGGCCGCACTCGGTGCAGGTGCTGAAGTCCAGCAGGCCCTTCCAGGTGAACTGCTCGACGTGGGCGACCCCGAACTGATCCTTCTCCGGGTCCGCCTCCTCGAAGTCCAGCGGCTTGCCGTCGCTCATCATCGGCCGCAGCGCGCCGAGACCCGAGCCGGCCGCGCCCGGCTGCCGCTTGAAGAAGATGTTGGGGAAGGCGAGGAAGCGGTGCCAGGCGACACCCATCGTCACGTTCAGCGAGATCACGATGAGCCAGGTCATCGAGATCGCGATCTTGATGAGGGCGGCGACGCTGACGCCGTCCTCCCAGGCCGGCAGCGTCGAGCCGACCGCGTGACTGAGCGGGGTGGCCCAGGTCGGGTACTCGAAGTGGTCGGTGGCCACCTTGAAACCGCGGATCAGGAAACCCATGATCAGTACGGCGAGGACGACCGCCTCGACGAAGTAGCCCTGCCACATGGTGGAGCCGACGAACCGCGACCGGCGTCCCGCCCGGTTCGGCCGGTTCGCCAGCCGGATGGCGATCAGCACCCCGATGCCGACGACACCCAGGATGCCGATCCACTCGGTCACCAGGCCGTAGAGCGTCCAGCCGCCGATCAGCGGCAGGCCACCGGTGGTGGAGACCACCTCGAAGTACGCCTCGAGCACCAGCAGCGACAGCACGACGAAGCCGACCATCACGAACCAGTGGGCCGCACCCACCACGCTCCAGCGGAGCATCCGGGTGTGCCCGGCGGTCTCCGCGAGCATGGTCTTCGTACGGCTGCCCTTGTCGCCGAACCGGGTCGGGTCGGGCTGACCCAGCCGGATGACGGCCACCATCTTCGAGACCGCGCGTACCGCAAGCCACACCGCCACGGCGGTGATGGCGGCCGCGAGGATCGTGGTGACGATCTGGACGCTGCCCATCGAGTTGGCCTCCCGGTCTGCTGCCTGTCGAGCGCGCGGCGACCGGGTCGGCGGCAGGGGTCGGTCGACCCGACCGTCGCCGCACCTCAACCTGACCGGTCGATGACCTCGCTCCGCTCGGTCATGCAGTGCAGCCTACGCGCAAGGTTACCCAGCAGTAACGTGAGTCTTCTCGCACCCGGGCCACGCTGCCCTGCGCACACCCTAGGAGGCGGCCGGGACTTCCGCTCGGCCGGCCCTCGGGGGCCCGCCGGCGGTCAGGGCCATCGACCCGCGGATCAGCGCCAGCGGGAGAGCACGATCAGGGAGGCGACCATCGCGCCGAAGCCCACCGCCAGGTTCCAGTAGCCCAGCTCCATCACCGGCCACCGCTGCTCGGAGAGGTAGTAGACCACCAGCCAGCCGATGCCGAAGACGATCAGCGACACCGCCAGGATCGGCAGCCACATCGGGCTGGGCTTCCGCGTCGCCGCTGTCGCCGTCGGGCGGACATCGGTGGGCGGGGTGTACACCTTCTTCTTGCGGACCTGAGACTTGGGCACGGCGCTCTCCAGAGGGGTTACGACCTCGTCCGGCCTGACAACCGGGCGCGAGGGCGACGGTCCATGGCCAATAATGTTCGACAGCTAGCGTAGTCCGGAAGACCCGTTCAATCCACGAATGGGGCCAGACCGGTGCCGGGCAGCACCGGAAAGCAGCGTCGCTCCGGCGCGCACCGGCCGGCGTCGGGGCGGCAGCGGAGCACGAGGACAAGGGGGGACGGTCCGTGGAGTACACGTCCGGCGCGGCGTCGTGGCAGAAGGCGCTGCGGCGACTCGTCGCCGGGTTGCTGCCCGGGCGGCCACGCCAACGCCGGCCGGGTTGGTCGGTCGGCGTGCCGTTGATCGCCCTCGCGGCCGGGCTGCTCTTCACCACCACGGCCACCACCGCCGGCGGTACCGCCCTGCGCGAGGACCGACGGCCCCAGCTCACCGAGCTGATCGAGGACCGCCGCGAGCAGGTGGCGACGAACGAGAAGCGCGCCGCCACGCTGCGGGGGGAGGTCGAGAGCCGTACGGCCGTCCTCGCCGACTCCGACGGCCCGATCAAGGAGCAGCAGGAACGGGCCGCCGCCAGCCGGACCGCGGCCGGCTTCACCGCGCTCACCGGCCCCGGGTTGACCGTCGAGCTCAACGACGCGCCGCAGCTCAGCAACCTGCCCGAAGGTGCCACCAATGATGACCTGGTCGTCCACCAGGGCGATGTCCAGGCGGTGGTGAACGCCCTGTGGGCCGGCGGCGCCGAGGCGATGTCAATCATGAACGTCCGCGTGCTGGCAACCAGCGCGGTACGCTGCGTGGGTAACACCCTGCTGCTGCACGGGCGGGTGTACTCCCCACCTTTCAAGATCGTAGCAATTGGCGATCCCGCCGCACTTCGGCAGGCCCTCGCCGTTTCCGAGGGAGTCCGGTGGTTCAGGGACGCGGTCGACAACTACCAGCTCGGCTACTCAGAGACTCCTGGCACCGTCACCGTGCCCGCGTTCGAGGATTCCACCACCTTGCGTTCGGCGAGGGTGCCGCAGTGAGGCCCGAGCGTGCCGCAGTGAGGCCACAGTGAGCCAGCAGCCAGACGGTCGCCATCGCGACCAGACCGACGAGCCCACCGCCCTCCTGCCCAAGGTCGACCGGGACGATCCCGCCAAGGCCCCCCGATCGGCGGGCGCGTGGCCGGACCCGGTCCCGCCCACCCGGTCCGGGTCGCCCCGGCCGCCGTACGACTCACCGCCGGCCGTGCCCCCGCGTCCGATCGACCAGGTGGCCGCCACCGGCCGGTTGCCGGAGAGTCAGCGCCCGACGAACCCCGGCCGCTTCGACGCGTCCACCGACGCCGCCCCGCCCGCCGGCCCGGGTCGGTGGGACACCGCGCCGGCAGCGGACCAGCCCGGTCGGTCGACGGCCGGAAACGGCACCGCGGACGGCTGGACCGCGACCCCCGGCCCGGAGCGCGCCGACCGCCCGGCGACCGACCATCGGGGTGCCGGTCCCGGCCAGGAGCGGCAGACCCCGACCTCCGGTCGCTGGGACGCCGCACCGCCCGCCGACCGTGCCGCGAACCAGTGGGATCCGGCACCGCCGGTAGACCACTCCGCGAACCAGTGGGACACCCCGCCGCCGGTGGACCGCACCGCGAACCAGTGGGATCCGGCACCGCCCGTGGACCACTCCGCGAACCAGTGGGACACCCCGCCCTCCGCGGACCGCTCGACCGGTCCCGGCCGTACGGCCGGCCAGTGGGATCCGGCAGCGGACCAGGGTCGCGGCATCGACCCCGGCCGGCGGCAGCAGGGCGCGGAGAGCGCCGACCAGTGGCACGGCGTACCGCTGCCGTCGGGTCAACCGGACATTCCGGTTGGTCCGACCCCCTGGCGCGGGGCGTTCGAGTCGAGCCGGGGCGCGGCCGGGGCGCCGCAGCCGAGCGGCACCCGACCCGGCGATGCGAACCCCGGTCACGCGGCCGCCACCGGGCCCGGCGCACCGGGCAGGTCGGCACCGGCCGACAACGGGGGCCGGCCAGGTGCCGCCGGGGGAACCGGCACGCCTGCGCCCTGGCCCGGCACCCAGCCGCCGGCACCGCCGGCCGCCGGCCCGACCTGGCCTGGAGCCGGATCGGCCCAGCCAAACGGTGGTGCTCCGCTGTCGGCCGCCGGCACCGCCCAGCCGAGCCACAACGCCGCGCAGCCCAGCACCGGGACCGCCCAGCAGAGCGCCAGGACCGCGCAGCCCGGCACCGGGACCGCGCAGCCGGGCATGGGGAGCGCGCACCCGGGCACCGCACAGCCGGGCACCGCACAGCCGGGCGTCGCGCAGCCGGGCCTCGCGCAGCCCGGCGCCGGGCAGCCGGGCGCCGCTGGCCTGCGCCCGGCCACGCCGCCCCCGGCCGGCCATTCAGCGCAGTCTTCGCAAACGGGGCAGTCCGCCACACCGCACGGCGGGCAGGCCTACGGACAGCCGGCGTACGGACAGCCGGCGTACGGCGGGCAGGCACCCCATCCCGGGCAGACGAACCTGGCTGGGCCGGTGAACCATCCGGGGCCGGCGAATCAGGCTGGCCAGGCGAACCAGGGCGGGCCCGCAGCACCGCACGGGCGTCACGGGCACCCGCCCCAGGTCGGGCCGGCCGCGAACGGAGCGCCCCACGCGCTGCCCGGCCAGCCGCCGACGGCACCGTCCTGGCAGATGGCGGGCCGCGGCACCGCCGAGGCCGAGTCGCCACGGCAGCCGGCAGATCGCGCCGCAGGCCGGGGTGGCTGGTCGGGCGAGGAGCCGACCGCGCTGATGCCCAAGGTCGGCGGCGCCGCAGCCGCCGGTCGTCCGGCCGGTGGTGACCGGGCGGCGGGTGACCGTCCGGCCGTTGACCGGGCGGCGGATCCGACCCGGCCGATCCCGACGGTCGTTCCGGCGGCGAGCCCGCCGGCCGCGTCGACAGTCACTCCGGGCGACCCGACGGCAACGGACCGCGCGGCTGCCCCGACGGGCCTGCCCGTGGCGCCGGCCCAGCAGCCCCACCCGTCGACCCCCGGCCGGCCGCACCAGCAGGCCCACCCGGCGGCACCGAACCAGCCGAACCAGCAGGCCGCCCCGAACCAGCAGGCCGCCCCGAACCGGGCGGCCGACCCGGGAGCCACCGCGCTCATTCCGGCCGTCACCGGAGCCAGACCGGCCAGCCCACCCCCGATGGACTCGACCGCTCTGATGGGAGCCGTGCCCCGGCCGCCGACGACCGAGGAGCCGGCCGACGGCGCCGACCAGCCCGCCGAGACGCCGAAGCCGCGCCGGGGCGATCGGGTGGTGCAACTGCGTCCGCACCAGACAGGTGAGGGCTACAAGAGCGTCTACTCGGAGCTGACCCGCCCGTCGCTCTGGTCCCGCGTACGCACCGGCCTCCGGTTCAGCGGCGAGCTGTTGATCACCTTCGGCCTGGTGGTGCTGCTCTTCGCGGGATACGAGATCTGGGGCAAGTCGGCGATCGTCGACGCCCACCAGGGCGAGCTGAGCGAGCAGTTGGCGCAGGTCTGGGCCCCCGAGCCGGATCCGACGGTGGCGGCGTCGGCCAGCCCGTCCGCCTCACCCAGACCGGCGGTGCAGGGCACGCCGATCGCGGGCCTCTACATCCCGAAGTTCGACAAGGAATGGATCGTGGTCGAGGGCGTCGGCCAGAAGGACATCCGGTACGCGCCGGGCCACTACCCGGACAGCGCCATGCCGGGCCAGGTGGGCAACTTCTCCGTGGCCGGGCACCGGAACCGGGCCACCTTCTGGCGGCTGGACGAACTGCGCAACGGTGACCCGATCCTCGTCGAGGGCCGCACCGAGTGGTACGTCTACCAGGTCACCGAGAGCCTGATCGTCAGGCCGACACAGGTCGAGGTGGTGGCTCCGGTGCCAGGTCGGCCGGGCGTGAAACCGACCAAACGGATGCTGACCCTGACCACCTGCAACCCGAAGTTCGACAACTATCAGCGGTTGATCATTCACGCCGAGTTGACGCGTACCCAGCCGAAGAGCGAGGGGCGTCCGGCGGAGTTGGGGACCTGACGATGTACGCCTGGATCTGGCGCAAGCTGCCCTTCGGGCTGCCCGGCAAGCTCGTCGGCAGCCTGCTGCTCGCCACCACCGCGGTGGCGCTGCTCTGGTATGTGGTGTTCCCCTGGGCCGAGCCGCTGCTGCCCTTCGACGACGTGCAGGTCACCCAGGAGGACTCCGGGGTGCCGGGCGGGCCCGCCGGCGACGTGGTGCCCGGCGACGACGGCTCGGTGGGCGAGGACCCGGCGGGCGACGACCACGACCTGCCGTACGACACGGATCGGAACAACACCCCGCCGCCCGACGAGGACGAGTGAGGCCGTGCGCGTCCTGGTGATCGACAACTACGACTCGTTCGTCTTCAACCTCGTGCAGTACCTCGGCCAGCTCGGCGTGGAGTGCGACGTACGACGCAACGACGAGATCGACGTGGCCGAGGTGGGGCGGGTCGACGCGGCCGGCATCCTGCTCTCACCCGGGCCGGGCAGCCCCGACCGGGCCGGCATCTGCCTCGACGTGATCCGCGAGTACGCCGGACGGCTGCCGATCTTCGGCGTCTGCCTCGGCCACCAGGCCATCGGCGAGGCGTTCGGCGCCACCGTCACCCGCGCCCCGGAGCTGCTGCACGGCAAGACCTCGGAAATCCGGCACGACGACACGGGCGTCCTCGCCGGCCTGCCCGACCCGTTCACGGCGACCCGCTACCACTCCCTCGCCGTGCTGCGGGAGACGCTGCCGGCCGAGCTGGAGGTCACCGGCTGGACCGCCTCCGGGATCGTGATGGCGATGCGCCACCGGACCCTGCCGATCGAGGGCGTCCAGTTCCACCCGGAGTCGGTGCTCACCGAGGGCGGGCACCTGATGCTGGCCAACTGGCTCGCCGCATGCGGCCACCCGGAAGCGCTGGAACGCGCCCCGGCACTCGCAGCCGAGGTCGACGCCCGCCGCCGCGCCGCCTTCGCCACCGCCTGAGGTCAGACCCCACGCCGGGCCCCCGGCGCCCGTGAACGCCGGCGCGATCAACCGGATCCCGTCGATAGGCCGGTTGGCGTCCAGACGTGGTCGGCCCGAACGGGATTGGCCGTGGCGGTCAGCGGGCCAGGGCGTCGGAAACGCCGGGGTCGGGGGGCGAGGTGACGGTCGGCGGCCGATCACGGATCGCGTCCCAGGCCGCCTTGCCGCTGGCGAGGTAGTCCCGAGCTGCCTTCCGCGCGAGCTGGGCCGAACCACAGCCCGAGCAGCGGGCGGGCACTCCCTCGGCGTCGATGCCGAGGTGCCGGCAGAGGGTCACCGCGCGGGACAGGTGGTAGGACTGGGTGACGATCAGGGCCCGCTCGATCCCGTACACCTCGCGCGCCCGGCGACAACTGTCGTACGTGTCCAGGCCGTGCGGGTCGGCGATCACCTGCCGCGGATCGACGCCGAGCCGCCCGGTCAGCTCCAGGGTCATCGCCGCCGGCTCGTCCCCGGATGCCCCGCCTCCGTCGCCCGACACCAGCACCACCCGAGCCTGCTGGCGGTGCACCAGCTCGGCGGCGGTCTCCAGACGACCGGCCAGCCGGGGGCCGGGCTGGCGTCCGTCCTCCGTCACGGCAGTGCCCAGCACGATCACGACGTCGACAGTCGGTGCCTCCGCCACCGGGTGCAGGTGGCCGCGGGCGGCGATCGTCGTCCACAGCCACGGCAGGCTGACGAGCAGCAGGACGGCCACTCCCAGAGCGGCTGCCCGGGTCAGGCGACGCCGCCACCGGGCGGCCCGGGCCGCCGGCTCGGTCATCGAGCGGACCGCGCTTCGCCGCCATCGGTTCCCCGGCACCGGCCACATCGGGTGCGTTTGTGGTCACTCCAGCGACCACGAACGCACCCGGTCGAGCCGGCCAATGCGATTACTCGCCGGAGAGGCGGAACGGCGGGACGGACGGCAGGAGGCCGCCACCACCGCCACCACCGTCGTCATCCGGCGGCGGGGTGGTCGGGGTGCCAGTGGGCGGCGGCGGGGTCTGGGTCGGCGGGTCCGGGTTCTCCGGCTCGGCCACCGACACGACGATCTCCACCCGGCTGCCCTTGGTGCGCTGGGTATTGGCGTTCGGGCTCTGGTCGACCACCCGCCCGGCCTGGTCGGCGGGCACCTCCGGGCCGAGCTCGACGGCGGGCTTGAAGCCGGCGTCCTCCAGGGTCCGCTTCGCCTCCGCTTCGGTGAGACCGACCACGGACGGGACCGGCACGATGTTGCCCCTGGAGACGGTGAGGGTGACCTCGCTGCCCTCCGCGACCTTTTCACCGGATGCGGGGGAAACCTCCAGCACCTGACCCGCGCTCTCCGCGCTGTCCTTCTGCGCGACCTTGACCTCGAGCTTCAGCTCGTCGAGCCGCTCCTCGGCGGCCTCGCGGGTGCTGCCGACCAGGCCGTTCGGGATCGTCACCTCGGGCTTGCCGCCACAGATCTCCACGGTCACCGTGCTGTTCGGCGCCACCTGCTCGCCGGCGGAGGGCGATTGGTTGGTGACGGTGCCCTCCTTGCAGTCCGAGGTGAACACGTCTTCGCCGCGCTCCGGGACCAGGCCGGCCTGCTGGATCTGCTCGAACGCGTCCGCCAGGCTCAACTCGGTGACCGTCGGCACCGGAAGGGCCTCCGCCTCCCTGTTGTTGTTCAGCAGCAGCGCGGCGACCAGGGCGATCACCGCGAGCACGCCGAGCGCCGCGAACGTGGCGAGGAGCCAGGAGGACGCCTTGCGCTGGCGCGGATCACCCACCCGGGCCGGGATCTGCCGGGTCTGCGTCGCCCCGGCCGACGGGTAGCCCGGGCCACCGGCCGCGGCCATCGCCACGGTCTCGTCCTCGCGCATCACCGGGGTCGCCATCACCGGTCGGCCGGCCGCCGCGCGGAGCAGATCCGCCCGCATCTCGCCGGCGCTCTGGTAGCGGTTGAGCGGGTTCTTCGACAGCGCCTTGAGCACGATCGCGTCGACCGCCGGGTTGACGTCCGGGTTGAGGTCGCTCGGCGTCGGCGGCGCCTCCCGGACGTGCTGGTACGCGACGCTGACCGGGCTGTCGCCCACGAACGGCGGGTGCCCGCAGAGCAGTTCGAAGAGCACACAGCCGGCGGCGTACACGTCGGAGCGGGCGTCGACCGCCTCGCCGCGCGCCTGCTCGGGGGAGAGATATTGTGCGGTGCCGATGACCGCGCTGGTCTGCGTCATCGTGGTGGCACCGCTGGCCAGCGCCCGGGCGATGCCGAAGTCCATCACCTTGACCTGACCGGTCTGGGTGAGCATCACGTTGCCCGGCTTGATGTCGCGGTGGATGATGCCGTGCCGGTGGCTGAAGTCGAGCGCGGCGCAGATGTCGGCGCAGATCTCCAACGCCCGACGGGGCTGCAACCGCCCCTCGGCGCCGAGCACCTCCTTCAACGTCCGCCCGTTCACGAACTCCATCACGATGAACGGGAGGGTCTCGCCGGTCGGCGCCTGCTCCTCACCCGTGTCGTAGACGGCGACGATGGCCGGATGGTTGAGCGAGGCGGCGTTCTGCGCCTCCCGCCGGAAGCGCATCTGGAAGGTGGCGTCCCGGGCCAGGTCGGCGCGGAGCATCTTGATCGCGACGTCCCGACCGAGCCGCAGGTCGCGACCGCGATGCACCTCGGCCATGCCGCCATAGCCGAGCAGCTCGCCGACCTGGTACCTGCCACCGAGCAGGCGGGCCTGCGCTGTCATCGCGTCTGTCGTCCTTCGCTCGTCGTCGTCTCGTCGCCGCCCGTTCCGGGCTGATCCAGTCGACGGTACGCCGTACCGGCTGGATCGTCTCGTCCGTCGGGCCGCAGCGCGTCGGACGTCACCGCTTGCACGGAAACCGCACCCGACGCACCCGCGCCGAGATTGTTCCGCAGTTGGTAGGAAATCACGCCGGAGCAGAGGAGGACCAGTGCGCCCAGCACGATAGCCAGGAACACCATCCCGGATCGTGACCGTCGGGGAACCGGCCGTGACGGGCCGGACTGCGGAGCGTACCCCGGCGGGACCGTGGCCGCGCCACGCGGATAGCCGGTCGCGGCCGGCGCGACCGCTGTGGGGTGCGGCGGCGCCGGCGGACGGGCCTGCGGGTGGGGTGGCGGCCGGTGCCCCGCCGCCAGCGCGTGCGGTGCGGCCGGGGAGTGCGGTGCCGCCGGGGTACGCGGCGGCTGCGGCACCTGCGCGCGGCCCGGGGCCGGCGAGGCCGGCGCGGCGGAGATCGGAGCGGCCTGACCGCCGGCGCGGGCCTGCTGGGACAGGGCCGTCTTCAACTGCCGGGCCACTGCGGCCAGCGCGGCGGCGCTCGGCCAGCGGTCCTTCGGGTCCTTGGCCAGCGCCCGCTCCACCAGTGCGCGGACCTGGGGCGGGATGTCGGACGGCAGCGGCCGGGGGTTCTCCCGGACGTGCCGCATGGCGATGTCGAGGGGATTGTCGCCCTCGAAGGGCCGGCGCCCGGCGAGGCACTGGTACGCGACCACACCGAGGGCGTAGACGTCGGAGGCGGGCGTGGCAACCTGGCCGGTGGCCTGCTCGGGCGAGATGTACGACGCGGTGCCGAGCACCGAGCCGGCCGCAGTGAGCTGCCCGACGAGTTCGGAGCGGGCGATGCCGAAGTCGGTCAGCACCAGCGTGCCGTTCGGGCGGACCAGCAGGTTGCCGGGCTTCACGTCCCGGTGCACGATGCCCTTCACGTGGGCGGCGTGCAGCGCGTCGGCGGCCTGGGCGACCAGCGCCATGGTCCGCGCCGGGGTGAGCCGGCCGACCCGACTCAGCGTGGCCGAGAGGGGGTCGCCCTCGACGTACTCCATCACCAGGAAGGCGATCTGCTGGTCGTTGCCGAAGTCGTAGACGTCGACGACGCCCGGGTGGTTGATCGTCGCCATGGTGCGGGCCTCGCCACGGAAGCGCTCGGCGAAGCCCGGCTCGTCCAGCAGCGCCGGGAGCAGGCTCTTGACCGCCACCGTACGGCCGAGCACCTGGTCGGTGCCGCGCCAGACGTCACCCATGCCACCGCTGGCGATCCGCTCGTCGAGCCGGTAGCGGTTGCCGAGCTGCACTCCGGGACTGAGCATGTCAGCGCCCCCCGGGCTCGGCGATGGCGGCACGCATGATCTGGCCGGCGATCCGGGCGGCCTCGGCGCTGCCGCCGCTGCCCGCCTCCTCCAGGACGACGCAGACGGCCGAGACCGGATTGCCGTCGGAGTCGAGCGCGAAACCGATGAACCAGCCGTGGTCCGGTCGGTCCGGCGCGGACTGGGCGGTGCCGGTCTTGCCGCCGACGGTGTAGCCGTTGATCCGCGCGTTGCGGCCGGTGCCGTTCTCGACGGCGCTGACCATCATGTCCCGCAGGTCGGCGGCGACCTGGCCGCTGATCGGCCGGCGCAGCTCGCGCGGGTCGGCGGTGTCGTAGACGGTGGTGCGGTCCGGCGCCAGCAGCTGGCGCACCAGGTACGGCCGCATCTGGCTGCCGTTGTTGGCCACCGCCGCGGCGATCATGGCCCCCTCCAGCGGGGTCATCCGCACGTCACGCTGCCCGATCGAGGACTGGGCCAGCGCCGCCGGGTCGGCACCGCCGTCGGGGTTCTCCATGCTGCCGGTACGGCTGGCCGCCACGGCCTGGCCACCCTCGCCGAGCCGGCCGACGGTCAGGTCCTCCTGCTCGAACCCGAACTGCCGGGCCTTCTCCTTGATCACGTCGGGGCCGAGCTGCACGCCGAGCTTGGCGAAGCCGGTGTTGCAGGACTCGGTGACCGCCCGCATCAGGGTCACCTGGGACTGCGGGCAGATCGACGGCGCGGCGTTCGTGATCGACTCGCCGGAGGTGGGTGGCGTGTAGCTCGATCCGGCCGGGATGTTGGTGTCCTTGCCGATCCCGTTCTCCAGCGCCGCGGCGGCCACCACGATCTTGAAGGTGGAGCCGGGCGGCAGCACCTCGGCGAGGGCCCGGTTCCGCAGCGGCCGTCCCGCGTTCTGTTCGAGCTTGTTGTACTCCCGGCTCGCCTCGTTGGTGTTGTGGCTGGCCAGCGGGTTCGGGTCGAAGCTGGGCATGGAGACCAGCGCCTGCACGGCCCCGGTCCGCGGGTCGATGGCGATCGCCGCGCCCTTGTTCACGCCGCGGTTGTTGTTGCGCAACTCGTCGTACGCGGCGTCCTGCGCGCGCTGGGAGAGGGTGAGCAGCACGTTGCCGCCGGCGGTGCGGTCGCCGGTGACCATGTCCCGCAGCCGGTTGATGATGAGCTGGTCGCTGGTGCCGGCGAGGAAGTCGTTCTCGGAGCGCTCCAGGCCGGTCGCGGATCCGTTCACCGGCTCGTACCCGAGCACGTGGGCATACTTCGCGCCGCCCGGGTAGGTGCGCAGGTACTTCAGCTCGCCGTCGGTCTCCTTGCTGACGGCCAGGGCGGTGCCGCCGGCCTCGATGTTGCCGCGCTTGCGGTCGTACTTGGCGACCTGGACCCGACCGTTGTAGTCACTGGTGCGGTATTCGTCGGCCTTGTAGGCCTGGATCCAGTTCAGGTTCGCGAAGAGCAGGCCGAACAGGACGATGACGACGACACCGACCCGGCGCAGGGGTGCGTTCACGGCCTGATCACCTCCGTGGTGGCACCGTGCAGTTGCTCTGGTGGGCCGCCGGCGGGCCGGTTCACCTTGCCGCCGACACCGCTGACCGGGCGGCGACCGGCGTCGGAGACCCGCAGCAGCACCGCGACGAGCAGCCAGTTCGCCATCAGCGAGGAGCCACCGGCGGAGAGGAACGGCGTGGTCTGGCCGGTGAGCGGGATGAGCCCGCTGATCCCGCCGACGATCACGAAGACCTGCAACGCCAGGGTGAAGGCCAGGCCACCGGCGAGCAGCTTGCCGAACGAGTCCCGCACCGCCAGGGCGGCCCGCAGGCCCCGCTCGACGATCAGCAGGTAGATCACCAGCAGCGCGGAGAGGCCGAACAGGCCGATCTCCTCGCCGATGCCGGCGAAGATGAAGTCGTTCTGCACCTCGGGCAGCAGCAGCGGCTGGCCACCGCCCGGCCCGGCGCCGAACAGCCCGCCGGTGCCGAGTGCGAGCAGCCCCTGCACCAGTTGGTAACCGGAGTCGTACGGGTCACCGAACGGGTCGAGCCAGATCTCCGCCCGCAGGTAGAAGTTCGCGAACGGCCCGCCGACCGCCTCGCCGAGCACGTACGCGAGGTAGGCGCCGCCGAAGAAGAGGACCAGACCGATGAGCAGCCAGCTGACCCGTTCGGTGGCGATGTAGACCGTTGCCACGAACATGCCGAAGTAGAGCAGCGAGGTGCCCAGGTCCTTCTCGAAGATGAGGACCAGCAGGCTGATCGCCCAGACGACGAGCACCGGGCCGAGGTCGCGCCCGCGCGGGAAGTCGATGCCGAGGATCCGGTGACTCGCCAGCGACAGCACCTCGCGCTTGCGGACGAGGTAGTAGGCGAAGAAGACCAGCAGGGCGAGCTTGGCGAACTCGCCGGGCTGGATGGAGAAGCTGCCGATGCGTACCCACAGCTTCGCGCCGTTGATCTCGGAGATGCTGGCCGGCAGCACCGCCGGCAGCATGACCAGCACGATGCCCGCCAGACCCAGCGTGTACGCGTACCGGGAGACCGACCGGTGGTCGCGCATCAGGGCCAGCAGCCCGGCGGCGAGGATCACCGAGACCAGCGTCCAGGCCAGTTGCCGGCCACCGATGCCGGCGAAGATGGCCAGGTCGACCCGCTCCTCGGGGGCCGCCCGGGCCAGATCGAGCCGCCGCAGGAAGCCGACCCCCAACCCGTTGAGCAGGGCCACCGCCGGCAGCAGGGCCGGATCGGCGAACGGTGCCAGGAACCTGATCACCAGGTGCATGCCGAGGAAGACCGCGGTGAGCGCGGCGGCCGGCACCCAGAATCCCGGGGTGACCGTGTCGAGCACGTTCGCCTCGACCATCGCCCCGTACGCGGCCACCAGCGCCATGGCCAGCAGCAGCAGCGACAGCTCGGCGTTGCGCCGGGACCGGGCCAGGCGTACGCCGGGTCGCTCGCCCGCTGTCGCGGGCGAGGTCGCCGGGGTGGCCGCTGCGGTCACGATCGTCCTCAGGTCGGAGCCGGTGCCTACTCGGGCGACCGGCAGGCCGCCGGGTCGACCGTGGGCGAGAAGGTGTCGACGGGAGGGGCGTCGGGCGTGCTCTCCGGTGCCGTGCTGTCCGGTGCGGGGGCGGAGGTGCCGACGGGCGTGCCGGCGGCGGTGGGGGCCACCGAGCCGTCCGGCGGCGACGGCGAGCCGTCCGGTGCACTCGGCGTCGGCGAGGGCACGCCCGTCGGGGCGGCCGGGCTCGGCGTGGGCGGGCAGATCGGCTTGAGGTTCACGTTGGTCGGGCTGTCCATCGTCAGCTCCGCCAGCCGCCGTTCCGCGTCCGGCTCGCTCTTGGCCGGGATGCCCTGCTTGACCTGCTCCTGCGCGGCGAGGGTGAGGTCGTCCAGCTGGGCGGGGCTCGTCGAGTGCACGCTGGAGAGATCCATGCCGGCGATCTGGCCCTGGACCCCCCGGAACACGGCCACCTGGCCGTCGTCCGTCGCGCCGACGTAGTACTGCCGCTGGGTGTAGCTCCACCCGGCGAACACGCCGCCGCCGACGATCACCAGCAGGGCGGTCGCCATCGCGAGCGCGCGCAGCGGGCGGCGGCGCGTCTCCGGCTCGTCGTCGGCGTTCGCGGCGGGCTCGTCGGGTGTGGCGGGCCGGGGGGCGGAGAGCGCGGAGGCGCGTGCGGCCGGGGTGGAGCCGTCCGCCGAGGTGGCCATGCCCCGATCGCGGGCCGCCGCGCCGCCGACGATCGGCGCCGCCTCGACGATGTCCCGATCGGTGGCGTCGGCGATGATCACCGTGATGTTGTCCGGGCCGCCGCCGCGCAGGGCGAGCTGCACGAGCCGCTCGACGCACTGCTGCGGATCGGCGTACTCGCGCATCGCCTCGGCGATGGTCTCCGCGCTGACCACGCCGGAGAGCCCGTCGGAGCAGATCAGGTAACGGTCGCCGGGAAGCACCTGCCGGACCGAGTACTCCGGGTCGATGTCGCGGCCGTCCAGCGCGCGGGTGAGCAGCGAGCGCTGGGGGTGACTGCTCGCCTCCTCCGGGCTGATCCGGCCCTCGTCGACGAGCATCTGGACGTAGGTGTCGTCCTTGGTGATCTGCGCGAACTCTCCGTCACGCAGGAGGTAGGCCCGCGAGTCGCCGATGTGGACCATGCCCAGCTTGCTGCCGGAGAAGAGGGTCGCGGTCAGCGTGGTGCCCATCCCCTCCAACTGCGGGTTGGCCTCCACGGTCTCGCGGAGCTGCTGATTGGCGGTGCCCACGGCGGAGCGGAGCGCGTCGACCAGGGCGTCACCGGGGACGTCCTCGTCCAGCGGCGCCATGGCACCGATGACGATGTTGCTGGCGACGTCACCGGCGGCCATGCCGCCCATGCCGTCGGCGACGGCGAGTAGCCGCGGCCCGGCGTAGACGGAGTCCTGATTACCGTCTCGGATCAGACCGCGGTCGCTGTGGGCCGCATAGCGCAGGGTCAGAGTCATGGCCGTAATTCGAGAGAGGTGCGGCCGATGCGAATCGGCACGCCGAGGGGGACGGGGGTCGGTCCGGTGACCTTAGCGCGATCGAGGTACGTCCCGTTAGTCGAGCCGAGGTCCTCGACGAACCATTGCCCGTCACGTGGCACGAGCCGGGCGTGTCGCGCGGAGGCGTAGTCGTCGGTGATGACGAGGGTGGAGTCCTCCGCACGACCGATGGTTATCTGCGCCTCACCCAGGGTGATCCGGGTACCGGCCAACTGGCCGGCGGTCACCACCAGCTGATGCGCCGCCCGGCCCCGCTTCACCTTCGCCGGCTTCGACGTCGCCTGACCGGTCGACGCGCCCACCGCCCGGGGCGCGGCCACCAGCCGGCCCGTACGGGCCCCCGCGAAGAGGTCCCGACGGATGACGCCGACCACCGTGAACACGAAGATCCACAGCAGGACGAGGAATCCGAACCGGGCGACGGTGATGACGAGTTCCGGCAAGGCGGATCAGCCGTCCACGCGGAAGGTCAGAGTGGTCGTGCCGAGCTGGATCATGTCACCGGGGTTCAGCGCCACGGCGGAGACCCGCTGGCCGTTGACCATGGTGCCGTTGGTCGAGCCGAGATCGGTCAGCACCACCTGCCCACCGTCGAAGTCCAGCCGGGCGTGTCGCCGGGAGATGCCGACGTCCGGCAGGCGCAGGTTGGCCTGGTCGCCGCGACCGATCACGGTCGAGCCCATCTGCAGCGGGTAGGTGCGGCCGTCACCGGAGACCAGCCGCACGTTGCGCCCACCGCCGTGACCCGGCGGCGGGCCGTAGCCGCCGCCCTGGTCGTACGACGGGTAGCCGGGCGGGCCGGCGTCGTAGCCGGGCGCCGAGACCGGGGCGACGTCGCCACCGGTGTAGACCTCCGCGGTGACCCGGAACATTCCGGTGTCCAGTCCTTCACCGCGCTCGATCTCGACGATCACGTCTCCGTAGACCGTCCACGCCTGCTCGCCGATGAACTCCGCCTGCGACTGGGCCAACTCCTGGGCCAGCGCGGCGGCGTACGGCGCCAGCCGACTGTGGTCGTACGGCGAGAGATCGATCACGTAGCGGTTGGGCACCAACGTGCGCCCACCAGCCAGGATGGCCTTGTGTGCCTCGGCCTCCCGCTGCATGGCGTTGAGGATCTCCACAGGGTGTACCACCCCTTTGAAGACCTTGGCGAAGGCCCCTTCTACCAGGCCTTCCAGACGCTTCTCGAAGCGTTGCAGCACGCTCACCGGCTCCTCCTCGGGTCCCGAGGACATGATGGTATCCGCCCAGAGCGCACGCAGCTCACACGCCGCTCGGCCAGCAGGCCACGGCCCGTTCGGACGGCTCCGGATTGTCGTGCTACTCTTTCGTCCGCCACGAACGGTAACCGCTGCGAGCAGCGAATGCCATTCGCGGCGAAGACCGGGGGCCACGTAACATGGCCGGGGTCCGCTGGCGACAGCGGCGTCGGCCTGGATCACGTTGTCCGAGGTCGAGCCACGGGGAAGTGGCGGAATGGCAGACGCGCACGGTTCAGGTCCGTGTGCCCGAAAGGGCGTGGGGGTTCAACTCCCCCCTTCCCCACCACAGACGAGGGCTCCGCGCCGTGCGGGGCCCTCGCTCCCGTATCGGGACATGCCGGGCGTCACGCTATGCTCCGATAGTTTCTGCCTCCGACGCACCAGGAGTGGCATGTGAGTGTCGCATTCGTGACCGGCTCCGGCGGGCTGATCGGCTCCGAGGCGGTCCGGCACTTCGCCGGCCTCGGTCTCGACGTCGTCGGCATCGACAACGACATGCGGCAGGAGTTCTTCGGCGAGGAGGCGTCCACCGCGTGGAACGTCCGCCGGCTGACCGACGACCTGGGTGAGGCGTACTCGCACCACAGCATCGACATCCGGGACCGCGGGGCGCTCGGCGCGCTGTTCGGGCGGTACGGCCGGGACGTGGCCGTGGTGATCCACACCGCCGCACAGCCCTCGCACGACTGGGCCGTGCGCGACCCGTTCACCGACTTCGACGTGAACGCCGCCGGCACCCTGAACGTGCTGCAGAGCGTCCGGGAGCACTGCATCGACGCGCCGGTCATCCACTGCTCCACCAACAAGGTCTACGGCGACCGGCCGAACAGCCTGCCGCTGGTCGAGCGGGAGACCCGCTGGGAGATCGAGGCGGGCCACCCGTACGAGCAGGGCATCCGCGAGGACATGTCGATCGACGCCTGCCTGCACTCCATCTTCGGCGCCTCGAAGGTCGCGGCGGACGTCATGGTGCAGGAGTACGGCCGCTACTTCGGCATGCGGACGGCCTGCTTCCGGGGCGGGACACTGACCGGCCCGGCGCACTCGGCGACCGAGCTGCACGGCTTCCTCGGGTATGTGATGCGGGCCAACATGGAGCGCCGGACGTACAAGATCTTCGGCTACCAGGGCAAGCAGGTCCGGGACGCCATCCACAGCTCGGACGTGGTCTCCGCGTTCGAGGCGTTCTTCCGCGACCCGCGTTCCGCGGCGGTCTACAACCTCGGTGGCGGCCGGCACTCCAACACCTCCAACCGGGAGGCGTTCGCGCTGGCCGAGGAGATCACCGGCCAAGAAATGATCACCGAGTACGTCGAGGCCAACCGGATCGGCGACCACAAGTGGTGGATCGGCTCGAACGAGGCGTTCCAGGCCGACTATCCGGACTGGAAGCAGGTCTACGACGTACCAATGATCATGCGAGAGATCTACGAGGCCAACGTGGACAAGTGGGTGCCAGCAGCGTGACCAAGAAGAACGTCCTCGGCGTCCTGGTCGACGCCACCGACTACGCCGACGCCACCGAGCGGGTCGTGGCGGCCGCGCAGGAGCGCCGCCCGCTGGCGCTGACCGCGCTGGCCGTGCACGGCGTGATGACCGGGGTGCTGGACCGGGCGCACAACGCCCGGCTCAACTCCTTCGACGTGGTGACCCCGGACGGGCAGCCGGTGCGTTGGGCACTGAACCTGCTGCACGGCGCCGGGCTCACCGACCGGGTCTACGGGCCCACCCTGACCCTGCACGTGCTCTCCCGCTTCGCCGACGAGGGCCTGCCGGTCTACCTGTACGGCTCGACCGACGAGACCCTCGCCCGGCTGATTCCGGCCCTGGAACGGATGTTCCCGGCCCTGAAGATTGCCGGGGTGGAGGCGTCCAAGTTCCGCGGCGTGCAGCCGGGTGAGGACGTCGAGATCGCCGACCGGATCCGGGCCAGCGGTGCCCGGCTGGTACTGGTCGGGCTGGGCTGTCCCCGCCAGGAGGTCTTCGCGTACGCGATGCGCCCGCTGCTGGACATGCCGCTGATGGCGGTCGGCGCGGCCTTCGACTATCACGCCGGGCTGCTGAACCAGCCGCCGCCGTGGATGCAGCGCGCCGGGTTGGAGTGGTTCTGGCGGCTAGGCCTGGAGCCGAAGCGGCTGTGGCGGCGCTACCTGATCCTCAACCCCGCGTACCTGAGTCGGTTGTTCGCGCAGAAGACCGGGCTGTGGAAGGCCCCACCGCCCGCACCGACCACCGAGCGACCGGCCGAGTTCGCGGTCTGACCCGCACCTGGCTACCGGAGCACGCACGGCAACCGGGCCCCGGCTTCCCGCCGGGGCCCGGTGCCGGTCCTGACGTCAGAGGGTCAGCGTCCAGGTGTTGATGTAGCCGGTGTAGCCCGAGTAGACGTCCCGCGCCTGGAGTCGCCAGGTGCCGTTCGCCGCCTCGCTGGAGAGGTTCACCGTGTAGGTGGCGTTGATGTTGCTCCCCCAGTCGAGGATGTTGCTGTTCTTCAGCCGGTAGGACGACCCGTCCGGGGCGACCAGGTCGATAACCACGTCACCGCGCCAGCTGTGCACGATGTTCACCGCGACCGTCGAGGACGACGAGGCGTTCCGGTTGCAGCCGGAGATCGTGATCGGGCTGGAAACCGTGGCGCCGGTGTCCGGGATCGCCACGTCGGTGTCGTTGGTACCGGAGCAGCCGCCACCGCCGCTGCCGGTCACCGTCAGCGAGTAGGTCGCGGTCTTCGAGCCCGACGCCGCGGTGCCGGTGATGGTCACCGGGTACGTGCCGGCCGGCGTGCTGGCCGAGGTGCCGATGGTCAGCGTCGACGACCCGCCCGAGGTGACCGTGGCCGGGCTGAACGAGGCGGTCGCCCCGGACGGCAGGCCGCTGGCCGAGAGGCTGACCGACTGGGCCGACCCGTTGGTGGTGGCGGTGGCCACGGTGGCGGTCACCGAGCCGCCCGGCGCGGTGGAGCCGGCGGTCGGCGAGACCGAGACCGAGAAGTCGTTGGCCGGCGGCGGGGTGTCGCCGTTGACCACGTAGAGCAGCCGGTTCGGGGTGCCGGTGCCCACGTTCGTGATCACGTCCGGGGTGGCGTTGTTGACCAGGTAGTCCCGGATTTGCTGCGGAGTCCACGACGGGTTGGCCGAGAGCACCAGCGCCGCGGCGCCGGCGACGTGCGGCGACGCCATCGAGGTACCGCTGATCGTGTTCGTCGCGGTGTCGTTGGTGTGCCAGGGCGCGGTGATGCTCACGCCCGGCGCCAGGATGTCCACACAGGTGCCGAAGTTGGAGAAGCTGGCCGCGGCGTCGTTGTTCTGGGTGGCGCCGACGGTGATCGCCGGTGCGGCCCGCGCCGGCGAGTAGTTGCAGGCATTCTGCCGCTGGCCGAGGGCGTTGCCGTTGCCGGCCGCGACCGCGTACGTGATGCCGGAGTTGATCGAGTTGATGATCGCGTTGTCGAGCGCGGTGTTCGCGCCGCCGCCGAGGCTCATGTTGGCCACGGCCGGCTTGACCGCGTTCGCGGTGACCCAGTCGACACCGCCGATCACGCCGGCATTGGTACCGCTGCCGGAGCAGTTGAGCACCTTCACCGCCACCAGGCGGGTCGCCTTGGCCACGCCGTACGCCGTGCCGCCGACCGTGCCGGCGACGTGCGTGCCGTGGCCGTTGCAGTCGGTGTTGTTGGAGTCGACGGTGTTGGTGCCCCAGGTCGCCCGGGTACCGAAGTCCGAGTGGGACGTCCGGATGCCGGTGTCGATGACGTACGAGGTCACGTTGGCGGCCGTGTTGGGGTACGTGTAGGAGTTGTTCAGCGGCAGGTTGCGCTGGTCGATCCGGTCCAGTCCCCAGGACGGGGGGTTCGTCTGGGTGGCGGCGATCGACACGGTGTGGTTCTGCTCGACGTACGCCACCGCGGGGTCCGCGGCGATGCGGGCCGCGACCTTGGCATCGACCCGCAGCTCGGCGCCGCGGACGGCCGCTTGGTACGTGCGGGCCGCCGCGCCACCGTGCCGGCGCAGCAGCCGGTCCACGGAGGAACCGACGGCCGTGCGGCTGACCGCGCTGTCCTTGAACACGACGATGTAGCTGCCCTCGACGGCGGTGGCACCGCCGGCGCTCTGGATGGTGCCGACCGGCTCGGCCGCCATGGCCGGCGTGGCCGCCGCCACCATGGCCAGCGCGGCCAACCCGACGAGTACGGACCTGTGTGGAAGAGCCATCTTCCTACCTCCCTCCGATCGGCCTCGACCGTCCACCTGCTCGTGGCAGATTGATCGATGAATGCCGATCAAGGTGAGAGTAGTGGGGCGCCTCGGGACAGATGAACATGCCGGATCCCTCATAACACTGACGAGATGGTTCCCCTACGGGGACGGGTACGGGACGAACAGGGGGTGGGCCCGGATTCGCCGGGCGGCGAATCGGGCAAGGCTGATGGGCATGCAGAGCCACCTCGCCCTCCTGCTTCCGGTCGCCACCGTCTGGTGGGTCGCTGGCTACCTCGCGGACGGGTTGCCTCGCATGACCCGCGCCCACGAACTGCGCCGGCACACCGGCCGGCTGCTCGCGCTGACCCTGGTCGCGCTCGGTCTGACGGTGGTGCTGCCGATCGCCGGGTGGGCCACCGTCGGCGCGACCGTGGCGGACCGGGCCGCCGGCGGGCTCACGCTCGCCGCCGTCCCGGCGCTGGTGGTGGCGCTCTGCACGGTGCGCCGGCTGCGTTGGCTCCGGGCCGGAGCCGGTGCACTGGCCGCCGCCGCACCGTCGACGCCGGCCCCGCACGGACTGCGCGCCGCCGCCGCCCACCCGCTGATCGGGCTGCCGTTGCAGGTCACCGGGTTGGCCCTGCTGCCGGCGCTGGTCGCGGCGAGCGGCGCCGGCCAGTTCCTCGGGCCCGGGGCCACCGGGCCCGCGATCACCGTCGGCGCGCTGGGCGTCGCGGTCATCGGCGTACGCCACGCGTTGCGTCACAATCGGCTCATCGAGCGGGCCATGCCGGAGCGGACGGCGTCAGCGCGACCGGCCGGCGCCCTGCACGTATAGCAGTTCCAGGATCGCCCGGGTCGCCTCGAACCAGCGGTCGAGCCAGCCGGGTGGTGGCACGCTGCCCTTCGGCGGCAACTCCATCAGCAGACCGCGCAGCAGCGGATGGTCCACGAGCGAACCGTCGTCCGTCGACGGCCAGCCGGAGGCCGGGAAGGACGGCTCGGTCAGCGGGTTCGGGTCCAGCGACGGCAGGGTAAGCGCCGACGGGGGCGGCTCCGTCGCCATCGCGGCCTCCCGGCCGGCATGCTCGGTCTCCGCCGACACCACCTCGGTCAGCACGGTGTCCCGCCGGGCCCCGCGATACTTGCCGCCGAACCGTTCCGGCTTCCCCGGCCCGTTGGTGAGGTTCTCCGACCCGATACTCGTCATCCGTCTCGCCTGCCTCGCTCGGTTACCCGCCCTGCCGGGGGGATGTCGACCAGCGCGTACCGAGAGGTACAACGAGACGGGTGCGATGTGGCGACGGTGGCCGGCGGATCATGCGGCCGGGTGAGCCGTGCGGGCGAACCATTGGGCCGTGCGGGCGACCGGGTGGACAGCGGGATCCCCGCCCGGCGTAGCCGGACGGGGATCCCTCAGTACTGCCCGGACGTCAGCCCAGGCCGAACGCGCCGTCCCTGGTACCAGCGACGAAGGCGTGCCAGCCGCCCGGGGAGAAGACCAAGGCCGGGCCGGCCTTGTCCTTGGAGTCCCGGACACCGACCGCCCCGGTCACGTACGCCACCTCCACGCAGTTGTCACAGTTCGGTCCGCTCTTCGAGCTTTTGAACCAGTTCGCCTGCGTCAGGTCCACGGGGATTCCCTGCGTCGCCATTTCCACAACGGCTCCTCTGCCAGTCTCACGATGTACTCGACGGACTCCTCCGGGCGTATGGCCGCTGCTCGAATGTGATCGAAGATGAAGCTGTACTTCTGTAGTTCGTCGCTCTTCTCCAGGAAGAGCCCACCCGTGGCGTTCTCCGCGTACACGACATCCGGATCACCGGGCTCGGGGAAGCTGAGGATCGTGAAGGTGCCATCCATGCCGGCGTGCGCCCCCACCTCGAACGGCAGGACCTGCAGCGTCACGTTCGGCAGTTGGGCCACCTCCACCAACCGTTTGAGCTGGTCACGCATGACCGCGTCCCCGCCCACCGGACGGCTCAACACCGCCTCATCGAGCACCACCCACAGATCGACCGGATCATCCTGGGTCAACAACGATTGACGACCCAGTCGGACACGCACCCGCTGACTCACCTGCTCGGGGGTGAAATCGGGGCGGGCGGCACGGATCATCGCACTCGCGTAGTCGTCGGTTTCCAGCAGGCCCGGCACCACCTGCTGCTCGTACGCGCGGATCGAACTGGCCGCCGCCTCCAGGCCCACGAACGCGCCGACCAGCACCGTGCTGTAGGGGTGCCACCAGCCCTTCTGGCGCGCCTCACGGGCGATCTGCACCAGCTCGTCGCTCTCGGCGCCCACCACTCCGTAGATCCGCAGCATGTCCCGTACGTCCCGGGGAGTCGCGGTGGTGTGGCCGGTCTCGATCCGGGAGATCTTGGACGCCGAGCACTCCAGCTGCTCCGCGACGGCCTCGATGGTGATCCCGGCGGTCTCGCGCTGGCGGCGCAGTTCGGCGCCGAGCCGGCGCCGCCGGATGGTCGGGCTGCGCCGCTCACTCACCGCGTCTCCCTCGCGCTCACACGCCACCTTCGTTCGCGGCGTGAGTGGAGCCGGTCCTCGGCCGGCCGCGACGGGCGAAACCGGCCCTCAGTGTGCCGTCCGGGTGGTGGCACGTTCAAGCGTTGCTTCGCGCGAGCCGCTCACGTATAGGCAAAACTCGACGTGCAACTTGCATGTAGCACGCTCCTGATGCACTCTGTCCGTATGACCCGGGTTACGGAACGTCCCCGACTCGTCTCCGCAGGTGATCAAGACCGCGGAGACGCGGGTGACGAGCACGCCTGGTCGTCAGTTGCCGGCGCGGCCCTCGGGACCGGGGGCCGCTCGCCCACGCCCGACGGCGGCGGCTGCGGCGACACCTCCTGAGCAGCCGACGCGGGTCGGCCACGAGTGTCGCCATCAGCGATGCCGCCACCGGCCCGGCCAGCGCCACGACCGGTCCACGAGACACGACCTCGTCGCCGGGCCCGAACACAAACCCCCAATCACCCTCACCGGCCCTCCCCGCCGGCCGACCATTCCAGGAGCCCATGTGCTTCCCCGCTCCGGTGACGTACTGCACGTGACACGCGCGGCGAGTGTCCAGTTCCGCAAACCCATCCTGTTCCGGGTGATCCGGGTGCTCGACCGGCCCACCTACGACGGCTGGCTCTGGCTCGAAGGCTACGAGTTGAACGCGGCGGGGGACGCGGTCAACCGGCGTTCGATCTTCGTCCAGCGGGCCGGGCTGCGGCAGGTGCAGGCCGCACCGCAGCCGCGCCCACACACCGTTCGCTCGGCCCGCCGGCCGGCGGCCCGGACTCCGATCCGAGTGGGCTGAGCATCACGAACCACCGGCCACGGGGCATACCGGCGCCATAGAATCGGTATGCCCACCCCGGCATGTCTGCACCCCGCGCGTCCAGGGCCCCGAGCCTGGGATGGCCATGGTCAATCTGTCCGCGCGGGAGCCGCAACGGTCCCGTATCACCTACGCCTTCGGACTCATGGCGCTTCTCGGTGCCGTCGCCACCCTGGTGGTGCTGGCCCATGATCCCGCCCTGTCCTCCACCCGCCTGGCCGAACCCGTTCCAGCCCCGGAGATCACCGTGGTGGAGAGTGAACCGGTCGAGCCGGACGGCCCGGCCGACACCTGGGCGCCGCTCGGTCCGGCCGACGCGTGGGCCGACGCCTGGGCCGCCGGCGACCAGCCGGCCGACGAGTCCGCCCGGTTCCACGGCGGCCCCGAGCACACGGTGGAGCCACCGCACCGCGACCCGCCCAGCCGGGCCGCGGGTGCGCACACGCGGGAAAAACTCAGCCGATCGCTGTTCTGGTCCGGCGTGTTCGGGCTGGCGATCTCCCTCGCCGGGCTGGGACTGGTCGGCACCAGACGCCGGATGTGGTGAGCTTCCCGGTCATCCGGTGGGGCTGGCGGTGGCGGTCGGCTCGGTGGTCGGCTCACCCGTCGTCACCGACGGGCTCGGGCTGGCCGCGGCCACCACCAGCCTGATCTCGTCACCGGCCGCCACCAGCTCGCCCGCCCCGGGGTCGGTGGCGATGACGGTGCCCGCCGGCTGGTCCGACGGGCGGTACTCCACCGCGTAGTCGAGGTCGAGCCCGTCCAGCAGCGCCCGCGCCGCGGCCTCCGGCAGACCGACCAGCGGCGGCACCGGCACCTCGGCCGGAGCGGCACTCGTCGTCGGTGGCGGCGAGGGTGAACGTGTCGTCGGCGACGGCGATGCGGTGGCCGTCGGGGTCTGCCTGGTCGGCTGCGGCGACGCCGGTGGCGACCCACCCTCGTCCAGTGCCTGGCGGGCCAGCCAGATCCCGACACCCAGCAGGCCGAGCAGGAGCAGCAGCAGGACGCCCCAGAGGATCGGCAGCCACCAGGGCCGGCCGGGCTGCTCATCGGCGTACCACTCGCCGCCGGACGGCTCGCGCTCCGCGCCGGGCCGTACCGACGGCACCTCCGCGCGCCCCGACCACGCCGCCGGCCCGGACCGCTGCGCCGGTGGCAACGGCGCGGTCCCGTCCGGCCGCTCGGCGGATCCGGGCGTACGGTCCAACGGCGCGGTCTCGTCCGGGGTGCGCCCAAGCGGTGCGGTCTCGTCCGGAGTGCGTCCGAGCGGCGCGGTCTCGTCCGGGGTGCGCCCGAGCGGTGCGGTGCCGTCCGGGTCACCGCCGGCCGGCGAGATCGGACGGGTCCGGTCGTCTGGTTGTTCCTCGGTCGGCTCCGGGCGGTCGTCGCTCATCGCACGTCCTTTCCGCCGACCGGGCGGGCGTCAGGGCCCTCGACGATCAACCTAGCGGTTCTGTCGACCGCCGGCCGGCATCAGCGTGTCGGGTGCGCGTCACGACTCTGGAGCGCTCTCGTCCCCACTCGACGCCGTGCCGCACCAGATCTGGACCACGTCGTTCCACCTGCCGACATGACCGCCGGCCGGCCGCTGTTCGGTAACGCTGCCGGATCGCCCGTTGGGGTAGCGGGGGGAGAAACCGGCATCGACGAGTTCGTTCCGCGCGTCGGTGCACGTCTCACCGACCAGGTCCGGCACCTCGTTCGGCGGTGCGGCCCCGGCCACGGTGATCACGACGGTGATGCCGCGCTTGACCGGCGTACCCGGCGCCGGGTTGGTGCTCCGCACGCTGGCACTGTCGCCGCTGCCGAAGACGAGCTGCCAGCCCAGCCCTCGGTCCCGCAGTTTCTCCCGGGCCTCCTCGAAGTCCAGGCCGATCAGGTCCGGCACGGTGAGCCCGGTCGGTGCGGAAGGCGTGGGACTGCTGCTCGGTGTGCGTGAGGTGCTCGTCGTCGGCCGCTCGCGGGGCGGAGAGGTCTGTCCGGCGGGGGTGGGGCTGCCGGTCGCGCCGGGCGGCGTCGCGACCGATCGTTCCTGGTCGCCGGCCAGCACCCAGCCGCCGGCCGCACCGATGATCGCGAGCAGTACGGCGGCGACACCGCCACCGATGGTCAACATCCTCCGGTCCGGGCCGGTGTCACCGCGCCCCGGTTGTCCGTCGGTCATCCCGTCCGTCATCCCGCCCACCGCCTCATCACCAACGACCGTAGTCGCCGGTTCCCAGCACTGTCCGTCACCGTCGCACTGCCGGCACCGCCAAGACTCGCCGCACCGACCACAGGACGTTACGCTGCCCGGCATGGCCAGACAGGGCTGGGGAGGATCGATCGCCACCGCGGCCGGCGCGGCAGCCGGCGCCGGGGCCGCTCAACTGGGTTTCGGGTACGGCCTGGGCATCCTCAACTGGGCGCCGACCGAGCCGACCGCCGGCACGGCGGCCTGGGTGGCCAGCCTGATCTGGGCCACCTGGATCGCCGCCACCTCGACCATCTTCGGTGCGGTCTGCGCCCAGCGACTGCACGACCGCCGCTCGACCCCGTCCACGTCGGACGTCGCGGCCGGTGACCCCGGCGCCACCCGGGAGACCGGCGCCGCCCGGGAGACCGGTGGCGGGCTGTGGGGGACCGCCCTGACCGTGGCCGCCGCCCTGGGCGCACTGATCACGGTGCTGCTGGTCGCCGTGCCGGCTCGGGTCGCGGTGGTGCCGGACACCCCCTCCCCCCGCGACATGGCCGCCGGGTACGCAGCGCTCGGTGTGCTGGTCGGGGCGCTCGTGGCCGTCTGGGCGCTGCGCTGCCGCGCGGCGGCCACCAACGTCATCGCCACGGCCGGCTGGCTCTGGCTGCTCGCGGTGGTCGCCGTCGTCGACTCGGTGCTCGCCGGTCGCGGACTGACCACCGCCCAACTCGGCATCTGGCAGCTCAGCTCCGACAGCGACCAGTTCTGGATCCGGGACTACTTCTACTGGCCGGGCGCGATCCTCTCGCTCGGGTCGGCGCTGCTGATCGGCGCGTTGGCCGCCCGGCACGGCGTCCGCGCGGCCGGCCGACGGGTCGGCGCCACCGCCTCGGGTGCCGCCGGGCCGTTGCTGGTCGCGGTCGCGTACTTCCTCGCCGTGCCGAGGCTGACGGCGATCAGCCCGGAACAGGTGTCGGCTCATCTCATCGCGCCGTACGCGGTGATCGTCGGAATCGGCGGGTCCGTGCTGGTGGCGGCGCTCGCCCAGCGCGCCGCCCGACGCGCGGCGGGCCGGGCAACCACGGGCGACGCGACCACCGGCGGTGTGACCACGGACGATGCGGGCGCGGACGGTGCGAACGCGGTGGTCGTGCCCCGGCAGCGCGGCGGGGCCGACGGCAGCCCGCTGCGGACCTCGGCAGACGGCCGGCCGGACGCCGTTCGGCCCGCTCCCGCCGCCGGAGCCGCCGAGGCGGCGCGGGATGCCGCCGACGCACCGGCGACCGCCGGTGCCCGCGCCGGTCGCGCGAGGGCGTCCTCGGCATCGACGGGCACCGGGACGAAGCCCTCGGCCACCCCGGCACCGGGTGGAACGACCGCACCGGATGCCGCGACAGCATCGGGTGACCCGGCGAGATCGGGTGACCCGGCGAGGAGGGACGACGGTCCGGCAAGTGCCTCCGCCAGCAGCGGCGAGGCAACCGAGGGCGCGAGCCGCCGGGCCCGACCGCCGCGGCGGAGCCGCTGACCGGTCAGTCGAGCGGCCAGGTGTGCACGGGCTCGTTGGTGTACTGCAACTCGGCGTAGCGCTGCAACATCTGGTGCAGGGCGGCGCGACGGTCCAGACCCAGGCGTCGCTCGGCGGCCCACACCGTGGCGGTCTGCCAGACCGCACCATTGCGGCCGGTACGACAACGCTGCTCGATGATGCCGAGCAGACGGTCGCGCTCGGCCGGGGCGACGCCGAAGCCGTCGAGACCATCCGCGGCGATCGGCAGCAGCAGGTCGAGCACGAGCGCGGTCACCGGAACCTCGCCCAGCCCCGGCCAGTGCAGGACAGCGTCCATGCCCCGGCGGGCCGCCGCGTGGAAGTTCTCCTCGGCCGAGCTGAAGGTCAGTTGGCTCCAGATCGGCCGGTCCGCCTCGGCCAGGCCCCGCACCACCCCGAAGTAGAAGGCGGCGTTGGCCAGCATGTCGACCACGGTCGGCCCGGCCGGTAGCACCCGGTTCTCCACCCGCAGGTGCGGACGGCCGTCCATGATGTCGTACACCGGCCGGTTCCACCGGTACACGGTCCCGTTGTGCAGCCGCAGTTCGGCCAGCTCGGGCACGCCGCCGGCATGCAGGACCTCGACCGGATCCTCGCTCTCGCAGATCGGCAGCAACGGCGGGAAGTAGCGGACGTTCTCCTCGAACAGGTCGAAGATCGAGGTGATCCAGCGTTCACCGAACCAGACCCGGGGGCGTACGCCCTGTGCCTTCAGCTCGTCCGGCCGGGTGTCGGTGGCCTGCTCGAACAGGGCGATCCGGGTCTCCGCCCAGAGTTGGCGGCCGTACAGGAAGGGCGAGTTGGCGCCCACCGCCACCTGGGCCGCGGCGATCGCCTGCGAGGCGTTCCAGTAGTCGGCGAAGCTGTCCGGCGCGACCTGCAGGTGAAACTGGAGACTGGTGCAGGCCGCCTCCGGCGCGATCGAGTCGTTGTGCGTACGCAGTCGCTCGACCCCCCGGATGTCGAGCTCGATGTCCTCGCCCCGGGCGCCGACGATCTGATCGTTGAGCACCCGGTACCGCTCGTTGGTGGAGAGATTGTCCGCCACCAGGTGACGCTCGGTGAGCGTGGGCAGGATGCCGACCAGGACGATCCGAGTGTCCGACCATGCCGCCCGGTCGTTTGCCCGGTTCAGGCTCGCGCACAGGTCGCGTTCGTAATCGGCGAACCCGTTACCGGAGATCATGCGCGGGTTGGCGTTCAGCTCCAGGTTGAACTGCCCCAGCTCGGTCTGGAACAGGGGATCGGCGATCGCGGCGAGGATCTCGTCGTTGCGCATGGCCGGCTCGGCGGCCGGGTCCACCAGGTTCAGCTCGATCTCCAGCCCGGTCATCGGCCGGTCGGCGTCGAAGCCGAAGTCGTCCAGCATCAGCGCGAACACGTCCAGGCAGCGGCGGACCTTCTGCCGGTAGCGGACCCGATCCTCGCGGGAGAAGGCGGCTCGATCGACGTCCCTGCCCATGCTTCCTCCCGGCGCGCGACGCCACGGAACGGTGCCGTCCCGCAGCGCATTGTGAACCATACTCGCTGGAAGTGCCGAGCCCAGCCGCCCCGAAGATCGGTCCATTGCCGCAGTCCACCCGCGGTCGGGTCCGATCGTGCCTGGCGGGACGGCTCGGGCGCTCCCGCCGGAATCCCTACCCAGCCGGGTCGGTGGACCACTCGGAATGGGCAGCGGACAAGCTGTGACAATTCGCACCGGTCGTCGGCGCGCTCCACACCGGGCGGAGGGCTGACAGGACCGCGCGGTGCGGGCGGAGAACCGACAGGCCGCCACGGTACGGGCGGACAGCCGACAGACCCGCGCGGTGCGGGCGCGGGTCTGTCGGGGACATGGCGGTCAGGATTGCCGGATGGCCTCGCCCTCGATCTCGATCTTGATCTTCTTGCCGACCAGGACGCCGCCGGACTCCAGGGCGACGTTCCAGGTCAGGCCGAAGTCCTCACGGTCGATCTCGGTGCTCGCCGAGAAGCCGAAGATGTCCTGCCCGAACGGGCTGCGCCCGACGCCCTCGAACTCGACCTTCAGCTCGACCGGACGCGTCACGTCCTTGACGGTCAACTCGCCGGTGAGGACGAACTCGCTGCCCTCGTGCGACTTCACGCCCGTGCTGCGGTACTCCAGCGTGGGGAACTTCTCCGCGTCGAGGAACTCCGGGCTGCGCAGGTGCGCGTCGCGGTCCGCCTGGGCGGTGTTGATGCTGGCGGCCTGGATGGTGGCGGAGACCGAGGAAGCCAGCGGCTCCTCGGCGATGGTGATGGTGGCGCTCGCCTCGGCGAACTCACCGCGCACCTTGCTTACCATCATGTGCCGGGCGACGAAGCCGACCCGCTTGTGCGCCGCGTCCAGCAGGTAGGTGCCGGCCGCCGGGATGGTGAGGCCGTTCCAGTCGCGGGTAACCGACTCGGTGCTGCTGGTCATGAGAAACTGCCCTCCGGGTGAGATTGTTTAGTAGCCCAACGGCTGCGTCAGCAACTATAGCTTCGGCAATATTCCTTCTGTCAAGGACTGATACGATGGGCTGGTGAACCCGAACGTGTTCGATGACCCGCGGATCACTGCCGTTGGCCTGCTCTTCGAGGTGCACGCCGGGCTGTCCGCCCGATTCGCCGCCCAACTCGACGAACACGATCTGTCATCGGTCGAGTTCGAAGTGCTGACCCGGCTCACCCGGTCCCCCGGAAACCAGCTTCGGATGACCGACCTGGCCGCGCAGACCTCGCTCTCCACCAGCGGCGTCACCCGCGTGGTGGACCGGATGGAACGCGACGGGTTGATCACCCGACGTGCCTGCCCCTCCGACCGGCGCAGCTCGTACGCCGTCGTGACGCCCGCCGGGCTGCGCCGGCTCGACGAGAGCCTGCCCGGGCACCTGCAGCTCATCGAGGAGTGGTTCACCGGCCAGCTCGACCCGGCGGCGCTGAGCGCACTGCTCGACGGCCTGCGCCAGGTGCGGGACGCCGTCCACCCCTGCGCCACCGCCGGCAGCACCTCCGCTCCGCCCGACCGCAAGCGCGATGGCGACGGCGACGGTGGGCGCGGGACCCCGGCCGAGGGTGCGGCGACTGCCGAGGGTGAGGCGATCTCCACCCACCGCTGATCCGCGCTGGCATCAGCGGCAGAAAGACCGGCAGAACCCAATCGGCCAACGGGCGATAGTCCAGCAAACCCGACAGATGCCCCCGCCATCCCTCGCTAGTCTCGCAGCGGCGGGGGCACCGTGGGGGGCACCGGCGCGGGCGATGAGCGAGGGGTGGCAACAGGGGGCTTCCTCGCCCGCGCCACCCCCGCCTCCGCCGCCGGTTGGCCGGGCTGCTCGCCCGGCCGGCCGCGCCTCGCGACACTGTCGGCAGTGGGCCCGCCCCGGGTCACCGACAGCACGTAGAGCAGTTCCTCCTCCTGCCCCAGCAGCCGGATGCCGCCATCCCGGCAGGCCAGCTCCAGTCGGTCGAGGACCGCCGGGTCGGACGTGCTCGCGGCCAGCCCCACCAGGGCCTCCACCATCGTGCGTCGATCTTGGCTCGTATCGTCCGACCCGGCCGCGGCGGCGAACCACTCCGCCGCGACCTCCCGGTCACCCCGATGCAGCGCCAGGTGCCCCTCGATCAGCGCACCGGCGCCGTCGAGCGGGCGCAACTCGACGAGCACCTCGGCGGCTTCGGCCGCCCGACCGTCCTGCGCGAGCGCCAGCCCCAGCGTGCCGAGCACCTGGCGCCGATGGCGCGGGGCACCCAGATCGGCGAAGGCCGTCAGCACCCGCCGGGCCTCGTCGACCGCGTCGGCGTACCGGCCCTCAAGGCGGAACACCTCCGCGACCGTGCTCCGCGCCAGCACCCGCAGGTGCTGCTCGGCGCACTGCCCACCGAGTCGGTCCACCACGGCCAGCCGGCGGCGGGCGGCGGGCAGGTCGCCGAGCCTGATCTCGTGCCACGCGAGTTGATGCTGCGCGATCGCCATCCGGCTGGTCAGGTCGCGCTCGGTGGCCAGGGCCAGCACCGCCTCCGCCTGCTCCCGCGCGTGCTCCGGCCGGCCCGTCGCGGCCAGCAGGGCGCCCAGCACCGTGCGCGCCTCCAACTCGCCCGGAACGTCGCCGAGCCGGCGGAACTCCGCCAGCGCCGCGCGGGCCGTCGGCAGTTCCGCCGCGGCCGCACCGTGTTCACCGGCCAGCATCGCGACGCCGAGCGAGGCCCGGGCGCGCAGCGCCGGATCCGCGTCGGCGGTACGCGGGTCGGCGAGCAGGCGCAGCAGCCACTGCCGGCCCACCACGTCACGCCCGCGCAGCCGCCACCACCGGGGCAGACTCGCCGCCAGGCGCAGCGCGGTCAGGGGGTCGTCGACCGCCGCGTACGCCAGCGCCGAGCTGACGTCGCCGGTGACCTCGTCGAGCCGGTGCGCGGCGGCGCTGGCACCGGCGCCGGTCAGGCCCGAGGCGGCCCGCTCCACCAGACGGGTCACCACCCGGGCGTGCCGGCGGCGGATCGCGGTCGACTCACCGGCTCCCGATGCCTGCTCGACGGCGTAGTCCCGAACCGCGTCGACCAGTCGGAACCGGAACGAACCGCCACCGCGTACGCTCAGCAGCCCCAGATCGAGCAGCCGGTTCAGCAGCGGAACCGGATCGATGCCCGTCTCGGCGAGCATCTCCTCGGCCAGCTCGACGGACCACCGGTTGCCGAATGCGGCGAGCCGGCGCAGCGCCGCCCGCTCGTCGTCGGCGAGCAGCCGGTAGCTGGTCGCGACCGCATCGCGCAGGGTCTCCGCCACCGCCGTGCGGGCGTCGTCGCTTCGCGGCTGCGCCTCCCAGCCGCTGCGGCTCGCGGCCGAGGTGTCCAGGTCCAGCACGCGGTCGCCGTACCGGTCGAGCAGCTCGGTGAGATCGAGCAGCCGGCCCCGCGCCGCCATCAGCTCGATGGCCAGCGGCAGCCCGCCCAGCCGCCGGACCAGCGCGGCCAGCGCCGGCAGTTCGGCGTCCGCCGGCGGCTCCCGCCGCACCTGGGCCAGCCGCGAGGTGAACAGGGCGACCGCCGGGTAGCCGGCGAGCGTCACCGGATCGGTGTCGCCCGGCGGCGGCGCCTCCAGCGGTGAGACGGGCCGCACCCACTCGCCCGGCAGCCCCACCGGGTGCCGGCCGGTGACGAGCACCCGCAGCGACGGCACCGCGTCGAGGAGCCGCCGCAACGTGCCGGCCACCGGGTCAGGTGCCCGTTCCGCGGCGTCCACCAGCAGCAGTGCCGGGCGGTCGCCGAGCCGGGCAGCCAGCTCGGTGGCGCGGGCCGCGCCGAAGACCGTCACCGAGGCGGCGAGCACGTCGGCGGCGTCCGACCCGGCGCCGATCAACACCCCGGCGGCGCCACCGGAGTGGGCGCGGGCGACGGCATGGACCGCCGCCAGTGCCAGCGCCGTCTTGCCGACGCCGGCCAGCCCCACCAGGCTCACCACCCGGGGGCCGCGCGGATCGGTCAACAGGGCGGCCAGCTCCGCCACGTCCCGCTCGCGGCCGATCAGCTCAGGCGGCGGCGGTAGACCCAGCGGCGTGCCGGCGTAGGGCGGTGCGGTCGCGCCACCACGGGCTGCCAGGAACGCCGCGCGGGCCGCACCGGTCAGCCCGAGAGCCCCGGCCAGCAGCTCGACGGTGGTTCGCTGCGGCCGCGAGGAACGACCGCGTTCCAGGTCGCGAACCGTCCGTACGCCGATGCCGGCGCGCGCCGCCAGTTCGGCCTGGGTAGCGCCGGCGGCGAGCCGATGGGCCCGGAGCAGCTCGGGCAGGCCGGCGGGCGATGGACCGGAGGGACGATCATGACCCGAAGTCATGGCCAGGGACATTACGGGCCAGGCCCGACACCGGACACGGGATCGTCGGCCACCCGACGGGACGGCGCCGAAACCCGACAGCGGCCCACCGACAGCGCCGGGCCACCCCCGGCGGCTACATACCCAGGTCGCGGGCGATGATCATCCGTTGCACCTCGGAGGTGCCCTCGCCGATCTCCAGGATCTTGGAGTCCCGCCAGAACCGGGCCACCGGGTACTCGTTCATGAAGCCGTATCCGCCGTGGATCTGGGTCGCCTCCCGGGCGTTGTCCACCGCGATCGTGCTGGCGTGCAGCTTGGCGATCGCCGCCTGCCGCTTGAACGGCTCGCCGGCGAGCATCCGGGCCGCCGCGTCGTAGTACGCCAGCCGGGCGGTGTACGCCTTCAGCTCCATGTCGGCGATCTTGAACTGGATCGCCTGGTAGTTGCCGATCGGCTGACCGAAGGCGTGCCGCTGTGTGGCGTACTTGATCGACTCGTCGACGCAGCCCTGGGCGAGGCCCACGGCCAGCGCGGCGATGGCGATCCGGCCCTCGTCGAGGATGCGCAGGAACTGGGCGAAGCCCCTACCACGCTCACCGAGCAGGTTCGCCGCCGGCACCCGGCAGTCGTCGAAGGTCAGCTCGTGCGTGTCCGAGGCGGTCCAGCCGACCTTCGAGTAACCCGGCGCGACCGTGAAGCCCGGCGTCCCGCTCGGCACAATGATGGTGGACAGCTCCTTCGCGCCGTCCGGCCGCAGCCCGGTCACGGCGGTCACGGTGACCAGGGAGGTGATGTCGGTGCCCGAGTTCGTGATGAACGCCTTCGAGCCGTTGATCACCCACTCGCCGGCCGTCTCGTCCAGGACCGCCCGGGTCTCGGTGCCGCCCGCGTCCGAGCCGAAGCCCGGCTCGGTGAGCCCGAAGCCGGCCAGCGCCTCGCCGCTGAGCAGCTTCGGCAGCCACCGTGCCTTCTGCTCGTCGGTACCGAACCGGTAGATCGGCATCGCGCCCAGCGAGACCGCCGCCTCCAGGGTGATCGCCACGCTGGAGTCGACCCGGGCCAACTCCTCCAGGGCCAGGCAGAGGGCGAAGTAGTCGCCGCCCATGCCGCCGTACTCCTCACCGAAGGGCAGGCCGAACAGCCCCATCTTGCCCATCTGCCGGATGATCTCGTACGGGAAGGTGTGCTGCTCGTAGTGCTCGGCGATGACCGGCGCGACCACCTCGCGGGCAAAGTCCCGCACGCTGTCACGCAGCGCCTCGTGCTCCTCGGTGAGCCGGAAGTCCATCGGGTTCCTCCTGGGTGGACGGCCCGCCGGGCGCTCGTGACGCCGGGACGGGATCGTGCTGGCTCCTGCTGGCTCGACGGCTCAGACCGGGGTGACGCCGTGCCGGCGACGGGAGAAGTGCCGCTGCTTGCCCCGGGCGGCGGCGAACCGGCGCACCAACTCGGCACGCAGCTCGGTCGGCTCGACGATCGTGTCGACCACCAGTTCGCTGGCGAGCCGGACGATGTCGATGTCCCGCTCGTACTCCTCGCGCCGGGCGGCGACGAACGCGGCCCGCTCGGCCTCGTCGGCGATGGCGGCGATCTTGTTGGCGTACACGGCGTTGACCGCGGCCTCGGCACCCATCACCGCGATCTTCGCGGTGGGCAGCGCGATCGTGGCGTCCGGCTCGAACCCCGGGCCGGCCATCGCGTAGAGGCCCGCGCCGTACGCCTTGCGGACCACCACACAGATCTTGGGTACGGTCGCCTCGGAGATCGCAGTGATCATCTTGGCGCCGTGGCGGATGATGCCCTGCCGCTCCACCGCGCTGCCGACCATGAACCCGGGCACGTCGCTCAGGAACAGCAGCGGCACGTTGAACGCGTCGCAGAGCTGCACGAACCGGGTCGCCTTGTCGGCGGAGTCGACGAAGAGCACGCCACCCTTGAACATCGAGTTGTTGCCGACCACACCGACGACCTCGCCGTTCAGCCGGCCGAAGCCGATGGTCAGCTCCTTGGCCCAGAGCGCCTGGATCTCGAAGAAGGAGTCCTCGTCGAGCAGGCCCTTGACGTACCGCCGCATGTCGAACGCCTGCCGCTCGCTCGCCGGCACCAGCGCGGCGAGGTCGGCGCTGGCCGGCGCGGCGGCGGCCGGCGCGGCCGGCGGCTGCTGGGTCCAGTTCGGCGGCAGGTACGACAGGTAGCGCCGGACCACGTCGAGCGCGTCGGCCTCGGACTTGCAGAGGAAGTGCCCGACGCCGGACTCGGCGCAGTGCACCCGTGCCCCGCCCATCGCCTCCAGGGTGGTCTTCTCGCCGGTGACCATCTCGACCATCCGGTCCGAGCCGAGGTACATGCTGGCGTTGCCCTCGACCATCGCCACCACGTCACAGAAGGCGGGAATGTACGCCCCACCTGCCGCGCTCGGCCCGAACAACGCGCAGACCTGCGGGATCGAGCCGGAGGCCCGCACCTGGTTCCAGAAGATCTTCCCGGCGCCGCGGCGCCCCGGGAACAGCTCGACCTGGTCGGTGATCCGGGCGCCGGCCGAGTCGACCAGGTAGACCATCGGCACGCCGGTGTCGTACGCCCGCTCGATGATCCGGATGATCTTCTCGACCGTACGCGCGCCCCAGCTGCCGGCCTTGACGGTGGAGTCGTTGGCCATCAGGCAGACCTGGCGGCCGTCGATGGCGGCGGTGCCGGTGACCACGCCGTCGGCCGGCAGTCCCTCGGCGAGGGCGTTCGCGTAGAGCCCGTCCTCGACGAACGATCCCTCGTCGACCAGCAGGGCCACCCGTTCCCGGGCGAACAACTTGCCCTTGGCCGCGTTCGCCGCGTGGTACTTGTCCGCGCCGCCGGCCCGGACCCGCTTTCCCAGCTGCTCCAGCCCGCCACCCTCACCCGTCACGCCGGCTCCCCACCCCAACCCACCTGAACGATCGTTAGGCTACCCCATCCCCACCCCACCCGCGAGGGTCAGGGGGTGGGGGTCAGGCGGGTGCGGGGGCCGGCGCGGAGGATGGCGGAGGGGAGGCGGCGGGCGGTCAACTCCTCGGCCAGGGCGGCGGCCTCGATCAGGGCGTCCAGGTCGATGCCGGTGTCGATGCCCATGTCGTGCAGCATGTGCACCGCCTCCTCGGTGGCCAGGTTGCCGCTCGCCCCGGGGGCGTAGGGGCAGCCGCCGAGACCGCCGACGCTCGCGTCGAACTCGGTCACCCCCAGTTCCAGCGCGGTCAGCAGGTTGGCCAGCGCGGTGCCCCGGGTGTTGTGGAAGTGCAGCAGCACCGGAATGTGCGCGTTGCGGTCGCGTACGGCGGTGAGCAGCTCACGGACCCGTCGGGGCGTACCCATGCCGGTGGTGTCGCCGAACGCGACGCGGTCGGCGCCGTCGCGGACCACCCGGTCCACGATGGCGGCGACGCGCGCCGGGTCGATGTCACCCTCGTACGGGCAGCCGAAGCTGGTGGCGACGATCACCTCGGCCCGGGCGCCGGCGCCGTGCAGCAGGTCGATCAGTTCGGCGATGTCGTCCAGCGACTCGTCCGTGGAGCGGTTGACGTTGCGCCGGTTGTGGGTGTCACTCGCCGAGACGACGACCTCGATCTCGGTGAAGCCGGCGGCGAGGGCCCGTTGCGCGCCCCGCGTGTTCGGCACCAGCGCCGAGTACCGCACCCCGTCGACCTTCGTCGCCCGCTGCCACACCTCGTCGGCGTCCGCCATCTGCGGGATCGCCTTGGGGTGCACGAACGACACCGCCTCGATCCGGCGCACGCCGGTGCGGGAGAGCGCGTCGAGCAGCCGCACCTTGGCGTCGGTCGGGATCGGCTCCTCGTTCTGCAACCCGTCCCGCGGCCCGACCTCCCGAATCGACACGAACTCCGGCAGTTCCGCCATCAGGAATCACCTCACTGTGACACGCCCGGTCGCTGACGCCCCAAGCATGTCACGCCGCACGTGAACTTCTTGATCAACACGGGAAGCGGGTCAGCGCATGCGGGAGATGAGGCTGGTGTCGTAGGTGCCGGAGCGGAACTCCTCGTTCTCCAGCAGCTCGGCGAAGAAGGGGAGGTTGTTCTTGGGGCCGGCCAGCTCGAAGGAGGCGACGGCCGCGCGGGCCCGCTCGATCGCCTCGGCCCGGGTCGGCGCGCTGACGATGAGCTTGGCCATCAGGCTGTCGTAGAACGGGGTGACGGTGTTGCCCGCGACGTAGCCGGAGTCCACGCGTACCCCCTCGCCGGTCGGCTCCACCCAGGTCCCGATCACGCCAGGGCCGGGCAGGAAGCGCTTCGGGTCCTCGGCGTTGATCCGCAACTCGATGGCGTGCCCACGCGGGGTCAGCGCGTCCGGGTCGAAGGCCGGTGCCAGGCCGGCGGCCACCCGCAGCTGCTCCTCGACCAGATCCAGGCCGTACACCAGCTCGGTCACCGGGTGCTCCACCTGGAGCCGGGTGTTCATCTCCAGGAAGAAGAACTCCCCGGTCGACACGTCGAGCAGGCACTCGACCGTGCCCGCGTTGCGGTAGTCGACCGCCTCACCGGCCCGTACCGCCGCGGCCAGCAGGCGCGACCGCAGCAGCGGCGAGACGGCCGGGGACGGCGACTCCTCCACCAGCTTCTGGTTGCGTCGCTGCACCGAGCATTCCCGCTCGCCCAGCGCCACCACCCGCCCGTCGGCCAGGCCGAGGATCTGCACCTCGACGTGGCGCACCCGGGGAAAGTACCGCTCCAGCAGCACCGAGCCGTCGTCGAACATCCGCTCGGCGAAGGCACGCACCTTGTCGTACTCGGTGCGCAGCGCCGCCTCGTCGGCCGCGACGCCCATGCCCATGCCACCACCACCGGCGGCGGCCTTGACCATCACCGGGTAGCCGATCTCCGCCGCCGCCGCGACCGCCGCCGCCAGGTCCGCCGCCGGCTCGGTGGTCCCGGGTGCCACGGGCACGCCCGCCGCGGCCATCAGGTTCCGCGCATTGATCTTGTCGCCCATCGCGCTGATCGCATCCGCGCCCGGTCCGACCCAGGTCAGGCCGCCGGCCTCGACGGTACGGGCGAAGTCGGCGTTCTCCGACAGGAAGCCGTAGCCGGGGTGGATCGCCCGAGCCCCGGTCGACCGGGCGGCGGCGAGAATGGCCTCCGTGTTGCGGTAGCTCTGCGCCGGGTTGGCCGGGCCGACGCAGACGGCCTCGTCGGCCTCCGTCACGAACGGCAGGTCGGCGTCGGCCTCCGAGTACACCGCGATCGCGCGCACTCCGAGCCGCTTGGCGGTACGGATGATCCGGCGGGCGATCTCGCCCCGGTTGGCGACCAGCAGCGACTCGATCATGGTTCCTCCGAGCGTCCAGATGGTGAGAACGCGTGCTAGCGAACCACGTCACCCAGGGTGCAAGGAAGGGCCCCCGGTCGACGCCTCGCGTCGACCGGCGGTGCGGAGCGTCGACCGGCGGTGCGGAGCGGGTCGAGCCTCAGCCGGGCTCGGTGGGGGCGAGCAGGGCGGCCAGGGTGGCGGCGCGCAGCAGCTCGGCCCGGCGACGATGGTCGACCTCACCGCCGAGGAACGGGGTGGAGTTCATCAGGCCGAACGCGGCGTGTGCCAGCACCCGCGCCTCGCCGTCGGGCAGCCCCGGGTGCAGGGCGGTCAGCACGGTGACCCACTCCTCGACGTAGAGCCGCTGAAGACGGCGGATGCGCCGCCGGGGCTCCTCCGGGAGGCGATCCAGCTCGTGCAGGTGCAGCGCGATGACGGCCGGGTTGGCGAGCGCGAAGTCGACGTGGAAGTCGATCAACGACTCCAGGACGGCACGGGGGTCACCCGGATGGGCGGTGGAGCGTTGCCGACCGCCGTCGAGCAGCCCTTCGCTGACCGGCACCAGCGCGGCGACCAGCATCGCCTCCTTGCCGGCGAAGTGATGGTAGAGCGCTGGGCCGGTCACCCCGGCGGCCGCGCCGATGTCGTCCATCGACACGCCGTGGTAGCCGCGGGAGGCGAACAGCCCCACCGCGATCTCCAGGATCTCGTCCTTGCGGGATCGGCGTCGTCCCGCCCCCGTCGCCCCGCCGCGCGCCCCCCGGGCCTGCTGCTCGACCGTCACCGGGCCAGCGTAGACCCGGCCGGCGACGGCGTGTCGCCGTGGTTACCCGCCGGTCCGACTGCCGGGAACGGGGACACCGGGCGTCACGGATGGTCGCTGGTTGAGGCCGGAGAGTTGCAGGGCCACCCGCTGCCGGACCGGCGGTAGCACCGAGACCAGGCGCAGCAGCGCGTCGCGGACCGGCCGGGCCGAGGGCGGCACGGTGGCGAGTCGGGTCAACCGGTCGGCGAAGGCGGCCACCTCGTGGGCGAGCGGGCGGCGCCGGGCAGCGTACTCGTCCAGCCGCGTCCCGGGCGCCCCGGCCAGCACGTCGGCGAGGGTCTCGCCGAGGTCGACCGCGTCGCAGATGCCGAGGTTCATGCCCTGCCCGCCGGCCGGGCTGTGCACGTGCCCGGCGTCGCCGGCCAGCAGCACCGGCCCGGCGCGGAACGACTCGGCGACCCGGCGGTGCAGCCGGAACCGCGACGACCAGAGCACCTCCCGCACCCGGTCCGGCCGCCGCCGCAGACCGCGCTCGTCGAGCAACCGTTGCAGGTAGGCCGCGTCCGGCTCGGCGGGCGGGTCGGTGACGGTGGCGACCAGGCGGACCCGCCCGTCGGGCAGGGGCGCCCAGACCAGGGGGCCACCACGGGCGAGGAAGATCGACGCGCCGTCGCGGGGCAGCGCGCTGTCGACGCGTACGTCGGCCAGGACGAAGGACTCCTCGCTGCCGTCCGGGCCGGTGAAGGGGATGCCGGCCAGCTCACGGACGGTGCTGTGGATGCCGTCGGCCCCGATCACCCACGTGGCCCGGACGGTCGTGCCGTCGAACTGCGCCACCGCGCCGCCGCCGTCGTGGTTGTCGTGGCCGTCGTGGTGCAGCCCGGTCAGCCGGTACGGGCGCAGCACCCGCACGCCCGCGTCGGCGAGTCGACCGGTGAGCACCTCCTCCGTGACGGACTGGGAGACCATCAGCGCGTACCGGTGGCGGGTGGGCAGCCGGTCGAAGGGCACGGTGACCAGCGCCCGGTCCCGGTCCCGGACGCTGAACCGCACCGACCGCAGCCCGCGCGCCACCAGTTGCTCTCCCGCACCGATCCGGTCGAGCAGCTCCAGGGTGTACGCGTGCACGACCGCCGCCCGCGAGGTCACCGCCGGTGAGTCCCGCTGGTCGACCAGGGTCACCTCGACCCCTCGACGGGCCAGGGTGAGCGCGGCGGCCAGCCCGGTCGGGCCGGCACCGACGACCAGGACGTCCGTTCGTTCGGGCAGCATGACGACCTCCTCAACCGAGGTGCCAACAAGTGTTGGCCAACGCTTGTTGGCAACGTTAGGCGCCCCCGACTCCGCAAGTCAACAGCCGTTGGCATACCGTCGGTCACATGACGGAGGGACTGTCGGGAAACCCCGGGGCGAGCGAGGCGGAGTCCGGACGGCGATCCGGCAAGGCGGAGATTGGTCCGGATACCGGTGTTGTATCCGGACCAATCTCCAACGCCGCCGGTCGTCGGGCGGGCCCGCCGCAGCCGCCGCGAGGTTTCCCGACAGTCTCTGAGGGCGTACCCCGGCGGGATCGGGAAGCGACGGCGGAGCCGGCGGCCGGGGGCGGCCGTGCGCGCAGCTCGGACGCGACCCGGGCGGCCATCCTGCGAGCCGCCCGGGACAGGTTCGCCGCCGACGGATACGACCGGGCGACGATCCGGGCCATCGCGGCGGACGCGCGGATCGACCCGTCGATGGTGATGCGCTACTACGGCAGCAAGGAGGGACTGTTCGCGGCGGCGGCCGAGTTCGACCTGCGGCTGCCGGACCTGAGCGGCGTGCCGGCCGACCGCCTCGGCGAGGCGCTGGTCAGCTACTTCTTCACCCGGTGGGAGGGGGACACCACGCTGCCGGCGCTGCTGCGCACGGCGAGCACCAACCCGAGCGGGGCGGAGCGGGTACGCCAGATCTTCGCCACCCAGCTCGGCACGGCGGTGGCCCGCGTGGTCGCCGACCCGGCCGAGGCACCGCGCCGGGCCGGCCTGGTCGCCAGCCAACTGCTCGGCGTGGCCCTCACCCGCTACGTCCTGCGCCTACCCCCCATGGTCGACATCCCGCCCGCCGACCTCATCACCTGGCTGACCCCCACCATCCAGCACTACCTCCGCACCCCCGACCCCACCCCTCCGCCTAGTTGATCATGAAGTTGTTGTCACCCCGCCCGGCGTGTCGCGACAACAACTTCATGATCAACAGGATGGGTCATCGGGGGTTGGGGCCCTTGGTGACGGGGGCGCGGACGAGGTTGCCCCACTCGGTCCAGGAACCGTCGTAGTTGCGCACCTGCGGGTAGCCGAGCAGGTGGCGCAGGACGAACCAGGTGTGGCTGGAGCGTTCGCCGATCCGGCAGTAGGCGATCACGTCGTCGTCCGGGCTCAACCCGAGCTGGTCGGCGTAGATCGCGCGTAGTTCGTCCGCCGACTTGAAGGTGCCGTCGTCGTTGGCGGCGGACTTCCACGGCTTGTTCACCGCGCCCGGGATGTGCCCGCCGCGCAGCGCGCCCTCCTGCGGGTAGTCCGGCATGTGCAGCATCTCGCCGGTGTACTCGCCCGGCGACCGCACGTCCACCAGCGGCCGCTCGGCGGCGACGTGCGCCGACACCTCCTCGCGGAACGCCCGCAGCGGGGCGTCGTCGCGCGGCGGCACCGGATATTCCGCCCTTGGCCGGGCCGGCCTGTCCCGGGTCAACTCCCGCCCCTCGGCGATCCACTTCTGTCGGCCGCCGTCCAGCAGCCGCAGGTCCGGATGCCCGAAGAGACTGAAGACCCAGAGGGCGTACGCGGCCCACCAGTTGAAGTTGTCGCCGTAGAAGACGACCGTGTCGCCCCGGCCGATGCCCTTGGCGGCACAGAGTTCGGCGAACCGTTCGGCGTCCAGATAGTCCCGGGTCACCTGGTCGTTCAGCTCCAGATGCCAGTCGACCTTGATGGCGCCGGGGATGTGACCGCTGTCGTAGAGCAGCACGTCCTCGTCGGACTCGACCACCACGAGCCCGTCGTCGCCCAGATGTTCGGCCAGCCATTCGGTGGTGACCAGCCGCTGCGGGTCCGCGTACGACTGGAGTCGGGGATCGGGATCACTCGGCACAGGCATGATCCCCAAACTACGCCGGATCCCCACCTCCCACCCCCCGTTCCGTTGATCATGGGGTGGGGTGGGGTCAGGGGGTTAGGGGCAATGCCGCTCAGTTAGGGTTCTGGGCCGGTCGTCAACCCTGCTGTGGCGAGGATGTTGATGTTGATCGTGGCTTGGTAGTTGGTGCGGTCGATGGTGCCTTTGGCGCGGTGTTTGGAGATTGCTCGTTTGACCACGTGAGGGCTGACTCGGGTGCGGCGTGGGGGCAGTGGGTCGGCCAGGACTGCGCGGCCGATGGCGCCGACGAGGTCGATGGTGGTCTCGGCGATGACACCTGCGGCGTGGATGATCTGGTCGCGGGCGGCGTGCAGCGCGATGGTGAAGCTGGCCCGGTCGGGGCTGGTCGTGGGTTGGCTGGCGGTGGCGTCAGCCATCGCCAGCCGGACCGCCTGGTAGGCGGCCAGTAGGGCGTAGACCTCCTGGTTTACCCCGTTCGGGGTCCGTGCCCGCAGGACCCGTCCGCCCAGCAGGGTGGACTTCAGCTCCAGGTACGCCGTCTCGATCTCCCAGCGTTGGTGGTAGAGGGTGACCAGATCCAGGGCGGGGAAGCGGCGCTGGTCGGTGAGGGTGGTGATCAACCGGTACCGGCCGACGTGGCGTTTACCGTTCATGCTCACGACGATCTCGGCGTCAACGACCCGGACCGTCATCGCGCCGATGACAGACAGCCAGGACCCGTCGCGATGGCGGCGGATGACGGGCAGCCGCCGGTCGTCCTTGTCGCGGATGAGCAGGTCAGCGCCGGTGCCGGCGAACTGTTCGATCATCTGACGGGCGGCGAACCCACGATCGGCCAGCAGCAGCATTCCTGGGCGCAGGCAGCTCAGCAGCCGGCCGGCGCAGCCCAGTTCACCGATGCTGATCGGCGCGAACACGGCGTCGATGACAGCGCGAGTGCCGCACGCCACGACGGCGACCAGCCGCAGCATCGGATACCCCGACCCACCGTGGCTGCCCGCCTGACGCGGATAGACCCTCAAGTTCGCCGTAGTGTCGGGCACGAACATGCTGGTGCCGTCGATCGCGCACACCAGCAGACCCCGCCACCGGGCGGCCCCCGCCGGCGGACCCGACAGCAGCCGGAACAACGCCACCAGAGGCTTGTCCCCGACCCGCCGGCGAGCCTGCGACAGCGCCGAGGACGTCGGCAGCGCCACTGTCAACCCGTCCAGCCCGGCAACCAACCGAGCCCACACCTGCCGGTAACCGACCTCAGCGAACAACCCCGCCGCGAGCAGCAGATACACCACCACCCGCGACGGCAGATCCCGCACCCGCGACTGCACACCACCGGCCTCGGCCAGCACCGCATCGACCATCTCGAACGGCACCTGCTGCGTCAACTCACCCAGATGACCCGGCGCGAACCGCCCCGCAGCCACCGTGATCGTGGACGTGATGGCAGACTGTTCCAACGGCGGGGCTCCCGGTCCAGAGGCTGTCTTGGAGTGACAAACCTCTATACCGAGACCCCGCCGTCCTCGTCTACCACCACACCCCTTGACACACGCCCCGCCCCCTTAACTGAGCGGCATTGGGGTTAGGGGAGGGGGGTAAGGGTGGGGCGTTTGGGGGTGCGGGTGTCGCCGGAGGAGCGGCCGGTGAGGCGGCGCCGGATCCAGGGGGCCAGGTGCCGGCCGACCCAGCGCAGGTCGGCCGTGCGGGCCGACAGCCACGGGGTCGGCTCCGGGGTCGGCGGCACGAGCAGCCACTCCTCGTCACAGGCGACGCCGAGCGCGGTGAGCACCTGGGCGGCGACGCGCCGGTGCCCGGCCGGCGACAGGTGCAGCCGGTCGGTGCTCCAGAGCAGCGGGTTGAGGTACGTGTCGTCGGCGTACAGGTCGACCAGGATCGCGCCGTGCCGCTCGGCGGTCTCGCCGACCGCGCGGTTGAGCAGGGCGACCCGGGGGGCGATCAGCCGCTGCCCGGGCAGCCGCGCCATCACGTCGGCGAACCGGAACAGCACCACGTCGGCGCCCCCGCTCCGCAACTGGCCGACCACCTCGTCGAAGCGGCTGACCAGGGTCTCCGGGTCGAAGCTGCGGCGCAGCACGTCGTTGCCACCCGCCGCGAAGCTGATCAGGTCGGGCTTCATCGCCAGCGCGGCCGGCACCTGCTCGGCCACCACGCTCGGGAAGGTCCGACCCCGGATCGCCAGGTTCGCGTACGCGAAGTCGGGGCCGGCCTCGACGGCCAGCCGGGTGGCGACCAGATCCGACCAGCCCCGGAAGCTGCCGTCCGGGTAGGCGTCGTCCAGGCCCTCGGTGAAGCTGTCCCCGACCGCGACGAAACTGCGCCAGCGCACTGCTCACTCCTCCGATGTGCGAGTAGAGAAGGGAACTCCTGCCTACCACCGGAAGTTTTGCATCGGTCACCCTCCTGGCGGTGCCCCGGGCGAGGGAACGTGGTGGACGTCATCGACGCGGCGGTCCACGGGGCAGCGACCGGGTGAGCCAAGGGCTAAACTGCCAGCCGGTCGCGAACAGTGCTCTGAAGCACACGCCCCGCTCACCCGAAGGACTCTGCTGTGGCTGTTGGTCGTCGATGGCTGTCACGAACAGTCACTGCTGCGCTGCTCATCGTCGGCGGGATCGCTCTCCCCGCCGGTCCCGTCTCGGCGGTGGATCCGGATCCGGCGTTCACGTTCGATCTGAGCAGCACGACGATTCCGCTGGGTGTCCGCCAGAAGACGATCCACCTGAGGTTGACCAATCTGACCGACGACGCTCCGAGCGAGGTCGTGTTCCGGGTCCGGCCCCTCGAACTGGACTGGTTCGAGACGGCCTCCGTCGACTGGGCGGACCGGGGCGCCTCCGGCGAGTGCGATGGCGACAGCGGAAGCTGGTATTGCAGCATCACGAAGGACTTCCGGCCCGAGTTGCTGCCGGCACCCGGTGGGACGGCGGACATCCCGATGGATGTCCACATCTGGCGGGCGTCGGAGCCCTTCGCAGGCAGGATCGCGATCGAGGTCAGCCTGACCTGGGGCGAGAACCGGGAGCGGATCACCGACAGTAGGGAGTTCACGCTCGCGTTTGTCGACGACTCCGAAGCCGACCTGTCGGTGGTGGCGCCGGACGTGAAGCAGTCGGTGCGCGTCGGTGCGGGCGGCAGGCTAGAACTCGCCGGGGCGTTGCACCCGGGCGACACGGGCGCGGTGCGGTATCAGATCGTCAACCAGGGCCGGCGGGCGGTCAGCGGCGTCACCGTCACCGTGCGCCTGCCCGAGGGCGTGACGTTCACCCGGCCACCGCAGGAGTGCGTGATCGATGCCGACGGGCGGTCGGCGGTCTGCACCTACGCTGCGCTCGCGCTCGTACCGGTCGGCCAGGACACTGACCCGAACGACAGCGTCCACTCGGCTGTCGAGTTGCACAACCTGGTGACGGTGCCGGCCGGCATCACCGCACCGGTCACCCTGGCGGGCGGGATCGTGCAGGTCGAGGGCCTGACCGAGGGCGTCGGCACCCGCTCCGGCCCGGAACGGACCGTACTGCCGGCGAACGCCGTCGCCGTACCGGCGGCCGACGTGGACGCCAGCGACAACCAGGACGGGTTCGCCGTCGTGGTCGCCGCCACCGGCAGCGGCGGTGGGGACGATGACGGCGGGGACGGCGGCGGCGGTGGTCTGCCGGTCACCGGGCCGCAGGCGGGGCTGATCGCCGGGGCCGGTCTCACCATGGTCGCGGCGGGCATCGTGCTGCTGCTCGCCCGACGCCGCCGATCGGTCGCGTTCGTCCCCGGCGACGACACCGCCGCCTCCTGATCTGCTCCCCCCACCCGCCCGGCCAAGCCCTCGCCGGAGCACCAGGCGCAGCGCGCTCAGCACGTCCCGCGCCCGGCGGGTCGGGGAGCGGCCGACCCCGGTTGGCCATGCCCGCCACCGCCCCACCCCCTGACGCCCTCCCTCCCCCACTCCTCCGCGGTTGATCATGAAGTTGTTGTCACCCCGCCCGGCGTGTCGCGACAACAACTTCATGATCGCCCGGGACGATCTCGGCCGGGCACGCCGGCCCAGCGCCGGCATGCGTCAGGCCGTGCGGCAGCGGCCGGTGCAGGCGGGCGGCAGGGCAACTGCCGGGCGACGGTACGGCCCCCACGCGACGAACCGCTGGAACAGCTCGCGCGGGGTCGGGCCGCCCTCCGGGTCCAGCCGGAACAGGTCGTGGGTCGCCTCGTAGTAGAGCCCGGACAGGTAGACGGCCAGGTCGAGCCAGCGGTTGTCGTACTCGACGCGGAGCAGCAGCCGGGCCTCAGCGCACGGCCAGGACAGCCCGCACGCGCGGCAGAACCAGAGCGGTCGTAGCGGCAGATGCTGCGGGCCGTCGATCGGGTGCCGCCGGGGACGCTCGGCCGCCGGGCCGCGACGCGCCACGGGCATCCCGGTGGCCGGGCCACGAGGCATTACGGCCGGGTCACGAGGCGGTATGGCCGGGCGCAAGGCCGGGCCACGAGGCGGTACGGCCGGGTCAGGAGGCGGTACGGCCGGGCGCGGGGCCGGGTCGCGGCGCTCCACGCCCGGCGGCGTGGTCGGGCCACGAGGCGGTACGGGCGGTTGGTTCTGATCGGGCATCTCCACCTCCTGCGACAGGGGAAGGGGCCGCCCCGGCACGGGGGAAGCGGGACGGCCCCGACGCAGCCCCACCCCGTCCCCGATGGATGGGAGCAGGACCGCCAGGTGACAGTGTGGTTGCCGGACGACTACTGTCGGAAGGCATCGACGCCGGCCGTGGCGCTGCCGATCCCGGTCGGGAAGTCCCCCCGAGCAGCCGATCGATCGTGGAGGCACTGTGGAATCCGAGCCGACCGCCGAACTGATCCGGGCACAACTGCGCCGGCTGCGGCTGGCCGCCGACCTGACCCAGGAGGACTTCGGCAAGCAGGTGCACTTCTCCGGCTCGCAGATCTCCGCGATCGAGCTGGGGCAGCGCCCGTTCGACCGGCTCTTCCTCAAGCGGGCCGACGAGGTGTTGGAGAGCGACGGCCTGCTGCTGGGGCTGCTGCGCATCGCCGAGTTGCACGGCCAGCCCGGCTGGTTGCGGCCCTGGCTGGACGCCGAGCGCAACGCCCGGCAGTTGCGCTGCTACCACCCGACGCTGATCCCGGGGCTGCTCCAGACCGAGCACTACGCCCGCGCGGTGATCCGCGCCGACGACATGCTCAGCGACGACGAGGTGGAGCGGCGGCTGGCGGTGCGGATGGACCGGCAGGCGATCCTGACCCAGCCGGACCCGCCGATCCTGGTCGCGGTGATCGAGGAGGCCACGCTGCGTCGGGCCGACGAGAGTTTCCGGGGCATCATGACGCAGCAGATCGGTCACCTGCTCGACTGCGTGAAGCGCGGCGGCGTGCTGATCCACGTCATCTCGGCCGAGGTCAGCGTGCACGTCGGCCACGCCGGCCCGCTCACCCTGGCCCGTGGCGTCGAGGGTGACTGGGTGGGGCACCTGGAGAACCATGTCGGTGGTGCGACCATCGACAAGGACGAGGAAATCGCTACGCTGCTGGCGAGGTGGGAGGGCATCCGCAGCGTCGCCCTCCCCAAGGGACAGTCCGAGCTGCTGATGAAGGAAGTGATGGAGTCGTGGTCCACGATCTGACCGGCGCGACCTGGCGCAAGTCCACCCGCAGCGCCAGCGGCGAGTGCGTCGAGGTGGCCGACAACCTGCCCGGCGTGGTCGGCGTACGCGACAGCAAGGACGCCACCGGCCCGGTGCTCACCTTCGCCCCGACCGCCTGGCGCCGCTTCGTCGACCACGCCAAGCTCGGCTGACCCGCAGCACCACCCCACCCGCCGAGCCGGCCCGACCCGCCGAACGGGCCCGAGCCGCCAAACGGGCCCGAGTGGGCCCGCCCCGCCGAGCAGGACCGACCCGCCGAGTGGGCCCGAGTCGCCGAGCAGGACCGAGCGGCCCGACCCGCCGAACGGGCCCGACCCACCGCGCAGGACGGCCGAGTCGCCGGGCAGGCCGGGCAAGGCCGCCCTGCGGTCAGCGGGAGGCGACCGCCAGCACCGCGTCGGCGAAGTCCTGCGGTGCCTCCTGCGGCAGGTTGTGCCCCACGCCACCGCTGATCGTGCGGTGCTCGTACGGGCCGGTGAACTGTGGGGCGTACACCTCGGGTGGTAGGTGGGGTGCGCCGTTGGCGTCCCCTTCGAGGCTGATCGTCGGCACGGTGATCGGCGGTTTGCCGGCCAGCCGCTCCTCCAGCTCCGCGTACTGCGGCTCACCGTCGGCGAGGCCCAACCGCCAGCGGTAGTTGTGGATCACGATGTCGACGTGGTCGGGATTGTCGAGCGCCACCGCGCTGCGATCGAAGGTGGCGTCGTCGAAGTTCCACCTCGGGGAGGCCGTCCGCCAGATCAGCTTGGCGAAGTCACGCGTGTTCCGCGCGTAGCCCTCCCGGCCGCGTTCGGTGGCGAAGTAGTACTGGTACCACCAGGCGTGTTCGGCCGCCGGGGCCAGCGGCACCCGCCCCGACGCCTGGCCGTCGATCAGGTAGCCGCTCACCGCGACCAGACCCCGACAGCGCTCGGGCCAGAGCGCGGCCACGATGCCGGCCGTCCTGGCGCCCCAGTCGAACCCGGCCAGCGTCGCCCGCTCGACGCCGAGGGCGTCCAGGAACGCGAGGGTGTCGACCGCCAGGGCGGCCGGCTGGCCGTTGCGCACCGCGTCGGCCGACCGGAACCGGGTGCTGCCGTGACCCCGGGCGTACGGCGCGAGCACCCGGTAGCCGGCGCCGGTCAGCAGGGGTGCGGCGTCGGCGAAGCTCCGGATGTCGTACGGCCAGCCGTGCAGCAGTAGCACCACCGGCCCGTCCGGCGGACCGGCGTCGACGTACCCGACGCTGAGCACCCCGGCATCGACCCCCCTCACGTCACCAAACAAGACCCGCCCCCTCCGCTCCCCCCCACACACCCCCTACTGAAACCTATGACCCCACGCCGAGCCCCGCCGACGGTTTCATGATCCGCGCAACTTCCCCGATGTTGCTGCCTCGATGGGGAGTTGAGGCAGCAACATCCCTGATGTTGTGCGGATCTTGGGGAGGGTCGGGGTCGGGGAGGGGAGGGGCGGGGAGGGGCGGGGAGGGGAGGCGAGGGGTGGCGGGCAAATGGGATCGCCAGCCGGCACCTCCGGTCGTACGCTGCGGCAATGCTGCTGCGCATGTCGACCACGCTGCTCCGGACCCTGCGCGAGGATCCGGCCGACGCGGAGGTGCCGAGCCACCGGCTGCTGCTGCGCGCCGGCTACATCCGCCGGGCCGCACCGGGCGGCTACACCTGGCTGCCGGCTGGGCCGGCTCGTGCTGGACCGGGTCACCGAGATCGTCCGGGCCGAGATGACCGCGATCGGCGACCAGGAGGTGCACTTCCCGGCGCTGCTGCCGGCGGAGCCGTACCGCACCAGCGGCCGCTGGACGGAGTACGGCGACGATATCTTCACGCTGGCCGACCGGCGCGGCGCCGAGCATCTGCTGGCACCAACCCACGAGGAGTTGGCCGCGCTGCTGGTGAAGGACCTGTTCACCTCGTACCGCGACTTCCCGGTGACGCTGTTCCAGATCCAGACCAAGTTCCGCGACGAGGCCCGCCCCCGCGCCGGACTGCTGCGCGGGCGCGAGTTCCTGATGAAGGACGCGTACTCCTTCGACCTGGACGAGGCGGGCCTGCGGGCCGCGTACGCCCGGCACCGCGACGGCTACCGGCGGATCTTCGACCGGCTGGGCCTGGACTACACGGTGGTGCACGCGATGTCGGGGGCGATGGGCGGCTCCGCGTCGGAGGAGTTCCTGGCCAGCACGCCGGTCGGCGAGGACACCTACGTCGGCTGCACCGACTGCGCGCACGCGGCCAACACCGAGGCGGTCACCACGCCCGCCCCGCCGGCCGGTGACCCGCACGCGCGGCCCGCCGCCGAGGTGCACGACACCCCGGAGACGCCCACCATCGCCAGCCTGGTCGAGCTGGCCAACGACCGTCGGCTCGCCGGCCGCGACGACTGGACGGCCGCCGACACCCTCAAGAACGTCGTACTGACGGTACGCCGGCCCGGCGTCGACCCGGCCGAGGTGCTGGTCGTCGGGGTGCCCGGCGACCGGGAGGTGGACCTGCGGCGGTTGGCCGCCGCGCTGGCACCGGCCACCGTGGACGTCTTCGACGCGTGGGACGAGCATCCCGAGCTGGTACGCGGCTATCTCGGGCCGCAGGTCCTGGACAAGCTCGGCGTGCGCTATCTGGTCGACCCCCGGGTCGTCGCGGGCACCGCCTGGCTGACGGGTGCGAACGAGCCGGGCCGGCACGCCACCAACGTGGTGTGCGGCCGGGACTTCACCCCCGACGGCACGGTCGAGGCCGCCGAGGTGCGCCCCGGCGACCCCTGCCCGGCCTGCGCCACCGGCCGGTTGACCATGCGTCGGGGCATCGAGATCGGGCACATCTCCCAGCTCGGTCGCCGCTACACCGACGCCTTCGCCGTGGACGTGCTCGGCCCGCAGGGCAAACCGGTCCGGCCCACCATGGGCTGCTACGGCATCGGGGTGTCCCGGGCGGTGGCCGCGATCGCCGAACAGCACCACGACGAGCGGGGACTGGTCTGGCCGGCGGCGGTCGCCCCGTGTGACGTACACCTGGTGGCTGCCGGCAAGGGCCCGCAGCTCGACGCGGCGCTCGACCTCGGCACCCGGCTGGCCGCCGTCGGCCTGCGGGTGCTGGTCGACGACCGGGCCGGCGTCTCCGCCGGGGTGAAGTTCACCGACGCCGAGCTGATCGGCATCCCGCGCACCGTCGTGGTCGGACGCCGCCTGGCCGAGGGGTACGTCGAGTTGCGCGACCGGGCGACCGGCGAACGCACCGACGTTGTCGTGGAAAACCTGGCGAAACGCCTGCTGGGCGAGGTAGGCAGGGACGGGGTGTAGCCGTCATGCGGCGGGGTACCACCTCCCGATCGGCTGGACGTTTGGAGGCGCTCTGATGACCGGTTACCGGGTCGCTGACGTGATGACCAAACAGGTGATCTACCTGCCGGCGGAGACCACCCTCGACGAGGCGGCCCGGGTGATGAAGGAGGCGGACATCGGCGACGTCGTCGTCACCGACGGCGCCAACCTGGCCGGCATCCTCACCGACCGCGACATCGTGGTACGCGCGGTGGCCGACAACGCCGACACCACCGCCACCACCATCGGCTCGATCATCACCCGGGAGGTCGTGATGATCGAGCAGTTCAGCACCGCCGGGGAGGCCGCGTCGCTGATGCGTGAGCGCGGCATCCGCCGGATCCTGGTCTGCGACAACCAACGCAAGCTGGTCGGCATCGTCTCCCTCGGCGACCTGGCGATGCAGCTCGACCCCACGTCCGCGCTCAGCGAGATCAGCGAACAGTCACCGACGGTGTAAGGACCGGCGCCGGTAGCCTGGCGGGATGCCCGAGATGCCGAGCAAGCTGGCCGAGATCGTCGACGAGTTCGCCACCGCGCCGCGCGACGTGGTGCTGGAGATGCTGCTGGAATTCTCCGACGCCGTGCCCCCGCTGCCGGCCGGGCACCCGGGTCACGAGGGCATGGAACAGGTCGTGGAGTGCCAGACGCCGTTCTTCCTGCGCGCCGAGGTGAGCCCGCAGGGCACCGTGCACACGCTGTTCGACTGCCCGCCGGAGGCACCCACCACCCGGGCGTTCGCCGGCATCCTCGCCGAAGGACTGGCCGGCGCCAGCCCGGATCAGGTCCTCGCCGTCCCGGACGACCTGTACCAGCGGATGGGCCTGGCCCAGGCGATCAGCCCGCTGCGGATCCGCGGCGGCACGGCCATCCTCGCCCGGCTCAAGCGGCAGGTCCGGGAACAGATCAGCTGACCAGCGGGTTGGTACCGGTCATGGAGATCGACATCTACGCCGACGTGGTCTGCCCCTGGTGCTGGATCGGCCGTCGCCGGCTGGAGCAGGCCCTCGCGTCGTACGACGGCACGGCGACCGTCCGCCACCGTCCCTTCCAGCTCGACCCGTCGCCGGTGACCTCGCCGGTGCCGCTGCTCGATGCCCTCGGCGCCAAGTTCGGCGGGCCGGAACGGGCCCGGCAGATGGCCACCCAGGTCACCGAGATCGGCGCAAGCGTCGGCCTGGACCTGCACTTCGAGCGGGCGATCGCGGCCAACAGCTTCGAGGCGCACCGGCTGATCAACTGGGCCGCCGAGCGGGATCGTGGTGGCGAGACGGTCAACGCCCTGCACCGCGCCCACTTCACCGACGGCGTCGACATCGGCTCCCGGGAGACGCTCGCCGGGGTGGCCGCCGGTGTCGGGCTCGACGGCGACGAGGCCCGCCGCTTCCTCGACTCCGACGAGGGCGTTGCCGACCTCACCGCCGAGCTGACCGCCGCCCAGCAGCTCGGGGTGACCAGCGTCCCCACCTTCGTGCTCGCCGGCAAGTACGCGGTCACCGGCGCCCAGGAGCCGGCCACCCTGCTCGCCGCCCTCGCCGAGGTCGACCAGCGCGAGTCCGCCGCCGGCTGACCGCCCATCGCATCGACCGATATCGACGCCGTCGATGTTTCACGTGCAACAACATCGATCCCGGTCGACGGTCAGGCGGGCCTGGCCAGGTCCTCCACCACTCGCGCGCCGGGCAGTGCGGCCAGCGCCGCGCCCGGCAGTGCGATCTTGCTGTGCCGCACGCCCGACCCGACGATCACGTACGGCGTGGCCACCACCCGGGCGTCGACCAGGATCGGCCACTCCGGCGGCAGCCCGATCGGGGTGATGCCGCCGTACTCCATGCCGGTCAGCTCCACCGCGTCGGCCATCGGCGCGAAGCTCGCCTTGCGCACGTCCAGGGCCCGCCGGGCCACCCCGTTCACGTCGGCCCGGGTGGTGGCGAGCACCAGGCAGGCCGCGTACCGGATCACCCCTTCGCGCTTGCCGGCGACCACCACGCAGTTGGCCGACTCGTCCAGCCCCACCTCGTACGCGACGCAGAACGCCGCCGTGTCGGCGAGGTCGGCGTCGATCGGCGCGACCAGCACCGCGTCGACGTCCACCGGCGCGTCGGCGGGCCACTGGGCGAGCGCGGCGGCGACCGGCGGCGCCAACAGGTCGGTACGGGCGCGGGCCGGCTCGGTCTTCAACGTTCCCATCACGCCAGCGATCGTCGCATCCGGGCCGGCGCAGCCGCCCAGCGGTCGACCCACAGGGTCAGCCGTTGGTCAGGAAGCCGTGCTTCTCCAGCATCGCCCGGTCCCGGGAGACGGCCATCTCCTCCGCCCGCTCGGCCTGGACCCGACGCATCTCGATGTCCTCCAGCGCATGCCGGACGGCGAGTCGGATCACCCCGTAGAGGAAAACGAACCCGCAGACGTAGAGGAGGCTGGTGACCACGAACGTGAGCATGGGTCGACGGTAGGGCGAACGTGAACGGGAGCAGGTGTCATCTTGCGGCCGTTCGCCCGTACGTGTCGGCCAGGTAGTCGGCCCAGGTGCGCCGGCCCGCCGGCTGGGCGTCGGTGACCAGGCCACCCGCGCGCAACTCCCGCCCGAACCCACCGGGGAACCGGACCGGCAGCAGCGGCCGACGGGATCCCCGCGCCTGCCGCCACGCCCGCACCGCCTCGTCGAAGCGCAGCACCTCGGGGCCGCCGTACTCCACGATGCCGTCCCGCGCGCCGGTGCGGAGCAGTTCGATCAGTTGCTCCGCCACCTCGCCCGGGTCCACCGGCTGCGCCACCACCGCCCGGTCGCCGATCACCGGGCCGAGCCGGCCGGAGGCCCGCACCAGCGCGTCGAGGAACTGGGGGAACTGGGTGGCCCGCAACACCGTCCACGGCACCCCGCCCGCCGCCACGACCTGCTCGGCGGCCAGCTTGTGGCGGTAGTACCGGTAGGGCACCCGGTCCACGCCCACGATCGAGACATACACCAGGTGCCGTACGCCGGCTGCCGCCGCCGCGCCGACCAGCCGGCGGGTGCCGAGCACGTCGACCTGGTGGGTCCGCCGGACGGGTGAGGACGCCAGGTGCAGCACCGCGTCCACCCCCGACACCGCCGCCGTGACGCCCTCGCCGGTGGCCAGGTCCGCCACCACCCACCGCACCCCCGCGCCGCTACGCGGCCGGCGGCTGGTGGCCCGCACCTCGAACCCCTCGGCGACCAGTCGGGGCAGCACCGCCCCGCCCAGCGTGCCCGCTGCCCCGGTGACCAGTACCCGCATGCCAACCTCCCTTGTCGGTTGCCCGATCGACGGATCGCGCAGGGCCCGACGTGACGGCTGTGACCCGACTCACCGGGCCAGGTCGAGGATCGTGATCAGCACGAAGAACGCGATGACGGCCTCGCTGACCAGCCAGGAGTGACTGTCCGCCCAGTCCCGTACCCGGGGCAGCACCACCGCGGCCCGGCGCCCGAGCAGCAGCAGGGCGAGCAGCGGGATGGCGAGTAGCCCCACGGTGAGCAGCACGAACGGCAGCAGATGCCACCAGGGCAGGCCGTGCCGTGCGGCGCTGGCACCGACCGTGATCATGGTCAGATCGTTGGCCGGCATGGCCAGGAAGAGCAGCAGGCCGACCTTCAACGCGTACCCGGGGCCGGCATGCTGGAGCCGGCCCATCCAGGCGGGTGGTCCAGTGTGCCGGCGCAGGAACACGACCACCGCCAGCACGGCCAGCAGTGCCAGCACGAACCAGTCGATCCACCGCTCGACGGCAGCCCGGTCACCGCCACCAAAACTGATCTTGAAGAGCCGGACCGCCAGCCAGGCCACCGTCGTACCGCCGCAGACCACGATGGCCGCGCCCGCCAGGTAGCCCAGGGAGGCGGCCCGTGGCCGGTCGGACGAGGCGAAGAAGACCGCCGCCACCAGTTGGGTCCCGGCGACCATCACCACGGCCAACGGCAGCAGCGTCAGGAAGGTCATCGCCAACCCATCCTCCCGGTCGAGCCGGGTGACCGCGGCCGTTTCCGCCCAACGCCCCGTACGCTCGGGCCGACGCTTGATGCCCGCGCGGCCCGCTCGCTTCAGGCGGGCGTGGCCGGCGAGGCGGGTGTGGACCGGGCGCCGGGCACCACGCGGCCGGCCAGCAGCGCCCCGACCAGCGCCAGTCCGGCGGCCACCGCGAGCGTCACCGCATAGCTGAGCCGGCCGGGCGCGGCCCCGGCGGCGAGCACCGCACCGGTCAACGCCAGCACCGTCGCCGCCGCCAGCGAGTCGCACAGTTGCAGAGACGAACTGTTGCGCCCCTGCTCACCGGGGGCCGACAGCTCCAGGGTGAGCACCGACAGCGACGGATAGAGCAGCCCCATGCCGAGCCCGGCCGCCGCCCAGCCGAGCACGCCCACCCAGACCGGCACCGCCGGTACCACGCAGCTGCCCACCACCGCGGTACCCACCGTGATGCTGGTGAGGCCGGCCCTCGGCAGCGTGGCCCGGGACCGGGGTGCCCGGACCCGCCCCTGCAACCAGGAGCCGAGCGACCAGGCGACCGCGCCGGTGGTCAGGACCAGACCCGCCGCCGTCGGCGAGAACCCGCGCTCCCGGGACAGCATCAACGGGATCACCACCTCGGCACCGACGAACGCGCCCGAGGCCAATCCGCGCAGCCCCACCACGGTGGGCAGGCCCCGACCGGCCCGCACGAACCCGGCGGGCAGCAGCCTCGGTGCGCAGACCAGCAGCCCGCCCAGGGCGAGCCCGACCAGCGCCACGGCGGCCGCGCCACGCTGCTGACCCCCGATGTGCAACAGTGCGGCGCTCACCCCCGCCCCGCAGGCCCAGCCGATCCGCGCCACCGCACCGGCCGAGCGGCGGGCCGGACCCGCCGCGCCGACCGACCGCAGCCCGGGATGGATCAACAGCACCGCCGGCACCGCCACCACCGGCACCGCCAGGAAGACCCAGCGCCAACCGACGTGCTCCACCACCAGCCCCGCCAGCACCGGCCCGACCAGCGACGGAACGACCCATGCGGCGGCGAACGCGGCGAAGATGCGGCGGTGCAGACGCTCCGGGTACGCCTGCGCGACGATCACGTACAACGCCACCGACAGCAGGCCGGAGCCGAAGCCCTGCACGATCCGGCCGACCACCAGCGTTTCCATGGCACCGGCTCCGCCGGCGAGCAGCAACCCGGCGACGAACCCGCCGAGGCCGGACCACATCGGTGCCCGGGGGCCCCGGGCGTCACACCAGATGCCGGAGATCACCATCGCCACCACGCCGGCGGCGAACGGGCCGCCGAAGGCGATCCCGTACCACGCCAGCCCGTCCAGCGCACGGGCCACCGTCGGCATGGCGGTGCCCACCGCCAGCGCCTCGAACGCCAGCAACGAGACCAGCGCGACGCTGCCCACCGTCATCGCCCGCAGCCGGGGTGCGAAGAGCGACTCGGCTCGTACCGGTTGCGGGGCGATCAGCATGGGGCAAGCCTCGAACCTCAACCCATCTTGAGGTCAAGGGTGACCCGGCTTACCTCAGGCGGACTCCAGCGCCTCACCTATCCCCTTGGCGAGGCCGGACAGGTGCTGGTCGGCCAGCAGATGCCCGGCCGTGATCACCAACGCCAACGGCCACTCGATCACCTGGAGCGCGGTGAGCACCCCGATGCCCGCGTAGTAGGCGAGCTTGTCCGGCGGCGGCACGGCCACCTCGCCGAGCCAGGGAACATCCACCCGGCGGGTGAACGCCCGCAGTGTCTCGTGCGTCCCGCTGAGCTGTCGTGTCAGCACACTCATCTCGCCTCCCCCTCGCCGATGACGCCCACCCCGGATTCCTCCACCGGCGCCGTCCATGCCCCGCCCGACCAGGAAACTTCCCCCACCCGGACGGGCATAAGGGACGTCCGGCCGGGAAGCCAGGCCGCCGGGTACGAACGGTAGGAGGCGAGATGCGGTACGGCGGGGACAGCGGACGACCGGTCGACCACCTGACCCGTCGTACCCGTCGATGACGTCCCTTGGCGGCCTCGCCCGCCGCCTCCGACCACCCGTGCCCGTACCGCCGGTGGTGAGCGACGCCTCCCGCGGCGTCGGCGCCGCCGCCACCCGGCTGGCCCGCGCGGTCGGGCTGACCAGCCGGCGGGTGTGGTCCCGCCCGGGACGGCACCACATCGAGGTGCACGGCGTCTGCCAGGACGGCGGCGACACGCTGGCCCGCCAGGTCGAGACCGCGCTGGAGCGGCTGCCGGGGGTGCACTGGGCCCGCGTCAACGCGCCCTCCGGACGGGTGGTCGTCGCGGTCGACACGCCGGGACCGAAGGTACGCGAGCTGGTCGCCACCATCGCCCGGGTGGAACGCGCCTGCCCCCACGAGCCGGACCCGGAGATCCCGCCGCCGCACCCGCCCGAGGAGGGACCGCGCACCCCGCGTACCCTCGGCGCCCTCGCCTCCGACGCGCTCGGCCTGACCATCTCCGCGGCCACCCGGATCCTGCCCGTCACCCCGGTCCCGGCCGAGGTCTCCGGCCTGCTCACCGCCATCGACCTGCACCCGAAGCTGCACGCCCTCGCCGGCCTCGGCCTGCGCCGTGACCCGCGCGCCGACGTCCTGTTCCCGCTCACCGAGGCGGTGGTGCAGGGCCTCACCGGTGGCTGGACCGGGATAGTGCTCGACGGGGCGCAGCGGATCGTGCAGTGGGGTGAAGGGCTGGCCCAGCAGCGCGCCTGGGAGAAGGCCGAGCCCCAGCTCACCGGGGAACCGGATCGCGCCGTGGCCCGCACCCCGGCCTACGAGCGCCCCTGCCCGAAGCCGGACAGCACCGTCGAGCGGTACATCAACCGGATGCTCGGCGGCGGGGCGGCCGCCTTCGCCGCGGCGGCGCCGGTGATCGGCCCGAAGCGGGCCGCCGCCCTGGGCCTGTCCGCGCTGCCCAAGGCGCCGGGCAGCGGGCGCGAGGGGTACGCGGCCCACCTCGGCCGGATCCTCGCCAAGCGCGGCGTCATCGCGATGGACCGCAGCGTGCTGCGCGAACTCGACCGGATCGACACGCTCGTCCTGGACGCCCGGATGCTCGGCTCCGACCGGGGCGTACTGGCCGACCTGGCCCCCCTGTCCGGTGCCGACACGTCCCAGGTGGCGGCGCGGGCGTTCACCCTCTTCGAGCCCGCCGCGCCGACCGACGTACGCCAGCTCGACGGCTGGCGGCTCGGCCCGCTGGACCGCCTCGACGCGCGCGACCCCGGCGACACCGACGACAGCCGGCGGTTGCGCGGACGCGGTGGCAACCTGCTCGGCCTCACCCAGGGTGACGTCCTCACCGCGGTGCTGCGGGTCGAGCCGGAGCCGGCACCCGGCGTCGAGGCCCTGCCGGCCGTCGCCCGACAGGCCGGCCTGCGACTCGTCGTGGCCGGCGGTGACTCCCAGCGGCACGCCTCCGCCGACGCGCTGGTGCCCGGCGGCGACCGGCTGGCCGAGTCGGTGCGCACCCTGCAACGCGAGGGCGCGATGGTGATGGTCGTCTCCGGCGACCGGGCGGCGCTGGCCGCGGCGGACTGTGGGTTGGGCCTCGCCGGTCCGGAGGAACCGCCGCCGTGGGGGGCGCACCTGTTGGTCGGCACGGACCTGCGGGTCGTCGCCCTGATCATCGAAGCGGCCGGGGTGGCCCGGCGGATGACGGCGCAGAACCTGCGCATCGGGCTGGCCGGCACCGGCCTCGGTGCGCTCGGCGCCTTCACCGCCGATCCCGCGTTGCTGCCCGGCCGCGCCCTCGCCTCGGTCAACGGCGCGGCGGCGCTGGCCTTCGCGCACGGCGTCTGGCGGGCCGGCCGGCTCTCGGAACGGACCGGTTCACCGGCGCCCGCGATCACCGCCTGGCACCTGATGCCGGTGCCCACCGTCCTCGACCAGCTCGGCACGGAGCGCGACGGGTTGACCGACACCGAGGCCGAGCGGCGGCGGGCCGCCGGATCGGGCGAGACCTCCGGTCCGGGCGGGCTGCTCCGCGCCTTCGTCGACGAGTTGGCCAACCCGCTCACCCCGGTACTCGCCGCCGGTGCCGTGCTCTCCGCCAGCTTCGGCTCGCTGGTCGACGCCGCCCTGGTCGGTGGGGTGGTCGGTGGATCCGCGCTGGTCGGCGCGGTGCACCAGCGCAACACCGAGAAGTCACTGGCCGCGCTGCTGTCCCGCTCGGCGGTGACCGCCCGGGTCCGTCGCAACGGCGCCGAACGGGTGGTCCCCGCCGACGACCTCGTCCCCGGTGACGTGATCGTGCTCGAATCCGGCGACGCCGTACCGGCCGACTGCCGGGTGCTGGAATCCGTCGGGCTGGAGGCCGACGAGTCCTCCCTGACCGGCGAGTCGCTGCCGGTCACCAAGACCGACCAGCCGGTGGTCGCCGCTGCCGTGGCCGAACGCCTGTCGATGGCGTACGAGGGGACCACGATCGCCGCCGGGCGCGGCATCGCCGTGGTGGTGGCCACCGGCGCGGACACCGAGGCCGGACGCAGCCTCGCCCTGGCCCGGCAGGCCCCACCCGTCAGCGGCGTCGAGGCTCGGCTGGGCCGGCTGACCCGTGCCGCGATCCCGCTGGCCGCCGGATCGGCGGTGGCGGTGGCCGGCGCCGGGCTGCTGCGCGGCGTACCGCTGGCCCAGACGGCCGCGACCGCCGCGAACCTGGCCGTCGCCTCGGTGCCCGAGGGACTGCCGTTCCTGGTCAGCGCCGCCCAGCTGGCCGCCGCCCGGCGGCTCGCCGAGCACGGCGCGCTGGTCCGCAACCCGCGCACCATCGAGGCGCTGGGCCGGGTCGACGTCCTCTGCTTCGACAAGACCGGCACCCTCACCGAGGGGCACCTGCTGCTGGCCGGGGTGGGCGACGCCGACGGGTACGCCCCGGTGGAGCAGCTCGACGACCGGCTGCGGCGGACCCTCGCGACGGCGTTGCGCGCCACACCGGCGGCCGAGGACCCGGAGGAGCTGTCCATGCAGACCGACCGCGCGGTGCTGCGGGGCGCCCGCGCCGCGGAGGTACGCGAGCAGGACGGTGCGCCGGATTGGCGGGCCGCCGGCGGCCTGCCGTTCGAACCGTCACGCGGCTACCACGCGACCGTCGGCGAGACCGGGGGCCACCTCCTGCTCAGCGTGAAGGGCGCGCCCGAGACGGTGCTGCCCCGCTGCGCCGCCCGCCGCACCGCCGGCCGGGACGAGCCGCTCGACGACGCCGGCCGCGCCGAACTGCAGCGGCTGCTCGGCGAGCGCGCCGGTGCCGGGCACCGGATCCTGGCGGTGGCCGAGTGCACGGTCGGCGACCCGAACATCACCGACGACCGGGTACGCGGCCTCGTCTTCACCGGCTTCCTGGCGCTCGCCGACGGGGTACGCGCCAGCGCCGCGCCGGCCGTGCGCCGGATCCGCCAGGCCGGCGTGCACACCATCATGATCACCGGTGACCACCCGGCGACCGCCGAGGCGATCGCCGCCACCATCAGCGACGGGGACGCGCAACGGGTCGTCACCGCCACCGAACTCGACGAACTCGACGACGACGCCCTCGCCGAGCGGCTCGCCGCCACCGACGTGGTGGCCCGCTGCACCCCGGCGCACAAGGTCCGCATCATCCAGGCGTTGCAGAAGTGCGGGCGGACCGTCGCGATGACCGGCGACGGCGCCAACGACGCGCCCGCCATCCGGCTGGCCGACGTGGGCATCGCCCTCGGTCAACGGGGCACCCCGGCGGCGCGCGCCGCCGCCGACCTGGTGGTCACCGACGACCGGCTGGAGACCATCATCGCCACCCTGGTCGAGGGCCGGGCGATGTGGTCCTCGGTCCGGCACGCGCTGAGCATCCTGGTCGGCGGCAACCTCGGCGAGATCGCGTTCAGCGTGCTGACCGCCGCCGCCACCGGCCGGGCCGCGCTCAACGGGCGCCAACTGCTGCTGGTCAACCTGCTCACGGACATGGCACCCGCGCTGGCCATCGCCGTCCGGCCGCCCGGCGACGACCACGCCGACGGCCTGCTCCGCGAGGGGCCGGACAGCTCGCTCGGCCAGACCATGACCCGCGAGATCGGGCTGCGGGCCGCCGCCACCACGCTGGGCGCGACCGCCGGCTGGACGCTGGCCCGCTACACCGGCCGACCGCGGCGGGCCGGCACCGTGGCCCTGGTCTCCCTGGTCGGTACGCAGCTCGGGCAGACCGTGCTGGCCGGCGGCACCAGCCCGACCGTGCTCGCCTCGACCGCCGCGTCGTTCGGCGTCCTGGCGGCGGTGGTGCAGACACCCGGGCTGAGCCAGTTCTTCGGCTGCACCCCGCTGGGACCGGTCGGCTGGACCATCGCCACCGGTTCCGCGCTCGGCGCCACCCTCGCCAACGGAGCCCTTACCCGGCTGGTCGCCCGGCTACCCCAGGTCGACAGCGGGTCGCCCAACGGATCGACGCCAGCCGGTGAGACCGAGCCCGCCGACAAGCCTGAGCCAGCCGACAAGGCCGAGCCGGCCGACGAAGCCGGGCAGGCCGACAAGGCTGGCAAGGCCGAGCCGGCCGATAAGGCTGGCAAGGCCGGGCCGGCCGACAAGGCTGGGCTGAGCTGAACGGTCCTGGGCGTCAGCCGGCGGGATGCCAGGTGGCGGCGGCACGCCGGAGCCGGTCGTTGATCGCCCGTCCGACCCCCGTCTCCGGCACCGGCTCCGCGACGATCTCCGTCACCCCCGCCGCGTCCAGCCGGTGCAACGCGTCGAAGAGCCGGGCCGCGGCCGCGGTCAGGTCACCGGCGGCGGAGAGCACCTCCACCGCCGCCCAGTCGCCGTCCGGCCGATCCCGGAACGCCAGGTAGCCGCGCCGGCCCGCACCGCCGGTCTCCGCCGGCATCGCGGCGGACACCAGCCGCAACGGCGTACGCGGGGCGTAGTGCGCGGCCAGCGTGCCCGGCGCCACCGGCTGCCCCGAACTGCCCGGCCGGACCGTCACCGGGCCGATGACCTTCTCCAACTCCTCGACCGGCAGCGCGCCGAGCCGCAGCACCACCGGACGCTCGCCCCGGGCGTCCACGATCGTGGACTCGATGCCACAGCGGGTCGGCCCGCCGTCGAGCACCACGTCCACGGCGGCGCCCAGGCCGGCGACCACGTGCTCGGCCCGGGTGGGGCTGAGCTGGCCGAAGCGGTTGGCGCTCGGCGCGGCCATCGGCACCCCCGCAGCGGCGATCAACCGACGGGCATGCTCGTTGTCCGGTACCCGGACCGCCATGGTGTCCAGCCCGGAGGTGACGATCGGCGGGATCCGGGCCGGCCGGTCCACGATCAGCGTCAGCGGCCCCGGCCAGAACCGGGCGGCCAGCGCCGCCACCGCCGGCGGTACCGACCCCACCAGCGGTGCCAGGTCGGCCGCGTCGGCGAGGTGGGTGATCAGCGGATCGAAGCTCGGTCGCTGCTTCGCCTCGAAGATCCGGGCCGCCGCCCGCGCGTCCACCGCGTTCGCGCCCAGGCCGTAGACGGTCTCGGTGGGAAAGGCCACCAACCCGCCGGTACGCAGCACGGAGGCGGCCTCGGCGAGATCGCCGTCGGCGGGCAGGACGCGGGGAGATCCGGTACGCACCCCCCGACGCTAGCCTGCGACGGATCGCCGGCCCCGCCGGCTACCGTTTCGCCGTGCTCTTCGCGCCGGTGTCCACGGAACTGTCCTTCGCACACGGCGGAAACACGCTGGCCGGTGACCTCGTCCGACCGCCGTGGCCGGGCCCCCACCCGGCGGTGGTCTTCGTGGAAGGATCCGGACCAGGCGGGCGCGACCTGGGCTCGTGGCCCACCCGACTCGCCGCCGCCGGCTTCGCCAGCCTCGCCTACGACAAGCCCGGCTCCGGTGCCTCCACCGGCGACTGGACCCGTCAGACCCTCGCCGACCGGGCGCGGGAGACCATGGCGGCGGTCCGTGCGGTACGCCACCGCGACGACATCCGGCCCGACGCAGTCGCGCTGGTCGGCGGCAGCCAGGGCGGCTGGGTGGCCCCGCTGGCCGCTGCGCTGGACGACACGATCGCGGCGGTGGTCACGGTGTCCGGTCCGGGCGTGGGGGTGCTCGCCCAGGAGGAACACCGCCTCCGTCACCAGCTACCCGCCGAGGGCTTCACCGACGCGGATGCCGAGCAGGCGGTGGCGCTGCTCCGCGACCAGATCCGGCGGATCCGCGCGGGCGACAACCCGGTACGCGTACACGCCGCGCAGGCGCGGTGGCGGACGGCCGGGTGGTATCCGCTGCTCGCCGGGACCACGCCCGAGTCAATCGCGTTCCTGGCGGGGATCGCGGACCACGACCCGACCCAGGCGCTCGCGGCGCTCCGCTGCCCGCTGCTGGCCGTCTTCGGCGCCGACGACGTGCTCGTCCCGGTGGCGGAGAGCGTGCGCGCCATCACCGGCATCCTGCGCGACGCCGGCCACGGAGACCATCAGATCGTCGTCTTTCCCCATGCCGACCACGGCATCCGCGTGCCTGCCGGCGACGGACCGGCCACACTGAGCCACGGCCGCTATACGGCGGGCGTCCGGGCCCCGGGCTTCGACGAGATGCTCGTCACCTGGCTACAGCGCCGACTCGACATGGCGTGACCGGCTGGCGGGTGGCCGCCGAGCGGGGCCGGGCGACCATTTGATCGTCCGGCCCCGACGGGGACACCCACCCGACTCGCTCCCCCGATCAGCCGGGCAGGGTGTCGGTCCACTCGGTAGTGATCTTGTGGGAGCCGGGACCACCCGGGCCATCGCCCTTCGCCGCGTCCGCCGACTCGTAGAACGCCTGCTCCAGCAGTTGGGAGGTCTCCGGGTGCACGATCAGCTTCGCCACCGCCCGCTGGCTGTAGGTGACGAGCACCGCCTGCCCGCCACCGGCCGGACCGGCGTTCTCGATGTTCGGGTACTCGGAGAGCGCCCGGAACGCCGCCGAACGCACCGCCGCCGGGGACGGCAGGACGGAGACCAGGGCCAGCAGACCATCGAAGACGAGATGGTCACGCAGCTCGGCGTCCTGGTCCACGCCGCTGCGCGCCACGGCGTCGGCGATCCACCTGGTCAACGCGGCCGGGTCGGTCGGCAGCTGCTCAAGCTGCGCGATGTCGGCCTCGATCACCCGGCCCACCCGCAACGGGGCGACCGTGCCGCCCTCGACGGCCCCGTTCTCCGTGCTCCGGTGCCAGGCCCGGCCGTCCCGCGCGGTCCACGACTCGGTCCGGAACGGGCCACCCGACTCGTCCGTCGAATCCGTGGTGACGTGCCAGTAGGTGCCGGAGTCGCCGGACGTCCGAGCTGCGGCGGTGGTGGCCGCCACCAGCAGGATGTCCCGGCCCGTCTGCTCGTACGCCACGGCGGGCGTGGTCTCCGCGCCGCCGAGGCCGCCGTTGCCGACGGCCACCACGGCGACGGCGCCGGCCACGACGGCCGTCAGCCCTGCCGCCAGGACGGCGAGCCGGGGCTTGGTGGCGCGGCGCGGTGCCTTAGCATCCGGCCGCAGGTCTTGCTGGATGTGACTCATCACGAACTCCTGGAGCTGCTGGTGACGGTCGCCCGGGAGATCCCGCTCGGTGGGCCCGGGCAACAGCCGGGCCAACTCCGCTGGCTCGTACGAGTCAGGCCGGTTCGGGTGCTGGTTCATCGCGGGGTCTCCTGAGCGAACAGGACCGCGGGTCCGCGGTCACCATCTACCTGTCCGTGGCCGGTACGCGGTTCCCGGATCTGCGCGACCGGGCCGAGTTTTCCGTCGGCGACGAGCTTCTCGAGCTTGCGGCGCGCCCGGGAGAGCCGGGAACGCACCGTGCCGACGGGGACGCCGAGCGCCTCCGCCGCCTCGGCGTAGTCGAGGCCGGCCCACACGCAGAGCGCCAGCACCTCGCGTTCCGGCCCGCGCAGGGCGGCCAGCGCCGCCCGCACCACGGCGAGCCGCCGCCGATTGTCGATCCGGCCGGTGGCCTCCTCGGCGAAGTCCGGCGCGACGGCATCCGCTCTCGGCAGCCGGGCCAGCGCGTCGTCGTGGCGGCGGGCGGCCCGGCGTACGTTGCGGGCGACGTTCGTGGCGATCCCGAGCAGCCACGGGCGCAGTGAACCCCGCTCGCTGCCGCCGTCGACGCGGTCGCGTAGCCGCCACGCCTCCAGGAAGGTCAGTGACACCACGTCCTCTGCCACCGACCAGTTCCCGGTCAACCGGAAGGCGTGGTTGTAGACCGAGCGGGCATGTTCGTCGAACAGCTCTCGGAACGCCTCCGGATCACCGGCCCGGATCCTGGCTCGCGGATTCATCCTCACGAACCTGACCTGTCCGGCCGCGTCCCCGAAGTTCCCGTGACCTACCTCACTTCGCCGTCCGGCCGAGACGCACGGCGGAGATGAGGAAGAAGATGGCGCCGGGGATGGCGTAGCCGATCGCGTTGGTCAGCGCCGGGTTGTCCGCGGCGGCGCTCGCGATGAACACCCCACCGGCGAGTACGGAGATGCCACCGCTGACGATCATGGACCACTGGCCGCCCATCCTGCGCCGGGTGACACCCACGAGCAGCTGAATCAGGCCGGCCACGATCGCCCAGGCACCCCAGACGCGCAGGACCGCCGGGATTCCGGACGCGCCGGCGATGGCCAGGCCGACGGCGGCGAGCAGGCTGACCGCGACGTTGGCGTACAGCAGGGTGGGCGACCCGGTGGTGCGCGACGCGCGAGCGTCGACGATGGCGGCGGCCACGTCGAACAGCGGATAGAGCACGAGCAGCGCGACGGTGAGCGGGCCGAGTTGCGTGGCGGTCGTGAACATGACGATGGCCCAGGTGATGGCGAACACGAAGCGGACGAAGTACAGCCTCCGCAGGGCGGCCGCCGTCGTCGAGATGCCGGAGGTGGCAAGGGTGCTCATCGTGATCCTTTCGAGGGTCACCGGACGGCGACCCGACGCCGGAGCACCATTCGGTAGAACGAACGTTCTGTCACTAGTTTGCCGAGCGCTCCGCCGTTCGTCAAGACCGAACGTTCTATCGCTACCATGAAACCCATGGCCTCCAGCGAAACCGAGACCCGGCCGTCCGAGGCACGACTGCGACTGCTCACCACGGCGAGCAAGATCTTCTACGCGGAGGGAATCCATTCGGTCGGCGTCGACCGGATCATCGCCGAGGCGAAGGTGACCCGGGCCACGTTCTACCGGCACTTCCCCGGCAAGGAACAGCTCGTCCTCGCCTATCTGCAGGTAGCCGACCACGCCATCCGCGACCAGGTAAACGAAGCCGTCGCCGCCGGCCTACCGGCAACGGAGACCGTCCGGGCCGTCGCCGCGGGGATCGCCCAGAGCATCCAGTCCCCCGGCTTCCGCGGATGCGCCTTCTTGAACGCCGTGGCCGAGTATCCCGACCCCGACCACCCCGTGCACGAGGCCGTACTCGCCCATCGGCAGTGGTTCCTCGACACGATCAACGCCCTGATGGCGCGCATCCAAGAGGCCGAAGCCGAGGCCGCCGCGCAACACTTCGTCATGCTCCGCGACGGCGCCATGGCGGCCGGTTGCCTCTTCGACCCGGCACTGATCTGCGAGACCTTCCTGCGCGGCGTCGACGGACTCGTCCAGACCCAGGCCGCCCGCCAGCCATCCTGAACCGTTGACCGCGAGACCAGTATACCGAGTATCATACTCGGTATGAGTATCCGGCACGCCCTGTTGGCCCTGCTCAGCGAGGGCCCCAAGTACGGCCTTCAGCTGAGGCAGGAGTTCGAGTCCAGAACTGGGGAGGTATGGCCGCTCAACGTCGGGCAGGTCTACACCACTCTTCAGCGCCTGGAGCGCGACGGCCTCGTCGAGTCGGAGGGCTCCGGCGGGCCCCAGAACGTCTTCACGATCACGCCGACCGGCTCCGACGAGCTGAACGGGTGGCTGCGCACACCACCGGACGTGATTCCACCACCGCGCGACGAACTCGTCATCAAGGTGCTCGTAGCGATGCGGGTACCCGGTGTGGATCTGCCCGAGCTGCTCCAGGGGCACCGACGGCACCTCGTGCAGGCGATGCAGGAGTACACCCATCTGAAGTCCGAGATCGCCGAGGATGAGGTGGAGCTGTCGCTCGTCGTGGATTCGGAGCTGTTCCGGATAGAAGCGATCGTCCGGTGGCTCGACACCACAGACGCCCGGCTCAAGCGCCTACCGGCCCGCACCGCGAGCAAGGACACCACCTCCGCGCCCCGCCTCGGTCGCAGGATCGCGGGGGTACGGCGATGAGTGCGGCCGTCGAACTGCGCCAGGTATCCAAGGTCCACGGATCGGGCCCCACCGAGGTCCACGCGCTGCGCGAGGTCGACCTGTCCGTTCGGGCCGGCGAGCTGGTGGCGGTGATGGGCCCGAGCGGCTCAGGCAAGAGCACGCTGCTCACGATCGCCGGAACGCTGGAGGAACCGACAAGCGGCGACGTCGTCATCGCCGGTCACGAGTTGGCGCGCCTGTCCCGCCACGACCGCGCGCGGCTGCGGCGGCAGTCCATCGGGTACGTCTTCCAGAACTACAACCTCCTCGCCGGGCTGACCGCCGTCGAGAACGTGGCGCTTCCGCTGGAGCTGGACGGCGTGAAGGTCAGGGTTGCCCGGGCAGCCGCGATGGAGGTACTCGCAAAGCTCGGCCTGACCGAGCGGGCCACCCGCTACCCGGACGAGCTGTCCGGCGGCGAGAGCCAACGGGTGGCGATCGCGCGGGCCGTCGTCGGTGAACGGCGGCTGCTGCTGGCGGACGAACCCACCGGCGCGCTCGACTCGTTGAGCGGCGAGACGGTGATGCGCATGCTCCGCCTGGCCAGCCACGATGGCGTGGCCGGCGTGGTGGTGACCCACGACGCCCAGATGGCTTCCTGGGCCGACCGCGTGGTGTTCCTGCGGGACGGCCGGGTGGTCGACCAGACGGTACCGAGCCGTGGCCCGGAATCCCTCCTGGCACCGGGAGCGAACCCGTGAGCCGTAACGGCGGCCTGCCGGCCCGGCGCGCGGTGGTCCGCTGGGCGTGGCGGCTGTTCCGTCGCGAGTGGCGCCAGCAGATCGCGGTGCTGACGCTCCTGACCGTCGCCGTCACGGCAGCCGTCGTGGGCGTGTCGGCCGGCTACCACCTGACACCGCCAAGCACCGCCAGGTTCGGCGACGCCAGCCAGCGGTTCACGTTGTACGCCGACGACGATCGGTCACCGGATCCACAGATCGCGCAGGCACGCGAGTGGTTCGGCACGATCGACGTGATCGGGCACCGGTACCTGCCGGCCCCGACTTCGGCGGACACCGTCGAGCTGCGGGCGCAGGATCCGCACGGGCCGTACAGCGGGCCGATGCTAAGGCTGCTGACGGGTCGCTATCCGACCGCGGCCGGCGAGGCGGCGCTCACCGACGAGATAGCGGCAGACCTGCGGGTACGCGTCGGCGACGTGCTGACGCTCGACGGGCGCACCTGGACCGTGGTCGGCCTGGTCGAGAACCCCGGCGATCTGCGCGCGGAGTTCATCCTCGTCGCGCCGGCACAGCCCGAACCGTCGGCGGCGATTACGGTGCTCACCGCCGCCGATCCGGCACGGTTCGCGGAGTACCGCGCGCAGCACGGCCAGCCCGTGTACGAGCTGCGCCCCACGCACGAGTGGGTCGAGGCCGCCGCCGGTGTGTTCAGCGTCTTCGCGGTGAGCATGCTGCTCATCTGCCTCATCGCGACGGCCGGCTTCGCCGTCATCGCGCACCGTCGGCTGCGCCAGCTCGGCCTGCTCGCCGCAGTCGGGGCGACTCCACGACACCTCCGTCTCGTGCTGCTGGCCCACGGTGCCGCGGTCGGTGCCGCGGCGTCGGCGGTCGGCACTGTCGCAGGCGTGCTGATGTGGTTCGCCGTGACGCCACGGTTCGAAACGGCGGCGGGACACCGCATCGACCGGCTGGACCTACCGTGGTGGCAGATCGTCGCCGTCGTACTGCTGACTCTCCTGACGGCGACCGCCGCGGCCTGGTGGCCGGCGCGCACCGCTGCCCGGGTACCGATAACACGTGCGCTGTCCTCGCGCCCGCCACGGCCCAAGCGGGCCCGCCGCTCGGCGGTGGCCGCCGTTGTGCTTCTCGTGCTGGGCGTCGGGTCGCTGCGGCTCGCCCAACGCAACAACGCGGCGGGTGACAACGAGTTGGAAATCGCCGATCTGGCGCTGGTCGTCGCTGGCACGCTGGCGATCGGATTCGCACTTCTGTTCGTCGCCCCGCTCGCGGTCCGGGTGCTCGCCGCCGTCGGCGCCCGGCTCCCGGTCGCTGCCCGACTAGCCTTACGTGACCTCGCCCGCCATCAGGCCCGGTCGAGCGCCGCGCTGGCCGCGATCAGCGTGGCGCTCGCGATCCCGACCGGGATCGTGCTCGCGGCGAACGTCGTCGAGCAGACCACCGCCGAGAGCAACCTCTCCGACCGCCAGCTTCTCATCTGGATCGACGTCCCCGGCCTACGCGTTCCCGACCGCACACCGGATCAGCTGACCGCGATCGAGGCCCAGGTCAGGCAGTACACTGCCACGCTCGCCAACCCCACCGTCATCCCCCTCGCAGTCGCGATAGACCCAATCGAGATTCCGCGGGCCGATGCGGACGGCGGACGGACCGGGCGGCTGCCGGTCGATGTCGGCCCGCAGACCGACCCGGGCTCCGGTGCGCGGCAGGCACCGTTGGTCGCCACACCTGAGATCCTGCGGTACTACGGCGTCGATCCCGCCAGCATCGGAGGAACAACGGACGTGCTGACCACGCAGCCCGGCTCGGACCTGTTGCTGCGTGCCGAGTCTGGCGAGACCGCGCGGTCCTTTCCCCAGGCGACCACCCAGCGGCTGCCGACCCCGCAGTTCGAGTCGCTTCCGAAGACGCTCCTCACACCGGCGGCGCTGTACCGCAACAACTGGCAACCAGTGCGGACCGGCTGGCTGGTCGAGACCCCCCAACCGTTGACCGCGGAGCAGCTCACCGGAGCACGGGAACTCGCGCTCGACGCGGGACTGGTCGTCGAGGACCGCGACAAGAGCGCTGGACTCCTGGCACTGCGCGCAATCGCGACAACGGCCGGAGCCGTACTCGCGCTCGCGATCCTTGCCATGACCGTCGGGCTGATCCGGGCCGAGGCGGCAGCCGACCTGCGCACGCTTACCGCAACGGGCGCGACGGGTCGCATCCGGCGCAGGCTCACCTCGGCAACGGCTGGCGGGCTCGCACTGCTGGGCGGGATCCTGGGCATCGGTGCCGCGTACACCGTCATCGTGGCAGGCTCATCCCGCGACCAGTTCAACGAGCTGGCGCGCGTGCCGCTCGTGGAACTGCTCGTGATCGCTGTCGGCGTCCCGTTGGTCGCCGCAGCTCTCGGCTGGCTGTTCGCCGGACGTGAGCCGCGATCCCTGGTACGAGCACGGCTGGAGTGAACGGATACCCGAACCAACCCGACAAACCTTGGAGCTGGAATCGTAGAACATTTTGTTCTACACTCGTGTCCATGGAACGCATCGGTGTCCGGGAGCTGAACCAGAACACGAGCCAGGTGTTGGCTCGGGTGAGTGGCGGGGAGACCGTCGAGATCACCGATCGTGGACACCCGATCGCCCGACTTGTTCCGGTAGGCGACGACAGGTCGATTCTGGCCAAGCTGGTAGCGGCAGGGCGGGCCGTCGCCCCCACCGGTGGGGGCCCTGTTCCACTCCCACCGAAGCTCGGTGACGAGAGTGTGGACGTGGCCGCCTCGCTTGCTGCGATGCGTGACGAGGAGCGCTGGTGATCTATCTCGATTCCGCCGCCGTCGTCAAGCTGGTGCGGCAGGAAGCATGCAGCGCCGACCTTGTCTCCTGGCTCAACAAGCACGACGACGTGCCGCTGGTCTCCTCCGCGCTCGTCGAGGTGGAAGTACCCAGAGCGCTGCGCCGATCAGCTCCGCAGGCGTTGATCGGAGTGCCGGCTGCTGTCGGACGGCTGTTCCGATTGGAGATCGACAGCACGATCCGTGCAACCGCAGCCGCGTTCGCCGAGCCGACGCTCCGCAGCCTCGACGCCATCCACCTGGCTACCGCCCAGGTGCTGACCAACGAGTCCGGCACGGCACTCACCGCCTTCGTCACCTACGACCGGCGGCTGCTCGATTGCGCCAAGGAAGCAGGACTACCCGTAGCAAGCCCCGGCCAGAACTGACCCACGAATCCACCACCCTGTACAAAGTCCGGCCGCCACTTGGCCGCGCGGCCACGACATCGGCCGTGGCCTGCGTTCTGCGGCCTTGTACCTCTCCGTTTGGGTATCCGTTCGAGTGGGCCGGAGCTACCACCATACGAACCGCAGCGCCACGATCGCCGGTAACCCGCTACCACTTTCCATCTCACGGGCATCGGGTGGTGCCCGTGATCCCAATCCGACCGGCCGAACCGCCGGTGCGGTTCGCCGACGCCGAATAGATCAGCCTGTGCAGCTTCCGTCACGGGCCTCCGCTGGCTGCGCGCTGACGGACCCCCGACCAGTTAGGGGCTCTTGACGTCCACGCCCCGGAATGTCCGAGCTGCTGCACGGCGGCATTTCTGTCCGGTAGCTCGCCCGCTTCGCACCGTCGGAATCCGTCGAGCTGATTGCCCCAAGCAAGCGGGTTGACCGGACTTGGGGATACTTCGTCCGGCATAGCGGAGATCAGGCGATCTGACGGAGATCGCTGCCGTAGTCGAAGATGATCCGCATCCGGGCACCCAGCGCTCGTGCATACCGGCCGAGGGTCGCTACCTCGTTGGCCTCCAGATCGCCGTTCTCGATCTGACTCACCCGGCCGGGCGTAACCCCCATCAGCTCGGCCACCTGCCGCTGGGTGAGACCGAGACGCTTACGCTCCTCGGCGAGGTGAAACGCGCTAACCCACGCCTCGGCACGAGCACGTTCCACATCGAGCGCATCGTCATCCCCATCGTGCAACTCCGCGCGGATGTCGTCCCAGTCGTGGAAGTCGCTCATCAGCCCTCCCTCCGTTTCCTCTCGAAGGCAAGCCAACCCTCGTACGCAACCTCGGCGATCGGGATCGCGTTCTCGTACCACCGCGTCCAGTCTCCTGCCTTGTTGCCGGCGACCAACAACACCGCCTGCGACCAGGGATCAAAGACGAACAGAAGTCGGATGGCGACATCCCGGCCTGACCTCGGCCGCAACTCCTTGAGATTGCTGATGTTCGAAGAGTGTCGACCAGCGGACGCCCCAGGCCCGGACCGGTCTCGGCGAGCATGTCGATCGCCACGTTGACGGATCGGTACGCCGCCGGGTCGGTCTGACGCAGAGCCCGTAACCAGTCACGGACATCGCCTGTCGTCCTGATCGCCCAGCGGCGCGCCTGCCCGTTGGCCACGGAACAACTATAGCTCAGCCTATACACGCCCGATCCCGGCGGCGACCTGAATCTGAACCCTGATACGCGTGGTGGCCACAGGCCGCCAAGCCGCCGGCTCTCGGTCGGACCGAGCGGCGAGCGCTAACGCCCGAGGAAGCCAAGACACTGTTGTCGGTGTTGACCGGGGACCGGCTGGAATCGCTGTTCGTCCTGGCGCTGGCGACCGGGCTGCGGCGGGCTGAGCTGCTGGGCCTGCGGTGGTCGGATGTCGACCTGCAGGGGAAGGCGCTGTTCGTTCGGCAGACGCTCCAGCGAACGGATCACGGGTTGGTGTTCGTGCCACCGAAGACGCACCGATCGGCCCGTCCGCTGCCGCTGTCGGCTCTGGTCGTCTGGCCGTTGGAGGCACAGCGCGTGCGTCAGGCCAAGGAACGGCTCGCGGCCGGGGAGGTGTGGTCCGATCTGGGCCTGGTCTTCGCCAGCACCATCGGCACCGCGATGGAGCCACGGAACGTCAACCGGCGCTTCGAGCAGCTCCGCGCGGCGGCCGGGCTGGACTGGCTGCACCTGCACGACCTGCGGCACGCCTTCGCCACGCGTTCCTGCTCGATCAGGGCGAGGAGCTGCGGACGGTGATGTAGCTGCTCGGGCACTCCACGATCCGGATGACGGCCGACACCTACGGCCACGTTCTGCCGGCGCAGGCTCGTTAGGCTGCCTCGGCCATTGACCGGATTCTCGGCCAGGAGGGGGACGGCGTGACCAGCTTGGTTGTACGGATGGCTGTACTCGGGCCGAGATCAACCGAGGAAAGTGCTGGTGGAGCCCAGGGGACTTGAACCCCTAACCCCTGCCTTGCAAAGGCAGTGCTCTGCCAGTTGAGCTAGGGCCCCGTAGCGGACGGTGCCGCCCCGCGGTCGGGACGGACGCCGTCAGCGCAGATCCGGCGAGGTGGTCGCCTCGTGCCAGAGGGCGCGCTCGTCGTTGGCTTCCTTGATCTTCTTGGCCACCACGGCGGCCACGCCGACGACACCAACCAAGATCAACAGCTTCTTGAACATCGGGGCTGCCCCTTACGCTCGACGTGCCGTCGGACCATGTGCGGTGGGGCTAGCTGGAATCGAACCAGCGACCTCAGAGTTATCAGCTCTGCGCTCTAACCGACTGAGCTATAGCCCCGCGAAGCGACGAGCAAGGTTAACCCATCCGCCCAGGCGCCCCCAAATCGGGGCCGGGGCGTCGCTCACCTGCCGTCGCCCTCGAACCTACCCGACGGGCGACACCCGGCACATCCGGATAAAGACCACCTGGCAACCGCCAGTTGCGGCATGTTGCGGCATCGTCGGACGGTGAGACCACGAGATGCCGCAGCCGGAGTCGATCAAGCCCGGCCGGGCCGCGACGGCGGGCCGACCGGGCTTGATGTCGAGTCAGTCGCGCTCGGCGAGGGTCAGCTCGATGCCACCCACCAGATCGGCGCAGACGTTGTAGACGAAGGCGCCGAGCGTGGCGAGCGCGGTGAACAGCACGACGTTGACCAGGCCGATCAGCGCCGAACTGAAGATCACCCCGCGTGCGGTGATCTGGAAGCCGTTGGTGCTCTGCCCACCGCCGGCGTTGACCAGGTCTCCCAGGCTGTCGTTCACGCTGGCGAACACGCCCATCGCGTCCAACGCCAGGTACAGCACCGAGGTCGCGACCACGATGACGATGAACAACACCACCGAAACGGCGAACGCGAACTTCATCACCGACCAGGGGTCGATCCGCTTCAGGTTCAGCCGGGCCCGCCGCGGCCCGCGCGAGGCGGCCGAGCTGACCGAGGTACGCGCGGCGCGTACCGCCTCACCCACCCGCGCGGCGCCCACCGCCGCCGTACCGATCCCCGGCGGCAACCCGCCACCGTTCGCCGGGCGACCCAGCCCGGCCGGCCGGGTGACGTCCGGATTCGGGCCGACCCCGGTCACCCGTGGCTGGGTGCCGGTCGCAGCGGTGCTGGTCGTCGGCCGAACCCCGGTGGCGCCCGCCGAGGACTGGCCCGGGCGGGCGGCGGCCGGCGGAGGGGTCGGCGGCTTACCGGCGGTGGCGGCGGGAGCGGTAGTGGCAGTGGCAGCAGCGGCGGTGTCTGTGGGACTACTGCCGTCGGCGACGTCCTTCTCCTCGGCGGCGTCGGCCTCCTGGTCGTCTGTGGGCTTGTCGGGCGGCGGAGCCATACCGGGAGCCCGGGTGAACTTCGGCGCAGGCGCGTCGGCGGGGACGGTGGCCCGACCCACGGCCGCGCGACCGGCTGGCGCGCCGCTCTTCGCGGCCTCCTCGTCGACCGGGGTGGCCGAGGTCCCCGCGTTCCCCGACTTCGCCTGTGTCTCCGTCATTCAACTAGTCCTGTTCGTCAGGTTCGTCGGCATTGCGAGCAATCGCCACGATAGTCACGCCGTCCGGAAGGTCCATCAGCTTGACCCCCATTGTGTTCCGGTCACGCGTACGGCGTACAGGCTTCACCGGAGTCCGGATGACGCCACCGTTGCTGGTGATGGCAAACAGCTCGTCGTCCGGGTCGATCACCACCGCACCGACCAGACCACCGCGTCGCTCGGTGATCTTCGCAGTCAGTACACCCTTACCTCCCCGGCCCTGGACCGGGTATTCCTCGATCGGGGTACGTTTCGCGTATCCCCCGTTCGTGGCCACCAGAACGTCCAATCCCTCCCGGACGACCTCCATGGCCAACAGCTCGTCCTCGTCGCTGAAGCGCATGCCGATCACACCCGAGGTGGCCCGGCCCATCGGCCGCAGCGCCTCGTCCGTGGCGTTGAACCGGATCGCCTGGGCGTTCTTGGAGACCAGCAACAGGTCGTCGGTCGGACCGGCGAGCGCAGCGCCGACCAGCTCGTCCTCATCGCGCAGGTTGATCGCGATGATGCCGCCCGAGCGGTTGGAGTCGAACTCCTCAAGCCGCGTCTTCTTCACCAGGCCGTTCTTCGTCGCCAGGACCAGGTAAGGGGCTACCTGGTAGTTCGGGATCTCGATGATCTGTGCGATCTGCTCATCCGGTTGGAACGCGAGCAGGTTGGCCACGTGCTGGCCCTTGGCCACCCTACTGGCCTCCGGAAGCTCGTACGCCTTGGCCCGGTACACCCGACCCTTGTTGGTGAAGAACAGCATCCAGTCGTGCGTCGAGCAGACGAAGAAGTGGCTGACGATGTCGTCCTGCCGCAGCGTCGCACCGCTGACGCCCTTGCCGCCCCGCCGCTGCGAACGGTAGAGGTCCACCTTCGTCCGCTTGGCGTACCCGGTCCGGGTGATCGTGACGACCACGTCCTCCCGGGCGATGAGGTCCTCCATCGAGACCTCACCGTCGAACGGGACGATCTTGGTGCGCCGCTCGTCGCCCCACTTCGCGACGATCTCACCCAACTCCTCCGAGACGATCCGCCGCTGCCGCTCCGGCTTGGCCAGGATGTCCTTGAGGTCGGCGATCTCCACCTCCAGCTTGGCCAGGTCGTCGAGGATCCGCTGCCGCTCCAGCGCGGCGAGCCGCCGCAGCTGCATGTCCAGGATCGCGGTGGCCTGGATCTCGTCGATGTCCAGCAGCTGGATCAGGCCCTGGCGGGCGTCCTCGACCGTGGGCGAGCGCCGGATCAGGGCGATCACCTCGTCCAGCGCGTCCAGCGCCTTCGACAGGCCGCGCAGGATGTGCGCCCGCTCCTCCGCCTTGCGCAGCCGGAACGCCGTCCGCCGCCGGATCACCTCGATCTGGTGCTCGACGTAGTAGCGGATGAACTGCGCCAGGTTCAGCGTGCGCGGCACCCCGTCGACCAGCGCCAGCATGTTCGCGCCGAAGGTCTCCTGGAGTTGGGTGTGCTTGTAGAGGTTGTTCAGCACCACCTTCGCGACCGCGTCACGCTTGAGCACCAACACGATCCGCATGCCGGTACGCCCGGAGGACTCGTCCCGGATGTCGGCGATGCCGCCAAGCTTCCCCTCCTTGATCAGCTCGGCGATCCGCTCGGCCAGGTTGTCGGGGTTGACCTGGTACGGCAGCTCGCTGACCACCAGCGCCGGCCGCCCCCGCTTGTCCTCCTCGACCTCGACCACCGCGCGCATCCGGATCGACCCACGGCCGGTGCGGTACGCGTCCTGAATGGCGGACTGGCCGACGATCAGACCGTACGTGGGGAAGTCGGGGCCCTTGACGATCTCCAGCAACGCCTCCAGCGTGCTGGCCTCGTCCGCCTCCGGATGCTCCAGGCACCACTGCACCGCCGCGCCGATCTCGCGCAGGTTGTGCGGCGGGATCTTGGTGGCCATGCCGACCGCGATGCCCTCGGAGCCGTTGATCAGCAGGTTCGGGATCCGCGACGGCAGGATGGTGGGCTCCTTGGCCCGGCCGTCGTAGTTGTCCTGCAGGTCGACCGTGTCCTCGTCGATGTCCCGCAGCATCTCCATCGCGAGCGGGTCGAGCTTGCACTCCGTGTTGTGGCTGACGAAGCCGTCGGAGATGAAGGAGTGGTCGTCGGTGTCCACCCGGATGCTGTAGACCGGCCGCACGCCCGCGTCGGTGACGTCGGCCACCTCCGCGTAGTAGAAGCGGCCGTCCACCAGCGGCTCGACCACGTCGAGCACCTCGGTGTCGGTGATCCGGGCGGCGATCTCGTCCCGGTCCCGCTCCCAGCGTTCGATCCGGTCCACGTTGTGCCGACGCAGCCAGTCGCGCTCGGTCCAGCGGGTCGCGCCGTGCTCCCGGATGAAGTTGCCGACCAGCGGCACGTGGTCGCCGGAGAGCGCGGTGCTGCTCGTCGGCACCGACGCCAGCTCCGACTCCAGCTTGGCCTGCTTGCGGCCGAGGAAACCGACCTGGCCGGCGAAGATCCGCGCGTCCCGACGGTTGGTCACCACGACCTTGATCTCGCCGCTGTCGTACCGGCACTGCCGGCTGATCACGCCGAACTCCAGCAGCAGCTGCTGCACCTCGCGGGCCAACCGCTCACTGCGGGTGGAGTACGAGACCTGAATGGCGTTGCGCGGCAGCAGCGAAGAGGAACCGTCGCCCTCGAACAGCGCCTGGAGGAAGGCGCGCTTGATCGCGGCCGGCCCCTGCCAGACGAACTCCGGCACGAACTTGCCGGCGCTGCGTGCCCCGACCAGCTCGCCGAGCACGCTGGCGCGCAGCGAGCTGAGATCCTGGATGTCGAGTTCGTGCAGGGTGCTGCCGGAGGCGATCACCCGCTCGGCGACGTACCGGGGCCCGCCGACCGCAAGGTCGTAGGCGGCCAGGACACGGACGAAGAACTCGCGGTCGGTGTCGTTGAAACCGGCCCGGTTCTCGGAAACCCAGCCCTCGCTGACGAAGGCACCCGCGAGGACGGCGGCCTCGACGTGCTCCAGCATCGGGTAGCCGATCTCGTCCGGCACGCTGCGCTGGAGCACCACCCGGTCGCCGGGAGAGATCTCGGCGAGCAGCTTCCAGAGCAGGGTCGGCACGCCGGCCACGTCCACCAGGCAGAGCACCGGGTGGTTGTGGGTGCCGGTCAGCTCGTACCCCTCGCGGGTGCGCAGCCGCAGCGTCGGGTGCTCGCCGGAGTGGAAGAACGCCGAGGCGCGGACCAGATCGCCGTTGCGGTCGCGGACCTTGAGGTCGATGTCGGTCTCGCTGCTCGACGCCGCGCCCGGCACCACGTCGCCGATCCGCACGCTGCCACCAGCGGTACGAATACGGACATCTGCCGTGATGCAGTATCTCATGGCCGCAGCCGGATCATTTCCGGGCGAACCAAAGTTGCCGTTGCCGTCGACCAGCGGGTACCGCAGCGACCAGGGCTGGGCCATCCGGACCAGCGCGTCGTAGATGGCCGAGTCGCCGTGCGGGTGGAACTGGCCCATCACGTCGCCGACGACGCGGGAGCACTTCACGTAGCCGCGGTCCGGCCGGTAGCCCGAGTCGAACATGGCGTAGAGGATCTTGCGGTGGACCGGCTTGAGCCCGTCCCGGACGTCCGGCAGCGCGCGCCCGACGATGACGCTCATCGCGTAGTCGAGGTAGGAGCGCTGCATCTCCACCTCGAGCCCGACCGGCTCGATCCGGTCGTGCGAGACGACGGCGGCCTGCGCCTCGGGGACCTCGGGCTCGTTGGGTGTGGACTCGGGGGAATCGGTCACTGTTAACCCTTATCAGACTGAGAGTCGTTTTTGTGCTGTGGATAACGGCTGTGGATACCGGCCAAGCTGTGGATAACTCTGTGGATCAGCGAGCCGGACCGCAACGGGTGCCCGGTCCGGCCGCCGGTTCCGTCAGATGTCCAGGAAGCGGACGTCCTTGGCGTTGCGCTGGATGAACGAGCGGCGGGCCTCGACGTCCTCACCCATCAACACGCTGAACAGCTCGTCGGCGGTTGCCGCGTCGTCCAGGGTGACCTGACGCAGCGTACGCGTGGCCGGGTTCATCGTGGTCTCCCACAGCTCCGGGTAGTTCATCTCGCCGAGGCCCTTGAACCGCTGGATGTCGTCCGGCTTGGCGTTCGCCTTCTTCTGCTGGCGCAGCGCGATCAGCCCGTCGCGCTCCCGGTCGGAGTAGGCGTACTGCGCGTCGTCGCCCTTCTTGTTCCACTTGATCTTGTAGAGCGGCGGGGCGGCCAGATAGACGTGGCCCAGCTCGACCAGCGGACGCATGAAGCGGAACAGCAGGGTGAGCAGCAGCGTCTGGATGTGCTGGCCGTCGACGTCGGCGTCGGCCATCAGCACGATCTTGTGGTAGCGCAGCTTCTCGATGTCGAAGTCGTCGTGGATGCCGGTGCCGAGCGCGGTGATCAGCGCCTGCACCTCGTTGTTCTTGAGTACCCGGTCGATCCGGGCCTTCTCCACGTTGAGGATCTTGCCCCGGATCGGCAGGATCGCCTGGGTGCGCGGATCGCGCCCCTGCTTGGCCGAGCCGCCGGCCGAGTCGCCCTCGACGATGAACACCTCGGACTCGCGAGGGTCGGTGGACTGGCAGTCGGCCAGCTTGCCCGGCATCGAGCCGGATTCCAGCAGCGACTTGCGCCGGGCCAGCTTGCGGGCCTGCTGGGCGGCGATCCGGGCGCGGGCGGCCTGGGACGCCTTGGTGATGATGATCTTCGCCTCGGCCGGGTTGCGGTCCAGCCAGTCGACCAGCCACTCGTTGCAGACCCGCTGCACGAAGCTCTTCACCGGCGTGTTGCCCAGCTTGGTCTTGGTCTGGCCCTCGAACTGCGGGTTGGTCAGCTTGACCGAGATGATCGCCGCCAAGCCCTCGCGGATGTCCTCGCCGGAGAGCTTCTCGTCACCCTTGAGCAGCTTCTTGTCGGTGCCGTACCGGTTGACCACGCTGGTCAGCGCGGCCCGGAAGCCCTCCTCGTGGGTGCCGCCCTCGTGGGTGTTGATGGTGTTGGCGAAGGTGTAGACCGACTCGCCGTACGACTCGTTCCACTGCATGGCGATCTCGACGGACATGCCCTCCTCCTCGGCGCCGAACTCGACCACGGTCCGGTGGATCGGGTTCTTCGAGGCGTTGAGGTGGCGGACGAAGTCGGCGATGCCGCCCGCGTAGCAAAAGGTGACCTCGCGCGGCTTGCCCTCCTCGCCCTCCGTGACCCGCTCGTCGACCAGGTGGATGGTGAGGCCCCGGTTGAGGAAGGCGTACTCCTGGATGCGCCGGTAGATGGTCTGGAAGTCGAAGTCGACGGTCTCGAAGACGTCCGGGTCCGGCCAGAAGGCGACCGCCGAACCGGTGGTGTCGGTCGGCTCACCCTTCTCCAGCGGCGTCGGCTTGGAGTTGGTGTAGCGCTGCCGCCAGACGAAGCCGGCCTTGTGGATCTCCACTGCCATCTTCGTGGAGAGGGCGTTCACCACGCTGACCCCGACGCCGTGCAGGCCGCCGGAGACCGCGTACGCCTTGCCGTCGAACTTGCCACCGGCGTGCAGCACGGTCAGCGCCACCTCGACACCCGGCTTCTTGAGCTTGGGATGCAGGTCGACCGGGAAGCCTCGGCCGTTGTCGGTGACCCGGACGCCGCCGTCGGCGAGCAGCACCACCTCGATGGTGTCGCAGTGACCGGCCAGCGCCTCATCCACCGCGTTGTCGACGACCTCCCACACCAGGTGGTGCAGGCCCCGCTCGCCGGTCGACCCGATGTACATGCCGGGCCGCTTGCGGACCGCCTCCAGCCCTTCGAGGACGGTGATCGACTCGGCGCCGTACTGCTGATTGTCCTGCGCTGCCACGCTCGGCCACTTTCTCGCGCCCGCCGCGCCCACAGGGCGCGTCCGGGCGCGGGTTCGGCGGACAGGGCGCGACGTCGGCACGCGGACCGGCACCGGGGACAATTCCGGGGTACGGGTCGAACGCGCCGGTCGCCGCGGTTGCCCGCGGATCGCGATCGGCTCGACCCGAGTCGGACAATGATCGCGGGCCCGCACCGGACCCGTGACCCCCGTCGCTCCACCGGGTCTTTCGTCTCACACCAATCTTACTGTGCGCGGGCGATAGAACCACCACTCGGCACCCCTTCGCGGCGGCTCAGATCTACGTAGCGGGCCGAACCGTGCTGTCCGCGACTCCCCCTACACGCCACGGCATGATCACCCGATCCGTCGCGTGACGGCGTCGACGGCCATGGTCCGGAAGCGGGCGATACCGGCCGGTACCGCCCCCGTGCGGGCGATCCGTGACCGGCGGGTTGGCGGGCCGGCCTTGATCTTTCACGGCTGGAACCGGACGATCGACCCGATCGACTCGCCCGCGCCCGTTGAGAGGTGACACCAAGATGGGGCTGGACAACGTCGCGGTTCAGTGGCCGCGGACCGGCCGCTTCTACGACCCGGTCGCACCGGCCGAGTTCGTCGACTTCGGCGATATCGTCGACGTGCCGGGTATCTCGGCACCGACCGCCGCGCTCGCCGAACTGATCGCGAAGACAGGCACCGTCCGGGCCACCGCCTACACGGAGGTGGTGGATCTGATCCTCGGGCTGGAGGGTGTGCTCTACGCCACAGACGCCGCCGCCGAGGACGAGGACCCGGTGATCGACCCCGACGGGTGCTCCTGGATCGCGGCCGGCATCGAGCGGTTCGTCGCCGCACACCGCCCGCACGGTGAGGCGGTCACCTTCGAGTCCGTCGGCACGGTGCTGCGCTCGCTGCTCGCCGACGGCCGCCTCGCCGAACAGCAGCTGCGCTGGCTGGACAGCCGGCTCGACGCGCTGCGTGACGACAGTGGCGCCGCGCCGCAGTGGACCTTCACCTGCGCGGAGCTGAGCGTGCTCGCGGCCTTCTACCGGCGCTGCGCCGACCACGGCTTCGCCGTCTACGCCGAGTCGGCCGCCCCCCGCCGGGCACCCCAGACGTAGCGGGCAGGTCAGCCGTAGGTGTCGCGGGGGCCGCGACCGCGTACCCGGCGTGGGCCGCGCGACCAGGAGGGCGCGGCCGGGCCGTGGATGTGCAGCTTGCGGACCACGTTGTGGCCGACCTCGCGGCCGATCTGCTGCAACAGCGAACCGGCGAGCAGCCGCAGCTGCGTCGCCCAGGCGGTCGATCGTGCCTCGACGGTCAGCTCGCCGTTCTCCAGCTTCACCGGGCGGCTGTGCTGGGCCACCTCCGGCCCGACGACCCGTTCCCAGGCGCCGAAGACCGTCGCCTCGGCGGCCGGCTGCTGCCAGCCACGGGCCTTGACCAGCCGGTTCAGCACCGCGCCGAGCGGCTGCGGATCGCGCGGGTCCGGCCCCGGCCCGGAGTAGCCCCGCAGCCGGCGTTCGCCGTCGCCGCCGCCGGTCCCGCTGCGCCGCCGGGGCCGCCCGGCCGCCTCCCGCCGGGCCTTCGCCGCATCCAGCACCGCACGCGCCAGTTGCGGCCCGGAGGCGCCGTCCGGGCCGCCGTCGGCCGTTGCGCGCTCGGCGCCATCGCCGCCGGACCCGGCCGGTAGCGGCCGGGGCTCGGTGTCCGCCCCACGGTCGCCGGCCGCACCGGCGCCGCCGCCGGATCCACCCGACCCGGCGGTACGCGCACCGCGCCCCCGGGGGACGGCACGCGGTTGTCCCGCCGGCCCGCTGTCTCGGGCCGGGTGCTGCGGTTCATCCGACACGTTGCACCGTTCCCTCCACCACCTCGTACCGGGCGCCGCGCAGGACCGCCGGTACGTCGTCGGCGACCGCGCAGGTCACCAGCAGTTGACTCGCCCCGCCGACCAGTTCGGCCAGCCGGTCCCGCCGGCCGGCGTCCAGTTCGGCGAAGACGTCGTCGAGTACCAGCACCGGTTCGATGCCGTCGCTGCGGAGCAGGTCGTACCCGGCCAGCCGGAGGGCGAGCGCGTACGACCACGACTCGCCGTGGCTGGCGTAGCCCTTGGCGGGCAGCGGGCCGAGGCGGAGGGCGAGTTCGTCGCGGTGCGGGCCGACCAGCGTGGTGCCCCGCTCGATCTCGGTGGAACGGGACTCCTCCAGCGCGGCGGCCAGCACCGCCGCGAGGGTCTCCCGGTCGGTGGTGGACTCGGCGAGATCGACCGACGGCCGGTACGTCATTCCCGCCGCGCCGTGGCCGGCGGCGACCGCGTCGTACGCCTTGGTCACGTGGGGGGCCAGTGCGGCGACCAGCTCCAGCCGGCCGGCGAGCAGCTCGGCGCCGTGCCGGGCCAGGTGGGTGTCCCAGACGGCCAGGGTGGACAGGTCCCCGCCGCGCGAGCCGCCGGTCTTGCGGGCCAGGTACGCGGTGCGCAGCAGCGCATTGCGCTGCTTGACCACCCGCTCGTAGTCGGCGCGGACGCCGGCGTAGCGGGGCTGACGCAGCACCAGCAGGTCGTCGAGGTAGCGCCGGCGCTCGGCCGGGTCGCCCCGGACCAGTTCGAGATCCTCCGGGGCGAAGAGCACCAGGCGCAGCGCGCCCAGCACGTCCCGGGCCCGGCGGGCCGGGGAGCGGCCGAGCCGGGCCCGGTTGGCCTTGCCCGGGACGATCTCCAGCTCGACCAGGAGTTCCCGGCCGTCGTGCGCCACCGCACAGCGGATCACCGCGGCGGTGGCGCCCATCCGCACCAGCGGCGCGTCGGTGGCGACCCGGTGCGAGTCCAGCGTCGCCACGTAGCCCAGCGCCTCGACCAGGTTGGTCTTGCCGACGCCGTTGGCGCCGATCAGGACGTTCGGCCCCGGTTCGAGGTCGACGGCGACCCGCTCGTAGGAGCGGAAGTCGACCAGTTCGAGCCGGCGGACGTACACGGGGTCGCGGTGCCGGTCAGCGCTTGCGCACGGTGTGCCCGCCGAACTGCTGACGCAGCGCGGAGACGGCCTTCAGCGCCGGTGAGTCGTCCTGCCGGGAGGCGAACCGGGCGAACAGCGAGGCGGTGATGACGTTGAGCGGCACGGCGAGACGGACGGCCTCGTCCACGGTCCAGCGCCCCTCGCCGGTGTCCTCGGTGTAGTCGCTGAGCTGGTTCAGTTCCGGGTCCTCGTCGAGGGCGCGGTCGAGCAGGTCCAGCAGCCAGGAGCGGACCACGGTGCCCTCGCGCCAGGACTTGATCACACCCGGCACGTTGGTCACCAGTTCGGAGGCGGCCATCAGCTCGTAGCCCTCGGCGTAGGCGTGCATCAGGCCGTACTCGATGCCGTTGTGCACCATCTTGGCGTAGTGGCCGGCGCCGACCGGCCCGGCGTGGACGAAGCCGAACTCGCCCTCGGGCTTGAGCGCGTCGAAGATCGGCATGAGCCGTTCGACATGCTCCTGGGCACCGCCGACCATCAGGCCGTAGCCGTTCTGCCGGCCCCACACCCCACCGGAGACCCCCACGTCGAGGTAGCCGATGCCGCGTTCGTGGAGCCGCTCGGCCCGGGGGGCGTCGTCGCTGAACCGCGAGTTGCCGCCGTCGATGATGAGGTCGCCCTCGCCGAGCACGGTGGCCAGTTCGTCGATGGTGGCGTCGGTGACGGCCGCGGGCACCATCACCCAGACCGCCCGCGGCGCCTCCAGCTTCTCGGCCAGTTCAGCCACGCTGGCAACATCGCTCAGCCCCGGGTTGTGGTCCAGACCGACCACCTCGTGACCGGCGGTGCGCAACCGCTCGCGCATGTTGCCGCCCATCCGGCCGAGTCCTACCAGACCGAGCTGCATCTTTGGTGACCTTTCGTGGGTGCGGTTGTGCGCTGCCGATCAGCGGGACACGCGGATCGGCATGATGAGGTACCGGTACCCACCGATGAGCTCGCCATCCTCGCCCGCCGGAGAAATCACCGCGGGCTTGAAGGCGTCGACGAAGTGCAACACGGCGAACTGGGTTCCGAGGTTGGTCAGCCCGTCGATGAGGTACTGCGGGTTGAAGCCGATGGTGAGCGGCTCGCCGGTGAAGGTGGCCTCCATGGCCTCGCTGGCCCGGGCCTCCTCGGTGCCGCCGGCCTCGACCACCAGCCCGTCGGCGCTGAAGCTGAGCAGCACGGGGGTGGCCCGCTCGGCCACCAGCGCGACCCGCTTGACCACCTCGATGAGGGTGCTGACCGGCAGGTGGGCCTCGGCGTTGTGGTTGGCCGGGAAGAGGGAACGCACCGGCGGGTAGTTCGCACCGTCGAGCAGGCGGCTGGTGGTGCGCCGGGTGCCGCCGGAGAAACCGATCATGCCTTCGCCCGCCGAGCCCTGGGCCAGGGCCAGGATGACCTGGCCGCCGAGTGGGCCGAGGGCCTTGGCGGTGTCGTTGAGCGTCCGCGCGGGAACCAGCGCGTTGAGGCTGATCTCCGGGTCGTCCGGGTTCCACTCCATCTCGCGCAGGGCCAGCCGGTAGCGGTCGGTGGCGAGCATGGCCAGGCTGCCGCCGGAGAGTTCGACGCGTACGCCGGTCATCATCGGCAGCGTCTCGTCCCGGCTGGCGGCGACCGCGACCTGGGCCACCGCGGCGGCGAAGGCGGCCGCGTCGATGGTGCCGGCGCTGGCGGGCATTTCGGGCAGGGTGGGGTAGTCCTCCACCGGCATGGTGGGCAGGGTGAACCGGGCGCTGCCGCAGACCAGTTCGAGATGTGCCCCGACCGCGGCGATGTCGACCGGTTTGGCGGGCAACGCCTTGGTGATCTCGGCAAGCAGGCGACCGGAGACGAGGGCGGCACCGTCGGCGTCGCCCTGCACCTGGACGGTCACCTGGCTGGAGACTTCGTAGTCGAAGCCGGAGACCTGGAGGCTGCCGTCGGTGACGCGCAGCATCACACCGGCCAGCACCGGTACGGACGGCCGGCTGGGCAGGCTCTTCGCGGTCCAAGCCACGGCTTCGGCGAGCGCGTCGCGCTCCACTCGGAACTTCATCAATGCCTCCGCGTCGACGTCGACGTCGTCAACTCTCTCATGCCGGCCGCTGCCCACTGACCCGCCTGGTGTGCGGGTACCCCTCGCACCTTAGGGCGCGAGGGTATCGGCTGTGTGCCCGACCCCGTGGATCGTGTCGCTGCTGACGCGTCTGTCCGGCAGCGGTCGACCGATCCACAGGAAGTCCAACGGTGATGATTGGTTTTCGTTCTTTTAGAAGAGATAACTCATCGTCTTCATCGCACCTGTGCAAACTGTGGAGAACCCGCGTATGGGCAGGTCAGACGGGTTATCCACCGGTGGTTTAGCTGTGGAGAAGCCGGGGTACAACCCGGCTCGCCGTCCACAGGGGGCCCGCGCGGCACCGGTTGTCCACCGTTGTCCACTGGTTGTCCACCGGTAATCCACCGACTTCCTCCCCAGGCCTGTGGATCGTCGCGGGCGGCTCGGCCGCCGTCATCCCCAGAACCTTCAACAGGCTGCCCACAGGCCGGCCGTTGTCGGTGGACAACGCGGTCGGCTGTCCCCAGGCATCCACAGGCGTCCACAGCGTCGTCCCCAGGGTTTCTCCACAGGCTGTGGGTAACCGGATGCTGACGTCGCGTCGTTGTCCACCGTCGGTGGATAACGAGCTGTGGACAACGAACGGCGGCGGGAGTGGACACGCCTTTGATGGTGTGGTCTACACCTCGTCGAGGGTCAACCGGTGACGCAAGAAAAAGAGGGTCCGACCGGTGCGGTCGGACCCTCGCCACGACGCGCGGCAGCCGTCGTTCAGGTGTTCTGCTTGATCCGGTTGGTCAGCTCGGCGATCTGGTTGTAGAGCGAGCGCCGTTCGGCCATCTGCTGACGGATCTTGCGGTCGGCGTGCATGACGGTGGTGTGGTCCCGCCCGCCGAAGGCCTGACCGATCCGGGGCAGCGACAGGTCGGTCAGCTCGCGGCACAGGTACATGGCCACCTGGCGGGCGTTGACGAGCACCCGTGATCGGGAGTGTCCCCGCAGATCCTCCAGGCTCACCCCGAAGTAGTCGGCGGTGGAGACCATGATCTGGTCGGCGGTGATCTCCGGCCCGGCACCGTCCGGGATGAAGTCCCGCAGCACCTCCTCGGCCAGGGACAGCTCCACGTTCGAGCGGGTCAGGCTGGCGAAGGCGGTGACCCGGATCAGCGCCCCCTCCAGTTCCCGGATCGAGTTGGACACCCGGGAGGCGATGAACTCCAGCACGTCGGGCGGGGCGAAGAGCCGCTCCTGGGCGGCCTTCTTCTGCAGGATCGCGATCCGGGTCTCCAGGTCCGGCGGCTGGATGTCGGCGAGCAGTCCCCACTCGAAACGGGTCCGCAGCCGGTCCTCCAGGGTCGCCAGCTGCTTGGGCGAGCGGTCCGAGGTGATCACGATCTGCTTGTTGGCGTTGTGCAGCGTGTTGAAGGTGTGGAAGAACTCCTCCTGGGTCCGCTCGCGGTTCTCCAGGAACTGGATGTCGTCGATCAGCAGGATGTCGACATCGCGGTAGCGGCGCTGGAAGGCGCTGGTCTTGTCGTCCCGCAGCGAGTTGATGAAGTCGTTGGTGAACTCCTCGGTCGAGACGTACCGGACCGAGCGGGCGTTGCCCAGCGTCGTGGCGTAGTGCCCGATGGCGTGCAGCAGGTGGGTCTTGCCCAGCCCGGAGCTGCCGTAGATGAACAGCGGGTTGTACGCCTTCGCCGGCGACTCGGCCACCGCGACGCTCGCCGCGTGCGCGAAGCGGTTGGACGAGCCGATGACGAACGTCTCGAACATGTACTTCGGGTTGAGCCGGTTGCCACCGCTGTCGGCGCCGGTCGGCAGCCGCCGATCGTCCCGCCCGACGGGGCGGTGATCCGCGCCACTGCGGCCGGGCCCGCTGTCGGTGCCCCCGTCGGATGGCATGGCCCGGATCACATGCTGGTCGCGGGGGGAGAAGGGGGACTCCTCGCCGTACCGGGTGCCGAAGCCGCGTGGCCCGGCGGCCGGCGGATCCAGGCGCCCGGCCTGCTCGGGGAAGCCGAGCCGCTCGGGGCCCCGTCGGCCGGCCTCCGCCGGGTGGGGCTGCTCCACGAACGCGGCACCGAAGAGGGACTCCTGGCCGTCGGTCACGCCGGCACGAGGGCTGACCTCGGCGGGCGGCTCGTCCAGGACCGGCCGGTCGAACCGGCCGGGGTGCGGTTGCTCGGGAATCAGCGGGAGCTGCCGACCGACGTCGGTCCCCGGTTCCGGGCCGGCTGTCCGGCCGTCGAGGTCACCGGAGCCACCGGTGTGGTCGACGGAGTCCGATTCGGGGGTGGTGCGGTAGACCGTGCCCGTGGCTCGCCCGTCCTCCGGCACCCGGACGGTCACCGCGACCTGGATCGGCCGACCCAACCGGCGGGTGAGCGCCTCGGTGATGGCCGGCCGCAACCGTGACTCGATCACGTCCCGGGTGAAGGCGTCCGGCACCGACAACAGAACGGTGTCCTCGACGATCGCCCGTAACCGGGTCAGCCGCAGATACGCCCGCTGCTGCGCGGAGATGATCTCGTCGGCGAGTTCATCGGTCGTCGCCGTCCACACCGCGGCAAGGTCGGTCGTACCGGCCACCGTCGTGCCACCCCCTCGCCTCTGCTCCCGGACGCCGCCGTCCCCCGGCCGTCCGGTGGCCCGTACCGAGCGGGCGTGACCTCGTCGTCGTCACCCCGCCCGGCCGCCGCACCGGTCGTCCTCCACAAGTTATCCACAGCCTGTGTACCGACCGATTGTGGCCGCCCGCCGGGCGCGGGTCTGACCTGCCCCCTGCCGTGGCCGGGCACTGAAGCGGGTTCACCGTGCCGAACGATTCACCACCGTGTCCGGTCTTGCCTGCCGGCGACATCGGCGGAACTCCGACGCTGACCGCAATCGGGCACGGTAACAGCGTTGTCGCCGCGCCATCAACCGTCGACGTGCTCCGTGCCTGTCGGCATCAGTGAAAACGCCACTTCTCCGCACCCTCCGCCGCTCTTTGCCGCAGGTCCCGCACCGGATGGACCGGTTTGACGGTGATTGACCCCCGACCTACGCTGGAGGGGCTGCTCGCACGCCCTCTGCTAGGGTGATGGGTGCCTGCCGCCCACGGTCGCTCCACGCATCGCCGAGGCTACGCACCGCCTGGGCAGCGTTGATCAGGGCCACCGCAGCGGCGGCCCGGACCACCACGACCCGGCGATCCCCTCGCCCGGGGCGTCCGACAACGGAGAGCCTGACGTGAGCAAGCGCACCTATCAGCCGAACAACCGCCGGCGCGCGAAGACCCACGGCTTCCGGCTGCGCATGCGCACCCGGGCCGGCCGCGCCATCATCTCGACCCGTCGCGCCAAGGGCCGCGCCCGCCTGTCGGCCTGAGGCCGGTCGGGTCCGCTCGGGAGGACGTGGCAGTCGTGCTGGCGGCCGCGCAACGACTGCGGCGCAGTAGCGACTTCGCCGCAGCGGTTCGCGGTGGCCGTCGGGCGGGCCGGGGCACGCTGGTCGTGCACCTGACCCTGCCGGTCACCTCCGGGGAAACAGCGCCGAAGCCGGCGCGGGGTGGTGCGGAGTTTGACTCCGCGCCGGTGTCCCGCGCCGGCTTCGTGGTTTCCAAGGCGGTCGGGCCCGCGGTGGTCAGGAACAGGGTGCGTCGCCGGTTGCGGCACCTGACCCGGGAACGGCTCGTCGACCTGCCGGCCGGCAGCACCCTTGTCGTACGCGCCCTGCCGGCCGCGGCCGACGCGGCGTACCAGCGACTCGGTGCCGACCTGGACGCGGCGCTCGCCGCCGCCCGGTCGGGCCGGGGTCGGCGGCACCGATGAACGACGGATCGACGCCGTTCCGCCCTGCTACCAGGGGTGCCCGGGTGCTGACGCTACCCATCATCGCGTACCGTCGGTGGATAAGTCCGGCGTTGCCGGCCCGCTGTCGGTTCTACCCGTCGTGCAGTGCGTACGCCCTTGAGGCGGTCGCCCGGCACGGCGCGCTCCGGGGAGCCGGTCTGACGGTCCGGCGACTGTCGCGCTGCCACCCATTCCATCCTGGTGGATACGACCCGGTGCCGGAGCCGGGCGGCCGCCGATCCGCCGACGTGACTGGAGCCTGAGAATTGAGTCTCGACTGGATCTACTACGCGATCTCGTGGATCCTGCTGTCCTGGCATTCGGCCTGGGACGCCATCGGGATTCCGGACGCCACGGTCCTCGGCACCAACTGGTCGTGGATCCTGGCCATCTTCTTCCTGGTGGTCACCGTCCGGGTGATCCTGTTCCCGGTCTTCGTCAAGCAGATCAAGTCGCAGCGGGCGATGCAGGCCCTCCAGCCTCAGGTGAAGGCCCTGCAGGAGAAGCACAAGGGTGACCGGGAGACGCTCCAGAAGGAGATGATGGAGCTCTACCGGAAGGAAAAGGCCAACCCGCTCATGGGCTGCCTTCCGATGTTCCTCCAGATCCCCGTCTTCCTCGGCCTCTTCCACGTGCTGAGGCGCCTCAACCCCGATCGCGGCGAGGTCGCCAAGACGCTGTACGGCTGGACGGTCAGCCAGTTCGACAGCGCCGCCACCGCCACGCTGTTCACCGCGCCGATCGCCGGCAAGTTCGGGTCCACCGCGGAGGAACTGGCGCAACTCGGTAACGCCAACGGCACGGTCGTCAAGGTCATGGCCGGTGTCCTGGTCCTGGTGATGATGGGCACCACGTACCTCACCAGCCGCCAGATGATCCTCAAGACCGGCTGGGCGGAGGACCCGCAGCAGCGGATGATCCAGCGCCTGATGCTCTACGGCATCCCGCTGTCGCTGCTGATCTCCGGCGCGATCTTCCCGATCGGTGTGATCATCTACTGGGTCACCAACAACCTCTTCACCCTCGGCCAGCAGCAGTGGGTGCTGCGCAAGTTCCCCCCACCGGTGACCGCGACCAGCAAGCCGGCCACCTCCGCGCGTAACGGGACGCAGCCGGCGAAGACCGGTGGCCTGTTCGGCCGGAGCAAGCCCGCCGCCGCGCCGCCGCCCCCGGCCGCGCCGAAGGTCGCCGGCCCGAAGCCGGGTGCCAAGCCGGTCAACCCGAAGAAGGGCCGCCCCGCCAAGCGGCAGGGCTGAATCGTCCGGGCCGTCGCCGGTCTCCCCGGCGGCGGCCCGTTGCGCGCCGTGCGGCCGCCGCGAGGCCGGCGCCGGAGCGCGAAGCGCCACGCGCGACGTGGCGTACGGGCGAGACTGCCCTACAGACGTGCCCGTGGGCACCGGCGACGTCCCGCCGGCCGCGCGGGAAACCAGCGGACCCGAGGTCCGGCCGAGCGAGTACGGAGATGACAACCGTGACCGACACCAGCATCCCCCGCGCCGAACAGCCCTTGGACGACGAGGAGCCGACCGCGGCGGCCCCGGTCGAGGGCGAGCCGGAGGAGACCGACGCCGCGCCGGGCAAGTCCGCCGGTGAGAGCGACCTGTTCCGGCAGAGCGAGATCGCGGCCGACTACGTCGAAGGGCTGCTCGACATCCTCGACTACGACGGCGACATCGACGAGCTGGTGTCGGCCGGCCGGCCGGTGGTCGAGGTGGTCGGCGCCCGCCTGCAGAACCTGGTCGGTCAGCGCGGCGCCACCCTGGAGGCGCTCCAGGAACTGGCCCGGCTGGCCGTCTTCCGGCAGACCGGTTCGCCGAGCCGGCTGCTGCTCGACGTGGGTGGGTACCGGGCCAACCGGCGCAAGGAACTCGCCGCGGTCGCCCGTAACGCCGTCGAGAAGGTCAAGGAGCACGGCGAGCCGGTGCAGCTGGAGCCGATGTCGGCCTTCGAGCGCAAGTGCGTCCACGACGTGGTCAACGCGATCGACGGCGTGGAGAGCGAGTCCGAGGGCGTCGAGCCCAGCCGGCGTATCGTCGTCCGTCCTGCGGACTGAGCGGGTGACCCGAGACGACGCCATGGGCGTTGCACCGTCCGGCCCGGGTGGCACGCCGCCCGGGCCGGCGGCTATCCCGCCCGGATCAGGCGCACCGTCGGCCGAGCCCGCCGTGGCGATGCTGCCGCCACAGCTGGCCGACGCGGCCAGCCGGCTCTTCGGCGTACGCCTCGATCTCGCGGCCGCGTACGCCGAACTGCTGGCCACCGACGGCGTGGTGCGTGGCCTGATCGGCCCGCGCGAGGCGCCCCGGATCTGGGACCGTCACCTGCTGAACTGCGCGGCGGTCGCCGAGCTGCTCCCACCGGGCGCCACCGTGCTGGACGTGGGATCCGGGGCGGGGCTTCCCGGTCTGGTGCTCGCCATCGCGCGACCCGACCTGGCGGTGACGCTGATCGAGCCGCTGGCCCGCCGCACGGCCTTTCTTGAGGAGGCGGTGGAGGCGCTCGCGTTGACCGGGTCGGTGCGGGTGCTCCGCGGTCGAGCCGAGGAGGCGGCGGCCGGTCCGGACCCGGTGCGCGGCGACGTGGTCACCGCCCGCGCGGTGGCGCCGCTGGACCGGCTCGCCGCCTGGTGCCTGCCGCTGGCCGTGCCGGGTGGACGTCTGATCGCACTGAAGGGCGCCTCGGCGGCTGAGGAGATCACCGAGCATGCCCAGGCGGTGCACCGGCTGGGCGGCGGCCGGCCGGTGCTGCACCGGTGCGGCGAGGGGATCGTGGACCCCCCGACCACCGTGGTCGAGATCGTGCGGGAGCGGGTGATCGGCCCGGCGGGCCGGTCGTCCGAGAAGTCCCGGTCGCGGCGACGGTGAGCCAGATCGCGCCACCGGCTCCGTGACGGGTACGGCGGGCGCGTGGCCCGCCCTGCGAGTGGCGTTCGGTCGCCGGGTGGCGGGCGTACTGTCGGCGGGTTGCGAACCCGACATGGACCGGCCGCGCCCGTGCGCCGTAGGCTGACCGCGCGTCGATAGTGTGGAGCGGGCGGCGATGGATCTCCCTCCGGGGCCCGACCGCTCCCGCCGGGCGGTACCTCTGCGGACAGTACGCGCGAGTGGCCCGGTTGACGGGTGCGGACCGACCATCCGAAGCGGGCAGGGATGACAGGTGCATGACGACGGCAGGTACGACGATCCGCGCGTGACCGGGTCAGCGGGTGACCCTGTTTCACGTGAAACCGACTATCCGAACTGGCGGCCCACCGAGGTGCCGCAGGGTCCACCGGAGCCTGGCCGGAACTCGCCGACGTCGGGTGCGCCATTCTCACCGCCGCCGGAGCGGGACGGCGCGGACCCCAACGGGCGTCCGGCCAACGCGTCTCCCGAGGCGCGGGTGATCCCGATCCGCCGGAACACCTCGGCCTCCGCCCGCTTCGAGGCGGCCCCGTCGCACCAGCCGGTACCCGGCGTGGTGCCCGATCCCCGACCGGCGTCCGACACGCCGGCCGCGCCTGCGGCCGGCCCCCACCCCACGGACACCGCCGACGCCGCGTACGTTTCACGTGAAACCTCGACGCGCGAAGAGGATGACCCACCGTTGGCAATGGAGGCGATGCGCGCCGTGCAGATCCTGAACCCCAGTGGCGAGGTGACCATGCCTCGGCCGGAGCGGACCCGGGTCATGTGCGTCGCGAACCAGAAAGGCGGCGTGGGTAAGACCACCACCACGGTCAACCTGGCAGTGGCCCTGGCCCTGCACGGCAACCGGGTGCTAGTGGTCGACCTTGACCCACAGGGCAACGCCTCCACCGGGCTGAATGTCCCGCACCACACCGGCATACCCGACGTCTACGACTGCCTGATCAACAGCGTGCCCCTGGAGGACGTGACCCAGGCCGTCGAGGGCATCCCCAACCTCTGGTGCGTGCCGGCGACCATCGACCTGGCGGGCGCGGAGATCGAGCTGGTGTCGGTGGTGGCCCGTGAGTCTCGCCTGGAACGGGCCATCACCGCCTACCCCGGGCGCTTCGACTACGTCTTCATCGACTGCCCGCCGTCGCTCGGCCTGCTGACCGTCAACGCGTTGGTGGCCGCGCAGGAGGTGCTTATCCCCATTCAGTGCGAGTACTACGCGCTCGAAGGGCTGAACCAGCTCATCAACAACATCAACCTGGTCCGGCAGCACCTCAACCCGCGGCTCGATGTCTCCACGATCCTGCTCACCATGTACGACCGGCGGACCCGGCTCGCCGATGCGGTCGAGCAGGATGTCCGGAACCACTTCGGCGACAAGGTGCTCCAGGCGGTGATCCCGCGTAACGTGCGGGTCTCCGAGGCGCCCAGCTACGGCCAGTCGGTGATGACCTACGATCCCGGTTCGCGAGGGGCGACGAGCTACTTCGAGGCCGCGCAGGAGATCGCCGAGCGGGGTGCCAAGGAGCCGGTGAGCCGGAATGCGTAGTGCGGAAGAGGCGCTGGGAGGCGTGGTATGAAGAACCGTCCTCGGGGCGGTCTGGGACGGGGCCTGGGGGCGCTCATCCCGACCGCACCGGCACAGGACGCCGGTGCCAGCACCGGCGCTGGTACTGGTGCTGGTGCGCTCACGGTGGGAGCCAACGGGGCGTCGGCCGTCGCCGCGCCGCCCGTAGCGGCTGCGCCGGCTCCGCCGGCCACGCCCGAGCCGGTTCTCAGCCCGGTGCCCGGTGCGCGCTTCGCGGAGATTCCGGTCGACTCGATCGTGCCCAACCCGAAGCAACCCCGTCAGGTCTTCGACGAGGAGGCACTGGAGGAACTGAAGACCTCCATCCAGGAGGTCGGTTTTCTCCAGCCGATCGTGGTGCGGCAGCTCGACGACGAGAAGTTCGAACTCGTCATGGGCGAGCGGCGATGGCGGGCCGCGCAGGCGGTCGGGCGGGAGAACATCCCCGCGATCGTCCGCGACACCCGCGATGACGCCATGCTGCGGGACGCACTGCTGGAGAACATCCACCGGGCGAACCTCAACCCGCTGGAGGAGGCAGCCGCCTACCAGCAACTGCTGGAGGAGTTCGGGGCCACCCACGAGGAACTGGCGCGGCGCATCGGCCGCAGCCGGCCGCAGATCTCGAACACCATCCGGCTGCTGAACCTGCCGGCACCGGTGCAGCGGCGCGTTGCGGCCGGAGTGCTCTCCGCCGGACACGCCCGGGCACTGCTGAGCCTGGAGGACCCGGAGACCCAGGAGCAACTCGCGCTAAGGATCGTCGCCGAGGGACTGTCGGTCCGGGCGACCGAGGAGGTCGTCGCGCTTGCCCTGAGCGAGGGACCGGTCAAGAGGGAGTCTGCGAAGCGCCGGCCGAAACCACACGCGCCGGCCCTGAACGATCTCGCCGACCGACTCTCCGACCGGTTCGACACCCGGGTGAAGGTCGACATCGGGCGGAGCAAGGGCAAGATCACTATCGAGTTCGCCACCGTTGACGACCTGGAGCGGATCGTCGGCATCATCGGTGTCGAGGGAGAAGAGCCCCAAGGCTGAGCCCCTGCCACACCCTGACGGCCGCGTCCCCGTACCGCGAGGACGCGGCCGTTCCATGCGAGGCCGTTCTGTGCGGGCAGTTCGTGCGGGCGGTCTACGTGTCGGGTGGTGCCGGCGCGGCAGCTCGTGCGAGGCCCGCTCCGTGCAAGGGGCTCCTTGCCGGGCGGCTCATGCGGCGTGGGCCTGGCTCTCGATGGTGAAGGGACTGCCGGCCCTGTCTCCGGGAACGGGATGCGGCGGTCCGGTGCGCGGTCGTACCCGGCGTCGGTTGGTCCCTGCTGTCCGGGCCGACACGGCCCGGCGGCGTCGCATCCCACCCCTGGACTAGGACCGCGCGATCACGGCGCTCCTGGCGCCTCCTGCGGGCCGTTAAGGGCCCACAGCGGCTCGGGGGCGACCTGGCCCGCCGGCAGACCTTGCCTCCCGTGCAGACCCGCTCTCGGCAGACCGGTGCGCGGCCCGTGCGCCATGCGGCAGGCAGCTCGGTCGTCGCAGGCTCCCCAGTGGCCGTGGGGCAGCCTGATCGTCTCGTCTCTCCGGCAGATCCACACCTCGCCGTCGTGCGGCTCACGAAAGACGTGGCTTGCGTACACCGGGGTGGTCACCAGCCGAGCCGATGCACGGTCATGGACGACACCACACCGGGCAGCAACTTCGTGATCAATCGGGAGTGGCGGGGGCGCAGTTGGGGACCCGTGCGAGCCTTGGGCGCCCTCGAACCACGGCGGCCCCCGGACGACGCCGCCTGCCTCGGCTGAACGATCTCGGCGGGTCGTACGGGTGCTAGTCGGGCTTGTTTCACGTGAAACCATGCTCCAGTCGTGCACCAGGACCGCCCGGCCTCAGTGCTCTGGAACCTTGGGCAGTGCCAGGCGGCGCCGACACGTGGATCCCGCCTGACCGATCGTCCGTTGGCCGCCCGCGTCTGGTGCGGTGTCCAGGAGACGCTGCCGGGCCATCGCCAGGACCCGGCGCGGCCCGCTGAACACCTCTGGACGCCGCACCGGCTAGGCCGTCAACCGTCGCTGTGCCGGATGGCCGCTGTGGGCGTTCGCGCCGCGACGAGATCCAGGAGAGGGGGCGCTGAGCGGGCATCGTCTGCTGGCGACTGCGGCATGCCGGGGACGATTGGCTGCGCCCGGGTAGGTCGTGAACGTCCTCTGCCGGTGAGGTTGACGCCCGGACGCGCCAGACTGGCCAGCGGCAGGCAGGTCGCGTCCGACGAACCACCCGGCTCCGCTCATGATCGCGCCGCTCCGGTTCCGTGGTTCGCGCTTCGGCGGGCGGTAACCGGCTGATCGGTCGGGCTGGCGCCTCCTTCCGCTGCGGTCGGGAGGGCTCTGGCACGGCAGGTCTCGTTTCACGTGAAACAGACCCGCCGTCTCTCCGTGCGCCTGGGTCGCCCGCCGTCTCTGCGGGCGACGTTATCCACACCGGTTGTCCACAGGCGTGCGGCGTTTCACGTGAAACGAAGACTGAATTCCCTTGTTGGACCGGGATCGCGGTCGCCGCGGGGTGACCCGTCAGCCTGTGGATAACCCTGGGGAAAGCGGTGTGGCGCTCCCCGTCTCGCGTCATTCGAGCCCTCGGCGAGCCGAAGGTGATTCAGGTAGGGACAGCCGCCCTCGACTCGGTTAGGGTCAGCGTCGTGCAAGACACCCCTCCCTCAATCCCGGACTTCACCCAGTGGCCGTCCTTCCCCTTCGAGGGCGACCTCCGGGTCAAGCAACTCGCCGACCCGGTCCCGGTCGAACCACCCCGCAAGGGTGAGGCCCACCGGGAATGCACGGCGTGCCAGGCGCCCGACGATGCCTACATCTGGGTCGGCGAGCGATGGCGCGTACGAGCGATGGACCGTCCCACCGGCCTGCCGATGGTTCTCATCCTGGAGTCCCGGTCGCATCTGGATCTCGGTGACCTGCCGAACCTGCTCGCCGCCGAACTGGGGGTGATGACGGTACGGCTCGAACGAGCCATCCGCTCGCTGGACGGAGTGGCGCGAGTCCACGTCAACCGTTGGGGCGACGGGTCCGCCCATCTTCACATGTGGTTCCTCGCCCGGCCGTACGGTCGACTCCAACTCCGAGGGACCTTCCTGTCCCTCTGGGATTCGATCCTGCCGCCCATCTCTGAGGACAAGTGGCGGGAGAACCTCGCCCTCGTCGCGGCCTGGCTCGCCGAGTTCGGTGGGCGGCCCCTGGCCGAGCCGCCCCGCATCCAATGGCAGGCGCCGTCCAGCCTGGCCGCGCAGGCGGCCTCACCCGGAGAGACGAAGCCGGCCGAAGGCGGGTCACTCCTGGACGTCATCGGAGAGACGGCCGAGCCGCCCGACGCTCCCGGGAGCGTCGCGGCGCCGACTTCGGCCGAAGGCGCGGGAGCCGAAGCTGCGGGACCGGACGGCGGCCCGCAGCCGGAGCCGACGACCGACGTTGCCCAGGAGGAGGACCCGGGAGATGCCTCCGTGGCGGCTCGCTCTGAGTCGACGCGGCAGACAGCGCCAGATGCGGAGGCGGGAGCCGCCAAGAGCGAGCGGAACGCGGAAGCGGCAGAGGGAGAGACATCCGCTGAGGCGACCGGGGCGTTCCGGCGATCCCCACCCGGCGGAGGGTAAGCCCGACTCATCGAGCGCCGGCCCTGACCGGCAGGGCACCGGCCCTGGCCCGCGAGGGCCCGGCCCTGACCTTCGGAGCGCCGTTCCTAACCCGCGGAGCGGCCACCCTGACCCGCGGGGCGGCCACCCTGACCCACGGAGCGCCGGACCCGACCCGCGGAGCGGCCGCCCTGATTCGCGAAGGGCCGGGCCTGACCCGCGAGGCGCCAGGCCTGACCCGCACCCCGATCAGCCCGACCCAAGGACCGCCAGCTGACGTGAGCGCCGGCAGTAACCAGCCGGCGACACCGACCGTCAGGGACACGGCCGCCAGGGACACCGACCGTCAGCGGCGAGAAGATCGGAAGCGCCGCCCTACCCGGCCCGGACCGTCCACTCACCGACGGACGTCCGGGCCGGCGGCAGGTGCCGGAGCATCGGTCGCCGGTACTGGTCTGGCGCCGTTCTCCGAGCGGGCGCCGGCGAGAATCGGGCAGCAGCAGCTGCCGGCCCGGATCGCGGGCGCGGGATGTCAGCGAGTGGTGGCGCGGGCGACCAGGCCGCCGATCACGCGCCCGAAGTCGAGACCGGCGGCCTGCACCGCGAGCGGTAGCAGCGACGTCTCCGTCATGCCCGGCGAGACGTTGACCTCGAGCACGTGTGGTTGACCCGCCGAGTCGACGATCAGATCCACCCGGCTGAGGTCACGCAGGCCGAGTGCGGTGTGGGCGGCCAGCGCGACCTGGGCCACCGACTCGGCCACTGCGGGCTCCAGGCGGGCCGGGGTGTGCCAGGTGGTCCGGCCGGCGGTGTAGCGGGCGGCGTAGTCGTACAACCCGTTGCGGGGCACGATCTCGACCGGCGGCAGCGCCTGCGGGCCGTCCCCCAGGTCGATGACGGAGACGGCCACGTCCATGCCGGGCACGTACCGCTCGACGAGCGCGGTCGAGTCGTACGCGAAACAACCGACCATGGCGGCGGGCAGGGATGCCGCGTCCCGGACCACCGCGGCGCCCAGGCCGGAGCCGCCCTGCGCGGGCTTCACCATGAGCGGTAGCCCCAGCCGGTCGACGATGCGGTCCAGCACGGCCACGGCGCCCAGCTCGCTGAACCGGTCGTGGGGCAGCGCGACCCAGTCCGGAGTGGCGATGCCGGCCTCGCGCAGCACCGCCTTTGCCGACGGCTTGTCCCAGGCGAGGCGGGAGGCCCGGGCGTCGCACCCGACGTACGGGACACCGCAGAGGTCGAGCACCCCGCGCAGCGAGCCGTCCTCGCCGGTCGCACCGTGCAGGGCGATCACGACGGCGTCGGGTGGATCGGCGGCCAGCGCCGGCAGCAGGGCGACGTCGGCGTCGCGCAGCTCGGCCTCCATCCCGACGGCGCGCAGCGCGTCGAGCACCCGGCGACCGGAGCGCAGCGAGACGTCACGTTCGTACGACAGGCCGCCGGCGAGCACGAGCACGTGGAGGTCGGTGGTCTCGGGACCGGACACGACGGGTTCTTCGGCAGCGGTGGCACCCATGCCGGGCATCATGCCAAGTCGGGTCCTGGGGTGTCCCAGCCGGCCCGGCCGCGCCGGGCATCCGGCCCACCGACCGCGCCGAAGACCCGCCGCATGGCGATGTCCTGTTCCATCACGCCGGCCAGCCGGCGGACGCCCTCCCGGATCCGCTCGGGCGGGGGGAACGAGAAGTTGAGCCGCATGTGACCGGTGCCGGTGCCGTCGGCGTAGAAGCCGGTGCCGGGGACGTAGGCCACCCGCGCGGCGATGGCCCGGGGCATCATCGCCTTCGAGTCCAGCCCGTCGGGCAGCGTCGCCCAGACGAAGAGACCGCCGCCGGGCGTGGTCCACCTGGTGCCGTCCGGCATCAGATCCTCCAGCGCGGTGAGCATCGCGTCGCGCCGCTCCCGGTAGACCTCCCGGTAGACCTTCAGCTGCTCGCGCCAGGGCATGGTGCCGAGGTACGTGCTGACGGCGGCCTGCGCGTACGCGCTGGGGCAAAGGATCTGCGCCTCGCTGGCGATCACCAGCTTGTCGCGCACGGCGTGCGGCGCGAGGATCCAGCCGACCCGTAGCCCGGGGGCGAAGGTCTTGGAGAAGGTGCTGAGGTAGAAGACCCCGTCGCGGCGCCGCGCGCGGAGCGGCGCGGGCGCCTCGCTCTCGAAGCCCAACTGGCCGTACGGGTCGTCCTCGACCACCAGCAGGCCGGCGCGTTCGCAGATGTCGAGGACCTGCTCCCGCCGCTGCTCGGTCAGCGTCACGCCGGTCGGGTTCTGGAAGGTGGGAATGGTGTAGAGGAACTTGACCCGGCGACCGGTGCGGGCCTGCTCCGCGATGGCGATCTCCAGCGCCTCCGGGATCAGGCCGTCATCGTCCATCGGCACGTGCACGACCTGTGCCTGGGCGGCCTGGAACACCCCGAGTGCGCCGACGTAGGTCGGCCCCTCGGCGAGCACCACGTCGCCCGGGTCGAGGAAGAGGCGGGCCACCAGGTCGAGCGCCTGCTGCCCGCCGACGGTCACCACCACGTCCTCGGGGGAGGCGCCGCAGGCGGCGTCGATGCCGGAGAGGGCCATCACCTCGCAGATGCGCTCCCGCAGTTCCGGGGTGCCCTGACCGATGCCGTACTGCAGGGTGCTGTTGCCGTGCTCGGCGCCGAGCCGGCCGAGCATCTCACCGACGGCGTCCAGCGGCAGCGCGGCAATGTACGGCGCACCGCCGGCCAGCGACACCACCTCCGGCCGGCTGGCGACCGCGAACAGCGCCCTGATCTCCGACGCGGTCATTCCCCGCACCCGGCGGGCGTACCGGTCGGTGTAGTCGTCGAGTGTCGTGCCGGTCATCACATCACCTCGATGGCTGCTCGAACGGCTCCCGTCCCGGGTACCCGGGACACCGGCGACCATGACGGCACGGCACGCCGGAGTCGATCCTAGCCGCCGCACCGGGCGCGGGGCGTCCTCGATTGTCCGCGCGTCCACATGCCGGGCCGGCGGCGGGCGCTGCTGAGGTGGACGTTTGCGATTTTTCTCCCACGTCGCCGATCGGCGGCGTACGATCGCTCGTCGGGGGCAGGAATGCGGCGGTGCCGTCTGGACCGCTGATGCGGCGGTGTCGTCCGGCCGGGTCCCAGCTGCGAGCCTAGTGTGGGGAAGCGTCAATGTCGCGACGTCTGGTCAGTCTGACCCTGGACACCCTGGAGGATCTTCCCCGTCCCTGCCGGCAGTGCGTCTACTGGGAGCTTGATCCGGTCTCCGCCGACCGCGCCTGCGCCGCCGGCGACCCCGGGCTGGAGAAGGAGGCGTGGGTCTCGCAGACCCTGCTGGAGTGGGGCTCCTGCGGCAAGCTGATCTACGTCGACGGCCTGCCGGCCGGTTTCGTCATGTACGCTCCGCCGGCCTACGTGCCCCGCTCGATGGCGTTCCCGACCTCTCCGGTCTCCGCCGACGCGGCGCTGCTGATGACCGCGAACGTGGTGCCCGCGTTCGCCGGTGGTGGTCTGGGCCGGATGCTGGTGCAGGGGGTGGCCCGCGATCTGACCAAGCGCGGGATCAAGGCGATCGAGGCGTTCGGCGACGCGAAGTTCGGCGACGCCGCCGATCCCGCCGGCACCTGCGTCGCACCCGCCGACTTCTTCCTTTCGGTGGGCTTCAAGACGGTCCGCCCGCATCCACGGTTCCCCCGGCTGCGACTGGAGCTGCGTACGGCGTTGAGCTGGAAGTCGGACGTCGAGTACGCGTTGGAGAAGCTGCTCGGCTCGATGAGCCCGGAGTCGCTGCTGCGCCCCGTCCGCCCGACTCCGGCCACCCGTTCCTCCGCTGGCTGAGCGTCGCGCCGGTGCCACGGCCGCCGACGCGGTGCGTCCGCGTTCGTCGAGGCCGGGCACGCGTCGCTCAGTCGACCACGGTGCCCGCGGCGACCGCCGCCCGCAGCTCGCTCACGTCGATCGAGCCGGTCGGCACGTCGCGCTCGATCGGCAGGTACATCCGCTGCACCGCCGCCACGATCGCCTCGACCAGCTTGTCCCGGAACCGGGGATCGATCAGCCGCTCCCGGTCCGTCGGCGAGGTGAGGTAACCGACCTCGACGCGTACCGCCGGCATCCGGGTGATCCGGAGCAGGTCCCACGCCTTGGCGTGGGTACGGCAGTCCCGCAGCCCGGTACGCGCGACGATCTCCCGTTGGACCAGCCCGGCCAGCCGCTCACCGGTCGCCGAGGTCACCCCGTTGTCGGTGCCGTAGTGATACGTCGCCACCCCCTCGGCGGACGGGTTGGCGTGGCCGTCGGTGTGCAGCGAGACGAAGACGTCGGCGCCGAGCGAGTTGGCCAGTTGTGCCCGGTCGATGTCGGGCAGGCAGGTCTCCGGCGACGGCCCCCGGGTGAGCTGCACCCGCACCCCGGACGCGGCGAGCCGCCCTTCGAGCCGACTCGCCAGATCGTGCACCAGGTCCGCCTCGGTCCAGCGCAGCGGTCCGTCCGGCACCACGACGCCCGGGTCGGTGCCGCCGTGGCCCGGGTCGATGACCACCGTCCGACCGACCAGGGTGGGACCGGACTGCCGGATGGCGTCGGATTCGCGCAGCCACTGCGGCCGGCCGCCGACCACCTTGCGGCCCAGCCGGCGCAGCGCGCCCATGGTGTGCGGGCCGCAGGTGCCGTCGGGGACGAGCCCCACCTCACGCTGGAACTGCGCCACCGCGCGGGACGTACGGATGCCGTAGATGGCATCGGCCCGGCCGGTGTCGTACCCCATCTCCAGCAGCCGTTCCTGCAGTGACCGGACGTCCTCGCCGGTGAGCGGGACCGGCACCGCGTGGTAGAGGGTGCGGGCACCGAGGCGCCAGCGGGCGGCGTCGAGCGCCCGCCAGGTCTCGGCGCCGACCCGGCCGTCGACGCTGAGCCCCCGCGACTGCTGGAAGGCGCGTACGGCCCGTTCCGTGGCCGGGTCGAACTCGTCGCTGTACGGGCCGGTCGCCTTCGACAGGAGATCGAGGCCGGTCAGCACCGCGCGGATCTCGGTCACGGCTGGTCCCCGGTCACCGGGACGGATCGGACGCACGCACGACCCCCTCTGCACGGTCGGTGGCTGGCCGGGCCCGTCGACGGTGCGCGGGCACCGTTGACGGGGACCAGGTGGTCACCGGCGTCCGGCGCCCCCGGTTTCGAGGTTAGGCGCTCGGCGATCCGCAGGGGTGGTGGGCGGGGAAAAACGCGCCGACCCCGTGCCGTCGAGCCTGGCACGGGGTCGGTGGCGACGACGTCGCTGGGGTCAGAGGGCCGATTCGATCAGCTTGACCAGTTCGCCCTTGGGCTTGGCGCCCGCGATCGACTGCACCGGCTCGCCGTTCTTGAAGACGGTGAGGGTCGGCACCGACATCACGCGGTACGTCCGGGCGGTCTCCGGGTTCTCGTCGATGTTGAGCTTGACGATGCTGACCTGGTCACCCATCTCGCCGGCGATCTCCTCCAGCAGCGGCGACACCTTGCGGCACGGCCCGCACCACTCGGCCCAGAAATCCACCAGGACCGGCTTGTCGGACTTCAGCACGTCCGCAGCGAAACTCGCGTCGGTGACCGATTTGGTTGCTCCCACTGTTGACCCTCCTCCGATTGTCTTTCAGCTCTTGGGCAGCGTGGCGATGAAGCGTTCCGCGTCCAGGGCGGCCGCGCAGCCGGTGCCGGCCGCGGTGATGGCCTGCCGGTACGTGTGGTCGACCAGGTCGCCGGCGGCGAAGACGCCGGGGACGCTGGTCCGCGTGCTGGGCGCCTGGACCTTCACGTATCCCTCGTCGTCCAGCTCCACCTGCCCGCGGAACAGCTCGCTGCGCGGGTCGTGGCCGATCGCCACGAACACGCCGGTGACGTCGAGCACGTTGGCCTCGCCGGTGTGGATGTTGCGCACCCGTACGCCGGAAACCTTGCCGTCCGCGCCGAGCACCTCCTCGACCACCGTGTTCCACTCGACCTTGATCTTGTCGTTGCCCAGCGCCCGCTCGGCCATGATCTTGCTCGCCCGGAACGAGTCCCGGCGGTGGATGATGGTCACCGACTCGGCGAAGCGGGTCAGGAAGCTGGCCTCCTCCATCGCCGAGTCGCCGCCACCGACGACCACGATGTGCTGGTTGCGGAAGAAGAAGCCGTCGCAGGTGGCGCAGGAGGAGACACCGTGGCCGAGGTACTCCTGCTCGCCCGGTACGCCGAGCGGACGCCACGCGGAACCGGTGGCGAGGATGACGGCCCGGGCCCGGTAGGCGGTCTCGCCGACCCAGACCGTGCTCACCGTGCCCGGGTGGCCCGTGTCGGTCAGCTCGACCCGGGTGACGTCGTCGGTCAGGAACTCGGCACCGAACCGCTCGGCCTGCTTGCGCATGTTGTCCATCAGCTCGGGACCGAGGATGCCGTCCGCGAAGCCGGGGAAGTTCTCCACCTCGGTGGTGGTCATCAGCGCGCCGCCGGACTGCACACCCTCGATGACCAGCGGCTTTAGGTTGGCACGCGCCGCGTAGACCGCCGCCGTGTAGCCGGCCGGCCCGGAGCCGATGATGACCAGGTTGCGGACCTCGTCCACTGCCGTCTCCCAATCGTGTTGACTGTCGTCACCGGCGTACGGGCCGATGCCGATCCGAGTGCCGACGCGGCCGGCAACTGATGTGCAGAACGTCATCGTACGAAGCGGGGATTCCCGAGCCGGTCATCCGGTGGGTCAGGTCACGTGGACGGCCAAACGTCCGGTGACCGCCGACTCACCCTACCCGCGTCCGGTAGCGGGCGTCCGAGCCGGACCCGGGGACACCACACTCGGGGCCGCTGACCCACGCCCAGCTCACCCCGGAGCTGTCGGTGAAGCGCACGACCAGCGCCGGGAGCCCCTGGAAGCGGGCGTAGTCGACGACGTCGAAGACCAGCGGCTGCCGGCCGTGTTCGGCGCTGATCTCGGCGAGACAGGCGCTCAACGCGGTCTGGTCGCCGAGCCGGGTCAGGTCACCCGGGCCGGGCAGGCGCTCCTCGTTCTGCGCGCCGACCTCCGGATCCGCGCCACTGGTGAACTGCCTGACCGTCGACATCGCCCTGGCCAGCGCCTCCGGCGTGTAGTCGGTGTCGCTGCGCTGCGGTGTGCCGGCAATCCGGAAGGACGGCAGGGCCAGGGCGGAGGCGCCTTCGGCCCCCTCGTCGGTGGCCCGCTCCGGGGAACCCTGCGGGTACGCGTGGGGCACGACGGGACTGGCGCCCCGATCGCTGAGCACGGTGTCGGACGCCGTGTCGTCGCCCCCGTTCGGCCCGGTCAGTTGGAGGGCGCCCAGCCCGACCACCGCGGCGGCGGCGAGCGCGACCGGCCCGGCCACGCGCGCCCAGCGGCGCCGCCGCTGGCCCGGCCGGGCCGGTGCGCTCCGCTCCTGCCCCGGTCGCAGCGGGCCACCGGGGCGGCGTGGGCCGCCGAGCGGCTGGGCCGGTACGACCGTCGGTCTTCCGCCGGCAGACTCCGGCGCACCGGTCGGGTCGGTGCTGTCGGTCGGGTCGGGCTCCCCGGTGTCGGCGGAGTCGCCGGTGGCGGAGTCGGCCACCATCATGACCGGCGGGCGGACCAGGTCCGCCAGGTCCGGATCGTCGGGTGCCGTCGGGGCCGGTGCGACATCGTCGCGGGCCACGCCGGGAAGGTCGGTGGCGGCGAGCGCGCTGCTGATCCGATCGGCGATCTCCGGCGGCAGCTCCAGCGCCGGCTCGCCCCACTCGGCCAGCTCAGCGCGGATGCCGTCGACTGCCGGGGCCAGCCGCGCGTGGGCCTGCGCCCAGGCCGGATCCTGCGCGACGAGCCGGGCGATCTCGGCCTGCTCGGCGGTGCCGTCCAGCGCGCCGCCGAGGTAGTCGGCGAGCAGGTCGTGGTCGACCTCGCTGAACTCCCCGGTGCTCACGCTTCCTCCTGCTGGTGGATGGCCGGTCGGGACCTGCCCGACCCCGATCGGACGCCCGAGGGTGCCCTCGGGTTCCCCCGGGTGACCTCCGGCACGTCCGGCCCGTCGGGGGCCGATCCGCTGCCGGGTCGCAGGTGCCCGAGCATGACCGCCAGCCGGGCACGGCCCCGGGCGCACCGGCTCTTGACCGTCCCCTCGGCCACCCCGAGGATCCGCGCGACCTCGGCGACCGGGTAGCCCTGCACGTCCACCAGGACGAGTGCGGCCCGCTGCTCCACCGGCAGCGCGGCCAGAGCGTCCCGGACGACCATCGCGGTGTCGTGGTCGCGTACCGGTGCGGCGGGCTCGACTCCACCGGTGCCGGGGCCGTCCTCCGGGCCGCGGTTCCCGTCGGGCAGCGGCACCGTCGGGTGGGCCCGCCGGCGGCGGATCCGGTCGAGGCAGGCGTTCACCACGATCCGGTGCAGCCAGGTGGTGACGGCGGAGTCACCCCGGAACCGACCGGCGGCGCGGTGGGCGGAGAGCATCGCGTCCTGGAGGGCGTCCGCGGCCTCCTCACGGTCGCCGACCGTACGCAGGGCGACCGCCCAGAGCCGGTCCCGGTGCCGGCGGAACAACTCGCCGAACGCGTCGCGATCCCCGGCGACATGGGCGCGCAGCAGATCAAGGTCGCTGACCGTGTCGCCCACGGAAGCCGCGCCCGTGTGGTTCCGCCCGGCGTCGCGTACCTCCATCACCCGACCCGGTGGGTGCCGCCGCGCTGCTGCCTCATGACCCCTGGACCGTGATCTCCTGGACACCGACCTTGAAGCCACCGCTGCTCGGGGGCAGCTCGGTGATCCAGAACAGCAGGTACCGGTACGTCTGGTCGACGTCGAAGCCGTTGAAGGTCATCGTGGTGCCGTCGTGCGCCTCGAAGGGCTGCCCGATCCTGTTCTTGAGGTAGGCGGTGAGGATCTGGTCGTCACCGGCACCGGACGAGGGCGCGTCGATCGTGCCGGTGAGCAGTTCCGCCGAGGCGCCGGTGACGGAGAGGTTGACCTGCACCGACTTGACGTTCCGCTCGGCACCGAGGTCGATCCAGACCCCCATGCCCCGCTTGAAGTTGCCGAAGTTGCTGCGGCTGTAGGTCTCCGTCGACCAGCCCTCGTCCTGATCCCCGTCGAAGACCTTCTCGGCGTCGCGGACCTCGCTGCGATCCCGGCTGTCGGGGTCGATGATCCGGGCGGCGCTGATCTTCAAGTTCCGGACGACCGGCTCTGCGGGCTCCTCGGTCACCGGAGCGGTGGACGTCGGCGCGGCGACCGGCTCGGTCTGCGGATCCTCGTCGTCGCCGCCGAGGGCACTGATCCCGATGAGGAGCCCCACCAGGACCACCGCCAGCAGGCCGGCGATGCCCAGGGCGACCTTGCGCCCGCCCGCCGCGGCCAGCGGCGACGGTTCCTCGCCGGTCTCGCCGACGAAGCGCAGCGGACCGCTGTTGTCGAGGTAGTCGTCGTCGGGCACGTCCAGTCGGGCCAGCTCCGCCGCCAGGACATCCGACGACGGCGGTGCGATCCCGGCGTCGAGCAGATCCATGGTCAGGTCGTCCAGGTAGGCCGGCACACCGGCCCGGACCTGACGAGGGGCGGCCATCACGCCGTTGGCGTCGCGTACCGCGTCGGGGATGGCCGCCCGGCCGTGCCCCGCGGTGGCCCCGCGCAGTGGCGCCTCGGTGTGCGGCCAGTAGCCGGTCATCGCGTAGTAGAGGACTCCGCCGACGGCGCGGACGTCACTCTGCTGGGTGTCGGCGCCGTCGGTGCGGGCGTCCGCGAGGACCACCCGGCCGTCGTCGCTGATCATCACCGTGCCGGGGTGCACGTTGCCGTGCACCATGCCGGTGGCGTGCACGGCGGCCAGGGCGCTGGCGACGGCGCTACCGACGGCGGTGGCCCGGGCGGCGTCCAACGACCCGCTCGCGACCAGATCCCGCAGCGACTGCCCGTCGACCCATTCGCGCACCACGTAGGCCCGATCGGCCTCGTCGATGGCGTCGTAGACGCCGACCAGGTTGGGGTGGACGACCCGGCTGGCAGCGACGGCGGCCTGAAGCATCTCGGTGGCGGACTCGCCGCCCGGGTAGCGCATGACGACCGCGACGGGCCGGCGCAGCACGACATCGACACCGCGCCAGACCAGCCGGCCCGCGCTGTCGTTGTTGATGTGTTCGACCAGCTCGTAACGTTCGGCGAGGATCTCACCGGCCGTCGGAGCGCCGAAGGTCATGACCGGCGGAGTGGTCTCGTCCGCGTCCTGACCCTCGCCGACCTGGGTCACCCGTCCTCCCTCGGTGATCGTGTCGATCGATGGACCCGCGCTGCTGGGCATCTGTTTCCCGCTCCGCCTTCGTCTGGTACCGCCGACCGGTCGCCACGCGGTGCCGCGCGCCGGTGCCTGCCGTACCCGTCGAGAGCGACCTTACCCGGGTTGGCACGGTCCCCGACATGTCATCTTCCCGCCGTGACCGACACCGGGAGTCGGCAGTCGGACGGACTTGCCCGGTTACCACCGTTGTCAGCCCCGTTGCTGGCACTTGTACCAGCCAATCTAAAGGTCGACAACAACCGGCTCCGGCAGGGGCGGGGCTGGCTGTGTCGGTAGGTCCGGCGGCGGTGGGGTTCCCATCGACCGGCCGGGCATACTCGGCCGTCCGGCTGGTTATCCACAGGCTGACTCGGTAGGTGAGCGGCGGCGCGCGGAGTTATCCACAGGCGCATCCCCAGCCTGGTGATCCGCGGTCACTCTGGGTGCGTGCATGCCGCGTCGATGATCAGCGGCCGAGCCGGCGGCGGACCATGCCGACCACCTCGGTGATCTCGGAGATCCGCAGCACGGTCGCCAGGCCGAGGTACGTACCGCCGATCACGCTGCCGCCGACCACCAGCTGCACGATCGCCTCCGACCGCGTCGGCGTGTCGTCGCCGGGCAGCAGGGCCACCACCAGCAGGCCGGCCACGGCGGCACCGAGCGCGGCGACCACCACCCGGCTCAGCGTACGCAGGATCGCGCCCAGCCCGATGCGACCCACCCGGGGCCGCAGCAGCCAGGCCGAGGCGATGGCCGCGGCCAGGTACGAGACGGTGTTGCCGATCATCATCCCGGATGCGGCGAAGCTCGCCGAGAACGCCACGAAGAGCCCGATCTGCACCAGCGACCGCAGCGCCACTACCGGGATGTTCACCAGGGCCGGCGTGCGGGTGTCGGGCAGCGCGTAGAAGGCGAAGGTGAACAGCTGGCTGACCGCGAACGGCACCAGTGCCAGCGCGGCGAAGAACAGCACCGGGGCGGTGGCATGGGCGTTGTCGTCGGTGAACGCACCCCACCGGAACAGGGTGAAGGCGATCGGGGTGGCGAGCACGGCGTAGCAGACCGCGATCGGGGCGAGCACGGCCGACACCGTGCGAGTGCCCCGGGACAGGTCGGCGGCGAGGTCGGCGTACCGGCCGTCGGCGGCGGCGGCGCTCATCCGGGGCATCAACGCCGTGATGATCGAGACGGCGATGATGCCGTGCGCCATCATCAGCAGCAGGAAGACGTTGTTGTAGATCAGTGCGCCGGCGGCCTGGCCGCTGGTCCGGCTGAGCAGGTTGAAGATCACGATCAGGCCGAGCTGGCTGACCGCGACGTAGCAGAACATCCAGGCGCCGAGGCGACCCAGCTCGCCCAGCCCGAGCGCCCGGAAGTCGAACCGGAACCGCCACCGGAAGCCGACCCTGCGCAGCGCGGGCAGCAGCCCGGCCGCCTGGACCGCCACACCGAGCAGCGTGCCCCCGCCGATGAGCAGGATCCGCCCGGTGGTCATCTGATCCGGGGCGAGGATGTCGGTGCTGAAGATCGCGATGTAGAGGCCGGCGGTGGCGATCACCACGATGTTGTTCAGGATCGGCGCCCACATCGGGGCCGCGAAGTGGCCACGGGTGTTGAGCACGGCGCTGATCAGCGCGCTCAGGCCGGTGAAGAAGATCATCGGCAGCATGAGCCGGGCCAGCGCGGTGACCAGACTCCGGTAGTCGGCGGGGGACTGGTCGCTGGCGTACAGCCAGGTGAGCAGCGGCGCCGCGGCCACCGCGAGCAGCGCCGCGCCGCCGAGGGCGAGCACGGCCAGCGTGAGCAGCCGCTGGGTGTACGCCTGGCCGCCGTCGCCGTCGAACTTGCGCCGTCGGACCAGCACCGGGATCAGGACGCTCGTGAGGATGCCGCCGAGCAGGAACTCGTAGACCATCCCCGGCAGGATCTGGGCGGTCGTGTACGCGTCACCGATCGCCGAGCCCAGCGCCGCGGTGATCGCCAGGGTGCGCAGGAAGCCCGTACCCCGGCTGACCAGGCTGCCGATCGCCATGACCGCGCTGTTGGTCGCGGCGCTGCCCTCCGCCACCTGCTCCGGCGGCGGCGCGGTCGACTCCATCGCGGGCTGGTTCAGCGGCTCGGCGGAGATGAACGTGGCCCCGTCGTCCGGGCGGCTGTCGGGCGAGCCGCCCTGCGCGGCGTTCGCGCTGCGGTAGAGCCCGCCGCTCATCTGTGCCTCCAAGGGGTACGCCGGAGCCGGCACCGGCCCCCACGTCACAGACCTTAGTCAACCCCGGTTCGTTACCCGCGCCCGGCGGAGGAGATGCCGGTCAGGACCGATAGGCTGCTGATCCCATGTCCGACGCCGCCGCATCCCACGCCACCGACCGCCGCGAACTCACCGCCGCGCAGCGCAACGCCGTCGCCGAACTGCTCCGGGTCTCCCCGGTCGCCGACGAGCTGGGCCGCCGGTTCGCCGTGGCCGGTCATGAACTGCACCTCGTGGGCGGTTCGGTACGCGACGCGCTGCTCGGGCGTCTCGGCGAGGACCTGGACTTCTGCACCGACGCGCACCCGGACCAGACACTGGACATCGTGCGGGGCTGGGCCGAGGCGATCTGGGAGACCGGTCGGGAGTTCGGCACCATCGGCTGCCAGCGCGGCGGCCTGCGACTGGAGATCACCACCTTCCGGGCGGAGTCGTACGACCAGGTGAGCCGCAACCCGACGGTCGCGTACGGCACCAGCCTGGTCGAGGACCTGCGGCGGCGGGACTTCACCGTCAACGCGATGGCGGTGAGCGTGCCCGAGCACCGGTTCACCGACCCGTACGGCGGCCTGGCCGACCTGGCCGCGAAGGTCGTGCGTACCCCCGGCACGCCCGCCGAGTCGTTCGGCGACGACCCGCTGCGGATGCTGCGGGCCGCCCGCTTCGCCGCGCAGCTGCGCTTCGCGGTCCACCCGGACGTGCAGGCGGCGATGACCCGGATGGCGGCCGACCTGGACCGGATCACGGCCGAGCGGATCCGCGACGAGTTCACCAAGCTGCTCTGCGGAGCCGACCCGATCACCGGTCTGCGGCTGCTGGTCGACACCGGCCTGGCCGAGCGCTTCCTGCCCGAGTTGACCGGGCTCAAGCTGGAGATCGACGAGCACGCCCAGCACAAGGACGTCTACGAGCACACCCTCACGGTGGTCCGCAACGCGGTCTCCCACGAGAAGGAGGGGCCGGACTTCGTCCTCCGGATGGCCGCGCTGATGCACGACGTGGGCAAGCCGGCGACGAAGTCGGCCGGGCCGGACGGGCGGGTCAGCTTCCACCACCACGAGGTGGTCGGCGCCCGGCTGACCAAGGCGCGGATGAAGGCGCTGCGCTACCCGAAGGACGTCACCGCACAGGTCACCGCGCTGGTCGCGCTGCACCTGCGCTTCTACGGGTACGGCCGGGGCGAGTGGACCGACTCGGCGGTGCGCCGGTACGTCACCGACGCCGGTGACCTGCTGCCCCGGCTGCACAAGCTGACCCGGTCGGACTGCACCACCCGCAACCGCCGCAAGGCGGCCCAGCTGGCTTCGGACTACGACGCGCTGGAGGAGCGGATCGCCCGGATCGCGGCCGACGAGGACCTGGCCCGCGTCCGGCCCGACCTCGACGGGAACGCGATCATGGAGTTGCTCGGCGTGCCGCCCGGGCCGATCGTGGGACGAGCCTGGAAGTACCTGAAGGATCTGCGGCTGGAGCGTGGGCCGCTGGACCGCGACACCGCCGAGGCGGAGCTGCTGCGCTGGGCCCGCGACGAGGGCGTCCTCGGCTGAACGGCGCCACCGCCTGACCCTGCGGTGTCGACACTGCCGGGCCGGCGTCCATCCTGGCTCGTCCCGTCCTGATGGTCGCTACGACGAAACGCCGACGTTTCGACCGAAAGGTTGACCCGGATCGTTGCGTCGGTCGTAGATGATGTTGGGCACGTCTCTTCACTCGCTGTTCATCTGTCGAAGCGGGACGATCCACTGTCGGTTCGACCACCCCATCGGGCACGGTCGACGATCAACGGGGAGATCACACTAGTGAAACGCCGTGGCGTACTGCGCCGCTCGGCGGTGGCGGGGCTCGCCCTCGCCACCGCCTCGTCCATGCTCACCGTCGTCTCCGGCGGTGCCGCACTGGCCGCTCCGCCCGACCTGCCCCGGGCCGAGGTGCTCGGCACCGGTGCTTTCGGTGTCGTGCCGGATCGCTACATCGTCGTCCTCAAGGACCGGGGCGCCACCTACAGCACCGTCCGGGCCGCCGCCTCGGCGCTCGCCGGTGCGAACGGCGGCACGGTCCGGGAGGTCTTCGGCAACGCCCTCACCGGCTACTCGGCCACCATGAGTCGGCAGCAGGCGGAGAAGGTGGCCGCCAACCCCGCGGTGGCCTACGTCGAGCAGGTCCGGCGCCTGTCGGCCAGCGGCACGCAGAGCAGCCCGCCGTCCTGGGGCCTCGACCGTCTCGACCAGGCCTCCGCGAAGCTGAACAAGAGCTACAAGTACCCGAACACCGGTAGCAAGGTCACCGCGTACATCCTGGACACCGGCATCAACGTCAAGCACCAGGACTTCGGCGGCCGGGCCAGCATGGGCTACGACGCCATCAACCCGCCGCCCAAGCCCACGCCCACGCCCACCCCGACCCCCACTGCCGAGCCGACGCCGGATCCGGAGCCCACGGTGGACCCAGAGCCGACGGCGGAGCCCGAGCCCACGGCGGATCCGGAGCCGACGGCGGATCCGGAGCCCACCGAGCCGGGCGGTATCCAACCCCAGGCGAACGGGGACTGCAACGGCCACGGAACGCACGTGGCCGGCACCGTCGGTGGCGCGAAGTACGGCGTGGCCAAGGGGATCAAGCTCGTCGGTGTACGGGTGCTCGGCTGTGACGGTTCCGGCACCACGGAACAGGTCATCGCCGGTGTCGACTGGGTGACCGCCAACGCCAAGAAGCCGGCCGTGGCCAACATGAGCCTCGGTGGCGGGGCGTCGACGGCGATCGACGATGCCGTGAAGCGCTCCATCAACTCCGGCATCACCTACGCGGTGGCGGCCGGCAACGAGATGAGGGACGCCTGCAAGGTGTCGCCGGCCCGGGTGCCCGACGCGATCACCGTGGGCGCGACGGACCGGGTCGACATGCGGGCCTGGTTCTCGAACTACGGCAAGTGCCTCGACGTGTTCGCTCCGGGCGTGAGCATCGTCTCGGCGCGGCACGACAACAACACCGGCAGCCTGGGGGCCAGCGGCACCTCGATGGCCGCTCCGCACGTCGCGGGTGCGGCGGCTCTGCTGCTGCACACCAACCCGACGTGGAAGCCGAAGCAGGTCCGCGACCGCATCGTCACCACCGGCATCGCCGGGGCGGTGTACGACACCAAGGGCTCGATCGACCGGCTGCTCACCGTTGGCTCGGTCACCCCCGCCCGCAGCTCGTACGGCTTCAAGGCCAGCTCCAACGGCAAGTTCGTGACCGCCGCCAGCACCAAGAAGGCGTTGGTCAACAACGGTAAGAGCCTGGGTACCGCGCAGCGGTACGACATCGTCAACGCCGGCGGCGGCCTGGTCGCGCTGCGCTCCAAGAGCACCGGCCGATACGTGGTCGCACCGAGCAAGGGCACCAAGCCACTGATCGCCAGCCACAAGACGATCGTCACCTCGGCCAAGTTCACCATCGTGAACCACACCGACGGCAGGATCAGCCTCAAGGCCAAGATCAACGGCAAGTACGTCACGGCGTCGAAGGCCGGCAAGTCGGCGCTGAAGGCGAGCAGGACCACCATCGGTACCAACGAGAAGTTCACCATCGACGCGCCGGCGCCGGTGATCAGCATCAAGTCGAAGGCCAGCGGCAAGTACGTGGTGGCCGCCAGCAGCACCAAGCCGCTGGTCGCCAGCAGCAAGTCGGTCACCAAGGCGGCGAAGTTCCAGATCGTCAACCGGGGCGACGGCTTCTTCGGCCTGAAGGCGCTCTCCAACGGTCGGTACGTGGTCGCGGCGAGCAAGGGCACCAAGCCGCTGATCGCCAGCAGCAAGACCCTGGGCCTCTGGGGCACCTTCGACTTCGTCGACTACAACGGGGATGGCACGATCTTCCTCCGGGCCAGCGACAACCAGGCGGTCTCCGCCGGTTCGGCCGGCACCAGCAAGCTGATCTCGAACAAGAACATCAAGTGGACCGCCCGTGAACTCGGGCTGGGCAACGGCGAGAAGTTCACCGTCTCCGCCGCCTGACATCCAGCACGACCCCACCCGGCGCCCGCCGAGCACCCCCACCCAGGGAAACGCCCGGCGGGCGCCGCCGTCCCCCACCCCCTCGCTCTCCCCGTTGATCATGAAGTTGTTGTCGCGACACGCCGGGCGGGGTGACAACAACTTCATGATCAACGGGGTGGGGGCAACGGGTGGGACAATGGCGGGATGCGATGGACGGTGCTCGACTCGCCGATCGGGGAGTTCTCCGTGGCCACCGAGGGCGGCAGCGTGTGCGGGACGCACTTCGGCCCGGTCGCGAACGCCACCGCCGAGCCGGTCGACGAGGCGTCCCGGCGGGCGGTGCAGGAGCTGCGGGCGTACTTCGCCGGGGAGCTGACCGAGTTCGACGTGCCGGTGACGGTGCCGCGCGGTTCCGAGTTCGAGCGGGCGGTGTGGCGCGAGATGACCCTGATTCCGTACGGCGAGACGCTGACCTACGGCGAGGTGGCCCGGCGGGTGGGCGATCCGGGCGCGGCCCGCGCGGTCGGCGTGGCCTGCAACCGCAACCCGATCCCGGTCATCGTGCCGTGTCACCGCATCATCGGTGCGGGCGGGAAGCTGGTCGGCTTCGGCGGTGGCCTGGACCGCAAGGTCAAACTGCTGGAGTTGGAGGCCCGGGTCGCCCTGCAACGCGCCTGGTCCTGACCGCACGCTCGCTGTCCACCTGGTGGCGGTAAAGGCGGCCTGTGCTCGGCGTGTCGACTGCCGGCGCTGCCCCGAATCGGGGGACACGTTTCGGGCCGGGCGGACGTAGTGCCGGATGAGGGCCGGGTCCGTGTGGACCCGGCCCTCGACGGTGCTGGCGGCGGGCGTCAGCCCGGGCGAGCGTTACGGCAGCTCAGCGCTCGATCTCGCCGGCGATGAAGGACTCGACGGCGGCGTGCGCGTCGTGGTCCGCGTACTGCACCGGCGGGGACTTCATGAAGTACGACGAGGCCGACAGGATCGGGCCACCGATCTTGCGGTCGAGGGCGATCTTCGCGGCGCGGACGGCGTCGATGATGACACCGGCCGAGTTCGGCGAGTCCCAGACCTCAAGCTTGAGCTCGGCGTTGAGCGGGGTGTCACCGAACGAGCGGCCCTCCAGGCGGATGTAGGCCCACTTGCGGTCGTCCAGCCACGGCACGTGGTCGGACGGGCCGATGTGCACGTCGCTCTTGGCCATCTCGTGCGGCACCTGGGAGGTGACCGACTGCGTCTTCGAGATCTTCTTCGAGACCAGGCGGTTGCGCTCCAGCATGTTCATGAAGTCCATGTTGCCGCCGAAGTTGAGCTGGTACGTGCGCAGCAGCTCGACACCCCGGTCCTCGAAGAGCTTCGCGAGGGCGCGGTGCACAATGGTGGCGCCGACCTGGCTCTTGATGTCGTCGCCGACGATCGGCAGGCCCGCGTCGGTGAACTTCTGCGCCCACTCGGGGTCGGAGGCGATGAAGACCGGCAGGGCGTTGACGAACGCGCAGCCGGCGTCGATCGCGGCCTGGGCGTAGAACTTGTCGGCCTGCTCCGAGCCCACCGGCAGGTAGGAGACGACCACGTCGACCTGCGCGTCGCGCAGCGCCTTGGCCACGTCGACCGGCTCGCGGCCGGACTCCTCGATGATCTCGCGGTAGTACTGCCCGAGGCCGTCGAAGGTCGGGCCGCGCTGCACGGTGACGCCGGTGGGCGGCACGTCGCAGAGCTTGATGGTGTTGTTCTCGCTGGCGACGATCGCCTCCGCGAGGTCCATGCCCACCTTCTTGGCGTCGACATCGAACGCCGCGACGAACTGCACGTCAGAGACGTGGTAGTCGCCGAAGGTGACGTGCATGAGACCCGGGACGCGGTCGTTCGGGTCGGCGTTCCGGTAATACTCGACGCCCTGTACCAGGGACGAGGCGCAGTTACCCACACCGACGATGGCGACGCGGACGGAGCCCATCGCGTATGCCTCCTTCTTCTCTGTCACGGCCGCTCTTTCCTGGTCTCACCAGGCGGAGGCGGGCTGTTGTCTTCTCGTCGGCCGCCGGCCGTCCCGTCGTGCGGGACCGTCGGGGCACGGCCGGAGCGCTCGTTGGCGATGAGCTCCTCCAGCCAGCGGACCTCACGCTCACAGGCCTCCAGGCCGTGGCGTTGCAGCTCCAGGGTGTACGCGTCGAGGCGCTCGGCCGCCCGGCCCAGCATGTCGCGAAGGCCCTCGCGACGTTCCTCGATCGTGCGGCGGCGACCTTCCAGGATCCGGAGTCGGGTTGCCTGGTCGGTTCGGGAAAAGAACGCGAAGTGCACACCGAAGCCGGTGTCGCCGTACGTTTCCGGCCCGGTCTGTGCGATGAGCTGGGCGAATCGTTCCTTGCCCTCCGCAGTGATCTTGTAGACCACCCGACCTCGTCGGCTGGTCAGCGCGGGAACCTCCTCGGCGGTGGCGGGTGCCTCGTCGGCCTCAGTGATCCATCCCGCGGCCTGCAACCGGCGCAGGGTCGGGTAGAGCGAGCCATAGCTGATCGCAGCGCGGATCGCCCCCAGCTTGGCGGTGAGCTCCTTGCGCAGCTCGTAGCCGTGCATCGGGGCCTCTTGAAGCAGGCCGAGGATGGCGAGTTCGAGCACCGGCCACCCTCCCTTTACCCTGTGCGTGAAGCGGTAACCACCACGATGTATCGGACCGATACATCGCACCGTAGCGTCTCGCGCCGGCCGGGGCAAACCCCCGTTCCGGAATCCCTCGACTACGGATTGTCACGGTGGTCGCCTCGCCAAAGGAGACCGCGTACCCTTTGCCGCATGCGTACGCAGCGCCAGATCGTCGACTACTCGCTCCGAAAGCGAGCAGTGCTGCGTGAGCTCCTCGCCGGCCGCGTCGGCACCTACGACCTGTGCGACGCGTCGCCGTACCTGAAGAACGCGGCTCGGTTCCATGGCGAGCCCACCGACCGGCGGTGTCCGATCTGCCGGAGCGAGAACCTCACCCACGTCCACTACATTTACGGGGACGAACTCAAGCAGTCGGCCGGCCAGGCGCGTACGGTGGCCGAGTTGGCCGTCCTGGCGATGACGCTGCGTGAGTTCCAGGTCTTCGTGGTGGAGGTATGCCCCGGCTGTGACTGGAACCATCTGGTCGAGCAGTACCTGCTCGGGCGGGACGGTCTGGCCGGCGGCGACGGCGAGCCGGAGCATGAGGCGACCGGCATGACCGCCGACGGGACGGGTGTGCGGCGAAGGCGAGAGGCGCAACGGTGATTCGAGCTCGATCGGCCGGCCCCGGCCGCGCACGCGGCTGGGGCGACCGACAGCTTGTAGGTCTGAATGGTCCGATTGATTCGGATCTGACACCAACGCCACGGCACCCCCATGCCGTGCTCGCGGGTGTCACAACTCACGGCAAACCGGTGGCGGTGCGACCGCGCCCCACCGCGACGGCAGGGTGTGAGGCATGAACTCGTACGGCGATCCCAGCTCCTCGCGGGGACGGGCCCGGATTCCGGGCCAGGACGATCCGGGGCAGGCGGACGACGCGTACCGCCGCCCGGGTGGTGAACCGCGCGGAGTCAACTGGTCAACCGGACCGGACGCATCCGGCTCGTCGGCCCGCGCCTCGGTCGGCGGACGGGCCTCGGTCGGTGGTTCGGCGAGCGTACCGCCGTATGGCGGATCCGCTGGCGCGGCCGGACGTGCCGGGCCTGGCCGCGCCTCGGTGCCGGTCTCCCCGGCCGCCCCCGGCCGGGCCTCGGTGCCGGTGTCGCCCGCACCCGGTCGGGCCGGTCGCGCCTCGGTCGGTGCCGTCGGCGCGGCGTCGCCCGGCCGGGCGAGCGTCGGCTCGGCATCCGTGGGTGGCGTCGGCGGTCGGGCCGCGGTGGCCCGGGCGAGTGTCGGTGGCCCAGGTGGACCGGGCGGTCCCGGCGGACCTGGTGGCCCGACCGGCCCCGGGCGCGGTGGCCGTGACCCCGGTGCCGCGGCCCGAGCCCGCAAGCGCAAGCGGATGAACATGCTGATCGCCGGCTTCGCGGTGTTCATCATGCTGGCCGGCATCGGCGTGGTCGGGTTCACCTACTACTCGACCAACGTGGTGCTGCCCAAGGAGATCCCGCTGCCGCTCTCCACCATCGTCTACGCCAAGGACGGCAAGACGCTGGTGGCCAAGCTCGGCAACGAGAACCGCACCTTCGTCACCATCGACAACATCCCGGAACACGTACGGGACGCCGTCGCCGCCGCCGAGGACCGCAACTTCTACCGGCACTCGGGCGTCGACTACAAGGGCATCGCCCGGGCCGCCTGGAACAACCTCTCCGGCGGCGACAAGCAGGGTGCCTCGACCATCACCCAGCAGTACGCCCGCAACGCCTACGAGAACCTCCAGGACGACAGCTACGCGCGGAAGGTGAAAGAGGCGATCCTCGCCTCGAAGCTGAACGACAACTACAGCAAAGACCAGATTATGGAGAACTACCTCAACGTGATCTACTTCGGTCGGGGCGCGTACGGCATCGAGGCGGCGGCCCAGACCTACTTCAACACCAGCGCCAAGAAGCTCAATCCGGCCCAGGGGGCGGTGCTCGCCGCGCTGATCAAGCAGCCCGTCGCCAGCGCCACCCACCAGGGGTACGACCCCGAGATCAACGAGGTCGACGCCAAGTCCCGCTGGGAGTACGTCATCAACGGGATGGTCGAGGAGGGCTGGCTCGGCGCACCGGGCAAGCCGGAGCGACCCACCGAGTACCCGAAGGTCCAGAAGTCCAAGAAGGACAATGGCTTCGGGGTCGCCTCTCCGCGCGGCAACGTGATCAACTACGTCCGCAAGGAGATGGAGGAGTGGGGCCTCTGCTCCAACTCCGGTGCGCCGGACAAGCCCAACTGCGTGACCGAGCTGCGCGAGGGTGGCTACCGGATCACCACCACCATCGATCCGAAGATGCAGAAGGCGCTGGAGGAGGCTGCCCAGCCGGACCGGAAGGGCTCGGTGCTCAAGGAGCAGCCGAAGAACCTGATGGCGGCGGTGGTGTCGGTTGACCCGAAGACCGGCCGGGTGCTGGCCTACTACGGCGGCGACAGCGGTGCGGACTTCGACTACGCGGGCCTGAACACCAACCAGAACGGCGACCTCGTCGGCGGTCATCCGCCGGGTTCGTCATTCAAGGTCTACACGCTCGCCGCCGCGATCGACGCCGGCATCTCGGTCAAGTCGCACTGGGACGCCACCCCGTTCAAGCCGACCGGCTACGCCAACGAGATCCAGAACGCCGGCCGTGACGTCCGGCGGACCTGCAACAAGTATTGCTCGCTCCAGGAGTCGACGGTGCAGTCGTACAACGTGCCGTTCTTCCATGTGGCCGAGGACATCGGCGAGGCCAAGATCATCGACATGGCCCGCCGTGCCGGCATCCGCACCATGTGGACCGTGGACCCGCCGAAGGCGTACGACCTGACGAAGGAGAAGCCCGAGGATCTCGGACGCAAGCAGTTCGACCGAGTCATCGGCTTCGGCCAGTACCCCATCACCGTGCTGGACCACGCCAACGGCCTGGCGACCCTCGCCAACAAGGGCAAGTACAACAAGGCGCACTTCGTCCGGACGGTGGAGAAGCAGAACAAGGCCACCGGCAAGTGGGACAAGGTCCCGGGCACGGGCGAGAAGCTCGACCCCAAGCAGGTGATCAAGCCGGAGGTTGCCGACGAGGTGACCGCGGTGCTCAAGGAGATTCCCGGCAAGAGCAATGCCCGACTGGTCAACAACCGGCAGGCGGCCGGCAAGACCGGTACCTGGGAGCACAACAACACCGACAAGAACGCGCACGCCTGGATGGTCGGCTACGACCAGAACGTGGCCACCGCGGTCTGGATCGGCAGCCGTGACCAGAAGAAGCCGGCCATCCTCGACAAGAACGGCGGCAACGTCGGCGGCAGCGGCGTGCCGGCCGCGCTGTGGAAGCGGTACATGGACGAGGTACTGAGCGGCTTCGATCCGTCGAACCTGCCGGACGTTACCGGCGTCGGTGACCAGGACGCCGGTAACGGCGAGGAGCCCCCGCCGCCGCCACCGCCGGCGGGCCAGGACTGCGAGCCGACGGACTTCTTCTGCCGGATCACCGGTGGCGGCAACAACGGTGGAGACAACGGCGGCAACAACGGTCGGGGCGGTAACCCGAACGAGCCCCCGCCCACCGAGCCGCGATCAGGCGGCGAAGGCGGCGGACTGCCGACACCGAGAACCTCGACCCGGGACTAGCTCCCGCTGACGCCGATGGGCGGCCGGACACCTCTCCGGCCGCCCGTCGGCGTGTCGAGTAGGGCGATCGTGACGGCCCGGAGGCGATCCGGGACGTGGTGGTGGTTTCGACTTCAACGCGGTCATCGGATACGGCAGGATGCACGGTCATGAGCACGAAGTCGACGCCCGGCATCGATGAATCCGGTGCCCCCGATCACCCGTCCCGCTCCGACGGCTTCGTCCGGGGGCTCTCCGGGCTGATCGGCGGGCCGCTCGGCGACCACGCCGTCGCCCGCGACCGGCCCGCCGGTGCGGAGCGTCGGTTCTGGACGGCGGTACGGATCGTCCTGGCGCTGACCTGCCTGACGTTGGCCCTGCACTGGGTGCAGAAGTCGCCCTGCCAGGATGGCGCATGGGTGGACAACCAGCAGTACACCCGCTTCTGCTACACCGACGTGCTGGCGCTCTACTACGCGGAGCGGCTCAACGAGGGCGCGGTGCCCTACCTGGACCACCCGGTGGAGTATCCGGTGCTGACCGGGTACTTCATGGGTGCGCTCGGGCTGCCGGTGCACGCGGCCGGCGACGGGAACCCCGGGATGAACCAGGGGCAGTGGTTCTACAACCTCAACGCGCTCGTGCTCGGCGCGCTGGCGGTGGCCACCGTGGCGGTGATCCTGGCGCTGCGTCGACGGCGCCCGTGGGATGCCGCCCTCTTCGCGCTCGCCCCCGCGCTGCTGCTCACCGCCACCGTCAACTGGGACTTTCTCGCCATCGGGCTCGCCGCGTTCGGCCTGCTGGCCTGGGCACGCTCCGGGCCCGGCCGGAAGGGGACCGCGCTGGTCGCGCTCTCCGGGGTGCTGCTCGGGCTCGGCGGGGCGGCGAAGATGTGGCCGTTGTTCATCCTCGGGCCGATCCTGGTGCTGGCGATACGCGCCGGCCGGATCCGCGCCGCCATCCTGTCCATCGTCACGGCCGCGGTGACGGTGGTGCTGGTGAACCTGCCGGTGGCGCTGCCGCTGGAGTCCCGGGAGAACTGGAAACGCTTCTTCGAGCTGAACACCGACCGGCCGATCGACTGGGGCACCCTCTGGTACATCACCCGCTACCTGGACGGGAAGTTCGGTGATCCCGCCAGCATGGGCCCCTTCCAGTGGCTCGACGCCAACATTCCCACCCTCAACTACCTGTCGTACGCCCTGTTCGGGCTGGCCTGCCTCGGTATCGGCGCGCTCGCGCTGCTGGCGCCGCGCCGGCCCCGGCTCGCCCAGCTCGCCTTCCTCGTGGTCGCCGTTTTCCTGATCTTCAGCAAGGTGTGGTCGCAGCAGTTCGTGCTCTGGCTGCTGCCGCTGGTGGTGCTCGCCCGGCCCAAGTGGGGAGCGTTCCTCGTCTGGCAGGCGGCCGAGGTCTGCTACTTCGTCGCCTTCTATGGCCAGCTGCTGGGTGCGTCGACCGGTCAGCCGGTCTTTCCGGAGGGCGTGTTCGTGCTGGCCGCGAGCCTGCGTCTGGCCGCAGTGGTGGCGCTGGTCGTCCTGGTCGTACAGGAGATCCTGAACCCGGAGCGGGACGCGGTGCGCCGCACCTACGCCGACGACCCGGACGGCGGCCTGCTCGACGGCACCCCCGACGCGCCCTGGCTCGCCCGGCTACGTGCCCGCCGCCCCACCGCCGCCCCGCCCCCGACCCCTGTCCCCACCGTCACCTGACCCGGGTGCGATCCCCCGCAGACCCCAAACCGGTTCAGAGGCGGAACACGACGACCCCGTCGATCTCCTCGCGGGTGATGCCCAGCCCGTCCACCGGCGCGTCGACGCTGACCTCCCACGGCGTGCCGGCGATCCGGCCCCGCAACACCAGCACCTCGCGCACGCCGAGGGTGCGCAGGTAGTCGACGCTGGTCTGATCGGGAAAGGCCATGGTGACCCGGCGTACGTCGGCGAGTTGGCGCGGCGTGAAGCCGCTGCCGCCGTTGACGACGTCCTGGAACCGGCTGGTTGACCAGAGCATCACCGGCTGGTCATTGTTCTGCCCGCTGGGCAGCACGAGCAGCGGACCGTCGACCGACCGCATCGCGGCCGGTTGCCGTGGCACCACCGGATGTGGCGTGGCGTTGGTGCCCTCGGCGATGACCAGCAGCAGCGGCACCAGCGTTGCCAGGCGCAGCCACGGGCTCGGCCAGGAGGGGATCCGCTCGGCGGAGATCTCCCGGACCCGCTGCGCGTACGCACTGACCGCGCCCGCCGCGAGCAGCCCGAGCAGCAGCGTGGCCCAGAGCATCAACCGGCCGGGCGTACGGATGCCGCTCCAGCCGGGCAGGTGATCGAAGAGCGGTACGTAGGTGTAGCGGCCGCCGAGGAACTCGGTGCCCATCGACAGGATCATCGCCACCAGCACACCGGCGAGCAGCAGCAGGCGCTGGCGAACCGTCCAGATGGAGAAGAACAGCCCGCCGGCGGCCAGTGCGTAGAGCACGAAACCGGGCAGCAGCGTCATCTCCGGATGCCAGGGCAGTATCGAACGGGCGCCCTCGTGCAGACCGCCCCAGAGGAGGGACTCGGCGGGGGCGGTGACGAAGCCGCTGGCGGGCGGCGAGAAGACGGCGATGTCGCCGATCGTCCGCTCCGCGTGCGGGTGCAGTTGTGCCACGGTGAAGTACGGGATGGCCAGCAGGATGCCCACTCCGGCGAAGATCAACCCGCCGATCAGGTTGGCGACGAACAACCGCGAGCCGAAGGGTCGCCGGAGCCGCCAGATGATCCGCTTCGCGAACCAGATGGCGACGGCCACCAGCACCGTGCCGGCGAGCACGTACGCGAACGGCAGGCCGATGCCGAAGCCGAGGCTCAACTGCCAGGCGGCCACCAGCCAGCCGGCGTACACCCAGCCCTCGTGCCGGCGCTCGGGTCGGTAGCCGTGCCGCAGCGACCAGCCGTGCCCCCGGGCCAGCATGGCCAGCGCCAGCGGGATGCCGCCGTTGGAGACCACGTGCAGGTGGCCGGCCTGGGCCAGCAGCCAGGGCGCGTAGGTGTAGGCGACACCGGCCACCGCGGACCCGATCCGGCCCGCACCGAGCTGCCGGGCCAGCACGTACGCGCCGAAGGTGGCGAGCGCGTGCGCCAGCACGAACATGATGTTGTAGCGGAGGATGGCGTGCTCGGGACCGCTGCCGATCATGCCGGCCGGCGCGTACCCGAGCAGGGTGTCGGAGAAGGCGAAGCTCCACCGTGCGGGGAAGAACGCGTTGGCGTGCCACAGCTGGGCCGGGTCGGTCAGCAGGATGTGCCCGGACCAGGCCATCTGCCAGGCCTGCAGGCTCGGATCCCAGTAGTCCTGTGGCAACGTGTGCGACGGGTAGCGCAGCGTCGGCCAGGTCATCAGCACGGCCAGCGCCAGCGAGGCGACGGCGGCCAGCGTCCACTCATGGATCAGGAGCCGGCCGAGCCGACGGCCCCACCGCCCGTACCAGGTCGGCACCGGCGCGGGGGCGGGCCCGAAGGCGGCCCACCGGTCGCCCTTGGCCGGGACGGCGTCCCGGTTGCCACCGGCGCCGCTTGCGTCCCGGTCCTCGCCGCCCTCGTCGCTGCCGGCGGCCTTGTCGCCCTCGTCCTCCTTGCCGGCGGCCTTGTCGGGGACAGCCCTGTCGTTGCTGGTGCCGTTGCGGGGAGCATCCGCGCCGCGGCTCCTGGATGGGATGTCGGAGCCGTCGTGCGGGGCGTCGTTGCCGGCGCTGCTGGGGAGGGAGTCGGGGCCGCCGCTCTGGTCCGGGGCGTCCGGGTCGGCGGCGCTCGCACCGGTCTCGCCGGCCGCGTCACGGCCGGTCGTCGGGTCGGTGTCGTCGGCCTTCGTATCGTCGAGTGTCGGCCCGCCGGCGGCCCAGCTTTCGCGCGAGGTCGGCCGGGAACCGCCGGGAGCGGACTGGTCCGTGGTCATCGCGTCGACGTCTCCGCATCGAGCTGCCCGCGCAGGAAGGCGATGTCGCCGCCCTGCCCCTCGGCACCGCCCGGCGTCTCGACGATGACCGGAGCGCCCGCCGCGCGGATCACCGCGACCAGGAGGTCCGGGTCGATGGTGCCGCCGCGCAGGTTGTCGTGGCGATCCCGACCCGAGTCGAACCCGTCCTTCGAGTTGTTGGCGTGCACCAGGTCGATCCGCCCGGTGATCGCCTTCACCCGGTCGACCAGGCCGAGGAGCTCTTCCCCGCCGGCGTGGGCATGGCAGGTGTCGAGGCAGAAACCGACCTCGTGGTCGCCGACGGCGTCCCAGAGGCGGGCCAGCGCATCCAGCCGTCGGGCGCAGGCATTCTCGCCACCGGCGGTGTTCTCGATCAGCACAGGCAGCCCGAAGCCGCCCGACTCCGCGGCGTACGCCAGGGCCTTGCGCCAGTTGTCGAACCCGGTGGCCGGGTCGTCGCCGGCGTTGACGTGCCCGCCGTGCACCACCAGGCCCCGGGCGCCGATCGCCGCGGCGGCCTTCGCGTGCGCGAGCAGCAGCTTGCGGCTGGGAATCCGGATGCGGTTGTTACCGGTCGCGACATTGATGACGTACGGCGCGTGCACGTAGACGTCGACACCGGCCGTGCGCAGCGTTTCCGCGTCCGCGCGGGGCGTCGGCGCCCGCCAACCCTGTGGGTCGGAGAGGAAGAACTGCGCGGCGTCTGCCGACCGGGCGGTCGCCTCCGCCAGCGGGTCGGCCGGATCGACGTGGGCTCCGATACGCATGCAGGGGAGCCTACGTCCCGCCCCCGACGCCCGCGGCGACGCCCGCCGTCCGGTCGCGTCACCGCCGCTGACGGGAGTCGTTGATCCCGATAGATCCGGCCGGCGCGCCGCCGACCGGATTCCAGAGGAAAATGTCGGTAATTCCAGGATTTGCCCTCTGAAGGGCATGCTTCCGGGATAACGTCAGGTAACAACGTGATAAAGCTCCGCGGGGCGTCTCCGGTCCAACCTCATCGGTGTGGTCGTTCCTCCCCAGGTCCCACCCAAGGAATGCGGATGGGGCGCCCCGCGGTCACGTAGCCGGGGGTCCGGGCCGACAGCGACGTCGGTCGGGCCCCCGGTTCGCGGTGCCCGTCACCTCGGTGATGGTGATCGTCCGGGCCGGGTATCCTGGTCCGGTTGTCCGTCGCCGACCGGGTTCCCCCGGATCGGGACGGGCCACGACGCACGACCTCCTGCCACGGAAGGACCGTGGCCGCTTAGCCCACAGGAGGTGAGCACGTCTTGCGTCATTACGAGATCATGGTGATCCTCGACTCCAGCCTCGAGGAGCGCACCGTCGCCCCGTCGCTCGACACGTACCTGAACGTGATCAGGACCGCGGGTGGCTCGGTGGAGAAGACCGACGTGTGGGGCCGCCGGCGCCTCGCGTACGAGATCAACAAGAAGGCCGAGGGCATCTACGCCGTCATCGACCTCCAGGCGACGCCGGAGGCGGTGGCCGAGCTGGACCGCCAGCTGCGGCTCAACGAGTCCGTGCTGCGTACGAAGGTCATCCGACCGGAGATGCGCTAGCAATCCACCCCGCCCACCCGGATCAGCCTCACCGCTGCTGTCGGAGGGTTCTGAGAACCTGTACGGCGGAACGGATGAGTGCGCGAGGAGTTGGTCATGGCAGGAGACACCACCATCACGGTCATCGGTAACCTGACCGATGACCCCGAGTTGCGGTTCACCCCCTCCGGGGCCGCGGTCGCCAAGTTCCGGGTCGCCTCGACGCCCCGGTTCATGGACCGGCAGTCCGGTGAGTGGAAGGACGGCGAGCCGCTGTTCCTCTCGTGCACCGTCTGGCGGCAGGCCGCGGAGCACGTGGCGGAGTCGCTGCAGCGCGGTGCCCGTGTGATCGTCTCGGGTCGGCTGCGTCAGCGGTCCTACGAGACCCGCGAGGGCGAGAAGCGCACCGTCATCGAGCTGGAGGTCGACGAGATCGGCCCATCGCTGCGCTACGCCACGGCGAAGGTGCAGAAGATGTCCCGTTCCGGCGGCGGTGGCGGCGGCTTCGGCAGCGGCAGCGGTGGCGGTGGTGGCCAGGGCGGCGGCGGAGGCAACTTCGACGACCCCTGGGCTTCGGCCGCGCCGGCCCCCGCACGTTCGGGTGGCGGCAACTTTGACGAGGAGCCCCCGTTCTAATGGCGCCGAGCGCCCGTGATCGTAAACCAGGAGCAAGAGCAATGGCGAAGGCTGCGGCACTGCGCAAGCCGAAGAAGAAGGTGAACCCGCTCGACAAGGACGGGATCACCTACATCGATTACAAGGACACCGCGCTGCTGCGCAAGTTCATCTCCGACCGCGGCAAGATCCGCGCTCGGCGGGTGACCGGCGTTACCTCGCAGCAGCAGCGGCAGATCGCCCGTGCGGTCAAGAACGCCCGTGAGATGGCGCTCCTGCCGTACACCGCGACGGCCCGCTGAGAGGAGGCGCCGACATGAAGATCATCCTGACTCAGGAGGTGTCCGGGCTCGGTGCCCCGGGCGACATCGTGGAGGTCAAGAACGGCTACGGCCGTAACTACCTGCTTCCGCAGGGCTTCGCGATCGTCTGGACCAAGGGCGCGGAGAAGCAGGTCACTCTCATCAAGCGGGCCCGCTCGGCCCGCGAGATCCGCGATCTCGGCCACGCCAACGAGGTGAAGGCCCAGCTCGAAGGTCTCAAGGTGAACCTGAAGGCCCGTGCCGGTGATGGCGGCCGGCTCTTCGGCTCGGTCACCCCGTCCGAGATCGTCGACGCCGTCAAGGCGGCCGGCGGTCCGGCGCTCGACCGGCGTCGGCTGGAACTGTCCGGTCACATCAAGTCGATCGGGTCGCATCCGGTGCGGATCAAGCTGCACCCCGAGGTGACCGCCTCGTTCCAACTCAACGTCGTGCAGGGCTGAGCCCAGCCGACAACATTCAGGGCCCGCACCGTCCATCGGTGCGGGCCCTGCGGCGTTCGCCGCCCGTCACCCGAGGGCCTGACCGGTCACCGCGCTGATGATCACGGTGGAGAGCCCGCCACCGACCACTGCGGCGGCCAGCCCCACCGTGGTCGAGCGCCACGTCGTACCCACCCGCCGGAGCAGTATCGCGATCACCAGGCTGGTGGCCAGCGCCAACCCCAACCGCGGCAGGCTTCCCACCAGCGCACCGAACGCGCGCGCCCGAGGTGAGTCGCAGCCGCCGCCACTGATGTCGGTCACGCAGCCGACGGGCGGCGTTCCGTCGAGGGTCAGCAGCCAGACGAAGATCACCAGCGCCGGTAGGACATAGCAGGCCGCCGTGTAGAGCAGCGGCAACCAGGGACCACCCGGATCGGGATCGAGCAGGTCGTCTTCCAGCCGACGATTCCAGCCGGCGGTGCCAACCGACTCGATCCGCCGCCGTACCGCCGCGATGCCGACCGGGCGAGCCGGCGGAGCCGGGGCGGGCCGCTGCCGGGGGGTCGGGCGTGGGCGTGGACGCGGTGCCGTGTAGCCGACCACCGGCGACCGGGGCGCCGACGCGGGCGCACCGACCCAGCGCGGATCGTCACCCGCCAACCGGGTACCCGGCCAGAATGCCTCCTGAGGCGGCTGCGGTTCGGGCCGCGCCGGCCGGGACTGCCGCGGAACTCCGGGCGCCGCACCCGACCGGGGTGGCAGCGTACGGTCCCACCGGTCCGGTTCGGAGTAGTCGTCCCACCGGGTCGGGCCCCGCTGCCGCTCGCGCCGGTCCACCTCGGCGTCGCGGTCCCACTGGCCGGTGCTGTCGGGCTGAAGCCACTGGTCCGTCGCGGCGGACTGAAGCCACTGGCTCGTGCTGTCGACGTCCCAGGGATCGGCCGCCCCGGCCTCGGCGCGGCGATCCAGGCCGGCGGGCTGCTGCCAGGCGTGCAGGCCGGAGGCGTCCCACGGATCCACCGCGGGCCGCTCCGGCTCGGGCCTCGCGCTGCCCTCCCACGGCTCCGCCGCCCGCTTCCGGGGTTCCGCCGGCCGCTCCCAGGGGTCCACCGCCGGTCCGGGTGCGGACTCCACCGCACGCCGTCGGCGCCGGGGCGGAGGGTCGTCGGTGGTCGGCGCGGAGTCGGGCGTCTGCTGGCCTTCCTCCTCCAGCCCCGACCAGGCCACCTGGCGTTGACGCGACGGCGCCCGGCGGGGACGACTCTGCGGCGTCACCCCCGAGACCGGCTCGTCCTCCTCGGCCCGGCGGCTGCCGACGTACCCCTGACCGCGACCGCCGAGGTACCCCTCGGCCTGTGGGCGGTCGATGGTCCACTCCCGGGTGTGGTCGGACTCCGGTGCCACGGCGGGCGACGGCGCGGCCGCGCGCGGCAGTGCGGGGCGCGGCGCGGCCCCGCGCGGCAGTGCAGGGCGCGGTGGTGCGTCGCGTGGTGGTGCGTCGCGTGGCGTCGCGTCCCGCCATCCTGCCTCGGTGGACCGCCGGCTCCGGCCGCTCCGGGAGGGCTCGGCCGAGCGCCAACCGCTGTCGCCGTAGCCCGGCCGGTCGGCGGCGTCATCGTCGTCCGGCGCGGCGTGCCGGCCGCCGCCGTCGACACTGCTCACGCCCGACTCCAGCGCCCAGCGCGGCAGGTAGGGCTCGGCCGGCTCCTCCTGGCCGCGCTCGATCGCCCGCCGGCGGCTCGGGGTGCGGTAACGCTCGACCGCCGAGTCGTATCGCTCGGCTCGCTCGGCCGGTGAGCGTTCGGCGGGCTCGGCCCACGAGGAGGCCGGCCGCCGCTCGCGCGGGCCGTCCTCTTCGCGTACCCAGTCCCGGTAACTCACGGTCGGAGCGTGACCCTTCTCAACCGAAAGTGCAATCCGCTACCCAGGTGTAGCCATAGGCCACCGATCTTACGGGAGGTTCCGGATAAAGCCCTACCCGGAAATTTCCGTCCACAGGCTGGGGAAAAAGTATGCGCAGGTCAGCGGCTTGCAGCCGAGAACTCCCCATCCGTTATCCACACCCTGTGCACACGCTGCGCACATGCTTCTCGGCCGGCATCCACAGGTTGTCCCGAGGCTCGTCCACCGCCGTGGTTGAGCAGCTGACCTCGAAGTCCGTATGGTTGCCACCGACCTGCCGACCGATGGCCCCCGATCGACGCGGACGGTCGAGGTTGTCGCACCCAGGCGGTATGCCTGGAACTGATCCGACGCAGTGGAGGGGGGCCCGGTGTCGGTCACCGACGACAGGCGGACGGAGTCGTTCCCGGGCGGCGGCCAGTCACCCGGCGAGCCTCCGCGCGACGGCCAGTTCGACAAGACGCCACCGCAGGACGTGGCCGCCGAGCAGTGCGTCCTGGGTGGAATGCTGCTCTCCAAGGACGCCATCGCCGACGTCGTCGAGATACTCAAGACCAACGACTTCTACCGGCCGGTGCACGCCACCGTCTTCGACACCATCCTGGAGATCTACGGTCGGGGTGAGCCGGCCGACGCCATCACTGTCGCGGCGGCGTTGGCCGACTCCGGCGACCTGGCCCGGGTCGGTGGCGCTCCCTACCTGCACACGCTGATCGCGAGCGTGCCGACCGCGGCGAACGCGGCCTACTACGCGCGCATTGTCAGCGAGCGGGCGGTGCTCCGGCGGCTTGTCGAGGCCGGCACCCGGATCGTCCAACTCGGGTACGGCACCGCGGGCGGCGGCAGCCGGGACGTCGACGACATCGTCGACCTGGCCCAGCAGGCCGTCTACGACGTCACCGAGCGTCGGGTCAGCGAGGACTTCGCCGTCCTCGCCGACATGCTCCAGCCGACGCTCGACGAGATCGAGGCGGTCGGCGCCCAGGGCGGCGTGATGACCGGCGTGCCGACCGGCTTCACCGACCTGGACCGCCTGCTCAACGGCCTGCATCCCGGGCAGTTGATCATTGTGGCCGGGCGACCCGGCTTGGGCAAGGCGCTGGCACTCGACACTCCGCTACCGACCCCTGACGGCTGGACCACCATGGGTGACGTCAAGGCGGGCGATCAACTGATCGGCGCCGACGGCAAACCCACCACGGTCACGCACGCCTTCGAGGTTCGTGTTGGTCGCCCTTGCTACGAGGTCGCGTTCTCCGACGGCTCCACCATCGTCGCCGACGCCGAACATCTGTGGGCGACGACCACCAGAGCAGCGCGTCGTCGGCGGAGTGAGACGCAGCCGAGTTACCAGTGGGACGCGCAGGCGCGGCGCGCAGCCGCTACGGCCCAGCTGGCCGTTGCCTCATCACCGGACCGACTGATCACGTACCCGGAGGCCGTGAAGATCGCCGGGCCGGAGTTCCGGAACGTCCTGCATGGTGTAGCCGCCAAGGTTGGCATCGCTGGCAAGGTCGAACGGGCGTACACCCGGCAGGGAAGGCCGTGGCGTCGGAAGGTCGCTGCCTACCCTGCGCACGCCTTGCTCGGTGAACTCCTGACTCGGGTAGACCGGCTCAGGGATGCCGAGACGACGGCGGACCATTCGCGGGTGGTCACCACGGAACACATCGCCAGCACGCTACGGCAGCCGGCGGACGGGCGGGCGAACCACGCGGTGGACAACGCTCGTCCGCTGTCCTTTCCGGAACGAGGGGATCTGCCCATTCCTCCATACACCCTGGGGGTGTGGTTGGGTGACGGGCACGCCGCCGGCGCTCGTTTCACCTCGGCGGACGCAGGACGGCTGCGGGCGGCCAGTGTTCTGAACAACAAGCACATCCCCCAGCGCTACCTGCGAGCCTCTGAAGATCAACGGCGGGCACTGTTGGCAGGGCTGCTCGACACGGACGGCACCGTCGCCCCGGCCGGCCATGTCCAATACACCACCACATCCGCGCGACTGGCCGAGGATGTCTATGAACTCATCGTGAGTCTGGGATACCGCTGCTCGGTCAACCGTAAGGAGGTCAGCGGGCGTCAACCCGAAAGCTCGGTCGCGCATACGCTGAACTTCCCGACCACGGACGAGGTCTTCAGGCTGACGCGGAAGCGAATGTCCCACGCACAGCGTCGACCCAGTGTCAGCGGCGCGGGCACCCGCTCCCGATACATCGTCGGCGTACGCCCGGTGCCGAGTGTGCCGGTGCGCTGCGTGACGGTCGACAGCCCGGATCACTTGTACCTGGCCGGCCGAGCCATGATTCCAACGCACAACAGTACGGCGAGCATGGACTTCGCAAGAAACTCGGCAATCCGGGCGAACCAGGCGGCGGCCATCTTCTCCCTGGAGATGAGCAAGGTCGAGATCGTCATGCGGCTGCTCTCGGCGGAGGCCCGCGTTCCGCTGCACGTGCTGCGCAGCGGGCAACTCTCCGACGACGACTGGACGAAGCTCGCCCGCTGCATGGGGGAGATCAGCGAGGCGCCACTGTTCGTGGACGACACGCCGAGCATGAACCTGATGGAGATCCGGGCGAAGGCCCGCCGGCTCAAACAGCGGCACGACCTCAAGCTGATCGTGGTCGACTACCTCCAGCTGATGACCTCGCCGAAGCGCACCGAGAGCCGGCAGCAGGAGGTCGCGGACCTCTCCCGGGGCCTCAAGCTGCTGGCCAAGGAGGTCGAGTGCCCGGTCATCGCGGTCAGCCAGCTGAACCGTGGCCCGGAGCAGCGCACCGACAAGCGTCCGCAGTTGTCCGATTTGCGCGAGTCTGGCTCAATTGAGCAGGATGCGGACGTTGTCATACTTCTACATCGCGACGATTACTACGACAAGGAGTCGCCCCGGGCCGGCGAGGCGGATTTCATCATCGCCAAGCACAGAAATGGCCCGACCGACACCGTGACGGTCGCCGCCCAACTGCACCTGTCGCGCTTCGTGGACATGGCAATCGTCTGACCGGCCGCGGTCAGCGGGCGAACGGGCCGTCTGGTGGCGGCCCGGTCGCACCGCCAGAGGGCTCAGCCGAACATGTCGTCGAGGAAGCTCTTGCGCTTCTTGCGCCGGTAGTGCCCGTGGTATCCGTAGTGCTGGGGCTGGCCGTACGCCGGTGCCGGGTAGCCGTGCGGCGGGGGCGGCGGCGGGGGTACGGCGCCGTAGCCCGGCTGGTGCGGCGGCGGTGGCTGGTAGCCCGCGGGCTGGGGCGCGGCGGGGGTCTGCTGCTGGCTCCAGTTGGCTTCCGCCTCGAACAGCTTCTCCAACTCGCCGCGGTCGAGGAAGATCCCCCGGCACTCGCCACACTGGTCGATGACGACGCCACTGCGTTCGTACTGCCGCATTTCCCCGTGACACTTGGGACAGGTCAGGCTCATCACCCGACGGTACCTGGTCGGGTCACGCGGTAGTGGTCAGCGCCTCCGTCACCTCGTCGTCGGAAACCTCGTGGAAGTCGTCGTAGTGCGCCCCGACGGCGGTGAAGGTGGGCGGCCGCTGGGCACAGATCACCTGGTCGGCCTCGGCGGCCAGCATCTCGTACGCCTCCTGGGCGCCGACCGGGACGGCGACCACGACCCGGCGGGCGCCGAGGTGCCGAGCCACCTGGACGGCGGCACGGGCGGTGGCCCCGGTGGCCAGCCCGTCGTCGACGATGACGGCCGTGCGGCCGGTCAGGTTCAGCGGCGGCCGGCCGGCCCGGTAGAGGCGTTCGCGCCGGTCCAGTTCCGCCTGCTCCCGACGCTGGACCTCGGCGATGTCGTCCGGGTCGAGCTGCCCGGCCACCACCTCGTTGACCACGCGTACGCCGCCGGGGCCGAGCGCGCCGAAGGCGACCTCGGGTGCCCAGGGCATGCCGAGTTTGCGGACCACCAGCACGTCCAGCGGTACGCCGAGCCGTTCGGCGACGACCCGGGCCACCGGCACGCCGCCGCGTACCAGGCCGAGCACGACGACGTCCGGTTCGCCGATCAGGGCGGTGAGTCGGTCGGCGAGCACCCGGCCCGCCTCGGTGCGGTCTCGGTAGGTGGTCATGTCCTCAGGTCTACGCCCTGCGGGCCGTCTCCGCTCGCCGGTTGCCGGATCCCGGGACGGTCCAGCGCGGGTGCCCAGAGGAGGAACGCGACCGGATAGAGCAGGTAGCCGAACCGGGTGGCGGGTATCAGCAGGATCGCCACGAGCAACCCGTACCCGCAGACGAGCGCCGCGGTGCGGGCGGCGCGGGGCGGGCGGACGGCGAGCCGGACGGCGATCGCCACCCCGGCGGCGACCAGCAGCGCGGCGGCCACCGCCCGTCCCGCCGGCAGGGCGTTCGCGATCAGGTAGCCGGGGAACGGCGTCTGCGCCGGGCTGGCGACCAGGCCGTGCCCGAGCGGAAACCGCAGCACGTTCTCCACCAGCGCCTCGCGGTCGACCAGCAGGGTGGGCAGCAGCGCGGCGGCGGGCAGGCCCAGCGCGCCGGCGGCGACCCGCAGACCGGCCCGTCGGGTGAATCCCCAGATGATCAGCACCGCGGCGACCGGCCAGGCGAAGAGCTTGAGCGCGCCGGCCAGCCCGACGGCGACGCCGGCCCAGCCGGGTCGTGCGGTGGCGGCGAGCGCGAGCGCCAGCAGGCAGAGCGCGAGTACGGGCAGGTCGTCGCCGCCGGTCGCCAGGGTCAGCGCGCAGACCGGCAGCACGGTGGCGGCCTGCACCCCGCGCAGCACGATGGCGCCGTGCCCGCCCGCATCGACCGCATCGACCGCGCCGCCGGCACCGGCCGTGCCCACGGGCCGCCGCAGGACGCGGACGGCGACGGCGAGGGCGATCGCGGTGCCGACGGCGAACCAGAGCCGAGCGTCGGTCCACCACGCGTCGGCTGCCGCGCGGGGCAGCCCGAACAGGGCCATTCCCGGCTGGTACGGGGTGTAGCCGAGCAGCTGTTCGCCGGGGGGCAACGCGGCGATGGCGTCCGGTCCCAGGTAGGGCGTGCCGGAGTCGGTCAGTCGTCGCCCGGATTCCTCGACGACGAGTACCTCCTCCTGGGCCCGGTCGGTCCGTCCCGCCGCGCGCTGCACGCTCTGCCAGATCAGCGGCAGCAGGGCGACAGCGGCCCAGGTGAGGATGGTGACCAGCCAGCGTGCGGGCAGCCCGACCAGCGTCGAGTCCGGCCGATGGCGCCGCAGGAGAAGCTGACCGGCCGCCACCAGCGCCGCGCCGAGGTAGCCCAGCGCCGCGATCCCGCCCCAGGCCCGGTGCGGCAGGAGCGTGGAGGTGGCCGCGGTGACCGCCGCGAAGGCGGCCGATCCGGCGTAGAGGCCGAGGTCGAGGGCGAGACCGCCGGCGGCCGTATCGAGCCGGTGCCACCAGCTGGGACGGCGCACGAGCGGCGTGGCGGTACTCACCCGGGCAAGTGTGTCAGGCCGGTTGGTGGCGGCCCTGGCCCCCCTGCCGACGTCCCTGCGGCAGCCGGACCACCGCGCCGGCGTCGTGCAGGGCGGCCGCGAGGCAGCCTGTCCGGTCGCCGGTGCCGCGCTGGAGCGCCGCGAGCAGCGTCCCGGCGGGCAGCGGGCGGGCGAAGAGGTGGCCCTGGCCGGCCGTGCAGCCCAGTTCCCAGAGCGCCCGGCGCTGCGCCTCCCGCTCCACTCCCTCGGCCACCACCGCGAGGTCGAGGCTGCGACCGAGATCCAGGGTGGAGCGGATGATCGCGGCGGCCTCGGTGGAGGACTCCATGGCGGTGACGAAGCTCCGGTCGATCTTCAGCTCGTGCACCGGAACCCGGGAGAGCAGGGAGAGCGAGGAGTAGCCGGTGCCGAAGTCGTCCAGGGCGAGCCGGACGCCGGCGCCGCGCAGCCGGGTGAGTGCCTGGTCGACGACGTCGAGTTGACTGAGGGTGAGGGTCTCGGTCAGCTCCAGGACCAGCCGGTCGGCTGGCAGGTCGTGGGCGCGCAGCCGCGCCAGCACCGACCCGGGGAACCGCGCGTCGAGCAGGCTGCGCGGGGAGACGTTGACCGCCACGGGGACGTCGAAGCCGGCGTCGCGCCAGGTGCCGGCGGCGATCAGTGCCTGGTCGAGGATCGCTTCGGCGAACGCCGGGAGCAGCCCGGAGCGCTCGACGGCTTCCAGGAATCGCAGCGGGTCGATCATGCCGTGGGTGGGGTGGCGCCAGCGGGCCAGCGCCTCGGCGGCGATGACCTCACCGGTGCCGAGGTCGACGATCGGCTGGAAGTTGACGGTGAACTCGTGGTCGGCGACGGCCCGGGGCAGTTCGCCGCCGAGGGTGAGGCGCCCCAGGTCGGCGGTGTCCCGGGCCGGCGCGTAGGTGGCGATGCGCTGCCCGGCCCGCTTGGCCTGGTACATGGCGACGTCGGCCCGGCGCAGCAGCTCGACCATGCCGCCGGTGGCGGGGGCGACGGCTATGCCGCCGCTGGCCTCGACGCTGATCCGCATACCCTCGATGTCGAACGGCTCGTGCAGCGCGGCCAGCAGCGTTTCCGCCCGGAGCGCGGCCACCGCGGGAGCGGGCAGTGCCCGCAGGAGTACGGCGAACTCGTCGCCACCGAGCCGGGCGACCAGGTCGTCGGATCGGGCGGCGGCCCGCAGCCGCTCGGCAACGGCGGTCAGTGTCTGGTCGCCGGCGGCGTGGCCGAGGGTGTCGTTGACCTCCTTGAAGTGGTTCAGGTCGATCAGCACCAGGGCGGTCACCCCGTCAGCGTGCCGCTGGTGCAGCTGCGCGTTCCCGGCGTCGAGCAGGTGGCGCCGGTTGGCCAGCCCGGTCAGCGCGTCGTGCGTCGCGTCGTGCGCGTGGGCCTGCGCGACCCGGGCGAGTTCGGCGTACGCCTGGGCATTGCGTACCGCGGTGCACAGCGCCGAGGCGAGGGTGTGCAGCGTGTAGTGCTCCCGCGCGGAGAGCGTCACCGGCCCGCGGAAACGCAGTCGCAGCATGCCCACGTCGACCGTCTTGTCGTGCCCTTCGAGGCGGACGGGCACCACCGTCCCCGTCACGGCGGTCGGCTCGTCGGCGGGCCCGTCGTAGGTGACCCCGTCGGCGCCGCCGCGCACGATCCGGTCGGCGTCGCGCAGCTCGACTTCCACCTCGTCGGCGGAGAAGAGCTCGGCGGACCGGGTGACCGCGGTGGTGAGGACCTCGTCCAGCTCGACGACGTTGAGCGCGTCGGTGGTCTGGGCGAGCCGCTGCCACACCTGCTGCTCGGTGCGACCGCGAACTCTGGTCAGGTAGGCCAGGTGGAGGCTGAGCACGAGCGGCGGAACGGCGAGCAGGAGCCGAGTGTCCGCCTCGAGGATGAGCAGGCTGCCGATCGCGACGCCGAATCGCACCGCGTAACCCGCGATCCTCAGATCGAGGTTGCTCCGGAAGTGTTGGGAGATCGGGGTACCCGAGGCCAGAGCGATCACAGGTATCGCGAGGATCTCGTCGAGCAGAACGGCGACGAGATAGGCGACCGCGAGTGGTGGGAGCAGGTCCCCTGGGTGACCGCTGAGACCGTCCCAGTCTGCTGCGGTGAGGGCGGCTCCCGCACCGGCGGCCATCAGGACGTTCTTGCCCACGCCGAAGGCGAGCTTGATCGGTGGCAGTTGCAGGGATGCCAGTGCCACACCCGCAGCGGTGCACAACACGACCCACGATGTCGGAGCGAGCGCTAGGGCGATAACCAGTGCGGTCTCGTTCCAGCTGATCGAGTGTGTCGTCGACCTGATCCGGATGGGTACCTTCACGAGGGTACCTACCGCACTCATAAACGTCAGCATGACCAGCACGGACAGATCGTTCAGAGGCACGGTCAAGGGTGAGGCAGAGGCGGCGATGGCCGAGGTGATCACCACGATCGTGGCAACGACGACGACGAGACCGACTAGCAGCGTGAGCCGCCGATCGGTCTCATTTGGTCGTTCGGAGAGGTGGATCATGCCACTCCTGTTGGCTGGCGTCACCGTGCTGGGAGAGCCTACCGTCGGCCGATCCGGCATTCCCAGGACATTCGTCAATTCCAGTCGTTGCCACGCATGTCGTCGCCTCCTTCAATCTCGACGCCCCAGCTCACCGATGGAGAACCCGCTCGATGTGCGGGAGTGAGGCTAAGTCGAGACAGGTCGGCCAAGCGAGTATAAATGTGACATTACGCAACATTAGCCAATTGCGCGTCCATTCATGACGTTCCGTCCATATGGGTTATGCGGAGAGCGTCGATCCTGGAGTTTGTCGAGCAGCCTCTCCGCAGCCGGCGACTCCGGCTTGCACAATTCAGCGCAGACTGTTCATCTTCGCTTCAGATTGTGGTGCCGCAGTGCCAGCCCCGCCACCATCTGGTGGAATGTTTGTTGTGGTCAGACTGATCTGTTGCTCATTGTGATGATGCGATCACGCGAACAGTCTTCCTCAGGAGGAGTTCAAGAATGTGAAGATTGAGGTGCTTGGGGGCCTTCGGGTGTCGTTCGACACGGTGGCGGTGGATCTGGGGACGCCGAAGCAACGAACCGTTCTGGCCATGCTCGCATGCAACGTGGGGCAGTTGGTGTCGGTCGAACAACTCATCGACGAACTGTGGTTCAAAGATCCACCCCCTTCGGCTATACCGAATGTCCGTACTTATGCGGCTAATTTGCGACGCAGCCTTGAGGCGATGCTTCCGCATCGGGAGGCGTTGATTCGCTCCCGGGATGGTTACCGACTTGATGTCGAGTGCTCGAGCGTGGACCTTTGCGCCTTCCGGGCAGAGGTGACCGAGGCGCGGAAGCTCATCGGAGTCGATGATAAAGAGGCGGTACGACTCGTGTCCCGAGCACTGGCCCGCTGGCGCGGATCGATGCTCACCGGGGTCGCCCTCGGACCTTTGCTCTCCGCCCAGGTGGCCGCCGCGACCGAGGATCGGCTGCTGGCCGCCGAGTTGTTCGCTGAATTGCAGATCCAGCTCGGCCGCTTTGACGAGGCCCTGCCGGTACTACGGGAACTGCTAATCACGCATCCGTTACGGGAGCCGGCACACCTGTTGCTCATGCAGGCTCTCTACCTGGGAAGAGATCCCGCCGGTGCCATCGCGGCATACGGCGCAGCTCGTCGAACCCTGCGTGAGCAACTGAACGTCGAGCCCGGGGTGGAACTGCAACGGTTGTACCGCCGCATCGCCCGGCACGGCGGATGGCCGCACCTCGATGGAGCCACCGGAGCGCCAGGGAAGGGGTCGGCCGCTAACACCGACCAGGCGCAACGGCCACTTCTCTTCCTCCCGAGGACGGTCCCTGACTTCGTAGGCCGTACGGATGCCGTTGAGCATCTGCTGTCCAGGACGTTGCGGATCGGAGAGCAGGTCTGCGCGGTGCACCTCATCGATGGCATGGCTGGCAGCGGCAAGACGACCCTGGCGGTGCACGTCGCCAGCCGGCTCACCGGCCGCTGTCCGGACGCCCAGTTGTTCATCGATCTCAGGGGCCACGATCCTGCCGGGAAACTGGACTCGTCAACGGCGTTGGCGACGTTGTTGCGGCAGCTCGGCATACCCGGCAACCGGATACCGCCGGAACTTGGAGATCGTCTCATCCGCTGGCGCCGGGAACTGGCGGGGCGCAAGGTGATCATCGTGTTGGACAACGCGGCGGACGCCGAACAGATCCGGCCGTTGCTTCCCGCCGCGCCGGGGAGCGTGGTGATCGTGACCTCGCGCAGGCGGATCACCGGCTTGGACGTCGGTCCGCCAGTGTCCCTGCCCGTGATGGAGACGGCAGAGGGTGTCGCCCTGCTCTCGTCGACGGTGGGGGCGGAACGGGTGGCGGCGGAGCCCGAGGCGGCGGCGGCAGTGGTGGAACGCTGTGGCCACCTGCCGCTGGCGATCCGGCTTGCCGGTTCCCGGCTTGCGCAACGTCCGACCTGGCGGGTGGCCGATCTTGCGGCCCTGCTGGCGAGCAAGGTTCGCAGGCTGGATCACCTGGCGTCGGGTGACCGCAGTGTGGCCAGTGCGTTCGCGGCCTCCTACGCCTCGCTGAGCGAGCCGGTGAAGCGGTTGTTCCGGCTGCTCAGTGTCCATCCGGGCGAGGAGTTCGGCCTGACGGTTGCGAGTGCGTTGTCCGGTCTGTCGCTCGACGACACTGTCGACGCTCTGGAGGCCATCCTCGACTCCCACTTGGTGGACGAGGTCGAGCCGGGGCGTTACCGGATGCACGATCTGATCCGGCAGTATGCCCACGAATTGTCGATCCGGCACGACCCCGCGAGCACAAGGGGCCGGGCGCTGTCGGATCTGACCAACCTCATGCTTCATCTGGCCTGTCTCGTCGTCGACGATCTTGAATCCAAGGTCGTCCGGAGGCACCTGGGCCTCGGTCGCCCACACCGTGCTGACCTCGTGGCCGCCTCGGGCGTGCCGACCGAGGAATGGATGGAGGTCGAGCGTGCCAACCTGGTGTCACTCGTCGAACGCTCTCGCCACTGGGGCCACCACGATCACGCGTGGCGTTTGGCCCGACTGCTCTGGCGCTTTCTTTACGTTCGCGGCTACTTTGACGACATCATCTTCACCCATCTACACGGGCTTGCGTCAGCGGAGGACGCTGAAGACGATGATGCCGTCGCCGCCATGCACAACTACCTCGCCTCTGCGTATCACCGGACGGGCAATTACGGCGAAGCTCTGGAGCACGTCAGAGAGGCAGTGAGCCTCGCCGAACGGCATGACGACCGGCAGCGCATCCACCGCTACCGGAGTAATCTGGTCGCCATCCACTGGATGCGTGGCGACCTTGAGGAGGCGGTCCGGGTCGGTCTCGACGGGCTGAGGCGCGAGAATGGGTATGACCCGGACGAGGTACCCAGCTTCTTGCCGAACGTCGGACTCGCCCTGACGCTGCTCGGCAGGTATGACGAGGCGCTGCGGCTGCATCGTCTGCACCTCTACCTCGGCCGCCAGGTCGGCAGTCAGTTCCATCTGCTCAACGCCTTGGGTCACATCGGTGCCGTCAAGTGCCGCACGGGGCAGTACGAGGCATCCATGCGAGTGCTGAGGATGGCACTGGTGTTGCGGGAGCGCACCGGCCACCACTACGCGGAGTCAGAGGTCCGCAATGACCTCGGTGTCGCGCTGCGAGGTCTCGGGCGCGTTGACGAGGCGGTGCTCCAGCATGAAACCGCCCGGAGCATGGCGGTCGACTCCGGTGAGCCTCATCTGGAGGCCGCGGCCATCAACGACCTTGCGCTGACCCTCGTCGGGTCGGCAGATGTCGCGAAGTTGATTGATCTGCACCGTGAGGCACTGCGGGTGGCCACCCGAGTCGCCCACCTGTACGAGCAGGGGAGAGCCCTGGCCGGGTTGGCCGAGCATCTGCACGCGAGCGATCCGTTGGAAGCCCGCCGGTACCGGATGCGGGCACTGGCGTTGTTCCGCCGGATGGGCGTACCCGAGCGGTTCGAGGTCGAACGCCGTCTGGCCGAGACCGTTTCCACCGAGCCGCCCGTGGTCCGGCCGGCGCCGGCCGCAAATGACACTCCCACCGGTGATCCTCGCTGAATCTTCGCGATGACCGCGAGGGGGGACAAGATCTTTCCCTCAGCCTTCTTATCGATTTCTTATCGCCGCGGTCGCTAGCGTCTGGAACGTTCGTCGACGGGGGGAGATCCGTCGGTTGCCGGATCTCGTCGCGACCCCCTGCCGTCAGGTTTACCCCAGCTACCTGCGGCAGGCTGGTGAGGAAGGAGCGGCGCGCACGCGCCGCTCCTTCCAAGCACCGTGGACCGTCTCGTCGGACGGGAGGGATAGGCTCGCGCCGTGACCGAACCTGCCCAGCTCAGCCACGTCGACCCGGCCGGCGCGGCGCGCATGGTCGACGTCTCCGCGAAACAGGTCACCGGCCGCTCGGCGGTGGCCGCCGGCCGGCTGCGCACCACCCGCGAGGTGATCGAGCTGCTGCGCCGCGACGGGCTGCCGAAGGGTGATGCGCTCGCGGTGGGTCGGCTGGCCGGGATCATGGGCGCCAAGCGCACCCCCGAGCTGATCCCGCTCTGCCATCCGATCGCCCTGCACGGCGTCACGGTCGACCTGGTGTTGACCGTCGACACGGTCGAGATCACCGCCACCGCCCGCACGGCCGACCGCACGGGGGTGGAGATGGAGGCGCTGACCGCGGTCGCGGTCGCCGGGCTGGCCCTGGTCGACATGGTCAAGGCGGTGGATCCGGCGGCCAGCGTCGACGCGGTGCGGGTGCTGCGCAAGGAGGGTGGAAAGACCGGCCGGTGGGAGCGTCCGGAGGATCGGCCGTGATCCGGGCGCGGGTGGTGGTGGCCTCCAACCGGGCGGCCGCCGGCGTCTACGCCGACACCAGCGGCCCCCTCCTCGTCGCCGGGCTGCGCGAGTTGGGCGCCACGGTGGACGACCCGGTGGTGGTGCCCGACGGCGACCCGGTGGGCCGGGCGGTCGCGGCGGCCGTGGCGGACGGCGTCGACGTGGTGCTGACCAGCGGCGGCACCGGGATCACCCCCACCGACCGCACCCCCGACGTGACCCGGGCCCTGCTCGACTACGAGATTCCCGGCATCGCCGAGGCGATCCGCGCCCACAGCCGCGACAAGGTGCCCACCGCCGCGCTGTCCCGGGGCCTGGCCGGCGTGGCCGGCCGCACGCTGGTAGTCAACCTGCCCGGCTCGACCGGCGGGGCGCGCGACGGCCTCGCCGTGCTGGGGCCGATTCTCGCGCACACCGTTGACCAGTTGCGCGGTGGTGACCACCAGGCGACCCGATAGGCTCGGTTGGTGAGAACGGAAATCGCGTCTGTCGATGAGGCCGCCGCGCCACCACCGGCCGACTGGGCGCAGACGCGCTCCCGGGTGTACGCGGCCGGCCTGGCCGCCGCGCTCGCCGCCGTCGAGCGTCCCCTCGCCGAGGCCGACGGGCACACCCTGGCCGAGCCGCTCACCCCCCGGACGGACCTGCCGGCGTTTCCCACGTCGAGCGTGGACGGTTGGGCGGTGCGCGGTGCTGGCCCGTGGCGGGTCACCGGGCGGGTGCTGGCCGGCCACTCGGCGGCCCCGTTGACCGAGGACGGGACGACGGTCGAGATCGCCACCGGGGCGATGGTGCCGGCGGGAGCCTCGGCGGTGCTGCGGGTGGAGGAGTCGACGCGTACCCCGGCCGGGTTGATCGAGGGCGTCGCGCGCGCGACGCCGGAGTGGCGGCTGCCCGGTGAGGAGGCCAGCGCCGGTGAGGAACTGCTCCCGGCCGGCACGCCGGTCGACCCGGCGGTGATCGGCCTGGCCGCCTCCTGCGGCCACGACATGCTGCGGGTACGCCGGCAGCCCCGGGCCGCGCTGCTGGTCTTCGGCGACGAGTTGCTCACCACGGGTCCGCCGGGCGCCGGCCGGGTCCGCGACGCGCTCGGGCCGGCGGTGCCGGGCTGGCTGCGCCGGTATGGCTGCCAGGTGCGCCCGGCCGACGTGGTCGGCCCGGTCGCCGACACGCTTCCCGCCCACGTGGCCGCGCTGCGTGGCGCGCTGGACGGCGCCGACCTGGTCTGCACCACGGGTGGCACCATGCACGGCCCGGTCGACCACCTGCATCCCACGCTGGCGGCGTTGGGCGCGGACTACGTGGTCAACACGGTCGCGGTGCGCCCCGGCTTTCCCATGCTCCTGGCCCGGTTGGTCGGCACCGACGGCCGGACCCGGTTCGTCGCGGGGCTGCCCGGCAACCCGCAGTCCGCCATCGTCGCGCTGGTCTCGCTCGTCGCGCCGCTGCTAGCCGGCCTGGTCGGCCGGCCGTTGCCGGTGCTGCCGCAGGCCACCCTCGCCGAGCCCGTTGCCGGGCGTGGCGACCACACCCACCTGGCGCTGGTGCGGCTCGATCGGGTCGCCGGCACCGCGCACCCGGTCCGGCACGTCGGCTCGGCCATGCTGCGCGGGCTCTCGGCTGCGGACGGGTTCGCGGTGATCCGGCCCGGCAGCACCGGCGCGGTGGGGGACCGGGTGCCGGTCGTACCGCTGCCGCTGCTGCCCGGGGAGCGGGCATCGTGATCGCGATCAGCGCCGTCACGGGCCAGCCGCTGGATCTGGCCGCGCACGAGGCCGCCGTCGCCGACCGGCGGGCCGGCGCGGTGGTCTCCTTCGCCGGGGTGGTCCGCGACCATGACCACGGCCGCGCGGTGACCAGCCTGGAGTACGAGGGCCACCCGAGCGCCGAGAAGGTGCTGTGGGAGGTCGCCAACGAGATCGCCGCCGACCCCGACGTGTACGCGGTGGCGGTGTCGCACCGGACCGGTCCACTGACCATCGGCGACGTGGCCCTGGTGGCGGCGGTCAGCACCGCTCACCGGGCCGCCGCGTTCGCGGCCTGCGCCCGCCTGGTGGACGAGGCGAAGGCCCGGCTGCCGATCTGGAAACGGCAGGTCTTCGCCGACGGCACCGAGGAATGGGTCAACTGCCCCTGACGGTGTCGCCGGGGCACACCGCACGACCGCCGCGCCCCGCCCGCGCTACCGCCGCCCGTGCAGCATCGCGGTGCGGGCCAGCCGGTCGGTGTGGAAGGCGGGCTCCGCGCCGGGCCGCCAGGGCAGCGCGGCGACCAGCACGATCAGCGCCAGCGCCAGCGAGTTCTCCATCAGCGCGCCGAAGAGGCCGTCCTCGTAGTGGGAGACCTCCGGCAACTGGTGCTCGTACGGCCAGATCGGGGAGATCAGGAAGAGCAGGTAGAGCCCGATCGCGGCGATGCCGTGGCGGAGCCCGGTCAGCGTCGGGTACCAGATCGGCGGGCGGAGTGCGGACACTCCCGGCGGGCCGCCGTACGGCGCCGGTGTGGGACGCAGGACCGGCACCCGGCTGGCGTCGTGGCGGCGGATCGCCGCATCGGCCAGCACGATGATCGCCGGGATCACCCAGACGAGGTGGTGCGTCCAGGAGATCGGGCTGATCACGTTGGCGGTCAGGCCGACCAGCGTGAACGCGGTCAGTTCGTCGCCGTCGGCGTGGGCGTTGGACGCCCGGGACAGGCCGAGCGCCAGCAGCAGCACGGAGAAGGCGAGCCAGAGCAGCCCGGGGGTCTCGATCGAGTCGTAGAGCCGGGCCAGCAGGCCGGCCAGGGACTGGTTGGGCGTCATGTCGGCGGCGCCCACCCGCTCGGTCTGCCACAGCACGCCGCCGAAGTAGGCGCGGGACTCGGCCCCGACGATGCCGAAGCTGCCGATGGTCACGCCGATGGCGGTGGCGGTGGCCGTCGCGGCCACCCGCCACTGGCGGGTGATCATCAGATAGAGGATGAACAGGGCCGGGGTCAGCTTGACGGCGGTGGCCAGGCCGATCCCCACGCCGGCCCAGGCGCCACCGTAGACGAACCGCAGCAGCGGGCCGTCGCTCTCGGCCTGATGCGTGCCCCGGCGCGACCGCCAGCGCAGGGCGATCAGGTCGGCCATGACCAGGGCGAACAACAGCAGGTTGACCTGCCCGTAGCCGAGGGTCTCCCGGGTGGGTTCGATGGCGACGGCGAGCGGCGTGGCGATGGCCACCGTGTACCACAGGGGCCAGCCCAGCCGGTCCACGATCGGTCGCAGCAGCGCCGCCAGCACCACGGCCAGTGCGGCGATGCTGACTGCGGCGTTCACCAGACCGGCCAGGGCGACCGGCAGGTGTGCCATTGGCAGCATCGCCAGGCCGGCGAAGGGCGGGTAGGTGAAACCCAGGGTGGTGTCGGGCGCGACGAACTCGTACAGCTGGCGGCCGCTCGCCCACCAGACCACCGCGCCGTGGTAGATCTTCATGTCGAAGAAGTTGTACGGACGCCCGAACGCGCCGATGGCGAGCCATGCGGCATAGGCGACGGCGGCCACGATGCCAGCCCGTACGACTGTCCTACGATCGATCCCACGCGTTGCGCGACGGACTGTGGCGAGGCGGTCCAGCCCTTTACCGACGCTCGCCGGCATGGCGTGGCCACCCCCGTACCAAGGTCGTCCTACCCGTCCAGGTCCGGTACGGAGCCTAGAACGGCGCCTCACGTCAGTGCCTCCCGCGTTATGCGACCGTGTCCGATCCCACACATTCTTTTGACATTTCCACCGCGTTAACGCCTGCCGGGCGGTTCAGGTGATTCGCGGCCTTAGCCGGGGTGGGGGCGGATGGATCGCAGCTCAGCCGGGGAGTCGCCGAGCGGCGGAGGCGGAGCGGACGGCGATCCGGGCCTCGCGGCGGGCGGTCCGCACCGCGCGGCGCACCGAGCGTCGAGAGTGGCCGATCCGGTGGCCGGCCCGCCACCGTAGGCCAGGCTTACCCTCCGTGTCCGCCGCGGCGAGCAACAGTCCACCGAAGAGACCGAGGTTCTTTAGGAAGTGGATCTGGTTGTTGTTCTTGGCGACCGGGTCGTCGTTGCGCCAGAAGGGATGCCCGGCGAGGGTCACCGGGATCAGCGTGCCGGCCAGCAACAGGGCCGCCGGTCGGGTGAACCGCCCGGTGGCCAGCATAAGCCCGGTACCGACCTGCACGGCCGAATTGGCCCGGATCAGCGTCTCGGTGTCGGTGGGGATGCGCGGGTTCGCCCGCTCCAGCAGCGGTGCCACCCGATCGGTGATCGGCTTCGCGGTGGGCGCCAGGCGGTCGGGGTGGACGAAGTTGCGGGCGCCGCTGACCACGAAGATGCCGCTCAACATGGCGCGGGCGAGGGATCGTACGGGCGTCATGGGACAGTCATACCCTGTCCTGGACGTCGCTACGCCCCGCAACGGGGCATGTCGATCGATCGGGTGGTCGCGGTGTCCACGCCCCGTTCGGGGGAGCGTCGTGGATGGACGGGCCGCACGGGGTAACCTCGCCGCGTGACGACCCTGCGGTTACGTCCCGAGGATCCGGCCGACACCGGCGCGGTCCGTCGGGTGCTGGCCGCGGCCTTCGCCCGGCCCGACGTGGCCGTCCCACCGGAGGTACGCCTCGTCGACGAGCTGCGGGGCGGCGACGCCTGGCTGCCGGAGCTGGCGATGGTCGCCGAGTACGGCGGGGAGATCGTCGGCTGTGCCCTGCTCACCCGGGTGCTGGTGGGCGCGGACAGCGTGCCGGCCCTGGCGCTCGGACCGGTGGCGGTGGCGCCGCACCGGCAGCGGATCGGGCTCGGCACCTCGGTGGTGCAGGCCGCCCTGGAGGCGGCGACGGAGCTGGGCGAGCGGCTGGTGGTGGTGCTCGGTGACCCGGCCTACTACCGGCGGTTCGGGTTCAGCCGGGCCGACCGGCTGGGCCTGACCAGCCCGTGGTCCGGCCTGGGTGAGCCGTGGCAGGCGCTGGTCCTACCACCCACGACCAGTGGTGAGCCGCCACCGCCGCAGGGTGAGGTGGTCTTTCCGCCGCCGTGGTCCAAGGTCTGATCCTTTTCCGCCGACGGGCAGTTACGCGGACCAGTCGCTAGCATCGGGTGGCATGACCCGTGTCCTGCTGCGCTCTGCCAAGGACCCCTTCACTCCGGTCAGCCCCGAGCTTTCCCTCGCGCTGTACAAGCACGGCATCTTCGGGCGGAACGTCGGCAACCTCGTCTTCACCGAGGCGGTGCACAAGCTCATCAGCGTGCCGGGGACCGAGGTGGTCTCCAACTCCTTCCTCAGCGAACGGCCCGGCGTGGACCAGGCGTACGTGAACCGGGTCAACGAGGAGTACGACCTGTTCGTGGTGCCGCTGGCCAATGCGTTCCGGTTGAGCTTCCTGGACAACCTCAAGCGCCTGACCTGGGTGATCGAGAGGCTGCGGATTCCGGTCGTGGTGATCGGCGTCGGTGTCGCGGGCGGCGCGGGCAGTCTCGACAACCCGTTCCCGCCGCCGACCGACGAGCTGCGCGTGGCGGTGCGTCGGTTCGTGAGCGCGGTGCTCGACAAGTCGGCGTCGATCGGCGTACGGGGGGAGTTCACCCGCGCCTACCTCGCCGAGCTGGGCTTCGGCGACGACGTGGTCGATGCCGTCGGCTGCCCGTCGCTGTTCCGCGACGGCCCGAACCTCCAGGTCACCAAGCGGGTCGCCGAGATCACGTCGGAGAGTCGCTTCACGATCAACATCTCCCCGTACGTCAAGCTGATGGATCGGGTCGCGACCCGGCACGCCAAGCGCTACCCGAACATGGTCTACGTGCCACAGGGCGACGAGGTTCTCGAGCTGCTGCTGTGGGGAACCCACCCGGACAACGTCCGGCGGGGACTGCCGCACCACACCGGCCACCAGCTCTACCGGGAGGACCGGATCCGGTTCTTCGTCGACACCTCGACCTGGATGCGCTACCTCGCCGAGCAGGAGTTCTCCTTCGGCACCCGGATCCACGGCAACATCGTGGCGCTGTCCGCCGGTACGCCCGCCCACGTCCTGGCGCACGACAGCCGGACCCTGGAGCTGGCCGGGTACCACGAGATTCCGCACAGCCTGGTGCCCGACGTGAGCCCGACGGTCGACGCCGCCGAGTTGTACGCCCAGGCCGACTACACCGCCTTCAACGCCGGGCAGGCACCGCGCTGGGACCGCTTTGCCCGCTTCCTGGAGCGCAACGGCATCGAGCACGTCTTCCAGCCGGGCAAGGCGGACCCCGGCTACGACGCCCGGTTGGCGGCCGCCGGCCTCCCGCCGGCGGTGACCACGCTGATGACGACCGACCCCGAGGCCAGAGAGCAGATCAAGTCCCGCGTGGCGGAGCTGTACTCGCTGGGTGGCGTCCGCGTGCTGCGCGAGGCGCACAAGCCGCAGATCCCGTTCCCGCATAGCGTCGCCCTGTACGAGGGCATGGCACCCGGAGAACGGCCGCCCGGCCGGAGGGTCGTGCAGCACCTGCCGGTCCCTGTGCGGTCCGCGCTGCGTCAGAGCCGTGCGCTCGCCCATCGACTCCGTCGCCGAGCCTGAGCAGCCAGGACCGCGAGAGGCCCGGGGCCGGGCGTCTTCACGTCGACCGGCGGACCGGGACCCAGTCCGTGAAGCGCTTGTGCAAGCCGGTCGGCCGCACGCCCGAGGTCTGTTCGGCGAGCTGTTCGGCGGCTTCCTCGCGAAGCGTCACGAGGTAGACCATGAGCGACGGCGTGTTGTCGGCGTACTCGGCGAGGAGGCGCAGTTTCGCCGGTTGACACGGCCACGGTGCACCGCAGGTCCGGCAGCGCCACGCTGGGCGGGACGGGATGTGTCCGTCGTGCTGATCGCTCACCGGGCGGCCCTCGCCGGCCGGCGTCGGGCGGCATACGGGACGGGTGGCACGTGCACCGGGCGCATCCCCTCCGGCATCACGAACAACTGGCGCTTCTCGGCCGCGTCCCCGTGCGTGTCGAGCTGATAGCAGTTCACCCAGGTCCAGCCGTACGGCGGCTGCCGTTCGGTCAGCTCGCGGATCACCCGGACCAGGATCGGCCTGTGGAACTGCGGGGACGCCTCCTGGCCGAGGAGGTACACGCCAGGACGGATCCGGAGAGTCCCGTCCTCCCGCCGGTCGGTCACCGGACGTCGCGGTGGGGGCTGCTGTGCGGCCACGGGTGCCTCCTCGGTCGACACGAGATCTGGGTGGGCCGCCCCCGTGGGTGCTCGCCGGTTGGGGGCGGCCCGACAGCACCACCAGCGGGCTCGGGGGATGCCTCCACTGGCTCGTGCCGTCCTGATTCCCACCCTCCCGACCATTGCCCGTCACATACACCCCGTAGCAGGATGGACACCGAGTGTTCTCGGACGTCCAGGAAGGATCTCGGAGTGAACCGTGCCGTCGTCGCAGCAATGACCGAGGCGGGCGAGACCGCCGACTCCCTCGCGGCTCAGGTCGGGGTCGACCCGAAGACCGCCGCGCGGTGGGCAAGCCACGGACGCATTCCGCGCCCGCAGACCCGGAGGCGGGTCGCCACGGTGCTCGGCCGCGAGGTGACCGAGCTGTGGCCGGACGTCCTCAAGCGACGCGAGCCGGCGTGGTTCCGGCGGTGGGTGGACATCGAACGCGAGGCGGTGGCGCTGCGCTGGTTCGAGCTGACCTGGGTGCCGGGCCTGCTCCAGACCGAGGCGTACGCGCGGGCGACGCTGGCCGGGGAGAGACTGACCTCCGACGACGTCGGACGGCTGGTGGAGGCGCGTCTCCAGCGGCAGGCCATCCTGCGCCGGGAGGACCCGCCGATGCTGGTCGTGGTGCTGGACGAGCTGATCCTGCGCCGGTCCGCCTACGGTGACCGGGCGCTGATGCGGGAGCAGTGTGAGCACCTGGTGGCGTGCGGCGCGCTGCCCACGATCGCGATCCACGTCGTGCCGGCGACCGTCGGGATGTACCCCGGGTTGGGTGGACCCTTCATCCTCGCCGAGCTGGACGACGGCAGCGTGCTCGGTCACGCCGACAGCCAGGCCGAGGCACAGATCATCGATAAGGCTGCGGACGTTGCTACCCTGGGTCGCAGGTGGGAACGCATCCGCGGCGAGGCGCTGTCACGGACGCAGTCCCTAGAACTCATCAGGGAAGCGGCAGCATCATGGACATGACCGGCGCGCAGTGGCGCAAGAGCAGCAAGAGCGGCAACAACGGCGGTGCGTGTGTTGAGGTCGCCGACAACCTCTCCGGTGTCGTCCTGGTCCGGGACACCAAGGACCGCGACGGCGGAACGCTCAGCTTCCAGCCGGCGGCGTGGCGCGGCTTCGTCGAGCTGGCGAAGACCGGCGGCCCGGTCGCCTGACGCACCTCGCAGAGAAGCCCCCGGCCACCCGGCCGGGGGCTTCTCCCGGTTAGGGGACCGCCCAGCCGCCTCAGGCCGGCTGGGTGCGCAGGTAACGGCCGAAGTGCGGGACGGTGAAGGCGACCGTGCCACGTTCGCCGGAGTAGATCAGCCCCTTCTTGATCAGGGCGTCCCGGGCCGGGGAGAGGCTGGCGGGCTTGCGGCCGAGAGCGCGGGCGATCTCGGCGGTCGGCACCGCCGCGTCCATGTCGTCCCGTCCGCCACCGCCGGCCGCCCCCTCGACCAGGGAGAGCGTCGCCATCGCCCGCATATACTCCCGCTCGGCGGGGGTGGCCCGCTCGAAGCGCGACCCGAAGAAGCCGACGGCCAGCTCGGCCTCGGCCTCCGGGGCGGCGACCCGGACGTCCGCCGCGGTGATCGGTGATCGGGGGGCATGGTCCCAGGTGGCCTTCCCGTACGCCTGGACGAAGTACGGGTACCCGCCGGACTTCTCGTAGAGCAGGTCGAGGGCCTTCGCCTCGTACTCCACGTCCTCCCGCTCGGCCGGCGCGCAGAGTGCGTGGTCGGCGGCGATCCGGTCGAGACGGTCGATGCGCTGGTAGCGGAAGAGCCGCTCGGAGTACGACTTGGCCGCGCTCAGCACCGCCGGCAGGTGCGGTAACCCGGCACCGACCACGATCAGCGGCGCGCCGAGCTGGGACAGTTCGTGGCACGCGGCGCAGAGTGCGGAGACGTCCTCCGGCCCGAGATCCTGCATCTCGTCGATGAAGATCGCGACGCCGGTGCCGACGTCACTGGCCACCGAGGCGGCATCGGTGAGCAGCTCCACCAGGTCGATCTCGATGTCGCCGGAGTCCGCCCGCCCGCTGGCCGCCGGCACGTCGATGCCGGGCTGCCACCGGTCGCGCAGCTTCGGGGCGGTGCCGCCGCGACCGGTCGGTGCGCCCCGTTGGGCGAAGGCCTTGAGCACGCCGAGGAAGGCGTCGATCCGGTCCGGTGCCCGGTGCCGGGGGGCGAGTTCCCGGACGGCCATGTGCAGGGCGGCGGCGATCGGCCGGCGCAGCGACTGATCCGGTCGCGCCTCGATCTTGCCGCTGCCCCAGAGCCGGTTGATCGCCTGGGAGCGCAGGGTGTTCAGCAGGACCGTCTTGCCGACGCCGCGCAGGCCGGTGAGCATCAGGCTGCGCTCCGGTCGGCCCCGCGCGATCCGTTCCAGCACGACGTCGAAGACGTCCAGTTCCCGCCCCCGCCCGGCGAGTTCGGGCGGGCGCTGACCGGCGCCCGGTGCGTACGGGTTGCGGACCGGATCCACGAATCGCAGAGTATCGGGCCGTCTAGCCGAAGGGCTAGACATGGATAGACGGCGGTACCGGCGTGTTGCCCTCGACAATAAACTAGTGCTGTCTAGCGTCCATGCTAGACAGCACTAGTTTTGCCAATCGGGTCAGTCGCGCTGTTTGAGGCAGAGCACGAAGTCGAGGGAGTCCAGCTCGCTGTCGTAGAAGTACCAGTTGGTGTAGCCGTCGACCTGGGCGCACTTCGCCTCGGCGTCGCGTTCACCGCTGGTCTTCCCGTCGACGCGCCGCAGCACCTCGTACGACTTCGGTACGCAGTCGCTGATCAGCAGCTTGGGCTGACCGCCGGCCGGCGCGTCGTTGCGGAGACACTGTCCGGCCTGCACGAACCGGGGGTCGGTGGACGAGCCGGAGGCCGGGTCGTCGGCCGGTGTCTCGTCCTCGTCCGAGGCGTCCAGGGCCGGCCCCGCCGCCTCCTCGGTCGGCGCGGCCAGCGGGATCGGCGGCTCGTCGTCCGACCCGAGCAGATAGGACGTCGTCACGCCGCCCAGCACCAGCACCAGCACGACCGCCAGCACCGCGAGGATCCGCCCCCGACCGCGCCCGCGCTCCGGCGGTGGCACGGGCGCGCCCTCGTACGTGGTCGCCGCGTCGCCGGGATAGGCCGGCTGCGCCCGGGTGCCCGGCGGCGGCGACGGGTATCCCGGGTCGGCCCCGCCGTAGCGGTTGCCGGCGTAGCCCGACCCGGGGCTGCGGCCGTCATCGCCGTGCTCCGGTCCGCGTTGCCCGTCGCGGTGACCCGCCCCGGGCCACCCGGCGGAGTGCCCGCTCCACGGCTGCCCGGCCTGGTGATCCGGGCCGCCGGACGGATACGGCCCGGATCCATGGCCCTGGCCGGGCTCGTAGCCCTGGCTCGACCCGTAGGTCTGGCCCGCGCCGTAGGTCTGGCCCGCGCCGTAGGTCCGGCCGGACTCGTAGCCCTGGCCGGAGCCGTGCGTCTGATCGGACTCGTGCCTGGGGTCGGATCCGTAGGTGACGCCGGAGCCGTAGGTCTGACCCGGCTGGTAGGGCTGGCCGGCGCCGTAGAGCTGGGCCGGGTCGTGGGGCGGGTCGGGGGACCGGCCGTGGTCGTACCAGTCTCCGGGTTCCGGCTCCTGCCACGGCTGCGGGCCGCCGCTCGGTGGTCCGTAGTTCGCCATGACGCCCTCCTGAGCCAGTGGTGGAGCCGGTGGGTGGTGCCGGGCCCACGATCCGACGACCGTCGCCCACGTCACCGTAGTGTCTACGACAGGGCCACCGGCGCGACGGACGGTCGGTCGGTTACCCGACCGACCGACCCGCGGCTCGGGTGGTCAGATGAGCCGTAGCTGGCGATCCTTCGGCCGGCGCGGTCCGGCGCTGTCGCCGAGCCGTTCGAACAGACCCGGATCCACCACGTCGAGGAACGGCGACGGGCGGCAGTCCCGCTCCGACCCGTGCCGGACCCGGCGGGCGGCGTGGCTCACGTAGAGCCGGTCCTGGGCCCGGGTCAGCCCGACGAAGAAGAGCCGCCGCTCCTCGGCGACCGCGTCGTCGTCGGGGGGTGCACCGGGCCAGCGTAGCGGCAGCAGCCCGTCCTCGGCGCCGATCAGGAAGACCACCGGGAACTCCAGTCCCTTGGCGGCGTGCAGGGTCAGCAGGGTGACCGCCTCGGCGCGCGGGTCGAGGGCGTCCACCTCCGCCCCGGTGGCGAGCTGGGACAGGAACGCCTCCAGGTCGTCGCCGCACCGCCGGGCCAGCGGCGTCAGCAGGTCGACCGCGGTCCGGACATCCTCGGGGCGCACCCCACCCGACCCGTCGAGGGTGGGGATGGCGAACCGCTCGGCGAGCACCTGGGCGGCGAGGCGTACCCGGGCGGGCAGGGCACCGTCGAGACCCGGGGCGTGCCGCAGCTCGCGGGCGATCGCCAGCACGCCGGGGCGGTCCCGCAGCCGGTCGTGCGAGCGCTTCTGCACCGGGATGTTGGCCCGGGCCAGGGCGTCCACGATCGGTGCGGCCTGCGAGTCGGTGCGGTACAGCACCGCGATGTCCGAGAAGGAGAGCGTGGTCGACCGGCCGTCGATCCGACCCGAATCCAGCGACCGGTGGGAGAGGCCGCCGACCAGGTCGTCGACGGTGCGTACCACGAAGTCGGCCTCGTCGGCGACGGAGGCCGCAGCGTACCGGCCGACCAGTGGGGCCTCCGGGTCGAGCCGGGCCGGATCCAGCCGGCGGCCCCGGACCAGCGACGACGGCGCGATGGCCTGTACCGCCGCGGCCAGGATCGGCGCTGAGGAGCGGTAGTTGCGGTTGAGCCGGACCAGCCGGGCGTCGGTGAAGTCCTGCGAGAAGCGCAGGAAGTACCCGACGTCGGCGCCACGGAACGAGTAGATGGCCTGGTCCGGGTCGCCGATCGCGCAGAGGTTCCCGTCGGCGGGGCTGAGCAGGCGGAGCAGCTCGTACTGCACCGCGTCGACGTCCTGGTACTCGTCCACGAAGATCCACCGCCAGCGGTCGCGGTACCGCTCGACCAGTTCCCGGTCGTCCCGCAGCAGCGCGACCGGCAGGGTGAGCAACTCGTCGAGGTCGACCATGCCCTGCTTGCGCAGCAGTGCGGTGTAGCGGGCCGCGTCCTCGCCGGCCTCGGCGCGGGCCGCCGTCCGTTCCGCGTCGTCGGCGATCCGGAAATCGTCCGGCAGGCCGGCGGCCCCGGCGTTCTCGCGCAGGATGGTCAGCCCCAGCGAGTGGAAGGTGCCGACGGTGACGTCCTCGGCGACCGGGCCGAGCAGGCCGTCCAGGCGGTGCCGCAACTCCTCCGCCGCCCGCCGGGTGAAGGTGATCGCCAGGCACTGCTCGGGGAAGACGTTCAACTCGGCACAGAGGTACGCGATCCGGTGGGTCAGCGTACGCGTCTTGCCGGTGCCCGGTCCGGCGACGATGAGCAGCGGGCCGCCGGGTGCCGAGGCGGCCACCCGTTGCATCGCGTCGAGCCGGTCCAGCAGGCCGGTGCCGACCTCCTCCATCCCGGCGAGCATCGGCTCGAACGGCTCGTGCGGGGAGGGCGGTGGCGCGATCGGCGGTGCCGGGGTGGCCGGCTCGCGCTTCGGTTCGGCCTTGCCCGCCGGCCGCTTCGCCCTGGCCTCCGGAGTCGCCTTGGCGTGCGGTGTCGCCGTCGGCTCCACGGGCCGACGCTGCGCCGGAACCGGCACGTCGAACAGGGTCTCCTGCCCGGCCGACACCCCGGCACGGCCCAGCTCGGCCGGGTCGAAGAGGGTGATCACGCCGTACTCGCCGTCGTAGCCGGGAACGCGGCGGACCTCGCCGCGGCGCAGCCGGGCGATGCCCTCGGCGAGCACCTCACCGCCGACCCGGCCGATCTCGTCCAGTGGGGTACGGGTGAGGATCTCCAGCTCCGGACCGAGCGCGGCGACCAGTTCGGTGAGCTTCCCCTCGACCCGCTTCGACCGTGGACCGACCTTGTTGATCTCGCCGAGGATCTCGGCGAGCTGGATCAGGTGGGTCACCTGGGGAACACGCTGCGGCCGGTACCCCTCGGGCCGGTCGGCCAGGTCCTCGACCCGGCTCAGTACGCCCACCGTCAACGGCTTGCCGCACTCCGGGCAGCGCCCGCCGGCCTCCCGGGTCCGTTCGGGCGCCCAGTTCACCCCGCACAGCCGGTGGCCGTCCGCGTGGTACTTGCCCTCCTCGGGGAAGAACTCGATCGTGCCGGCCAGCCCGTCGCCGGTGCGCAGCGCCTCGCGTACGCCAAAGTAGTCCCGGGCCGAGGCGAAGACGGTGGCCTCGCGGGCGAGCGCGGGCGGTGAGTGCGCGTCGGAGTTGGAGACCAGCCGGTAGCGGTCCAGGCTGCCGACCCGCCAGTTCATCGCCGGGTCGGAGGAGAGCCCGGTCTCCACCGCGAAGATGTGGTCGGCCAGGTCGGCGTAGCAGTCGGCGATCGCGTCGAAGCCGGACTTCGAGCCCAGCGCGGAGAACCACGGGGTCCAGATGTGCGCCGGGACGAGGAAACCGTCCGGGCTCGCCTCCAGGGTGATCTCCAACAGGTCACGCGAGTCCAGACCGAGGATCGGCCGGCCGTCCGACCCGAGGTTGCCGATCCGGCCCAGCGCGGCATTGAACCGACCCACCGCGTCCAGATCCGGCAGGTAGATCAGGTGGTGGACCTTGCGCGTCCGGTCGTCCCGCTTGTAGATCGTGGAGATCTCCACGCTGAGCATGAACCGGACCGGATCGCTCTCCGCCGCGCTGGCCAGCCGGGGCGGCAGGCGGCGGGCGATGTCCCGTTCCGCCTCCGGTGACAGCCGGTAGAGGCCGGGCTCGGCCGGATGCAGCGTCTCGCGCAGGTGGTCGTACCAGGCGGGGTGAGTGAAGTCACCGGTGCCGAGCACCGCGATGCCCTTGCGCCGGGCCCACCAACCGAGGTTCGGCAGGGTCAGGTCGCGGCTGCAGGCCCGCGAGTACTTCGAGTGGATGTGCAGGTCCGCGACGAAGGGCGGGCGGCCACCGGGGGGTACGGCGTTGAACGGGGGCACGCCGCATCCTGCCACGACCGGCCGCGCTCCCGCGCGACGCCACGCGCTGAAGGTGAGCTGCGCTATGCCGAACGAAGCTCGACAAGGGTGATCTGCGGCTCCGCACCGACCCGCACCGGCGGCCCCCAGAAGCCGGCGCCGTTGGTGACGTAGACCTTCGTGCCGTCCACCTCACCCAGCCCGGAGACCACCGGCTGCTCCAGCTTGACCAGCAGGTTGAAGGGGACGATCTGGCCGCCGTGGGTGTGGCCGGACAGTTGCAGGTCGACGCCGTACTTCGCCGCCTCCAGCGCGGCCACCGGCTGGTGGGCCAGCAGCACCACCGGCCGGGACGGATCACGGTCGCCCAGTGCGGCGCCGTAGTCCGGCGGCGCGGAGACGCCGCTGCCCACGGCGGAGACGTCGTTGACCCCGGCCAGGTCGAGCACGCCGCCGCGAGCGGCGATCTCCCGGCGCTGGTTCTGGAGCACCCGCAGCCCGAGCCGGTCGACCTCGGCAACCCACTCCTCGACCCCCGAGTAGTACTCGTGGTTGCCGGTGACGAAGTAGCTGCCGTGGCGGGACCGCAGGCCGCGCAGCGGAGCCGCGTCGTCGCCCAGCTCGGCCACCGTACCGTCGACCAGGTCACCGACCACGGCGACGATGTCGGCGTCCAGGCGGTTGATCGCGGCGACGATCCGCTCGGTGTGGGCGCGGCCGGTCAGCGGCCCGATGTGGATGTCGGAGACGGTGGCGATGCGCAGGCCGTCCATGCTGCGGGGCAGCCTGGCCAGGGGCACCTGTACCCGATCCAGCTGCGGCGGGCCCATCGCGGTGCGTACGCCGTAGCCGACCAGCCCGGTGGCGGTGAGCCCGGCGAAGATCGCGGCGCCCCGGGCGAGCAGCAGCCGACGGCCCGGGTCATGGTCCGGACCGGCCGCGCCGGGGGCCGGCGGTGCCGGGGAGTCGGTGGCGGCCGGCTCAGTGGCGCCGGTCGGCTCGGTGGCGCCGGTCGGTTCGTCCGCGCCGGTTGGTGCGGCCGTGCCGGTCGGCGGATCGGTGGACAGCTCCGGGATGGGCGCGCTGGCCGTGCCGACCAGGACCGGCTCCGGCCTGGCCACGGCGAACCGGCCGCGCCACACCAGCCGGGTCACGAGCATCGGGACTTCCAGCACGACGAGCAGCACCAGCAGGTAGAACATGAGCGCGAGCCAGAGGTAGCCCGGCCAGGCGAGCCAGTACATCCCGGCCCGGGTGCCGACCATGGTCGCCGGTACGAGCAGCGCCAGCACCACGGCGGTGACCGTGCCGGCCCGGCGCCAGCGCCCCGCCGTGGTGGTGTCCCTGACCAGCCGCTTCCACAGGTACAGGTGGATCAGCCCGGTGATCAGGGCAAGGGTCGTCACGAAGCCGACTACCGCGAACACGTGTGGATCCCCTCAGCCGCCGGCAAAGGGAGGCAGGACGTCGATCGTCACCCCGGCCGGCAGCGGCTTGTGCCGATCATGACAGGTCACGCCGTCGACCAGAAAACTCGACGCCGCCAGCACGGGCACCATCCGCCCGCCGTGCCGCTCGGCCAGCTCCGTCAGCAGCTCGTCCAACGACCGGCCGGCGGCGGTGGTCTCCTCGGCGCGGCCGGCGGCGGCCCGCGCCCCGGCGAAGTAGCGGACGGTGACGCTCGCCATGGTCAACCTCCGATGGCCGACATGGGCCGGGCGGGTTGCAGGAACGACGGGTCGTCGATGCCGTGCCCGGCCCGCTTGCCCCACGTCGCCGCCCGCCAGCGCCGGGCCAGTTCCTCGTCGTCGGCCCCGGCCCGCAGCGCGTGGCGCAGGTCTGACTCCTCGGTGGCGAACAGGCAGTTGCGGATCTGGCCGTCGGCGGTGAGCCGGGTCCGGTCGCAGTCGCCGCAGAACGGTCGGGTCACCGTGCCGATCACGCCGACCCGGGCCGGACCGCCGTCGACCAGCCAGGTCTCGGCGGGCGCCGCGCCCCGGTCGGTCGGGTCCGGGCTGAGGTCGTACGCCGCACGCAGGGTGGCCAGGATCTCCTCGGCGGTCACCATGGCGGCGCGGTCCCAGCCGTGCTGGGCGTCGAGCGGCATCTGTTCGATGAACCGCAGCTCGTAGCCGTGGTCGAGGGCGAAGCGGAGCAGCGACGGCGCCTCGTCGTCGTTGACGCCGCGCATCAGCACAGTGTTGATCTTGATTGGGGTGAGCCCGGCGGTGGCCGCCCCGGCCAGGCCCGCCAGCACGTCGGACAGCCGGTCCCGCCGGGTGAGCCGGGTGAAGCGCTCCCGGTCCAGCGTGTCCAGCGAGACGTTGACCCGGTCGAGGCCGGCGGCGCGCAGCAGCGGAGCGAGCCGGTGCAGGCCGATGCCGTTGGTGGTCAACGAGATGCGGGGGCGCGGGTCCAGTGCGGCGGCGGCCGTCACGATGCCGACCAGTCCGGGACGGATGAGCGGCTCACCGCCGGTGAACCGCACCTCGTCCACCCCGAGCCGACAGACCGCGATCCGGATCAACCGGATCACCTCGTCGTCGGTGAGCAACTGCGGCCCGGCCAGCCAGGGCAGTCCCTCGGCGGGCATGCAGTAGGTGCAGCGCAGGTTGCACTTGTCGGTCAGGGACACCCGCAGGTCCCGGGCAACGCGGCCGTACCGGTCGACGAGGACACCGTCGGTCGGCGGGGCGCCGTCGGTCGGCGGGGCCAGGCTCACCCGTCGACGGTAGCGCGCCCGACCCCGCGCAGGGCGTCCCGCGCGCACCGGGTGACCGAATCACGGTACGCCCCGCCGAAGATGGCGGTGTGCACGAGCAGCAGGTGCAACTGGTGCAGCGGCACCCGGCCGCGCCAGCCGTCGGCCAGCGGCCAACTCTCCCGGTACGCCGCCAGGATCCGGTCCTGGTGCGGCGCTGCGCCGAAGAGCGCCAGCTGTGCCAGGTCGGTCTCCCGGTGCCCGCCGTGCGCCGCCGGGTCGACCAGCCAGACCCGGCCGCCGCCATCGCCATCGCCGCCGCCATCGCCGCTGCTCCAGAGCAGGTTGCCCGGCCAGAGGTCACCGTGGATCCGGGCGGGTGGCTCGTCGCCGCCGAACTCGCCGATCCGGGCCACGACCTGCTCGACGAGCGTCGCGTCCGCGCCGGTGAGGGCGCCGCCGTCGACCGAGCGTCGGAGGTAGGGCAGCAGTCTGGTCCGGGCGAACCAGTCCGCCCACGGGCCGTCGTCCGGCGTGTTGTCCGCCGGCAGCGCACCGATGAACCCCGTCCACCGGGCACCGAACGCGGGCGCTCCGGCCCCGTGCAGCCCGGCCAACTCCCGACCGAAGCGCTCGGCGGCCTCCGGGCCTGGCTCACCCGGCTCGATCCACTCCAGCGCGAGCAGGTCGGGCAGGGCCACCAGCACCTCGGGTACGGCGACCGCGCCGGCCTCGCGTAGCCAGCTCAGCCCGGCCGCCTCGGTGGCGAAGAACCCCTCCGGCACCGGCCGGCCGGCGTGCTCCGGCCAGGTCTTCGTGAACACCGAGTGACCGTCGTCCAGGGTCAGCCGGGACGCGGTGCAGATGTCGCCGCCGCTCACCGGCGTCTCCCTGATCCGCTGGTGGGTCAGGAAGGTCGGCAACTGCTCCGGATGCGCCCGCAGGTACGCCAGATCCATCCCCGCAACGTATCGCCTGGCCTCATAACGTATCGCCTGGCCTCATGCGGGAGCAGATCCCGGCGCCGACGTGATCGGGGCTGAGCTGGGGAGTTACGGTCGGTAGCTGTGGATAACCAGCGTGTCGTCCACAGGGGCAGCGGCGCTCGCCGGTCGGCCCGCAGGCTGCCGGTATGAACTCGACCGATCTGCCCCGGCTCACCGTCCGCTCTCCCGCCGACCTCATCGCCGCCGTGCCGTACCTGCTCGGCTTCCACCCCGCCGACAGCGTGGTGGTGGTGGCGCTCTCCGGCTCGCGGGTCGTCTTCGCCGCGCGCGGCGATCTTCCTGGCGACCTCCCCGACGATGTCGACCCGGGCGAGGCGGCGACGCACATCGCCGAGGTGACCGCCCGCCAGGGTGCCGATTCGGCCACCGTGATCGGGTACGGTCCGGCGAGCCGGGTGACCCCGGCGGTGGACGCCGTCCGGGTCGCGCTGCCGGAGGCGGGGCTGGCCGTGCTCGACGCCCTGCGGGTGACCGACGGGCGCTGGTGGTCGTACCTCTGCACCGAGCCGGAGTGCTGCCCGCCGGAGGGCACCCGCTACGACCCGCAGGCGAGCACGGTGCCGGCGGCAGCCGTCTTCGCCGGCCAGGTCGCGCTGCCCGACCGGGCGGCGCTCGCCGCGCAGGTTGCCCCGGCCGGCGGGGACGCGATGCGGCAGGCCACCGACCGGGCGGAACGGCGGCTCGCCGATCTGCTGGCGACGGCGCCCGCCACCGACCTGCTCGGCGCCCGGGCGCTGCGGGCGGCGGGGGCGGCCGCGATCCGGGCGACCCGGCGACGGCACCGCAGCGGCGAGCCCCTGACCGACGACGAGTTGGCCTGGCTCTGCCTGCTCCTGACCCACCTTCCGGTACGCGACCACGCCTGGGAACGCACCGACGGGCGGGACGACGACATCGCGTTCTGGGCCGAGGTGCTGCGTCGGGCCGAGCCGGCACTGATCGCCGCCCCCGGATCCCTGCTCGCGTTCGCCGCCTGGCGGGACGGGCAGGGCGCGCTTGCGGCCGTGGCACTGGAGCGGGTGCTGGCTGAGCATCCTGACTACTCGCTCGCCGGGTTGCTGGACGATCTGCTCCGGCGGGGGGTGCCGCCGTCCCGCCTCGACGGCTGGCCGGCGGGCGGGCCGCCGAGGGAGCTGCGGCGGGGCAGGCGCCGCTCCCGGCGCCGACCACGATGAACAACAAGAAGTCTTGTACGTCATCTCTTGTACGTCTAGCCTGGCGGCATGCCGAACGACGAACCGGTGCTGCACCTGACCGATCCGCGCGCCATGCGCGCGCTGGCCCACCCCACCCGGCTCCGGCTCCTCGGCGAGCTGCGCATCCGGGGGCCGCAGAGTGTCGGCATGCTCAGCGACATCGTCGACGAGGCGGTCGGCTCGGTCAGCTACCACCTGAGCAAGCTCGCCGAACACGGCTTCGTGCGCGAGGCACCGGAGTGCGCCCGCAACCGCCGGGAACGCTGGTGGCGCGCGGCGCACGCCCTCACCTCCTGGGAGCCGCTGGAGATGCTGGACGACCCGGAGCGCAAGGCCGCCTCCGACCTGTTGCGCCGGGCCGTGCTGGAGCGATACCAGACGGCGTTGCAGAGCTACCTCGCCGCCGAGCCGACCTTCGAGCCGGAGTGGGTACGCGGCACCGCCAGCAGCGACAACGCGTACCACCTGACCGCCGACGAGTTGGGGGAGCTGCGCGCCGACCTGGAGGCGCTGGCCGCGCGCTGGCAGGAGCGCAGCGATCCCGGCCGCGCCGACGCCCGCCCGGTCACGATGATCTACCACGCGTTCCGGCGGCCGGAGTGAGCGGCCGGTCGCGGGCTCCCCTGGCCGGCCTGCTGATCGGGCACGCGGTCTCGCTGACCGGCAACATGCTCACGATCATCGCGCTGCCGCTCTACGTCCTCGTCGAGACCGGCTCGCCGGTCGCCACCGGCATCACCGGCGCCGTCGCGACCGCACCCATCGTGCTCGGCGGCGCGCTGGGCGGGGTGATGGTCGACCGGATCGGCTACCGCCGCGCGAGTGTGCTGGCCGACCTTGTCTCCTGCGTGACGATCGCCGCGATCCCACTGCTCTACGCCACCGTCGGGCTGCCCTTCTGGGCCCTGCTCGTGCTCGTCTTCGTCAGCAATCTGCTCGACACACCCGGCCAGACGGCCCGCATAGCCCTGCTACCCGAGGCGGCCACCGCCGCCGGCCTGCCCGTCGAGCGGGCGATCGGTTGGATGGAGGCGACCGAGCGGGGTGCGCGCCTGCTCGGCGCACCGGTGGCCGGCCTGCTGGTCGCCACCCTCGGGGCACTACCCGTGCTGGTCATCGACGCGGCGACGTTCGTGCTCTCCGCCGTGGTGGTCGCCGTGCTGGTACCGGCCGGCATGCAACCCGGCGCCGACGAGCCCGAGACCGCCGACGACAGCGGCGGCTACTGGCGCCAGTTCGCCGCCGGAGTGCGGTTCCTGCTGACCGAACCGCTGCTGCGTGTCATGGTCCTGCTGGTGCTGGTGACCAACTTCTTCGACGCCGCCAAGACCAACGTGCTGCTGCCCGTGGTCGCCCACCGGGATCTCGGCGGGGCGGCGGCCCTCGGGCTGCTCGTCGGCGGCATGGGCGGCGGTGCCCTCGTCGGTTCGCTGGTGTTCAGCGCGATCGGCCACCGGCTACCCCGCCGGCCGACCTTCGTGGTGGCCTTCGCGGTGGCCGGCCCGACGCCGTTCTGGGGCCTCGCCGCCGGGCTGCCGCTGCCCGTGCTGTTCGCCATGGTCCTGGTCGCGGGCTTCGCCGCCGGGGCGATCAATCCCCTGATCGGCGCCATCAAGCTCGAACGGGTGCCACCCCGGATGCGGGCCCGGGTCTACGGCGTGATCGGCGCCACCGCGTGGGCCGCCGTTCCGCTCGGCGCGCTGGGCGCGGGCTTCGCCAGCGAGCATGCCGGCACCACGGTCACCCTGGTCGTGGTCGGCGCCGGCTACCTCCTGGTGGTCCTCACCCCGCTGCTCGGCGGCCCCTGGCGGTCGATGAACCGGGTGGCGGCGCGCACGGATAATCAGCGCATGTCCGAACTGGTACGTGATCCGGCATGAGCCTCGCCCTGCTGCTCTCCCTCGCCGGCCTGGCGCTGATCGACAGCACCAGCATCGGCACCCTGTTCATTCCCGTCTGGCTGCTGCTCGCTCCGGGGCCGGTGAGCGTCCGTCGGGTGCTGACCTACCTCGGCACCATCGCCGGCTTCTACTTCGTCGTCGGGTTGCTGCTCTACTTCGGCGGCAGCGGGTTGGCCGAGCTGCTCGGCGGCGCGCTGGACAACCGGCCGGTGCTCTGGGGCCAACTCGCGCTGGGCATCGGGTTGTTCGTGCTGAGCTTCCGGTACGACGGCAAGCGGGGCGCGGGCACCGGCCGGGTGCTGCGCTGGCGGGATCGGGTGACCGCCGGTGACTCGTCGCCGCGCTGGCTGGTCGGGCTGGCCGTGTTCGCCGCGCTGGCCGAGGTGGCGACCATGCTGCCGTACCTCGGCGCCCTGGGCCTGCTCACCACCTCGGGTCTCGGCGTGCCGAACGTGATCGCGCTCCTGGCCGGATACTGCCTGGTCATGGTGTTGCCGGCGGTGCTGCTGCTGGGTGCGCGGGTGGCCTGGCCGAGGCGGGTCGAGCCGGTGCTCGCCCGGCTCAACGGGTGGATCGTCCGGTCGTCCGGGAGCATGCTCGGCTGGGTGCTCGGCATCGCCGGCTTCCTGATCGCCCGCGACGCCGCCGTCCGGCTGGGGCTGTTCGAGATGCTCGCGAACCGCTGAGAAACTGTCGGCCCACCAGGTTGCCAGCGTTCACGCGTCGCGTGGCGCCGCCCTTGGCTCGTGGCAGTGTGGCTGTTCTCGCATCGGCGTGTCGCGCAGCCACACTGCCACGACCAGGGGAGGTCAGGGGGTGACGCGGTGGGGGGCGGTGTAGACGTTCATTGTTTGGCCGCGCAGGAAGCCGACCAGGGTCAGCCCGGCCTCGGCGGCCACGTCGACCGCGAGCGTGCTCGGTGCCGAGACCGCCGCGAGCAGCGGCACCCCGGCCATCCACGCCTTCTGGGTCAGCTCGAAACTGGCCCGGCCGGAGACCAGCAGCAGGTGCCCGACCAGCGGCAGCCGCCGTTCGCGTACCGCCCAGCCGATCACCTTGTCCACCGCGTTGTGCCGGCCCACGTCCTCGCGCAGCACCAGCAGCTCGCCGTCGGCCGAGAACAACCCCGCCGCGTGCGACCCGCCGGTGCGGTCGAAGCCCCGCTGCCCGGCCCGTAGCCGCTCCGGCAGCTCGGCCAGCAGCGTGGCGCTTACGGTGAGCGGATCGCCGGCCACGTCGAAGAGCGATCGGGTACGCACCGCGTCGATGCTCGCCTTGCCGCACACCCCGCAGGCGCTGGTGGTGTGGAAGTGCCGGGTGGCGTCGGCGACCGGGTCCGGCACGCCGGGCGCCAGGGCCACGTCGACCACGTTGTAGGTGTTCGGCGTCTCCGCGCCGGCACAGAGCTGCGCGGTGGACACGTCGTCCGCCGAGCGGATCAGCCCCTCGGTGAGCAGGAACCCGAGGGCCAGATCCAGATCCGCACCCGGGGTACGCATGGTGACGGAGAGGGGCCGGCGTCGGCCCGGACCCGCCGGCCCGACCCGGATCTCCAGCGGCTCCTCGGCGGCGAGGGTGTCCAGCCGCCGCACCCGGCCCTGCCCCACCTCCCCCGCACCAAGATCCACCCGCAACACCCCACGCCGCTCACTACCCCGTCCCACCCCACCATCCTCCCCCACCCTCCCCTCCCACCCTCCCGCTCTCCCGCCCGCTCTCCCAAACACTCGCTAACTTCATGATCAACGAGGGGAATGACGGGAGGGCGGGAGGATAGTGGGGTGGTGGTGTATGGGGCGGTGGTGCTGGCGGGGGGGGGGGTCGGCACGGAGGATGGGTGGGCGGGACAAGCCGGCGCTGCCCGTGGGCGGGGTGCCGATGCGCGAGCGGGTGCTCGCCGCGGTTGCCGATGCGGCGCCCCGGATCCTGGTCGGGCCCGGGCCGGCGCTCACGGGAGTACGGCTGACCCGCGAGGTACCGCCCGGCGGCGGGCCGGTTCCCGCCATCGCGGCAGGGCTGGACCTGCTTGATCCCGACGTGCCGGCCGTCGCCCTGCTCGCCGCCGACCTGCCGCTGTTGACCCGGGCCGCCGTCGGCGAGTTGCTGCGCCACCTGCACGGCACCGACCTCCACAGCGGTTCAGGCACCGGAACACCGAGCACCGCGAGGCCGGCAGGTGTCGGGATACCGCCGGGTATCGGGAGCGTGGGCGTGGACGGAGTGTGCTTTGTGGACGGGTTGGGGCGGCGGCAGACGCTGTGTGGGGTGTGGCGACCGGACGCCCTGCGTACCGCCCTGGACCGGCTCGCCGGACGGCGTGGTGGTGAGCTGGCCGGTGCACCGCTGCGGGATCTGCTGACCGATCTGGCCGTCCGCGAGGTGGCGTGGACCGGCGACGGCCCGGAGCCCTGGTTCGACTGCGACACTGAGCGTGACGTACGCCGGGCGGAGGAGTGGACGCGATGACGGTGATGGACGACTGGGTCACGGCCGCCTGCGCGGAGCTGGGTCTCGACCCGGCGCAGGTGCCGGTGCCCACCGTGCTCGACCTCGCCCGGGACGTGGCCCACCAGGTGCTGCGGCCGGGTGCCCCGGTCACCGCGTACCTGCTCGGCCTGGCCGTCGGACAGGGCGCGGATCCGGCCGTGACGGCGGCCCGTCTCGCCGCGCTGGCCGGCATCTGGCCGATCGAGCTGGGCGGCGACCGGCAACCCCGTGCCGACCCGGCGGGACCGGACCACCGCACCGAATGACCGATTGGCAGCCTCGTGCCGACCCGGCGGGGCCGGATCACCCGTACCGACTGACCGGCGTTGTCCGATCACGGTCCGCGCCGGTCCGTCCCCTCGGGCGGCTGGGTAGGGTGACCGGAACGGACGGAGGCGATCATGACGGCAGACCACCCCTCGGCGCCGCCCGGCACGCCGGCGCACCATGAGTCGATCCTGCTCGACGAGCCGAGCACGACCGATCTGCGGGCGAAGGTGACTCAGGCATGGCGGGAGTTTGCCCGGGCGCTGGCCGACCGGTTGTCCGCGCTACCGCCGGGAGCGCGCGTGGGGCTGACCCTCGATCCGACCGCCTCCGGCACCGACGACGCCATCTACTCCGTCTATGTCGAGGTCGGGACGGAGGGCCGGTTCGCCGCCCGGGCGGTGGGCAACGCGACCCTGCCGCAGGGTTACCGGCTGGACCGCGCGGCGGTCGCCGACATGGTCGCGCTGGGCTGGTCGCCGCCGGGTGTGGTGGAGGGCTCGGGAGACCAGTTCGGGCTGGACTGCGCGGTGGACGAGACCACCCGGTTGGCCGCGCTGCTGTCGCGTACCCTGCGGGACATCTACGGTGCCCCGCATCCGGCCTTCCTGGTCTACGTGATCGAGGACAGTGCGGGCGAGCCGCTCCCCGGGCAGGCACTGGGCACCGCGCGCAGCGAGGTCAACCTGGCACGGGAGATCGGCACCGAGCTGGAGAAGGCGCTGGCCGCCACGGGCGAGGGCGGCGTGGACACCGAGGTGCTGGATCTGGCCGAGCGGGTCCGTACGGTCGTGTCGACCATGCTCAGGTCGGACTCCGACCGGCTCCAGGTCGACTCCGACGGCGACATCAACATCCGGGCCGGCTCGGCGATGGTCTTCGTCCGGGTCCGCGACAACCCGCCACTGGTGGACGTCTTCTCCCCGGTGCTCACCGAGGTGGAGCCCACCGAGCGGCTCTACGTCAAGCTGTCCGAGCTGACCAACCGGATGCCGATCGGGCGCCTCTACTGTGCCGACGACACCGTGTGGGCGTCGATCCCGGTCTTCGGCCGCAACTTCCAGCCGACCCATCTGATGCTGGCAATGCAGGTGATGACCGGGCTCGCGGACGAGCTGGACGACCGCCTGCACGGCGAGTTCGGTGGCAAGCGGTTCTTCGGCGAGGGGGACAAGCCGGGGCGCGGCGAGCACCGCACCGGCATGTACCTGTGAGCGGCGGTCAGCGTACGTCGAGCAGGGTCTTGCCGACCGTGGCGCGGGCGCCGATCGCCGCGTGCGCGTCGGCCGCGCGGTCCAGCGGGAATCGCTGGCCGATCACCGCGCGCAGCCGGCCGGCCGCCGCTTCCGCCAGCGCCCGCTCGGTGTACGCCCGCAGCTGCGCGGGCGTCGGCGCCGGCCGGATCAGCGTCACGCCCCGCTCGGCGGCGGCCTCGGCACCGATGTCGGCCCACTCGCCGCTGGCCAGTCCGAAGCTGAGCATCCGGCCGCCCGGGTCGAGCAGCTCGAACGCCGTCCGTCCGATCGCGCCGCCCACTCCGTCGAAGACCACGTCGACCGCGCCGAGCGCCGACCGTACCCGCCTGGCCCAGTCGGGTTCGCGGTAGTCGACGGCGAGCCGCGCGCCCAGTTCGGGCAGCAGCGCCGTCTTGCGCGTACCGCCGGCGAGCCCGACCACCCGCGTGTCGGCGCGGGCCGCGAGCTGGACGAGCAGGCTGCCCACCCCACCGGCGGCGGCCTCGACCAGCACCCGGTCGCCGGGTCGCAGGCCGGCCGCGTCGGCTAGCATCAGCGCCGTACGCCCGTCGGCGAGCAGGGCCACCGCCTGGTCCAGGGGCAGCCCGTCCGGTACCGCCACCGGCGTCGCCGCGTCAACGACGACCCGCTCGGCGTACGCCCCGGAACCGCCGGTGCCGCTGACCACCCGCCGGCCGACGAGTCCCGGATCGACGTCCGCCCCGACCGCGCCGATCAGCCCACCGACGCCGTTACCCGGGATCACCGGCAGCGGCGCGGCCGACGGTCCGAAGCCGGTCGCCCGGAACTGGGTCTCCACGAAGGTGATGTTCGCGTGCACCACGTCGATCAGCACCTGACCGGTACCGGGCACCGGATCGGCCGCGGTGCCTGGCACCAGCACCTCCGGTCCGCCGAACTCGGACAACCACACCGCCCGCATCGCTCCCCCTCGCTGTCGATGGGCCCACGCCGTCAGTCGACTACCTCAACCACGGGTGAGGTCAAGGCGGGTGGGGCCCGGAAACCCCGAGGAACCGGGCCCCACCCGCGGGGGAGGAAGGTTCAGGTCGAGGCGATCCAGCCCAGGCTCCGGGCGGTGGCCGGATCGGTGGCCCGCAGGCCGGCGTCGGAGACGGTCCAGAGCACGTCGCCGATCACCAGCGACCGGCGTACCGACGCCGCCCGGCGCCAGGTCCCGGCGGTTTCTACGCTGGGGTGCGTCACCGCACCGATCTCGCTGATCGTGTCGCCGGTGACCCGCAGCAGCCGGATGCCGGCGTCGACGGGCAGCGCCACCAGGCCGGTGTCCGGCCGGTACAGGAAGGCGTGCGGGTCGTGTTCGGCGCTCGACCACCCGCCGGGCAGGTGCCACTGGTCCAGCCGGTCCGGCCGGGCCGGATCGCGGACGTCGAAGAGGGACACCTGCACGCCCTCGGTCCGCCCCTCGCGGTCGGCCTCCTGGCCGACGCCGAGCAGCCGGCCCTCGGGCAGCGGGTGCAGGTAACCCGAGTAGCCGGTGATCTTCAGCTCGCCGGTGACCCTCGGCGCGGCCGGGTCGGCCAGGTCGAGCGAGTAGAGCGGGTCGGTCTGCCGGAAGGTCACCACGTACGCGACCGGCCCGAGGTAGCGCACCGAGTAGATGCGTTCGCCCCGTCCCAGACCACCGACCGCGCCGACCTGCACCAGTGCCCCGCCGTCGCGGCGCAGGACGCGTACGGCCGACTCGGAGGTCCGTCCCTCGCCCCAGACGTCGCCGGTGGTGGTGGCCACCCGCAGGTGCCCCGCCCACTCGGAGAGCGCGTACTGGTTGATCAGCCAACCCGGCACCGCACCGGCGGCGAGGAAGCGGGGACGGCCCGCCGCGCCGGTGTCGAACTGGTAGATCTCGGTGACCTGGTCGGCCGAGGACGGCCGCCAGCGGGGCGTGGTGACCACCGGCATCGGTCGCTGACCGGCCAGGTAGAGGCTGGTCGCCGTGCCGTAGACGGTGTCGGCGTCGGCCGCGACACCGACCGGGTCGCCGTCGCCGAGCCGGTCGGCGGTGAGGTCGAAGCTGAGCACGGTGAGCGTGGACGAGCCGGTCATCCGCTCCGGGCGGCTGAGCCGGTCGCAGCCGACCCGCCCAGTGTGCCGCTCACGTCCCGCCGTCCACTCGTACTCCGGCAGCCACGCCTCGACACCGGCCCGCGCGATCACCTCGCGGTTCCGCTTGATCCGGGCCGGATCGCTGCCGTCGCCGTCGAGCGGGAACTCCAGGCGGGCCGTCGCGCGGACCACCACCCGGGCCGTGTCGCCGGTCAGCCGGGCGTCGACGGTGCTGCCCTGGATCCGGTACGTGCCGAGCACCCGGGGCTGGCCGGCCAGATCGACCAGCAGCAGGCGGGTCGCACCCGACGGGCCTGATCGACCGGTAGTCGAATGCCGGGTCGGGCACGTCCTCGCCGAGCACCAGCGCGCGGTCGCCGAGCAGCAGCAGCCGGTGCTCCGGCCAGCGCCACTCCTCCCGCCCGTCGGTCAGGTCGAGCTTCCCGACGACCCGGCGGCCGGCCGGGTCCACCACCCGCAGCACGCCGTCGGTGACCGTGACGATCCGCCGACCGTCGGTCTTCACCAGGTCGGGCTCGTCCGCGCCGGCCTCGTGGTTGTTCGTCGTCGAGTGACCCGCACCGGCGTCCTGGCTCGCGGCGTCGCCCGGGGCGCCGGCGAAGGTCCGCACCGTCGACTCGGCGCCGGCGGCGGTCACCCGGCCGGCACTGAGCAGCAACCCGTCACCGGGGAAGCCGTAGGGGCCGACCGCCGAGCTGGCCGCCGCGCGCAGCTCGGTGAGGGCGTCGGCGCAGGAGTCGAAGGAGACCAGGCCGACCGGCACCATCGGCGGCCCGACGCGGCCGGGTGCGCGCGACGCCGGTTCCGGCGTGGCGATGCTGCCGGCGAGCAGCGCGAGCGCGAGCAGCGTGCCGCCGACCGCGACAGCCTTCGTTCCCCGGTTCATGGCCGCTTCGACGCGGCGATCCCGGCGCCGGTTCCCCGCCCCGGCTACGGTCTCGCCGCGCGGCTCGCACCGCCCCGGTCGTGCCGCGCACCGCCCCGGTCGTGCCGCGCGGAGCCAGGTCGCAGCCGTGGGCCGGGGCTCAGCCGGTGGAGGGGCCGACGCCGGGGGACTCGGCCAGCCGGGAGAGCACGATCGTGCTGCGGCTGGAGGTCACGAACGTCTCGGCCCGCAGCCGCTCCAACGCCTCCTCCAGGTGGGCGATGTCGGCGGCGCGCAGGTGCACCAGCGCGTCGGCCTCGCCGGAGACGGTGTACGCGCCGACTACCTCGGGGTGGCGCCGCACCGCGGCACCGATCTGGGCCGGGGTGGTCCGGCCGGCGCAGAACAGCTCCACGAAGGCCTCGGTGGTCCACCCGACCGACGCCGGGTCGACGATGGCCGTGAATCCCCGGATCACCCCGGTCGCCCGCAGCCGGTCGACCCGCCGCTTGACCGCCGGAGCGGAGAGCGACACCCGGGTGCCGATGTCCGCGTACGAGGCGCGGGCGTCAGCCACGAGCAAAGCAATGATTCGCTGGTCAACGGCGTCGATCTGCAATGTTCCGCCTGAGAGAAGCAATGTTTTCGGCTGTTACCAAAGTTCTACCCTACCTACCCTTGGTCACCGTGAACCAGCAGCGAGTGTCGCGAAAGCGGACATATCTCATGTGCTCGCCCGAGCACTTCGCGGTCGAGTACGCGATCAACCCGTGGATGGACGTGACCGCCCCGGTCGACGCGGCGCTGGCGGTCAAGCAGTGGGACCGCCTGCGGGAGACCCTGCTCGGTCTCGGCCATGAGGTACACCTGCTGGCCCCCGAGCCCGGCCTGCCCGACATGGTCTACGCCGCCAACGGTGCCTTCGTGGTGGACGGGACGGTCTACGGGGCGCGGTTCAAGCACCAGCAGCGGGCCGCCGAGGCGGCCGCGCACCGGGCCTTCTACGAGTCGCGGGGCTGGCGGTTCATCGCGCCGAACGAGACCAACGAGGGCGAGGGCGACTTCGCGTACCTGCCGGAGGCGCACGGGGGACTCATCCTGGCCGGGCACGGCTTCCGTACGGAGCTGCCGGCGCATGCCGAGGCGCAGGAGGCGCTCTGCCGTCCGGTGGTCTCGCTGCGGCTGGTCGACCCGCGCTTCTACCACCTGGACGTGGCGCTCGCCTCGATCGACGACGGCAACGTCGTCTACTACCCCGGGGCCTTCTCGGCGGCCAGTCAGCGGGTGCTCGCCCAGCTCTTCCCCGACGCGGTGCTCGCGGACGACGAGGACGCCCTCGCCTTCGGGCTGAACCTGGTCAGCGACGGCGCCAACGTGGTGCTCAACAGCGAGGCGACCCGGCTCGCCGGCCGGCTCAAGGCGGCCGGCTACACGCCCCTGCCCGTGGAACTGGCCGAACTCAAGAAGGGCGGCGGCAGCGTGAAGTGCTGCATCGCGGAGCTGCGGCACTGAGCTTCGACGACGAAGGGCCGGCCTCCACTCGGAGGCCGGCCCTTCGCGCATCGACTCAGCCGAGCGTCGCCAGTTCGTTGACCAGCACGTTCGACAGCACCTGACCGTCGCGCTGCACCTCGCGCAGGTACCACTTCTGCTGGGGGGTGCGCGGCTGGTTGAACTGCCACGCGCCGCGCGGGCTGTCGATCTGCCCGATCCGGCCCAGCGCGAGGTTGACCTGCTGCGGGGTGGGTGCGGGGCCGGCGAGGCGGATCGCCTGGTCGAGCACCTTGGCCGCGTCGTAGGAGGCCATCGCGTACGTGGTCGGCGAGAGGTTGTGCTTCTTGCGGTACGCCGAGGCGAACCGGCGGTTGGCCGCGTTGTTGAGGTCGGCCGAGTAGTTCAACGCCGTCCGGATGCCGAGCGCGTCGTTGGCCGGCCTGATGCTCTCCAGCACCGTGCCCTCGGTGAGGAAGCCGGGGGCGTAGATCCTGCCCCGGAAACCGGCGTCGCGCAGCTGCATGATGAACTCCGCCGCCGCCGGACCGGAGTAGAAGCAGAAGACGACCGCGGGGTTGTTGGCCAGCGCCCGGTTGATGTCGGAGACGTAGGCGGTCTTGCCGGGGTTGCTGCTGCCGGAGGTCCAGACCACCTGGCTGGCGATGCGCGGGTCGGACTCGCCGAACTCCTGCCGGAAGCCGGCCAGCACGTCCTCGACGCCGACGATCCCTTCCGGCAGGATCGTCGCGACCCGGTCGGCGGGACCGAGTTCGTCCTTCAGGTAGCGGCCGAGCGCCCGGCCCGCCTCGTCGAGCACGTACGACGTACGCCAGATGTAGACGACGCTCTGCAGGCTCGACGGGGAGGCGTTGGAACCGATCAGCGGGACGCGGGCCTGTTCGACGACGTCCCGGATACCGAACATGACCGACGAACTGGCGACCCCGGTCATGGCGAGCACGCCCTGCTTGAGCAATCCGTCGACGGCGGCCTGGCCGGACTTGACGTTGTCGCCCTCGTCGGCCGTGAGCAGGTCGACGGGGTGGCCGCCGAGGCGTCGCTCGTTGAGGTCCAGGTAGAGGTCGAATCCGTTGGCCAACTCGTCACCGATGGCCTTGCCCGCACCGGACTGTGGCGCGATGAGCCCGATCTTGATCGGACTCGGTGTGCTGGTCGGTTCCTGCTCGCCATCGTCGGAGCCGCACCCAGCGACGAGTCCGCCCGTACCGAGTGCGGCCAGCAGTTGGAGTGCCCGCCTGCGGTTCATCTGCGACACCGGGTTCCCTTCAACAATATGTTGCCGGGCGGGATCCCCGCCCCTCCGGCGTTCTACCTGCTCGGCGACGCTGCGTCAATGGCTAGTGATCTTCGTGCAGAGACCGCAACGCGCCGGTTATCTCCGGCCAGGCCGCTGACTCGGGGTCGATGAGCCCGAAATGCTCGCATTCTGGCAGCTCAACTAGCCGGACATCGGCGCCTGCGGCCCGTCCGGCCGCCACATAGGCCCGGGAGATGCCGACCGGTACGTGCTGATCCAGCGTGCCGTGAATCACTACGGTGCGTTGTCGTAGGGGTACCAGTGACCGTGGATCGGCGGTGGCGTACCGCTCGGGTACGTCGGCCGGTCCGCCGCCGAGCAGCGCGGCCACCGCACCGGCGTCCAGATCCAGCCGGTACGCCTCGGTCAGGTCCGCGACCGGCGCGAGGGCCAGCACCCCGCCGACGACGCCGGGCGCGTGGGCCGCCGCGTACAGCGCGAGGTGCCCGCCCGCCGAGTGGCCGATCAGGATCGGCGGTGCCGGCGCGATCCGTCCGGGGAGCGCGGCGCCGGCCAACCCCGGCAGCGCGGACACGCCGGCCAACACGTCGGTCAGGGTATGGGGCCAACCACCGCCGGGTTGTCCGGTCCGCCGGTACTCCAACTGGGCGACCGGGTGCCCGAGCGCGGCCAGCGCGGCTGCCAGCGGGCCGGTGTGCCGTCGGTCGTACTCCGCGCGCCAGAAACCCCCGTGCACCACGACCACCAGCGGTCGGGGCGGCCCGGAGCCGACCGGCCGGCGCAGGTCGGCGATCTGGTCCGGGTGCTCGCCGTAGGCGACGGTCACGTCCGGCTCGGGCGCGGGGCGGGTGAGCACCGCCCGGGGATCGGAGGGCATCGGGCGACGGTAGCGCGGTTCACCGCGGCCCGGGGATGCGGACACCCCGCCCGAGGGTGGGACCAGCGGGCCGGCGGGCGGCGGTGGCGGCCACTGGGTAAAGATGGATGGCATGACCGAACCGCACTCCGCTGGACAGAACGACGAGCCCGCCCGGGACGGCACCGGGCACTCCGGAACCGTGGTGGTGGTCGGGCCGGACGGCCGGCCCGTCGGCACGGTGCAGACCGACGACGGGCCCGACGACGATCCGTCGCGCCTGGTCGAGCAGCCGGCCAAGGTGATGCGGATCGGCAGCATGATCAAGCAGCTGTTGGAGGAGGTCAAGGCCGCCCCGCTGGACGACGCCAGCCGGCACCGGATGCGGGAGATCCACCAGCGGTCGATCGTCGAGCTGAAGGAGGGGCTCGCCCCCGAGCTGCGCGAGGAGTTGGAGCGGCTCTCGCTGCCGTTCAACGAGGATCAGGCGCCCAGCGAGGGCGAGCTGCGCATCGCCCACGCCCAGCTGGTCGGCTGGCTGGAGGGGCTCTTCCACGGCATCCAGGCGGCCCTGGTCGCCCAGCAGATGGCCGCGCGGGTGCAGTTGGAGCAGATGCGTTCCGGCCGGCAGGCGCTGCCCAGCGGGCCCGGCGGGGCGGTGCTGCCGGGCATGCCCGGGCTGGGCCAGCCCGGCGGCGGCGAGGGGCACAGCACCGGCCAGTACCTCTGACCCGCCGCAGGGCCGTCCCCCGGCGGCCGCGTCGCGGCTGAGCGTGCGGTGCCCGAGCTGGCACCGCACGCCGGCGGGCGCCGGCTCAGTCCGCCCCGAAAACCTTCTCCAGGTACGCGGCCACGCCGTCCGAGGAGTTCGCCGAGGCGACCTCGTCAGCGATCGCCAGGACGGCCGGGTGCGCGTTGGCCACCGCCACGGCCCGGCCCGCCCAGGTGAGCATCGGCACGTCGTTGGGCATGTCGCCGAAGGCCAGCACGTCCGGCGCGGTGACCCCGATCCGGCGGCAGTACCATGCCAGCCCGGCGGCCTTCGTCACGCCGGCCGCCGAGATCTCCACCAGGCCGGAGTGTGAGGAGTGGGTGGCCTCCGCCAGCCCGGCGAGGGCCGCGGCCACCAACTGGGTGAACCGGTCCGGGTCCTGCTCGCCGGCCCGCGCCAGCACCTTCACCGCCGGCGCCGACAGCAGCTCCTCGGCGGTCTCCACGGCCCGGATCGCCTTGTCGTCGGCGTCCCAGCGCAGCGGGTAGTGCGCCTCGTGCCGCATCTGCCGGCCGTCGACCACCTCGACCGCCAGGCTCACCCCGGGCACCTCGGCCCGCAGCCGGCGGACCACCTCGGCGAGCAGTTCCGGGGCCAGCGGGTCGGCCCGCAGCACCTCGTCGGTGACCGGGTCGTAGACCACCGCGCCGTTGGCGCAGACCGCGGGCAGCGGCTCGGCCAACTGGTCGTACACCAGCCGGAGCCAGCGGATCGGCCGGCCGGTGACCAGCACGACCGGCGTGCCCTGGGCGGAGATCCGGGCCAGCACCGCGGAGGTGCGGGCGCTGAGCGTACGGTCGTCGCGCAGCAGCGTGCCGTCGATGTCGCTGGCGATCAGGCGTGGCGTTCCATCCATCACCGGGAGAGTAGCCGGTCGAGATAGACCGCCACCCCGTCGTCGTCGTTGCGCAGGGTCACGTCGTCGGCGACCGCGCGCAGGCTCGGGTGGGCGTTGGCCACGGCCACCCGGCCCCAGCCGGCCCACTCGAACATCGGCAGGTCGTTGGGCATGTCGCCGAAGACCAGCACGTCGGCCGGGTCCACGCCGAGGCTCTGTGCGATCACGCTGAGCCCGGACGCCTTGTCCACCCCGGGCGGGCAGATCTCGATGAAGCCCAGCCCGGCCTGGGTGAGCGTGGCCAGGTGCGGCGGGACGATCTGTCGGGCGACGGCCAGCAGCTCGTCCACGTGGTGATCGGCGGTACGCGCGAACGCCTTGATCACGTCACCGGCGAGGCACTCGTCGCGGGTGCGTACCTCGAACGCGTCCTGGTAGGGCCAGGCGGGGTGATAGTCGCCCCAGAGCGGGGCGTCGTGCTCGTCCGACGCCTCGACCATGATCGTCAGCGGGCCGACCGCGGCCTCCAGATCGGCCAGCAGGACGGCTAGCACCTCGCTGGAGAGACGTTCGTCACGCAGCACCACCGGCCCGGTGGGGTCGCTCTGGTCGACCACCCGGCCACCGCCGGCCAGCACGAGGAAGTCCGCGGCGCGGATGTCGTTGCGGGTCAGCTCGGTCAGCCGGGGACCGCGACCGGTGGCGCCGACCACCGGGATGCCGGCGGCGCGCACCCGGTCGAGGACCTCGTGGGTGTAGGCCGAGACGGTGTCGTCGCTGCGGACGAGCGTCCCGTCGAGGTCGGTGGCGATCAGCTTGGGCAGGCCCGGGCGGTTCATCGTTCCTCCTTCGCCCGCCGCCGTCGCGACCAGCCGTTCGCCTCGTCGATCGGCGACCGGCGTGACGGCGGGCAGCAACCGTACCCCGCAGAACAGGTCGCAACCATGGCTTCCAGGCGAATCGGGTGCCAACGGGCGACGCCCCCGAGATGGCCTGCCCGATCACCCGGCCGTCGACGCGGGTCAGTCGGGTGGCGCCTCGCGGGCGAAGGGAACCGTCGGCGTGACGGTGATGTCGGCCGGCGGCCGTGCCCCGTCCGGCGGCTCGCCGTCGGGGCGCTTCCGGGACCGACGACGCCATCCGTCCGGGGCTGCCGGATCGTCGTCCGGCGCGCCGGCGAGGTCGGTGGCGGCGGGCGGACCGGCGGACCCGCGCGGGGCGCGGGCGAGCGCCGCGGCGAACAGCCCGACGGCGACAAAGGCGACGATCAGGCCGCGCCCGTACTCGATGTCGAAGGTCAGCTCCGTGTTGTAGATCATGTTCCGCCGCAGCGTGTCGTCGAGCGACGAGACGGTCGCCGCGAGCAGCGCGAGCACGCCGGCGGCGAGTGCCAGCCCGGCGACCCGGGCGTTGGCCCGAACGGCGGCCGTGCCGCGCAGCGCGAGGGCAACCGTGGCACCCAGCGCGAGGAGCCCGATCAGGTAGGCGGAGCCCAGCCCGATGTCGGACACGCCGTTGGTCACTTCGAGCGGGGTGGCGGGATCGGGACCGCCGTTGGGGATGATGAACGTCGACCATTCGCCCAGCAGTGAGGCCAGCGCCGCCACCACGCCGAGCCCGGCCAGCAGCATCGGCACCCGGTGGTCGCGGCCGAGACCGCCGAACGTCCGGCGGAGCCGACCGGTCGCGGGCGACTCGTCCTCCGTGCCCCACTCGACCACGCTGGTGCCGTCGGAGCGGTCGTCCTGACGGGGGATGGGGAGGTCGTGGGTCACATCGGTCACCCTCTCCTGCTGGCGCGCCCGTGGATCGTGTCGAATCATGGCACAGCAGGCCCGCCGTGCCGAGGACGCTGAGGGTGCGGCCGGGGCGGGTCGGTCGCCTCGCGACGCCCGGTGGACTAGCGTCAGGTGCATGCCTATCCGTACCGCTTCCGCACGCTGGCAGGGCAACCTCCCCGAGGGTTCCGGCACCATCCGCACCGGCAAGGGCGGGCTGCAGGGGAACTACTCCTTCAAGTCCCGGTTCGAGGAGGGTGAGGGCACCAACCCCGAGGAGCTGATCGGCGCCGCGCACGCCGGCTGCTTCTCGATGGCCTTCTCCAAGGCGCTCGCCGACGCCGGCGCGACGCCCACCTCGGTGGAGACCACCGCGAAGGTGCACCTCGACAAGACCGATGCCGGCTTCACCGTCACCCGGATCGAGCTGGACACGGTCGGCGACGTGCCCGGCATCGACGAGGCGCAGTTCGCCAAGCTGGCCGAGACCGCCAAGCAGAACTGCCCCATCTCCCGCCTGCTCTCGCCCGGCGCCGACATCACCCTCACCGCCCGCCTGACCTCCTAACCCACCCCGCGACCCCCGCGCCCCACCTCAACCCGCGTCGATCTTGCACTTTTGGTCGCCGTTATGTGGCGTTTACGCCGTTCTGGGCAGACCGGAAGTGCAAGATCGCGGGTGGGGTGGGGAAGAATGGCGGCGTGGCGGTGGAGATGGGGCGCGAGCGGTTCGAGGAGTTGGTGGGGGAGGCGCTGGACGAGGTTCCGGAGGAACTGCTGGCGCTGATGAGCAACGTGGTGATCCTGGTGGAGGATGATCCGCCGCCGGGAGAGGACCTGCTCGGTCTCTACGAGGGGCACGCGTTGACCGACCGGGGCTGGGACTACGCGGGCGTCCTTCCGGACCGGATCCTGATCTACCGCAATCCGATCCTGCGCATCTGCCACACCGACGACGATGTCGTCGACGAGGTGGCCGTGACCGTGGTGCACGAGATCGCCCACCACTTCGGCATCGACGACGCGCGGCTGCACGAACTGGGCTGGGGCTGACGGCACCGGGCGGCCAACCGCCGCTCAGCCCAACTCGCCGGCCCGCAGCCGGGCGAGCCAGGCGGCCGCGTCGGTGTAGTCGGCGTCGGAGAGACCGGCCGGGGTGGGCAGCGGGCGTTCCCCGGTCATCCCGCCCCAGCGGTGCCGGGGGTACGAGCCGAGGAAGCGCACCTCGGCGCAGACCCGCCGTAGCCCCCGCAACGCCTCGCCGAGCCGGACGTCGGCCACGTGGCCGGTGCAATCGAGGAAGAAGACGTACCGACCGAGGGCCTCGCCCGTGGGCCGGGACTCGATCCGGGTCAGGTTGACGCCCCGGACCGCGAGTTCCATCAGCACGGACAGCAGCGCGCCCACCCGGTCGTGCGCGATGTAGACGGCGAGCGACGTCACGTCGTCGCCGGTGGGCGGCGGAGGCGGGCCGGGCCGGGACAGCAGCGCGAAGCGGGTCACCGCGTCGGGATGATCGGCGATCTTGTCCGCCAGCACGGTGAGCCGGTGCCGGGTCGCGCCGATGGGTGCGCAGATCGCCGCGTCGTACTCGCCACTGGCCGCGCCGGCCGCCGCTGCGCCGTTGGAGAGCACGTCCACCACGACCGCGTCGGGCAGATGCGTCCGCAGCCATCCCCGGCACTGGGTGGACGCCTGGGGGTGGGCCGCGACGGTGCGTACGGCCGGCAGCGAGGTTGCCGGACGCGCCCCGAGCACGAACTCCACCGGCAGGATCACCTCCCGGGTGATCACCAGCGGCTCCCCCTCGGCCAACTCGTCGAGGGTCACCCCGACCGCGCCGCCGATCGAGTTCTCCAGGGGGACCAGGGCGGCATCCGCCTCGCCGGTGCGTACGGCCTCCAGCGCCTCTCCGACGCTGCGGGCCGGCGTGCGGCTGCCCCGCTCGGCGGCGGGCACCGTACGCAGCGCCTGCTCGGCGAAGGTGCCCTCGGGCCCGAGGTAGACGAAGCGCGTCGGTGGCGTTCCCGGCATGTGCCCAGCCTACGCACCCGGGCCGGGCGAGGAGCCCGACGGCGTGGGCGTCAACGGCGACGGCGTCGACGGCGTGGGTACCGACGGTGTCGGCGGGGGAACCGGCACCGGGAGGGCGCCCTCCTCACTGCCGCAGGCCAGCGTTTGAAGGCCGGGTGGCCCGGCCACCCGCACCTCGACCGTGCACACGTCGGTGCCGGCGGTGACCAGGCGCAGCGTGCCACCCTGGTCGCGGGTGACCACCTGTAGCGGCTCGTATCCGCGCACGTCGAGGATGGTGAACTGCCAACCGGCGGCGCACAACGGGCCGCTGCGGACGCTGACCTTCGCGTCGCGCGCGAGCAGGCCGCTGCGGCCGCGTACCAGATCGATGATCCGCTGTGCTGTCGGATCACCCGGACAGGCGGTCGCGACCAGCCCCGGATCGGCGGAGGGGCGGTGCGGCTCGCCGCCGGGCAGCCCGTCGACGGGCGGCGGCGTCGGGGTGGCCGACCCGCTCGGTGTCGCCGTGGGCGCCAGCGTGGGCAGACCGCGCGGCTCCTCCGGCGGCTCCCCGCACCCGGCCAGCAGGAGCCCGGCCAGCACGAGCCCGGCCAGCGTCACGACAGCGGCCGAGCGTCGAGGGTCGGCAGCGCCGGCCAGCCGGCCGGCGTCGGCGCGACGGGGCGGGACGGGCGAGCCGGGGGTGGTCCTCGGGGGCGGCGGAGCGGACAGCATCGGCCGCAGCTCAGACCTCGGAGAAGAAGGTGAGCGAGCCCGCCACGGCGCCGTCGGCGACCACGGGCGTGGAGATCGCGTCCACGGTCGCGTCCGGCGTGCCCTCGGCAGCCGTCTCGATCCGCAGCAGGCCACGGGCCAGGCGGCCGGAGGAGAGCGCCAGCAGCGGCGGAATCTTGTCGATCTCGGGCTCGGCCAACTCGCCCCGGTAGGCGGTGAAGTCCAGCAGGCGCAGCCCACCTTCGAGCAGCGGCAGCCCGATCACGTCCTCCGGTGCGCCCAGGCGGAGCAGCTCGCAACCGGCGGTGGAGACGGCCATCACCCGGGTCTCGGCGTCGATCAGCAGGCAGGGCTCGTCGGCGCTGGACACCGTGGCCGACCAGCGGCCGATGTTGTCGTACCCCGGCTCTGTCGATGTCCCCGCAGAGGGCGCGAACACTTCCGAGAGCGAGAGTTCGACGTGGGCCACCGAGCCTCCTATGCACACCGACGGTACGTCCACGCTAGCCGGTCGCGGCAGCGACCGCCGACCGCGCGGGGCGCCCGGGCCGTCGGTGCTGATCAGTGCCCGGTCGGCGACGCGCGGGCCGGCGGGAGCTGAGCCGTGCCCGGCCGCGTGGCGTCGCCGCTGACGTTACCGGCGGCCGGCCGGCTTGTCAGCGGCCGTTCGGCCGTCCTCGTACCACCGGTAGTCGGCAGCCGGTGCGTATCCGCCGGCCGACCAGGTGCCCGGGTGCTGTGCCACTCGGGACAGCTTCTCGGCGGTGGCCGGGCTGATCCGGTTGCCGCCGGCCACGAGCAGCCGGTCGAGCTCCCGGTGGGTCGCCATGAGGCAGTCCTTGGGGAGGCCGTAGACGCTGATCACCCCCGAGCCCACGAAGGTGAGCACCGGCGTCACCGGGATCGGGTGGCCGACCGCCGAGGTCAGCGCCTTGCTGGCCCGCCTGGCGTCCCGGCGCGCCTCGGCGACGTACGGCGGGCGCTTGCCGTTGATCTGCACCACGTCACCGGCGACCAGGACGCGGGCCCGGCCATGGTCGGCGATGGTGACGGCGAAGAGCCCGCTCGGACCGATGGCGAGGAACCCGGCGCGATTGTCGTCGCTCTCGTCGAGCAGGGCTTCGGCGTCGTTGCGGGGCCAGTCGATGACGTGCCACGCCGGCCCGAGATGGTCGAGCTGGCCGAGCGCACGGGCGCCGGCCGCCTCCAGCCGTCGGGCGCCCCGCTCGGCCCGGCGACGGCGGGCCCACTCCAACGGGGAAGGGCGAGGTGCCACCACCCCTGTCGCCTCGACCCGTGGGTGCGGCACCGCCACGGGCGGCAGCGCCCTGGCGGACGGTACGGCTCGACGAGCGGGGAAGACAGTCATCGCGACCTCCGGCAAAAGGTCCCTCGAAGTTACGTTCTCACTACCCTACGTTGCCACTCCCGGTGGTCGGCAAGCCGGAGCGCCGGAATGACTGTGGATGAATGCCATATTCACCCACGGTTGTTTTACCGGATGCCGCCAAACCCTGCCCTACGCTTCGGGAGTGACCCACTACGTGGACAGTGAGGTGGGCCGGCTCGGCACCGTGCTGTTGCACCGGCCGGGGCCGGAACTCGCCCGGCTCACCCCACGCAACAACGACTCCCTGCTGTTCGACGCCATCCCATGGGTGGGCCGGGCGCAGGAGGAGCACGACGCCTTCGCCAGTGCGCTGCGCGCGCGGGGCGTCGAGGTGCTCTATCTCACCGACCTGCTCACCGAGACGCTGGCCGTGGCGGAGGCCCGGGCCGAGCTGACCGAGCAGGTGCTCACCTCGCCCCGGCTCGGCGACACCCTGCGCGCCCGGGTCGCCGCGCACCTGACGTACCTCGATCCGGCCGCGCTCGCCGGCGTCCTCGTCGCCGGGCTGGCCCACGAGGAGCTGCGGCTCGGCCGGGACCGCCGCGGGGGCCTGGTCTACACCCTGATGGACCGCCACGACTTCATCATCGACCCGCTGCCGAACCTGTTGTTCACCCGCGACTCGTCACTGTGGATCGGGAACCGGGTCGGGGTGACGAGCCTGGCGATGCCCGCCCGGCGGCGGGAGACCACGCTGACCGACGCGATCTACCGGCACCACCCGCGCTTCGCCGGCACCGAGTTCGTCTACCGTCCCGGCCTGGAGCATCTGGAGGGCGGCGACGTGCTGCTCCTGGCGCCGGGGGTGCTCGCCGTCGGGGTGGGCGAGCGGACCACGCCCGCCGGTGCCGAACGGCTCGCCCGCCGGGTCTTCGCGGCCCGGCTCGCACACACCATCCTCGTCGTCCCGATCGCCCAGGAGCGGGCGACCATGCATCTGGACACCATCTGCACGATGGTCGACGTCGACACCGTGCTGATGTACCCGAACGTCGCCAGCACGCTGTCGGCGTACACCGTCATCGCCGGCACGGACGGCGAGGATCCACGGGTGGACGGCCCGGCACCGTTCCTGCGGGCGGCCGCCGACGCGATGGACCTGGACCGGCTAAAGGTGATCGACACCGGGCTCGACCCGGTGACCGCCGAGCGGGAGCAGTGGGACGACGGCAACAACACGCTGGCGCTGGCGCCCCGGCTCTGCGTCGGCTACGAGCGCAACGTCGAGACCAACGCGCAGTTGGAGCGGTCCGGGATCGAGCTCATCCCGATCGCCGGCTCCGAGCTGGGTTCGGGTCGGGGCGGCCCGCGCTGCATGTCCTGCCCGCTGCTGCGGGAGCAGGGCGGGACCTGGGTCAGCGGAGGGTGAGCTGGCGGCCGAGCAGGCCCTGCCGGGACCGCCGGGCGGCGGCGTCCAGCGGGCCGGTCTCCGCCAGGGCGTCGGCGTACCGCTTGGCGAAGTCGGCGACCGGCTGCTCCCAGTCTCCGGCCGGGGCCTCCTCGGGTAGGTCCCAGACCGGCGCGAGGCGCCCGTGGGCACGGAACATCCCGGCGAACTTCGTCCCCTCGCCAAGGGTCAGCGAGCCGGCCGCGCCGAGTCGGGCCAGCGCGTCCAGGGCGGCGTCCTCGCCCTCGGGCAGCACCCAGCGGACGTGGGCCTTTTCCGGCACCCGGCACCAGTACGCGGCCCGCGCCGCGGCCAGTCCCACCGTCGGATAGATCGCCGCGTTGGCCCGTTCCAGGGACGCCTGCACGGTCGGATCGTCGGCGGCCTCCGGGACCAGCCAGAACTCGAAGCCCTCGTGCAGGGTGACCTCCAGCGGGCCGTCGATCAGGATGTCCTGGAGCCGGGGACCGGGGCCGGGCAGCGGCGGCACCACGACCGGGGCGCCCGGCGCGGTCCGCAGCGCGCAGAGCAGCGACTCGGCCAGATCGCGGGAGACGTCACCGGACTGGAGGTGGCGCTGGAGGCCGATGAGGACGTGCCCGTCGGCCCGGCTCATCGCGGGAGCGGCCATCGGCAGCACGGTGGCCAGGGTGACCGGCCGGTCACCGTACTCGTCGGCCAGTGCCGGCGTGAGCCGCAGCGGCGCAGTGGCGGCGGGCACCAGCTCCCGCAGGGCGATCCACTCGGGCTCGTCGGTCAGCCCCTCGAAGGGCCGGGGGACGAAGACGTCGCGCACCCTCTCCCGCTTGCCGGACGGTGTGGCGGCCCGCTGGTTCTTTCGACGCTTGCTCACGGCGACACAGCCTAGAGCCCACCGCCGGGCGGCGCGGGCCGGACCCGCCCCTGCCGCGACGACCGGGTGTACGGCACTCAGCCGGCGGTCACCAGGGCCGGCCGATCGGGGACCGGGTCGAAGTCGGCCCAGACGCTCTGGCCGAGACCGTCACGTTCCACGCCCCAGCGGCTGGCCAGGCCGGCGACGATGTGCAGGCCACGACCGTCGGCCGCGTCCGTGTCCGCCGGGCGGATCCGCGGGGCGCAGGCGGCGCCGCCGTCGGTGACCCGCAGCCGGAGCTGCGACCCCTCGGGTGTGGCCCGCAGCTGCCAGGCCACCCGCACCACGCCGCCCGGCAGCGGGTCGGCGTGCCGGACGGCGTTGCCCACCAGCTCGGCCAGGACCGCGACCAGATCCGCCAGCACCGCCGGGGAGACGGCCTCGGCCAGCTCGGCGGCGAGCCGGTGCCGGGCGGTGCGTGCCCCGCTGGCGTGGTGCGGCACCACCACACACCACGCCCGTTCGACCGCTCCCGTCGCCACGTCCGCCCCTCTTCCGCCCCCGTGATTCCCACCGTCACCTGCGGGGCAGCCGCACCTCCGCGACCGTACCCCCACCGCTCCTCGGCCGAAGGAATACCCAGCCATCCTGCTGTTCAACGATCCGGCGGACGAGATAGAGGCCGAGACCGGTGCCGGGATAGCGGCGCCGGTCGCCGGAGTCGCCCTGCCAGAACCGGTCGAAGGCCCGTTCGACGTGCTCCGGGCGGACCCCGATGCCCCGGTCGCTGACCCGGAAACAGACCGTCTGGCCGTCGGCTCCGGTGGTGACGTCGATCAGGGAGCCGGGTGGGGAGTACTTGCCGGCGTTGGTGACCAGCTCGGTCAGCACGGTGGCCAGGCTCTGCCGGTGACCGACCGCCCTGGGCAGGTCGGCCGGCACCTGGAGGGTGACCCGGCGGAACAGGTCCGTGGGCAGGTCGGCGATTGCCACCCGCAGCGTCTCGCCGAGGTCGAAGGGGGCCGGCGGCCCGTCACCCGGCCAGGCCTCGGCCGAGGAGGAGAGCAGCCGGTCGAGCAGCCGGGCCAGCTCGTTGGCCCGCTGACCGATGACCCGGGCCGCCTGCCGCCGGTCGGGTTCGCTCAGCGACTCCCAGTGGTCGGTGAGGGTGTCGGCGTACCCCTTGATCACGGTCACCGGGGTACGCAGCTCATGGCTGGTGACCGCGACGAAGAGATCCCGTTCGTGGTCGTGCGCCTGCTGGTCGGTGATGTCCCGGAAGGTGACCACCCGCAGGGTGCCCGGGCCGGGCAGTTCACCGGAGGTGATCCGCAGCCAGCGACCGTCCGGCATCCGGTGGTCGAGAACCTGGCCGGAGGGCGGGAGCGGGAAGGGCAGCGGCTGGTTGATCGCCTCGGCGGCGGACCGGCCGGTCACCTGGGCGGCGGCCGGGTTCCAGAGCCGGACGTGGGCGTCCCGGTCGACGACGGCCAGCCCGTCGGCGAGCGCCGCCACCACCGGGCCGTCGCCGTGCACCGGCAGGCCGCTCTGGTCGCCGTACATGTGGGCGATGCAGGAACCGAGGTAGCCGACCACCCCGCGCTGTTCGGTGCTGGGCTCCTCGTCATCGGCCAGGTAGAGGGCGTGCAGGCTGCCGACGGTGTGGCCACCGATCTCCGCCCGCGAGGCGACCATCCGCCGCAGGCCGCGCTGGGCCAGTTCGGTGGCGAGCGCGGTGGTGAGCTGATCGATCCGGACGCTCTGCACGCGAGGGCCCCCGAGCAGGCAGATGGTGACCGGGTCGTTGGCCGGCAGCGGCCGACCCAACGTCCATTCGGCGGCACCGGTGGCGGCGATCACCCGGCCGCCGCTGGGCGCGAACTCCACGAACGCCATCCCGGCGGCGCCCAGCGCGGGCTGGGCCACCCGGAGGAGTTGGGTCAGGACCGGCAGACCCGCGTCACCAGAGTTGATCATCTCGATGACGGCGGTGTGCCCGGCGATGAGAGCCGAGTAGTCGGTGCGGTCCGGCATGACCCGAGTGTGCCCTGCCGGTCGCGTTTCCGCGCACCCCCGAGCGGCCCGCCTCGCCTCCACCGCCGGTGTTGCCGGTCGCGCTTACCGGCGCAGCCGGGCGAGAGTGTGCGCCGGACGATCGGTGATCACGCCGTCCACCCCGATGCCCGTCACGAGGTCGAGGTCGGCCGGCTCGTTCACCGTCCAGACGTAGACCTGGTTGCCAGCGGCCCGCAGCGCCGGCACCAGCGCGGGGCGGGCCCGGACCAGCGCGATCCCCGGGCCGGCGATGCCGGCACCGAACGGCAGCCGACCCAGGCTCATCCAGCGGGGCAGCACCTCCAGCAGCAGCACGGTCGGCAGCGCGGGAGCCAGCATCCGCATCCGGCGTACGGCCAGCGGGGAGAAGGACATCACGGTGACCGTCACCGGGGCGCCGGGACGCGGTTCGGCCAGCCCGTACCGGCGCAGCAGGGCGACCAGCCGGCGCTCCACGTTCCCGCCGTAGCGGGACGGGTGTTTCGTCTCCACCAGCAGCCGGACGGGGCGGCCGGCGCCGAGGACGGCCTCCAGCAGCCGTTCGAGGGTGAGCAGCCGGGTGTGCGAGTCGTCGAGCACCTCGTCGCCGTCGGCCGGTACGCCGCCCGGATGCCAGGAGCCGAAGTCGAGCTGCTCCAACTCGCCGAGGGTGCGGGCGCTGACCAGCCCGCGGCCGTTGCTGGTCCGGTCCAGCCGGCGATCGTGTACGCAGACGAGGTGCCCGTCGCGGGTCAGCCGGACGTCACACTCCAGCCCGTCGGCGCCCTCGTCGAGGGCGCGCAGGTAGGCGGCGAGGGTGTGCTCCGGCAGGTCGTACGACGCGCCACGGTGTGCGAAGACGAGTGGGCCGTCCATCGGCGGGAGCCCTACAGGACCCGGCCCGGCTGCCCGTCCGAGCCGGTCACCGGCCGCCCGGCGGCCGCCCAGTCGCCCATCCCGCCGGCAACGTTGCGCACCTGGTCCCAACCGTTGCGCATGAGGTACGCGACGACCTGGGCGGAGCGCCCGCCGGAGCGGCAGATGACGGCCACGTCCCGATCGGTGGGGACCTCGGCCAGGCGGGCCGGCAGCTCCATCATCGGCAGGTGGTGGGCGCCGGGTGCGTGGCCGGCGGCCCACTCGTCGTCCTCCCGGACGTCGAGCAGGTACGTCTCGTCGGTGATCTCGGGAACGGTCACGGTGGGTATCTGAGGTCCGAACACGGGTACCAAGCCTAGAACCCGTCCCGGTGACCGGTGCGGTCGGCGGGCCGGGCCGCCGGTTCCGGGCTCGGCCGGCGGTCCCCCGCCGGGCGGGCCGACGGCTCAGATCCGGGTCACCCAGCGCGGATGGGCCCCGGCCCATTCCGGCATCCGGGTGCCGCGTACCGCCTCGAACAACCCCTCGGCCCCGCTGTCCAGTCGGACGTAGGAGACCTGGTCGATCATCTGGGGGTAGGACGGTACCTGTACGCCGCGCAGCCCGTCGGTGGCGAGGCCGTGCAGCGCGAGCAGCAGATCCTCCACGGGTACGCCGTTCGTGTCCACGGTCAGCGAGTCGCCGACGGCCCGGATGAGCCGGTGCAACTGGACCGGGTCGGTGCGCAGCCGGGTCTCGCCGGCCCGGGCGAGCATGGCCCCCAGCAACTGCTGCTGGTGGGTCTGCCGGTCGTAGTCCCCGCCCGGCAGGCCGTAGCGTTGCCGCACGTAGTCCAGCGCCTGCGCACCGTCCATCCGCTGGCAGCCGGGGTGGAAGACGCGGTCGGTGTGGATCGAGCGCACCTCGTCCCGTACGCACAGGTCGATCCCGCCGAGCAGGTCGATCACGTTGCGGAGACCGGCGAAGTCGACCAGGGCGGCGCCGTCGAAGCGGATCCCGGTGAGCCGGGCCAGGGTGGCCGAGAGCAGCTGGGCACCGTCCCGGCCGCCCCCGCCGTACTCGTAGGCGGTGTTGATCTTGTCTTCGCCGCCCGGGTAGCCGCCGCCGGGCGGGATGGTGACCAGCAGGTCGCGTGGCACGGAGACCAGATAGCCCTCGCGCAGCCCGGCCGGCACGTGCACGATCAGGATGGTGTCGGTGCGCTGCTCCGGGCCGGTGTCACCGGGTCGGCGGTCCGATCCGACGAGCAGGTAGTTGAGCGGGCCGTCCAGGTCGGTGCGGCCGATGCGGGCGCTCGGGTCGAGCAGTTCCTCCCGGGTCATGGTGCGCTCGTACCGGTCGGCGAGCACCCGGATGCCGACCACGGCGAGCGTGGCCAGCAGCACCACCGCCAGCCCGGTCCCGAGCAGTACGCGGGCCCAGCGCGGGCTCCGGGAACGACCTCCCGATGCCCGCTTTCCGGCTGCCCGTCCCGTCCTGGCCGTGACGTCCCTCCCGGAGCGACATGAATCCACCTCATGTCAGGCTACGAAAGGTTCACGGAGGGTGACGGCGGTTTCCCGGTATCGCCACCGCCGGTCACTTCCGGGAAGAGATCACCTCGGGGTTGTAGAAGACGAACTCGGCGAGCTTGTCCTGCCGTACCGCGCGGAACATGTCCAGGGTCTGCTCGCTCAGCGCCTCGTTGCCGTTGCCCCTGGCGTTGTACGTGCCGCCGTTGGTCTTCAGCATGATCAGTTCGTTGCCGGTGATCCCGCGCATGGTGAAGACGAAGTCCTCCACCGAGACGCCCCCGGTGTCCAGGATGAACGCCTGGCCGGCCGCCTTGATCAGCTCGTTCAGCTTGACCGGGTTGGTCAGGCTGCCGTTCTGCGTCGCCTTCTTGGCCATCGCCTTGATCAACTGCTGCTGGTTCTGCTGGCGGTCGTAGTCGCTGTTCTTCAGGCCGTAACGCTGGCGGGAGAAGTCCAGGGCGGCCCAGCCCTCCATCTCCCGGCAGCCCTTCTCGTGCACCACCGGGGTTCGCGGCTTGCCGGTCTTTTTGGCGTCGGCGTTCCACATCGGCTTGCCGTCGACGTACGACATGTGGTGCGACTTGACCTCCTGCTTGACGCAGATGCGCACCGAACCGAGGGCGTCGATGACGTTCTTGAACCCGCCGAAGTTGATGATCGCGGCGCCGTCGAAGCTGACCCCGGTCATCCGCTTGATCGTCTGGGCCATCAGCTGCGCCCCGCCCTCCCAGCCGCCGTCGTTGCGCGCGCCGGCCTGGAAGGCCCCGTTGATCTTGCCGGCGCCGCCCGGGTACCCGGTCTTGGGGAACGGCGGGATCTGCACCTCGGTGTCCCGGGGGATCGAGATCAGGTAGGCCTGGTCGTGGGTGGCCGGGATGTGCAGCACGATGATGCTGTCCGCCCGGACGTCGTCGGCCGCCCACCGCTCCCGGGCGTCCACACCCAGCAGCAACAGGTCGATCGGGCCCTTGAGGTCGGCCCCGCCCTCCGCGCTCGTCTTGCCCGCGTCGCCGAGCAGGTTGCGCTGGGAGATGCTGCCGGTGGCCTGACTGATCACCGCCTTGCTGCCGACGATGGCCAGACCACTGGTCATCATCAGCACGGCGCCGAACACCACGGTGAGCCGGGCCCAGAGCGGGTCCCTGCGCCGGGGGCGCCCCTTCTTTCCGGACTTGCCCGGCACCGCGGTCTCGGCGGGGGTCGGCGGGGTGGTGGACGCACGCGGCGGATCGAGCAGGGAGGGGCTGTGAACCGGCATTCGTGCTCCAGCTCGTGTTCGCGTTTGGGGGGCGGGAACACTGTACGTACGCGTACGCGTGGTGGCGAGTTCGCCTGACGTTCAGCTGGCGTTCCTCGCCACGCCATCCTGCTGGTTTGGCCGAAAGTCCAGATCAAAGTGGACGTTCGGCCGATCGGTCACACCGGGCCCGGCCGGCCCGTCACCACGATCCGTGATCAGCCGTTGTCGGCGGCCGACTGCTTGTTGGCCCGCATCCAGTCGGCCATCGTGTCCGCCGACATCGCCCGGTACATGGCCAGGGCGTTCTCCCGGTCGGAGACGACCACCGACTCACCGTTGATGGTCTGGCTGCCCAGGTGCGGGCTGGTGACGAAGGTCAGGTTGTGGCCGCGCAGGTTGCGGAACTGCACGGCCATGTCGGTCAGCGAGAAGCCCTGGTCGACCGTGACCGCGTCGGTCACCGACCGGAGGAAGTCGTTGAGCTTCTTCGGGTTGGTCAGCGTGCCCGTGCTCGCCGCCTTGTCCATCAGGGCCCGCAGGAACTCCTGCTGGTGGCGCATCCGGGCGAAGTCGCCGTCCGGGAACTGCTTGCGCTGGCGGATCCAGTCCAGCGCCTCGGTGCCGTTCATGTGGTTGGTGCCCTTGGTGAACTTCCGGTACGGCTTGTGGATCGAGGTGATGGTCCGCTCCACCTCGAGATCCACCCCGCCGAGCGCGTCGGTGACCTGCTTGAAACCGCCGAAGTCGATCGCCATGACGTGGTCGATGTGCACGTCGGTGAAGCACTCGACGGTGCGTACCGCCAGCGGTAGCCCGCCGAACGCGAACGCTGCGTTGATCTTGCGTCGCTGGCCGGTCTCGCACCCGGCGCCGGCGCTCTCGGGGATCGGCACGTACAGATCCCGCGGGATGGAGACGAGGTACGCCTCTTTGTGGTCGGCGGGGATGTGCATGACGATGATCGTGTCGGCCCGCCACTCGCCGGGCCGGTCCATCGGCGCGTCCGGATCCCGCGAGTCGGTGCCCACCATCAGGATGTTCAGCGCGCCGTCTACGGCCTTGGCCGGTCGACCGCCGGTGATCTCCGAGAACGGGTCCGTCCGGGCCAGGTTGTTGTCGAGGTTGCGGGCGTAGAACCAGGCGCCGGTGCCGAAGATCAGGGCCAGCGCCAGCACGGCGACGCCGGCCACCAGCGCCATGCGGCGCCAGCGCGGCCGCCGACCCCGCGGCGGTGGGCCGCCACCGGGGCCACCCGGCCCCACCGGCCCGCGCGGCCCGCCCGGTCCGCCGGGAGCGACCGGCTCCTCGTCGTACGCGGGGTACCACCGGGTCTCGGCCGCCTGGCCGGCCCGTCCACCGCCCCGGCCCGGGCTCGGCACCGACGCGCGTCCGGCGCTGCCGCGGTGCAGGTGAGGGGCCGGCAGTGCGGCGGGGATGGTTGCTGACATGTAACTCAGGGTACGCAGCCCGGGCCAGTGCCGCCCTCAGCGCGGGCTCCGCGCCGTGTCATGGGCGGTTACCCTGCCCGGCCCCGGAAGTGCTCGATCGTGCGTCGCAGGCCCTCCTCCGCCGGGACGGCGGGCTCGTACCCGAGCAGTTCCCGGGCGAGGGTGAGGTCCGGCCGGCGCATCTCCGGGTCGTCCGAGCCGCGCGTGATGTACGTCACCGCCGACTTGCTGTCGCAGAGCGCCACGATCGTCTCGGCCAGCTCCCGCATGCTCACCTCGTGCTCGGTACCGCAGTTCACCGGCCCACTCTCGGTCGAGTCCAGCAGCAGGAGGATGCCCCGGACGAGATCGGAGACGTAGCAGATCGACCGGGTCTGGTCGCCGGTGCCGTGCACGGTGAGCGACTCGCCCCGCAGCGCCTGGGAGATGAAGGTCGGGATGGCACGACCGTCGTCCGGCCGCATCCGCGGCCCGAAGGTGTTGAAGATCCGCACGATGGCGGTGTCCACACCGCGACTGCGGCGGTACGCCATCGTCGCGGCCTCGGCGAAGCGCTTGGCCTCGTCGTAGACGCTCCGGACGCCGATCGGGTTGACGTTGCCCCAGTACGTCTCCCGCTGCGGGTGCTCCTTCGGGTCGCCGTACGCCTCGGAGGTGGAGGCCAGCAGGAACCGGGCGCCGTCGGTGGCGGCCCGCTCCAGCAGGTGCAGGGTGGCCACGGAGCCGACCCGGAGGATCTCCACCGGCAGCTTCTCGAAGTCGGTCGGGCTGGCCGGGGAGGCCATGTGCAGGATCGCGTCGAACCGCTCCGCCAGGGCCGGGTGGGCCGGCAGCCCGTTGGAGACGTCGGCCTCCACGAGGGCGAAGGTCGGCGTGTCGAGCAGGTGGGCGACGTTCTCCTTCGACCCGGTGACGAAGTTGTCCAGCGCGACCACGGTGCAGCCACGCTCGACCAGGGAGTCCACCAGATGCGACGGGACGAAGCCGGCCCCGCCGGTGACCAGGATGCGGTGACCGGGGCCGAAACGCTGCTCAACCTTCATACCGGCCAGCCTATAAGGAGGGGCCCCCGGTTACGCCTGGCGTATACCGGGGGCCCCTATCAACACTGTTACTCCGGGGCGGTCAGTGCGCGCCGGCTCCGGTGAGCGCGCGCACCTCCAACTCGGCGTACTTCTCCTCGTCGCTCTCCTTCGAGATGACGGTCCCGATCCAGCCGCAGAGGAAGCCGAACGGGATGGACAGGATGCCCGGGTTGGACAGCGGGAACCACTGCCAGTCGTGGTCCGGGAACATCGCCGTCGGCGCGCCGGAGACCACCGGCGAGAAGAACACCAGCAGCACCGCGGCCAGCAGGCCGCCGTAGATCGCCCACACCGCGCCGGAGGTGTTGAACCGCTTCCAGAACAGGCTGTAGAGGATCGCCGGCAGGTTGCCGGAGGCGGCCACCGCGAAGGCCAGTGCCACCAGGAACGCCACGTTCAGGTTCTGCGCGAAGATCGACAGCGTGATGGCGACCGCGCCGATCACCAGCGCGGAGATCCGGGCGACGGTCACCTCCTGCCGCTCCGACGCGTTGCCCCGCTTGACCACGTTGGCGTAGAAGTCGTGCGCCAGGCTGGACGACGAGGCCAGGGTCAACCCGGCGACCACCGCCAGGATGGTGGCGAAGGCGACCGCTGCGATGATCGCCAGCATCGCCGCGCCGCCTAGCTCGCCGCCGAAGAAGTCGATACCGAGCGCCTCGGCCAACTGTGGAGCGGCGGTGTTCCCCGCCGCGTCCTGCTCCCGGATGGCGTCGCCGCCGACCAGCGCCGCCGCGCCGAAGCCGAGCGCCAGCGTGAGCAGGTAGAAGGAGCCGATGATGCCGATCGCCCAGAGCACGCTCTTACGGGCCGCCTTCGCCGTCGGCACGGTGTAGAAGCGGATCAGGATGTGCGGCAGACCGGCGGTGCCGAGCACCAGTGCGATGCCGAGGGAGAGCAGGTCGACCTTGTTGTAGAAGGTCTGTGTCGCGTTCCCGGCGACTTCGACGCCGTACCGTAGCCCGGGTTCCAGGAAGGCGGTTCCCTGGCCGGAACTCGCCGCCGCGTCACCGAGCAGCGACGACAGGTTGAACTTGTACTTGGCCAGCACCAGCAGGGTCATCAGCAGCGCGCCGCCCATCAGCAGGAACGCCTTGACGATCTGCACGTACGTGGTGCCCTTCATGCCACCCACGGTCACGTAGATGATCATCAGGGCGCCGACCAGGATGATCGTCGCCACCTTGGCGGTGTCCGCGCCCATGCCCAGGAAGGTGGTGCCGGGACGGATGCCGAGCAGCAGTGCCACCAGGGCGCCCGCGCCGACCATCTGGGCCAGCAGGTAGAAGATCGACACCGTGATGGTGGAGACCGCCGCCGCCGTACGCACCGGACGCTGGCGCATCCGGAACGCCAGCACGTCGGCCATCGTGTACCGGCCCGAGTTCCGCAGCAGCTCCGCGACCAGCAGCAGCGCCACCAGCCAGGCGACCAGGAAGCCGATCGAGTACAGGAAGCCGTCGTAGCCGTAGAGCGCGATGATGCCGGCGATGCCGAGGAAGGACGCGGCCGACATGTAGTCGCCGCCGATCGCCATGCCGTTCTGGAAACCGGAGAACGACCGACCACCGGCGTAGAAGTCGGTGGCCGTCTTGGTCTGCCGGCTGGCCCAGATCGTGATGCCCAGGGTGGCGGCCACGAAGGCCAGGAAGAGCACGATGGTCAGGTTGCGGGCGGTGGTGTTGCCCGCCTCTGCCGCGAGGATCGTCGAGATCACGAGTCACCTCCGGTCAACTCGTCGCGGATCTTGTCGGCCACCGGGTCGATCTTCCGGTCGGCGTACCGGGAGTAGAACCAGGCGATGAGGAAGGTCGAGACGAACTGGAGCAGGCCGAAGACCAGCGCCACGTTGATGTTGCTGCCGAAGAGTTGCGTGCCCATGAAGCCTCGCGCGTACGCGGAGAGGATCACGTAGAGCGCGTACCACAGGAAGAACGCGATGGTCATCGGGAAGACGAAACCGCGCAGCGCGCGGCGTAGCCCGGCGAACTCGTCCGACCGTTGGACCGCGAGGTACCGCTCCGGCACCGAATCGGTCGGCGTGGGAGCGGGTGTGTCCGTGGACATCTTGTGGATCACCACCTTCACAGGCGTCAGGAGTTTCGCGCACGGTAGGAAGCGCGCTCCCCGCCGGAAAAGGTCGAGATCCGCCCCCGGTAGTCGGGGGCGCCGAACGGCGTCGTCGTTGCGCCCAGTGACCCAGTTCACTCCGTTGACCGGTGGGCGGGACGACGGTTGGCCGTGATCGGCGTGGGCCGAGATCGGGGTGGGTCGCCGCCGGGTCCGGCCGGCGCCGGCGGGGATCAGCTCAGCTCGTGGTAGCGGCCCCGGTGGTGCAGCAGTGGCTCGGTCTCCGCCGTCAGCTCCACCTGCTCGATGGTCGCCTCGACCAGCAGGCCCCAGCCGTACTCCCGGGCGGCGTCCAGCCGGCAGCCGGCCCAGCCGCCGGCATCGGCGGGCACCGGCCCGTAGGTGGTGTCGGTCCAGGTGCCGGTGGCAAAGAGGCCGCCGGGCGACGGGAAGAGCCCGGCGAACCGGTCGGCGAGCTGCCGGTGCGGCGGGCCGAGCGGCGTCACCGCGAAGACGCCGGCCTCCTCGACCGCCGCCCACAGCTCCGACTCCGCGTCGACCAGGCCGAGCAGCCGGCCCGGCTCGCCGTCGGCCACCAGCGTCGACGACACGGTCAGCCCGGCCGGCCCGGGCGCCGTCCAGAGCGTCACCGGGGCGGCCAACCGACCCCGGAACCGGCGTACGGGCGAGCGCTGGCCCGCCGGCACGGCGAACGGGTCGGTGTGGTGGATCTGGGCGCCCGGCTCATGATTCACGTGAAACATTGTGACCGGGGTCAGCGGCGTGGGGTGACCAGTGCCAGGAGTTCGGGCTGGCGGCGGTCCAGCACGTCGCCGGCCAGGTACGCGCCGAGCAGCGCCGCGCCGGTGCCGTAGGCGATGCCGAGCGGCAGCCCCAGCCAGAGCCAGGCGTCGCCGAGCAGCGCGGCGGCCACCACCATCGGCACGCCGATCGCGGCGGTGGCGACCATGGCCAGCAGGGTCAGCAGGCTCTTGACCACGCCGGCGCCGCTGTTCATCGCGAAGGGGTTGCTCGTCTCCGGCAGCGAGTACGCGCCGAGGACCGACACGAACGAGTTGACCGCCAGCCCCGCGCCGTAGGTCGCGAGCAGAGTGCCGATCATGAACGCCGTCCAGGCCGGCTCGCCGAGCAGCAGCGCGACCACCACGGCCACGAACGCCAGCATGGGCAGCACGTACAGCGAGAAGGCGGCCATCCGGGCGTGCAGCTCCAGCCGGCCGGGCACACCGGCCACCACGTTCGCGGCGTACGCGCTGCCGTCGAAGCCGAACTGGTTGGCCAGCGTCACCGCGGCGAGCAGCCCGACGAAGAGCATGGAGAGGCTGACCACCACCGGCGACGACTCGCCGAGAGCGGTGAAGCCCTGCTCGCTGTCGAACGCGAAGCCCTGCCCACCCAGGTTGACCATCACCGGCACGAAGAGTCCCACCACCGCGATGGTGATCAGGTTGGCCCGACGCCGGGCGTCGCGCCACCAGTAGCGGGCCTCCCGCGCGACCAGCGCGCCGAACCGGTCCCGGCGCAGCCAGCCGGTCGCCCGGGGGAACAGCTGGGCCACCACACCGCCGGTCAGCCCGGGTCTCGCCCGAGCCGGTCCGGCGCTCGCCGCGCCGACCATCGCCGACTCCAGCGAGCGCGACCACCAGGCCAGCAACGCGACGATGGTCACCGCGGTGATCAGGAGCTTCAGGGGAGCCGCCCAGACCCGACCCTGGGCCAGGTCGATGCCGGCCGTCCAGGGCGCGCCGAACGGCGTCCAGCCGACCACCGTCGCCACCCCGGCGAGCCGGTCCCAGTCGGCGTCCTGGATCGCGGCCAGGCCGGCGATCTGCAACGGCCCGAGCAGGGCGGCGAGGACCGCGAGCAGGACGGCGGCCAGGTCACGCACCCGGCGGGAGCGGAGCATGGAGGCGAAGGCGCTGGTCACCGCGCGGGCCGCGGCGACGCAGAGGAGCACCCCCAAGACCACCCCGACGGCGGCCACCACGGCGGCGGACCAGCCGCCGAAGACGCCCGCGGTGACCACCAGGCCGGTGACCGCCACCAGCACGGCAACCGTGGGTACGCTCACCAGCGCCGCCGCGAACAACCCCGTGACCAGGGTGCGGCGGGTCAGCGGCAGCAACGCGAAGCGGGCCGGGTCGAGTGTCTCGTCGACGCCGAAGAAGACCAGGGGCAGCAGCAGCCAGCCGAGCACCAGCAGGGCGCCGGCGAACGCGGCGACCAGCAGCGCGTACCGGTCGTCGCCGGCCAGCCCGGGAGCGGCCAGGCCGAAGAAGGCGCCGACCGCGAACCAGAGCCCGAACAGGGAGCCGATCAGGAACAACGCGACGCGCCAGCCCTGGCCCCGGAAGTTGTTGCCCATCACCCGCAGCTTGAGCCGGACGAAGTGCCGCGCCGAGACGGGCCGCACCGGGCGCGCCGGTGCGCTCACCGGGACAGCCACGCCAGCTCCTCACCGGTGGCGGTACGGCCGCCGACCACCTCGACGAAGACCTCCTCCAGCGAGCGCTCGCCGCGCACCTGCGCCAGCGTGCCGACCCGCTTGATGGTGCCCTCGGCGAGGATCGCGACGTGCGTGCAGAGCCGCTGCACGACCTCCATCACGTGGCTGGAGAAGACCACCGTCCCGCCGCCGGCGACGTACCGCTGGAGGATGTCGCGGATCAGCGCCGCCGAGACCGGGTCGACCGCCTCGAACGGCTCGTCCAGCACCAGCAGTCGCGGCCCGTGCAACAGGGCACAGGCCAGGCCGATCTTCTTCTTCATGCCGGCCGAGTAGTCGACCACCAGGGTGCGGCCGGCGTCGGCGAGGGCCAGCACGTCGAGCAGCTCCGCCGCCCGCTGGTCGACCACCGCCGGGTCCATGCCGCGCAGCAGACCGTGGTACGCGAGCAGCTCGCCGCCGCTCAGCCGGTCGAACAGGCGTACGCCGTCGGGCATGACGCCGAGCAGCTGCTTCGCGGCGACCGGGTCGCTCCACACGTCGCGCCCGAGCACCCAGGCGCCCCCGGCGTCCGGCCGCAGCAGGCCGACCGCCATGGACAGGGTGGTGGTCTTGCCCGCGCCGTTCGGACCGAGCAGCCCGTAGAACGAGCCGGCCGGTACGTCCAGGTCCACGCCGGCCACCGCGATCTTGCCATCGAAGCTCTTGGCCAGGCCGCGCAGCGTCAGCGCCGGGTGCTCACCAGTCATGTGCCCGACCGTATCCGGTCCCGGCCAGCCTCCCGCCAGCCCTGGGGACGATCTCCGGTCATCCCCGAGTCGTATCGGTCGCCCGAGGCACTGGCGACCGGCTCGGCCGACCACGGCTCACAGGCGCAGCGCCTCGGGGGCGTGCAGGCGGAGCATGGTGCGGCCGACGTCGGTCGGGGCGCGACGGCGGGTGGCCAGGGAGACCGCGACCATCACCGTGAAGGCCAGCGGCACGGTCCAGGCGGCCGGCTGGGCGGTGAGGGTGGCCGGCCAGCCGGTCAGCGGCGGGCCGAGCACGGTGACCAGCACCGAGGTCACGGCGGCCCCACCGCCGACCAGGATGCCGGCCGCGGCGCCGGCGTCGGTGAGCCCTCGCCACCAGATGCCGAGCACCAGCAGCGGGCAGAAGCTGGACGCGGCGACGGCGAAGGCCAGCCCGACCACCTGCGAGACGTCCAGCCCGGAGATGTTCAACGCGAGGACGGTGGGCACCACCCCGGCGATCACCGTGGCCAGCCGGAAGCCGCGTACCGAGCCGCGGCCGAGCACATCCGTGGAGATCACCCCGGCGACGCTGGTGAGCAGCCCGGACGAGGTGGACAGGAAGGCCGCGAACGCTCCGGCGGCGACCAGCGCGGCCAGTAACCGGCCGGTGGTCCCGGCGCCGAGCGCCGCCTCGGGCAGCAGCACCACCACCGCGTCCGTCTGGCCGCTGAGCAGCAGCTGCGGGGTGTAGATCCGGCCCAGCACGCCGTAGATCGTGGGTAGCAGGTAGAAGACCCCGACCAGGGCCAACACCACCAGCGTGGTGCGTCGGGCGGCCGCGCCGTCGGGGTTGGTGTAGAAGCGGACCAGCACGTGCGGCAGGCCCATGGTGCCGAGGAAGGTGGCCAGGATCAGCGAGTACGTGGCGAACAGGCCCCGGTCGTCGGAGCCGGCGGTGCTGGGCAGCAGCCAGTCGGTGGCGCCGATGGCCATGCCGGAAACCTCCGGCACCGGCTCACCCGCGGCAAAGCTCAGCTCGTCGCCGGGGCGTACCTCCCGGGTCTGCCCGTCGGGCAGGGTGAGCACCGCGCGATGCTCGACCACGACGGTGGTCGCGGTGCGGAACGTCGGCCCGTCGGGCGGCGTCACCGCCGGTCGCCCGTCGGCCTGCCACTGCAGGGCGAGGAAGATCGCCGGTACGGCGAGCGCGGTGAGCTTCAGCCAGTACTGGAACGCCTGGACGAAGGTGACCGCCCGCATCCCGCCGAGCGCCACGTTGGCGGTCACCACCGCCGCCACCACCAGGGCGCCCACCGGGTACGGCGAGCCGGCCAGGGTGGCCAGCGTCAGCCCGGCGCCCTGCAACTGCGGCACCAGGTAGAGCCAGCCGATGAAGATCACGAAGGCGGTGGCCAGGGTCCGCAACCGGCCGGAGCCGAGCCGCAGCTCGCAGAAGTCGGGCAGGGTGAACGCGCCGGAACGGCGCAGCGGCGCGGCCACGAAGAGCAGCAGGGCCAGGTAGCCGGCGGCGAAGCCGACCGGGTACCAGAGCACGTCCACGCCGTACTTGAGGATCAGCCCGGCGACACCGAGGAAGCTCGCCGCCGACAGATACTCGCCACCGATCGCGGCGGCGTTCCAGGTCGGGCTGACCACCCGGGAGGCGACCAGGAAGTCGGAGGTGGTGCGGGCCAGCCGCAGCCCGTAGAAGCCGATCGCGACGGTGACCAGGGTGACCGCCACGATCGCCGGGACGACGAGGTCGTTGCCCATGGTCATCGCTCCGGTCGCTGGACCAGGTCGGTGAAGTCCTGCTCGTTGCGCTCGGCCAACCGCACGTACGTCCAGCCCACCGCGACCAGGAACGGGAAGGAGAGCACCGCGAGCAGCAGCCAGGGCAGGTTGACCCCGAGCACGGTCATCCGGCCCACCGAGGGGGCGATGGCGAACAGCCAGGGCAGCCCACCCAGCCCGACCAGTACCACCGCCGACAGTTGCAGCGCCAGCGCCAACTGGGCGCGGACCAGGCCACGCACCAGTGCCTCACCGACCCGGGTCTGCTGGGTCAGCTCGGTGCGGGCGCCCGCGACCCGGTGCTGCCGGCGGGACGCCTCGGCCAGCACCACCCGGGTGCGCGCGGGCGGTCCGGACATGGGCCGGGCCCCGTCCGCCCGGTCGGGCTGGGGTCGGGATGCCGGCACAGGATCCTCGGCGGCCATCCCGGCAGTCTCGTCCGCCCGCTGGGAATGTCAAGAGGGCTGTGGACAACCTGTGGACAAGAATCCTGACCTGTGGATGACCCGGTGCAAGTGGCGCCTGATCAGCGGCTCCACTCCTGCTTCACGGCGCGGACCAGCTTGTCCTTCAGCTCCCGGATGTGCCGCCGGCTGACCGGCAACTCGCTGCTGTCGACCACCACCACGTAGCCGGAGTTGACCAGCCGCAGTTCGGCGATCAGCCGTAGCTGCACCAGGTACGACCGGTGGATCCGGACGAATCCGGCATCGGCCCACCGTTCGGCGAGCGTCGCCAGCGACACCCGGACCAGGTGCGCTCCGTCGGCGGTGTGCAGCCGCGCGTAGTCGCCCTGTGCCTCCACCCAGCGCACCGCGGAGCGGGGCAGCATCCGGGTGCTGCCGGCCAGCTCGATCGGGATCGTCGGATCCTCCTCGGCCCGGGCCAGCGCGGCCGGATGGGCCGGCACCACCCGCGAGCCGACCACCCGGCGCAACGCCTCGGCCAGCCGCTCCGCGCGCACCGGCTTGCGGACGTAGTCGGTGGCGCCCAGGTCGAACGCGTCCGCCGCGCCGTCGTCGTACGCGGTGACGAAGACGATCGCCGGTGGCCGGGCGAAGCGACGCAGCACCCGGGCCAGCTCCATCCCGTCCAGGCCGGGCATCCGGATGTCCAGGAAGACCACGTCCACGTCGCCGTCCCGGAGCACCCGCAGCGCCTCGGTGGCGTCGCCGGCCGTGTGCAACCGGGCCACCCGGGGATCGGTACGCAGGTGGTACGCCAGCTCGTCCAGTGCCGGCGGCTCGTCGTCCACCGCGAGCACGCGCAGGAAGCCGGGGGTGGCGGCGCCGTTGCCGGTCACGAGCCTGCCCGTACGCCGGGATGGAACTTCGGCACCCGGATGCTGACCTTCGTCCCGGAGCCCGGACCGGTCTCGACGACCAGGCCGAACCCGTCCCCGAAGACCGACCGGAGCCGCTCGTCGACGTTCGACAGGCCGACGTGCTGGCCCAGGTCGTCCCGTGGATCGCCGGCCGGCCCGGCCAGCTCGACGATCCCGGCGGTCAGCGTGGCCGGATCCATGCCCACTCCGTCGTCCTCCACCGTTATGTGACATTCCGCGCCCGCGTCCCGGGCCTCGATGCTCACCATGCCCGTGCCGGGCTTGCGCGACAACCCGTGCCGGACCGCGTTTTCCACGAGCGGCTGCAAACACAGGAACGGCAGGGTCACCGGCAGCACCTCGGGGGCGATCTGGAGGCGTACCTGGAGCCGGTCGCCGAACCTGGCCCGCTCGATCGTCAGGTAGCGGTCGATCGACCGCAGCTCCTCGGCCAACGTGGTGAACTCACCGTGCGCCCGGAACGAGTACCGGGTGAACTCGGCGAACTCCAGGATCAGCTCCCGCGCCCGCTCCGGGTCGGTACGGACGAACGAGCCGATCGCGGTCAGCGCGTTGTAGATGAAGTGGGGGCTGATCTGGGCCCGCAGCGCGCGCACCTCGGCCCGGGCCAGTCGCTCCCGGGACGAGTCCAACTCCGCCAGGGCGAGCTGGCTGCCGGCCCAGTGCGCGGTCTCCAGAGTGGCCTGCACCAGGCCCGGGGCCGGTGCGCCGTCGGTGATGGCGACCAGCGCGCCGACGATCCGACCCTCCGCGCCGCCCAGCGGGGCCACCACCGCGCCCCGGACCGGGCAGTCGACCCGGTCGCAGGTCAGCTCCGACTCGCCGAGGACGGTGGAGCGCTCCGAGGCCACCACCCGCCGTGCCGCCGCGCGCAGCTGCTCCCCGTGGTGCGTGCCGCGCCCGTCGAGGGCGAGCAGGTCGTCGGTGTCGGTCAACGCCAGCCCCTCCGCACCCACCAGCGTGCGCAGGTGGCGGGCGGCCTTGGCGGCGCCGGCCGGGTTCAGCCCGGCCCGCAGCGGCTCGGCGGCGAGCCCGGCGGTGTGCAGCACCTCGTAGGTGGCCCGCTGGCCGGCGGTGGCGATGCCCCGCCGCCCGCGCAGCCGGCCGACCGCGAACAGCGCTGCGGCCAGCACGGTGACCAGCGAGAAGACTCCGACCACGGCGGAGAGGTTGCCACCCACGTCGACGATCCTGCTGGTTGCGGCGGCGGTGGAAAAGAGCGGGGTCTCAGTACGCGCCCTTGCGCGCGACCACCACACCCACCGTGCGCCACAGGATGCTCAGGTCGTACGCCAGCGACCAGTTGTCGACGTAGTAGAGATCCAGCCGGACCGCCTCGTCCCAGGAGAGATCGGATCGGCCGGACACCTGCCACAACCCGGTCATGCCGGGACGGACCAGCAGCCGGCGCCGCACATCGCCGAGGAAGTCGCCGTCGTCGGCGGGCAACGGACGCGGCCCGACCAGCGACATCTCGCCCTTCAGCACGTTGATCAGCTGCGGCAGCTCGTCCAGCGACGACGCGCGCAGGAAGCGGCCCACCGGGAAGACCCGGGGATCCTGCTTCATCTTGAACAGCATGCCGTCGGTCTCGTTCTGGTCGACCAGGCTGGCCAGCCGGTCCTCCGCGTCCACGTACATGGTCCGGAACTTCCACACCCGGAAGGTGCGCCCCTCGTGCCCGACCCGCGGCTGACGGAAGAAGATCGGCCCCGAGTCGGAGATCCGGATCGCGACGGCGACGGCGAGGAAGACGGGGAGCAGCATCAGCAGGCCGAGCCCGGCGGCGATCCGGTCCATCATGTTCTTGGCCAGCAGCGCCGGCCCGGACAGGGTCGGCTCCTCGACGTGCAGCAGCGGCAGGCCCTCGATCGGGCGGATGTGCACCCGGGGACCGGCGATGTCGGTCAACTGCGGTGCCACCACCAGATCGACGCCGGAGCCCTCCAGCTGCCACGCCAGGCGGCGCAGCTCGCCGGGCTCCGCGCTGGCCGAGCCGCAGACCGCGATGGTGTCGGCGCCGACCTCCCGCACCAGGGCCAGCACGTCGCGGCCCGCGTACACCGGGACCGGGGTCTGCACGCCCTTGGCCGCCGCGTAGCCGTCGGTGATGTGGATGGCGACCGGCACCAGCCCGGCCGCCGGGTTCCGGGTGACCGCCGTGTGGACCTCCAGGCACTCCGGCAGCGTGCCGACCAGCACCATCCGGTGCGCCGCCTGCTGGATGTTGCGGCGGACCACGTGCAGCACGAAGCGGGCCAGGATCCGGCCCAGCAGGATCAGCAGCAGGGCCAGCAGCAGCGCGGTGCCGACCGTGAACCGGGACAGGTCGGTCTTGGTGGCGAAGGCGACGAACGACACGGTCGCGCAGACCGCCACCCCGGCCCGGATCACCCGCTTGAACTCGTCCGGCCCGAGCCCGAGGTACCGCCGGTCGTAGGCGCCGTTGAACCAGAGGATCACCACCCAGCCCAGCGGCAACAGCAGGAACGCCACCGTGAAGAACCAGGTCGGGTCGTTCTGGGCGTCGTAGAAGCCGGCGGTGGCCTGGTCGAAGGTGCGGATCGCGGTGAAGCTGGCGAAGGCCACCGCCGCGAAGTCGAGCAGCAACAGGATCGCCGTGTAGGGGCGATGCCAGCGGGAGACGCGTCGCCGGGCCCGGGCCCACGCCGACCGGGGTACCCCGTTCGGGGTCGGCGGGGTCGGCGGCTGGATCTCGAAGCTGTCGACGTGCCGCACGAGTCTGCTCCGGCCTTCGTTGGTCACCGGGCGCTGGAGGCTAGTCGTCACCTCACCCATGTCCTCCCGCATGACCCGTGCTGATCACTCGCCGTGACCGCCCGGGTCGCCCACCGTTCCAGTTTCCCACGCGGGTTCCGTACCCGTCGCCGACCCGGGGGACGTAGCGCGACGGGCCACGTTCCGCCTGGGATCTGGCCGGCCCCATGCCATTCGGAAGCCGGGGACCGGGGCCACTATACCGATGGATGGCGGCCCGGGTAGAGCGCCGGACCGGTGGTTGCGTCCGTCGCGTCCGATTCCTCTCCGTAGTCGACAGTGGCGTTACTCACCGTACGATTCGGGACAACCGTCGGTCAGCTAGGGGTTTGCCCCCGGTCTGACAGGTCGGGCAGTACTGGAGGCTGGAGTCGGCGAACGAGACCGCTCGGACGGTGTCCCCACAGACCGGGCAGGGCAGCCCGGTGCGGGCGTGCACCCGCAGCCCGGACCGCTTCTCGCCCTTCAGCTCCGCGGCCCGCTGCCCCAGCGAGCGGGTCACCGCGTCGCCGAGCACCCGGCGGGTCGCCGCGTGCAGGCCCGCCATCTGGTCGTCGGTCAGCCGGTCGGTCAGTGCGAACGGTGACAGCTTCGCCTCGTGCAGGATCTCGTCCGAGTACGCGTTGCCCACCCCGCCGAGCACCCCCTGGTCGGTGAGCACCCCCTTGACCTGGCCTCGCCGGCCGCGCAGCGCTCCGGCGAAGGTGGCGAGGTCGGCCGAGAGGGCGTCGGGCCCGAGCTTGGCCACCCCGGGCACCGCCTGCGGGTCGGTCACCAGGTAGGCGGCGAGCTTCTTCTGCGTACCGGCCTCGGTCAGGTCGAAGCCGGAACCGTCGTCGAGCCGGACCCGGACCGCGATCGGCCCCTTTCCGGGGCGCAGCGGGACGTTCGAGGCGAACGCCTCCCGGTAGTGCAGCCAGCCGGCCCGGGCCAGGTGGACCACCAGGTGCAGGCCGCCGTCGAAGGCGATGTCGAGGAACTTGCCGTGCCGCCGGGCGTCGGTCACCGCCCGGCCGGCGACGGCGGTCGGGGCCGGGTCGTACGTCTTGAGGGCGCTGATCGCCGCGACCTCCAGGCGGTCGACACAGCGGCCCACCGCGCGCTGCCGCAGGTAACCCGCGAGCGCCTCCACCTCGGGTAGTTCGGGCACGTTGCTAACGGTAGCGTCTGTGCCCGTGAGCGCGAGGAATGAGCTTGCGAGTCCCGCAGTCGCGAACGAAAGGCAAGCTCGGTGAGAATCGTGGTGGCGCACAACCGGTATCGGGAAGCCCAGCCCTCCGGTGAGAACACCATCGTCGACGCGGAGATCGCCCAGCTCACCGCCGCCGGGGTCCAGGTGCTGCCGTTCCTGCGCAGCTCCGACGAGATCGCGACGATGCCGAAGACGGCGAAGGCACTGCTGCCGATCTCCCCGATCTACGCGCCGCGGGCCCAGCAGGAACTGGGTCGGCTGCTCACCGAGCACCGCCCGGACGTGCTGCACCTGCACAACCCGTACCCACTGCTCTCGCCCTGGGTGGTGCGGACCGCGCACCGGCACGGCGTGCCGGTGGTGCAGACGGTGCACAACTACCGCCAGGTCTGTTCCTCCGGGCTGTACTTCCGCGACGGCATCATCTGCCAGGACTGCCGGGGGCGGGCCCTGGGCGTACCGGCGGTGGTGCATCGCTGCTACCGCGGGTCGCGGGCGCAGAGCGCGCTGATGGCCACCACCCTGGCCGTGCACCGGGGCACCTGGAAGTCGGTGGACCGGTTCATCGCCCTGACCAGCGCGGTCGCCGACCACCTGCGCGACTACGGTATCCCCGCCGAGCGGATCGTGGTCAAGCCGAACGGCATCCCCGACCCCGGCACACCCGCGCCGCTCGGTCACGGCTTCCTCTTCCTCGGCCGGCTCTCCCCGGAGAAGGGCCTCGACCTGCTGCTGGACGCCTGGCGCCGGCATCCGGACGGCGCGCTCGGGCCGCTGCGGATCGCCGGGGACGGCGAGCTGCGCCCGCTGGTCGAGGCGGCGGCGACCGAGCGGTCCGACGTCACCTACCTCGGCCCGCTGGACCGGGCGGGAGTCCGCGACGCGCTGGCGTCGAGCGCCGTGGTGCTGGCCACCTCCACCTGGCACGACGTCCTGCCCACCGTGATCATCGAGGCGCTGGCCAGCGGGCGGCCGGTGCTCGGCACCGCGCTCGGCGGCATCCCGTACCTGGTCGGCGCGGACACTCCCCGGGAACCCGCCGGCACCGGCCCGGCCGCCGTCGCCTCCGCCCCGGCCGGTGGGGAGCCGACCGTCGGAGTGAGCGCCCTGCCCACCGCGATCCTGGCCGGACAGGCCGGCTGGGTGGTGCCCCCGGAGCCGGCCGCGTTGGCCGCGGCACTGCCGGTGGCCCGGGCTGGAGCCGCGACGCTCTCCGGTGCCGCCCGGTTGAGGTACGAGCGCACCTTCCACCCCGATGTGGTCACCAAGCGGCTCATCGACGTCTACGCCGGGCTGGTGCGCACCAGCCGCTGACCCCACCGCGCCCGCGTAGCGTATCGAGGATCCCGGACACCGGTCATGATCCGCGCAGTTTCCCTGATACTGCTGCCTCGTTCCGGTCTGAGACAGCAACATCCCTGATGTTGTCCGGATCTTGGGCGTCGAGGTGCGGGGGAGTCGATCTCCTTGGGGGGTCAGCGGAGGCTGGCGCGGGCGGAGAAGGCGATGCTGGCCAGCAGGAAGCCGCCGTTGATCACCGTGAACGCCACGATCACCCAGAAGGCGAGGGCCGGGGCGAGCGCCAGCACCAGGGCGGCCACGAAGATCACCGCGCCGTAGTCGCGGACCAGCTTCACCAGGCGTACGGGCAGCGAGGTCGAGCTGACCATGCTGGCCGCGTTCGGGCCGGACTGCATCACCGAGGTGACCAGGTTGACCATCCAGGTGCCGGCGAAGGTCGCCACCAGCCAGGTCGGCGTCTCCGGGCGCTGCGCCACGGCGGTGGCGGAGAGCGCGGCGACCAGGGCGATCTGGGCGGCCACGTCGCAGAGCACGTCGACCCGGGCGCCGGCCGTGCTGCCCTGCCCGGTAACCCGGGCCAGCTGACCGTCGGCGCAGTCCAGCGCGTACGCGATCTGCCAGCCGATCAGGGCGACCAGCCCGACCACCCCGGCCGGTACGTCCCCGGCGGCGACCGGACCGGCGAGCGCGACCACGGTGACCGAGGTGGCCAGCCCGAGCAGCAGGTTGGTGACGGTCAGCACGGTCGGGCGCAGCCCGAGACGCTGGGCGACCAGCGCGAAGACCGCGCCGATCCACTGGCTCACCGACTCGCTGAACAGGCCACCACCGCGGTTCACCCGGTGGAAGTCGGCGACCGTGGGGTGGGACGGCTCAGCCAAGGTGCTCACGGAGGGCGTCAACGTAGTCTCCCAGCCGGGTACGAAGGTCGTCGTCGGACAGCGCGAGGTGTTCGAGGATCGTGTAGCGGTCCGGCCGGGTACGCGGGGCGAAGGCCACCGCCTCGACGAACTGCTCGTCGGTGAGGCCCAGGTCACCCGGCCGGGTCGACAGGCCGTGCCGGTGCAGGCAGCGGGCGAGATGGCCGAACCGCTCCAGATCGCCACGGAGGAAGGTGCAGAACAGCGCGCCGAGCCCGACCTGCTCGCCGTGCGAGCCGGTGCCCGGGTAGAGGTGGTCGATGGCGTGCGAGATCTCGTGGTCGCCGCCGCTGGCCGGGCGGCTGGAACCGCAGATCGACATCGAGATGCCGCCCAGGATCAGCGCCTCGGCCAGCGTGGTGAGGAACCCGTCCTCGGTGATCTTGCCGGGGTGGTTGACCAGCGCCTCCGCCCCGGTGCGGGCCAGCGTCACGGCGAGCCCGTCGATCGGCTCGTCGCGTACCTCGTGGGCCAGCTCCCAGTCGGCGCAGGCGCTCAGGTTGCTCACCGCGTCGCCGATGCCGGCCTGGGTCTGCCGGTCCGGCCCGTTCTCCACGAAGTCGAGGTCGACCAGGACGGCGATCGGGATGTGCACCCCGTACGAGCCCTTGCCGCCCTCGTGGGTCAGGGACGCCACCGGTGAGGCGATCCCGTCGTTGGCGAGGCTGGTCGCCACGGTGACCATCGGGATGCCGTAGCGGGTGGCGGCGTACTTGGCGGTGTCGATGGTCTTCCCGCCGCCGATGCCGACGACCGCGTCGTAGTTGCGCCGGCGCAACCGGTCACCCAGCTCGTTCGCGGAGTCGACGCTGCCGCCGGCGACGGTGAAGACGTCGGCCGACCCGAGTGAGGGCCGGCACAGGTCGACGATCTTCTCGCCCTGGCCGGGCCCGACCACCACCGCGACGTCACCGCCGCTGGAGATCCGCCGATCGGCCAGCAGCGCGCCGAGGTCGGCCACCGCGCCCCGGCGGACCTCGATCGACAGTGGCGTCGTGACGGTACGGGCTAGTAGCGGCACGCGATCTCCCGTGCCCGGGCCAGGTCGGCGTGGTTGTCGACCTCCACCCATGCCACGTCCCCGATCGGGGCGGGTCGCACCTCGCCACCACGGTCGGCGAACTCCTGGTACCCGTCCTCGTAGTAAAGGTTCGGGTCGCGCCGCCAGGTCGTCTCCAGCGCGTCGGCGAGGGGACCGGCCACCTGCGGCTCGATCAGGGTGGCCCCGATGTACTCGCCGTACGCCTCGCCCGGGTCCATCAGCTTGGTGATCCGGGTGAGCTGGCCGGCGGCGTCGAAGGTGGTCTTCATCTCCTCCTCGGCCAGCGGTTTGATGGTGTCGATCGCCAGCAGGAGGCCGGGACCGCGCTCGGCCAGCAGGGTCTTCTCCACGCTCACCGGGTGCACGGTGTCGCCGTTGACCAGCAACACCCCCCGGGAGAACCAGTCGCGGGCGAGCCAGAGGGAGTACGCGTTGTTCCACTCCTCGGCCCGGTCGTTGTGCACGAGGGTGATCGTGACGCCGTACCTGCGCTCCAGCTCGGCCTGGCGGTCGCGGACGGCGTCCGCGGCGTAGCCGACCACCACCACGACGTCGGTGAGCCCCACCTCGGCCAGGTTGCGCAGCGCGATGTCGAGGATGGTGATCTCGCCGTCCACCGGCACCAGCGCCTTCGGCAGGGTGTCGGTGTACGGGCGCAACCGGCGGCCGGCTCCAGCTGCCAGCACCATTCCGACCATGCCGGCATCAGTTCCTGTTCTCGCGGCGTTCACCGAAGGAGGATAGCGCCGCCAGCGAGGTACCTGTCACCGGTCGCCCGGCCAGGACGGTCCGGCCGGCCAGCACCGGCCGGGACGGTCATCCGGTGTGGCTCACGAACCGGTGGACCGCAGGAGGGTGAAGGCCCGCTCGGCGATCCGCCGGATCAGCCCGTCGTTGACGTCGCGGTGCTCGTCGAGCAGGTCGATGTCGTCGGGGCCGAGCCAGCGGTACTCGGTGTGCTTGCCCGCCTCCAGCACGGGCGCGGCCAGATCGCCGTCGACCCGGACCAGCCAGTCGCTCTCGATCCGGGCCAGGCCGTCGTCGCCGACGTAGTGGTACTCGCCGACCTTGGCGACCACCTCGGAGACCCGCCAGCCGGTCTCCTCGGTCACCTCCCGGCGCAGTGCGGCCTCGACGGTCTCGCCCGGTTCGAGATGGCCGCCGACGATGTCCCAGCAGTTGGGGAAGAGACGCCGGTGCGGCGAGCGGCGTTGGAAGAAGAGGCGTCCGTCGGGAGCGACGACCAGCGCTCCCGCGCAGCGCAGCGGCTCGGCGGACACGTCAAGAACACTAGCCGCCGTCGTCCGCCCGCGCCGATGTCCGGTCTTGTCCTGGAAACGTACGGCGCTCACCATTACGGGTAACCGGCAGCCGTCCCAAAGGAGTGATGTCATGCAGGTTCGGGAAGCGATGTCCAGTGAGATCCTCGTGGTCGGTCCGGAGCACACGCTCCGCCAGGCGGCGCGGATGATGTCGGAGCGTGGCATCGGTTCGGCCGTGGTGATCGACCCGGATTCCGAGGGCATCGGGATCATGACCGAACGCGACGTGCTCAACGCGATCGGAGCCGGCCTGGACTGCGACGTCGAGCGGACCGGCGCCCACCTGACCTGGGACGTGGTCTACGCCGGGCCGGAATGGACGATCGAGGAGGCGGCCGCGGCGATGGCCCGGGGCGGCTTCCGGCACCTGGTCGTCCTGGACGGCCGCGAGGTCGCCGGGGTGATCTCCGTACGCGACATCATGCGGGTGTGGGCCGCCCGCTGGATGGTCAACACCGGCTGATCCGGCGGTCCTCCTTCGACGGCGGTTCACCCGACCCGGTGGCTCAGGATGCGGACATCGCCGTGCCGTCCGCGTACGTCCCGCCGGCGCCCGTACGCTGAACAGCCATGACCGCCGAGCAGCTGATCTCCTTCGCCCGTGGCGCCCCCTCGCTGGACATCGTCGATGTCGAGGGGCTCAAGGCCGCCGCCGTCCGCGCGTTCGACGCCGACCCCGCCGGGGTCACGGCGTACGGCACCTCCGTCGGCTACGTTCCACTGCGGAAGTGGATCGCCGAGAAGCACGGGGTCGAGGCGGAGCAGGTGCTGGTCACCAACGGCTCGCTGCAGGCCGACGCCTTCCTCTTCGATCACCTGGTGCGCGCCGGCGACGCGGTGGTGGTGGAGCGTCCCACCTACGACCGCACCCTGCTCAACCTGAAGAACCTGGGCAGTGAACTGCACGCTGTCACCGTCGAGCCGGACGGCCTGGACACTGCCGAGTTCCGCAAGCTGCTGGAGACCGGGGTGCGCCCCCGGCTGGCACACGTCATCCCGAACTACCAGAACCCGGCGGGCGTGACGCTGTCCCTGGAGAAGCGCCGCGAACTGCTGGACCTGGCCGCCGAGTTCGGTTTCACGATCTTCGAGGACGACCCGTACGCCGACATCCGGTTCCGGGGCGAGGCGCTGCCGTCGATGTTGTCGATGGACACCCGCGGCGTCGTCGTGCACGCGTCCAGCTTCACCAAGACCGTCTGCCCCGGGGTGCGGGTGGGCTACCTGGTGGGCCCGGCGGACCTGATCAGGGACATCGCGAAGAACGCCACCAGTCTTTACATCTCCCCGGGAATGGTCGCGCAGGCCATCGTGCACCAGTTCTGCGTGTCGGGGGACATCGAGCGTTCGATCGAGACGGTCCGGGCGGCCCTCGGCGAGCGCGCGGGCGTGCTCGCCGAGTCGCTGCGTCGGCACATTCCCGAGGCCCGGTTCGTGGAGCCGGACGGCGGCTACTTCCTCTGGGTCGAGCTGCCCGAGGATGTCGACGTCGATCGGCTGGCCCCGGCGGCGGCCGAGCGTGGCGTCGCGGTGGTCAAGGGCAGCGATTTCGTGGTCGACGGTGGGCGGCACGCCCTCCGGCTGGCCTACTCCGCCGTCACCGCGGACCGGATCGACGAGGGTGTACGGCGTCTGGCCGAGGCGATGGCGGCGGTACGCGGCTGAATTTCTGTCGGGTTTCCGACAGAACGGCGATAGTGGCTGCCCCAGGGCTCCCGTAAGGGCGGCTCGGGGCCCACAATGCTGCGAGCGTCACTCACCACGTGTACTGGAGATCGGGCCGGCTGCGGCCGCTGCGGTCTGCGTACCGGTGCGGCCCGGCCGCCCGCGCGTTGGTGTGACGCCGCCAGCAACACCCCCCGCCCCCAACGGCGTCGGGCGGGCCGGATCGCCCCCTCACCCCCCGAAGCGGTCCGGCCCGTCCGGCGCCACCCCTGCCGCGCAGCGGCCATGATCGGTGCGGCGGCGTAACCTGCAAGCCGCAGCCGGGCGCGGGAGGGGGCGTGATGACGGAACGGACGCAGCGAGCGGGGACGACCTCGCCGGACAGCCCGTCCCGGAATGACGACCGGGCGGAATCCCCCAACGGCGGCCGGACCCTGCGGCCCCGCAACTGGTCACCGGTACGCGCGATGACGCGGCGACTCAACGCCGACGGATCCCCGCCCACCCAGACGCCGGCCGAACACCGCAGCGCGGTGGTCGACTGCGCGCTCTACCTCGACGGCCGGCGGCAGGCCGGTGACTGGGACTACGCCGGTGCGCTGGCGGCGGCCCGCGACGCCGAGACCGGCTTCGTCTGGCTCGGGCTGCACGAGCCGGAACTCGCCGAGATGACCGAGATCGCCACGACCTACGGACTGCACGAGCTGGCCGTGGAGGACGCGGTCAAGGCCCAGCAGCGTCCGAAGCTGGAGCGCTTCGGCGAGGTCAGCTTCCTGGTGCTGCGCACCGCCCGGTACTGCGAACACACCGAACTGACCGAGAACTCCGACGTCGTGGAGACCGGGCAGGTGATGCTCTTCATCGGTCCGCACTTCGTGATCAGCGTCCGGCACGGGGACGCCTGCCGTCTCGCGCCCGTACGCGAGGAGCTGGAGGCCCGGCAGGAGCTGCTGCTGAACGGCCCCTGGGCCGTCGCGTACGCGATCACCGACCGGGTCGTCGACCTCTACCTGGAGGTCGCCGACCAGCTCGAGGACGACATGGATGTGCTGGAGACGGAGGTCTTCGACCGCCAGGCCAGCGGCCGGATCCAGCGGATCTACCAGCTGAAGCGGGAGCTGGTCGAGTTCAAGCGGGCGGTGATGCCGTTGCAGCGTCCGCTGCTGGCGCTGACCACCCAGATGAACCGGGACGTGCCCAAGGAGGTACGCCGCTACTTCCGCGACGTGCAGGACCATCTCAGCCGCACCGTCGAGTTGGTCAACTCGTACGACGACCTGCTGAACTCGATCCTTCAGGCGCGGCTGGCCCAGGTGACGGTCGACCAGAACAACGACATGCGCAAGATCGCTGCCTGGGCCGCCATCGCCGCCGTGTGGACCGCGATCGCCGGCATCTACGGCATGAACTTCGACTTCATGCCCGAGCTGAAGATGACCTACGGCTACCCCGTCGTCCTGGCCCTCATGCTCGGCATCTCCCTCACCCTCTACCGCTGGTTCCGCCGCAACGACTGGCTCTAACTCCCACCCATCCCACCCCCTCCCCCTGCCTCAGGGTTGATCATGAAGTTGTTGCCACTCTCACCGGCGTGTCGCGGCAACAACTTCATGATCAACCCTGAGGCAGGGGGAGGTGGGGGAGGGTGGGTGCTAGGCGCGGGTGTTGGATTTGGTGTTGGTGGCCTTGTTGAGGTTGTCGGCGGGGCGACCGGTGCTGGTGCGGGCACCCTCGGCGACGGAGGGGACCTTGTCGGTGGGGGTGGGCTTGGGTGGTGCGGGTGGGGTGGTGGTGGAGGCGCTGTCGCCGCCGGCCACCGCCGAACTGCCCGCTCCGGTCGAGGCCTTGCCGGCGGCGACCGGGCCGGCCGTGCGTACCTCGATGGTCTCCACCTCGTCGTGCATCGGGTCGAGCGCGGCCTGCGCGTCGTACTCGGCCCACTCCTGCTGCTCGCGATGACGCCGCATGGCCATCGCGCCGGCCAGCCCGGCCACCACACCGGCGGCGAGCAACCCGGCCATCATGGGCCCGCTCCGGCGGGACTTCCTCTTCGCCTTCATCTTCTTCTTCGCCTTCCTGCTGACCTCGGCCTGCTTGGCGGCGGCGGCCTTCTTTCCCGCTACGGCCCGGCCGGCCGCCTCGGACTGCGCCTGACGCACGGCCAGGGCGAGGGGCGCGAGCGCCGCGGCCGTCGTCGCGAGGCCGCTGGACGCGCGGTCCCGGACGACGACTGCGGTCGGCGCCACGGCGCCGCGGGCCGCCTGTACGCGCGGGCCGACCGTGTCGCCGGCCCCCCTCGCCGCGTGCGTGGCGGCCTGCCGCAGGTGACCGATGCCGCGGCTCAGCTCGGCCCGGGCCAGTTGCCCCTGGGTCTTGCGCCGCCGGATTCCAAACACGGTCCCACCTCCTGGGAGTTGCTCTGTCTCATCCTCCACCTTCGGATGCCTCCGCATGTCCAGATCGGGCACATGGGAGGATCCGCATGGAACTGACCAACGAGTGAGGAGTACCCGTGGCCGAGGCTGTCTACGCCACCTTGCACACCAACGCCGGCCCGATCCGGCTGGAGCTCTTCGGCAACCACGCACCGAAGACCGTCCGCAACTTCGTCGAGCTGGCCGAGGGCACGCGCGAGTACACCGACCCGCGTACCGGGCAGCCCGGCAGTGGGCCGTACTACGACGGCACCATCTCGCACCGGGTGATCGGCGGGTTCATGATCCAGATGGGCGACCCCACCGGGACCGGTCGCGGCGGGCCGGGCTACACCTTCGCCGACGAGTTCCACCCCGAGCTGCGTTTCGACCGGCCGTACCTGCTGGCGATGGCGAACGCCGGGCCCGGCACCAACGGCTCGCAGTTCTTCATCACCGTGTCGCCGACGCCGCACCTGAACAACCGGCACACCATCTTCGGTCAGGTCGCCGACGAGCAGTCGGCGAAGGTCGTCGACACGATCGCCAACACCCCGACCGGTCCCAGCGACCGGCCGCTCCAGGACGTGGTGATCGAGCGCATCGAGATCGAGCGCTCGGCCTGACCCGTGTCGAGGTCCCGCCCGCCCCGGGGCCGGGCGCGGCGGGCGGGACAAGCCGGGGTACGCCTCGATCGGCCTGAGCGGCGGGTCGGGGTACCTTTGCTCGCATGACTGAGCGCTCGGGCATCTGGGGCCAGCGGTGAGCGAGTCCCCGCCGACCACGCCGGCCTGTTACCGCCACCCCGGCCGGGAGACGTACGTCCGGTGCACCCGATGCGACCGATCGATCTGTCCGGACTGCATGAACGAGGCGTCGGTCGGGTTCCAGTGCCCGGAGTGCGTGGCACAGGGGCGCCGGAGCGTGCGGCCGACGCGGACCGTCTTCGGTGGCGGTGACGCCGGCCGGCACGGCTACGTCACGAAGACCCTGATCGGCGTCAACCTGCTGGTGATGCTGCTCTCCATCGCCTCCGACCGGGGCGGGGACGCGGCGGCCGGCGGTGCCGGCTTCGGTGGGCTGATGGGCGGCAGCACGCCGCTGACCGAGTGGGGCGCGGTGCTGGGCCGGGCGATGTTCCTCGACGGCACCATCGGCGGGGTCGCCGAGGGCCAGTGGTACCGCCTGATCACCGCGATGTTCCTGCACTACGGCGTGGTGCACCTGCTGCTCAACATGTGGGCGCTCTGGGTGCTCGGCCGGGCGTTGGAGGGGGTGCTCGGGCCGCTGCGCTTCGGCGTGCTCTACTTCATCGCCGGCTTCGGGGGAAACGTCGCCGTCTACGTGTTCAGCGCGCCCAACCAGATGTCGGCCGGCGCATCGACCGCCGTCTTCGGTCTCTTCGCGGCCACCTTTGTGATCATGCGGCGGCTGGGCCGGGACACCTCGGCCATCGTGCCCATCCTGGTGATCAACCTGATCTTCACCTTCACCGTGCCGCAGATCTCGATCGCCGGTCACCTGGGTGGCCTGGTGTTCGGCGCGCTGATGGCCCTGGTGCTGGCCTACGCTCCCCGGTCCCGCCGGACACTGGTGCAGTTCGGCGGTGCCGGGATCATCCTGGTGGCGCTGCTCGGGCTGGCCCTGGTCCGTACCGCCACCCTGCTCGGCTGAGGCGGCGCCGGGCAACACCCCAGCCGCCCGGCACCGCCTTCAGCTGCGCCCGGCGCGGCCTTGAGCTGCCCGGCACCGCCTCAGTCGGCCGGTGGGCGGGCGGCGTGTAGCGCGTCGGCGACCTCGGCGGGATCGGCGCCGAGGTCAAGCCGGCCGAACTGGTGCAGCGAATCTCCCGTGTCGATCTCCAATGCCGGCCCGGCGAAGCCCCGCCCGCGCTGCACACGGATGGTCTGAACCGCCGACCAGGGCAGGTGCTGCCGCCGAGCCCACCCCGCCGACACGGTGATCCCGGCCACATCCACGGCGAGCCGGACCGGTGCGACCAGGTCGCGTACGCCCCAGGCGACGAGCGCCGCCGCGCCCAGCCCGCCGAGGACCGGCCGGAGCAGGTCACCGTCGGCGAGCAGCAGCCCGAGGGCGAGCAGGGCGGCCGCCGAGGCCAGCTTGACCACCGGCAGGGCCGGTGGCACCCGCCACTGTCGCGCGATCGTCTCCGCATGCACGGCACCAGCATGCCAGCGGGTCGGGAGGCCGGCATGCCGAGGAGCCGGTCCCCGCCTGCTCGGCGAGGGCGGAGGGCGGCGACCGGCCGGGCGACGAGGGTGGCCGAGGGCGAGGGCGAGGGACGGGTGGTCGGCCCGGGTGGGCGTAGGATCGGGAGTGACCCAAGTTACCGGGGAGTAGTCATGAGTGATGCGGTAATAGTCGGCGCGGTACGCACCCCGGTCGGGCGGCGCAAGGGCAGCCTGGCCACGGTCCACCCGGTGGACCTGTCGGCACACGTGCTGCGGGCCCTCGCCGAGCGCACCGGGATCGACCCGGCCCAGGTGGACGACGTGGTCTGGGGCTGCGTCTCGCAGGTGGGCGAGCAGTCGTGGAACGTCGCCCGCAACGCCGTGCTGGCCGCCGGCTGGCCCGAGTCGGTGCCCGGCACCACGCTGGACCGGCAGTGCGGCTCCAGCCAGCAGGCGCTGCACTTCGCCGCGGCCACCGTGCTCTCTGGTCAGGCGGACCTGGTCGTCGCGGGCGGTGTGGAGTCGATGACCCGGGTGCCGATGGGCTCCAGTGTGGCCGGTGGCATGCCGTTCAGCGAGCAGCTCCTGGCCCGCTACCGGGGAGTCGAGGGCGTGGCCGAGGGCTCTCCGCTGCCGTTCAACCAGGGCGTCGGCGCGGAGCTGATCGCCCAGCGCTGGCGCCTGTCCCGCAGTCAGCTCGACGAGTACGCCCTGGCCAGCCACGAGAAGGCCGCCGCCGCGCAGGACGCCGGCGCGTTCGAGGCCGAGCTTGCCCCGGTGGCGCTGGCCGACGGCGGCAAGTTCGCCGTGGACGAGGGCATCCGGCGCGACACCTCGCTGGAGAAGTTGGGCGAGCTGCCCACCCCGTTCCGCCCGGACGGCGTGGTCACCGCCGGTTCGGCCTCGCAGATCTCCGACGGTGCCGCCGCGCTCGCGGTCACCACGAGCGAGTGGGCGGGCCGGCACGGGCTGCGCCCGCTGGCCCGCATCCACACCGCCGTGGTCGCCGCCGACGACCCGGTCGTCATGCTCACCGCGCCGATCCCGGCGACGGCGAAGGCGCTGCGCCGCGCGGGGCTGGGCATCGAGGAGATCGGGGTGTACGAGGTGAACGAGGCGTTCGCCCCCGTACCGCTGGCCTGGTTGGCGGAGACCGAGGCGGACCCGGAGCGGCTCAACCCGCGCGGCGGCGCGATCGCCCTCGGGCACCCGCTCGGCGGATCCGGCGCCCGGATCATGACCACCATGCTCGCCCACATGCGGGACAACGGGATCCGCTACGGCCTCCAGACCATGTGCGAGGGCGGCGGGATGGCCAACGCGACCATCGTCGAACTCCTCTGACCGCCCGGCCCCGGACCGGGCCACCACCATCCGCCGTGGCCCGGCGCGCGTAACGTGGAATTTGCAAAAAGCATGTCCGCGAGCCACGTCACCCCACGATCGGGGTCGTTGGGCAGGTCATGGACGTCTTCTCCCGAACGTTCCTTCCGGCCGCCTCCGAGGCCGGTCTGGCGCTACAGACCGCCAGCCGGCACATGCCGGTGTTCCGTCGCTGTGTGGGTTCCGGCGACGCCACCATCCTGGTCACCCGTTGCAGCCGCCCCGACCGGCCGATCAACGGGGAGTACCTCCTCCTGCTCACCCACCGGCGGCTCGTGATCACCCGGCAGACCCGGGTGCTGCACCGGCTGCGGCTGCACCTCAACACCGAGCTGCGCGAGCTGAGCCACGTGACGTGGAGCCCCGACCCTCGACTGCACTGTGTCGAGCTGGCCGCCACCGCGATCGACGGCATCCGCGAGCGCTTCCTGATCCGCACCCAGCACGCAAAGCAGGTCTGGCAGCTGGACGCGTTGCTCAACCACGCCTTCCGCACCCGCGTCCGCAGCGCACAGCCCCGGATCGTGGCCACCGTCGGCGAGGCGCCCGCCGCCGCCCGGCCCGCCACCTTCCGGCCCGTCGTGGCCCGCTGACCGCCGGCTCGTACGACCGGGGGTGGCCCGCCGCCGCGTGATCCTGCGCGGGCGACGACGGGCCCACTACCTCCTACTAGTAAACCCGGGAACCGATGAAGTCGTCCCGCCCGTAGCCCACGGGCTGAGCGAACGACCGCGACTCGAACGACCACTGCTGCCGGGAGTTGCTGGAGCAGGTGGCCAGCCGCAGCCGGGGCGTGCCCAACAGCGGGTTGTCGAAGGCCAGGCAGAGGTTGGTGTTGCCGGCGGCCCGGAGCTGGTTGCCGGAGAGCGTGAACTTCTGGTTGGTGCCGCCGTGGCAGTCGTGGATGTTGACGGCCGTGCCCGAGGTCAGCGAGCCTCCGGAGACGTCCAGGCAGCGGTCGTGGGAGAGCTCGGAGTGCAGCGACTGCCGGGTCGGGTCGTACCAGAAGCCCTGGTTACGCCCGCCGTGGCAGCGGTACGACTGCTGCACGGTGCCGTTGCGTGAGTCGTACCCCTTGCCGTCGACGCAGGTGCCGGTGGCGGCGTTGCGTAGCTGCTTGAACTCCATCAGCCCGTTGTAGAGCACGCCGTTGCCGGTGCTGGCCGGGTCGACGCAGGTGGCCCGCTGCTGGCTGGAGGCGTAGAACTGGGTGATGCACTGGGCGAACATGCCGTGCCCCCGGTAGTTCGGGTGGAACGACTGGCGGGCCGCGTTCTCGTCCCAGATGCCGAGTTCGATGTAGAGCCCGCGGACCGAGGTGTTGTCGGTACACACCTCGTGGCCGTGGAAGAGGCGACTGGCGTCGAGGTAGCGGGTGCCGGTGTTCGCCGCCGCCGCGCGCAGCGCCGACTCGAACAGCGGTACCGCCTTGTTCCGCGCGAAGGCGGCGTCGGCGAGGTAGAGCAGGCAGCCGCCCGCGTACCAACCGGGGAAGTTGGGGTTGTCCTCCACGTCGGGGCTGCCCGGGCTGGCGTACGACATGAAGACCAGCTCGTAGTCGGAGTTCAGGTAGCCGGCGTTGGTCATGGTCAGGCGGATGTCGGTGAGCGCCTCCTCGACGGCGCGGCGGCTGCCGTCGGTGCGTACCGTCCACTGGTCGGTGTAGGTGGGCCAGCAGGGGCCCTGGAAGAGCACGCGGCGCAGCGCGCAGTCGGTGGCCACCGGGCCGAACTGGATGGTGCCGTCGCCGTTGGCACCGGCCACCACCCAGATCAGCTTGATGTGGGTGTTGCGCGCCTTGATGGCGAGATGGTCGCCCTGGTTCAGCTCGTTGTGCTGGGTCGGGCCGCCGGCGATGAGGTTCCACGGGGTCGCGCCCGAACAGGCGATGTTGTACCGCTCGTCGGCGGCGATGCCGGTACGGAACACCGCCTGGTCGTACGAGCGGTCGCACCAGTTGCCCGGCTGGTGGGTGCCGGGCACGTAGTTGCCGACCCCCTCACCGGAGATCTGGCTGTCGCCCATGGTGATCAGTGCGGTGCGGCGCTGTTCGATCGGGCGGATGCCGGGCGCACCGTAGAGGGCGGTGGCCTCGGTGGCGCGGATGGTTTCGAGGTGGGCGGGAAGCGGCTGGACGGCGGGACGGTCGGCCGCGGCGGCGGGTGGAGCCGTGGCCAGCATCGGCAGGACGAGAGCGGTGGCGAGGACGGCGACCTGGGCGAGGCGCCGTCGATGCGTCCGTTCGCGCCTGGTGTGGGTACCAGACATCGACGCACTCCTTTCCGTTCGATCGCGGGACGTCGATCGAGTTACCGGACGGTAACGCGTGCGATGGAGGTATGTGAATACCCTTCGGAATACTTGCGCGCAGCGCCGAACCGGGCCAATGGGGCAGGCCATGGCCGGTCGGACGGCCGGGAACGGGCGGGGTGGCCGGGCCGGTCAGCGCTCCCCGGGCAGGGCGTAGCCGACCTGGCTGCGGAACTCCAGCCGCCAGCCGGGTGGCACCAGGTCGGCGCAGAGCGGGCGGCTGCCCACGCAGACGATCGCGTCCAGCGACGCGGGATCGGCCGCCGGCCGATCGTCCAGGACCGACTGGAGCGCCAGCAGTTCGGTGGCCCTGCCGTCGGCGTCGCGCAGCAGCAGCCACCAGGGGTACTCCCAGTCGTCGTTGCGCTGCGAGAGCCCGATCCGGCGCGCGTCGACGGCCCGGACCGCGTCGGCCGCCCAGCGGTACTCCTCCGCCCACTGTGGACGCCGCAGGAAGCGGGTCTCCCACTCGGCCGTGGTGACGACCGATCCGGTGCCGACCAGCCGGCGCGGAAAGCCGTACGACACGGACAGCACCCCGGCCAGCGCGCAGGTCGCCAGCACCGTCACCCCGAGTGCCGCGGCGACCGACCGCCGCCCACTCGGGGTGGGCAGGCGGCGGGAGCGGCGGAAGAACGCGTCCAGCCAGAGCCCGGCCAGCGGCACCGACACGGCCAGGGCGTAGAGCACCAGGCGGTTCCCCCACGGCTGCCACTTGATCATCGCGGTGTGCAGCAGCACCGCGGTCACCACGACCAGGGCGTACCCGCGCAGCACCGCCGCCGAGTCCGGGCTGATCCGCGCCGGTCGGCGCAGCGCCGCCACGGCACCGATCAGCGCCAGCGCGCCGGCCAGCGGAAAGGCCGCCCGATCCTCGTCGGGGTACCAGGACGGCACCGGAAAGGTCTCCTGCCCGAAGGTGATCGCCCGGTCCTGCGGGTCCACCCCGACCAGCCGGGCCACCCCGACGATCGCCTCGGCGCCAACCTGACGGAGCGGGGCCAGCGGGGTGTCCAGCGCGGTGTGTCCGATGCGGAGCGCGTTCACCAGCACCGACGGCGGATCGTGCCGCTCCATCGGCACCGACTCGCGCAGCCGGTCCGGCCCGAGCGGGTGGCCGAACTCGGCGTACACCCGGCCCAGGAACGGGCCGACCACCGTGACGGCCACCAGCAGGATCAGCACCGACGCGCCGACGGTACGGGCGACCCCGGCGAGCGGGATCCGGCGGCGGGCGGCGGGCCGGTCGGCGTACGCCAGGCGGAGCTGGCCCAGCCCCCAGAGCACCAGCAGCGGGCCCACCGCGAGCAGGCCGCTGGTCTTGGTCAGGGCGGTGAGCCCGGTCGCCGCGCCGAGAGCGAGCAGGTCACCGACGCCGGCGCGTCGACGCAGGCCGTCCAGGGCGAGGGTTGCCGTGCAGGTCACCCAGGCGGCGCAGACCAGATCCGTCTGGGTGCTGGTCGCCTGGAGAGTGACCATCGGCGTGGTGGCCAGCACGAACACGGTGAGCAGTTGGGCCCGCCGGCCACCGCCGAGCTGGGCGGTCACCCGGGAGACCGCCAGCAGGCAGCCGACCCCGGCGGCCCACTGGACCAGGTTGTACAGCGCGTCCCCGCCGGTGAACAACCGCAGGTGCAGGAGGAGATACTCCGCACCCGGCGGGATGGTCACCTGCCGGTGGATCGCGGTGGCCCAGAACACCAGGTCGCCCTGGGCCACCCAGCGTTCCACCTTCGGCAGGTGGTACGTCTGCGAGTCGAAGTTGTTCGGCGCGGCCAGCAGCGCGATCAGCAGCTCGGCCAGGAGCAGCCCGCCGACCGTGCCGGCGAGCAGCCGCTCGCCCCGGCTCGCCGTACGCCAGAAACCGCGCCAGCCGCGGCCGGTCGGCCCCTCCGCCGCGGCGTCCGCACTGGACGACGGCGCCGTCCCGTCCCGGCGCTGGCGTGCGGCCTCGCGACGGCGGCGCCACCCGGCGGCCAGCGCCGCGACCGCGAGGAAGAGCAGCCAGGCCACGGCGAACGCGGGCGCGGTCAGCAGCCGTAGCGCCCCCAGCACCTCGACGGTCAGCACCGCGAACGCACCCACGGCGAGCGCCGCCCGGATCACGGCGAGCCGCCGTGGGGCCGTAACGTCCACGGCACGCGGCCGTAACGCCACGGTGAGCAGGGCGAGCGCGGCGACGGGAGCCAGGACGAGCGGGAAGCCGGCGGCCGACATGGCCGGAAGTAAACACCATCGGCCTGGGCGCCCGGACCTCGATCTCCGTCGGTGGTCGCCGCCCCGGGGCTGACCTGCCGGGCTAGGCTATGGCCGACATACTGCCGCCCTCGTGGAGAATCCCGTGAAGCTGTCGATCCTCATGCCGGTCTACAACGAGGAAGAACGCATCGCGGATGCCCTGAAGCAGGCGTTGGCGGTGGAGTATCCGTGCGAGATCGAGCTGGTGGTGGTCGACGACGGCAGCCGCGACGGCACCGGGGAGATCCTCGGTCGGGTCGACGACGCGCGGCTGCGTGTGATCACCCACCAGCGCAACGCGGGCAAGGGCGCGGCCATCCGGACGGCGGTGGCCAACGCCGAGGGCGAATACATGGTCATCCTCGACGCCGACCTGGAGTACGACCCGCAGGACATCCCCAAGCTGCTCGCACCGGTGCTGGACGGCCGGGCGACGGTGGTCTACGGCAACCGGACCTTCGGCAGCCACAGCGCCTACAGCTTCTGGTACGTGATGGGCAACAAGGGCGTCACCATGGTGGCGAACGTGCTGTTCAACTCGTACATCGGTGACCTGGAGACCTGCTTCAAGCTGATGCCGGTCGCGCTCTACCGCTCGCTGGACGTCCGCTCCCGGGGCTTCGGCATGGAGGCGGAGGTGACCGGCAAGCTGCTGCGCCGCCGGATCCGGCCGTACGAGGTGCCGATCAGCTACCGGGCCCGGGGGCGCGAGGAGGGCAAGAAGATCACCTGGCGGGACGGCGTCGAGGCGCTCTGGATCCTCGGCCGCGAGCGCACCCGACGCCACCGCGTCGCGCCGACGCGCTGACCGCCGCGCGGCGATCAGACCAGCGCCGGTGACAGGAAGTTGGTGACCGAGCGGCGCAGCCCCGTCGCGTCCAGCCCGTGCCACCGGGTGTGGTCCTCGGCCGAGCCGTAGCGCCGCAGCTCATCTCGCCCCACCCCGAGCGCCATCAGCCGGTGCGGCCGGTCGGCCAGCGCCGCCGTGACCACCCGGGCCGAGGTGCCCGCCAGGTAGGGCTCGACCAGGATCACCTCGCTGTCGGCGAGCGCCCGCAGGCCGGCGGTGTCGAACGGGCGCGGCCGATGGGTGTACGCCACGGTCACCGGTAGGCCCGAGGTCGCGTCGAGGGCCGCGTCCAGCACCGGGCCGACGGCGACCAGCAGCGCCGCGCCCGGCCCCGCGTCCCGTACCACCGCGAGCGCGCCGTCGCCGCCGTGCGGTCCGGCGTTGCTCAGCGTCGACAGCCGCAGGTACGCCGAACCGTCGGCGGCCACCGCCCCGCGCAGCAACGCCGGCACCTCGGCGGCGTGTCCGGGAACGTGCACCGTCCAGCCGGGCAGGGTGTCGATCAGCGCGATGTCGGCCGGGCCGAGATGGGTGCGGCCCGCCGCCGCCCGGTCGTACGAGGCACCCACGCTGACCAGCACCGCGCTCACCCCCTGGTGGTCGAGGTCGAGCTTGATCTGCTCGTACGCCCGCTCGACGAGGAACGGCGCGTAGCTGTGCACGATCGGCCGCAGCCCGGTCAGCGCCAGCCCGCCGGCCACCCCCAGCATCAGCTGCTCCCGGATGCCGACGTTGAGCACCCGGTCCGGGTGCCGCCGGGCGGCCGGGGCGAACGCGGCGGCGGAGATGTCGGCAAGCACCAGGGCGGTACGCGGGTCCTCGGCCAGCAGCGCGGTGGTGGTGTCGACGAAGCTCTCCCGCATGATCATCTCCCCTGCTCGATGACCGCGACGACGAGGTGCGGCCGGTGACCGTGGTGCCCGGTCAGGGCGGTGTGCAGGGCGGCGTGGTCCCGCCCGTCGACCGTGGCGGCGGTCCACCCGTTGACGGTGAACCGGGTGGCCAGTCCGCCCGGCCAACCGTGCGTGGCGGAGGAGTTGTCCACCACGATCGCGGTCAGGTTGGCCAGGCCGGCGGCACCGGCGTACGCGATCGCCTCGTGGTTCGAGCCCTCGTCCAGTTCGGCGTCGCCGAGCAGGACGTACACCCGGGGGTCGAGCAGGCCCTGCGCGCGGAGCCCGTGCGCGGTGCCGACGGCCAGGCCGAGGCCGTGCCCGAGCGAGCCGGAGCCGATCTCCACTCCGGGCACCAGCGTCCGGTCCGGGTGGTCGCCGAGCCGGCTGCCCGGCCCGCCCTGGTCGTCCAGCCAGTCGGGTGGGACGAAGCCCTTCGCGGCGAGCACCGCGTAGTAGCCGGCGACCGCGTGTCCCTTGGAGAGCAGGAACCGGTCCCGGTCGGGGTCGTCGACGGTGGCGGGGCTGATCCGCAGGATCCGGTCGTAGAGCACCCAGAGCACGTCGAGGGTCGAGTGGACGTTGGGGCCGAACTCCCGGCCGGCGCGGACCCGCTCCAGCAGCGGGGCGAGCGGCGGAGCGGCCGGAGGCCGGCCGTCGAGCGGTGCGGCGGCCTCGGCGATGCGGGTCGTGGTGGTGGCGAGTCTGGTCATGCGGATAGCCTGCAAGTTGAAGCGAGGTTCAACTCAAGGCGACGTGATGCAGGAAGCGCTCACCATCGGTCAACTCGCCGCCCGCAGCGGGGTGGCGCAGTCCGCCCTGCGCTACTACGAGCGGCTGGGGCTGATCCGGGCCGAGCGGACCAGCGGCAACCAGCGCCGCTACCACCGGGGTGAGCTGCGCCGGGTGGCGTTCGTCCGGATCGCGCAGCAGGTCGGCATCTCGCTGGAGGAGATCCGGGCCGCGCTGGACTCGCTGCCCGCCTCCCGTACGCCCACCGCCGACGACTGGGCGCGGCTCTCCACCGCCTGGCGGGCCCGGCTGGACGAGAAGATCCGGCTGATGAGCCGGCTCCGCGACGACCTCGACGGCTGCATCGGCTGCGGCTGTCTCTCGCTGCGCCGCTGCACCCTCTACAACCCCGGGGACACCCTGGCCGGCGAGGGCCCCGGCGCCCGGCTCACCCTGCCGCGAGAGGACTGACCCCGCCGGTACGCCTCACCCGACGGTCAGCAGCACCTTGCCGACGTGTTCGTTCGACTCGACCAGCCGGTGCGCGTCGGCCGCCTCGGTGATCGGCAGCCGCCGGTCGACGACCGGGCGCACCCGGCCCGCCTCGACCAGCGGCCAGACCTGCTCCCGAACGCCCCGCACGATCGCGGCCTTCTGCTCCAGCGGGCGGGAGCGCAGCGCGGTGGCCGCGACCGTGCCACGCTTGGCCAGCAGCGCGCCGAGATCCAGCTCACCCCTGCGCCCGCCCTGCATGCCGATCACCACCAACCGCCCGTCGGCGGCCAGCGCGGCGACGTTCCGGCCCAGGTACGACGCGCCCATGATGTCGAGGACGACGTCCGCGCCCCGCCCGTCGGTGACCCTGCGGACCTCCTCGACGAAGTCCTGCTCCCGATAATCGACCAGGTGGTCGGCCCCCAACTCGCGCAACCGGTGATGCTTGCCCGCCCGCGCGGTCGCCACCACGGTCGCGTCGAGCGCGGCACCGAGCTGGATCGCGAACGTGCCGATCCCGCTGCCGCCGCCGTGCACCAACAGCGTCTCGCCCGCCGCCAGCCGGGCCACCTGCACTACGTTCGACCAGACCGTGCACGCCACCTCCGGCAGGGCGGCGGCGTCGACCAGGTCGACCCCGGCCGGCACCGGCAGCAACTGCCCGGCGGGCACGACCACCCGCTCGGCGTACCCGCCGCCGGCCAGCAGCGCGCAGACCTGGTCGCCCACCCGGACGCCGGTCACGCCCGGACCGGTCGCGCTCACCACACCCGAACATTCCAACCCGAGGTACGCGGGCGCACCCGGCGGCGGCGGATAGTGCCCCTGCCGTTGCAGCAGATCGGCCCGGTTCACCGCAGTGGCCCGAACCTCCAACACCACCTCACCCTGACCCGCCTCCGGCTCCGGCACCTCGCTCCACGTCAGCACGTCGGGTCCGCCGGGCTCCAGCACGGTGATCGCACGCATAACCCCAGTCATACCCGATCCGCGTGCCCGGGCCGCCCCAACCCGTTGATCATCAAGTTGGCGGGCGGTTTGATCTCTAAAACTGCTGCTAACCTCGTGATCAACGTTGTGGGCGGATCGCGCCGGCCGGGGGCGGGTGGCTCGGGCCGTCGGCGATGCACGGGGCGTGGCAGACTATGCACGGCCGCGCGCCGCGCGGCCCGGGAGGGTTCGCCTAGTGGCCGATGGCGCTGGTCTTGAAAACCGGTAAGGCAGCGATGTCTTCGTGGGTTCGAATCCCACACCCTCCGCCCACCTGGACAGCACGACGCCCCTGACCAGCGCGAACGCTGATCAGGGGCGAGCCATGAGGGACACGGCCAACCTTGCCGTGGGCGGGGAGGACCTAGTGCCTCGTCTTTGCACGTTGACCGTGCAACTCGGGCACTGCGCGTATGCCTGACAGCTATCCGGCGCAGACACATGGTGGTGTCGGGCGGCTGGACATGCGCGGCTGCCCGTTGGACGACCAGCAGTTGGGCTCGCCCTGGCCAAGCCCTGCCCGACGCGGGCCCTGTTCTCGAAGGATGAGATGCGGATGTGAGATCTTGGACAGTTTCCGTTCTGCGCTAACGGGAACTGTCCAAGATCTGGACCGGATGCCGTAGCCGGCCCCGGATTGCCCGTTCAAGGTGGCATGACGGGGCACTAGCAAGCGCGAACGCTGTCGAGGGACCTTCGGGGATACAAACGGGTCCCAGCGAAAACCTGACGTTGTCGCTGGACAAGCGGCGGCGGGCGTCGTCCTGGGTCGGCACCGCGAGAGCACGTGCGAGGTCTGCATGCCGGGAGGCTGCCCGTAGCTGGAGTGGGCGGGGCCGGTGGTGGAGGCATGGGAGCGGGAGTGGGCGACGATAGCCGACGAGGCGGCGCGGTCGAGGTGACCCAGCTTCCGTCTCAGTCGTCTTCCGGTGGGTGTTTTCGTTGGTCCTCGCGGATCTTCTCGTCGGCGAGCTTCTCCAGCGCCCGTCGGCGTTCGTCGCGTAGCGCCCCTTCGTCACGCCGGCGCACGGCGTCGACGATGGCGGTGATGAAGTCGCGCCAGACCCCGGCCAAGGAACTCCTTCGGTAGATGATTGCAGGGTGACAACCCCCGTGAGCGGCTTTCGGTTACGGCGGACGCGGGGCCGGATTTCTCGAATGACAGCGCGTTACAGGGTATGAAGGGGGCGCAGAAGACCACTTCCCCCGGAAGGACCTGTGTCGATGACCCTGGAACGACCCATCGCTCCGGACCCGTACGAGCTGCTGCCGACCGTCGCCTCCTTCACGCTGACCAGCGAAGATGTGCGCAACGGTGAGCCGATGGACGCGGCGCACGCGCACGGCAGCACCGGTGGCGACAACGTGTCACCGCAGCTGGCCTGGTCGGGTTTCCCGGCGGAGACCAAGGGCTTCGTGGTGACGTGTTTCGACCCCGACGCGCCGACCGGCAGCGGGTTCTGGCACTGGGTGCTGGTCAACCTGCCGGCCGACGTGACGGAACTGCCGCGCGGCGCTTCCGGCGACGATCTGCGCGGCGCGTTCACCGTGCGCAACGACTACGGAGAGCACGGCTTCGGTGGCGCCGCGCCACCGCCCGGTGACCGTCCGCACCGGTACGTCTTCGCGGTGCATGCCCTCGACGTGGAGCGCCTCGACGTCACCCCGGACGCGACGCCCGCCTATGTGGGCTTCAACCTTGCCTTCCACACCCTGGCGAGGGCTACCACCCGCCCCACCTATCAGGTCACCCCCTGACAGAGAGGTTCGGGCCGGCATCCCACCGGATGCCGGCCCTGACCTCTGAAGGGTCACCCGGGGGTGCGGGCGACGGCGAAGACGGACTGGCCGAAGGGTGGGCGGACGACCTGCTCGGCGGCCTTGGTCGCGGGGAGGACCAGGGTGTCGTAGACCTTCACCATCGGGCCCTCCTTCGGCATCAGCCGGAAGACCTTGGTGGCCATGAAGTAGCCGATCAACCCGAGTGCGTTCGCGTAGTGGATCTTCTCTACCCGCAGGCCCGCCTCGGTCATCGCGGCGCTCAGGGTCTTCTTCGTGTAGCGGCGTACGTGGCCGGTGGCGATGTCCGCCGGGCTCATCGCGAACTGGAACGCCGGCACGATGATGACCACCGCGCCGCCGGGCCGGACCAGCTGGCCCATGCTGCGTAGCGCGCCGACGTGGTCCTCGATGTGCTCCAGCACGTTGTACGAGACCGCGGCGCTGTAGTCGTTCCGCTCCGAGTGGGGCAGCAGCATCTGGCGTACCTCGATGGACGGCCGGTCGGCGAGGCGCTCCTTGAGCGCCACCAGGCGGTCCGGGTCGGCCTCCGTGGCGGTGAACCGGGGAAAGTTCTCGCTCCACTCCAGGGCGTAGTCGCCGAGGCCGCTGCCGATCTCGATGGGGTTGTCGCCCAGGTAGGGCACGGCCAGCTCGACGAACCAGCGCCGGTGATTGACCGCCGTGGCGAGGCCCTCCAGGACCTCGGACTGCACGCGCTGATCCCCAGTGATTTCTGCCATGCGTCGATTCCTCACGATACGACTCGACCCGCGCCGGGACCGACTGAGTGAATCATCCGCCCGGACGGCGGGGATATCGGGGCCCGCGGTGGCCGAATAACGGTCGGGGGGTAGGTGCACGATCGGTGGTGGTCAGCGAACCCGGCCGATACTACGCCAGTGCCCCGAACCCTGCACGGTAGCGGCATAGGCCCACTACGCTATGAATTGCTATGACTACTCCCGATTCGGGTGGACCTGTCGACGAGGCCGGGGCGGGAGAGGCGGCGGCCGGGCCGGGGCGCCGTGATGATAAGGCCAGGTCGGGGCGGTGTAAGGACACGGCCGCCGTGCTGAGCTTCGCCGCCCTCGGCTTCTGGGTCACCGCGCGGATGTGGTGGAACCCGTCCCATGGCATTCGGGACAACCCGACAGATATGGCCCAGTTCGAGTGGATGATGGCGCACGGCGCCCGGGTGGTGACCGAATTCGCCTATCCGTTCTCGTCCGACCGGATGAATGTGCCGGAATCGGTCAATCTGGTCGCAAATACGTCGGTGCTATCCGTGTCATTGCCGATGACGCCGGTCACCCTGTTGTTCGGCACCCGCGCCGCGTTCCTGGTCTTCCTCACCCTCGGGATGATCGCGACGGCCGCCGCCTGGTACTTCGTGCTCTCCCGGGTGCTCATCGGCTCGCGCGGCCCGGCCTGGCTGGGCGCCACCTTCTGCGCGTACGCGCCGGCGATGATCTCCCACGCCAACGCGCACCCGAACATCGTGTCGCAGTTCGTCGTACCGCTGATCATCTGGCGTACCGTGCGGCTCGCCGAGGCCGGACGGTGGCTGCGCAACGGCCTCCTGCTCGCGTTGGTGATCGTCTGGCAGGCGTTCCTGAACCTGGAGATCCTGCTGATGACGGCCATCGGCCTGGCGGCCGTCGTGGTCGCGGTGGTGATCGGTCGGCCCGCGCTGCGGGCGCGGACCCGCCCGTTCCTGGCCGGTCTCGGCGTGGCCGCCGTCGTCTCCGCCGTGCTGCTGGCGTACCCGCTGTACGTGCAGTTCTTCGGCCCCGGCGCCTACCACGGGCTGTCCTGGCTGATCCGGGGCTACTCCACCGACCTGGCCTCATTCTTCGCGTACGCCCGGGAGTCGGTGGCCGGCGACGCGCGCAGCGCCGCCGGGCTGGCCAAGAACCCGACCGAGGAGAACGCCTTCTTCGGCTGGCCGCTGGTGATCCTGGTGCTGGCGCTGGTGTGGTGGCTGCGGCGCAACGCCGTGGTGATCGGCCTGGCCGGGCTGGGACTGCTCTTCGCGGTGCTCTCCCTCGGCCGGGAGATCCGCTTCAACCGTCGCGGTACCGGCATCCCCGGACCGTGGGCGCTGCTGGAGGACCTGCCGGTCCTGCACTCGGTGGTGCCGACCCGCTGGGCGCTGGCCATCACCCCGATCATCGGGCTGCTGCTGGCGTACGGCGCCGAGCGGGTCCGCGAGCTGGCCGCCCGACATCCGCAGCGGCGGTCGCAGATCCGCTTCGCCACGGTGACCGTGCTGGCGATGGCGCTGGTACCGGTGCTGCCCACCCCGTTGCCGACCAAGCGCCTCGAACCGACCCCCGAGTTCGTCACCTCCGGGGCCTGGCGCCCCTACCTGACCGGTGGACGCAGCGTGGTGACGCTGCCGCTGCCCGACACCGACTACGCCGCACCGCTGCGCTGGTCCGCCCGGACCCGGCTGGAGATGCCGATCGCCCGTGGGTACTTCCTCGGCCCGGACACCCGCCTGGGCAAGGACCGGGTCGCCCTGTTCACCGCGCCGCCGCGCGCCACCAGCAGCTTCTTCGGCACCATCCGCCGCACCGGCGAGGTGCCACCGATCACCGAGCGGACCCGCCGCGAGGCGGTGGCGGATCTGCGGTACTGGCGGGCCGGCGTGGTGATCCTCGGCCCGCACGAGCGCGCCGACGCCCTGCGTACGGGGATGACCGGGCTGACCGGCATCGAGCCCACGTACGCCGGGGGTGTCTGGGTGTGGGACGTGCGGCCGCTGACGGGCTGACCGGGGTCAGGCGCTGCGGATGCAGCAGCCCTGGCAGACCTTCGGCGTGGGCAGGGTGAAGGCCAGGCAGCAGGTGCGCCGCTGCACGGTCGGCTCGCCGTTCGGGCCGGGCACCAGCTCCACCAGGTCGGTCAGATCGAGCGCGTCGAGCAAGGTGTCGATCGCCTCGACCACGGAGCCGGGCCATCCGTCGGCGGCCCGCAGCAGGCCGTGCGCGATGCCGGAGGCCACCGAGCCGAGCAGGGTACGGGCGCCGATGCGGACCTTGCCCTGGATGGCGGCGATCATCGGGGCCAGGTGCGCGTCCAGCAGCGTGGCGCGTAGCGCCGTGAGCAGCTCCCGCTCGTCGGCCACCACCTGGACCTGGGGCAGCCCGGCGAGCGCCAGCGGGTCGCTGGGCAGCACCGCGACCGGGATCGACTCGCGTAGGCCCAGGGTCACCAGGGTGCCCCGGTCCGCGAAGTGGACCAGCGCGGCGGTGTGGTCGAGCAGCGGCACCCGCCGGGCGGCGGCCCAACCGAGCACCACCGGAAGCGCGGCCCAGTAGCTATACGCCTTCCAGGCGACGGCGGCGGAGGCGTGCGGGGTGCCACCCCAGAGGCGGACGGCCGAGTCGAGCAGCTCCGGCAGCCGGGTTCCGTCGGTCAACGTCGTCGCGGGAGCCCAGCCGGTTTCGTCGCTGACCAGCAGCCCCGGCGCCAGGCCGGGCAGGACGTCGGTACCGAACATGGCCCGCAGGGTGGCGGTGACCGGGGCCAGCGGAGCGGTCGCGGCGGCGCCGTTGACGGGCAGCACAACCGTCACCTGATCCACCCCCAACCGACGACCCCTGTGGTCACAGTAAGGCTAGCCTAACCACAGTTCTTGGCACGGGAAAACCCGGACCCATGGTGGGAGTGGGCGAAATGACCGCCCGATGGAAGAAAATTACTCAGGGTGTCGGGTGGGGGACTCCGGGCAGTATCGGTAGAAATCGCGTAACAGTCAAGGTTCCTGTCAACTAGGTGCCAGTTCCGTGTGTGGCCGGCGACTCAACGTGAAACTTGATGCAACCGGCCACGAGGAAGCTGATGACGACCTCACCGCTCGATCGGGCTGCCGACTCGTTCGCCGCCGAACTCGCACGGCACCGGACGGAGCGGGGGCTGTCCAAGAAGCAACTAGCCACCCTGATGGGCTTCGACCCGTCGTACGTCAGCCACGTGGAGGGGCGGCGGCACCGACCGACCGAGGACTTCGCCCGCCGCGCCGAGGCCGTCCTGGAGGCCAGCGGCGCGATCTGGCAACGCTTCCGGGAGTACGACGACCTGCGCCACGCGCGCAGCGAGCGCAACCACCGGGAGCCCGGCCTGCCCGGCCAGTGGATGCCACCCGGTACCGGCCTGATCGTGGAACGCGAGACCGCCACCCTCACCCACACCGAGGACGCCTACCGCTGCGTCATCCGGCGGGAGCTGTACAACGCGGGCATCGAACCGGTCACCCGCTACCTCGTCCGGGTCGCCGTCGACCGCTACCCCAACGACCCGGGACGATCCAACCGCCACCACCGGGAACACCCGCTCAGCTTCGCCGAGCTGCAACTGCGCGCGTGCCGGGAGGAATCCGGCGAGCGCGAGGCCATGCACTGGCGGGCCAAGCACGACCGGGACGCGTTCAAGGAGATCTGGTTGCTCTTCGAGAACGCCGACCGCCGGTTCCCGCTCTACCCGGGTCGCCGCGCCACCATCGAGTACGCGTACACGGTCGGGCAGGACAAGTGGGGTCCGTGGTTCCAGCGCGCGGTCCGCGTACCGACCCGGCACCTCGCCGTACGCCTGGACCTGCCGGCAGTGCTGGACCCGCAGGTCTGGGGCGCGGAGACCTCGCTCTCGGCGGAGGAGGGCCCGCTGCGCACGGCGGTGACCCGGCGCGACGAGGGCGACCGGGCGATCTTCGACTGGGCGACCGACGAGCCGCCGCTGAACGCGCGGTACCGGCTGCAGTGGCGGTTCCGGGCGCAGCCGGAGCCCGAGCCGGAGGGCGGTCGGGTCCGGCCGTCCGACCGGATGCGCGGGCTCGGCATCGTCCAGCGCGGTGCCGACCTGCTCCGGCAGCCGGCCCGCCCGTTCGACCTGCCGCGCGAGGAACGTGCCGCCCGGGAGACCGTCGACCGGCTCGTCACCGCCCTGGCCCGGCTGGACGAGCTGCATCCGTTCACCAAGGGGGTGGGAATCGCCGCCCCGCAGCTCGACATCGGCCGCGCCGCGGCGGTGGTCCGCCCGCCGGACCGCACGGCCGAACCCGTCGTGCTGCTCAACCCCCGGGTGGTCGACGCCGCACCGCACACCGACGAGCAGTACGAGGGCTGCCTCTCCTTCTTCGACCACCGGGGGCTGGTGCCCCGACCGCTGCGGCTGGACGTGGAGCACGCGCAGTTCGACGGCGGGCGGATCATCACGTCCTTCGAGTTCGGCATGGCCCGGCTGGTGGCGCACGAGATCGACCACCTGGACGGCCTGCTCTACGTCGACCGGATGGCACCCGGCGTGCCGCTGGTGCCGATCGAGGAGTACCGCGAGTCCGGCCATCCCTGGCGCTACTGACCAGGGCCGGTCGCCCGCTCGGGGACCGGGGCGCGTGCCCCAGGGGGCAGGGGCACGCGCCCCGGCTCGGGGGGAGCAAAGCTCTACAGGTTGCCGAACGTGTCGTACCGGGTCTGCTGCGGCGGGACGTCGTCCGCGGCGAGCACCCGCAGCGTCGAACGGACCATCGGCGCCGAACCGGAGACGAAGCAGTCGTGCGTCGTCCACGGCCCGTACCGGGCCACCACGTCGGAGATGTCGCCCCGCTCGCCGTCGAAGTCGGGGTCGTCGCTGCACGCGGGAGTCACCGACAGCCACGGGTGGGCCGCGACCAGCTCCCGCAACCGGTCGAGACCGTAGAGTTCCGCCTCCGTACGGGCGCCGTAGAAGACGTGCACCCAGCGGGCCCGGTTGTAGCCGGCCAGCTCCTCGACCAGCGCCTTGATCGGCGCCAGCCCGACGCCCCCGGCGACGCAGAGGATGTCCCGCTCGGAGGAGCGGTCCAGCGTCATCGAGCCCATCGGTGCGGCCACCCGCAGCAGGTCACCCGGCTTGATCCGGCGGACCAGCGCGCCGGACACCCAACCGGCCGCCTCCGGCGGCGTACGGACGTGGAACTCCAGCACGTTGTCGTCGTTCGGCGCGTTGGCCACCGAGTACGTCCGCCACACCCGGGGGTGGTAGCGGGGCACCTCGACGCTGACGTACTGCCCCGCCTTCCAGGACAGCGGGTACTGCAGGGCCTGGCAGGTGAAGACGGCGGTGTCCCGGCCGTACCGCTCGTGGGTCAACACCTCGGCGTGCCAGAACGGCGGATCGTCGTCGGCGGCCGCCCCGGCGAGCATCTTCTCGGCGATCGCCGCGTACGCATCCCGCCAGGCCTGGTCGTACTCCAGGTTCCAGCCGCCGCCGGCGGTGCTGCGCAACGCGTCCAGCAGCGCGACGCCCATCGTGTCGTAGTGGGCCGCCTCGACGTGGTACTTGCGGTGGTCCCGGCCGAGCGCGCGGAGGAACTCGTCGAAGCCCTCCGGGTCGTCCACCGTGTGGATCGCCGCGATGATCGCTTCGAGCAGCCGGTCGCCCTGGCCGGTCATCTGGACCGGGAAGAGCCTGCGTAGCTCGGGGTCGAGGAGGAAGAGCCGGGCGTAGAAGTGACCGCTCAGCCGAACCCGGTCCCCCTCGACCAGGGTCCAGCTCTCCTTCAGCAGCCGCGCGAAGTTGTCCACCGGGGGCGCTCCTTCTTCTGACGGCGGATCGGGCCCCCATAGAATGTCCACGGAGCGTGTATGAAGGTCGCACAGAATGTGCGATCGCATCGTGAGGCCGGCTCTTGTGGTGCCGGCATGCCAGCAGCGCCGCCGGTCGGGCAGAGTGGTCCGGTGACCGTTGAGCTCGCCCGCCCGGTGTCCCGTCGCACCCTCGGCACCGAGACGATGCTGGTGCTCGGCCTCTCCCTCGGCCAGTCCGCCGTCTACGCCACGGTGTCGATCATCGCGAAGCTGACCGCGGAGGGTGGACTGTCGCGGCAGACCGCCGCGCTGAACACCTCCGCGTCGACCCGCCCCTACCTCGACCTGACGTACCAGCTGCTCGGCATCGTGTTCGCGCTCCTGCCGGTGCTGCTCGCCGTACACCTGCTGGCGCGGGACCCCGGCGACCCGGTGCGGACCCTCGGCCTGGACGCCCGGCAGCCCGGGGCCGACCTCGCCCGGGGCGCCGGCCTGGCGGCACTGATCGGACTGCCCGGGCTGGCGCTGTTCTGGGCGGCGGCGCAGCTCGGCATCAACGCCACCCTGGTGCCGGCCGCCCTGCCCGACCTGTGGTGGACCGTGCCGGTGCTGATCCTCGCCGCGTTCCAGAACTCCATCCTGGAGGAGGTGATCGTGGTCGGCTACCTGATGACCCGACTGCGCCAACTCCAGTGGCGGGTCACCGCGATCATCGCGACGAGCGCGCTGCTGCGCGCCTCCTACCACCTCTACCAGGGCTTCGGCGCGTTCCTCGGCAACGCCGTGATGGGGGTGGTGTTCAGCCTCTTCTACCTGCGTACCCGCCGGGTGATGCCGCTGGTCGTGGCGCACGCCCTGCTCGACATCGTCGCCTTCGTCGGCTACAGCCTGCTGCCCCGGGAATGGTTCGACTGGCTCTGACCCGGGCGGTAGAGCGTGATGGCGCGGGCCGCCAGGCGTTGTGCCGCTGCCGCATCGCCGGCCGCCGCGGTCAGCGCCGCGGCACCCGGCAGCAGCCGGGCCGCCATGCGCAGCGCCCACCACCCACCCGCCTGCGCGGCCAGCGGGGCGGCCAGCCGCCAGGCCGCCTCGGCCGCCCGTGGCCCGGGCCGCTCCGCCGGACCGTCCGCCGCCCGGGCCGCCGCCAGCGCCGACCCGGCACTCGCCAGGTCCGGGTGCACCTGGGTCAGCACCAGCAGCTCCGCCGCCCGATCCGGATGCGCCGGATCACGGTCGTACGCCGCCGCGAGATGCAGCACCAGGTTCGCCTGCGACCAGAGCACCGCCGCCAGCTCGACCGCCGGCGCGAACACCCCGGCCAGCGCGGCGGTCGCCCCACCGATGCCGGCCTGGCGGACGAACCGCCGGCTGGCCAGCCGGGCCAGGCCGTCCCCGCTCGCCTCCGGGTACACCTCCCGCAGCCGCCGCGCCCACTGCGCCGCGCCCGGACCGAGCGCCTCGACCGCGGTCAGGGCCAGCAGCTCCGGAGCGAAGCCCGGGTGGTCGAGCACCCGCGCGACGAGCATCCGCAGCTCCGATTCGGGCGTACGCCCCACCGCGCCCTGCCCGGTATCGCCGCGCTCGACTGGTGGCGCGGGTTCGGCGGGCGCGCCGCTCGCGACCGCAGCTATGGCCGCCTTCTTCACCGCCTTCTTCACCGCTTTCTTGGCGGCCTTCTTGGCGGCCTTGACCGGCGCTGCCTTCGTCGGGGTCGTCGTTGCCGGGGTGGTCTCGTCGTCCCCCGGGATGGCGTCGGCTGCGGTTGCCGCGCCGGCCGTCGCCTGCCTCGGTGCGGCCCTCCTGGTCGCCTTCCGGGCCACCGGCGCCCTGGTCGCGGCGGTGGCCTCGGAAGCCTGCGCCTGCTCGTCGCCCGGCTGGACCCGCTCACGCGCCGCCGCCTTCTTCGCCGGCGCCTTCCGTGCCGCTGCCTTCCTGGCGTCCGCCGTGCCGGCATCGGCCCCGACATCGGTCTTCCGCCGCGCCGGCGGGAGGGCGGTCGGAGTCGCATCTGCCCCACCGGCGTCCGCGCTCGATGGCGCGCTGCTGCCGCGCGGCGCGGTCGCGTTCTCCTCGACGGCCGGCGGTGTGCTCACGAAGGGCGGCGGCGGGGTGGTCGGCGGCGCGGACGAGGCCGGCCGGGACTGGCGCGGCAGCGGCTGCTCCGCAACGGGCGGCGGCTGGAAGAGCACGCTCGGAGCGGCCTTAGCTCGCCGGGCGCGCGGCCCGGCGGAGTCGTCCTGCCCCTCCCGAGGGGGCGCCTGCTCCTCCTGAGGGGCTGGCGCGGGCGCCGGAGGCGGCGTGAAGGTCGCCTCCGGGGAGCGCCGACGGGCTCCCTCAGCAGGCTCACGGCGGGTCTGCTCGCTGGGCGGCTGCTCCTGCATGTCGATGGAGCGTAGTCCTGATCACGGCAACGCACAGCGGGGAACGACACCCGTCGGCTTGTGCCCGGTAGTCGCTTTGCCCCCGGACCAGCGGGACCTGTATCCTCGGGCGCGGTGGTCTGCGGGCCACCTGGGAGACTTCGCCTAGTCTGGTCTATGGCGCCGCACTGCTAATGCGGTTGGGGTCTTAAAGCCCCTCCCGGGTTCGAATCCCGGAGTCTCCGCGCGAAGGTCGGTGTGTAGACTGGCCGAGCACCAGCGCCCGTAGCTCAACGGATAGAGCATCTGACTACGGATCAGAAGGTTAGGGGTTCGAGTCCCTTCGGGCGCGCTTACAGAAACGGCCTTTCACCTGCGGTGGGAGGCCGTTTCGCTCTCCCCGGAAGGCCGGGCAGGGATCGTCAGACCCTCCGACTGCTCACAGATTGCTCACGAAGCCTTTCGCTTGGGCCTGTGACGGGTCAGAAGCTTCGACGCCTTCTCGACCTGTTTCGCCGTCTCCCTACGCAGCATGTGCTTGTAGATCCGACGGGTCACCTCGGGACCGGCGTGCCCAAGGATCATCTGCACGACCTCGATCGGGACGCCACCGGCCAGCATGAGCGAGCACGCCCCGTGCCGCGTGTCGTGCAACCGGATGACCGGCAGGCCGCACGCGCGAACATGCTGCTCGAACTCGACCGTGACCCGATCGGGCCGCAGCGGCGTGCCGTCCGGGCGGCAGAAGACGAGATCGTGGTCGTCGTAGTCCACGCCGAACAGGTCGCGCTCTGCCTGCTGAGCGACCCGGTGCCGAGCGAGCGCGGCCAGCGCGGGCGCGGCGAGCGGTACCCACCGGCGGCCCGCTCGCGACTTCGGCGGCTTCAGTAGCCGGCCGACGTGCTCTGCGCCGCAGATCGGGCATCGTGCCTGCTCGGGAGTAACCTCCTTGCGCGTCACGGCGATGTTGGTCAGCCGCACGGTCAGGCCGGGAGTGTCTTCGGAGTCGATGTCCGACCAGCGCAGGCCGCACAGCTCGGCGCGGCGAAGCCCGGCGTACGCGGCCAGCTCGTACAGGGCCGAGAGCCGGTCGGGTAGCACGTGCTCCAAGAACCGCGCGGTGTCCTCGGGCTCCCACATGACCGGCTCGTCGTCGGTGCTCGTCGCTGGCCGGGGGATCGCGTCGATCCGGCCGAGCGCGGGATTCACCGCGATCAGTTCGCGCCGCAGCGCTGCCGCCAGCGCGGCCCGGATGGTCTTGCGGTAGCTCTCGACGGTGGCAGGCGACCGGCGGGTGATCCGCCGCCCGATGTTGCCGCTCGGCCGATCAGCGTCGAGCGGGGCCGCCAGGGCGGCCAGCACACGCTCGATGTGGCCGCGCCGCACCTCCCGCAGAAGCATGTGCCCGAGCTGCGGCTTCCAGCAGTCCCGCACGTGCGTGCGGTAGTTGGTGACCGTCTTGACCGCCCGATCGGCGGCGACCAGCTCCGTCAGCCACTGATCGAGCCATGCGCCAACCGTGGTGCCCTTGTCGTCGGTCCACGTCCCGGCGTTGAGCTTCGCCAGCTCGGCCGTCAGGGCCTCTTCGGCGTCACCCTTGGTCTTGAAGCCGCCACGCGTGATCTGGCGACGCTTGCCGCTCGCGGGTGCGTGGCCGGCATCGACGGTGTACGACCATGAGCCGTGGGGCTTGCGGCAGCTCTTGACGCGCTTGCCGTTGGCGTCGCGGCACTGGCAGCGCTTGAAGACGGAGCCTCGCACTTGGGTGTCCTTTCGACGGTGCGGTTGTGCTGGTTGTGGGAGGGCCGGAAACGTCTCTGCGTCTCGGCATCTCGGCAGTTGGGGTTGTGAGCTGGGGGTTTGTGTGCCGAGATCGCGGCGGGTGGGTTGCCGCGATCTCGGCAATGGGGGTTCATCTCGGCAAGGGGTTACGCGCCGTCTTGGCGGCGCTGCTGGCGTTGCTCGCGGCGTTCGATGGCGGCTAGTTCGCGGTCGATGTCTTCGACGCTGGCGGTGGGTAGGTCGTCGAGCCAGCGATGGAGGCGGCCTCGGGGGATGACCCATCGGCCGCCGAGTTTGAGGGCGGGTATGTCGCCGGAGCGGAGTAGGGCGTAGGTGGTGCCGAGGGAGAGGCGCAGGATCTCGGCGGTTTCGGTGACGGTGTAGACGGCGGACACGACGGGGGCGGGTCGCCCTCGGGGAGTGGTGGTGTGGTCGGGTGCGGGTCGTTCGGGGAAGGGGATGACGGTGCTCACGGTGGTTCCTTCCGGTGGGTGGGTTGGGGAGTAGCGGTAGCGGGCCGGCGGGGTGCCGGGGGTGGTGTGGGGCGGGTTTTCGGGGGTGGGGCGGTGGTTGGCGCTACCTGCTACATCGGGGCGTTGGTGCTGGCCAGGTATGTAGCGGGTGGGTGTAGCGGTGGTGCTACCTGTAGCGGGAGGGTCGCTACATCGGGCCGCGATTACCGGTGGTTACGTTTCAGGGCGTTCTACGCGTATCGGTCAGCGGACATTTCGGGCGTGTTTGTGCTGGCAGCGGCTGTGCGGTGGGTCGCCGGGGATGCTGTGAGGCGGTTACGGGCTGTTGGGAAAGGTGGCGTGCTACCGCTACCGGTGGGTGTTGGTGCAGGTGGGGCCGGTAGCGGGGTGGGTAGCGTTCGCGCTACCTCGGTGCGGTCCGCTACCCGCCGCGCTACCGGCATCGAGCGGCGTTCGGTCGTGTGGTCGCGGTCGCGGGCAGCCCGCCAGGGGTGTGGCGGGTAAGGCGGCGCGAGCGGGCCGGCGGGGTGGTGGGCGCGACCCGCGACCGTGGGGTGTTGACGCTGGCCGGGCCGGTCGCGTGTCGGGTCGCGTCGGCGCGACCGGTCGCGCGTCGTCCGCGACCGGCGGCGGCCCCGCCGAGATGGTCACTGCCGGTCGTGCGGCGGCTGTTCGTCTGCGGTGGAGGGTCGACAGGGCGGGTCGCTGTGCGGGTCGTAGAGCCAAGATCTGCGTCGGGGTGGTGTGAAGGGATACGTCGATGTCGCTGAGGTCTTCTCAGCGGGCCGCCGGGTGGGGTTGGGTGGCCGGCTGCGCTGTTTGTGGGAGGGCCGGAATCATCTCGGCATCTCGGCATCTCGGCAAATGTGCCTCTGACCTGCGGTAACAGTTGCCGAGATGAAGCAAGTAGCTATCTCGGCATCTCGGCAAACGGGGTTCATCTCGGCATGATCGTGCCGAGATGCCGAGATGGAGGTTTGTCTATCGGCAAGATCTCGGCAGAGTGTTTTCCCTGGTCAAGAGGCGGTTTTGCCGAGATGCCGAGATGCCGAGATGGTTTGACGGGTTCCGGGTCCGTGCGGGTGTCGGCGGGTCGTGGTGCGCTGTTGCGGAGAGGGCTGAACCATCTCCGCAACTCCGCAACTCCGCACACAGGGCTGTGAGCTGGGCAAACAGTTGCGGAGATGGGTACTCGGTGGTCGGGGAGATCTCCGCAACTGGCGGTCATCTCCGCAACCGCCCTTGATCGTGCGGAGATGCGGAGATGGAGGTTCTTCTCTCGGCTTGATCTCCGCAGAGTGTTTCCGCTGGTCAGGGCCGGTCGGTGCGGAGTTGCGGAGTTGCGGAGATGGTTCAGCGAGTTCCGGGGGCGTTGGGCCGGCGGAATGGTTGGGCCGGTGAGGCGTCGTGGTCGGCCGGTAGCGACGCCACCTGGCCGCACGCACCATCGGCAAGAGTGGCTGGACCCACTCTCTCCGTAGCGACCGGACGACGTGGGTCCAGCACTGCTAGACGACCGCGACGGCTTCGGCTGCAAGGCGTCGCGTGGACAGCGACCGGTCGACGCGCGACGCCTCGCCCCGCTTGCTCCCACCCCTCCACCGGGTCCGCTCCCGGTTGCCTGCTGCCTGGTGGACCGGTTCACCATCTCGGCCGTGTGCAGCGCGGACACCGACCACGGCCGCCGGGTCCGAGCGGGTCTGCGGGTCGGCTGAACCCACAGTGCGTGTCGGTCGCTCAGTGACCAGCGCAACCGGGGTTCAGCAGGTCAGGGCGGCCGCAGACCCGGGCACCAAGGTCACGGTCGGCGGGTCTGCGGAGGAAGTGAGTCCGGCGTCAGCCGGGCCTATTTGCTCCGTCATGACCGCGCGGCCCGGTACTGCCGTGCCCACCAGGGCGGCCCGTGCCCGCCGTCGGTCGGGCCACCCGGGATGGTGCTCTCGCTGTGGAGTTGTCAACGAACCAGCGCCGCCAGGGCGCGACCGTGCAGGGTGACCGCTTGTCGGACCACCCGGTCGGCGGCCCGGCTCAGGCAGCCATCGGCAGGTGACCCGCCCGGGTGAAGGCGTCCAGCGCTCGACTCCAGGTGGAGGCGACCGTGTTGCGCGTGCAGCCGAGCTGCGCGGCGATACGCGGGTAGCTCAAGCCGTCTAGGCGCAGCAGCGCGACACGTCGCGCCGCCGGGGACAGCGACTGCGCCGCGACCCGCAGCCGGTCACGCTCCTTCTGCCACACCGCCACCCGGCCGCCCTTCGGCGCACGGGTGGCCTGCGGATCGTCTTGAAGCTTGCGCAGCAGGTCTTCGGCGTAGCGCCACGCGTTACGCGACTGCACCCGGGTCATGCCCAACCGCTCAGCGACCTGCGACTCACTCACCCCAGACAGCCGCAGCGCCGCGACCTCCCGCGAGCCCTCCGGCAGCTCCCGGACCAGCTCCAGCAGCTCCGCCAGCTCACCGGCGCTCAACGACTCCACATCGATGCGGCCGACCAGCCGCCGCCGAAGCCGCACCTGCGCCCGCTTCCACGCGTCATTGACCTGCTGCCGGGTCAACCCCGTCGCGGCCGTGATCTCCTCCAGCGGCGCCCCGTCCATCCGCAGCCGCACCACCGACCGGCACAGCGGCGACAACTGCTGCACCTCGGCACGCAGCCGCGCCAGCATCTCCGTCTTCGCCGGGCACTCATCCAGGTCATCGACCTCACCCGAGGCGTCCGCCAGCAACCAATCCATCTCGTCCAGCGCCGCGCCCGGCACCGCCGCCGGCATCTGCGCCCACCGCGCCGCCCGCACCTCACCAACCGTGCCCCGCACCATCCCGAGCACCCACCGCACGAAGTCGTCCTCACCGCCCTCGCCCTGCGGCACCCACGACCCGACCCGGGTCAACACCTTCACCCACACCTCCGCGGCCACGTCATCCGCCGCCGCCCGGTCCCCGTCGCAACGGCTCACCGCGTACAGGAACACCCGCCGCTCATACCGGCGGAACAACTCCCCCACCGCCTCTCGCTCACCCGAACGGGCCAGCTCCACCAGCCCGGCAGTGGACATACCCGACAGCTCAGACAGCGACCGACCGTTTCCGGGCAGCATCGAGCTACGCTTGACCAGCATCTTGGACTCCCTCGCACTGGGACGGACCAGGTGCACTGGCCTCGGCGGGTGGCAGCCCGCCGAGGCTTTTCTTACTGTCCAGTCCGTGTGTACTGACTAGACAATGACTACTCTCGCCCCCCATGCCGCCGCTGTCAAGACCCTCGCCTAGACTGTCTATACGATGTTGCGAGGGGAGCTGTCGTGAGCGTCAAGCGGGCAGGGCAGATGCCGGTGTGGCAGCAGATTGCAGGGGAGTTACGCCAAGCGATCAGCGATGGCACGATGCCGCCAGGTGCGCGACTGCCAACCGAATCGGAGCTGACCGAACGGTTCCAGGTCGCACGGAACACCGCACGCCAGGCGCTTACTGCACTAGTTGCTGAGGGTTTGATTATTGCGGCTAGACCTCGTGGCTATTTCGTCAGAGATCGAAGGCCAATCAACTACCGGCCGCAGCAAGAATTTATGCCGCAGCCTAGGTACCTCGAAACAGACCGTTTCATCGCACAGCATTCAGCCGAAGGGCGGGAGGCGCGACAAACGATCGAAGTGTCGATAGTCGACCCACCTGAAATGGTCAAGGATCGTCTGCGCCTCGAAGCCGGCGAGCTGACCGTAGTCCGCAAGAGGGTGCGCTACCTGGATGGTGAGCCATTCAATACTAACGACAGCTACTTTCCCCTGGATCTAGTGCAGGGCACGGAAATAATGCGCCCGGACGACATCGCGCGCGGCGCTAACGAGGTGCTCGCGGAAAACGATTACCGCCAAGTTCGCGCGCTGGACGAGTTCTACGTCCGGATGCCTACGCCAGAGGAAACGAGGCGGCTTGCGCTCGCACCTGGGACGCCGGTGGCGTATCACGTCGTCACTGGCTTCACGAGCGAAGGAAGGCCGGTTCGCACGGTACTTAACGTGCTGCCGGGCGACCGTCACGTCATCGCCTTTGAGCGGACCCGCCCAGCGCAGGCCGACTCGTGACCCCTCTCCGCATGCGGGTCGCGGAAGCCTCCGATTTTGCTGCTGTTGCCCGGTTGCAATCCGATGTTGTGCGGTGGCTTGCGACGCGTGGCCTTGACCAGTGGCAGTCAGTAGAGAGCAACGATAGGCAGACGCCGGAGCGAATGCAGAAGAGAATTGCAGATGCGATTGGTCGAGGCGAGTGCTTCGTTCTCACTGACGACTCTCGGATTGTTGCGACTGTTATTATCGATGAGTTGGCGGACCCGGAGTTCTGGCAGGATGAGGATGATCCGGGCGACGCCCTATACGTGCATCGGATGATTGTTTCCCGTAACTACGCCGGCCGGGGCATCGGCGAAAACCTAGTTGACTTTGCACTTCGACTCGCAAGGAAACGAGGAAAGAAGTGGCTTCGCTTGGACGCGTGGCGCACAAATCCGGCGCTCCACGAATATTATCGCCAGTTAGGATTCGATCACGTCCGCACCGTCTCGCTTCCGCATCGTGGCTCGGGCGCGCTCTTCCAGCGCCATGCCGGTGACAGCGGCTAGGGTCGCGGCGCACACGAGACTAGGGACAGGGGGAGTCGATGGCCTCGCCCAACGAGCGGGACGAGTTCGAGCGGATGAGACTGGTTGCACGGATCGAGCGGGCGCGAGAGCTGATCGCACAGTACGAGGCGCACCAGGAGTTCTACCGCCGCCAGGTCGAAGACAGCCGGTACGAACTCGGTAAGCTGGACGAACGGCTAGGAGGTTGAGGCGATGACGGACGATCCGCACGTTCAGGCACTCCACGACGCGCTGCGCAGCGAGCACGAAGGATGGATCGCGGAGGTGCAGCGCTGGGCGGACGAGGCTGGCGCGGCTGGCGATGCGGAGCGGCAGCGCCGCCACCTCGCCCACGTCGAGCGGCTCAGGGCGATGCCTTACCCGTGGGAGTCGGCGCAAGCAGCGTGAGCGGGGGACGCAGGTCAGACCGCCTACTTGCGCTGCTCACCGATTGCTCACGCGGCCGTTGGCAACAGATATACAAGGACGGCAGACGGCCGCAGTTGCGACACCTCCTGACCTGCATGTCAGAGATACGCACAACATCGAGCGACATCGCTTGACAAGAGCGCTAGCGCCCTACGGATCAGAAGGTTAGGGGTTCGAGTCCCTTCGGGCGCGCAAGACTGAAGCCCTGACCAGCGGCAATGCCGGTCAGGGCTTCAAGTTTATCTATGTTGATTTGAACTGTCCCCCGAAAACCCCCCGATAATGTCGGTGGGCGGTCAGGTTCGGCACGGCTGCCTGCCCGCTGGCCGTGCGTCGTCTACGCGGCTTGGCGTGGTCCCTGATCACGGCGCTGGTCGGGTGCCGTCCGGGCATGGCGCCGCGAGCTGCTGGATGAGGAAGATCTCGGTCGACCTGACAGCGCTACAGGTCGCTGATCCACCGGCCGGTCGTGCTGCGGCCGATCCGGGTGCTGCCCTGGAGGGGTCCGGACCGCGAGCCGCTGTCTGACGGAACGAGTGTCTGGGGTGTCAGGGTCGTCTTCCTTGGATGAGCCACCGCATGACGTGCCGGGCGTGCGGGGCGGGTTGCGGGATCGGGTGGAAGACGTGCTCGATACGCCCTTCGGCGACGATGAGGGTCAGCCGCTCGTACAGGGTCATGTCCGCGCTGGTGAGGGTGGGTAGCCCGAGCGCGGCGGCCAGGGTCAGCTGCGGATCCGGGATGAGTGGGTAGGGCAGCCGGAGCCGGTGGGCGAGTTCCCGTTGGTAGCCGGTCGACTGGGCGGACAGGCCGTAGACGCGGGCGGCGCCGGCGGTGAGCAGTTCCGCGTGGTGGTCGAGGAGCCAGGTGGCTTGCTCGGCGCCGGCGCGCGCGCCGTGGACCTCCAGCAGGCTGTGGGGCAGGTCTACGCCGGGTCGTCCGGTGAGCGGGTAGATGAAGATCACGGTACGGCCGCCACCGAGGTCGGCGAGGTCGACCGGCCGCCCGTCGGTGGCGTAAACGGTCAGCGGCGGCATCGGCGCGCCTACCAGGTCGGCCGGGTTGACCGCCCCGGCGGCGGGTTGCCCGGTCACGACTCGCTCGGCGGCGGCGTTGAGACGGGCGTCGAGGGCGTCCCGCTGGGCGGTCAGTTTGCCGATGCGATCCTGTAGCCCGCTGATGGTGCTGCGGTAGGTGGCGACGGCGGCGGCGCAGACGTCGCCGTCGTCGGTGCCAGCGGCGATCGACTCGACGAACGGACGGGTCTCCTCGACGCTGAGACCCAGCGCCATGAGTTCGCGGATCTGCGCGACGAGGCGCACCGAGATCGGGTCGTATTCGCGGTACCCGTTGCTCGACCGTCGCGGCACCACCAAGCCGGTCGACTCGTAGTAGCGCAATGCCCGCACGGTCGTCCCGGTTCGCCGCGCCAGCTCACCCACCCGCATCCCGCGACCCTAAACCCGCACCCCCGGGTACGGGTCAAGGTGTTCCTCATCGCGGTGGCAGCGGCAGCGTTTTCTGCCAGTGTGAGCCTCCCGAGCAGCCATTCTGAGCGCAGGAGGTGCAGCGATGACCGCAATCAGCCGGGTGATCGGCCGGCAGGTTCTCGACAGCCGCGGAAATCCGACGGTCGAGGTCGACGTGACCCTCGCGGACGGCTCGACCGGCCGCGCCGCCGTACCGTCGGGGGCATCGACCGGGGCGAACGAGGCGGTGGAGCGGCGCGACGGCGATCCGCACCACTTCCGCGGCAAGGGGGTAAGCGGGGCCGTCACCGCGGTCAACGGGGAGATCGCCGCAGCGGTGATCGGCCTGCACGCCGAGGACCAGGCGCTGGTGGACCAGACGATGATCACGTTGGACGGCACGGCTGACAAGAGCCGGTTGGGCGCCAACGCGATCCTCGGGGTTTCCCTGGCGACGGCGAAGGCCGCGGCGCACGCCCACCGTCAACCGCTGTACCGCTATGTCGGCGGCGTCGACGCCCGGCTGCTACCCGTGCCGATGATGAACATCATCAACGGCGGTGCGCACGCCGACAATCCTCTCGACTTCCAGGAATTCATGATCGCCCCGATCGGGGCGGCCACCTTCGCCGAGGCCGTCCGGATGGGCGCCGAGGTGTTCCACACGCTGCGCCGGTCCCTCGCCGCAGCGGGGCACAGCACCGCCGTCGGCGACGAGGGCGGCTTCGCGCCGAACATCACGACCGCCGACGAGGCGCTGGAGATGGTGGCCCGCGCCGTGGCGGACGCCGGCTACGAGCCGGGCACCGACGTCACCATCTGTCTCGACCCGGCCAGCTCGGAGTTCTTCCACGACGGCGGCTACGACTACCGCGGTGAACAACGCCGACGTACGCCGGCGGAGCACATCGACTACCTGCTCGACCTGACGTCCCGATTCCCGATCACCTCGATCGAGGACCCGATGGCCGAGGACGACCACTTCGGCTGGCAGCGGTTGACGGCCCTCGCGGGCCAGCGGATCCAGCTGGTCGGCGACGACGTCTTCTGCACCGATGCCGACCGGCTCCGCGCCGGCATCGACGGCGACTACGCCAACGCGATCCTCGTCAAGGTCAACCAGGTCGGCACGCTCACCGAAACCCTCAGCACGGTCGCCACCGCTCAGCGAGCCGGCTACCGGGTGGTCATGTCGCACCGCTCCGGCGAGACCGAGGACACCACCATCGCCGACCTCGCCGTCGCCGTCGGCTGTGGCCAGATCAAGACCGGCTCCCTGTCCCGCTCCGAGCGCACCGCGAAGTACAACCAACTCATCCGCATCGAGGAGGAACTCGGCGCCGCAGCCCGCTACCCCCGCCAGCGGTGAGCAGCTAGCGTGGCCGGGCGACCATTGCGCGTACAACCGCCGGTGAGTTCACCTCGGCCAGGGCCGCCCCGGCGATGGGCGCGACCCGTGGTGCCGCCAGGCGCCGCCAGTCCCGCGTGTCCAGGGCGATCGACAGGTCCAGCCGGGCGGCATTGAAGAAGATCTCCGGCTCCGCCAGCAGCGCCGGGTCCACGATCAGATCCAGGTCGTCGCGGAAGGAGAACGGGACGATGGTCCCGATCTCGCAGCCGGAGAGTCCCTCGGCGGTCTCCCGGGTCGCGAACGACGCGTACGTCCCGCCGTACATCTCCCGCACCGCCTCGAACGACACCAACCGGTCGCCGGGGACGACCGCCAGCAGAAAGCGGCTCACCTTCTTGCCGACCTTGACCCGCGTGACGATGCACTTGGCCGCCTGGGACAGCGGGTGACCCCGCAGGCGGCTGGCGGGCGAGGTGACGCCCTGTGGTTCGTGCGGGATGAGGCGATATGCCACGCCGTGCTCCGCCAGCAGCGCGGTCAGCCGCTCGTAGGTGCTGACAGCGCGTACTCCTGGAGGCCCTGGCTGATCCGGCGAATCCTGTCCCATCTTTGCTACCTCCGCACGGAGTTCACCAATTGTTGATCGCGGAATTCGGTGAGCAGGGCGGGATCGCCGCGTCCTGATAAGCGCTGTGCGGGAACGATAGGACGTTGTGCGAGCTGACTGCAACGGCTGCTGTTCGGCCTTCTGTCGAATGGAAAAGATGATTACCTGACAGTTCCCCGCCCCCTACAGATTCTTCGGGGTGCGCTAGGGGTACCCGCCAATGACCGCTGGTGGGAGGCTCGAGCCCGCTAGAAAACTACCTCCGGCGCGTCCTTCCACTTCGGAGGTGCCTGTCCCGACGAGCACCGGAACCAACCGTGAGGAAGAGGCCATGACAATCGAGGAAAAGGGAGCGAGCGTGTCGACCGCGACAGCGGTGCCGCCGCCCACCACACCAGCGCCGCTGTCCGCGACACGTCGTATCTACTACTCCATCCGGGTCCGTCGGGTCGAGTTTCTGCCGGTCATGCTGGCGATCTACGCGATCCCGTCGCTGCTGGCGGTCGACGACCCGAGCCGGCTCGTCTCGGTGCACTTCGCGCTGGTGATCGTGATGGCGCTGTCCATCATGCACTTCATCGACATGACCAACGCGTACGCCGACCGCGACGTCGACGCCGTCTACAAGACCTGGCTGTCCCAGGCGGTGTACGGGCTGGGCCTGCGGAACATGCGCATCCAGATCGCGATCACCGGCGCGGGGGTGCTGGCGCTGGCGACGTACCTCGCCTTCCGTACCGGGCACTGGGACCTCCTGCCGCTCGTCGCGTTCACCCTCTGGATCGGGGCGCAGTACTCCATCAAGCCGGTCCACCTGAAGAGTTCCGGTGTGTGGCAGATCCCCGGCCTCGCCGCAGTGCTGATCTGGCTACCACAGCTGATCGTCGTCCGGTCCATCCCCGGGGAGATGTCCTGGCTGCTGCTGGCCGTGATTGTTGGATTCGGCCTCAACCAGGTCGGCATCGTCATGGTCAACACTGCGGAGGACTGGCCGGAGGACGCCGCGTACGGCATCCGCACCTGCGTCCGTGCCCTCGGCCTGTCGCGCGCGATGGCGGTCGCGAGCGGGCTGATCGCGGTCGCCGGCACCACGGTCTGCGTATCGATCATCGCCATCGGCGGCTTCACCTGGGGCGCGATCCCGATGATCGCGGCCATCGCGTTCGCGCTGCTGCACGTCTCGGGCACCTGGCGCGGTGTGCGCGGCAAGGACCTACAGGAGGGGCTGGCGTTCCTGCGGCCCCGGGCGAAGCTCGTGCCGCTGCAGGTGGCGAGCACCGGCTGGGGCACCGTGATCGCGGCGGCCTTCGCGGCGGCGAACTGATCGTGCTGCGGCATCCGGCCCGCGGGGACCGGTGACCGCCGCTGCCATTCCCGACTGACGTGCGTCCGGTTGGCGGGGCCCTCGGCTCCGACAACCGGACTGCCGTCGTGCCGCTGTCCCGGGGTGAAGTCCGTCGATCGGACCGGTGATCGGCTGGCCGGCGGGCTGCACGAGTCCTCCGTGCGGGATGCACACGAGAAACGTGACAAGTGCGGGGTGGGCGATGAGCGAGGTCTTGCCGAGGATGGGGTCATGACAGATGCGGACAGCCACGCCGACGTACGGGCCGACGGCACCAGCGCCGCGGAGCCGGCGCCGGCCCCGTTGGCGACGCCGGTCACCCGGGCGGCGTCGATTCGGGCCTTCGCCTGGCACTACGTGCAGATGCTCATCGCGATGGGCGTCGGCATGATGGCGCTGACGCCGCTGCTGACCTTCGCCTTCGAGCGGCTCGGCGGGTCCGGCCTCGTCGACCGAGCCGACGTGTCCTCGCTGCTCATGGCGAGCAGCATGGCCCTGGGCATGGGCCTGTGGATGCGATTCCGTCGCCATTCCTGGATCAGCGTCAGCCAGATGTCGGCGGCGATGTATCTCGCCTTCATCCCCTTCTTTCCCCTCCACTGGGCCGGCGTGATGAGCGGCGAGACCCTGCTGATCGCCGGCCACGTCCTGATGCTGCCGCTCATGGCGCTGGCCATGTTGCTGCGTAGGGCCGAGTACCTGCCCGGCCACCGTCACTAGCGCCATCGGAGGAAGAGTCCATGTTCGAGCGTCTGGGCCGGTTCACGTACCGGCGGCGCCGCTGGGTGGTTGTCGGGACGCTGCTCTTCGTCGTCTTCGCCGTCGTGTGGGGCACGGGTGTCTTCGGCGCCATGGTCGACGAGGCCTTCGACGACCCCAACAGCGAGAGCGCGCGGGCGGCCGCGGTCGCGGGGGAGAAGCTCGGCCGCGACGAGGCCGACGTCATCGTGCTCTACCGCAGCGAGACGACCACCGTCGATGACCCCGCCTATCAGCAGGCGGTCACCGACACGATCGCCGCGCTGCCGGGTGACGTCGTGCAGAGTTCACTCACCTACTGGAGCAGCGGCGCGCCGCAGCTGGTCAGCAAGGACCGCCGGGCGACGTACGCCGTCCTGGTGCTGCGGGGTGACGAGGAGGAACGTCCGGAGGCCCTGGAGAAGATCGAGGGCAGCCTCGCGGCACCGGGGCTGAGCAGCCAGCTCGGCGGGCTGGAGGTGATCGGTCGGGACATCGGCGACCGGGTCGGCGAGGACATCGTCAAGGCCGAGATGCTGTCGCTGCCGATCCTGCTGGTGTTGTTGCTGATCATCTTCGGCAGCCTGGCGGCGGCAAGCCTGCCGTTGGCGGTCGGGATCGTCGCGATCCTCGGCGCGTTCACGGCGATGCGGGTCATCACCGAGTTCACCGACGTGTCGGTGTTCTCGATCAACCTGGTCACGATCCTCGGCCTGGGCCTGGCCATCGACTACGGCCTGTTCATGGTCAGCCGGTTCCGGGAGGAGTTGGGCCGGACCGCCACCGTGGAGGATGCCGTCGTACGCACCATGGCCACCGCCGGCCGTACGGTGGCCGTCTCCGGCCTCACCGTGGCGATCGCGCTGATCGGGCTTCTGATCTTCCCGCAGGTCTTCCTCCGCTCGATGGGCCTCGGTGGCACCTCGGCGGTCCTGGTGGCGATGGTGGCCGCGCTGACACTGCTACCGGCGTTGCTCGGCATCCTGGGCCACCGGGTGGACGCGCTGTCGATCCGGCCCCTGTTCCGCCGGCTCCGCCGGCGGCCCGCGGTGGCGCCGACCGGCCACGCCGAGCGGGGGGCGTGGTACCGGATCGCGTACGCGGTGATGCGCCGCCCGGTGCTCTACGCCGCCGGCATCGTCGTGGTTCTTGTCGCCCTCGGCCTGCCGTTCCTGCGGGTGGAGTTCGGCGGTGTCGACTACCGGGCACTCCCGGAGGGCACCGAGAGCCGGCTGGTGTCCGAGACGCTCGAACGCGACTTCACCCGCAACGCCACCGCACCGGCCGAGGCGATCGTCGCGGTGCCGGCTCCGGTCGACTCGGCTCCCGGCCGGGCGGCCATCGACGACTGGATGGCGGCCGTCCGCCAGGTTCCCGGCGTGATCGGCACCCAGATCACCGGCATGGCCGGCGACACCGCCCGGGTGGCGGTCACCTTCACCGGCGACCCGATGGGCGCCGAGGGACGGGAGGTGCTGGCCGACATCCGCGACGTTCCGGCGCCGCCCGGTGGTCAGGTGCTGGTGGGCGGCAAGACCGCCGAGCTGGCCGACCGCCTCGAGAGCATCGGTGACCGACTGCCGTGGATGGCGCTGTTCGTCTGCGGCATCACCTTCATCCTGTTGTTCCTCGCCTTCGGCTCGGTCGTGCTGCCGATCAAGGCCATCGTGATGAACGTGCTGTCGCTGGGCGCGTCCTTCGGCGCGTTGGTCTGGATCTTCCAGGACGGCAATCTGTCCGGCCTGCTCAACTTCACCCCGACCGGCACGTTGGAGGCGTCCCAACCGATTCTGGTGCTGGCTGTCGTGTTCGGCCTGTCCACCGACTACGAGGTGTTCCTCCTGTCGCGGGTCCGGGAGCAGTACGACCTCACCGGTGACAATGCCCAGGCGGTGGCGCTCGGGCTGCAACGCACCGGCCGCATCATCACCAGCGCGGCATTGCTGCTCATCGTGGTGATCGGCGCCTTCTCGATGTCCGGCATCACGTTCATCAAACTGATCGGTGTCGCCATGATCATCGCGATCGTGGTGGACGCCACGGTGGTCCGCGCACTGCTCGTGCCGGCGACGATGCAACTGCTCGGGCGCGCCAACTGGTGGGCACCCCGACCGCTGCGCGGGCTGTACGCGCGTTACGGCATTCGGGAAACCGACGAGGCGGTGCCCGCGCCACTGGAAAGGGTGGTCGAGCCCGCCCGACGCTGAAACACCGGTCTGTCCCATCCGGACTGCGCCCGGGGAGCCCCCGGGCGCAGTTTCCGCCGGGTGGGTCAGGCGATTACCCGGCCTGCATAGGCTCGATCACTCTATGAGCACGGTATGAGGAGGGACTCCCCCGATGAGGGTCGCCGTCGACAGCTCGAAGTGCCAGGACACCGGTCAGTGTTTCTACACCGCCCCAGAGGTCTTCATCGCCTCGCCGGACCATCGGCTCGGCTCGGTCGTCGCCGAGCCGGACGAATCGCTGCGCGACCTGGTCGAGGAGGCCGCCGACGGGTGCCCGCTGCACGCCATCAGCGTGGAGGGCTGACGCCGGACGCCCGTCCGACCGGATCGAGGGCCGGGGCCGTCCCTGTGCGGGCGGCCCCGGGTAGGGGTGATGAATGGCGCATCTCGGATGGGGTGGGCGCACCCCGTAGCCAACCCCTAGGCTGCCCGAGCGAGCCCGTAGACGCCTTGTACGCCGAGCGAACCGCCGACGATGCTGTCCCGACGGACGACAGAAGGGCACCGTCCATGAGCGACGATCAGCACCGGGGTCTATGGCTCCGGAACTACCACCCCTCACCGGCCAGCCGCGTACGCCTGATATGCCTGCCGCATGCGGGCGGCTCGGCCAGCTACTTCTTCCCGTTCTCCCGGCTTATCGCGCCTGCCGTGGACGTCTTCGCGGTGCAGTATCCGGGGCGGCAGGACCGGCGCACCGAGCCGTGCATCGACGACGTGCACGAGCTGGCCCGCCGCATCTTCGCGGTCCTGCCGGCGACGGACAACCGTCCGGTCGCGCTGTTCGGGCACAGCATGGGCGCGAGCATCGGCTTCGAGCTGGCGCGGCTGCTGGAGAACGCCGGGACGCGCCCGATGCGGCTGTTCGCGTCGGGCCGTGGCGCGCCGTCGCACACCCGCGACGAGCAGTTGTACCTCGCCGACGACGACCGGCTGCTCGCCGAGATCCGCCACCTCAGCGGCACGGACGCCGGCCTGCTGGACGATGAGGAGATGCTGCGGCTGGTGCTCCCGGTGATCCGCGCGGACTACCGGGCGGCCGAGACGTACCGGACCGCCGCCGGCACGATCGCGGCGCCGATCACCGCCCTGCTCGGCGTCGAGGATCCCCGCGTCGACCGGACCGAGGCGGAGGGATGGGCGGCGTACACCGAGGCACCCTTCGAGCTGCACACGTTCTCCGGCGACCACTTCTACCTCAACCACATGATGCCCGAGCTGGCCCGCGCCGTCGCCGACGCGCTCGAGACGGACCTGCACACACTGTCGGCGCCATGAGCACGCGGCGCATGACCGCGGGCCGGTTGGGCCAGGTGGGTGCCCGGGTGAGTGGCATCGGCGGGTACCGGCCGGCCCGGGTGGTCCACAACAAGGAGATCTGCGAGCGGATCAGGTCGAGCGACGAGTGGATCCAGCAGCGCTCGGGCATCGTCAGCCGGCGTTTCGCGGGCGACGACGAGACCGTCGTGAGCATGGGCGTGCAGGCGGCTCGGCGGGCGCTGGCGCACGCCGGGGTCGAGCCCCATGAGGTCGACACCGTGATCGTCGCGTCGATGTCCTACCTGCGCCAGTCGCCCGCGGCGGCGCCGGAGATCGCGAAGCTCATCGGCGCCGAGTCCGCCGCCGCGTTCGACGTCGCGGCGGCGTGCGCGGGCTTCTGCTACGCGCTGGCCGTGGGCGCCTCGCTGGTCCGGTCCGGCGTGTCCGAGCAGGTGTTGGTGATCGGCGCTGAGAAGATGACCGACATCATCGACCCGGCCGACCGGTCGACGGCATTCCTCTTCGCCGACGGCGCCGGTGCGGCGCTGGTCGGGCCCAGCGACGAGAACACGGTCGGCCCGGTGGTCTGGGGCTCCGACGGCGGCGGCAAGGACCTGATCGGGCACTCCGACTCCTGGCTGAGCCTTCGTGACCGGTCGGCGCCCTGGCCGTGGATGCGGATGGCGGGTCCGGAGGTGTTCCGTTGGGTCATCCAGAGCATGCTGCCGGTCGCCTCGTCCGCCGTACGCGAGGCGGGGCTCACGGTCGCCGATCTCACGGCGTTCGTCCCGCACCAGGCCAACCTGCGGATCATCGACCGGTTGGCCGCCGGGTTGCGCCTGCCGCCCTCGGTCGTGGTGGCCCGGGACGTGGAGACGTCCGGGAACACCTCGGCGGCGTCCATCCCGCTGGCCATCGAGGCCCTGCTGCTGTCGGAGCGGGCCGCGTCGGCGGCGGGCGGGTTGGCGTTGCTCGCCGGCTTCGGTGCCGGGCTCGCCCACGCGGCGATGGTCATCGCGCTGCCCCCACCGATCCCCGACGCGACGGCAGCGGCAGCCGTTCCGGTGGACGGGACGGAGCTGGGGGTGATCGCGCCGGCCGGACGGCGATAACGGCGCCGGGAGGGCCTGAATACGTCGGCGCTTCGCCGGGCGTTCATGTGCCTCGGTATTCAATCCTGGCCGTCGGAATATTGCCCGATTTGCCCGCGACGATCAATTTATCGGAACGATGGGTTATATCCGTTCCAGCTACTTGCTGAGTCAAGAATCAGGCGTTGGGTAAGGTTGGCGTCGGATGCACTTCCCATGCCATGCAAGGCTTGCGGGGTACGATTGTCATTTGGCAAAATCGTGGCTCGGAAAGAGACGATCATCATAGTTGTGCAGAGGGACATAAGGGCGGTGCGAGCTTCCGACTTTGTAGGCTGCGTCAACGGGAAGCGACTGGTGGGGATGCCCCGTTGTCGTCGGCAGGCGCCGGCTCCAACATCTAGTGTGGCGGGGAGACATCGGGGATGCTGGTCGAGCGTGACTTTGAGATTGCGCTACTGAAGGACTCGCTGGCGGGCTGCCTGGCGGGGTATGGCGGCACCTTCGTCGCCAGCGGGCCGGTCGGGTCCGGCAAGACCGAGTTGTTGCAACACGTGATCGAGGCGGCCCGCGAGGCGGAGTCGCACGTGCTGACCGCTGTCGCCTCTCGAGCCGAGCAGAGCCACCCCCTCGGGGTGGTCCGGCAACTGCTGGACAGCATCGCCCTGCCGTCGCCGGAGGCCGAGGCAGGCCACCGTCTCGTCCACGCCGTGACGCCCACCTACGACGAGCACGACCAGTTGGGCAGCCAGTCGATCGCCCCGGTGCTGGCCGGGCTGACCGGCATCCTGCTGGAAGCCGCGCGCAGCACACCGATCGTCATCTGCGTCGACGACGCCCACTTCGCCGACCCGGAGTCGTTGCAGTTGCTGGTCTACCTGGCCCGCCGGGTCGATCGGGCCCGGGTGCTCGTCGTGGTCGCGGAGACCCTGAGCGTCCGGCAGACCCGGCCGGCGCTGTGGCACGAGCTGCTCAGCCAGCCCCAGTGCCGCCAGGTGCTGCTGGGCCTGCTCTCGCCACAGGGCGTCGCGGCGATGATGGCGGCCGAGCCCGACCTGCCCGCGTCCTGCCGTCCCGAGCTGTGGCAGGAGGCGACCGCGGGCAATCCCACCCTGGTGCAGGCGCTGATCGACGAGCAGCGGGCCGCCCGGGAGACGGACACGGCCGTTGTCCCCGGGCCCACCTTTGCCCGCACGGCGCTGCGCTGCTTCTACCGCAGCGACGAGACCCTGCTGCCGGTGGCCCGTGCGATCGCCGTCCTCGACAGCGCCGGCCGGCCGAACCTGCTGGCGGAGCTGCTGCCGATGACCGCCGTCGCGGTCGCCTGGGCCGTCGAGGCCGCGACCGAGGCGGGCCTGCTGACGGCCGGCACCTTCCGGCACGAACGGGTGCGGGCCGCGATACTCGACGCGATGGACCCGCAGGAGCATGCCGACCTGCAGGCTCGGGTCGCGACCCTGCTCTACCGCAACGGTGCCCCCGCGCTGCGGGTGGCCCGGCACGCGCTGGCCGCGTCCAACGACGGCACCCGGTGGCCGGCGTCCCTCATGCACCAAGCCGCCGAGCAGGCGCTGGAGGAGAACGACACGGCCTTCGCCCTCGACTGTCTGCACCTGGCCGAGCAGGCCGTCCCGGACGGGTCGGAGCAGTCCGACATCCAGGCGACCCTGCTCCGCGCCCGTTGGCGGGTCGATCCGCTGGTGGCCGAGCGCAACGTGTCCCATCTGCTCGTCGAGGCGCGGGCCGAGCAACTCGACACGCACCAGGCCCTCGACCTGGTGCACCACCTGGCCTGGTACGGCCGGCCGGCCGAGGCGAGCGAGGTGATCGACCGGGTCAGCGCGAGTGCCGGCGCGGATGAGGAGATCGCCCACGCCCTCTACAGCACCCGCTCCCGGTTCGCGTTCATCTATCCGGGCCTGCTGGAGCCCGTCGCCGAGGGCGTCCGGACGCCGCAGGTCGGCACGTCCGTGATGAACGAGCGGAAGCTGCGCGTACGGGCTGCCCGGATGCTGGACAGCCTGCTCACCAAGGGAATCACCGAGGAGGCGGTCGCCGACGCCGAGTCGATCCTCCAGCAGTCCCGGCTCGACGAGCATTGCTGGGAGCCGATCGTCGCGGCGCTGGAGGCCATGGTCTTCGCCGACTGCCTGGAGAAGTCCGGCCACTGGTGCGACGTGATGCTGCGGCAGGCCAAGGAGCGCCAGGCGCCCACCTGGTGTGCGCTGCTGTCGTCGATCCGCGCGTCGATCAGCTACCGCCAGGGGAACCTGGCGGAAGCCGAACAGTACGCCCAGGCGTCACTGTCGCAGTTCCGACCCAAGGCGCTCGGCATCTACATCGGGGCGCCGCTGTCCGTCCTGATCCTGACCGCGACCCGGAGCGGCCGGTACGACGAGGCGTACCGGCATCTCAAGACGCCGGTGCCCGACGCGATGTTCCAGACCCCGTTCGGGCTGTTCTACCTGCGCGCCCGGGGACGCTTCCAGCTGGCGATGCGTAACCAGCGGGCGGCCATCGAGGACTTCGAGACGTGCCGTGACCTGATGCAGGGCTGGGGGATCGACCTACCCGGCCTCATTCCGTGGCGGACCGATCTCGCCCAGGCCCGGCTCGGCCTCGACCTGCCGGCGCACGAACTGGTTACCGAGCAGCTGCGGATGCTCGGCCCGCTCAACCGGCGGACCCGGGGGATCTCGCTACGGGTGCTCGCCACGACGAGTGAGCCGAGGCAGCGCCTGGCGATCCTGCGGGATGCCGTAGGGGTGCTCCAGACGGCCGGCGACCAGCTTGAACTGGCCGAGGCGCTGACCGATCTCAGCAACCTCCAGCACGCCCGGGGCGAGTACATGAAGGCCCGCATCACCGGCCGGCGCGCGCAGGAACTGTCCACCCAGTGCTGGCCGCAGGCCGCGATCGAGGGCGGCGGGGACAAGGACACCGAGGGCTCCCCGCCCACGCCGGACGAGTCGGTCATCTTCGACCTGAGCGACGCGGAACGCCGGGTGGCCGCCCTGGCGGCCCAGGGGTACACCAACCGGCAGATCGCCCGCGAGCTGTTCGTGACGGTCAGCACGGTCGAGCAGCACCTCACCCGGGTGTACCGCAAGTTACGCATCGACCGCCGGTCACACCTTCCCTTCAGCCTCCTCTCCGGCGTCACCGACCTGCGCAACACCGCATGACCCGGCCGCTGGTCGCGCGTGCCGTGACGCCACCCGTGATCGGCCCCTACTCTCGGTTCAGAACTTCCGCTGCCTGATAGGGGTCGCGGCAGCCGCTGGAGCGCGGACCCGCTCATATGCTCGGATGCGTGTCCGACCAACGGTCCACCGCGAAGCTCCTGGCAATCAGCGACCTGCACGTCTCCCACCCGGAGAACCGCCGGATCGTGGCGGGCCTGCGGCCCACCGGTGAGGGCGACTGGCTCCTGCTGGCCGGTGACGTCGGCGAGCTGATGGCCGACATCCGGTGGGCGCTGTCGACGCTGCGCAGCCGCTTCCACACCGTGGTCTGGGCGCCCGGCAACCACGAACTGTGGACCCACCCCAGCGACCCGGTGCAGCTGCGCGGCGTCGCCCGGTACGAGGCGCTGGTCGGCCTCTGCCGGGAGTTGGGCGTAGTGACCCCGGAGGACCCGTACCCGGTGTTCGAGGGCATCGGCGGGCCGGTCACGGTTGCGCCGCTGTTCCTGCTGTACGACTACAGTTTCCTGGCGGCCGGCCTGGCCTCGAAGGAGCGGGCGCTGGCCTACGCGTACGAGTCGGGGATCGTGTGCAACGACGAGTTCATGCTGCACCCGGATCCGTACCCGTCGCGGGAGGCGTGGTGCCGGCACCGGCTCGACCTCACTGAGCGGCGGCTCGCCGCCCGGGAGCGCCCGGAGCTGCCGACGATACTGGTCAACCACTTCCCGATGGTCCGGCAGGTGACCGACATCCTGCGCTGGCCGCACTTCGCGATGTGGTGCGGCACCGACCGGACGGCCGACTGGCACCTGCGGTTCAACGCCACCGCCGTGGTCTACGGGCACCTGCACATTCCCCGGGTGACCTGGCACGACGGGGTCCGGTTCGAGGAGGTCTCGCTCGGCTATCCACGCGAGTGGCGGCGGCCCGGCTGGCGGTCCACCGGCCTGCGGCACGTGCTCGCCGCCGGGATCGACAGCCGTGTTGGCTGACCTGCTACCACCCGACGTGGTCGTCGCCGAACGGTTCGACGACGTCCCGGAGACCGAGTTGTTCCCCGACGAACGGGCCGTGGTGGCGCGGGCCGTCGAGCGACGCCGCCGGGAGTTCGCCACCGTACGCGCCTGCGCCCGGGAGGCCCTGGGCCGGCTCGGCTTCGACCCGACACCGATCCTGCCCGGGCTGCGGGGCGCCCCCGTCTGGCCGGCCGGGGTGGTCGGGAGCATGACGCACTGCGACGGGTACCGCGCCTGCGCGGTGGGGTTGCGCGTCCGGGTCATCGCGACCGGTGTGGACGCGGAGCCACACGCGCCGCTGCCCGCCGGTGTGCTGGCGGCGGTGGCTCTGCCCGAGGAGCGGACCGCGCTGGCCGCACTCGCGGCCACCCGGCCGGACGTGCACTGGGACCGGCTGCTGTTCAGCGCCAAGGAGTCGGTCTACAAGACCTGGTACCCGCTGACCGGTCGCCCGCTCGACTTCGACCAGGCGCAGCTGCGTTTCCATCCCGGCACGGGCACCTTCGACGCCCGCCTCCTCGTCGGCGGACCAGGGCTCGCGCGCGCCGGGCTCGGTGGCTTCACCGGGCGGTGGTCCGTCCGCGACGGCCTGGTGCTGACCGCCATCGCGGTAGCCGCGACGGAAGGGCGGCCGGTAGGGGCGAGGGTGTAGGGCACGGCGGTTCGAGGTAGGGGTGGTGGCCCACCCGCCCGGCGGTGTTGTAGGGGTGTCCGCCGCCGGAGCGCCGTGCGACGCTCCGAAACGTCAAGCGAGAGGTGATCCGCATGAAGTTTCTCGTGCTCGGCTCTCTGGACGTTCACTGCGATGGCGGTCCCGCCGACCTCGGTGGGGTGAAGCAGCGGGCGGTTCTGGGCTACCTGGTCGTCAACGCCAACCACGTCGTGCCGACCAGCCGGATCCTCCGTGCGCTCTGGGACGGGCCGCCGCCCTCCACCGCCCGCAAGATGGTGCAGAACGCCGTATCGTCGATCCGTCGGATGCTGGCCGCGCAGCCGGGTCACGAGCCGCCCGCCAGCCTGGTGACCAGCGCCCCCGGCTACCAGTTGCGCGTCGATCCGGAAGCCGTCGATCTGTTCGAGTTCCGCCGCCGCGTGCAGCAGGGCCGCGCCGCGCTGGCGGCCGGTTCGACCGCGGCCGGCGCCCGCGCGTTGCGCGAGGCGCTCGCGCTGTGGCGAGGGCGTGCGCTCGCCGACCTGGTGGAGACCGGCACCGACTGGTCGGAGCTGGCCGCGATCGAGGACGAGCGCCTCACCGCGTACGAGGACTTCTTCGACGCCCAACTCAGCCGGGGCCGGCACCGGGAGATCACCCCGCAGCTCGAGGTCCTCATGGCCAGCGAGCCGATGCGGGAACGGCTCTGTCGGCAGTTCATGCTCGCGCTCTACCGATCCGGCCGGCAGGCCGAGGCGCTCGATGTCTACCGCCGCACCCGGACGGCCTTCGTGGAAGGGCTGGGCATCGAGCCCGGCCGGGGGCTGCAGGAGCTCCAGCACATGATCCTCAAGCACGACCTGGCGATCCAGGTTCCGGTGGGCGCCAGTTCCTGACCGACGGCAAGCGGGATCCGCGCCGGCCGTTCGTCGGGCCGGGTTCCGCACAGGTGACGATGAAGGTGGATCGCGTACGGCCTACGGGTGCGGCGTGCCGTCCACCCTGTCTGGAGGTGCGACGTGACAGAGCTGATGGAGAAATCCTCCGCGCTCCACTTCGGCGACGACCGGGAGCTGCTGCGGGAGGTGCTCAAGCCGTACCGCGACAACTGCAAGTACCTGCGCTCGGCGACCATGTCCGTCGTCGACGGGGTGGCCACCGCGTACGGCGAGTTCGCGATCCCGAATTCCTGCTACATCGACGACACCGGGCACTTCAACTCGGTGGAGTTCAACATCTGCTTCAACCAGCTCGGTTACTACCTGACGGCGAAGTGCATCAAGGAGCGGGCGCTGGCGGAGTTCTCCTCCTGGAACATGGACGACTACTACGAACGTCAGCTGCCCGACATCCTCATCACCGCCCTCGCGAGCCGCTTCCGGCGGGCCATCGACTCGGACGCGTTCCAGGGCGAGACGTCGTTCGGGCCGTTCACCGAGCGCAACGTCAGGCGACCGATGCTGCTGAACGAGATGCCGGTCCGGTTCTGGGACACGGCCGGCGGCAAGGCGACCGGCACCGTCAACGTGGTGCTGTTCAGCCCGGCCCTGTCGACCGTCAGCGCGTCGGCATGAGCACGCCGATGCGTACGCTCGTCGATGTCGTCCGGGCGCACGCCGCCCGGCGCGCCGACGTCACCGCCGTGCAGTGCGCGGGCCGGTCGGTCAGCTACGCCGACCTGCAGGCGGCGAGCAACCGGGCGGCGCACGCCATCCGCGCCGCGGGCCTGCGTCGCGGCGACCGGATCGCCTGGTACGGCAAGGACTCCGAGCACTACTACGAGCTGCTCCTCGGGATCGCCAAGGCCGGCGCCGTGCTGGTGCCGGTGAACTGGCGGCTCGCCGCCGACGAGGTGGAGCACGTGCTGAGTGACTCCGGCGCGACGCTGCTCTTCGTCGACGCCGACGCCGAGGCGACCGCCGACCGGATCGCCGCCGAGCGACCCGGCCTGCGGGTGGTCCGGCTGGACCGGCCGGACGCCCCGGGCGCCGGTTTCGTCGAGTGGATCGCGCCCCACCCGGACACCAACCCGCTGACCCGCGTCGACCCCGACGACGCGGTCGCGCAGATCTACACCAGCGGCACGACCGGCCTGCCCAAGGGGGTCGTACTCGCCCACCGCAGCTTCTTCGCGGTGCGCGAGGCGCTGGCCGGAGCCGGTCTGGACTGGCTGGACTGGCACGACGGCGACCGGAGCCTGGTCTGCGTGCCGGGCTTCCACATCGGTGGCCTCTGGTGGGTGGTGCAGGGGCTGGCCGCCGGGATCACCAACATCGTGATGCCCGTGTTCACGCCGGCGGAGACGGTCGCGCTGATCCGTGCCGAGGGTGTCACGGTCGCCGGCATGGTGCCGGCGATGCTGCGCCTGGTGCTGGCCGAGCCCGGCGTGGGCAGCGCGGACTTCACCGCCGTTCGCAAGGTCGTCTACGGTGGCTCGCCCATCTCCGAGCCGCTGCTCGCCGAGTGCATCAAGACGTTCGACTGCGACTTCGCGCAGATCTACGGACTCACCGAGACCGGCAACACCGCGATGTGCCTTCCCCCGGCCGACCACTACATCGGCAGCACCAGGTTGCAGGCGGCCGGCCGGCCGTACCCGGGCTTCGAGGTCGCGGTCGTCGGCGAGGGTGGCCGGCGGCTGCCCGCCGGGGAGATCGGCGAGGTGCTGCTGCGCACCCCGGCCGCGATGCTGGAGTACTGGAACAGGCCGGAGGCGACCGCGCAGACGCTCGTCGACGGCTGGGTGCACACCGGTGACGCCGGCTACCTGGACGAGGACGGCTACCTGTTCATCCGCGACCGGATCAAGGACATGATCATTGTGGGTGGGGAGAACGTCTACCCGGCCGAGGTGGAGGCGGCGCTCGCCAAGCACCCGGCGGTCGCCGAGGCGGCCGTGATCGGGGTGCCGGACGAGCGCTGGGGCGAGGCGGTGCATGCCTTCGTCGTACCCCGGCCCGGCGAACGCGCCGACGCCCGGGAACTGGCCGGGTTCCTGTCCGGCCGGCTCGCCCCGTTCAAGACCCCGCAGCAGTACGAGATGGTCGAGTCGGTGCCCCGCAACGCGAGCGGAAAGGTCCTACGTCGCGAACTCCGGGATCGGTTCTGGCGTGGGCATGAACGCCTCGTCAACTGACTCCCGGCGACCCATCCCGGTCACCACCGGTCGGTGGTGACCCGCTCGACTCGACGGCAGCGCTGACACTGCTGCTGCCGTCACCCCGTTGATCCCGCACCATGCTGAGGAGACGAAATGGTGCACGTCGGCCTGGCACAACCGGTGGAGGTCGCCGTCGAGAAGTTGCTGAGCCTGGTCTTCCGGTTCCGACGGCTCGCCTCGGACACGGACCCGTGCGCCCGGCAACCGTGCCCGGACTGCTTTGCTCCCCACCGCGCCCGAGCGGCCGCGTTCGTGGAACGGCGCGAGCCGGTCCACTTCGTGATCCCGGCGTTCCCCGCGAAGTCCCGTAACCCCCGCAAGGTGCTCGGCACCCTGCCCGACCTCGCCGAACGGCTCTCGATCGACTTCCTGGAGTCGTTCTGCGATCAGGTCCGGCACTTCTACCCGCCGGGCGCGCGCGTCACCATCTGCTCCGACGGCCACGTCTTCAGCGACGTGCTCGGCATTCCGGACGACGATGTCACGCAGTACCGCCGGCACCTCAAGCGCATGATCGGAGAGACCGGCGGCGGGTCGATCGACACGTACTCGCTGGACGACGCCTTCGGCGCCGCGGTCTCGTACGACGAGATGCGCAGGCGGCTGATCGCCCAGCACGCCCGGCCCGTCGAGGAGATCCGCGAGAGGGTACGCACGGACGAGGCGGCCTGCACCATGTTCAACGGCATGCACCGGTTCATGGTCGAGGACCAGACAGCCCTCAACTCCACGATGAGCCGGACCCGGCTGCGCACCGTCTGCAAGGACATGGCGTACCAGGTCATCCTGCGTAGCAACGCGTGGAGCGACCTGGTCGGTGAGGTCTTCCCGGAGGCGCTGCGACTGTCCATCCACCCGCAACCCAGCCACGCCGAGAAGATCGGGTTCCACCTGGTGCGTACCCGGGACAGCTGGCTGACCCCCTGGCACGGCGTGATCCTCGACGACGGCGCCACCGTCACCCTGGTGAAGCGCAGTCACGCCGAGGCGATGAACGCGTCCCTCATCTGGCGCAACAGCCGGCCGAGCCACTTCGTCCACCCGCAGGCCAAGCCCGAGGAGACCCCGTGACCGCGATCGAGAAGACCACCACCGTCACCCGTACCCCACTGTCTCCCTTCGGGGAAGTCGTGACCGCGCCCCACGGCGACGGCGACCTGCGCGCGATCCCGCCGGCGACGCTGGAGGAGTGGACGATCGCCGCGAAGGTGCTCGTGCTGCGGGGCTTCCCGCTGCTCTCCACCGAGGACCTGGTCAGCTACTGCGAGGGCTGGGGAGAGATCCTCACCTGGGACTTCGGCGCCGTGCTCGATCTGGTGATCATGGACGAGCCGAAGAACTACCTGTTCAGCCGCAGCGACGTGCCGTTCCACTGGGACGGGGCGTTCGCCAAGCAGGCGCCCCGGTACTTCCTCTTCCAGTGCGTGCAGGCGCCGCCCGTCGGTGGCGGCGGGGAGACGGTCTTCTCCGACACCACCGAGGTGATCCGGCGGGCCGGCGACGACCTGCGGCGCGACTGGGGGTCGGTCGACGTCACCTACCGCACCGACAAGCTGGCCTACTACGGCGGTCAGGTGACCGCGTCACTGCTGGCCACGCACAGCGAGACCGGCGAGACGATCATGCGGTACGGGGAGCCCCTCGACCCGGCCGTCTACCAGAACCCGGTCTTCCTGACCGTCGACGGTGTCGCGCCGCAGGACGCCGACGCGTTCATGACCGACCTGCGCGACCGGCTGCACGATGCCGAGGTCTGCTACCACCACGAGTGGCGGGACGGCGACATCGTGATCGTCGACAACCAGGCCCTGCTGCACGGGCGGAACGCCTTCCGGGGTGACTCGTCCCGGCACCTCCAGCGCATCCAGATCCTCTGATCGATGGAGCCGTCGTCATGCCGCTCAACCACGTGCCGACAACGCGGGAGGTCGCGATGGAGTCGGTGATCCTGTTGGACGACTCGGGCCGGGCGGTCGGCGCCGCCGACAAGGCGACCGTCCACCACCGTGACACGCCGCTGCACCTGGCCTTCTCCTGTTACCTGGTCGACTCGCGGGGTCGGTTGCTGCTGACCCGACGGGCGCTGTCCAAGAAGACCTGGCCCGGCGTGTGGACGAACAGCTGCTGCGGGCACCCGGGGCCGGACGAGCCGATGGCCGAGGCGGTCCTGCGCCGGCTCCGGCAGGAGCTGGGGCTCGACGTCCCCGCCGTCGACCTGGTGCTGCCCCGGTTCCGCTACCGGGCGGTGATGGACGACGGCGTGGTCGAGAACGAGTGGTGCCCGGTGTACCGGGCCGTCGTCGACGACGATCCGCGGCCCGACCCGTCCGAGGTCGAGGAGTGGACGTGGGTGGACTGGGCGCCCTTCGCCGCCGGGGTGCGCGGCGGCACCCGGGACGTGTCGCCGTGGTGCCGCCGCCAGGTCGAGCAGCTCGACGCGCTCGGCCGGTGGCCCGCCGGTTGGCCGATCGCCGACTCGGCGGAGCTGCCACCAGCGGCCCGGCCCGCCTCGGCGACGGTGCGGAGTACCTCGTGAATCCCTTCGACGATCCCGACGGCACGTTCCTGGTGCTCGCCAACGACGACGGGCAGCACTCGCTGTGGCCCGCGTTCGCGGACGTGCCGGCGGGGTGGCGCGTGGTGGTTGCGGCAAGCGACCGGAAGACCTGTCACGACTACGTGGAACGCGAGTGGGCGGACCTGCGTCCGCCGCCCCCTTACCAAGACGGGCCGGTAGCGGCCCACCGATCCTGAGCGAGGCGTCACATGGTGCAGACCTGTCCCGTCCATGCCCACCCCAAGCTCTTCGAGGGCGAGTTCTTCAACAACCCGTACCAGCTCTATGCCGACCTGCACGCCGACGGCCGGCCGATCGAGGTGTGCCTCGTCGACAACAGCCCGGTGTGGATGGTCACGCGGTACGAGGACGTGCACGCCGGTCTGCGGGACCGCCGGCTCGCCCGGCCCCGGAAGTACGCGGGCCCGCAGTTCATCACCGAACGGTTGCCCGAGGGTGTCCGGGTCGGCGGGCTCGTCTACACGGACCCGCCCGAGCACACCCGGCTGCGGCGCTTCGTGAGCCACGTGTTCCTGCCGAAGAACATCGAGCGGCTGCGGCCCCGGATCCAGGAGGTCATCGACGGCCTGCTGGACAAGATGGCGGAGAAGAGCGAGGCCGAACTGGTCCGCGAGTTCGCCGTCCCGCTTCCCGCCACCATGATCTCGGAGATCATCGGCATCCCGCACAAGTACGTCGCGGAGATGAAGGAGTGGTCCGACCTGCTGCTGGGCGGCACCGACGAGGAGAACGCCCACGTCCAGGTGCGGGTCCGCGAGATGATCATGGAGATGAAGGACGACAAGATCAGGGAGCCCAAGGACGACCTGATGTCGCACTGGATGTTCGGCAAGGACAAGGACGGCGTCGGCCTGCACCCGCAGGAGGTCTCCACGTTCGTCGGCGCGGTGCTGTTCGCCGGCTTCGACACCACCGCCGGGACGATCAGCAACGCCGTCCTGGCGCTGTTCGACCATCCGGAGCTGCTGCAGCGGATCAAGGAGGACCCCGACCAGATCCCGCAGGCGGCGGAGGAGCTGATCCGGGTGGGCACCGCCGTGCACAACGGGTTCCGCCGCTTCGCCACCGAGGACCTGGAGATCGGCGGTGTCACGATCAAGTCCGGCGACACCGTCTACCTCAACCTCGCCGCCGCGAACCGTGACCCGGACATCTTCACCGACCCGGACATCCTGGACGTCGACCGTGACGACGTCAGCAAGCACATCGCCTTCGGGGGCGGCCCGCACTTCTGCACCGGCGCGGACCTCGGCCGTCTGGAGATCCAGCTGTCCCTGCGCTCGCTGCTGGCGCGGTTCCCCGACATCAGCCTCGCCGTGCCGCGCGAAGAGCTGAAGTGGCGGACTTCGCCCAACATCATCACGCTCGCGGATCTGCCGGTGAAGTACTGAGCGGTGCGGCCACCCGCGCCCGGCCAGAGTAGGGAAGGCACATGTTCCGATCCGACCTGATCCGGCCGTTGCACGAGTCGCTCGCGCTGCACGCCCGCCGGTACGGCGACCGCGTGGCGTTCTCCGATTCCCGACGGCGCGTCGGGTACGCGCAGCTTGAGGCGCGTACCCGGCGGATCGCCGGCCACCTCGCCGCCGCCGGGGTGTACCCGACCGACCGGGTCGCGATCCACCTGGACGGCGGGGTCACCGCCGTCGAGGCCGCCATCGCGGTGGCCCGGGCCGGCGCCATCGCCGTCACGGTCGACCCCGCCGCGACGCGGGCGCAGCTGCGGGAGCTGCTCGACGACAGCGGCGCGGAGGTCGTCGTCACCGACACCGTCCGGCTCGCCCGGCTCGCCGGAGAGCCGGGTGGGACGCCGTCGCGCGTCGTGCTGGTGACCGAGCCCGGCACGCCGGCGCCGCCGGACCTGATGCGGTACGAGGAACTGGCCACCACCGAGCCGGCCGAGCCCGCACGCGACGACGCCGGGGTCGACGACCTCTCCTTCCTCACGTACACCTCCGGCGGCACCGGCCGCCCCAAGGGCGTGCTCTCCTCCGCGCGCAACGCGCTGTGGCCACTGGCCTCGGCGTACGCGCCCCTGATCGGCCTCGATGAGCAGGACCGGATCCTGTGGGCCCGGCCGGTCCACGACGGGGTGGCCCACCACCTCCTCGTGCTCGGCACGGTCACCGTCGGTGCGGCCGCCCACCTTGCCGGTCCGGCACCGGCCGGTCGGCTTCTCGACCTTCTGGACGAGCACTCCACGACGGTCCTCGTCGGGGCGTCCGGGACGTACCGGGAACTGCTGGACGGGGCGAGCGACCGCCCCGCAGCCGGGCCGGCGTTGCGCATCGCGCTGGTGAGCGGCGCGGCCGGGGCAGGTCCGCTGCGCGGAGCGTTCCGTGACGCCTTCGACGCCCCGCTGGTGGAGCTGTACACCACGACGGAGACCTGCGGGCCGATCGCCCTCGGCGGGCCGGAGGACGACATCCCGGACGCCGCGTGCGGCCTGCCCGTCCCCGGGCTCGGCGTCCGCCTGGTGGACCCCGGCACGGGCACCGACGTCCGTACCGGCCAGGAGGGCGAGGTGTGGGTCAGCGGGCCCAGCGTGATGGCCGGCGGGTACCACGAGCGGCCGGAGGCGACCACCGGTGCCCTGCACGACGGCTGGTTCCGCACCGGTGACGCCGCGCGCCGCGACGAGAACGGCTTCCTCTTCCTGACCGGGCGGCTGGCCGACCGGGTGACCGCCACGTCACCGCCCGCCGCCTCACCGCCCGCCACGCCACTGGCGGCGGCGGCGGACCCCGCACCGCCGTCGACCGACGGACTCGACATCGCCGCCGGGCCCGCCGCCGAGCGACGGGAACACCTGCTGCGACTGGTGCTCGCCGAGGTGGCCACGCTGACCGCCGTCGAGCCGGCCGACGTCGAGCCGGACGAGCCGTTCCGCCTGCTCGGTCTCGACTCCGTCTCCGCCGTGGCGATGCGCAACGCCCTGTCGGCCGCGACCGGGCTGGCACTGCCCGCCACCTTCGCGTTCGACCACCCGACGCCGGCCGCCGCCGCCGACCACCTGGCGCGCGAGCTGGGCCTGGCCGGGCCGGCGGAGGAGGCGGCGACCGGCCCGGCCGCGCTCGCGCCCGACGAGCCGGTGGCCATCATCGCGATGGCGTGCCGGTACCCCGGCGGGATCGCCTCGCCCGAGGAACTGTGGGAGGTGGTCGCCGCCGGGCGAAACGTCGTGTCGCCGTTCCCGGAAGACCGGGGCTGGGACCTCGACCAACTCTCCGACCCGGACCCCGAGGCCACCGGGCGCAGCAGCGTGCAGGTCGGCGGTTTCCTGCACGACGCCGGCGACTTCGACGCCGCCTTCTTCGGCATCAGCTCCCGCGAGGCGCTGGCGATGGACCCTCAGCAGCGTCTGCTGCTGGAGACAGCCTGGGAGGCGTTCGAGCGCGCCGGACTGCCGCCGTCGACCCTGCGCGGCAGCGCGACCGGCGTCTTCACCGGGGTACCGGCACAGACGTACGGTCGGGGCACGTACGCCGAGTCGGCCACCGTGGAGGGCTTCCTGGCCACCGGTCTGTCGGGCAGCGTCGCGTCCGGCCGCATCGCGTACACCTTCGGGCTGGAGGGCCCGGCCCTGACCCTCGACACCGCCTGCTCGTCCTCCCTCGTGGCGCTGCACCTGGCGGTGCAGTCGCTGCGGCGCGGGGAGTGCACGCTGGCGCTGGCCGGCGGCGCGACCGTGATGGCCGGACCGGAGACCTTCGTGGAGTTCTCCCGCCAGGGCAACCTCGCGCCGGACGGCCGGTGCCGGTCGTACGCGGCCGGCGCGAACGGCACCGGCTGGGCGGAGGGCGTGGGCCTGCTGCTGCTCGAACGGCTCGACGACGCCCGCCGCAAGGGCCACCCGGTGCTGGCCGTCGTGCGCGGCAGTGCCGTCAACTCCGACGGCGCCTCCAACGGCCTGACCGCCCCCAACGGCCCGGCCCAGCAACGGGTCATCCGGCAGGCGCTCGCGGATGCGGGGGTCGCGCCGGCCGACGTCGACGTGGTCGAGGGCCACGGCACCGCGACCGTCCTCGGCGACCCGATCGAGGCGCAGGCGCTGCTCGCCACGTACGGTCGGGAACGGGACCGGGGCCGGCCACTGCGGCTCGGCTCGCTCAAGTCCAACTTCGGCCACGCCCAGGGGGCGGCCGGCGTCGGTGGTGTCATCAAGATGGTGATGGCCATGCGGCACGCCACCATGCCGCAGACCCTCTACGCCGAGGAGCCCACGCCGGAGGTCGACTGGTCCACCGGTGCGGTCGAGTTGCTCGCCCGCGCGCTGCCGTGGCCCGCAGAGGACCGCCCACGCCGCGCCGCGGTCTCGTCGTTCGGCATGAGCGGCACCAACGCGCACGTCGTGCTGGAGCAGCCACCCGCGCCGGCCGCCGCCGTCGGGACGGGCGTCGACGGGGAGGTGCCACTCGTGCTGTCGGCGCGGACCGAGCCCGCACTCCGGGCCCAGGCCGCCCGCCTCGCCGGGCATCTGCGGGACCACGCGGAGACCCGCCTCGCCGATGTCGGCCACACGCTCGCCACCCGGCGCGACCGCTTCGACCACCTGGCGGTCGTCGTCGGCCGGGACCGCGAGGAGCTGATCCGCCAGCTGTCCGCCGTCGCCGAGGACGTGTCGTCGACCGACGCCGTCGTCGGCCGCGTCGACCGCGGTGGCGGCACGGCCTTCCTGTTCACCGGCCAGGGCTCGCAGCGCCCCGGCATGGGCCGGCAGCTGCATGCCGCGTACCCGGTCTTCGCGCGCGCCTTCGACGAGGTGTGCGACCGGATGCGGGCACACCTGCCGGAGCTGCGCGGTGTGGTCTGGGCCGCACCGGACTCGCCCGAGGCCGTACTGCTCGACCGTACCGACCACACGCAGGCCGGCCTGTTCGCGCTGGAGGTGGCGCTGTTCCGGCTCCTGGAGTCGGTCGGCGTACGGCCCGAGGTCGTGGCCGGGCACTCGATCGGGGAACTGGCCGCCGCGTACGTCGCCGGCCTGTGGGACCTCGACGACGCGTGCGCCCTCGTCGCCGCACGCGGCCGGCTCATGCAGGCGTTGCCCGGCGGTGGTGCGATGGTCGCCGTCGAGGCGACGGAGGACGAGGTGCGGCCGCACCTCGCCGGCCGGGAACACGCGCTGGACATCGCCGCCGTCAACGGCCCCAACTCCGTCGTGCTCTCCGGCGACGAGGCCGCCGTGGCCGAGGTCGCCGCCCGGTTCGAGGAGCAGGGCCGCAAGGTCAAGCGGCTCACGGTGAGTCACGCCTTCCACTCGCCGCGGATGGAACCGATGCTGGCGGAGTTCCGCGCGGTCGCGGCCGGGCTCACGTACCACCCGCCGCGCCTGCGGCTGGTGACCACGGCGACCGGCGGCTTCGCCGGGCCGGAGCTGCTGGCCGACCCCGACCACTGGGTGGGACAGGTCCGTCGCACGGTGCGGTTCGCCGACGCGGTGCGCACCCTCGCCGAGGCGGGTCACACCCGGTTCGTGGAGGTGGGTCCGGCCGGCGTGCTCTCCGCGATGGGACCGGCCTGCCTGCCCGACACCGTCACCGCCGACTTCATCCCGCTGCTGCGCGCGGACCGCGCCGAGCCGCGCGCGCTCGCGGGTGCCCTGGCCGAGCTGGCGGTACGCGGAGCAGCGGTCGACTGGCCCGTGGTGTTCGCCGACCGCGCGGCACGGCACGCCGACCTGCCGACGTACGCGTTCCAGCGGCACCGGTACTGGCTCACGCCGGTGGGCGTGGCGGACGTCTCGGCGGCCGGCCTGCGGCCGGTCGCGCACCCGCTCCTCGGTGCGGCGGTCGACCTCGCGGACCCGCCCCGCCTGGTGCTGACCGGGCTGCTCAGCACGCGTTCCCACCCGTGGCTCGCCGACCACGCGGTCCTGGACACCGTCGTGGTGCCGGGCACCGCGTTCGTCGAGCTGGCCCTCGCGGCCGCCGGTGAGGCCGGGTGCGACCTGGTGGAGGAGCTGACCGTGGCGGCGCCGCTGGTGGTGCCGGACACCGGCGGCGCATCGGTGCAGGTCGACGTGGCGGCGCCGGACGACGAGGGGCGACGGTCGTTCACCGTGCGGTCCCGGGCGCCGGACGCCGACGACTGGACCGAGCACGCCACCGGGACGATGGTGGCGGAGGCCCCCGAACCCGACCTCGCCCCGGCACCCTGGCCGCCGGTCGGCGCGAAGGAGATCGAGGTCGACGGCCGGTACGACGCGATCGCGGCGGTCGGTCTCCGGTACGGGCCGGCCTTCCAGGGGCTGCGTGCCGCCTGGGCCCGCGACGACGAGCTGTTCGCGGAGGTCGAGCTGCCCGGCCCGGCGCGGGCCGGCGCGGACGCGTACGCCATCCACCCGGCGCTGTCCGACGCCGCGCTGCACGTGCTGTTCGCCGGCCCCGACGGTGCGACCCGACCCGCCATGCCGTTCGCCTGGACCGGGGTGTCGGTCGCCGCCACCGGCGCCACGGCGCTGCGGGTCCGGCTCCGTCGCACCGGCGACGACACGATCGCCCTCCAGGCGAGTGACCCGAGCGGCCTGCCGGTGTTCTCGATCGAGTCGCTGACCACCCGCCCGGTGGCCGCCGAGCAGCTCGCCGCGGCGTCCCGGAGCGCGGCCGGTTCCCCGTACCGCGTCGACTGGGTCGCCGTGTCCGGCGGCGACGGTCCGGCGGCCGACCGCTGGGCGGTGCTCGGTCCCGACCCGTTCGAGATCGCCGGCCCGGACCGCGACGGCCGCGCCCCGACGGGGTACGCGGACGTGCCCGCGCTCGCCGCCGCGGTCGCGGGCGGCGCGTCGCCGCCCGCCGTCGCCGTGGCGACCTGCGCGGGTGGACCGGACGGGCCACACGCACCCGTGCACCGGGCACTGGAGGTGGTGCGGGACTGGCTGGCCTCGGACGGGTTGGCGGGCACACCCCTGGTCGTGCTGACCCGCAACGCCGTCGCGGCCGCCGACGACGAGGACGTCGACGACCTCGACGCGGCGGCGGTGTGGGGCCTGCTGCGCTCGGCCCAGGCCGAGCATCCGGACCGGTTCGTGCTGGTCGACCTGGACGGCACGCCGTCGGCCCTGGACGCCCTACCCGCCGCGGTGGCCTGCGGCGAGGCTCAGGTCGCCGTCCGCGCGGGCGCGCTGTCCACGCCGCGACTGCTCCGGGACAGCGCGGGCACCGGGACGGGGCCGGCGCTGGACCCGGAGGGAACGGTGCTGGTCACCGGTGGCACCGGCACCGTCGGCGCGGTGGTGGCGGCCCACCTCGTCCGCCAGCACGGCGTACGCCGGCTGCTGCTGGCCTCGCGGCGCGGCGCGGCGGCCCCCGGGGCGGCGGAGGTCGTCGCCGACCTGACCGCGCTCGGCGCCCACGTCGAGGTGGCGGCGTGTGATGTCGCCGACCGCGCGGCCCTGGCCGAGCTGCTGGGCGCCGTACCGGCCGGGCACCCGCTGGTCGGCGTGGTGCACGCCGCGGGCGTGCTCGACGACGGCGTGGTCGCGTCGCTGACCCCGGAGCGGCTCGATGCCGTGCTGCGCGCCAAGGCCGACGCGGCGGCGAACCTGCACGAACTGACCGCCGGCCTGGACCTCGGCCTGTTCGCGCTCTTCTCGTCGGCGTCGGGCATCCTCGGCGCCCCCGGCCAGGGCGCCTACGCCGCGGCCAACACCTACCTGGATGCCCTGGCGCACCACCGCCGCCAGCGTGGCCTCGCGGCGTCGTCGATGGCCTGGGGGCTGTGGGAGACCCGCAGCGAGCTGACCAGTCAGGTCGGCGAGCGGGACCTGGCCCGGATGGCGCGCAGCGGGGCGTTGCCGATGCCCACGGCGAAGGGGCTCGCGCTCTTCGACGCGGCCGTGGCGTCGGGCCGTCCGCTGACGGTGCCGATCCGGCTCGATGCTGCGGTGCTGCGGGGCGGCGCCGACGGCCTGCCGCCGGTGCTGCGGAGCCTGGCGACCGGTCCGGCCCGCCGCGACCGGAGTGCGTCCGGCGGGCCGGACCTCGCCCGCCGCCTGGCCGACCTGGCCGAGGCCGAGCAGGAGCAGATCCTGCTGGATCTGGTCCGGGTGCAGACCGCCACCGTGCTCGCGCATCCCTCGCCGGCCGCCATCTCGCCCTCGGCGGCCTTCAAGGAACTCGGGTTCGACTCGCTGACCGCGGTCGAGCTGCGCAACCGGATCAACGCCGTCACCGGGCTGCGGCTGCCGGCCACCATGACCTTCGACTTCCCCAGTCCGGAGGCGCTCGTCAAGCACCTCATGGAGCAGATCGGGGGCGGTCGCGGCCGGTCGCCGGCGGGCGAGGTCGCCACCCAGATCGCCCTGCTGGAGGCCGCGTTGCGGTCGATCGAGCCGGCGGAGCTGGACGTCGGGCAGGACGTCTCCGCCGACCTGCGCCGCCTCCAGACGCTGTGGCGGTCCAAGGCGGGTGCCGACGCCGACGACGACCTGGCCGGCGCGACCGCGGACGACGTCTTCCTGCTGCTCGACGCCGAGCTCGACAGGTGAGGTACGCCCGGATAGGGGAGCCCCAGATCCGGGCGTAGGGGTTGGCCGGCAGCGGCCGACCACAGAGGGTTCTCTGTAGCTGATCTGGCCGTGGTTAACGGTCCCGTCCTGGCCCTCGACCGGCATGGGGTGACATCGATGGCTAGCAACGAGGAAAAGCTTCTGGACTACCTCAAGCGGACCACCGCCGACCTGCGCGAGGCCCGCCGTCGCCTGGACGAGGTCAAGGAGCGCGACTCCGAGCCGATCGCCATTCTCGGGATGGCCTGCCGTTACCCCGGCGAGGTGCGGACGCCGGCAGACCTGTGGCAGCTCGTCCGCGACGGCAGGGACGCCGTCACCCGGTTCCCCGGCGACCGCGGTTGGGACGTCGACGGGCTGTACGACCCCGAACCCGGCCGGCCGGGCCGCACGTACACCCGTGAGGGCGGCTTCCTGCACGGCGCCGGTGACTTCGACGCCGACTTCTTCGGGATCTCGCCCCGGGAGGCGCTGACCATGGACCCGCAGCAGCGGCTGCTGCTGGAGGTCTCCTGGGAGTCGCTGGAGGACGCGGGCGTCGACCCCGCGTCGCTCAAGGGCAGCGCCACCGGCGTCTTCGCCGGGATGATGTACCACGACTACGAGGGCAACAACTGCACCGGCGCGATCGCCTCCGGCCGCGTGGCGTACGTGCTCGGCCTGGAAGGGCCGGCGGTGACGGTGGACACGGCCTGCTCGTCGTCGCTGGTCGCGCTGCACCTGGCGGCACAGGCACTACGGTCGGGCGAGTGCACGCTGGCGCTCGCCGGTGGCGTGTCGGTGATGGCCACTCCGGAGACGTTCGTCGAGTTCAGCCGGCAGCGGGGGCTGGCACCGGACGGGCGGTGCAAGTCGTTCGCCGAGGCGGCCGACGGCGTCGGCTGGGGCGAGGGCGTCGGCATGGTCGTGCTGGAGCGGTTGTCCGACGCCGTCCGGCACGGCCGGCGGGTGCTGGCCGTCCTGCGCGGCTCGGCGGTCAACCAGGACGGTGCGAGCAACGGCCTGACCGCGCCGAACGGGCCGGCGCAGCAGCGGGTCATCCGGGCGGCGTTGTCGCGCGCGGGCATCGGCGCCGACGGCGTCGACGTGGTGGAGGCGCACGGGACCGGTACGACGTTGGGTGATCCGATCGAGGCGCAGGCGTTGTTGGCGACGTATGGGCAGGGTCGGGAGCGTCCGTTGTTGTTGGGTTCGGTGAAGTCGAACCTGGGTCATACGCAGGCGGCGGCGGGTGTCGCGGGTGTGATCAAGATGGTGTTGGCGATGCGGCACGGTATGGTGCCGGCGACGTTGCATGTGGATGAGCCGTCGTCGCATGTGGACTGGTCGGCCGGTGCGGTGCGGCTGGCGACGGAGACGGTGCAGTGGCCGCGCGGCGAGCGGCCCCGCCGGGCCGGGGTGTCGTCGTTCGGGATCAGCGGCACCAACGCACACGTGATCGTGGAAGAGGCACCCCCGGCGGCGGCACCGGTGGCGGTGCCGGCCGATCCGGTGCGGCGGTCGGTGGCGGTGCCGTGGGTGCTGTCGGCACACGGCTCGGCCGCGCTGGCCGCCCAGGCGGGCCGGCTGGGGGAGTTCCTGGCCGGGGCGCCGGAGGCCACACCGGTGGACGTGAGCTGGTCGCTGGCCACGACGCGGACGGCGTTGGCGCACCGCGCGGTGCTCGTCGGCGCGGACCGGGCGGGGCTGGTCGAGGCGCTGGCGGAGCTGGCTGCCGGCCGTCCCGCCGCCGGCGTGGTGCAGGGCGTGACGCTACCCGGTGCGCGTACCGCCTTCGTCTTTCCCGGCCAGGGCTCGCAGTGGACCGGGATGGCCGTCGCGCTGCTCGACACCGCGCCCGCGTTCGCGAGCCGGATGGCGGAGTGCGATGCCGCGCTGGCCCCGTACACCGGCTGGTCGGTGATCGACGTGCTGCGCGGCGCGCCCGGCACGCCGCCGGTGGCGCGGGTGGACGTCGTGCAACCACTGCTGTTCGCCGTGATGGTGTCCCTGGCCGCGGTGTGGCGTGCCCACGGGGTCGAGCCCGCGGCAGTGATCGGCCACTCGCAGGGCGAGATCGCCGCCGCCTGCGTCGCCGGCGCGCTGTCCCTGGAGGACGCGGCGCGGGTGGTGACGCTGCGCAGCCAGATCATCGGCCGCCGGCTCGCCGGACTCGGCGGGATGGCCTCCGTCGCCGAGCCCCGGGCCGCGGCCGAGTCGCGCCTCGCGCCCTGGGCGGGCGCGCTGTCGGTCGCCGCCGTCAACGGCCCGTCGGCCACGGTGATCTCCGGCGAGCCGAGCGCCCTCGACGACCTGATCGCCGCCTGCGAGGCCGACGGCGTGCGGGTCCGGCGCATCCCGGTCGACTACGCCTCGCACTGCGTCCAGGTCGAGGCGATCCGCGACGAGCTGCTCGCGGCCCTCGCCGACATCCAGCCCCGGGCCACGTCCGTGACCTTCTACTCCACCCTCGACGGGCGGGCGATCGACACCACGCGGCTCGACGCCGGGTACTGGTTCCGCAACCTGCGCAACCCCGTCGAACTGGAGCGGGCGGTCCGCCAGCTGGTCGCCGACGGCCATGGCGTCCTCGTCGAGGTGAGCCCGCACCCGGTGCTCGCGGTCGGCATCGAGGAGACCGTCGACGAGATGGGCGCCAGCGCCGTCTACGTCGGTTCGCTGCGCCGCGACGACGGCGGACTCGACCGGCTCCTGCTCTCCCTGGGTGAAGCCTGGACGGCGGGAGCGCCGGTGGACTGGGCCGGGATCCTCGCCGGCAGCGGCGCGACTCGGATCGACCTGCCCACGTACGCCTTCCAGCACCGGCGCTACTGGGCCGGCGGCACGGCCGGCGTGGACGTCAGCGGCCTCGGGCTGGCCCCGGCCGCGCACCCGCTCCTGGGCGCCGTGGTGTCCGCGCCGGCCGCCGAGGGGGTGACGCTGACCGGCCGGTGGTCCCTCGCCGGGCAGCCGTGGCTCGCCGATCACACCGTGTCCGGGCTCGTCATGGTGCCCAGCGCCGTCCTCGTCGAGCTGGCGCTGCGCGCCGGCGAGGAGGTCGGCGCCCCGCTCCTCGACGAGCTGACCGTGCGGGCGCCGTTGGTCGTGCCGGATGGGGCGGGCGTGACCGTGCAGGTCCGCGTCGGCGCCGAGGATGGCGCCGGCCGTTGGCCGGTGCGGATCCACTCCCGGCCCGAGACGCCGGCCGAGCTGCCGTGGACGCTGCACGCCGAGGGCCTGCTGACCGCCGCCGCGTCCGCGTCCGCGCCCGCCGGCCCGCTCGGCGAGTGGCCGCCGGCCGGCGCGGAGGCCGTCGACGTGCCCGGGTGGTACGAGACCATGGCGGCGGCCGGCCTGTCGTACGGCCCGAACTTCCAGGGCCTGCGGGCCGCCTGGCGGCGCGGCCCGGACGTGTTCGCCGAGATCGTCGTCCCGGAGCAGCTCGCGGCCGACACGGACGGCTTCGGTCTGCACCCGGTCCTGCTCGACTCGGCGCTGCACGCCATCGGTCTCGGCACCTTCGTGCCGGCGGAGGCCGGCGCCTGGCTGCCGTTCGCCTGGACGGGGGTCGCACTGCACGCCTCGGGCGCGAGCCACCTGCGGGTGCGGCTGTCCCCGGCGGGACCGGGGTCGCTGGCGCTCAGCATGACCGACACCGACGGCCGGCCGGTCGCCAGCGTTGATTCACTGACACCTCGGCTGCTCCAGCCCGACCAACTCGCCGCGAGCGCGGGCTACGTCGAGTCGCTGTTCCGGGTCGAGTGGGCGGCGCTGCCGGAGACGACGGAGCGCACCGCACCGGACTGGATCGAGCACGCCGACCTGACCGACGCGGCGGCGATGCCGTGGGTGGTGCACCGGGTGGGCCCCGGCGGCGCCGACGCCGGTGCCGTGCACGCGGCCGTCCACGCGGTCCTGCCGGTGCTCCGGTCCTGGCTCGCCGACGAGCGGCACACCGGGGCGCGGCTGGCCGTGGTGACCTCCGGCGCGGTCGCCGTCGGTGACGAGGAGGTACCCGACCCGGCCGCAGCCGCGGTCTGGGGACTGGTCCGTTCCGCGCAGACCGAGCACCCGGACCGCCTGCTCCTGGTCGACGTCGACGACCAGCAGGCCGTGCCGGCCGCGCTGGCGGGCGCCACGGACGAGCCGCAGCTGGCCGTGCGGGGCGGCCGGGTGTACGCGCCCCGCCTCGCGCGGGTGCCCGCCGCCAGCCCGCCGCCCTCGTTCGACCCGGCCGGAACCGTGCTGGTCACCGGCGGCACCGGCCTGCTCGGCGGGCTCGTCGCCCGGCACCTGGTGACGGCGCACGGGGCGCGACACCTCCTGCTGGCCAGCCGTCGCGGCCAGGACGCGCCGGGTGCGACGGAACTCGCCGCCGAGCTGACCGCGGCCGGCGCGACGGTACGGATGGTTGCCGGTGACCTGGGCAGCCGGGACGCCGTCGCCGAGCTGCTGGCGGAGGTGCCCGCCGACACCCCGCTGCGTGCCGTGGTGCACCTGGCCGGGGTGCTGGACGACGGGGTGGTGGGCTCGCTGACCGCCGAGCGTGCGTCCGCCGTGCTCCGCCCGAAGGCCGACGCCGCGTGGCACCTGCACGAGCTGACCCGGGACCTGGACCTCGACGCGTTCCTGCTGTTCTCGTCCGCCTCTGGCGTCTTCGGAAGCCCCGGCCAGGGCGCGTACGCCGCGGCGAACGCCTACCTCGACGCCCTCGCGGCGTACCGGCGCGGTGCCGGCCTGCCCGGCCAGTCGCTGTCCTGGGGGCTCTGGGCCCAGCGCGGCGAGATGACCGACGGGGTGGACCGCGTCCAGACGGGTCGCCTGGCCCGCTGGGGGATGGCCGAGCTGGAGTCGGACGACGCGCTGCGGCTGCTCGACGCGGCCCGTTCCGCTGGCGACCACCACCTGGTGCCGGTGCCGCTCGACCTGCGCGGCGGGGACGGCGACGTCCTGCCGCTGCTCCGTGGCCTGGTCCGGCCCGTGGTCCGCCGCGCCGGTGAGCGCGGCTCGCTGCGGCAGCGCCTCGCCGAGCTGCCCGAGGCCGAGCGGGAGGGGTTCCTCGCCGAGCTGGTCCGCAGCCGTGTCGCGGCGGTGCTCGGTCACGCCTCGGGCGAGACGGTCGCGGTCGATCGGGCCTTCAAGGATCTCGGGTTCGAGTCGCTGACCGCGCTGGAGCTGCGCAACCAGCTCAACGTGGCCACGGGCCTGCGGCTGCCGGCCACCTTGGTCTTCGACCACCCGAACCCGGCCGCGCTGGCCGCGTACCTGCATGACCAGCTCGTCAGCTCGACGGCGCCGGACGGTCCGGCGGTCGCAGTCGACCGCGACCCCGCCGAACCGATCGCGATCGTCGGCATGTCGTGCCGGTTTCCCGGTGGCGTCACCGACCCGGAGACCCTGTGGCGGATGCTGGCCGGCGGCCACGACGGCATCACGTCGTTCCCGGCCGACCGGGGCTGGGACCTGGACGCCCTCTACGATCCCGAGCCCGCCCTGCCCGGCCGGTCGTACAGCCGGAACGGTGGATTCCTCGACGGCGCGGCCGACTTCGACCCGGAGTTCTTCGGGATCTCGCCGCGAGAGGCGCTGGCCATGGACCCGCAGCAGCGGTTGCTGCTGGAGACGTCCTGGGAGGCGCTGGAGAGCGCCGGCATCGCTCCCGCGTCGCTCAAGGGCAGCCCCACCGGGGTCTTCGCCGGGGTCATGTACAACGACTACGGCACCCGTCTCGCCGGTCTCGCCGAGGAGTTGGGCGGGGTGCTCGGCACCGGTAACACCGGCGGCGCGATCTCCGGCCGGGTCGCCTACACCTTCGGCTTCGAGGGGCCGACGATGACGGTGGACACGGCGTGCTCGTCGTCGCTGGTGGCGCTGCATCTGGCGGTGCAGGCGCTGCGCTCCGGCGAGTGCACGCTGGCGCTGGCCGGCGGGGTGTCGGTGATGTCGACGCCGGACACGTTCATCGAGTTCAGCCAGGCCCGCAACCTCGCCGCGGACGGCCGGTGCAAGGCGTTCGCGGCGGGCGCGGACGGCACCGGCCTCAGCGAGGGCGTCGGTCAACTCGTCCTGGAGCGGCTGTCCGACGCGCAGCGCAACGGACGGCGGATCCTCGCGGTGGTACGGGGCTCGGCGGTGAACCAGGACGGTGCGAGCAACGGCCTGACCGCGCCGAACGGGCCGGCGCAGCAGCGGGTGATCCGGGCGGCGTTGTCGCGGGCGGGCGTCGGCTCCGAGGGCGTGGACGTGGTGGAGGCGCACGGCACGGGGACCTCGCTGGGCGATCCGATCGAGGCGCAGGCAGTGCTGGCGACGTACGGCCGCGACCGGGACGGGTCGTCCGCGGTGTGGTTGGGGTCGGTGAAGTCGAACCTGGGGCATACGCAGGCGGCGGCGGGTGTCGCGGGTGTGATCAAGATGGTGTTGGCGATGCGGCACGGTACGGTGCCGGCGACTCTGCACGTGGACGAGCCGTCGTCGCATGTGGACTGGTCGGCCGGCGCGGTGCGGCTGGCGACCGAGGCGGTGGCGTGGCCGGTGGTGGACCGGCCCCGTCGGGCGGCGGTCTCCTCGTTCGGCATCTCGGGCACCAACGCGCACGTCATCCTGGAGCAGGGACCGCCCGCCGCGCCCCGGCCCGCCGAGGTGCCGGCGACCCCACCGGTCGTGTCGTGGCCGCTGTCCGGCCGCGACGAGGCCGGGCTGCGCGGCCAGGCCGCCCGGCTGGCGTCGTTCGTGGCCGACCCGCCGGCGCCGGACCCGGCGGACGTCGCGCTGTCGCTGGCGACCACCCGGGAGCCGCTCCCGCACCGCGCGGTCGTGCTGGGCGCCGACCACGCCGGGCTCAGGGCCGCTCTCGACGCGCTCGCCGCCGGGCGGGCCGACGCCGGGGTGGTGTCCGGCGTTCCGGCCGGCCCCGGGAAGACGGCCTTCCTGTTCACCGGTCAGGGTGCGCAGCGGCTCGGGATGGGTCGGGAGCTGTACGCCGCCCATCCGGTGTTCGCGGCGACCTTCGACGAGGTGTGCGCGGAGTTCGAGCCGTACCTGCCCGGGGTTCGTGAGGTCGTGTGGGAGCGGGCCGATCTGGTGGACCGCACGGACTACGCGCAGGCCGGGTTGTTTGCGGTGGAGGTGGCGCTGGTCCGGCTGCTGGAGTCGGTGGGCGTCCGGCCCGACCTGGTCGCCGGCCACTCGATCGGCGAGCTGACCGCCGCGTACGTCGCCGGGGTGTGGGTCCTCGCGGACGCCTGCCGGATGGTCGCCGCGCGCGGCCGGTCGATGGCCGGCCTGCCCACCGGCGGCGCGATGGCGGCGGTCGAGGCGACCGAGGAGGAGGCGCTCGCCGCGCTCGCCGGCCACGGCGGCGTGGACCTGGCGGCTGTCAACGGACCGTCCTCGGTGGTGCTCTCCGGTGACGAGGACGCGGTCGCCGAGGTGGCTGCCGGCTTCGCGGCCCAGGGTCGGCGGACCCGGCGGCTCACGGTCAGCCACGCCTTCCACTCGTCCCGGATGGAGCCGGCGCTGGCGGACTTCCGGGCCGCCGCAGTGCAGGCCACGTACGCACCGCCCCGGCTGCCCGTGGTCTCCAACGTGTCGGGTGCGCTCGCCGGGCCGGAGCTGACCGATCCGGACTACTGGGTGAGGCACGTCCGCGCGGCCGTGCGGTTCGCCGACGGGATGGCTGCCCTCGCCGCCGCCGGGGTGACCCGGTTCGTCGAGGTCGGCCCGGCGGCCGTGCTCGCCGCGCTGGTGCCGTCCTGCCTGCCGCCCGGCGGTACCCCACCCGTGGCGGTCGCGGCCCAGCGGACCGACCGCCCGGAGCCGACCGGCTTCGTCACGGCGCTGGCGGAGTTGTGGACCCGGGGCGGCGCCGTCGACTGGGCGGCCCTGGTGCCCGGCGCGACGCGGCTCGACCTGCCCACGTACGCCTTCCAGCGCCGCCGCTACTGGCCCGACGCGGCGCCCCGCGTGCTGGACGCCCCCGGCCTCGGGCTCGGCGCGACCGGCCATCCCCTGATCGGCGCGGCCGTGCGGCTGCCGGACTCCGACGGCGTGGTGCTGACCGGCCGGTGGTCCGTCGCCACCCACCCGTGGCTGGCCGACCACGCGCTCGGCGAGGTGGTCGTCGTTCCCGGCGCCACCCTGGTCGAGCTGGCGATGCGTGCCGGGGACGAGGTGGGCTGCCCGATCCTCGACGAGCTGACCGTGGGTGAACCGCTCACGCTCCCCGCCCAGGCGGGCGTTCAGGTGCGGATCGGGGTCGGCGCGGTCGGCGACGACGGCCGGCGGACGGTGACCGTCCACACCCGGCCGGAGGACGCCCCGGCGGAGGCGGCGTGGACCCGGCACGCTGAGGGGTTCGTGGCGGCCGGCCCGGCCGTCGGCGACGGCGCCCGGCTCACCGCCTGGCCGCCACCGGGAGCCGAGCCGCTCGACCTTGACGGCTTCTACGAGGACCTCGCCGACCGGGGCTACCGCTACGGCCCCACCTACCGGGCGGTGCGGGCGGCCTGGCGATGCGGCGACGAGCTGTACGCCGAGGTGGCGCTGCCCGACCGGGTGCACGGCGAGGCGACGCGCTTCGGCCTGCACCCGGCGCTGCTCGACGCGGCCGTGCACACCGGCCTGCTGCGGGCCGAGGGCGACGGGCTGCTGGTGCCCTTCGCCTGGTCCGGGGTGCGCCTGGAGGCGACCGGAGCGACCGCGCTGCGCGTGCGGCTCAGCCCGATCGGTCCGGACCGGGTGGCCCTGGCCCTCGCCGACGCGGGCGGTGAACCGGTCGCGTCGGTGGGGTCGCTGTCCGTCCGGGCGTTGCCGGCGGAACGGCTTGCGGCGGCCGGGGTACGGCACGAGGGACTGCTGCGCCTCGACTGGACCACCGTCCCGACCACCGTCGCGGCACCCGTGACGCGCCGGGTCGCGCTCGTCGGTGCGGCCGTGGAACTCGCCGGCACCCTGCTGCCGGGTGCACCGGGTGACCCGGTGTCCGACCTCGCCACGCTGGCCGAGGCGGTCATGGCCGGCGGCCCGGCGGCGGACCTCGCCGTCGTCGTCTGCCCCACCGGCCTCACGGCCGGCGCGGCGGCGGCCTGGGCGCTCGACACGGTCCGGCCGTGGGTGACCGACGAGCGGCTCGCCGCCACCCGGCTGCTCCTGGTCACCCGGGGCGCGGTCGGCGTGACCGGCGGCGAGGCGGTGGACCCCGCGCAGGGCGCGGTGTGGGGCCTGGTCGGCTCGGCGCAGTCCGAGCATCCGGGCCGGCTCGTGCTGCTGGACCACGACGGGCGGCCCGCTCCCGGTGGCGTCGACGCGGCGCTCGCGGCGGGCGAGACCCAACTGGCCGTGCGGGACGGGGTGGTGCTCGCGCCGCGCCTGGCCCGGCTGCCGGCCGTCCCGCGTTCGGCGAGTCCGTTCGACCCGGACGGGACGGTGCTGGTGACCGGAGGCACCGGTGCCCTCGGCGGACTCGTCGCACGGCACCTGGTGACCGCGCACGGCGTGCGCCACCTGGTCCTCGCGAGCCGGTCCGGCCCGGACGCGGCGGGTGCCTCCGCGCTGCGCGACGAACTCACCGCCGCCGGTGCCGAGGTGTCGGTGACGGCCTGCGACCTGGGCGACCGCGACGCGCTCGCCGCCCTGCTCGCGGCCGTGCCGGGCGCACACCCGCTGCGCGGCGTCGTGCACGCCGCCGGTGTCCTGGACGACGCCGCCGTGACCGCCCTGGACACGGAGCGGTTGGTGACCGTCCTGCGGCCCAAGGCGGATGCCGCGCGGCACCTGCACGAGCTGACCCGCGAGCTGCCGCTGACGGCGTTCGTGCTGTTCTCCTCCGCTGCCGGGGTGCTGGGCGCGCCGGGGCAGGGCAACTACGCCGCCGCCAACGCGTACCTCGACGCCCTCGCCGCGCACCGCCGGGCCGCAGGGCTGCCGGCCGTCTCGGTGGCCTGGGGGCGCTGGGATCTCGACACCGGTATGGCCGGCCGGCTCACCGAGACCGACCGGCGGCGGATGCGCCGTGGCGGGCTGGGCGCGCTGACCCCCACCGAAGGGCTGGCCCTGTTCGACGCGGCGCTGGGCGCGACCGAACCGCTCGTCGTGGCGGTGCACACCGACCCACGGGCACTGGCCGAGCGCGTCGCCGCGGGCACCGTCCCGCCGGTGCTCCGTGGCCTGCTCGGAGCCGCCGGGCGGCGGACGGTCGACCTGAACGCCGGTGTCCGGGACGACCTGACGCGGCGCCTCGCCGGGGCCACCGACGTCGAGGCGGAGGAGATCCTGCTCCGCGTCGTCCGGGAGCAGGTGGCCGCGGTCCTCGCGTACGGCGGGCCGGACGCGGTGGAGCCCGCCCGGCCCTTCGCCGAGCTGGGCTTCGACTCGCTCACCGCGGTCGAGCTGCGCAACCGGCTCGGCACCGCCACCGGGCTGCAACTGCCGCCGACGCTGGTCTTCGACTATCCGACGGCCGCGGCGCTCGGCGCCTACCTGGCCGCGCAGGTGCGGGGCACCACCCCGGCCACCACACCCGCGCTGGCCGCGCTGGCCGACCTCGACCGCCTGGAACTGACGCTGACCGGCGTCGGGGCCGACGCGGTCACCCGCGACCGGGTCGCCCGGCGGCTCAAGGGTGTGCTGGCGGAGCTGGAGCGGTTGCCCGGCGACGTGGTGGCCAAAGACCTCGCCTCGGCGACCGACGACGAGGTGTTCGCGCTCATCGACCGTGAGATCGGGATCCCGTGAGATGGCAGGAGGGCCGGCCGGCATGGCCAACGAGGACAAGCTCCGCGACTACCTCAAGCGGGTCACCACCGAGCTGCAGCAGACCCGCCAGCGCCTGAACGACCTGCGGGAACGCGACGAGGAGCCGATCGCGATCGTCGGCATGGCCTGCCGCTACCCCGGCGGCATCGTGAGCCCGGAGGACCTGTGGCGGGCGGTTTCCACCGGCGCCGACCTGATCTCGCCGTTTCCCACCGATCGCGGCTGGGACCTCGACGCCCTCTACGACCCCGACGGGGTCCGCCCGGACACGTCGTACACCCGGGAGGGCGGGTTCCTCCACGACGCCGCAAACTTCGACGCCGGGTTCTTCGGCATCAGCCCCAACGAGGCGGCCCGGATGGACGCCCAGCAGCGGCTGCTGCTGGAAGTCTCCTGGGAGGCGATCGAGCGGGCCGGCATCGACCCACGCTCGTTGCACGGCAGCCCGACCGGCGTCTTCGGCGGCCTCATGTACCACGACTACTGGGGGCAGGACAGCTCCGGCAGCCTGGTCTCCGGTCGGGTGGCGTACACACTCGGCCTGGAGGGGCCGGCGGTCACCGTGGACACCGCGTGCTCGTCGTCGCTGGTGGCGCTGCACCTGGCGATGCAGGCGCTGCGGTCGGGCGAGTGCACGCTGGCGCTCGCCGGTGGCGTCTCCGTGATGGCCAGCCCGCTGACCTTTGTCGGCTTCAGCCAGCAGCGCGGGCTCTCCCGCGACGGCCGATGCAAGTCGTTCGCCGCCGCCGCCGACGGCACCGGCTTCGCCGAGGGCGCGGGCGTCCTGCTGGTCGAGCGGTTGTCCGACGCGCGGCGGCTCGGCCACCCGGTGCTCGCGGTCGTCCAGGGCTCGGCGGTGAACCAGGACGGTGCCTCGAACGGGATCACCGCGCCGAACGGGCCGGCGCAGCAGCGGGTGATCCGGGCCGCCCTCCTGGACGCCGGGCTGTCCACCGGGCAGGTGGACGTGGTGGAGGCGCATGGGACCGGTACGACGTTGGGTGATCCGATCGAGGCGCAGGCGTTGTTGGCGACGTATGGGCAGGGTCGTGAGCGTCCGTTGTTGTTGGGTTCGGTGAAGTCGAACCTGGGTCATACGCAGGCGGCGGCGGGTGTCGCGGGTGTGATCAAGATGGTGTTGGCGATGCGGCATGGGGTGGTGCCGGCGACGTTGCATGTGGATGAGCCGTCGTCGCATGTGGACTGGTCGGCCGGTGCGGTGCGGCTGGTCACCGAGGCGGTGGCGTGGCCGGTGGTGGACCGGCCCCGCCGGGCGGCGGTCTCCTCGTTCGGCTTCTCGGGCACCAACGCGCACGTCATCATCGAGCAGCCGGAGGCCATCCCGGCGGACGGAACGCCGGAGTCGCACACCCCGCCGCCGGTGCTCGCCTGGACCGTCTCGGCACGGGACCGTACGGCCCTGCGGGCACAGGCGGCGCGGCTGCTGGCCGCCGTCGACGGGGCCCGGGCGGTGGACGTGGGCCACTCGCTGGCGACCGGGCGGTCCGTGTTCGACCACCGTGCCGCCGTGGTCGGTGCCGACATCGACGAGCTGACCGCGGGACTGCGCGCGCTCACCGCCGGCGACGCGGCCCCGGGCCTGCTGTCCGGGGCGGCCGACCACGCGGGCGGGATCGGCTTCCTGTTCGCCGGCCAGGGCTCGCAGCGGCTGGGGATGGGCCGGGAGCTGTACGCGGCCCACCCGGTCTTCGCGGAGGCGTTCGACGAGGTGTGCGCGGGCTTCGGCGGGTCACTGCCGGACCTGCGGGACGTGCTGTGGTCCCGCCCCGAGCTGGTGGACCGCACGGACTATGCCCAGGCCGCCCTGTTCGCGGTGGAGGTGGCGCTGGTCCGGCTCCTGGCGGCCCACGGGGTACGGCCCGATCTGATGGCCGGGCACTCGATCGGCGAGCTGACGGCCGCGTACCTGGCCGGGGTGTGGTCGCTCGCCGACGCCTGCGCGATCGTGGCCGCCCGGGGCCGCCTGATGGCCGCGCTGCCGCCGGGCGGCGCGATGATCGCCGTCGAGGCGACCGAGGACGAGACCCGCGCGGCGCTGGCCGGCCGGGAGTCCGTGGCGGGGATCGCCGCGGTGAACGGGCGCACCGCGGTGGTCCTCTCCGGCGACGAGGAGGCCGTCACCGAGGTGGCCGCCGCGCTCGCGGCGCAGGGTCGCCGGACCAAGCGACTGAGCGTCAGCCACGCGTTCCACTCGCCCCGGATGGAACCGATGCTGGCCGACTTCCGGGCCGTGCTGGCCGGCGTGGCGTTCGCCGCGCCCCGGATCCCGGTCGTGTCCACCGTCACCGGCGCGGTCGCCGGTCCGGAGTTCAGCACGCCGGACTACTGGGTGCGGCAGGTACGGGAGGCGGTGCGGTTCGCCGACGCGATCACCGCGCTGGCCACGGCCGGCGTCACCACCTGTCTGGAGATCGGGTCCGGCCCCGTGCTCGCCCCGCTCGCCGCGCAGCAGCTGGACGCGGAGGCCACAGTGCTGCCCGTGCTGCGCGCCGACCACGGTGAGAGCCGGTCGTACGTGGCGGCGCTGGCCGGACTCTGGACGCGCGGCGTCGACGTCGACTGGCCGGGCTTCTACGCCGGCACCGGCGCGGGCCGGGTCGACCTGCCCACGTACGCCTTCCAGCGCAGCCGCTACTGGCTGGACAGCACCGGCCCGCTGACCCCGGCCACCCGCACCGGCGGGGGCACCAACCCGGCGGTCGACGGCTTCTGGGACGCCGTCGAACGCGAGGACCTGGAGACCCTGGTCACCACCCTCGACATCGACGGCGAGCGCCCGCTGCGAGCCGTGCTGCCGGCGCTGGCCTCGTGGCGGCGGGCGACCCGGAACCGGTCGGCCGCCGACGGCTGGCGTTACCGCGAGGAGTGGCACCCGGTGCCGGACGCCGCACCGGCCCTGTCCGGCACCTGGCTGCTCGTCGCGCCGGTCGACGAGTCGGACACGCGCGCCTGCGTCGAGGCGCTGTCCCGCCACGGCGCCGAGGTCCGGGTGCTCGTCGTCGACGCGGGCGACCGGGACCGCGAGGCGCTCGGCGCCCGGCTGCGGACCGCCGTCGCGGACGTCACGCCGGCCGGCGTGCTCTCCCTCTGGGCCACCGACGAGCAGCCGGACGCGGTGCATCCGGCCGTACCGGTCGGGGTGGCGGGCACCCTGCTGCTGATCCAGGCCCTTGACGACGCCGGTGTGACCGCGCCGCTGTGGTGTGCCACCCGGGGCACGGTCGGGGTCTCGCCGACCGAGCGGGTGAGCGTCCCGCAGAGCGAGGTCTGGGGGCTCGGCCGGGTCGCCGCGCTGGAGCTGCCCCGCACCTGGGGTGGCCTGGTCGACCTGCCCGCGACGCTCGACGAGCGTACCCAGGACCGGCTGTGCGCCGTGCTCTCCGGTGCGGCCGGCGAGGACCAGGTGGCGCTGCGGCCCGCCGGTACCTTCGCCCGCCGGCTGGCCCGGGCCGCCGCCACCGGCCCGCTCCCGAGCCGGCGGCTCAGCTCTACCGTCATCGTCACCGGCGGCACCGGTTGGCTCGGCGGTCGCGCCGCACGCTGGTGCGTCGAGAACGGCGCCGCGCACGTCGTGCTGGTCAGCCGGCGCGGGCCGGCCGCCGACGGCGTCGACGCGCTGGAGACGGAGCTGCGCGGCCTCGGCGCGCAGGTCACCGTCGCCGCGTGCGACGTCGCCGACCGGGCCGCGGTCGCGGATCTGGTGGACGGGCTGCGCGCGGCCGGTGGCGAGATCCGGGGCGTCGTGCACGCGGCGGGCGTCCCGTTGGTCGAACCGCTCGCCGGGACCGACCTGGCGGCCTTCGCCTCCGTGGTGGCGGGCAAGGCGGCCGGGGCGGTGCACCTCGACGCGGTGCTGGGCGACGCCGACCTCGACGTGTTCGTGCTGTTCTCGTCCATCGCCGGGATCTGGGGCGCCGGAGGCCAGGCGGCCTACGCGGCCGGCAATGCCGCGCTGGACGCGCTCGCCCGGGACCGGGCCCGGCGCGGGCTCGTCGCCACCTCCGTGGCGTGGGGCCCCTGGGCGGACGGCGGCCTGGTCGCGGCCGGTGGCGTCGGGGAGGACCTGCGCCGCCGTGGACTGGTGGCGATGTCGCCGGCGGTGGCCATCACCGCGCTGGGCGCCGCGGTGGACCGGGGCGAGCCGACCACGGTCGTCGCCGACATCGACTGGTCAGCATTCGTGCCGTCGTACACGGTCTTCCGGGACAGCCGGCTGTTCACGCCCATCCCGGAGGCCGCCCGGCCCGCAGCGCCCGACGCGACGGCGCCGGACGCGTCGCGGCTCGGCGAACTCCTGGCCGGCCGCGCCCCGGCCGAGCGGGAGCAGGTGCTGCTGACGATCGTCCGCACCCAGGTGGCCACGGCGCTCGGCTACCCCGGCCCGGAGGCGGTCGAGCCCGGCCGCTCGTTCCGGGACCTCGGCTTCGACTCGGTGACCGCGGTCGACTTCCGCAACCTGCTGGGCGAGGTGACCGGCGTGCCGCTGCCGGCCGCCATCGCCTTCGACTACCCGACCCCGGCGGCGCTGGCCGCCCACCTGCTCGGCGAGGTCGTCGGGCACGGCCGGGAGACCGTCGGCGCCGACGACCCGCGGCAGCGCGACGAGCCGATCGCGATCGTCGGGATGGCCTGCCGGTTTCCGGGCGGGGTCCGCTCACCGGAGGACCTGTGGGGTCTGCTCGCCTCCGGTGGTGACGGGATCACCGACTTCCCGCGCGACCGGGGCTGGGACATCGACGCGATCTTCGATCCTGACCCGGAGCGCCCCGGCACCTCGTACGTGCGGCGCGGCGGGTTCCTCGACGACCTCGCGGGCTTCGACGCCGGGTTCTTCGGTGTCAGCCCCCGCGAGGCGGAGGCCATGGACCCGCAGCAGCGGTTGATGCTGGAGGCGTCGTGGGAGGCACTGGAGGACGCCGGCATCGACCCGGCCGCCCTGCGCGGCACCGACACCGGTGTCTTCGTGGGCTCCAACAACAACGACTACGTCTTCCTCGTCGGCGGTGCCGGCAGCGCGGAGGGCTTCACCGCGACCGGTAACGCGGCGAGCATCCTGTCCGGGCGGGTCGCGTACACGTTCGGACTGGAGGGGCCGGCGGTCACCGTCGACACCGCGTGCTCGTCGTCGCTGGTGGCGTTGCACCTCGCCGTCCGGGCGCTGCGCAACGGCGAGTGCTCCCGCGCGGTCGCCGGTGGCGTCACCGCGATGGCGACCCCGGGCGCGTTCGTCGAGTTCAGCCGGATGCGCGGGCTCGCCGTGGACGGCCGGTGCAAGGCGTTCGCCGCCGGTGCCGACGGCACCAACTGGGGCGAGGGCGTCGGCGTGCTGGTGGTGGAGCGGCTCTCCGACGCGGTGGCTGCCGGCCACCGCGTGCTGGCCGTCATCCGGGGCTCGGCCGTCAACCAGGACGGCGCGTCCAACGGCCTCACCGCGCCGAACGGGCCGTCCCAGCAGCGGGTGATCCGGGCGGCGCTGCGCGACGCCGGACTGACCGGCGCCGACGTCGACGCGGTCGAGGCGCACGGCACCGGCACCACGCTCGGCGACCCGATCGAGGCGCAGGCGCTGCTGTCGACGTACGGCCGCGCGCGCGACGGGGAGCGTCCGCTGTGGCTTGGCTCGGTGAAGTCGAACATCGGGCACACGCAGGCGGCGGCGGGTGTCGCGGGCGTGATCAAGGTCGTGCAGGCGATGCGGTACGGGATGCTGCCCCGCACGCTGCACGTGGACGAGCCGTCGCCGCACGTGGACTGGTCGTCCGGCGCGGTCCGGCTGCTGACCGAACCGGTCGCCTGGCCCGGGGGCGGCACGCCGCGCCGTGCCGCCGTGTCCTCGTTCGGCTTCAGTGGCACCAACGCCCACCTGGTCCTGGAGGAGCCGCCCGCGCCGCCGGCCCGCTCCGTCCCGGCCGGTGGGCCGGTGGCCGCGCCGGCGGTCGGTGCGACCGGCGAAGCCGTGCCCACGGTGGCCGGTGAGCCGGCGGTCGTGCCGTTCGCCCTCTCCGCCCGTACCGAGGAGGCACTCCGCGCCCGTGCCCGTGCCCTGCTGGCCCAGCTGGAGACTCGGGACGACCTCGGGCTGGCCGACGTCGGATGGTCGCTGACCGGCCGGTCGGCGTTTGACCGCCGCGCGGTGCTGGTCGCCGCGGACCGGGCCGGGACGCTGGCCGGGCTGGGCGCGATGGCCTGCGGTACCGGTGCCGCCGACGTGGTGGAGGGCGTCGCCGCCGGCTCCGGCCGGGTGGTGTTCGTGTTCCCGGGCCAGGGTTCGCAGTGGGCCGGCATGGCGGTGGAGCTGTGGGACTCCTCGCCGGTGTTCGCGGCCGCGATGGCGGAGTGCGGGCAGGCACTGGCCCCGTTCGTCGGCTGGTCGCTGGAGGCCGTGGTGCGGGGGGCCGAGGACGCGCCGTCGCTGGACCGGGTGGACGTGGTCCAGCCGGTGCTGTGGGCGGTGATGGTGTCGCTCGCGGCGGTGTGGCGGTCGCTGGGTGTCGAGCCGGCGGCGGTGGTGGGCCACTCGCAGGGCGAGATCGCGGCGGCCTGCGTGGCCGGCGGTCTGTCGGTCGAGGACGGGGCGCGGGTGGTGGCCCTGCGGTCCCAGGCGCTGCTCGACCTGGCGGGCGGCGGCGCGATGGTGTCGGTCGCCGAGCCGCTCGACGCGGTGTCCGCGCGGATCTCCGCGTGGTCGGGCCGGATCTCGGTGGCCGCGGTCAACGGCCCCACCACCGTGGTGGTCTCCGGGGAGGTCCCGGCGCTGGAGGAGTTGCTCGCCGGGTGCGAGGCGGAGGGTGTCCGGGCCCGGCGGATCGAGGTGGACTACGCGTCGCACTCGGCGCAGGTGGAGCCGCTGCGGGAGGAGCTGACGCGGACGTTCGCGTCGGTGACGCCGCGCCCCGGCCAGGTGCCGTTCCACTCGACGGTGACCGGTGACTGGCTGGACACCGCCGAGTTGGACGCGACGTACTGGTTCCGGAACCTGCGCGAGCCGGTCGGCTTCGAGCCGGCGATCCGGAAGCTGATGGCCGAGGGGTTCGACGCCTTCGTGGAGTGCAGCCCGCACCCGGTCCTGGCGACCGCCGTGCAGGACATCGCCGAGGCCGGCGGGTACTCCTCGGCGGTTGTGGTCGGGTCGTTGCGGCGCGGCGAGGGCGGTTGGCGGCGGCTGCTGCTCTCGGCGGGCCAGGCGTGGGCCGGCGGAGTGGCGGTGGACTGGCCGGCGGCGTTCGCCGGCCGCCGCGTCGAGCGGGTGGACCTGCCGACCTACCCGTTCCAGCACACGCGGTTCTGGCCGCGCCCGGGCACGCTCGGCGGGGGCGACGCGTCGGCCCTCGGGGTGGCCGCCGTCGGGCATCCGCTGCTCGGCGCGGTCACGTCGATGGCCGGGTCGGACGGGTGGCTGCTGACCGGCCGGCTGTCGCTGGCGGTGCAGCCGTGGCTGGCCGACCACGTGGTCGCCGGTCGGGTCCTGCTGCCCGGCACGGCGTTTCTGGAGCTGGTGGTCCGCGCCGCCGACGAGGCCGGCTGCGACCGGGTCGCCGAGCTGATGCTGATCGCGCCGCTGGTGCTGCCCGAGCGGGGCGCGATGCAGATCCAGGTGTCGGTGGGCCCACCCGACGAGGACGGCCGGCGGGAGGTCGACGTGCATGCCCGGCTGGACGGCGCCCCGGACTGGATCCGGCACGCCACGGCCACCGTCGAACCCGCCTCCGCCGTACCGGCGGTCGTACCGGCGGGACCGTGGCCGCCGGCCGGCGCCGAGCCGGTCCCGATCCCGGACCTCTACGCGCGGCTCGCCACCCTGGGGGTGCCCTACGGCCCGACGTTCCGGGGGCTGCGGGCGGCCTGGCGGCACGACGGCGACCTGTACGCCGAGATCGTCCTGCCCGCCCCCGTCGACGCGGACGCGGGCGCCTACCTGCTGCACCCGGCGTTGCTCGACGCGGCACTGCATCCCCTGGTCCTGGCGCTACCCGAATCCGGCGAGGGCCGGCCGTGGCTGCCGTTCCTGTGGAGCGGCATCACGGTGCACGCCGCCGGCTCCGCCACGCTTCGCGCCCACCTGCACGCCGCCGGCACCGACACCGTCACCGTCCGCCTCAGCGACCCGACCGGCGCCCCGGTCGCCACCGTCGAAGCGCTCACCGTCCGTCCGGCCGGCGACCAGGCCCCCACGACCACGACGGCGGACGCGCTCTTCGTACCGGAGTGGACGGTCGTCACGGAGGTCGCGGCGCGGCCGGCGCAGGCCGACCGCTGGGCCGCGCTGGGCGCGTCCGGGCTGGTCGACGGGGCGTACCCGGACCTGACGGCGCTGGTCGAGGCCCTGGACGCCGGCACGCCCGCGCCCGAGATGGTCCTGGGTCCGGTGGATGCCGGCACGCCGGGCGACCCGGCCGAGGGGGCGCGGACGGCGACCCGCGCCACCCTGGCCCTGCTCCACGGGTGGCTGGCCGAGCCCCGCCTCGGATCCAGCCGTCTGGTGGTCGTCACCCGGCAGGCGATCGCCGTGTCCCGGGACGACCTGGTCGACCCCGCCCACGCCGCCGTCTGGGGGCTGGTGCGCAGCGCACAGACCGAGAACCCGGACCGTATCGTCCTCGCCGACCTCGATCCCGACGACGCCGGCTGGGCCGCTGCCCTGCACACCGCCGTCACGGCCGGCGAACCCCAGGTCGCGGTGCGCGGCGGCGTCCCGCACGCCCTGCGGCTGGCCCGGGCCACCGCCGGCGCGCGGCTGGCCACACCGCCGGTCCCGTGGCGCCTGGAGAGCACCGGCGCGGGCACGCTGGAGAACCTGGCGCTCGTCCCGGCCGGCGGCGAGCCGGAGCCGCTCGCCGCCGGTCAGGTGCGGGTCGCCGTACGGGCGGCGGGTCTCAACTTCCGCGACGTGATGATCGCCCTCGACATGTACCCGGACGCGGGCGTGATGGGCGGCGAGGCGGCCGGCGTGGTGGTCGAGGTCGGTCCCGATGTCACCGACCTCGCGCCGGGCGACCGGGTGGCCGGCCTGTTCACCGGGGCCTTCGCCCCCGAGGCGGAGACGGATCGGCGGCTGCTCGTGCCGGTTCCGGACGGCTGGTCGTGGGAGCAGGCCGCCGCCGCGCCGATCGCGTTCAGCACCGCCTACTTCGCGCTGGTCGACGTCGGCGCCGTCCGGGCCGGCGAGTCGGTGCTGGTGCACGCCGCCGCCGGTGGCGTCGGCATGGCCGCCGTGCAACTCGCCCGTGCGTTCGGCGCCGAGGTGTTCGCCACGGCGAGCCCGGGTAAGTGGGCGGCCCTGCACGACGCGGGCATCCCCGAGGACCGGATCGCCTCGTCGCGGACCGTTGCGTTCGAGGAGCAGTTCCGCGCGGCCACCGCCGGGCGGGGCGTCGACGTCGTCGTCAACTCGCTCACCCGCGACGCGGTCGACGCCTCGCTGCGGCTGCTCGCCGACGGCGGCCGGTTCGCCGAGCTGGGCAAGACCGACATCCGGACGCCGGAGCAGGTCGCCGCCATCCGCGCCGGGATCGCGTACCGCGCCTTCGATCTGCTGCGGAGCGACCTGGACCGGCTCGGCGACATCCTGCGCGCGCTGACCGGGATGTTCGCGGACGGCACGCTCGCGCCGCTGCCCGTGCGGACCTGGGACATCCGGCGCGCGCCGGACGGGTTCCGGCACATGGCCCAGGCCCGCCACGTCGGAAAGGTCGTGCTGGCCATGCCCCCGCGGCTCGACCCCGCCGGGACGGTCCTGGTCACCGGCGGCACCGGGACGCTCGGCGCGCTCGTGGCCCGGCACCTGGTCGCGCGGCACGGAGTGCGCCGGCTGCTGCTGATCAGCCGGCGCGGACCGGCCGCGCCCGGTGCGGCGGAGCTGGTGACGGCGCTGGAGGCGGCCGGCGCGGACGTCACCGTGGCGGCCTGCGACGCCGCCGACCGTGCCGCGCTCGCGAAGGTCCTCGCCGACGTGCCGGCGGATCACCCGCTGACCGCGGTCGTGCACGCGGCCGGCGTCCTCGACGACGGTCTGGTGACCGACCTGACGCCGGAGCGGGTCGACGCCGTACTGCGGCCGAAGGTCGACGCGGCCGTGCACCTCGACGAACTCACCCGGGACGCGGGGCTCGCCGCCTTCGTGCTGTTCTCGGCGGCGACCGGCACGTTCGGCGGCCCGGGGCAGGCTGCGTACGCCGCCGCCAATGTCTTCCTCGACGGCCTGGCGGCCCGTCGCCGGGCCACGGGCCGGCCCGCGACCGCCCTCGCCTGGGGACTGTGGGACGAGGCGACCGGAATGACCGGCCACCTCGGCGACGCCGACCGGGCACGGCTGGCGCGTGGCGGCGTGCTGCCGCTGGCCACGGCCGAGGGACTGGACCTGTTCGACGCGGCGCTGGGGCGGGTCGAACCGCTGCTGGTTCCGGTCCGGCTCGACCTGCGGGCGCTGGCCGACCTCGGCCGGGCCGGTCTGGTCCCGCCGCTGCTGCGCGGTGTGGTCCGGGGCCCGTCCCGGCGCGTGCTGCAGCAGACCACGGCATCGGCGGCGTCGCTCCGCGACGACCTGCTCGCCCAGGCCGGCCCGGATCGGCTGCGGGTCCTCGTCGACCTGATCCGTGCCCAGGCGGCGGCCGTGCTCGGCCACGGTTCGCCGGCCGCCGTCGAGCCGGACCGGCCGTTCACCGAACTCGGATTCGACTCGCTGACCGCGGTCGAGTTCCGTAACCGGCTCAAGGCGGGGACCGGGCTGCCGCTGCCGGCGACTGTGGTCTTCGACTACCCGACGGCGACCGCGCTCGCCGATCACCTGCTCGCGGAGCTGGTACCGCAGGACGCGGCGCCGACGACGTCGATCCTGGACGTTGTCGACCGGCTTGAGGCCGAGCTCGCTGGGCTCGCGACGGTCGGGGCCGACGACGTCCGGGGCGCCGTCGAGGCGCGCCTGCGGACCCTGCTCGGCACCTTCGCGGCGGCCACCACGCCGTCCGCCGACGTGTCCACCGTGCTCGAGGCCGCCTCGGCCGACGAGCTGCTTGCGTTCATCGACAACGAGCTCGGCAACTAGGAGGGCAGCCCGATGGCCAACGAGGAGCAGCTCGTCGAGTATCTCAAGCGGGTCACCGCCGACCTCCATCAGACCCGGCAGCGGCTTCGTGACGTGGAGAACCGCAGCCACGAGCCGATGGCGATCGTGGGGATGGCGTGCCGCTTCCCGGGTGGCGTCCGGTCGCCGGAGGACCTGTGGGACCTGGTGGCGTCCGGCGGGGACGCGACGGGCGACTTCCCGACCGACCGGGGGTGGGACGTGGACGCCGTGTTCGACCCCGAACCGGGTCAGCCCGCGAAGACGTACGTGCGCCGGGGCGGCTTCCTGGCCGACGCGCTCGGGTTCGACGCCGGCTTCTTCGGCATCAGCCCGCGCGAGGCACTCGCCATGGACCCGCAGCAGCGGCTGGTGCTGGAGGCGTCGTGGGAGGCGCTGGAGGACGCGCGGGTGGACCCGGCCGCGCTGCGCCGGACGCGTACCGCCGTGTTCCTCGGCGCCACCAGCGCCGAGTACGCGACGGTCATGCAGAGCATGTACGCCGATGTCCTCGGCTACACGATGACGGGCGTCGCGGCGAGCGTGGTGTCCGGCCGCGTGGCGTACGCGCTCGGTCTGGAGGGGCCGGCGGTCACCGTGGACACCGCGTGCTCGTCGTCGCTGGTGGCGCTGCACCTGGCCGCCCAGGCCCTGCGCAACGGCGAGTGCTCCATGGCGCTGGTCGGCGGCGTCACGGTCATCCCGACGCCCGGCACCTTCATCGAGTTCAGCGAGCAGCGGGGACTCGCGCCCGACGGCCGCTGCAAGGCGTTCGCGTCCGCCGCCGACGGCACCGGCTTCAGCGAGGGCGTCGGCGTCGTGGTGGTCGAGCGGCTGTCCGACGCGCTCAAGGCGGGACGTCGGGTGCTGGCCGTCGTCCGGGGCTCGGCGGTCAACTCCGACGGCGCCAGCGCCGGCCTCACCGCGCCCAACGGGCCGTCGCAGCAGCGGGTCATCCGTCAGGCGCTCGCCTCGGCCGGGGTGGGAACCGACGGCATCGACGCGGTGGAGGCGCACGGCACGGGCACGACGCTGGGCGACCCGATCGAGGCGCAGGCCCTGCTCGCCACGTACGGCCAGGACCGCACCGCCGGCCGTCCGCTCTGGCTGGGGTCGGTGAAGTCGAACATCGGGCACACGCAGGCGGCGGCCGGGGTCGCCGGTGTGATCAAGATGGTGCAGGCGCTCCGCCACGGCGTGCTGCCGCAGACGCTGCACGTGGACGAACCGTCCCCGCACGTGGACTGGTCGTCCGGCGCGGTCCGGCTGCTGACCGGAGCGCGGGACTGGGAGCGGAACGGGCGGCCCCGGCGCGCCGCCGTCTCGTCGTTCGGCATCAGCGGCACGAACGCCCACCTGATCCTGGAGGAGGCACCGGCGCCGGTCGCGGAACCGGTGGCGCAGCCGGACGCCCGGCCGGTCATGGCGGTCGCGGAGGGCGCCGAACCCGTCGTACCCGTGCTGCTGTCCGCCCGGACCGAGACCGCGTTGCGCGACGGCGCCGCCCGCCTCGGCGGGGCGCTGGCCGGGCGTAGCGGGCTCCGCCCCGACGACGTGGGCTGGTCGTCGACCGGCCGGACGAGCTTCGAGCGGCGGGCGGTGGTGGTCGCCGCCGGCCGGGCGGACCTGACGGACGGGCTGGCGGCGGTGGCGACCGGGTCGGGTGGCCCGGCGACGGTGGAGGGGGTGGCGACGACCTCCGGCAAGGTGGTGTTCGTCTTCCCCGGCCAGGGCTCGCAGTGGGCGGGGATGGCCGCGGAACTGCTCGACTCGTCCCCGGTCTTCGCCGACTCGATGGCCCGGTGCGCCGCGGCGCTGGACCCGCACGTGACCTGGTCGCTGGAGGCCGTGGTCCGGGGCGCCGAGGACGCGCCGTCGCTGGAGCGGGTCGACGTGGTACAGCCCGCGTTGTGGGCGGTGATGGTCTCCCTCGCGGCGGTGTGGCGGTCGCTCGGCGTCGAGCCGGCGGCGGTCCTGGGCCACTCGCAGGGCGAGATCGCCGCCGCGTGCGTGGCCGGCGGCCTGTCGATCGACGACGCTGCCCGGGTCGTGGCGCTGCGCTCGCGGGCGTTGCTGAGCGTCGCGGGACGCGGCGGAATGGTGTCGGTCGCCGAGCCAGGCCCGGCCGCGTCGACCCGGGCGGCGCGCTGGGGCATATCCGTCGCGGCGGTCAACGGGCCCACGTCGGTCGTGCTCTCCGGGGACGTGGCGGCGCTCGCGGGACTGCTCGCCGAGTGCGAGGCGGAGGGTGTCCGGGCACGGCGGATCGAGGTGGACTACGCGTCGCACTCCGGCGAGATCGAGCCGCTGCGGGACGAGTTGCTCCGGCTCCTGGCCCCGATCCGTCCGGTCGGCGGGCAGGTGCCGTTCTTCTCGACGGTGACCGGCGAGTGGCTCGACACGGCCGCGCTCGACGCGGCGTACTGGTTCCGCAACGTGCGGGAGCCGGTCGGGTTCGAACCGGCCGTGCGGACGCTGCTGGGCCAGGGCTTCGACGGGTTCGTGGAGTGCAGCGCACATCCGGTGCTCGCCGTCGCCGTTCAGGAGATCGTCGACGATGCCGACGGGACCGCCGTCGTGGTGGGGTCGCTGCGCCGGGGCGAGGGCGGGTGGCAGCGGCTGCTGCTTTCGGTCGGTCAGGCGTGGACCGGTGGCGTCGCCGTCGACTGGCCGGCGGTGTTCGCCGGCCGCACCCCCGAGCGGGTCGACCTGCCCCCGTACCCGTTCCAGCACGAACGCTACTGGCCCCGGCCGTCGGCCCGGTCCACCGGCGACGCCGCCGGCCTCGGGCTGGGACCGGCCCGGCATCCGCTGCTGGGCGCGGTGTCGTCGGTGGCCGGTTCGGACGGCTGGGTGCTGACCGGGCGGCTGTCGCTGACGTCGCATCCGTGGCTCGCCGACCACACCGTCGCCGGCCGGGTGCTGCTGCCCGGCGCGGCATTCGTCGAGCTGGTGGTCCGCGCCGCCGACGAGGTCGGCTGCGGCCGGGTGGCGGAGCTGCTGGTGGCCGAGCCGCTGGTGCTACCGGAGCGGGGAGCCGTCCAACTCCAGGTCGTGATCGGTCCGGCTGATGGCACCGGCCGTCGCGAGGTCGGCGTCCACGCCCGGCCGGACGGCGGCGACGCGCCGTGGACCCGGCACGCCACCGCCACGGTCGAGCCGGCCGGGCCGGTCCCGCCGTCTGGGGCCGCCGGGTCGGCGGTCTGGCCGCCGGCCGGCGCCGAGCCGGTCGCGGTCGCCGACCTCTACGAGCGCTTCGCCGCCGTGGGTCTCGGGTACGGGCCGGCGTTCCGCGGTGTCCGGGCGGTGTGGCGCGGCGAGGACGAGGTGTACGCCGAGGTCGCCCTCCCGGCCCCCACCAACGCCGACGCGGGCGGCTTCGGTCTCCACCCGGCGCTGCTCGATGCTGCCCTGCACCCGCTCGCCCTGGCCCTGGACGCGGACGGCGACGGCGGCCGACCGTGGTTGCCGTTCGTCTGGAGCGGCGTCATCCTGCACGCCGCCGGTGCGACCACCCTGCGGGTCCGGCTGCGCCCCACCGGCGCCGACCGCGTCGCGATCACCGTGACCGGACCCGGCGACGAACCGGTGGCCACCGTCGAGGGCCTCACCGTCCGCCAGGCCACGGCGGACACCGGCGCCGCCACCGTCGAGCAGAAGCTCTTCACCGTCGGCTGGGTGCCGGTCGCCGCCGCCGTCGCCGACGGTCCGCGCGGGGCCGTCGCCCTGCTCGGCGACCACCCGGAGGTGGCGGACGCCGTCGACCTGGCCGGGGTACGGCCGGAGACCTGGCCGGACCTGGCCGCGCTCGTCGCCGCCCCCGACACGGCCCCGCCCGCCCTGGTGGTGGCGCCGGCGACACCCACCGCCGTGGGGGCCGACCTGGCGTCCGCGGCACGGGAGGCGACGCACACCGCGCTGCGGCTCGTGCAGGAGTGGCTCGCCGAGCCCCGCCTGGCGGCCGCCCGGCTGGTGATCCTCACCACCAGGGCGGTGGCGACCGCACCGGGACAGCCGGTCGACCCGGCGCAGGCCGCCGTCTGGGGGCTCATCCGGTCGGCACAGTCCGAGAACCCCGACCGGATCCTCCTCGTCGACCGTGACCTCGACGACGACGGCTGGGTGACGGCCGTGGCCACCGCGATCGCCGCGGACGAGTCACAGGTCGCCGTCCGGGCCGGCGTCCCGTACGCCCCGCGCCTCACCCGGGCCGCGCGCGCCGACGAGCCGGTGGCGGAGCGGCCGTGGAACCCGGCCGGCACGGTGCTGGTCACCGGCGCCTCCGGGACGCTGGGCACGCTGGTGAGCCGACACCTGGTCGCCGACCGGGGCGTACGGCGGCTGCTGCTGGTCAGCCGCCGGGGAGCGGACGCGCCGGGCGCCGCCGACCTGCGCGCCGAACTCGCCGCGCTCGGTGCCGAGGTGACGGTGACCGCGTGCGACGTGACCGACCGGGCCGCGGTGGCCGCGCTGCTGGCCGACGTGCCGGTGGAGCACCCGCTCACCGCCGTGGTGCACACGGCCGGCGCGCTGGACGACGGGATCGTCGGATCGCTGACCCCGGAGCGCGTCGACGCGGTGTTCCGGCCCAAGGTCGACGCCGCCGCCACCCTCGACGCGCTCACCCGCGACCTGGACCTGTCCGCGTTCGTGCTGTTCTCCTCGGCCGCCGGTGTCTTCGGCACTCCCGGGCAGGCCAACTACGCCGCCGCCAACGCGTTCCTCGACGCGCTGGCCCAGCACCGGCGGGCCGCCGGCCGACCGGCGGTCGCCCTGGCCTGGGGCATGTGGGCCGAGCGCACCGGGCTGACCCGGAATCTCGACGACGTGGACCTGGCCCGGATGCGCCGCACCGGGCTGCACCCGCTGTCCACCGAGGACGGGCTCGCCCTGTTCGACCACGCGCTGCACCGGCCCGAGTCGCAGCTGGTGCCGATGGATCTGCGGCCCACCGCGCCCCGGGGAGCCGTCGTGCCGGGGATCCTACGGGGCCTGGTCCGCACAGCGCTGCGCCCGACGGCCGGGGCGACCGTGGACACGTCCGGTCTCCGTGAGCGTCTCGCCGGGCTGCCCGAGGCGGAGGCACGTGCCGAGCTGCTCTCGCTGGTACGTACCCAGGTCGCTGCTGTCCTCGGCCACTCCGGCCCGGAGGCGGTGGATGCCGCGCGGGCCTTCAAGGAGCTGGGCTTCGACTCGCTGACCGCCGTCGAGCTGCGCAATCGGCTCGGCGCGGCGGTCGGCGCCCGGCTGCCCGCCACGTTGGTCTTCGACTACCCCACCCCGACCGACCTCGCCGGCTTCCTGCACACCGAACTGGTCGCCGGGGACGCCGGACCGGCCCGCCCGGCGCCCCCGGCGCCGGTACGCGCGGACGAGCCGCTCGCGATCGTCGGCATGGGCTGCCGCTTTCCCGGCGGCGTCGCCTCGCCGGAGCAGTTGTGGGACCTGGTCGCCGGTGGCGTGGACGCGGTGTCGAGCTTCCCGACCGACCGTGGCTGGCACCTCGACGACCTCTTCGACCCCGACCCCGACCGCCCCGGCACGAGCTACTGCGACCAGGGCGGTTTCCTCTACGACGCGGCGCAGTTCGATGCCGACTTCTTCGGCATCGCCCACCGGGAGGCGCTCGCGATGGACCCGCAGCAGCGGCTGTTCCTGGAGACCTCGTGGGAGGCGGTCGAGCGGGCCGGCATCGACCCGACGACGCTGCGGGGCAGCCGGGCCGGCGTCTTCACCGGCGTCATGTACCACGACTACGCCGCCCACCTGGTCGAAGCCGGCGACGAGCTGGACGGTTTCGTCGGCACCGGGATCGCGGGTGGGGTGGTCTCCGGCCGGGTCGCGTACGCGCTGGGGCTGGAGGGCCCGGCGCTGACCATCGACACCGCGTGCTCGTCCTCGCTGGTCGCGCTGCACCTCGCCGCGCAGGCCCTGCGGAACAACGAGTGCGACCTAGCGCTGGCCGGCGGCGTGACGGTGCTCAGCACGCCGAGCGCGTTCGTCGACTTCAGCCGGCAGCGCGGTCTCGCGCCCGACGGGCGGTGCAAGTCGTTCGCCGCGGCGGCCGACGGCACCGGCTGGGCCGAGGGGGTGGGCGTACTGGTCGTCGAGCGGCTGTCCGACGCCCGGCGCAACGGCCATCCGGTCCTCGCGGTGGTGCGGGGCACGGCGGTCAACTCCGACGGCGCCAGCAACGGGATGACCGCGCCCAACGGGCCGTCCCAGCAGCGGCTGATCCGGCAGGCGCTGGCCGACGCGCGCCTGACGGCCCGGGACGTCGACGCGCTGGAGGCGCATGGCACCGGCACGACGCTGGGCGACCCGATCGAGGCCCAGTCGATCCTGGCGACCTACGGCCGGGACCGTGGCGAGGAGCCACTGTGGCTCGGGTCGATCAAGTCGAACCTGGGGCACACCCAGGCGGCGGCCGGCGTGGCCGGCGTCATCAAGATGGTGCAGGCGATGCGGGCCGGCCTGCTGCCACGCACGCTGCACGTCGACGCGCCCTCGCCGCACGTCGACTGGTCGGCCGGGGCGGTGCGGCTGCTCAGCGAGTCGGTCGAGTGGCCGGCCACCGGACGACGGCGGCGCGCCGCCGTCTCGTCGTTCGGTATCAGCGGCACCAACGCGCACGTCATCCTCGAACAGGGACCGGACGAGAAGCCGGCGCCCGCGCCGGACGGCACCGGGCCGGCCGTACCGCTGCTGCTCTCCGGGCGCAACCGGGGCGCGTTGCGGGACCAGGCCATCCGGCTGGTCGCCCACCTGCGGGACCGGCCCGAGCTGCGTCCGGTCGACGTCGCCCACTCGCTGGCCACCACCCGGGCAGAGTTCCGGCACCGGGCGACCGTGGTCGGCGCCGACCGGGCGGAGCTGGTGGCCGGGCTCCAGGCGCTCGGCCGGGGCGAGCCCGCGCCGGCGCTGGCCACCGGGCAGGTCGCTGGCGGGCGTACGGCGGTGCTCTTCAGCGGCCAGGGCACCCAGCGGGCGGGCATGGGCCGCCGGCTGGCCGCGACCCTGCCCGTCTTCCGCGACGCGTTCGCGGCGGCCTGCGCCGAGTTGGACCGCCACCTGGAACGCCCGCTCGCGTCCGTGCTCGACGACGCCGAGCAGCTGGACCGCACCGCTTACACCCAACCGGCCCTGTTCGCGCTGGAGACCGCGCTCTACCGCACCTTCGAGCAGTGGGGCCTGACACCGGAGTTCGTGGCCGGTCACTCGATCGGCGAGCTGACCGCGGCCCACGTGGCCGGCGTGCTCTCGCTGGCCGACGCCGCCACGCTCGTCGCCGGTCGGGGCCGGCTCATGCAGGCGCTGCCGGCCGGCGGCGCGATGGTGTCGGTACGCGCCACCGAGGCCCGCGTGGCGTCCCTGCTGGCCGACCACCTCGACCGGGTCGGCATCGCCGCCGTCAACGGCCCCGAGGCCGTCGTCGTCTCCGGCGACGCGGGCGTCCTCGATGCCGTCGTCGCGCGGCTGGTCGACGACGGCGTCAAGACCCGCCGGCTGAGCGTCAGCCACGCGTTCCACTCGCCCCTGATGGACGACATGCTGGCGGAGTTCCGTGAGATTGCCTCCGCGCTGTCGTACGCGACGCCGCGCATCCCGATCGTCTCCAACGTGACCGGCGCGCTCGCCGATCCGGCGGAGCTGACCACGCCCGACTACTGGGTGCGGCACGTACGGGAGGCGGTCCGGTTCGCCGATGGCGTACGGGCGCTGGCGGCGGCGGGCGTGCGGACCTTCGTGGAGCTGGGCCCGGACGGCGTGCTCGCGGCGCTCGGCCGGGAGTGCCTGCCCGCCGACGCCGGAGCCGACTTTGTGCCGGCGCTGCGTCGGGACCGCGACGAGGAACGGTCGCTCACCGAGGCCGTCGGGCGGCTCTGGGTACGCGGCGTCGAGCTGGACCGGGCCGCCGTCACCGCCGACCGGGGCGCGATTAGGGTCGACCTGCCCACCTACGCGTTCCAGCGCCAGCGGTTCTGGCCGGAACCGGCCCGACCGGTGGGCGGCACGCCCGCCGCGGCGAACGCGCCGGCCGCCGCCGAGGCCCGGCTCTGGGCCGCCGTCGAGGCACAGGACCTCGACGCGTTGGCCGACGCCCTCGGTGTACCCGGCGAGCAGCCGCTCGACGCCCTGCTGCCGGTGCTCGCGTCGTTCCGGCGGCGGGTGCGGGGGGTGACCGAGATCGACCGCCACGCGTACCGCGAGGTCTGGCACCCGCTGGGCGGACTGCCCCCGGCGTCGCTGGCCGGGACCTGGCTGGTCGTGGCGTCCCGGGGCGGGCCAGCGGCGGAGCTGGCCGAGGCGATCGGCGCGGCGGTGGCCCGACGCGGCGGCCGACCCGTCACCGTGCCGGCGGACGGCCCGGACGGGGTGCCGGCGGCGCTCGCCGCGCTGCCCGGCCCGCCGCCGGCCGGTGTCGTGCACGTCGGTGCCGCTCTCCACCCGGAGACGGTCGCCGCCCTGGCCGACGTCGCCGGCGACCGCCCGGTGTGGCAGGTCACCAGCGGCGCGGTCGCCGCCACCCCCGCCGACCCGCCGGCCGACCCGGCGCGGGCCGCCGACCGGGCGCGGGCGGGCGGGCGGCTGGTCGACGTGCCGGCCGAACCGGGCGACCGGATTCTGGACCTGCTCTGCGAAGTGCTCGCCGCCGGCGCGGCGAGCGTGCTGGACGAGGACGACCTGGCCCTGCGCGCCGCCGGGGCGTTCGCCCGCCGGCTGGTCGGCGCGGGGGCGACCGGAAGCGGCCCGAGCTGGCAACCGGCCGGCACCGTCCTGGTGACCGACGGCGCCGGTCCGCTCGGGGCGCTCGTCGCCGTCCGGGGCGCGGGCGACGAGCCGGCAATCGTGATCCGGTGTGCGGCGAACAGCGCCGCGCTGTCCCGGATCCTCGCGTCGATCCCGCCGGAGCGGCCGCTCACCGCGATCGTCCATGGCGGAACGGCGCCGGAGGACCTGGTGCTGGCCGACGAACTCGACGCGCTCGCCACGGAGCTGGACCTGGCGGCGTTCGTCCTGCTGACGCCGGCGGTCGACCCGCGTACCGGCGAGCCGGCCGAGGCGGGGGTCGCCGCCGCCCACTACGACGCCGTCGCCCGGCGGCGGCGGGCACGGGGGTTGCCGGCGGCCTCGGTCGCGGTGGGGCCCTGGGCCGAGCCGGCCACCGAGGGTTCCCGCAACGGCGCCGGCCAACTGGCGGACCGAGCGCCGCTGACGCTGGACGAACTGGTGCCCGCCCTGCGCGCGGCGGCCGGTCAGGGCCGGACCGGGCTGACGCTCGCCCGGTTCGACTGGTCGGCGCCGGGCGGCGACCGCCCGCTGCTGCGTGCCCTGCCGGTCGCCGGGGCGGGCGGTGACGACCGCGCGGCGGAGGACGCTGCGGACGCCGGCCCGGAGCAGTTGCGCGGTCGCCTCGACCAGCTCGACGGCCCGGGCCGTCAGCAGGTCCTCGCGCAGGTGGTGCGGACGGAGGCGGCGGCGGTGCTCGGCCGCCCCGCCGAGGACATCGACGACGACGTGGACTTTCTCGACCTGGGTGTCTCGTCGCTCACCGCGGTCGAGCTGCGGACCCGGCTCGGGGCGACCACCGGCGTCGAACTCACCGTCGCCGCCCTCTACGACTGCCAGACCCCCGCCGAGCTGGTCGCGCACCTCGACGCGGTGCTCACCGGCGGCTCGGCGGCGGGCGCTGCCGAGGTCGCCGCCGGCGCGGAGAGCGGGTAGGCGTGGACGAGGGCGGTGGTCGGCCCCTTACCGACCTTAGGGGTGGGCTAGGGGTCGGAGCGGCTCGGCCCGCAGCCCGATGATGGGCGCTGACGGTCAAGGTTGCGCTTGGAGGTGTATCGGTGACTCGCATGAACGCGAACGGCCACTGCCACTCGTTCAACGGCGACGGCAAACCCGACATCATGGCCCGCCGGATCAGCACGGGCGAGCTGTTCGTGTTTCCGCACAGTGGGCGGTTGCAGGGCACCAGCACGTTCGGCGACCCGGTCAAGATCGCGGACGGGTTCGAGGTCGACCGGTACGTGCTGCTGCGCACGATCGACATCAGCGGCGAGGGCCGGGCGCACGTGCTGGCGGTCGCCGGGCAGGACAACCCGGAGCCGCGCGGGCTGTTCCTCTACTACAACAAGAAGGGGCTCGCCGGCACCGACACCCTGGCCCCACCGATCCGGATCTCCGGGCGGCGCTCCGACAAGAGCTGGGAGACCCTCGGCATCGCCGACCTCAACGGCGACGGGATCGAGGACATGTTCGGCCGGGGCACCGACCGGGGCGACGTGGACGCGTTCCTCAACCGCGCGGTGGGCATGGTCGAGCACGAGACCATGGACAAGAACAACATCCTGATGACCACGGTTCAGGTGGACGACTTCCCGATCGGCATGGCCGACTTCACCGGTACCGGCACCCTCGACCTGCTGGTGCTGCGGCCGGGCGGCAACCTGGAGATCTACGAGTTCCCGCCGGGGCAGCCCGCCGACCGGCCGCCGTCGGGCGACGACGGCACCTGGCACACCGTGGGTACCGGCTGGGACCGGATGGAGTTCATCACCATCACCGACATCGACCTGGACGGCAACCCGGACGTGCTGGGCCTGGAGGCGGACGGAACGCTGTCGGCGTACGTTCACAACGGCAAGTTCGACGCCGACCGTCCACTTGAGACGTTCCAACCTCCGCAGACGGTCCTGACCGGGCTGCGGGACTTCACCAGCATCGGCTGACGCCGCGTCGGGCGGCCGGGGCGGCGCCCCGGCGCACGGTTGCGGCATGCACTTCACCTGATCGATCTGTGCGCACCGGAGGGGTTCGTCGGAGGCCCCCGGCCGGCATGCTGTGAGCATGACGGAACTCGTGATCGACGTCGAAGATCTTCGACGCCGCTACGGCCGCTTCGAGGCGGTCCGCGGTGTGTCGTTCCAGATCTCCCGGGGCGAGCTGTTCGCCCTGCTCGGCACCAACGGCGCCGGCAAGACCACCACGTTGGAGGTGCTGGAAGGGCTGCAACGACCGACCGCCGGACAGGTGCGGGTGCTCGGGCTCGACCCGGTGCGCCAGCGCGCGGCGATCCGCCCTCGGACCGGGGTCATGCTCCAGGAGGGCGGTTTCACCGGCACCCTCACCGTGCAGGAGACCATCGAGATCTGGCGCTCCCTCAACGTGCGCCCCCGCCCGACCACGGAGGTCGCGGAACTGGTCGGGCTGGAACACCGGCTGGGCGTCGCGGTCGAGCAGCTCTCCGGCGGCGAGGAACGGCGGCTGGAGCTGGCCCTGGCCGTCCTGGGCCGTCCGGAGCTGCTCTTCCTCGACGAGCCGACCACGGGCATGGACCCGATGTCCCGGCGGCGCACGTGGGACGTCATCCGACAGCTACGGGCCGAGGGCGCGACCGTGCTGCTCACCACCCACTACCTGGAGGAGGCGGAGGTCCTCGCCGACCGGGTGGCGATCATGCACGCCGGCCGGATCGTCACCGCCGGTACGCCCGACGACGTGGCCCGCCACCTGCCGGCCCGCATCACGTTCCGGCTGTCCGCCGGGGCGCCGGCGGCCCCGGCGCTGCCCAACGCCGCCCCCGAGGTCGACGGCGACCGCATCACGTACCGCACCGACGCCCTGCAGACCGACCTCGGCCGCCTGCTGCGCTGGGCCGAGGACGCGAGCGTGGAGCTGATCGGCCTCGCGGCGCGTCCGGCCTCGCTGGAGGACGTCTTCCTGGACATCGCCGACGGCGAGGCGGCCGCCGCCGACGGCACCCTGTCCACCCATCGCACCACGACCCTGGAGGCGGCACCGTGACCGTGACGACCCCCGCCGCACCGGCGACGATCAGCACGCTGCGTCAGCTGTGGGCGCTGTTCCGGATGGAGTTGGCCATCCTGCGCCGCGACCGCGCGGCGCTGGGCATCTCGGTATTCGCGCCGCTGCTCGTCGCGATCCTGCTCACGACGGGCTACCAGGGCGACGCGGCCGCGTACCGGGTGGCGAGCCTGCTCTCCATCGTGGGCGTCGCGACGGTCCACCACCACCTGACCGCGACCTACGCCGTACGCCGGCAGGAACTCGTCCTCAAGCGGCTGCGCGCCGGCCTGCCGGCCGGCTGGGCGATCCTGGTCGGCACGGCCAGCGGCATCGTGGCGATCTTCCTCTGCCAGTCCGTGGTCCTCATCGCGTACGCGGTGGTGTTTCTCGACGTCCAGGTGCCCGCCAACCCGCTCGCGCTGATCGCCAGCCTGGTGCTCGGGTCCGCGTTGTTCGCTGCCGTCTCGGCGGCGGTCTCGGCGGTCACCCGTACGTCGGAGGCGGCGCTGCTGACCACCCTGCCCACGATGATCTTCTTCTGCGCCGCGCCCGGGGCGGTCGTGCCGATGGGGGCACTCCCGCCGGCCGTGGAGAACGTGTTGTGGTGGCTACCCATGGGCTCGTTCACCGAGCTGATCCGGAACGGTTGGCTGGGCCGCGACCTCTGGGGGCCGGAACTCACCCCGTTCGGCGGCGCGGTCGACCTCGTCCTGATGGTGGCGGTGCTGATGGTGTGGCTCGTCCACGGGCTCCTGGCGGCGAGGTACTGGTTCCGCTGGGAACCTCGGCACTGAGGCGTCGCCGTGCTGCGGCTCTCGGCCTGGTCCGCACGTGTCGGCCGGACCGTCCCGATGCTCCGGCCCGGTTCGGTCGACACCCGCGACACAGGATCTAGCATCGTCCACATGGCTGGAAGCGAATCGGGGGTGGAGCCCGATCGTCGGCTCCGGCTCGCTCGGCTGCTGACCCTGCTGTCGCTGTCCACCGTGGTCCTGGCGAGCCTCGTCCTGCCCGGCATCGGGTTGTTCTTCGCCGCCGGGCCGGGCCTGGTGGTGGTGGGCACGGTCGGCATTCTCGCCTTTACCGCGGGCCAGGCCGGCGCGCTCTACGGCGTGGTCACCCCCTGGCTCGCCCGGCCCATCCAGAACCGCCTGACCTGGTCATTCGTGGTCTGCGCCGTGGTGTCGGTGCCACTCGTCGGCCCGGTCGGCACCGACCGGTGGCCGACCTGGCTGTGGCTCGGCGCGTCGGTGCTCGGCACCCTCCCGCTGCTCGTCCGCCGGTGGGACGTCGGCGCGGGCGTGGTGGTCGCCACCCTCGTCGCGGCCGTCCTGGTGGCCGTGTGGACCGGCGCGGACCCGGTCCTGCACCTGTGGCTCACCGCCGCCATCGGGGCCGGCCTGGCCGCCGTCAACGTCCTGCCGGTGCTCCTCTGGGATCTGCTGATGCAGGCGCAGGCCGGCCGCGCCGCACAGGCCCGGCTGGCGGTGACGGAGGAGCGGCTGCGGTTCGCCCGCGACCTGCACGACCTGCTCGGGCACAGCCTGTCGGTGATCGCGCTGAAGGCGGAACTGGCGGAGCGGCTGGCCCCGATCGACGCGGAGCGGGCCGGCCTGGAGGCCGCGGAGGCCCGGCAGGTCGCGGCGACCGCCCTCACCGACATGCGCGAGGCGGTGCACGGCTACCGCGCGGTCGACCTGCGCGACCAGGTCACGGCGGTGGAGCAGGTGCTGCGCTCGTCCGGGGTACGCTGTACGGTCACCCAACCGACCGACCCGCTGCCCGCCGACGCCGCCGGCCAGCTCGTGCCGGTGCTGCGCGAGGCCAGCACCAACGTGCTCCGGCACAGCCGGGCGACCTGGTGCACCATCGAGATCCGGCAGGACGGCGAGGAGGTCCGGATGACGGTCGTCAACGACGGCGCGGCCGGCGCCGAGCCCGACCGGCACAGCTTCGGGTTGCGCGGGCTGGCCGACCGGCTCGCGTACGCGGGCGGTGCCCTGCGGACCTCGTCCCGGGACGGGGTGTTCACGCTGGAGGCGACGGTACGGAGGGCGACGTGATTCGGGTGCTGCTGGCCGATGACGAGGAGCTGATCCGGACCGCCCTGGCCGCGCTGCTGTCGCTCGAACCGGAAGTCGAGGTGGTGGCGCAGGCGCCGGACGGCCGGGCGGCCGTGACCGCGGCACTGGCGCACCGGCCGGACGTGGCCGTGGTGGATCTGGAGATGCCGGAGCTGGACGGGTTGGAGGTCACCGCCGAACTGGCGTCGGTCCTGCCGGACTGCAAGGTCGTCATCCTCACCGGGCACGGCCGGCCCCCGCATCTGCAACGGGCGCTCACCGCCGGCGCGAAGGGCTTCCTGCCCAAAGGGTCGCCGGGTGGCGCGCTCGCCGACGTGATCCGCCGGGTGCACGCCGGTGGCCGGTACGTCGACCCGGCGCTGGCCGCCGACGCGCTGACCGCGCCGCAGTGCCCGTTGACACCACGGGAGCTGGAGGTGCTCCGCCTCGCCGAGTACGACACCCCGGTGTCGGTGATCGCGCGCCGGACGCACCTGTCCAACGGCACCGTACGCAACCACCTCGCGGCCGTCGTCAGCAAGCTCGGGGTGAGTTCCCGGGCCGAGGCGCTACGGATCGCCCACCACAACGGGTGGCTCTGAGGCATCAGCGGGTCACGGCACGGGAATTGCCGGTAATCCGGCGCGCACCACCCGGCCATCGGCTACCGACGCCGCCGGTAATCCGTCTTCCCGCACCCATGCCGGGTACGCGGAAATCGTCGGAGCGGTCGGCATTCCGTCGTGTTTTCGATGGCGGGCCGACGGTTTCCCGGCCGAATCTCTCGCCCGCGCGCGAGGGGCCCTTTCATTGACCCCCTTCAGGGACGACGTGTATCCACGGAGTACCAGCGAGAACTCGTGCCCCGAAAGGACTGCCGTGGAAATCAGCCCACAGCCCGACCAGAAGTTCGGTGTCGTGGTGGAGGGGTTCGACGCGAACACGGCGTCGGACGACGACATCGCCACGCTGAAGAACACGGTCTACACAAACAAGATCGCCGTACTCAAGAACCAGGATCTCGACCCGCACGGCTTCCTCGCCCTCGGCCGCCGGATGGGCCGCGTCGAGCCCTACTACGAGCCGGTCTACCACCACCCCGAGGTCAAGGAGGTCTTCGTCTCCTCGAACGTGAGCAGCGAGGGCGGAGCCCAGATCGGCGTGCCGAAGACCGGCCGTTTCTGGCACTCGGACTATCAGTTCATGCCGCAGGCGTTCGACCTCACGCTGATCTACCCGCAGGTCGTGCCGACCCAGAACCGCGGCACGTACTTCATCAACATGGTCGAGGCGTACGACCGGCTCAGCGAGGACCTGAAGACCGCCGTGAAGGGCACCAGCGCGGTACAGAGCGTCCGCCGCTACTTCAAGATCCGGCCGAGCGACGTGTACCGGCCGATCAAGGAGATCCTGGAGGAGATCGAGGCGAAGACCCCGGCGGTGGTGCGGCCGACGCTGTACACCCACCGGTTCAGCGGCGAGACGGTGCTCTACATCAGCGAGGCCGGCACCGAGTCCATCCAGGACGAGAACGGCAGGGCCAACCCCGAGCTGCTGCGCGAGCTGCTGGAAGCCACCGGCCAGCTCGACATGACCTTCTCCAACGATCTGATCCAGCTCCAGACGTTCGAGAAGGGCGACATGTTGATCTGGGACAACATGAGCCTCATCCACCGGGCGCTGCACACCGCGACGCCCGAGCCCGCGGTGTCCTACCGGGTGACCGTCTGGGACGACTGACCACCACCGATGACAGCGGCCGCACCCATCGGGGTGCGGCCGCTCTTTCCGGTCGGGGGTCCGGGCTCGCGCCGGGCCCCCGACCGGAACGGGTCAGAAACGACTGGAGATCACATAGCCGTCGTCGGCCCGCAGGGACCGTGACCGGCGCATGTCCCGGTGCACGAAGACCCGCTGCAACCACCGGTCGCGGCCGTCGTAGCGGGGCTCGAACGCCGAACGGCCGTGCAGGGCGATCCGGTTGTCCAGGAACACCAGGTGCCCCGGCTCCAGGACGACCTTGCGGTAGACCGCCGCCAGCGCGTCACCGAGGGCCTCCATCGCCCGGGTCGCCTCCGGCCCCACCGGCCGGGTGCTCTCGAAGTCCACCTGCACGTCCGGGTCCTCGGGGTCGCCGCTGAGGATCGCGTGCGGTGCGGGGGGCCCATCCATCGCGCCGAAGGAGGCGGGCGGCGCGGTGACGAAGCACGGCCGGTGCAGGACCGCCCGGTCCTCGTCGGAGAGCCGGGGCAGCGCGTTGCGGATCGACGCGACCTCGGTGCCGGCGAACCCGTCGTGATCGGCGCGCAGGCAGTGCAGGCCGACGTAGTCGGGCCGGTTCACGTGGAAGGCGTTCTCCACGTGCAGGCTGAGGCGTACCGAACCGGCATTGCCCTGGAACTGCTCCATGCCCGGCACCGGCACCACGTCCTGCACCAGCGCGCCCGACTTCTCCTCCTGAAACGCGATCAGGTCGCCCAGCTGCAACGCCACCAGCACCTCGACGGCGGCCGGCAGGGTGCTGGCCCGCTGCACCGAGCCCGCCACGGTGGGCGTGCCCGGCAGCAGCTCGGGCCGGGTCGGCAGATTCTTGAGCAGGAGCAGCCCCTCCTGGCCGGGGTCTCGGGCGAAGCGGCGCATCGCCTGACGCAGCCGCACCGGCAGGCTGCTGGACAGATCCCGGGCGGCGGCGAGCCAGACCGGTTCGTCGACGAGCCGGGGCTCGACCTCCGCGAGATAGCTGGCAAGCACCTCCACCTCGGTGCGCTCCTGTTCGTCGAGCGCGAAGGTGGCGCCGGTCCCGACGAGCGGCTTGACCTCAATGGACACAGTTGACTCCGTTCTCGGTGGTCCGCCCGCACGGCGGGTCAGGCGGTGGGTCCGCCGTCGTCCTCGTCGTCGAGGAGGCGCAGGTGCCTGGCGAGGTCCTCCGGCGTGGGGTTGGCGAACAGGTCGGCCAGCCGGACCGGCAGTCCGGTCGTCTTCTTGATCCGCTGCACCAACTGGGCGCCCAGCAGCGAGTGGCCGCCGCTCATGAAGAAGTTCGCGTCGGCTTCCAGGGCCGGCTCGTCGAGCAGCTCGCGCCAGAGCGCGACGAGCGTCGCGGTGAGTTCGTCCGGCTCCGCCGACGCGTCTGCCGCACCATGGCCCTCGGCGGCCTGACGCTCCAGCCGGGCGAGGTCGATGGTGTCGGCGAGCGTCGTGGGCAGCGCGTCGCGGACGTCGATACGGACCGGGACGGCGGGGGACGGCAGGTTCCGCGCGGCGTACGCGCCCAGACGCTCGGCCAGGCCCGGCTTGCCGGCTGACTCGACGTACGCGATCAGGCCCGGTCTCGGCGTCGTCGTCGGTACGACGGCGACCAGCACCACTTCGGGGTGCCCGGCCAGCGTGGCCTCGACCTCGGGCAGGCGGATCCGTCGGCCGTCGAGGACGACCTCGCGCCGCACCGCGCCGAGCAGTTCCAGCCGGCCGTCGGGCCGCCAACGGGCCAGCTCGCCGGTGCGGAGGAAGCGCCCGTACGACGGGTGCTCGCCGATCCGCTCGGCGTCCAGGTTGGGCCGGCCCGGGTAGCCGGCCGGCACGCCGGGACCGGCCAGACACAGCTCGCCCCGGACGCCGACCGGCAGCTCCCGCCCGTCCGGCGCGGACACGAACGCGCGTACCCCGGTGACCGGGGCGGCGGGACCGGCCGGGGCGCCGTCGGCCGGGGCGCTCGCCACCAGGGCATCGCCGGCGTATCCGGCCGGGCCGTAACCGTGGTGGACCCGGCAGCCCGCGCGGGCCAGATCGGTGTCGAGGGTCGGTGGCAGCGGCTGCGGGCCGGCGAGCACGTGCCGGCCGGCGAGCCGGGTGCCGAGCGGTTCCACCAGGCGGCGCCAGCGGGTCGGAGTCGCCGGGACGAGGTCGACGTGGTGCCGTTCCAGCAGCGCGCCGAGCAGCGCGGGATCGTCGCGGGCCGGGTCCGCCGCGACGACCACCCGGCCGCCGGTCGCCAGCGGTGCGAGCAGCTCCAGCAGCGACTGGCCGGCCGCGACCGAGGTCAACCAGAGCACGGCGGTGGCCCGCTGCGCCTCCCGCCGGCCGGCGACGGCAGCGGCGAGGCCGGCATGGGTCAGCGCGGCGGGTGCGGGTTCGCCGTCGACCGGGTACGTCAGCAGGGCGACGGCCTCGGCGTCGACCGCCCGACCGGGAGCGGCGGCGGTCGACGCCGCCGGGTCGGCGGTGGGATTGCTCGGTGCGGCCCCGCCGGTCGCGTTCGGCAGCGGGAGCACCCGGCCGGCGAAGGCCGTCGCCAGCGGCCCGAGCGGATCGTCGGTGACCAGGCACGTCGCGTCCGCAGTGGAGAGCAGCCGGCCCGCCTCGGCCGGGTCCTGCGCCGGGTCGAGCGCCAGCACCGACCCGCCGGCCCGCCACACGCCGAGCACGGCGGCGGCCAGCCCGGCCGACCGGGGGGCCGAGACCGCCACGACGCCCGGGTCGGTGCCGACCGCCTCTCCGGTGGCCCCGGCCAGCGACCACAGCTCCCGGTAGCGGACGGTCCGGTCGCCGTCCTCGACCGCCACGGCGTCCGGGGTGGCCACCACGGCATCCCGGACGCCATCCGGCACGGTCGTGGCCGGCGGGCCGGTGGCGGGGCGGTGCGCCCCGTCGATCACCGCCCGATCGCGGGGGGCCCACACGGTCAGCTCCCGCAGCGGCCGTTCGATCACCGCGCCGAGCGATGCCAGCAGCGCGTCGTAGCGGTCCAGGAGCAGCCGTACGTCCTCCTGGTCGATCGCCTGCACGCAGTACGCCGCCCGGATGTGCGTGACGTCGGCGGCGGAGGTCACGAAGAACTCCAGGTCGAAGCGGCTGAAGCCGTTCTCTACCGGCAGCCGCCGCGCCGGGTGGCCACCGACCTCGACCGGGGTGTCCGGCGGCGCCGGCAGGTAGTTGAACAGGTAGCGGAAGAACGACGACCGCCAGGCCGACGGTGCGGTGTTGGGCAGGTCCGGGGTGATGGTCTCCAACGCCGCGTCCGCGTGGGCCATCGCGTCGAAGAACACGCCCCGGGTACGCCGGACCAGCGCCCGGAAGGTGTCCGACGGGTCGACGGCGACCCGCAGCGGCAGCAGGTTGGCGTGGTAGCCGATCGGCGGCGGGCCGGCCAGGTCCCGGACGTTGAACGGCGACCCGACGACGATGTCCCGACCGGCGCCGTGCGCGTGCAGCAACAGCTGGTAGCCGGCCAGCAGCACCACCGCCTCCGGTGCGCGCAACTCCCGCTGGAGCCGGCGGACGGCCTCCCGGGCGGCGGGGGAGAGCGGGTGTTCGACGATCCGCGCCGCCAGCGTCGGCTCGACCGGCTCCGGGTGCGCGCACCACAGTCCGGCCGGCGCCGGTTCGAGGCCGGCCAGGGCCTGCCGCCAGTACGCCAGGCTGGCCGGCCGGGACGGCGCCTCCGGGGTCGGCGGGACGCGTCCGGGGGCGTAGCCCGTGCCGGCGGCGATCGCCGAGTAGGCCTCGACGAACTCCTGTTGCAGCAGGGCGGTCGACATCGCGTCGGCGATCAGGTGGTGCGTGACCAGGCAGAACACGTCGCGGGTGCCATCGGACCAGTGGCCGGCGCGCACCAGCGGTCGGGCGTCGAACGAGAACGGCTCGGCGACGAACGCGGTCAGGTCGGCCTGCACGTCGCCGGAGTGGGCGACCGGCCGCACCGGCAGGGCGATCTCGCCCGGCTCCAGCACGTCGCGGGTCAGCGACTCGTCGTCGGCGCGGAAGACGGTACGCAGGACGTCGTGCCGGTCGACGATCGCCGCCACGGCCCGGCGCAGCACCTCGGGGTCGAGCCGCCCGTCGACCTCCAGGGCGAAGCTGAGATTGTTGACGCCGTTGCCCGGCACCATCTTCTCCAGCAGCCACAGCGCCGTCTCCCGGCGGGTGGCCGGCACCTGCTCCGGCATGTCGACCTCTCCTCAGTCAGGGGCGTCGGAAGGAGACCCGGCCGCCGCGCGGCGGCAGAAGTCACTCAGGCGCCGTGGCGTCCGGTTGTCCATGAGGTCGCGCAGCCCGACGTGCAGGCCGCGCCGGCGGGCCTCGTTGACGAGCTGGGCCGCGCCGACGCTGGTGCCGCCGCGGTGGAAGAAGTCGTCGTCGATCCCGATCGGTTCGACCTGCACGAACTCCTCGAACAGGTCGCAGAGCAGCCGTTGGACGTCGTCGGTGGGCGGGTGGTACCCGTCGGCCCCGGTCTGCGGCGCGGGCAGCGCGGCGACGTCGAGCTTGCCGTTGGGGGTCAGCGGCAACGCCGGCAGTGCCACCACGGCCACCGGCACCGAGTAGTCGGGCAGCGTCTGCGCGACGTGCTTGAGCAGCTGCTTCGCGTCGACGGCCGCCCCGTCCACCCACACCACGTACGCGACGAGCTGGCGGCGGTCGGCGCGGGTGCCCCGGACGACGGCCGCCGCGTGTGCCACGTCGGGGTGGCGGGTGAACGCGGCCTCGACCTCGCCCAGCTCGATCCGGTAGCCGTTGATCTTCGTCTGGGTGTCGATCCGGCCCATGAACTCGTAGCCGCCGTCGGCGGTCGGGCGGATCAGGTCGCCGGAGCGGTACATGCGGCTGCCGGGTGGCCCGAACGGGTTGGCCACGAACCGCGCCGCGGTGAGCGACGGCCGCCCCAGGTAGCCCCGGGCCAGTTGGTCACCGGCGATGTACAGCTCGCCGATCTCACCCACCGGGGTCGGCCGCAGCCGGTCGTCGAGCACGTGGAAGGCGGTGCCGGGCATCGGCTGGCCGATGGGCAGTGGCCCCGGCGGCACCTCGTCGCCCGGCTCGATGACCAGCGTGCTGCACCCGACCGTGGTCTCGGTCGGCCCGTACTCGTTGACCACCCGCGCGCCCGGATTGCGCCGTCGCCAGGCGTCGACCACCTCGCCGAGCAGCAGTTCGCCGCCGGCCATCAGCTCACCGGTGGGTGAGGCGGCCGGCGGCAGCGTCGACAGCAGCGGTACGTGCGACGGCGTGACCTTGACGAACGCGGGCCGGATCCCGTTCGGCGCGTCCTTCAGCGTGGTCACGTGCAGCAGACCGCCACTGATCAGCGGCGCGAACAGGGCGGTGATGGTGAGGTCGAAGGCGAGTGAGGAGTGCAGCAGGGCGCGCCCGCGCAGCCCCGGGTAGTGGTTTCGCGCGTAGGTCAGGTAGTGGGTGAGCTGCCGATGTTCGATCACGACGCCCTTGGGCTCGCCGGTCGAACCGGACGTGTAGATCACGTACGCCGGGTGGCGGGGCAGCAGCGGCTCGTGCCGGTCGGTGTCGGTCACCGGGCGGGTCGGCGCCATGGCCAACTCGGCGACGGTCTCCGGGTCGTCGAGCAGCACCCGGACCGGGCCGTCCGGCCCGAGATCGGGCAGCAGGGCGGCGTCGGCCGCGCTGGTCAGCACGACGGGGGGCCGCGCGTGCCGGAGCGTGAACTCGATCCGCTGCGCCGGGTACGACAGGTCGATCGGCAGGTAGCCCGCGCCGGTCTTCAGCACGCCGATGATCGCCTCCACGGCCCGGGACGACCGGAGGGCGATACCGACCAGTTGCTCGGGCCCGACCCCACGGGCGAGCAGCAGGTGCGCCACGGCATCGGCGGCGGTGTCGAGCTGGGCGTAGGACGCCGTGGCGCGGCCGTCGGTCAGCGCCGGCGCGTCCGGGGTACGCCGGACCTGCTCCGCGAAGAGCTCCGGAAACGTCGGCAAGGCGGGTCACCCGGCCAGTGTCGACACGTCGCAGGCCCGGGCGACGACCTCGCTGACGGCCCGCCCGACCTCGGGGTGGCGCAACAGCTCGTCGTGGTCGACGTCGACCCGGATCTCCTCGGCCACCTGCAGGTCGCTGGTGACGGAACGGTCCGAGACGACCGCGACGGCCTCCGCCCACCGGGCCCGGGGATCGATCGTCTGGGCGGCGGACAGGTAGTGGACGAACGACGCGAACGCCCCGGTCAGCTCATCCCGGATGTCGTCGTCCAGCCCCAGCCGCTCGGCGGCGGTGGTCGTCGCGCCCCGGAAGATGTCGGCCAGGGCCGGCCCGATGACGCTGATGTCGCCGTAGCCGTGGGTGTCGCGGACGGTGAAGCCGGCGTCGTGGAACTGGGCCAGCTCCTCCTCGGACAGGATCGTGGCCAGCGCGTCGGCCACCCGGTGGAAGTCGCGGTAGAGGCCGAGCGTGTTGGGTAGCTCCGGGTCGAGCAGCACCAGCCGGGGCGGCTGCGCCTGGCGGGCGGCGAGTCGCTGCGCCAGGGGAGCGGCGAAGACCGCGCCGACGCAGTAGCCGAGGACGACGGCGGCCTGCTGGCCGCTGCGCACGACCTCGTCCGCCCACCGGTCGACGTAGTCGTCGCCCGACATGTCGGCCGCCTCCCGGACGCCGGGGGCCACCGTCTCCCAGATGTCGCCGGGCACGTCCAGGTGGGGTACGAGGTCCCGGAAGCAGGCCTGGGTGCGGCCGGTGCTGGTGAAGTCGACCGTCAGCGTGAGCGCGCCGGGGTCGCCGGGTCGGAGCGTTTGCCAGGAGGACCTTCTCATCGCGACATCCCTTGCTCGAGCGGCCGGCGAGGTGTTCCGTGAGCGAAGCTAGCCAGGGTGAACGAGCGTCCGAAGCCCCCTAAGCACCCCTGGCACGCCCCTAGTGCTCACGCCCAGCCGTGCAGCGTGACGTGCGCGGGCCGGAGCTGGTCGACGCGCGTGACGCCGAGCAGCTGCATCGTGCGGACGACCTCGCCGGTGAGGATCTCCAGGGCCTTGTCCACGCCGGTCCGCCCGCCGGCCATCAGCCCGTACAGGTAGGCGCGGCCGACGGCCGCCACCGAGGCGCCGAGCGCCACCGCCGCGACGATGTCGGCCCCCGAGGTGATGCCGGAGTCGACGACCACGTCGGCCCGGCCCTGTAGCGCGTCGACGACCGGCGGGACCAGCTCCAACGGCACCGGTGCGCGGTCGAGCTTCCGGCCGCCGTGGGTCGACAGCCACACGCCGTCGGCGCCCGCGTCGACCGCCCGGCATGCGTCGGTGACGCTCTGCACGCCCTTGGCGACGAGCTTGCCGGACCACTCGGCCCGCAGCCACTCCAGGTCACCGAGGTCGAGGGTCGGGTTGAACACCGACTGGATCATCTCCGCGGCGTTGCCGCCGGTGGACTTGAGCACGGCACTCACCAGCGGGTCCTTGCGGGTCGCCCGGAACATCTCACCGCACCAGCCGAGATGCCGGAGGCCGTCCAGGATGGCCCGGACCGACATCGAGGGCGGGATGGTGAGCCCGTTGTGGACGTCCCGGGGACGGTTCACCGAGATCGGCGTGTCCACGGTCAGCAGCAGCGTGTCGAAGCCGCTGGCCGAGGCCCGGGCGAGCAGTTCCTTGGCGAGGGCCCGGTCGCGGGACAGGTAGAGCTGGAACCAGCGGCGGGCGCCCGGGGCGGCGATGGCGACGTCCTCCATCGTCGTCGTGCCGAGCGTCGACAGGGAGTACGGGACGCCGTACGCCTCGGCGACCGAGGCGACCGCGCCCTCGCCGGAGGGATGCATGATCCGGGTGAAGCCGGTCGGCGCGAGCGCGAACGGGAACGCCACCGGCCCGCCCAGGACCGTGCTGGACGTGTCCACCACGGACACGTCGGTCAGCGCGGTCGGGTGGAACTCCAGCCGGTCGTACGTCTGTCGGCACCGGCCCAGGTTCAGCTCCCGGCCGGCGCCCCCGTCGGCGTAGTCGAAGACGGCGCGCGGGGCGCGGCGGCGCGCCGCCTCGCGCAGGTCGTGGATGCTCTGCACCCGGGTCAGGCGACGCTGCACGGCGTCCCGGCCACGGCCGGCCGGACGGATCAGCGCGCCGAGGGTACGACTCGACGGAACACGGGTCGTGCTCATGGGCCCCCTCTCGGGGATCAGGGACGCGGTGGGTCAGAGTCGGGCGGTGTCCCGCCGGTAACGCGCGACGACGGCGAGGCCGAGGACGATCGTCCAGGCCGCCAGCACCAGCGCGGCCGTGACCAGCTGGCGATCCCGCAGCACCGGCTGGTGGCCGACGGCGGCGAGCCAGTGGCTCGGCATCGCCACCGACAGCCAGTGCAGCCAGTTCGGGAAGCCGAACGTGGGCACCAGGGCGCCGCCGACGAAGCCGAGCAGCATGTGGGTGAGGCTCACGAAGACCTGCACGTTGTCGGCGGTGGCGAGCTGGCCGATCAGCAGCCCGAGCAGGGCGAAGGGCAGGGTGCCCAGCCACACGCCGACGATCAGTTGCGCCCATCGGCCGGCCGTCAGGTCGACGTTCTCGACGAGCGCGCCGGTCAGCGACACGGTGAGGATCGCCGGTAGGGCGATCACCATCGCGACCATGACCTTGGCGAACAGGTAGGAGACCGGGGACAGCGGGGTGAGGCGGAGCTGCCGTTGCCAGCCGGTCGTCCGCTCCACCGCCACCCGGCTGCCGACGTTGAGCGAGACGAACAGCGCGCCGAAGGCGGCCAGGCTGCCCACCAGGTACGCGTTGTAGCCGACCGAGGTGCCCGGCACGGTGAAGTCCCGGAAGATGCTCGCCTGCACCAGGTAGAGCAGGCCGGGGAAGAGGAACGCGAGGATCCAGAACTTCCGCGACCGGATGATCCGGCGTACCTCGAACGTGACGAAACCCGTGCTCATGCTTCCTCCGTGCTGCCGGTGAGGACCAGGAAAGCCTGCTCCAGGCCCATCGAGCCGATCTCGACGTCGTGCGCCTTCGGGAAGGCGAGGAAGAGTGCCTGCACCACCGCGTCGGAGTCGGCGCAGGCGAGTTCCACCCGGTCGCCCTGGGCGGTGGCGCCCAGCACGCCGGGCAGTTGGCGCAACTCGTCCAGCGGAGCGCCGGGCACGGTGGCGGTGAGGGTGCGGCCGGAGGCGACCGTCCGGATGTCGGCCACCGAGCCGTCAGCGGCGATCCGGCCGTCGCGCATCAGCACCACCCGGTCGGAGAACTCCTCCGCCTCCTCCAGGTAGTGCGTGGCGAACAGCACGGTCCGCCCGTCGCTGACGAAGTCGCGCATCGCCGCCCAGAAGGCTCGCCGCGCCAGGACGTCCATCGCCACCGTCGGCTCGTCCAACACCAGCAGTCGGGAGTCGGGCACCAGGGCGGCCGCCAGCCGTACGCGCTGGCGCTGGCCGCCGGAGAGCTTGCCCCGCCGGTCGGCCACGTCGGTGATGCCGGCCCGGTCGAGGACCTCGTCGACGCTCAGCGGCCGCCGGTGGAGGGAACCGAGCATGGTCAGCAGCTCCCGGGGGGAGACGTCGTCGAGCAGCCCGCCCTCCTGGAGCATCGCGCCGATCTCGCCCCGGTTCACGGCCTCCCGGGGCGGGTGGCCGAAGACCCGCAGCGTCCCCTCCTGCGGAGTGGACAGGCCGACGATCATGTCGACCAGGGTGGACTTGCCGGCGCCGTTCGGGCCGAGCAGCGCGACGACCTCGCCGGGGGCGATCGCGAGGTCGACGCCGCGTACGGCGTGCACCTCGCCGTAGCGCTTGTGCACGCCGGAGACCTCGATGGCCGGCGTCGCGGGGACGGTGAGTGAATGATCGAGGTCCGGTGCGGCTGTCGAATTCTTCATCGCATCCTCAAACTGCCGCAATGGCACGTGCTCGCCATTCCTGGCATATCGGTCGGACGATCTCACCACAATGGATCGCGGCGAGAGGAAAGTAGCAGCAGCCTCGCGTGCGCGGACAAGTTTCGGGGGCCGGATAACGGCTGTGCGGGCCAGCTCGAATTGCTTCTGGGGCGGGCTAGGGGAGCCTAGGGGTTTCTCTGTTTCGCGGTGCCGACAAGGGTTGCTGCCAGCAGAAATTGCGCCCCTGTCGAGTCCCGGAGGGCGGTCGTGCCGAACACCACGAAGGAATCCACGAGCATCGCGTCCCGGGTGGCCGAGGCGACGCGCCGCAGCGACCGGCTCAATCCCCTGATCGGGTCGGTGCTGCGGCCCCTCGCCGACCGGGACGCCGAGGCGGCGCGGCTGGACCGTGCCTCGGCCGACGGCGAGCCACGGGGTCCGCTGCACGGCATGCTCCTCGGCGTCAAGGACGTCATCGCCACCGCCGACGGCCCGACGACCGGGCAGAGCCGGGTCCACGACCCGGACTGGTGGGCGGGCCGGGACGCCCCGGTGGTACGCCGGCTGCGCGCCGCCGGCGCGATCGTGGTCGGCAAGACCACGCTGGCCGAGCACGCGTTGTCCCGGCCCGAGCCCGACGACGGGTTCCCGGTGCCGCGTAACCCGTGGGACCTGGACCGGTGGACCGGGGGTTCCAGCTCGGGCAGCGCCAACGGGGTGGCGGCCGGCCTCTTCGACGCCGGCATCGGCACCGACTGCAACGGCAGCATCCGCATCCCCGCCGCGATGTGTGGGGTCACCGGCCTGAAACCCACGTACGGCCTGGTGTCCACGCGTGGCTGCCACCCGCTGAGCCGCTCGACCGACACCGTCGGCCCGCAGGCCCGGGACGTCCGCGACTGCGCCGCACTGCTGGCCGTCCTGGCCGGTCGTGACGCAGGGCCGCGCTGGCGGGACGACCTCACCGGCGTACGGATCGGGGTGCCGGCGGACCTGCTCGACCTGGCCGGCCTGAGCGACGGCTGCCGGGCAGCCTTCGACGCGTCCCTCGACCGGCTCCGCGCCTGCGGCGCCACCGTGGTCGGCGTGGCGGTCCCGGTGCCGGACGCCTTCGCCCTGTTCGCGGCGCAGATCCTCACCGTGGTGGTGGAGGCGTTCGAGGTGCACGGCAGCGCCCTGCGCGACCGCTGGGACTCGTACGGCCGGCCGTTCCGTCGGACCGCGGTCCTCGGCGGGCTGATCCGGGGTGAGACGTACGTGCGGGCGCAGCGCGTCCGGCAGCAGGGTGCGCACCGGCTGGCCGACCACCTGACCGAGGTCGACGCGATCGCCACCCCCACCTGGCCGACCGTCGCACCCCGCTTCGACGATCCCGAGGGCATGCAGCAGGTCTCTCCGCTGCCGACGATCTGGAGCGCCGTCGGCTTCCCCGCGGTCGCCCTACCGAACGGGGTCGACGCCGCCGGGCTGCCGTACTCGCTGCAACTGGCCGGCGCACCCGGCAACGACTTCGGGCTCGCCGCCATCGCCGACGTCTACCAGCGCAGCACGTCCTGGCACCTGCGCGGGCCGGCCGACCCCGTGCGGCCGGTCGACGGACCGGCCGCGCCCCGGCCGCCCGGCGGTGCCGACGCGATGATCGACGAGGGCCTGGGCCGCGCCCTCCGCGACCTCGGTGTCCCGGTCACCGACGACGAGTGCGGCCAACTGGCCGGCACCTGGGCCCGGATGGGCGCGCTCGTGCAACTGCTCCCCGAGGTGCCGGCCGACGTGGCACCGCTCGCGTCGGCACCGCGATGACCGCCGGCGGGCGGCTGCGGCTCCCGGACGGCGCGGAGCTGCACCACGAGTCCCGGGGGCCGCGGGACGCGCCGACCGTGGTGTTCGTCAACAGCCACTTCATGCGTGGATCGTCGTGGTGGGACTTCACCGGCGAGCTCACCCACCGGTTCCGGGTGGTCACGTACGACCTGCGCGACCAGGGCGCCTCCGCATCCGCCGAGGGAGAGCTGACCCTCGCCACCCACGTCGACGACCTGCGGCACCTCGTCGACGCGCTCGGGGGGCCGGTGCACCTGGTCGGCACGTCGGTGTCGACGCTGATCTGCCGGGACTTCGCCGTCGCCCACCCCGACGCGGTGGCCGGGATGGTGTTGGTCGGTCCGGTGTTCAACCCGTTCGGTGGCCGGCGCCGCGCCCAGCTCACGCGGTCCTGGCTGCGCTCGCTCGAACTGGGCGGCCCGCGCGCGTTGTTCGACCATCTCTACCCGCTGCTGTACGCGGAGCGGACGGTGGAGGTGGGCGGTGCGGCGACCTACCTGGCGCTACGGGAGCGCTTCCTGGCCCACAACACGGCCGCCGGCCTGGCCCGTTCGCTGCGCGCCTCGCTGGGCGGCGACGACGGATGGGCGGTGCTGACCCGGGTCGTCTGCCCGGTCTCCCTGGTCGTCGGCGGGTCTGACTTCTTCAGCAGCCCGGCCAGCGTGGCGGAACTGGCCCGGCTGATGCCGGACGCCCGGTCGGTGGTCCTGCCCACCGCCGGCCACCTCGCGTACGTCGAGGCACCCGCCGAGTTCGCGGACCTGGTCGCCCGCTTCGTGTCCGAGGTCGAGGCGGCCCGCGCGATCCCGATCGGTGCCCCGTGACGGCACCGGTACGCGACGTGCTGCGGGCCGCCGCGCAGGCCCGGCCGGACAAGGTCGCCGTCACCGACGGCGCCGGCAGCTCCTACACGTACGCCGAACTGGACCGCGCGGTGGCCGCCGGGGCGCGCTGGCTTCGACGTGCGGTGAGCCGGCCCCCGTTGCTGCTGGTCCCCGGCGGCGGGCCCGACGACGTGGTGGCGATCTACGCCGCGATCACCGCCGGCGTCGTGCCGCTGATCGCCGACAAGACCTGGACCAGCGCCGAGTGCCGGAAGGTCGCCTCGGTGGCCCGCGCCGGTCACGCTCTGGTCACCACCGGCTCCGCCCTCGCCGCCGACGCGGCGGCGGCCTCGCCATGGCCGACGCTGCGCTGGTGCGCGTTGGAATCGGCCGGTCCCCCCGCCGAGGTGGACGACGTGGCGTTCGGCCGCTTCACCAGCGGCACCACCGGCCTGCCGCGCAGCCTCGGCTTCACCCAGCGGGCCAGCGTGACGGCGGCCCGGTCCTGGGCGGCGGCCAGCGGCCTGACCGAGGACGACGTGGTGCTGTGCCTGGCCACCCTCAACAACGGGCTGGCCTTCAACACCTCGCTGCTGAGCGTTTTCGACGCCGGGGGCACCCTGGCCCTGCACCCGGGACGGCCGATGCCGTCGTCGGTGGCGCGGTCGGTGCAGCGCACCCGGCCGACCGTGCTGACCGCGTTCCCGTACGCGTTCGACACCCTGGTCCGCTCCCGGGCGCGCGCGATGGTGGGCCTGCGCCTCGCGGTCAGCTCCGCCGCGCCGCTGTCCGCGGAGACCGCGCAGGCGTGGCGGGCGCAGATCGGCGCGCCGATCTGCGACTACTACGGTCTCGCCGAGGTCGGCCCGGTCACCTTCAACGACGGCGCGGTCCCGGGCAGCGTCGGCGTTCCGCTGCCCGGGGTACGGGTGGCGATCGACGCGCCGGCCGGGGCGGCCGAGGGGCGGGTGCTGGTGCGTACCGGCTCGATGGCGTCGCGCTACCTCGACGGGCTGGCGCCGCCACTGGCGGAGAGCCTGGACCCGGAGGGCTTCCTGCGGACCCGGGACCTGGGCCGGTTCGACGGTGGTCGCCTGCACCTGGTGGGCCGGCTCACCGGCGTGGTCAACGTCGCCGGCCGAAAGATCGACCCGACCGAGGTGGCGGGCGTCCTGCGCCGGCTGCCCGGGGTCAGCGACGTGGTCGTCCGGGGTGAGAGCACCGCCGGCGGGCAGGTTCTCGCCGCGTACGTCGAGGCCGCGGGGCTGGACCGGCGGACCGTCGTCGCGCACTGCCGCGAGCAACTCGCCGCGTACAAGCTGCCCGAGCGGTTGGTCATCGCCGGATCCCTGCCGCGTACCTCGGCCGGCAAGGTGAACGCGGCGGCCCTGTCCGAGTTGCGCGAAGGGGAACGACGTGGATGACATCATCGACCAGCTCATGGCGCTGGTCGTCGAGATCAGCTTCGGCGAGGCGGTGCCCGACCCGGCCCGGACCGGTTCCGGTTCGATCCGCGAGCTGGGCCTCAACTCGCTGCGCACCCTGAACTTCCTGGTGGCCGTGGAGGACACGTTCGGCATCGAGTGGGACGACGACCTGCCCGAGGAGGTGCTGGACGGCTTCACGGCAATGGCCCGGTACATCGCCGACCAGCGCGGTGCCCATGTCTAGCCTCGGCGTGGTGGGTGCCCGGGGCCGCCTGGGCCGGCGGGTGGTGGCCGCCGCCGAGGCGGCCGGGGTGCCGGTCGTGATGACCGCCGGCCAGGACGGCTGGGTCGGCCGGCCGCCCGATGTGCTGGTCGACGCCACGCCCGCCGCCGCGCTGCCGGACGTGATCGCGTACTGCCGCAGGCACCGCACGCCGCTGCTCAGCGCCGGCTCCGGCCTCGGGCCGGCCGACCGGGCCGGGTTGGCCACACTCGCCGCCGAGGTGCCGGTGCTGCGCGCGGAGAACCTGAGCATCGGCCACCACCTGCACGTCGAGGCGGTACGGCTGCTCGCCCCACTCTGGTCGGCCCTGCGGGCCCCGGACACCGGGGAGGTGACGGTGCTGGACCGCCACCCGTCGTACAAGGTGGACCGCCCCAGCGCCACGGCGCTCGCGTTGCGCGACTGCGTGACCGGTGCCGCCACCGCGCCGGTCGAGGTGGCGGTGGACTCGGTGCGGGCCGGCCTACCGGTGAGCGAGCACGAGGTCCGGCTGACGTTGCCGGACGAGGAAGTGGTGGTCGGCCACCGGGTCCGCGATTGGGCGGCGTACGGGGCGGTGGCGGTGCGGGCGGCGCGCTGGCTGGCCGCCCGGCCCCTCCCCGGCCGGTGGACGATCCACGACTTCTACCGGTCGCTGGCCGGAGCACCGCCGGTCGACCACCCGCCGGTCGACCACCCGCTTGTCGTCAGGGGGACGAGATGAGCGAGCCGCCGCCCCTCTCCGTTGCCGAGCGCCGGCTCACCGTCGCCCTGGCGTACGCCTCCCGGATGCTCTCCGACACCGGCCACGACGACTTCAACCAGGGGCAGGTCTCCGCCCGGATGCCGGGCAGCCAGCGGTTCCTCATCAAGGGCGCGCTGTGCGGCTTCAACGAGGCGGAGCCGAAGGACATGGTGCTCGCCCAGGTCGACCCGGACGCGCCCGCGCACCGGATGGCCCCACCGGAGCTGCCGCTGCACCAGGCCATCTACGCGGCCCGGCCGGACGTCAACGCGATCGTGCACAGCCACGCCCCGCACACCCTCGTGTTCGGAGCGCTGGAGGCCGAACTCGCGCCGCTCTCCCACGAGGGGGCGCTGTACTTCGAACAGGTGCCCCGGTTCACGGTCACCAGCAACACCATCCTCACGTACGAGGTCGGCAGCCTCGTCGCCAAGGCGCTCGGCCCGCACCCGGCGGCGTTCCTGCGCAACCACGGCGGCGTCGCGGTGGGGCGGTCGATCCGGCACGCCGCGGTCGGCGCCCAGGTACTCGAACGCTGCTGCCAACTGCACCTCATGGCGCTCTCCACCGGCCTGCCGTTCTCCGTCTCCACCAGCGAGGACGTGGACGCCAAGCGCACCTACATCTACAGCGACCTGGCCGTCCGCAGCTACTGGGACCACGCGGTCCGCCGGGTCCGGGCGACCTGCCCGGAGAGCGCGGGCTGGGATGCCTGACGTGCCGTCGGAGGCGGTACCGGCCGGGCTACTGCACCGGGTGCAGCAGCTCCAGCGGTTGAGCCACCCGGCCTCCACGGTGACCCGGCCGTGCCGGCGGGTGGCCGGCAGCCTCACCCCGCGGGCGGTCGCGCCGCCGCCGGGCGACGATCTCGACCGCTTCGCCGACCTGGCGTACGGGTACCGGACGACGCCGCGCGGCGTGGCCCGGCACGCCGCCTCGGCGGGGGCGATGTATCCGGTCGAGACGGTCTGGCTGGCCGGCGGCCCCGAGGGCTGGCGGTGGCGGCTGCACGTACCGGAGCGCCGGGGCTGCGTCGACGTCGGCGACGCGACGGCTGCCGCGACCGCCCTCGGGCTGCGTACCGGTCAGTGGGCGGTCGCCGTCGTCGCGGTCGCCTGGCGGACCGTGCAGCGGTACGGCGTGCGGGGCTATCGCTACTGCCTGCTCGACGCCGGCAACGTGCTGGGCAACATCGCCGCCCTTGCCGTGCACGCCGGGACGGCCGCGCGCCTGCCCGACCGGATGCCGCACGACGTGGTGCACGCCGATCTGGGCCTGACCGCCGACGAACTGCTGCTGGCCGTCGTGGTGCTCGACGCGGAAGCCGCGGCCGCCGCCCCGACCGGCCCGAGCCCCACGGTGGACGGCCTCGGGACCGGGTGGGTCGTCGAGCACCCGCCGCTGCTGAATCCCGCGCTGCACCGGGTGCGCCGGCTGCACGGGTTCGCCGAGCCGGCTGTCCAGCCGGCCGTGGACCTGGCCGAGCTGGTGCGCGTGCCGGGCGCCGACGCGCCGGGCGAGATCCGGCGGCGCCACTCGGCGCGGGCGTTCACCGGCACGCCGATGCCGTCCGGAGTCGCCCCGGCGATCGAGGCGCTGCAGCTGCGGCTGGCAGCGGCGGTGCGTCCGCCACTGCGGGACTGGCTTGCGCTGCGTTACGTCGCGCCTGCCGGTGAGGGCTGGCGGAGCCGCTGGTGGGATCCGTCCACCGGCACGTGGCGGGCGGCGGAGGTGCCGGCGCCGTCCCCGACGTGCCGCATCAGGATGTTCGGGCAGCAGCCGATCGCTGGCGCCGCCTCGGCGTTCCTGCTTGTTGGGATGACGCCGGACCGGTCCGACACCGGGCTGTCGGTGTACCGGCGGCTGCTGCTGGTGGCCGGGCTGGTCTGCGCCGAGGCGTACCGGATGGCGGTCCGCCTCGGCTGCGCCACCACCGTGCTCGGCGGGTTCGACGACGAGGCGGTGGCGGCGCTGGGCGGCGGGGGTTTCACGCCCCTGGTGGCGCAGGCGATCGGCGTGCCGGAGCCCGCCGCCGACCTGAAGAACGACACGGTGGCCGCCGGCTGGCTCAGCACCTCCTGACCGGGCCGGCCGCCTCGACGACCGGCCGCGCCCGGAGCGTCAGGCGGTGGCCGGGACGGCGATCTCGCGGCGAGCCGGGGGAACGGTGGTCGACAGCCAGTACGTCACCACCGGGTCCAGATAGTCGAGGTAGGACGGCGCCGGTCGACTCACCCCGAACGGGGCGCGGGCATGGCCGTCGCGCAGGTAGGGCCGATAGCTGGCGATCAGCCGGTCGAGCAGCCGCAGGTCGGGCACGCCGCGCGCGCCGTCCCGCCAGACGGTGAGCGAGCGGCGCAAGAAGTCGAACTGCCGCAGCCCCAGCACCGAGGCGGGACCGAGGGCCGCCGTCCCGCGCAGTGCCCGGTTCCGGTTGAGCGCCGCCACGACGCCGCTGACCAGCTCCGTCAGCGTCGGCGCGGCGTCACCGGCGGCGGCCACGACGTCGCGTGGCGTGGCGCCGGCCCGGACGTCGACCATCAGTCCCAGCAACTCGTCGGCGACCCAGTCCACGGGCACGATGTCGATCCGGTTGGCGGCCTCGCCGGGTACCACCGGCAGGTCGAAGCGCTCGATCGCGGCGATCAGCGGGTAGATCCCGTGGAACCGGGTGATCGCCCCGGTGCCGCTGTCGCCGACGACGAGGCTGCAGGAGAACACCGACGTGGCCAGGTCGGGGTAGTCGACACGCAGCATCCGCTCGGCCAGCGCCTTCGACTCCTCGTAGCTGTTCCGGTAGATCCAGTCGGTGGTGTGGGTGAAGGCGGAGGACACGTAGATCAGCCGGGCCCGCCGGGCGGTGGCCCGGGCCAGCTCCGACACGTTGCGGGTGGCCACGACGTTGGCCCGGACCGCCTCCGGCAGGGCCAACGTCCAGGCGGTGTTGGCTGCCGCGTGCACCACCAGGGCGCGTTCGCAGCCGCCCAGTTCGTCGGCGAGCCGACGGGTCGCGGTCTCGTCGGTGAGGTCACAGACCACGGCCCGCAGGATGGCGGTGAGCGCCGGGTCGGCGGTGGCGAGGAATCGGTCGCGCGAGCGTTCCCCGGAGAACACCCCGACCAGTTCGGCCGACCCGCCGAGGGCCGGCAGCCGGGCGGCCAGGGCCGTGCCGACGGCCCCGCCCAGCCCGGTGACCAGGATCCGTTCGTCGACGCCCGCCCCGGCCATGCCGGTGTGAGCGGTCACGAGGCACGCTCCAGCGCACCGCAGAGCCGCTGGAGGCCGGCGAGCATCCGCCGCGAGTTGGACTCGATGGCATGCACCCCGAGCGGGTCGAGCACCGGCGCGAGGGAGGGGATGCCGAGGTCGAAGTGCACGGTCAGTTCGATCAGCACCCCGGCGGGCGTCTCGGTCAGCAGCCAGTGCCCGCGGAACTCCTGGAGGTCGCCCTCGGTCTGCTCGAAGACGATCCGCCGGTACGGCTCGAAGACGTCCCGCTCCTCCCAGGTCATCTCGATGCCGTCGAGCAGAGTGCGCCAGGTGCTGAAGGCCAGCGCGTGGTCCTGCCGCCGTACGGTGACCTCCAGCACGTCGGGCATCACGCTGGGATAGTTCGGAAAGTCGGTGACGACGTTCCAGACCTGCTTGACGTCGGCATCGAAGATCTCGAGAGCGGCGTGGGCGGACGGCATATCGGCTCCTCTGGTGCGGGCAATGGGTGCGAAGGGCGAAACTCCGGGACGGTCGAGCTGGGCGGTGGCGGGCGGAGGTGACGCTCAGACGAGTTCCGGCGCGGCCGTCACGGCGGCCACCGCGGCGACGAACGCGGCCACCCCGGCGTCGAGGTCGTCCGGCTCGATCACCACCGGTGGGTAGACGCGCAGCACCTCGGGTCGGCTCAGGCAGAAGCTGACCAGCAGGTCGCGGCGGGCGGCCTCGACGAGCACCTGACCGGCGACGGCCGGATCGCTGAGCTCCACGCCGATCATCAGTCCCTCGCCGCGGATGTCGCGGACGTGCGCGTTGCCGCCCAGCCGGGTGCGCAGCGTCGCCCGTACCGCGTCGCCCATCAGCCGGACCCGCTCCAGCAGCACCGGGTCGCTCACCAGCTCGACCACGGTCGCGCCCACCGTGCCGGCGAGCGCGCCACCGGCGAAGGAGGAGGCGAACACCAGCGGGTCGGTCGCCGCCGGGCCGATGACCGGGCTCGCGTACAGGACGGCCGAGACCGGTACCAGCCCGCCGCCGAGGGCCTTGCCGACCAGGAGCAGGTCGGGTGGGCAGTCGTCGGCCGATCGCCAGCGCCGCCCGCAGCGCCCCAGCCCGGTCTGGATCTCGTCGAGCACCAGCGGCGTGCGGGTCGCGTCGCACCGCTCGCGCAGGGCGGCGAGGAACTCCGGCGCGACCGGTCGTACGCCGCCCTCGCCCTGTACCGGCTCGGCGAAGACAGCGGCGATCGGGCGGGTCTCCAGCAGTCGGCGGGCGGTGGCGATGTCCCCGGGCTCGACGAAGTGGACACGGTCCCGCAGGCCCCACCGCCCGAGGGACGCGGTCGCGTCGGACAGGCTCAGCGCGGCGACCGTCCGGCCGTGGTACGAGCGGGTGAGCGCGAGCAGTTCGTCCCGGCCGGTGGCGAGCGTGACCATCTTGATGGCCATCTCCACCGCTTCGGCGCCGGTGTTCGCCAGGATTCCCCGGTCCAGTCGTGGCGGGGTCGCGGCCAGCAGCCGCTCCACGCAGCGGGTCGCCGCCTCGTTGCCGAGGACCTTGCCGGACAGCCCCATCCGGTCGAGCTGGCTGACGGCGGCGGCGGTCACCACGGGGTGACGGTGGCCGAGCAGGTGCAGCCCGAAGGAGCCGAAGTCCAGCCAGCGTCGCCCCTCGGTGTCGCTGATCCAGGCGCCGTCGGCGCGTACCTCGCCGCCGAGCAGGCCGGTGAGGCGGCGCAGCAACGCGTCGGACGGGCCGTACGCCGCCGCGTACCGATCGAGGAAGGCGGTCACCGGTCGGCCCCGGCGGCGGGTGTCAGGTGCTCGGTCAGGTAGCCGGCCATCGCCTCGTCGGTGACCAGGCCGGGTACGGCGTCCGGCTCGATCTCGATGCCGAACTCCTCCTCCAGGCCGAGGATGACACGGAGGTGCCGGAGCGACGTCCATCCCTCGACGGTGTCCGGGCCGGCCACCGGGGGCAACGAGTCCGGGGAACGGTCGAAGACCTGGGCGACCACGTCGCGGACGCGCTGTCGGATCATGTGCGTTCCTTCTCGAAGGAGGTCGTGACGGCGACGCGCGGCGTCGCCGGGGGGCCGTCGCACGAGTGCACGGCGAGAGCTGCGCCGGCCGGCAGGGCCGTCGGCACGAGCCGGTTGGTACGCAGGGCGTGGTCGGCGTCGCGGAACGCCGGGTTGGCGCCCGGCAGCATGCCCGCGAACAGCGCGAAGACCGGGTCGAGGAGCTTCGTCTCGCCGTCGGTGTCCACCACCTCGACCCAGGCGTGCTCCATCTCCAGGCCGATCACCCAGCCGACGCGCGTGGTCGCGTCCAGTCCCGCCGACTGCAGCAGGTGCGCGAGGTGCAGGCTCGCCGACGCGCAGCTGGCGATCCCGTGGCTGCGGGCCAGTCGGACGTCGGCCTGGAGCGGGCCGGGCAGCTTCACCCAGCGCAGGCCGACATCGAGGAAGTGCCGTACGGCGTCTCGGGCCGCGGCCGACCGCAGCGGGGCCAGTTGCCCGGTCAGCCGCAGGCGGGCGGTCATCCGCAGGCCCGGAGGCGGCGTCCCGGCCGGCTGTTCGCCGCCGGGCCGGTGGCACATGTGAAGCGACTCGACGCTGCCCCCGTACACCTCGGGCCGGGGCCGGGTGATGTGGCTGCGGGCACCGGCGCCGCATTCCTGCGGTCCGCCGCAGGAGAGGTTGACATCCAGCCGGGCCGGCCGGCCCGCCACCAGGCGGTCGGTGCCGGCTCGCATCCAGCGCAGGGCCAACGCGAAGGTCCGTGCCACCACGGTGTCGTGCCCGACGCTGTGCAGGCCGAGGTTGAAGAGGTCGCGCGAGTCGAACCGGTCCCCGTCGGGGTGCCCGCTGGTGGGTAGCCCGTGCCGGACCAGGGCGGACAGCGTGGGCTCGTCGCAGGACAGCAGCGCCCGGGCCTCTGCCCGGCCCACGTCGCCCCACCGATGCTCGGGCGGTACCACGAACAGCGCGTCGAGGGCCTCGCGCAGCCCGGTGGCGGTCATCGCGGTGCCCGGCGATCGCGCCACATGGTGGTGACCTGCTTGCCGGTTCGCAGCCGCACCCGGTCCCGGACCCGCCAGCCGAGCAACTCCTTCACCTCGGCCATCTCGGTCGAGGTGGCCTCCAGGTAGCCGTCCTTGTCCAGCGCGTCGGTGCGTGCCGCGGCGGCGCGCATCAGGGCGTAGCCCGCGCCGATCGCGCCGGGCCGGGATCCGAGCATCCAGAAGTGCGCGTGCGGTTCGGTGGGGTGCCGCCGGTTCAGCTCGCTCACCACGCGGATGCTGCGCGTCACCGCCACCGGGCCGGCGAGCAGACAGGCGGCCCCGCGCGGGAGCCAGGCCCACCAGGGGAAGCCGCGTTCGCCGTCCGGGTAGACCAGGATCACGGCGTCCAGCCGTCCGTCCTGGAACGCGCCGAGCCGGATCGCGGATCGCCAGCGCGCGATCCGCAGCTCCGCCCGGTAGAGCGCGGCGAGCACGAGCCGCCGGTGCCACCTCCACCGTGGGCCGGTGGACTCCCAGATCGGATCCTGCATGAACGCCTCGGTGAGCACGCGGGCCGCGGCGCGTTCGTCCGCGCGCGTGACACCCCGTACGGTTGCGCGGTTCGCCGACTGCACCGCCATCCGGCCTCGACCTCCCCCTGACGCCGACCCGCACCATCGTGCCAGCGGGTGGGGAACGGATCGGGAAGCGTGCGGTCACTGACCGGGGTGGGCGGGTGGCACGTTCAGCTCGCCCGTGAGCTGGCGGATCGGCGTGCCCGGACCGCCGCTCGCGGCCCGGCGCAGGACCGCTTCCACGCTGTGTAGCAGGTCGGGCAGCAGCGCGTCATCCAGGTACGCGGGGTCGACCCGCATGGCGATCCGCAGCGCCCGTTCACCGCCCGCGACCGCCACGGCCAGCCGGCCGCCCTGGTACGGCCAGCACGCCAGCTTCCGGACCTGCGGTGTGGCGGTGGCGGTGTCCGGGCGAGGTCCCGGATCGCGCCCGGCGCCCCGTACGTCGTTGACCGTGCAGATCCCGCCGAGGACGTCGTCCGCCGACCGGCCGTCGTCGCGCAGCCCGGCGTCGAGTTCCGTCGGGGACCAGAAGGCGTGCCGGTAGGCGGTGCCGGCCCGGCCGTGTACCTGCTCGACGAGCGCGCCGAAGGGCAGGTCGGGGTCGAGGTCGGCGACCAGCGGCCCGGGTTGCGCGAGGACGCCGACGTAGCGGTCCAACCCGGGCAGGTGGCGGTTGGACGTGATGACCTGCATCGGCAGCACCCGCCGGCCGTGGACCGCGCCCAGCCCGGCGGCGACCGCCGCGAGCACCACGGCGCTGGACGGCAGACCGAGCCGCCGGACCACGCGGTCCAGGGCGGTCGCGGCGGCGGCCGAGTCGAGCACCGCCTGCCGGCTGCCGGCCGCCGTCCGGTCGCGTCGGGCCAGCGGCAGGTCGAGGTCGCCGAACCGGGCCCGCCAGTACGCGACCGCCCGCGCACTGCGCCGCCGGTAGCCGTCCTGTGCCTCGTACACGGCCTGCTCGCGGGGCTGCCGGGCCGCCGGCCCGGGGTGCCCTGGCCGCGTCGGGTCGTCCCGGGGTCCGCCGGCGAGCGGGCGGCTGAGCAGCACGCCGACGCTGGTGGCATCCACCGCGAGGTGGGACAGCGCCCAGACCAACCGGCGGGGTACGCCGGCCGCGTCGACCACACCGACGGACAGCGGCCCGTCGGACCGGCGGCGGAGCCGTTCGGCCAGCTCGTGGGCGGCGGCGTCGACGTCCGCCGGTGATGCCACGGCGACCTGTTCCAGGGCGACCCGTCCGGCCGGCGCCACGTGCTGCCGAGGGCCGCCGGGAGCGTCCACAAGGGTCGTCCGTAGCCCCTCGTGCGCCGCGACCACCCGATCGACCGCCAGGTGTACGCCGGCCAGGTCGAGCCCGTCCGGTACCGGCTGTTCGGCGGTGACCCGGGTGTGCCAGGCGTGCCGGTCGAAGCGGTCGAGCGCGTCGCGGAACGCCTGCTGACCCCAGGTCGCCGGCTCGTCGTCGGCAGGGCAGGCGGTCATGACCTCCGACTATGCGGCGTACCGCGACGCTGGCCGGCCACCGGCGGGTAATCGACCGGGAAGTGGCCCGTCGCCGGGCCGATGCCGGGCGTAGCGTGTGGTCAGCCGTGTCACGGGAGCGGAGGACACATGGTGGATGTCACCGGCACACCTGATCGCTCACCGGCGGCCGGCCCCGATGCTGCGGCACCGCCCGCGCCCGACCGTCCGGCGGGGCTCGCCCACCGGGCCGCGCGCCGGTGGCCCACCCTCGTCGCGATCGCGATCCTGTCGCTCCTGCTGGTGGCGGGCGCGGTGGAGGACTTCGCCGACGGCCTGGCCTGGGCGGCCGTGCTCTACGTGATGATCGGCGCGATCCGCGGCCACCTGCGCCGGGTGCGGATGCTCGCGGTGCAGCTCGCCGGTGTCCTCGTGTTCGGTGGCCTGGCCCTGTTCGCCGCCGTGCTGGACCAGCCGTGGGCCGCCTACCTGCTGGCGATCGGCTGGCTGGGGCACGCCGTCTGGGACGCGTTCCACCTGCGGGCGAACGTGGTCGTTCCCCGCTGGTACGCCGAGGCGTGTGTGGTGCTCGACGTACTGCTGGTGGTGGCGATCCTCGCACTGGCGTAACCTCCCGTACTCCAAGTGGCTGTGTAGTTACCAAACGGTGACCGGGTGTCTTGTGTGGTCGGTGGTTGCTTTGGCTTACTGAGAAGGCCGTCGCACCAGATGCCGGATCTGTCCGTCTAGTGGTCGGCCAACTGGCTGCCCGCAGGCGGCATCCTGCTGGGCAGGGCGATGGCCGACGCCGGCGACGACCCACGCCCAGTGAAGGAGCAGTACATGGACGGCCGCCTGTACCAGCGAGGTGAACGAGGCTACGAGGAGGCGCGGTGCGCGGCGGTATGGAACGGCCGCAAGCCGCAGCGCTTTCCCGAGCTGATCGTGGTGGCCGGCAGCGAGGACGACGTGGTCATCACCGTCCGGATCGCTCGTGAGAAGGGCTTGAAGATCGCCGTCCGGTCGGGCGGGCACAGTTGGGTCGGCGCGTCCGTGCGCGACGGCGGCATCCTGCTCGACCTGTCCGCGTTGCGGGAGGTGACGGTCGATCCGGGGGCCCGCACCGCCAGCGTCCAGAGCGGTGTGGTGGGTGGGGCCCTGGACGCCGCGCTGGCCGAGCACGACCTCTTCTTTCCGGTCGGCCACTGTCCCGACGCCGGCGTCGCCGGTTTCCTGCTCGGCGGCGGGTACGGCTGGAACTCCAAGAGCCTCGGCCCGGCGTGCTTCAGCATCGAGGCGGTGGACGTCGTCACCGCCGGCGGCGAGCTGATCCGCGCCGACGACGACAGCCACCGCGACATCATGTGGGCGGTCCGGGGCGGTGGCCCCGGCATCTACGCGATCGTGACCCGCTTCCACCTGAAGGTGTACCCGCGCCCGAAGGCCATCACCCAGACCACCCAGGTCTACCCGGCGGAGGTCGCCGCCGACGTGCTGCGCTACGCCATGGAGGCGCCGCTGTCGCCGGAGGTGGAGGTCGCGGTCACGGCGACCATCCCGCCGATCGAGGGCTTCACGCTGCCAGTGGTGCTGTTGACCGCCACCTGTTTCGTGGACACCGCCGAGCAGGCGCGGGACCTGCTCGCCCCGCTGGAGTCCGCGCCGATCGCCGAGCGGGCGATGATCCAGGAGGCCCGGGTTCCGAAGTCGATGGACGACCTGTTCGAGGAGATGGCCCGGGGTAGGCCCAGGGGCCTGCGGTACGCGGCGGACAACATGTGGACGGCGGCCTCCCCGGACGAACTGGTGCCCGCGCTGGCGCCGCTGTTCGAGGCGATGCCCAACCCGCGCTCGCACGTGATCCTGTACTGCTGGGGTGAGGACCGGGTCGCCCCGGACGCCGCATGGTCCTCGCAGGCCCCGCTGTACCTCTCCCTCTTCGGGGTGTGGGAGGACGGGGCCGACGACGAGCGACTCCTGTCCTGGGTGCACGGCTCCGTCGAGGCGGTCGTCGGCCTCTCGGCCGGGGCCACGTTCTGTGACTCCGACCTGTCCCGCCGCTTCGACCGGCCGATATCGGAGACGAACCGAGCGCGGATGGAGCGGCTGCGCTCGGTCCACGACCCGGACGGCGTCCTGCACAGCTACCTGGTCGAGCCCGCGAACCGCTATGCCGGGCACACGCCAACCGGCTCGCCGCACTGAGCTGCGGCCGGTTCCCGCCACCACCCGCCCAGCGACTCCGGGCTGAGGGACCCGGGCGACCCGTCGGCATCTCCGTACGGTGCACCGCCGGCACGAAGCACGGTAGCCTCGGGTGGGTGCGGATCATCGGGTTCCTGGCTGTCTCGATCGTCGTGCTGGCCGCCGTCCTGCTGGTGTCCGTGGCGGTGACGGCCGGTGCCCGGCGCCGACGCCACGTTTCGCAGATGTCCGCCCGTTGGGTGGTGCGCCACTACGCGATACCGGGGCGTGGGCACACCGTCGTCGGGGTCAGCCTGACCGACGCGGACGGCCGGGTGCACGGCGAGCACGTCGTCGCGCGCATTCCGGACGACGCCCAGGACTGGCAGGGCGACTTCGTGACGGCCCGTCAGGAGGCCGAGGAGCGCGCGTTTCACCTGAACATCGACCGCCCGCCGCTCGAGGGCTGACGTCGGCCCTCGCGTGTCGGAGGGCCGTTCGCGCTGACGGAGCGCCTCCTGGGCCGCGTCCTCTGCCCGATCCCGGCTGGCGTGGCGAACGGGGGCGGTGCCGGTCGGCACCACCCCCGCTCGCGGGTGGCTGTTATCGGGCGGTGCAGGTGAGGGTGGGCGTGCCGTTGGTGCCGTTCCAGGAGCCGTTGAATCCGAAGCTGGTGCTGCCGTTGGCGCTCACGGAGCCGTTGTGGCCGACGTTCGAGGCGGTGACCGACGACCCACTCGAGGTGATCGACGCGTTCCACGAGTTGGTGATGCTCTGGCCGTTGGGCCAGGTCCAGTTCACCGTCCAGCCGGAGATGGCGGCGTTGCCAGCCCGGACGGTGACCTCGGCGCCGAAGCCACCGGTCCACTCATTGGTCTTGGTGTAGGTGGCGGTGCAGGCGCCATTGCCGGCCGGCGGCGGGTTGGTGGGCGGCGGAGTGGTCGGCGGCGGAGTGGTGGGCGGCGGGGTGGTGGGCGGCGGAGTCGTCGGCGGCGGGTTGCCGCCGCCACCGAAGGTCACGTCACTGCAGATGTAGTACGGCTGGTCGAGGTGCGACGCCTGCCAGATCGTGTAGATAACGTGCCGGCCGGTACGGTTGCCCGCGTTCACCTGAGCCTCGTAGAGCCCGGTGGTCGGGTAACTGCCGGTGCGGAGCACCAGTTCCAGGTTGCTCCAGGTCAGGGGCTGGGTGGTCGGATCAAACCCCTGCCGGGTGATGTAGATCAGCATGTAGTCGGCACCGTGCCGGGCGCCGTCGGTCAGCGTCAGGGTGAAGTTGTTGGGCATCGCCTTCGCGGTCCACGCGCCGACCGCGTCGAGCGAGGCGTACAGGCCGCCCTGGGTGCGGCCACCGCTGCACAGCTGTCCGTTCGGGATGGCAGCCTGGTGGTTGCCGCCGACGTTCTCGCGGTACAGGCCGTTCCAGTTCCACATGGTGTTCGGGTTGGCCTGCCAGGCCTGCCAGCACATCGGGTCGCTCTGGGCCATGCTGGGGTTGAGGTGGTCGGAACCCCAGCGTTCCCAGCATCCGTAGTTGCGGGATGGCGGGTTGGTGACGGAACCGTGTGCCGAGGCCGGGCCGGCCTGGTTGATGGCGACCATCGTGAACGAGGCGAGGAGGACGGTGACCGCGCCTAGTCCCAGACGGCGTGCTGTACGGGTGAGTTTCATCGATGCTCCAGTTGATCCGCCGACGTCGGTGTGGCTCGCCGGGATGCCCAGTCCCGAGGAGATGTGCGCGTCGATCGATTCGGACGATCTCGAGAGGGCAGGCGGCGTTTCTGCCTGCGACGGCTTGGCGGCTCCCGAGCGAGATAGTAGTAGAGACATCTGTCGATGTAAATCGTTATCGGTGGCGGGGTGGGGTGGCCGGTCGCGGGCGAGGATGGGCTGGCCGTAGGGCACTGTTCGCCTGATCGACGACTCGGCATGGTGGCATCGTCAAATATCTACCTGTTTATGTGTGTCCATGAGTGGACGCCACCCCCACCACTGTCACCACGACCACGGAGCCACCGACGAGGTGCCGTACGGTCAGGTCAACGTCACCACCACGGCGGTCGGCCGCCGGGCGTTGCTGACCGGTGCCGGCGGCATGTTGATGCTGGCCGCGCTGCCGGCTTCGGCCCGGGCCGCCACCACGACGATGGCCGGCGCGCCGGACGCGACCGCTTCGGCCGGAGCCGCCCGGACCTCCCTGATCACCCAGGGCACGACGCTGGTGCACGCCGACATGCACAACCACACCGTCATGTCGGATGGCGACGGCAGCGCCGGGGCCGCGTTCGCCTCGATGCGCGAGGCCGGTCTCGACGTCGCCGCGCTGACCGACCACGCCACGCTCCTCTCGATCGACGGGCTCAGCTCGTCGGAGTGGCGGACCACCGGTGAGCTGGCCAACGCGGCCAACGACCCGGGCCAGTTCACCGCGATCCGCGGGTTCGAGTGGTCGCATCCGTTGCAGGGGCACATCAACGTCTGGAACACCTCCGACTTCGCCGACCTGCTGCGGGCCAGCAGCCCGGGCAGCCTGTACGGCTGGCTCGCCGGTCGGCCCGAGGGCCTGGCCAGCTTCAACCACCCGGGCCGGGAACCGGGCCGGTTCAGCAACTTCTCCTTCAACGCCTCGGCCCGCAACCAGCTCGTGGGTCTGGAGATGTTCAACCGCACCGACGACTACCTCTTCGAGGGCTGGTCGTCGGGCTTGACGTCACCGCTGGTGGCCTGCCTCAACGCCGGATGGCGCCCGGGCCTGACCGGCGTCACCGACGAGCACGGCACGACCTGGGGCTTCCACGAGGGCAAGGGCCGCAGCGGCCTGTGGGTCACCGAGAACACCCGCACCGCGGTGTTGGCGGCGATGGCCGCCCGCCGATCCTTCGCCACCCGGGTCTCCGGCCTGCGGGTGGACGCCACCGCCAACGGCGTACGCATGGGTGGCGTGCTGAACCAGACCTCCGGCGACGTACGGTTCCTGCTCGACCTGGACCGCGGCCCGGTCTGGGATGGTAAGCCCCTGCGGATCCAGGTGCTCCGCCCGGGCACCTCGGCGCCGGCGGTCGTGGACGTCATCGACACCGTCAACGGCCGGCTCACCGACTTCACCGTGCCGCTCAACGCCGCCGACGGCGACTGGGTGGTTCTGCGGATCTCCGACCCGTCGCTGCCCAACGGCACGCCCGGCCCGGCCGGCCACCCCTGCAACGACCTCGGTGTCGCCTACACCAGCCCGTGGTGGCTACGGCCCTGACCCACCCCTCGGGAGCAGGACTGGTGAGGGGATTACCGCACCGGTTCGGGTTTGCGGGTGAGACCTCGGCCCTTGACGTGCTCGACCAGCGCGACGAGGACGTCCTTGGAGGATTGCCGCTGTCGTGCGTCGCACAACATCACCGGCACCTCCGGGTCGAGGTCCAGGGCCCGCCGCACCTCGTCGAGACTGTACTCGCGGGCATCATCGAAGCAGTTCACGGCCACGATGAAGGGCAGCTTCGCCCGCTCGAAGTAGTCGACGGACGAGAAGCAGTCGGCGAGCCGGCGGGTGTCGGCGAGGACGACAGCGCCGAGGGCGCCGAGGGTCAGCTCGTCCCAGACGAACCAGAAACGGTCCTGACCGGGGGTGCCGAACAGGTACAGGACGAGGTCTTCGCTGATGGTGATCCGGCCGAAGTCCATGGCCACGGTCGTCGTCGACTTGGCCTCGACACCGGAGATGTCATCGACCCCGACACCCTGCTCGGAGAGAACCTCCTCGGTACGTAGGGGCTTGGTCTCGCTGACGGCTCCGACGAGAGTGGTCTTGCCTACGCCGAAGCCGCCCGCGATGAGGATCTTGATGGCTGTGGGTAGGGTCGTCTGACCCGTCCGATCAGAGTTGACGTAGTCCATTGATGAGCGCCTCGAATACGCTGTCGTCGGGAAGGGTGGCGGCCTGGTGGGGTTCGTTGACCCGTACGAACCCCTCGGCGACCAGTCCGTCTAGCAACACTCGGACGGTGCCGAGGGGCAGGCTGAGATGAGCGGCGACCTCAGCCAGGGCGAGTGGGCGCTGGCAGAGGTCAATGATCCTTGCCTGCTCTGGTGCCATCCCCACCTCGAGCGGCGGTGCCGACCGGGTGGCGAGGACTATCGCGACCACGTTGAAGTTGTTGGCGGGTTTGGCCCTACCACCGGTCACGGCGTACGGACGGACCACCGGGCCGGCCGCGTCGTCTAACCAAACCGGATCTTCTTCGGGCATCGTCATGGCGGCCCCTAGTTGTCGGTGGACTGGCTCGACCGGGATGGTGCGGCGAGGAACTTGCCGGCCCTGGCCACGACCATCGCCATCTCGTAGGCGACGAGGCCGACGTCGGCGTCCTCGGCCGCCAGGACGGCCAGGCACGCGTTGCTCCCGGCCGCGGTGACGAACAGGAACGACGACTTCATCTCGATGATGGTCTGTTGCACCGGACCCCCGCCGAACCGCTTGCCCGCTCCCTTGGCGAGGCTCTGGATGCCCGAGGCCATCGCGGCCAGATGCTCCGCGTCGTCCTGGCTGAGCTGGGCGGAAGAGGCCATGAGTAGGCCGTCAGCCGAGAGCACGATGGCATGCTCGGCCTGCTTGACCCGCCCGACCAGGTCGTCGAGCAGCCAGGCCAGATCGCCCGCAGAGTTCTGCTGCACTTGCCCGTTCCTCTTTCTTACCGATCGGTTTCGGTCGCCGACGTGTCGTCGGCGGCAGTGCCCTGCTCTTCGTCGTCCATGTCGAGCAGACGCGCCGCGTCGTCCCGGCCGCGGAGGGTGCCGCTGCGGTAGGAGGACATCATCTTGCGTACCTCGTCGGGAGACCGTCCCTCCTCGTCGCCGTCGGCGGGTGGTGTCTGCGCCGGGGGCGCGTCCCGCAGCTGCCGTGCGATGCTGGCCTGACGGACCCGCATGGGAAGCCCGTGCTCGGTGTGCGCAACGGGCGGCGCCGGGCGCTGCGCCACCGCGGGCGGTTCGCTGGGGGGCGGTCCCTCCACGTAGGTGGCGGCAGCGTCGGCGGCGGCACGCAGCGGCGGGTCCACCGCCGGGAGTTCCATCGTGTCGTGGTGTACGGGCGGCGGCTCCGCGACGGCGACCGGGGCCTGCTGGATCGCGGCCACGCGCGGACCATCGCCGATGACACCCGTGCTGCCGGACGGGCCGCCGCCGGTCCGGTGCGCCGGGGTGGTCATCGGCTCGGCGGTGGTGACCAGGTCCTTGGGGATGAGCACCACGGCGGTCGTCCCGCCGTACGGCGAGGGCTTCAACCGCACCGTGACCTGATGTTTCGCGGCGAGGCGGCTGACGACGAAGTGGCCGAGCTTGTTGGCGTTGGCGAGGTTGAACTCGGTCGCGCTGGCGAGATGTTCGTTGGTGGCGGCGAGGTCATCCTCGTCCATGCCCAGGCCGCGGTCCTCGATCTCGATGGCGAAGCCGTTGGCGACGAGCTGCCCGCGAACCTCCACGGGGGTGCTCTTCGGCGAGAAGGTCAGGGAGTTCTCGATGAGCTCGGCGAGCAGGTGGATGATGTCGCCGGCGGCGCGGCCGGCAAGAGCGACCGACCCGAACGGCAGCACCTTCACGCGGGTGTAGTCCTCCACCTCCTGCACGGCGGCCCGGGCGACGTCGACCATCGGTACGTTGCGGCGCCAACCACGGCCCGGCGTCGCGCCGGACAGGACGATGAGGTTCTCGGCGTTGCGCCGCATGCGGGTGGCCAGGTGGTCGACGCGGAAGAGGTCTTCGAGCTCGTCGGCGTCCTCCTGGCGGCGCTCCATCTCGTCGAGGAGGGTCACCTGACGGTGGACGAGAGCCTGTGTACGCCGGGCCAGGCTGAGGAACACGTCGCGTACGTTGCGGCGCAGCTCGGCCTGCTCGACGGCGGTGCGGATGGCCGTCTCCTGCACGGCGTTGAAGGCCTGGCCGACCTGCCCGATCTCGTCGGAGCCGAAGTCGAGAGGTGGGGCCTCGGTGGCGACGTCGACCTTCTCGCCACGCTGGAGGCGTTCGACCACCGCGGGAAGCCGTTCGTCGGAGAGCTTGTGGGCCGCGTCGCGGAGTCGTTGCAGCTGCGCTACGAGGGCGCGGGCGGTGGTGATCGAGACAATGATCGACGTGATGACCGCGAGCAGGCCCAGGCCGGCGGCCAGCACGAGCCGGAGGATCACGCCGACCGCGACCGGGAGCGCCCGTTGCACCAGGTTGTCACCGCTGCCGAGCACCATCTCCTGGAGGTGGGTCAACGCGGCGTCGGAGGCTTCGCTCCACTCGGTGGCGGTCACGGCGGGTCGGGCCGATTCCCGGCTGCTGATCACCCGGTCTTCGAGCTGCCGCAGGCTGGTGAACGCCGCGCCGTTGGTGACCTGGTCGAAGTCGGCCTGGTCGGACTCGTTCAGCCGGGTCCGGCTGGCGAGGTACCGCTGCGAGATGACCAGCTCGGTGAACTGGGCCTGCTCGTCGAGGGTCATCCGCCCGGCCACGAGCACCCCGGAGAGCAGGGCGTCCTCCTGGGAGATGAGCTCCCGGAGGCGGTACAGCTCGATCAGGTTGCGGGTGTCCTGCTGGATCTCGGGATCGTCGAGGCTGCCGACGACGTCGTAGATCTCGAACAGCGACTCGATGACGGTGCTGTAGGTCCTGATCGTGCTCGCCCGGTCGACCGAGCGGCTGTCGATGGACTCCCGGACCGCCGCCAGCTCGTCCAGCTCGGCGAGGGCCTCGTCGATCCGCTCCTCGGCTTCCCGGTCGGCGGCGAGCCGACCGAGCCAGCTATGGGCGGTGGACCTGAAGGCGGCGGCGTTCTCGTCGACGGCCCGTCGCGCTGTGTCGAGCGCGTCCCTACGTTCCGCGTTCGGCCCGCCAAGATAGGCGACCGCGAGGCGTCGCTCGACCTGTAGGTCGAGCAGCAACGGCTCGCTGGGCGAGACGATCTGGCTGTCGATCGCCTGAACGCCGAGCAGGTTCACGCCGTCGCGTAGGGTCACCCACGCGGCGAACGCCCAGAGGGCAACGAGCGAGGCCAGGAGCGCGATAACCTTGGTGCGCAGATTTGCGCTGCGTGACCGCATCGGACCGTCCCATGCCGAGCAGAGAGAACTTGCCGGCAGAGGCATGCCGAACAAGCCGCCGGTGTAGGCAGACCGACGCACGCTAGCAGTTGTCCGACTATTGACTCAAGACCGTCACTAACGGTATGTCCATGATGGACGGACGGCTGCCGGGCGGGCCGTCACGCCCGTCCGGACGGGGCGGCCAGCAGGCTTCCGGCCTGGTGCTGGGCCGCGAGCACGGCGGCGCGGACGATCCGGGTGGGCTGGTAGAGATCCTTGTCGTGCCACAGTGCCGGCCCCTCCGGCCCGTCGTGTTGCCGCAGGTAGGCGTAGCCGCGACGGATCGCCTCCACCGCTGCGGGCCGGTGGGCGCCGCCGGCCAGCAGAATCTGCAGGGCATAGGCGGTTTCCTCGGCGGTGGCGGCCCAGGTGCCCCACGCCCCGTCCTCCCGTTGGGTGGCGAGGGTCCAGCCGACGGCCCGCGTGAGTGGCTCCGCCACCGCCGCCGGTGACCCGAACTCGGCCAGGGCCTGCGCGCAGCAGGCGGTCGCGTAGTAGCCCGAGGCGTGCCAGCGGTCGGACCAACTGCCCTGCGGATCCTGACGTTCCCGCAGCGCCGTCACCAGTCGCCGCACGGTGGCGTGATGTCGTGGCTGCACCCTGCCCGGTGCGGCGAGGTGCTGCCCGAAGGCGTCGAGGACGTGCGCATTCGTCGTGCTGCTGAAACCGTCCTCGCCCGGCCAGGTGCAGAAGCCCTCGGGCGTCTCGTACGACCACAGGCAGTCGGGCGGCACCGGGGCGCCCAGGTGGCCGAGCGCGACCAGCGTGACCGAGGTGGTGTCGGCGTCGGCCGGCAGACCCGGCCCGGTCGGGGTACCCGTCGCACCCAGATTCGCGGTCAGGCTGCTGATCAGGCCGGCGTGGTCGGTCAGGGCGATCCCCGCGCGGGCCAGGGTGGTGGTCACCCAGGCGCGCTCGAAGACGGTGATGGGAGCCGCGCACGGCACCGGACCGCCGTGGCGACCGACCGTACTTTCCAGGTACGCCAACGCCCCGCCGCCATCCGGGCGGTCCGGCTTGCCAAGCCACGCGGCGGTCGCGGCCGGTGACGCGCCCACCGAGCCGGACGCGGTCGGGGTGACACCCCGCGCGGCGGGGGCGACGTCGGCCACGACCTCCAGGGCGTGCAGCAGCTTGTCGGGAATGGGCCCGCCCGCGGCCACCAGGCGACGCACCGCGGTCAGCCGATCGCGGGTGATGCCGGGAGGCAGGGCCAGCGGAGCGGACGACTGCCACCGTCGCAGCCCGGCCGGTGGCCGCGCGGTCAGGCGGTGGAGCTGGTGGTTGATCCCGTCGACCAGCGCCGGCACGATCAGGTCGACGGCCGGCATGTCGGGCAGCGGCGCGGCGTCGCGTACGAGCCGGAACAACGCGGCCAGGCCACGGTCGACGGCGCGGGCAGGACCCGCGACGTCCACCGGTGGATCCGACCGCAGCACCGCCAGCAGCGCCTCCGTCGCGCTCAGGGTGGGCACGAGGGCGTAGCCGCCGGCCTGTCCCCAGGCGCCGTCGGGACGCTGGGTGTCGAGCAGGTACCGCACCCGGTCGTGGTGTCCGACCAGCCACGGGGCGAGGCTGACCAGCCGGGCGGTCTCGTACGGTGAGGGTGACGTACGGCCGGCCGGCTCGCGCATCATCTCGGCAACGAGGTCGCGGACCTGACTGCGCACGTCGGCGGTCGCTCCGGCCGGCGCCTGCCCGTCGACGGTGGTCACCGGGGCCCCCAGAAGTCGGTGCCGTGGTAGAAGCCCGTCGTGAAGCCGAGCACGCGTCGCAGGTATCCGACCTGCTGGGCGCAGGTGTCCGTCAGGCGGTCGAGCAGGGTGTCGCACCGCTCGATCAGCGCGGCCACCTGCTGGCGCACCTCGTCCTCGTCGATTCCCAGCATGAGGATGTTCAGGTCGCCGGCCTTGACGTCGCGGTCGTAGCTGGCCAGGTCGTTGACCAGCCGCAGGACCTTCTCCACCTCCTGGCTGGCGGTGACCAGTGCGACGAGCTGGTCCTCGGTGTCGACGGCGCTGGTGGCGATCCAGTGGGAGATGTTGACCCAGGTGGCGCCATAGCCGGCCGCGTTCGCCAGGTAGTCGCCGGGGGAGGGAAGATCCGCCGGATCGGCGTTCCGGGCGGCCTTCCACTGCCATTCCTGCAACTCGGCGTCGAGCATGCGGCGCAACTCGTCCTGCCAGAGGTGGCCGAGGCGGGCGAACAGCGGCGTGACCGCGAGGTCGTCGCGGATGTCCGCCAGGAACCGCGCAAGCTCGTCACCGTCGGCCGGTGTGGCCCCCGCGGCAACGGACAGGCAGGCGGTGGCGGTGGCGGTGGCCTCCGCCAGCGAGGCGGCCACCGAATCGATCCGCCAGTCCTCCGCCGTCACCCAGAGGGACGTGCGGTTAGCGGTACGCAGATCGGAGGCGCTGCACCAGGGTGCGATGAACGCGGTGGACAGCGCCAGGGCGCTGAGCATGGTGGCGTCGACGGGTGGGTCGGGGAACAGGTCGCGGTAGGCGGCGACGCGTTCCTGCAGGTCGCGCTGGCCTCTCGCGGCCACCGAACAGATGCGCCCGTGCTCGGCGGCTTGTTCGAACGCGATGGCCGGGGTGTCTGGGGGCATCATCGGCTCCTACCGGGCCACGGAACGTTCGAGACGCGTCAGGGTCAGCTCGACCCTCCGTCGTGGACGAAGCGACGCGGCCACCCTCGGTCCGGGCACCACTGGATCGGTAAGTGTGAAACGGAACTTACTGATCAAGGTCGCCACGATCAACAATGCCTCCACATTGAACAGCTGCTCGCCGAGACACCGGTGCATGCCGAGGCCGAACGGGTAGTAGGCATGGCGGTGCCGGCCCTCCGCCTCGGCGCGGCCCGGCGCGAATCGCTCGGGGTCGAAGGACTCGGCGGTCGGACCCCAGTAGGCCGTCATGCGCTGGGTGGCGTACGGGGACAGGATGACGGTTGCTCCCTTGTCGATCCGTACTCCGCCCAGGACATCCGGTCCTGCCGCGCGGCGGGGGACGATCCAGCCCGCGGGATAGAGGCGTAGCAGCTCGTTGAGCACCAGCTCGGTGTAGGTGAGCTGGGAGAGGTGTTCCGCCCGGACGGGCCCGGTGCCGACGACGTGGTCGATCTCGGCGTAGAGCCGCTCGGCGACATCGGGGTGATTGGCGAGGACGGGCCAGAGCCAGGTCAACGCGACATAGCTGGTCTCGGTGGTGACCGCGACCATGGAGACCAGGTCGTCGCGCATCTGCTGCTGGGACAGGGGCTGGCCGTCGCGGCGGGCGCGGGCCAGGGTCGACAGCACGTCATCGCCGTCGCCCGGCTGGCGCAGCGCCTCGTGCAGGACCGGCAGCAGGATGTCGTCGATGGTCTGCACGGCACGGCGGAAGCGGCGGTCGCCGGGCATGGGAACCCACCAGGGCGCGAAGGGCGCGAGGATGCGCGGCGCCATCGCGGTGACGATGGCCTCCTGCGCCGCCATGATGCGCAGCGCGTCGTCGACCGACAGGCGGGAGTCGAAGAACGCCCGCATGATGGCGGCGCAGACGAGACGGGACAGTTCGGTGCCGATGTCGACGACGGTGCCCGCCGCGGCCGCCTCGTCCAGCCGGCCGGTCGCCGCCTCGATCGCCTCGGCCATCGGGTTGACCAGCGCGTCGATGCGGCCCCGCCGGAACAGGGGCGCGAGAACCCTGCGGGACGCCAGCCACGTGTCGCCTTCGGCGAGGATTCCATCACCCACGAGCTTGCGTACCGAACGCCAGAGCGCGGTGTCGTCGCCCCGGGGATAGTTGGCCGCCCTGTCCTGCAGGACCTGCTGCACGTGTTCGGGATTGGTCACGAGGTACGGGCTCGACACCCCGAGCCCGATGCGGACGACCTCACCGCCAGCAGAGTTACCCACGTCGACTAGCGCCTGGTGTGCGTCTCGGACCGCCAGTGGCAGGGCCTTCCACATGGGAAGTGTGCTGGCTTTGGCCCCTGGTTTCGCCTCCGGTACTCCCACAGCCGTCCTCCCCTGTCCGGGGCCCCACGGCCGCGGGTCGCGCCACCGCCAGGGCCCAACGTGAGCCAAGTGTGCAATTTGTAGGGATGGGATTGCAATGGGTGATCGCCTTTGTCACTGAGGCTTGCCACCACGCCGTCGACCTCCCTCGCGCCACCAACCCGGCTGATCGGTCACTCAGCGTCCACACTCACCCGCCGGCGCTCGTGGCGGCCGGCGTGGCCGCGGGTCGATAGCCTTCGAGACAAGACGAGACGGCGACATGCCGGTGACCGGAGGCAGGGGCAGGAGAGGATGACGGGGATGTCGCACCCGGTGTTCGCCCGGGTCTACCAGAGGCTCAGCGTGGCGATGGACCGTGCCGGCGCGGCGGAGCACCGGCGCGCCCTCGTGGCCGGTCTGCGGGGCCGGGTGATCGAGGTCGGCGCCGGTAACGGGCGCATGTTCGCCCACTATCCGCCACAGGTCGCCGAGGTGCTCGCCGTCGAACCCGAACCGCGCCTGCGCGCCGCCGCCGAAGCCGCTGCCCGCGAGGCCCCGGTGCCGGTCCGCGTCGTCGACGGGCTCGCCGAGGCGCTGCCCGCCACCGACGGGGAGTTCGACGCCGCCGTCGCCGCGCTCGTCCTGTGCAGCGTCACCGACCAGGCCACCGCGCTGACCGAGATCCGCCGCGTACTGCGCCCCGGTGGGCAGCTGCGCTTCCTGGAACACGTCACCGCCGACACCCCCGGCCTCCTGCGCCGGATGCAGCGCCTCGCCGACGCCACGCTGTGGCCGCGGCTCTTCGCCGGCTGCCACACCAACCGCGACACCGTCGCCGCCATCACCGCCGCCGGCTTCACCATCGACCACGTCGACCGCTTCCACTTCCCGCCGACCGGCCCGACCGGCCCCGCCTCGCCCCACGTGCGAGGTCACGCCCACCGCCCCGCCGAGTAGCCGGGCCCGTCGCACCGGGAATCCCACCGCGCGGGCCCGCGTTTTTCCCTGCGTACGGCGGAAGAGGCACGACCCGAGCCGAGGAGAGTCGGACATGAAGGTACGTAGCTCACTGCGGTCGCTGAAGCAGAAGCCGGGTTCGGTGGTGGTGCGCCGGCGCGGCCGGGTGGCCGTGGTGAACCGGGCCAACCCCCAGTGGAAGAGCCGGCAGGGCTGAACCAGGCTGGACGTGGTGGTGGCGGGCCGGGTGGACCTGAGACGTACGGAACAGGTGATCAAGCCGTGCGCCGCACACTCCCGGACGTACGGTGGCATCGTGCCGACGAAGAACCTACTGACCAGCGCCGACCTCGACGATGTGCGTGGCTCGGCGCTCGGGGCGGCGAATCCGCTCGGCGTCGCCGCCGAACTGGCCGACGCGGTGGAACGGGGCCGACTCGCGGATCCGCAGGACGCCGGCCGGGCGCTGGCCCTGGCCGCCGAGATCGCCGAGGTCCGGTCCCGCCTCGACGCCGCGCTGCGGTACGCCGACCAGGCCGTGGCGGCGTACGCCGTCGGGGACGATGCGCGGGCCGGCTTCGCCCGGGCGCTGCGGGCCCGGATCCTGTTCCGCCTCGGCGGCCGGGAGGACGAGGCAATGGCGGAGCTGACCGAGCTGCGCCCGCTCCTGGTCGAGCAGCCCGACGCGCCCGCCTACCTGAGCGCGGCGCTGGACGCCGGGAGCCGCTCGTCGGTCGCCGACGAGTGGTTGACCGAGGCCGTCGACACGCTGCTCGGCCAGCGTACGACCGCCGGGGCGCCCGAGGAGGGCGGGTCCGTCGCCGAGCGGGCGGCGGAGGTGGGCCCGCCGGAGGCGCCCGGCGTGCTGTTCTTCCTCCTCCAGCAGCGCCACCGGGTGCGCCGTGACCTGAACCTGCCGCACGACCGCCACGACGACCTGGCCGACCGGCTGGAGGCGCAGCTGCTCCGCCGGGCCGAGCAACGCTCGACGGACGCGCCGGACCTGTTGTTCTTCCCCGAGGACGAGTTCGGTCGCCTGCGCGCCGAGCAGACCGCGCTCACCGAGGCGTACGGATCGGACTGGGACGGGCACCGGGCCCGGCTGGAGAAGGAGATGGTGCGGTTGGCGGGCACCGGCCGCAGCGGGCTGCACGTGCTCCGCGCGTCGGTGGACGGGCTGACCGGCTACGCCGGGCGGCAGGGCGGCGAGGTGACCGATCCGCAGCTGCGGGCCGGGTACGCGCGGGAAATCGAGGCCCGGCCCGGCGCGCTGGTTCCGTGGCCGCCGGAGCGCAACGACGCCTGCTGGTGCGGGTCGGGCCTCAAGTACAAGAAGTGCTGCCTGCCGCGTTCCCGTAGCTGACCGGCGGTTACGGCCGCGCCAACCGGTCCGCGTCTCCACCGGCACGGTGGCATCCGGCATGATGGGCGGGACCGGCCGGGAGGTGAGGGTGCGGATCGAGATGGCCACCCTGCTCGACGCCCGGGCCGTGCTGCTGGTGGAGGGTGCCAGCGACCGGGCCGCGGTGGAGACGCTCGCCGGGCGTCGAGGACGGGATCTGGCCGGCGAGGGCGTACGGGTGCTGCCGATGGGTGGCGTCACCAACATCGGGCACTACCTCGAACTGCTCGGACCCCGAGGTCGCGGGTTGCGCCTGACCGGCCTCTACGACGCGGCCGAGGAGGGCTTCGTGCGGCGCGGCCTCGATCGGGCCGGCCTCGGCGCCGCCACGTCCACCACCCGGATCGCGGAACTCGGGTTCCACGTCTGTGTCCGGGACCTGGAGGACGAGCTGATCCGGGCCGCCGGCACCACCGGCGTGCAGGAGGTCCTGGCCGCCGAGGGTGACCTGCGTTCCTTCCGGCTCTTCCAGCGGCAGCCGGCGCAGCAGGGCCGGGAACTGACCGCTCAACTGCACCGCTTCATCGGCACCCGGTCCGGCCGCAAGGAGGCGTACGCCCGGCTGCTGGTGCAGGCCCTCGACCTGGACCGGATGCCCCGCCCGCTGGACGCGGTCCTCGCCTCGGTGCCGTCGCCGCGCGACGGCGATTGACCGGTGATCCGCCATGCGACCCTGCCGGGTGTCCGGGATCGGGGTTCGCCGTTCGTCATGTCGGTGCACGCACTCGTCATGACGAGACAACAGGGAGGCCCTGACATGAAGTACATGATGCTGGTCTGCACCGATCCGGAGCCGGACCCGGAGCCGGGGAACCACCCCGACATCGAGGTGTGGGTGGCGGAGAACGACGCCGCCGGTCGGCGCCTGCAGGGTGCGCAGTTGGTGCCGGCGACGGCCGCCACCACGGTACGCGTCCGCGACGGCGAGCTTCTGATCACCGACGGACCGTTCGCCGAGGTCAAGGAGATGATTGTCGGCTTCGACCTGCTGGAGTGCGCCGACCTGGACGAGGCGATCGAGGTGGCCCGGACCCACCCGATGGCCTGGGCCGGACGCATCGAGCTTCGGCCGTTTGCCGACTTCGAGCAGTGACGGATCCGGCCGCCGTGACGGCCCCTCGCCGGGCGCCGGCGGGCAACGACGGCACGGTGGCGGGGCGGACGGCCGACAGCGGGGGTACGGCGGCAGATCGGGCCGCGGCGGCGCAGGCCGTCGCGGCCACGGCCGTGGAGGCGTACCCACGGATCGTGGCGGCGTTGATCCGGATCACCGGTGACTGGACCCTGGCCGAGGACTGTGCGCAGGAGGCGCTGGCCCGGGCAGTGGACCGTTGGCCGGTGGACGGCGTCCCGGCCAACCCGGGCGGCTGGCTGATGACGGTGGCCCGCAACCGGTTCCTCGACGTGCTGAGGAGGGCCTCGGTCGAGCGACGCAAGCTGCGCGAACTGGCGGTGCTGGCGCTCACCGCCGCGACCGCCGAACCGGTTCCGGATGAGGAGGTGGTGGACGACCGGCTACGGCTGATCTTCACCTGCTGCCATCCGGCACTCGCGCCGCAGGCCCGGGTCGCGTTGACCCTGCGGACCATCTGCGCGGTGCCCACCGCCGACATCGCCCGGGCGTTCCTGGTCAGCGAGTCGACGATGACCCGCCGGCTCACCCGCGCCAAGACGAAGATCGCCGACGCGGGCATCCCCTACCGGGTGCCACGCGGCCCGGCCCTGACCGAGCGACTGCCCGGGGTGCTGGGCGTGCTCTACCTGCTGTTCACCCAGGGGTATGACGCGGATGGGGAGCCGGCGTTCGCCGCCGAGGCGATCCGGCTGGCCCGGCTGCTGGTCCGGCTCATGCCGGAACAGCCGGAGGCGGCGGCGTTGCTCGCGCTCTTCCTGTTGCAGCACTCCCGGCACGCCGCCCGGCGGACCGCCGACGGCCTGATTCCGCTCGACCGGCAGGACCGGTCCCGCTGGGACCACGCGGCGATCGCCGAGGGCGTCGGTCTGATCGCCGAGCTGCCGCCCGGCCCGTACGCGTGGCAGGCCCGGATCGCGGCCTGCCACGCCACCGCGCCCAGCGCCGAGGAGACCGACTGGCGGCGGATCGCCGACTGCTACGACCACCTGGTCCAGCTGCAACCGACCCCGGTGGTCGCGCTGAACCGCGCCGTGGCGCACGGGTACGCGTACGGTCCGGCGGCCGGGCTGGCGCTGGTCGCCGAGGCGCGGGCCGGCGGCGGGCTCGACGCCTATCCACTGGCCCTCGCGGTGGAGGCGGATCTCGTCGCCCGACAGGGCGACCGGGAGCGCGCGGCGGCGCTGTTCCGCGCGGCGGCGCAGCGGGTGCACGGTGAGGCCGAGCGTCGGGCGTTACTGGACCGGGCCGGTGCGGCGTAGGCCCTCGTGGCCCCGACAAACGGCCGGCACCGGAGCGTCCCGGCCGGCCGGGGCTGCGCGGACGAGGAGGACCGGTCGATACTGCGGACATGGTGCGGATGGCCCGGGTGGCAGCGGTCGTGGTGCTCGCGTCGAGCGTGGCGGCCTGTGACGGCCCACCGCCGGACGCCGCCCCGACATCAGCCTTGACGGCAGCACCGCCGCCAGCGTCGGCACCGGCAACGTCGCCCGCCGACCTTGCGGCCCCGCCGCTCCGGCTGCCCACCGCGGGGCCCGGCGACCACTGCCCGGTCACCGAGCCGCGGCCCTGGTCCGATACTTCCCAGGCGAGCCGGGTGCTCGGTCCCGGCCCGCTGTACCCGGTCGCCGACTACTTCACCGACGGCGTCCTGCAACTGCGCGACCAGGACCGGGAGCGCGACGGCAGGTACACGAAGAAGGTCCGGTGGATCGCCTCCGGCTACACCGGCCCGGTGCTGGTGCGGGCGGCGCGGATCGACGCGCCGGGCGCCGCGGCGGCGGCCTTCGCCTACACCGGCGAGCCCCGCGACGGTGGGCACTACGCCGTGCTGACCGGCCCGGAGACCGACCTGCCGGCCACCACGACGGTCAGCGGTCCGGGCTGCTACGCGTATCAGGTGGACGGGACCACGTTCAGCGTGACGATCGTGTTCCGTGCCGCCCCGGCGACCACGGCCACCCCCTCCTGACCACACTCGATCGACGGCCGGTCACCGGTGGGGTGCCGGATCCGGTGCCGCGCTGAGGAAGCGGATCCCGGTCGCGGCCTCGGAGACCTGCCAGAGCCGGCCGGCGAGGATCCGGTCGTCGCCGGGCGCGGCGATCGGGCGGGCGTGCACCCGGCTGTCCCACTTGCGCAGCGAAGGGCCGAGGAAGACGCCGGTCTCGGCCGTCGGGCTGGTGGCGGCGTAGAGCAGCGGGATCGTGCCGCGTAGCGGGCTGCGGGCCAGCAGGAGACCGCCGATGCGGGTCACGACCCACTCGGCGGGACCGTCGGGCTGATCCTGCATGGGCGTGCGGGCCATCCCGGGGTGGGCCAGGTAGCTGCGTACCGGGCTGCCGGCGCGGCGTAGCCGGCGGTCCAGCTCGGCGCCGAAGAGCATGTTCGCCTGCTTGGACCGGATGTACCGGACACCCGACGAGGCGGCCGGGTCACCGGCGAGGTCGTCCAGATCCGGTCCGCCCCGGAGCAGCCGGTAGAAGCCGGAACCGACGGTGACCACCCGCGGATCGCGATCCGCGCGGAAGAGGTCCAGCAGCAGGCCGGTCAGGGCGAAGTGGCCCAGGTGGTTGGTGGCGAAGACCTGCTCGTACCCCTGCGGGGAGTGCTGGTGCCGGGCGGCGCTGATCCCGGCGTTGTTGAGCAACAGGTCGATCCGGCGTCCCTCGTCGCGCAGCTGACCGGCGAAGGCGCGGACCGAGTCCAGGTCGGCCAGGTCGAGCCGGCGCACCTCCAGGTGGCCGGCGATCCCGGCGCGGGCCCGCTCGCCCTTGGCCACGTCGCGGACCGCCATGATCACGGTTGCTCCCCTTGCGGCGAGTTGTCCGGCGGCGACCAGACCGAGGCCGCTGCTCGCGCCGGTGATCACGGCCGTCCGGTCGGTCTGGTCGGGCATCTCGTCGAGCGTCCAGGAAACGGGCATGGCGCACCTCCGATGGAGGAACGGATAATCTATCCGTTCGCTGTCGACGACGGTAGCACAGATCGGATAGATAATCCGCTTAGTTCGGATGGATTATCCTCGTACTGTGCCGACTGCCAGGCCGAGCGTGCCGACGCCGAACACCGAGCCCCTGCGGGCGGACTCCGCCCGGGTGCGGGCGCGCATGCTGCGGGCCGCCCGCGAGCGGGTCGCCGCCGGTGATCTGGACCTGCCCATGAACGCCGTCGCCAAGGCCGCCGGGGTCGGCGTCGGGACCGTCTACCGGCACTTCCCGACCCGCCAGGCGCTGCTGGAGGCGCTGGCCGGCGAGGGGTTCGCCCTGCTGGTGGAGGAGGCCGAGCGCGCCGCGGTCGAGCCCGACGTCGCCGCCGGGCTGGCCCGGCTGATCCGGTCCGGGCTGGACCAGCAGCGCAACGACCCGGCGCTGGCCGCCACCCTGGCCTCCGCCGACACCGTCTGCGTGGAGACCAGGGAACTGGGTCGGGCGCTGTCCGACGCCGTGGATCGACTGCTGGAGCGGGCCCGCGCGGCGGGAGCGATCCGTCCGGAGATCACCGCGGATGACGTCCGGGCGCTGTTCTGCGGGTTGCAGCAGGCGGTGCGGATCGGCGGCGGCACCGACCTGTACGTCGACATCCTGCTCCGCGGGTTGCGCACCGGAGACCCGCCCGGGGACAGGATCACCGCGAGGGGGGAAAGTTGATGAGTGATCGCCTGACGGGCCAGCCGTCGTCCGAGGCCGGAGTCGAGCCGTACGACCCACGGGCCCTGCTCGCGGCGAGTCGTCTCGGCGTCCTGGCCACGATCAAGTCGGACGGCCGGCCCCAACTCTCGCCGGTCATGCCCTTCTACGACCGGCCGGCCGGGGTGATCCACGTGTCGATGACCGACGGGCGGGCCAAGACGGCGAACCTGCGCCGGGATCCCCGCGCCACGCTGGAGGTGACCAGCCCCGACGGTCGGTCGTGGGCCACCGCCGAGGGCACGGCAACCCTGGTCGGGCCGGGCACCGACCCGTACGGCCCCGAGGTCGAGGCGCTGGTGGACTACTACCGCCGGGCCGCCGGGGAGCATCCGGACTGGGACGAGTACCGGTCGGTGATGGTCGCCGACCGCCGGGTGCTCATGACGATGAGCGTCGACCACGTGTACGGCGAGAGGCTGGGCTGAGCGGCGGACCGCGCGGTTCGCGGGCAACCGGGCGGGAACACGGGCGTGGTTTCATGGGCGCATGGCGAACCCGGTGATCCTCACCCTCGACGACGATCCGGCGGTCTCCCGCGCGGTCGCTCGGGACATCCGGCGCCGCTACGGCGATCGGTACCGGGTGGTTCGCGCCAGTTCCGGGCCGGAGGCACTGGAGGCGCTGCGCGAGGTCAAGCTGCGCGGCGAACAGGTGGCGCTGCTGCTGGCCGACTACCGGATGCCGGAGATGACCGGCATCGAGTTCCTGGAAGCCGCGATGGACCTGTTCCCCGCCGCACGGCGGGTGCTGCTGACCGCGTACGCGGACACCGGCGCGGCGATCGACGCGATCAACCTGGTCGACCTCGACCACTACCTGCTCAAGCCCTGGCATCCGCCGGAGGAGAAGCTCTACCCGGTCGTCGACTCGCTGCTGGAGGCGTGGTCGGCCAGCCCGGAGGCCGCAGCGACCGAGATCAGGGTGGTCGGCCACCGCTGGTCCGCCGAGTCCTTCGCGGTCCGCGACTTCCTCGCCCGCAACCTGGTCCCGTACCGGTGGCTGCTGACCGACGACCCCGAGGCCGGCCGGCTGCTCGCGGCGGCCGGGGCGACCACGGGCGATGTCCCGCTGGTGGTCACCGCCGACGGCAAGGCCCTGGTGGCACCCTCGGAGGCGGAACTGGCCGGGCTGGTGGGCCTGAACGTCACCCCCACCGCGGACTTCTACGACCTGGTGGTCGTCGGCGGTGGGCCGGCCGGGCTGGGAGCCGCCGTGTACGGGGCGTCGGAAGGGCTGCGTACCGTCCTGGTGGAGCGGCTGGCCACCGGCGGTCAGGCGGGGCAGAGCAGCCGGATCGAGAACTACCTCGGCTTTCCCGACGGAGTCTCCGGCGCGCAGCTCACCGACCGGGCCCGCCGGCAGGCGCTGAAGTTCGGCGCGGAGTTGCTCAGCACCAGGGAGGCCATCGGGCTGGAGGAGGCCGGCTCGGCGCGGCTGCTGCGGTTCAGCGACGGCCAGACGCTCGCCGCGCACTCGGTCGTGCTGGCGACCGGCGTGTCGTACCGGATGCTCGGCGCACCCGGCCTGGCCGACTTCACCGGCCGGGGCGTCTTCTACGGCTCGGCCGCCAGCGAGGCGCCGAGCTGCGTCGGCGAGGACGTCTACATCGTGGGCGGGGCGAACTCGGCGGGCCAGGCGGCGGTCTACTTCTCCCGCTATGCCGAGCGGGTGCATCTGCTGATCCGGGGCGCGGACCTGACCGCGTCGATGTCCCAGTACCTCATCGACCAGCTCGACCGCATCGAGCAGGTGACCGTCCACCCGTTCACGGAGGTGGCGCACGCCGCGGGCGACGGGCACCTGCAACGGCTGACGCTGCGGGACACCCGGACCGGCGAGCAGCGGGAGGTGGACACCTCCTGGCTGTTCGTCTTCATCGGGGCCGAGCCGCGGACCGGTTGGCTGGACGGCACCCTGCTCCGCGACGAGCAGGGCTTCGTGGTCACCGGACCGGACCTGGTCACCGGGGGGCGGCGACCGCCGGGCTGGTCGCTGCGGCGTGACCCGTACCACCTCGAGTCGAGCCTGCCGGGAGTCTTCGCCGCCGGTGACGTCCGCGCGGCGTCGGTGAAGCGGGTGGCCTCCGCCGTCGGCGAGGGCGCGATGGCCGTGTCGCTCGTGCACCGCTACCTGGAGGCGCAGTGACCACCGGGGACGGCGCTCCGCTGCGGCGGTTGACGCCCGAGGACATCCGGACCCTCTTCCTGTTCGAGTCGCTCGACGCCGGGCAGCTGGCTTGGCTGGCCGAACAGGGTCGGGTCGAGCGGCGGGAGGCCGGCGCCCTGGTCTACGCCGAGGGTGACCCGGCGGAATGCTTCTTCGTCCTGCTCGACGGCACGGTACGGCTGTGCCGCACGGTCCAGGGTGACCAGGTGGAGATCAACCGCACCGCGCAGCGCGGGGTGTACGGCGGTGCCACCCAGGCGTATCTGGGCGACGGCCGGCAGTACCGCAACAGCATGTGGGCGCTCACCGACGCCGAGTTCTTCGTGCTGCCGGCGGAGAAGTTCGCGCACGCGGTGCGTTCCTGGTTCCCGATGGCGATGCACCTGCTGGAGGGGATGTTCGTCGGCATGCGGGACACCCAGGCCCTGATCGGGGAGCGCGAGCGGCTGCTGGCCCTGGGCTCTCTGTCGGCGGGCCTGACCCACGAGCTGAACAATCCGGCGAGCGCGGCGGTACGGGCCACCTCCAGCCTGCGGGAGCGGATCGCCGGGATGCGCCACAAGCTCGCCATGATCGCCGATGGCCGGATCGACGGTCGGCGGCTGCACGCCCTGGTGGGCCTCCAGGAGGAGGCGGTGGAGCGGGTGGCGAAGGCGCCCACGCTGTCGCCGATGGCGACCAGCGACGCCGAGGACGAGCTGACCGACTGGCTGGACGACCGGGGCCTGACCGGCGGCTGGGAGCTGGCCCCGACGCTGGTCAACGGCGGGTTGGACGTCGACTGGCTGGAGCGGGTCCGGGCGGCGGTGGGCGCGGAGGAGCTGGAGCCGGCGGTGCGCTGGCTGACCTACACGGTGGAGACCGAGCTGCTGATGCGGGAGATCGCCGACGCGGCGATCCGGATCTCCACCCTGGTCGGTGCGGCCAAGCAGTACTCCCAACTCGACCGGGCGCCCTACCAGGTGGTGGACGTCCATGAGCTGCTCGACGCCACGCTGGTGATGTTCAAGGCGAAGATCGCCGGGGTCCGGCTGGTCCGGGAGTACGACCGGAGTCTGCCCTCGATCCCGGCGTACGCCGCCGAGCTGAACCAGGTGTGGAGCAACCTGATCGACAACGCGCTCGGCGCGATGGGCGGCGTGGGGGTGCTGACCGTGCGCACCCTCGGCGAGCACGACCAGTTGATCGTCGAGATCGCGGACACCGGCGCGGGCATTCCGGAGGAGATCCGCCCCCGCATCTTCGAACCGTTCTTCACCACCAAGCCGGTCGGCGAGGGCACCGGCCTGGGCCTGGACATCTCCTACCGGATCGTGGTCAACAAGCACCACGGCGACATCCGGGTGACGAGCGTGCCCGGAAGCACCGTGTTCCGGGTGCTGCTGCCGATCAGCCCCGAGGCACCGCCAGCCGGCTGACGTGGTTTGCGCCATGTCGGGGCTTCCGGATTCCCGAAAGCCCCGACATGCCGCCTGTGTGGACCGCTACCGGGTCAGAGGCGAGCGCACTGGCCCGCGGCCGGGCCCTTCACCGTGTTCGGCCGGCCCTCGTTCACCGGCGCAGGGGTGTTGCCCGAGCAGGCCAGCGGGCCACTGATGGTGTTGGCGGCGACGATCACCGGCTGGCTGCCGGAGTTGCCGGTCACGCTCACCGGGCCGCTGACGGTGACCGTGTCGACCCGTACCCCACCGAGGTTGGCCACGAGCGACAGCGGTCCGTTGATCTTGCCCTTGCTGATCTTCAGGTCACCGGTGGTGCCCGCCACCGTGACCGGGCCGGACACCGTGGCGCCCGACAGCTCGAACAGCGCCGGCCGGGTGGCCGACACCGGTCCGCTGATGGTGCCGCCGGTGACCCGCAGGGAGGCCCCCGCGCCGACCGAGACCGGTCCGGCGATCGTGGCGTTCTCCACGCAGGTCAGACCGGTGGTGACGATCAGCGGCTTGGTGTACTTGCCGGTGATCGTCGTGGTGCAGACCGGCCCGCCCGGCCCACCCTGGCCGACGGACGACCGCGGCTCGGTGTCCGCGGTGACCGGCGAGTTCGCCGCGAAGTAGCTGACCAGCATGGTGAGGTCGTTGTCACCGGTGGTCGCCGGGTTGGTGCCCCCGCCGAGGGTGGTGAAGTTGTCGCCACCGGCGGCGAGGAACGAGTTCACCGTCACCCGGTAGCTGCCCGCCGGGTCGATCGGCGTGCCGTTCAGCGTGATCGAGGTGATCCGCGAGCCCTGGGCGGCCTCCGGGTCGTACGTGTAGCTGAAGCCCTCCGAGACGCCCAGCCAGAGCACCGGGCGGGACGCGCCGGCCGGCTGCCACTGCTCCTCCAGCACCTGCTTGATCTCGGCGCCGGTGTAGGTCTTGGTGACCACGTCGTTGGCGAACGGCTGGACGGCGAAGGCGTCGGCGTAGGTCACCGTGCCGTCGGTCCCGTACAGCAGGTCGGCCCGCAGACCGCCCGGGTTCATGAACGCGATCTGCGCCCCGCCCCGGCCGGCGTCGGAGGTGCCGGCGAGCTGCACGTCGGCGATGAAGTTGCCCAGCGCCGACTCCTTGCCCCGGTCCTCGTTGCCGTCGGTGTAGGCCCGCCGGATGTCGGCGGTGATCTCACCGAGCTTCTGCTGGCCCAGTTCCTCGGCCCGGACCCTGGCCGCGGCCACGATCTCGGCCACCGCCGGGTCCTCCGGCGCGCCGACCACGTCGACCAGCGAGGCGTCGGCCGAGGTGACCGCACCCGACTCCGGGTCGAAGGTCAGCGTGACCTTGCCCAGGCGCTTGCCGTAGTCCTCGGCCTGGACGACCGGACGCAGCTTGTCGGTCCCGGGAACCGGGACCTCGAAGGCGTACGGCTGGTGGGTGTGACCGCTGAAGATCGCGTCGATGGTCGCGTCGGCCCGGGTGAACCGGCCGAAGACCGGGTCGTTCGCCAGCGCCTCGGCGGAGTTGATGTTCTCCGTCGCGGCGCCCTCGTGCGCGAGCAGCACCACCACGTCGGCCTCGCCGTTGTCGGGGTTGCCGTCCTTGAGCTGACCGGCGACGAGGTTGGCCTCGGCGACCGGGTCGCGGAAGGTCAGGCCGACGATGCCGTCCGGGCTGACCAGCGACGCGGTCTGCTCGGTGACCACGCCCACGAAGCCGACCCGGACCCCGCCGATGGTGTCCACCGAGTACGCGGGCAGCGCCCGGGTGTCGCCCCGGTACACGTTGGCGCCGAGCAGCGGGAAGTCGGCCCGCTCGGTCACCCGGCCGGTCAGGTCCGCCATGCCCTTGTCGAACTCGTGGTTGCCCACCGCCGAGACGAGCAGGCCGGCCTGGTTCAACACGTCGATCGTCGGGTTGTCGTCGTCGATCGCCGAGATGAAGGTGGAGGCGCCGATGTTGTCACCGGCCGACACGAACGCGGTGTTCGGGTTCTCCGCCCGCAGCTGGTTCACCAGCCCGGCGATCTGGGCGGCACCGCCGACCGGCTGCCCGTCCACGGTGGCCGGGGACTCCAGCCGGCCGTGGAAGTCGTTGATGCTCAGCAGTTGCAGGTCCACCGGGCCGGTGCCGGCGCCGGTGTCGATGCCGACGACCAGCGGGTTGTGGTCGCTGGCCCGGTACGGGTCCGGCGCGAAGAAGGCGGCCAGGCCGTCGTACTGGAAGGCGTACGACTCGACGGCGTTGATCTCCCACACGTCGACCCCGGTCACCCGGGCCGCCAGCGACGGCGACGCGAGGGCGTGGTCGAGCGAGCCGGACTCGCCGTTGAAGACGTAGCTCGTCCGGCCGGTGTCGTTCAGGTTGCGGTACTGCTCGTCGTAGAAGACCTGCATCGGGTCCTCGTGGGTGTACGCGTTGAAGTCACCCAGCAGCAGCACGTCCGACGTGTCACTGTCGGCCTTGACCTGGTCGACGAAGGCGGCCAGCGCCCGCGCCTGCCGGACCCGGTCGCCGTTCCAGCCGCCCTGGCCGTCCCCGGCGTCGGCGTTGTCGCCGGTGCCGGCGCCGCTCTTGGACTTGAAGTGGTTGGCGACCACGATGAAGTCGACCGGGCCGGCGCTGAACGCCTGGGCGATCGGCTCGCGGGCGTTGAACCAGACCGTCTCGTCGTTCACCGAGCGCGACGGGCCCTTCGGCTGCGCCTTCGCCGGCTTGAAGATGATCGCCGTGGTGATGAAGTCCTGCTCGGCCGCGCCGGGCAGCTCGGCCGGGGTGCGGACGTAGTCCCAGGTGCCCGCGCCGTCCTTGTCGTTCAGGGCGGCGACCAGGCGCTTGAGCGCCTGCTGCGGGTCCTCGGCGGTGAACCGTACCGAGTTCTCGATCTCCTCAAGCGCGACCACGTCGGCGCCCAGCGCGCTGATCGCCGAAACGATCTTCGCCTCCTGCTTCGCCAGCGCGGCCTCGTCGGCGGCGCCGCGGGCGTCGCCACCGAAGTGCACGAAGTAGTTCAGCACGTTGAAGCTGGCTACCCGCAGGTCGCCACCGACGTCGACCGGTGCGGCGGTACGCGGGTTGGTGATCTTGAAGGTGGTCCGGGCGGCCGGCGGGGTGTCCGCGTCGACCGGCAGGGTCGGCTGTAGGCGCCACTCGTTGAAGCCGTACGAGAGCACCGACGATCCGAACGCCTCCACCGAGTCGCCGACCCGCAGCGGGTTGGCGGGCGAGACGTACGGCGGCAGCAGCCCGGCGGTGGCCAGGTTGGTGGTCCTGCCGTCGTCGATCAGCAGCCGGCGCAGCTTGTTCTCGGCCGCCAGCGCCAGGGCGATGTCCGAGCCGGGACGGGCGACGTCGGTCGGGGTGCGGGCCGGCTCGTCACCGGCGGTGAGCACCACCTCGCCGTACCGGTTGGTGTTGTAGACCTCGGAGACGGTGTACGGGCCGACCGGCGCCACCAGCATCGACTCGACCGACTCGCGGGCGGCGTCGCCCAGCGGCAGTTCGACCGGGACCGGTGCGGGCAGCGGCGCGCCCTGCTCGCAGACCTGGACGTCGGCCCGGGCGGCGATGGTGAGCTGGGTGAGGCCGTTGAACTCGCTGGCCGTCCCGCTGACCCGGACCCGGTCGCCGATCGCGACCGACGGGTGGTTGGCGGTGTTGGTGGTGAGGTAGACGAAGATGCCGTCCGAGGCGGTACCGGCGGCGACGGGGCGCTCCCCACCGCTGCCCGCCGTCTGCACGTACACCCCGTTGTAGCCACCGGTGCGGTGGTCGGCGGTGACGATGCCCTCGACGGTGACCCGGGTGCCCGCCAGCGGCGTGTCGGCGCCGGTGCCCTGGACCTCGGCGATGCTGTGGTCGACGGTGACGGTGCAGCCGGTCGGGTCAGGATCCGGGTCAGGGTCCGGGTCCGGTGCGCCGTTGCGCACGCCGAAGGTGTGCGGGGCCGGCGCCCGCCAACTGCCGTCGATCTTCTGCAGCGAGTGGCCCGCCGGGGTCGAGGCGGTCTCCTGGACACCGATGTCGACGCCGGTCAGGCCGTTCGCCGGCCCACCGGTCGCGGTGAAGGTTCCCTCGTAGGTGAGGAACTCGGCGACCTCTCCGCCGGGCGCGACGAGCGCGACGCCGTCGGGCGACCCGTTCTGGATGCCGTCCGTCGGGTACGACTCGACGACCACGCCGGCGTCCGGAACCACACCGCCCAGCGTCCTGGTGCTGTACGCCGCACCGTTGGCGCCGTTGTAGAGGACGACCTGCCAGCCGGTCAGGTCGTACCCGGCCGGCGCCTCGACCTCGATCGCCTCGCCGGTGTCGGTGCCGACGTTGTCGTAGTGGATCTCACTGATGAACGGCGTCGTGGTCGCCGGCGCGGCGACGGCGGCGGTACCACCGGACAGGATGAGCGCGGTGGCGGTGACCAGTACGCCCGGGATTGTGAATGGTCGTGTGCTTCTTGTTCGCTGCATGTGCGCGGCCTCCGAGGGAGTAGACCGTCGGAGGATAAGCGGCATCGGTGTCCGGGCGGGAGCCACCGGGTGTACCAAAGCGCAAAGACCGTGGCGCGCGGCGGCTCAGCCGCCCCGGGAGACCGAGCCGATCAGCTGACGTTCGGTGCCGGTCATGCTGAGCATCACCCACTGCACCCTGCCCTTGGTGATCAGGCCGACCATCTCCGGGTGCAGTTGGGTGAACCAGCTCTGCACGCTGACCAGACCGAGGGCGCTCGCGGCCGTGGCGGCCTCGGTGTCGGTGAGCCGCTGGAGCACCACGATGTCGCTGCGTACCAGGATCTCGACGTCCCAGCCGGCCAGATCGTCGCGGACCACGAGGGTGGCTCGCCAGGGTGCGCTGAGATTGGTGTCCGGCCCGGTCACCGGGCCGGTGTCGATCACCACCAGCTGCGGTTCGGTGGGCGTGGCCGGCACCGGGGGAGGGACACCGGGCGGGAGGAACGAGGCGATCTCCCGGCCGATGACGCAGCGCCGCAGGAACGCGTCCCATTCCTGTTCCCGGGCGGTCTGGATGAACAGCCGGGCGCCGAGTGCCAGCGACCGGAAGGCGAGCAGCTCGGCCGCGCGTACCCCGCCGGTCAGCATCAGCCGGGTCGGCTCGGCCCGGAACACCCGCAGCCCCACCGGCTCCTGCTGCCGGTTGCGGCCGACCACCAGCCCGCCGCCACCGGCGACCAGGCGCAGACCGGCGACGGTGGCCCCGTCGGCGACGTGCAGCCCCATCCGGCTGCCGGGGAAGGCGACGCTGTTCACCGCAAGAAGCCTCCGAACGGGAGGGTGGCGGCCACGCCGTGAGCGTGCTCGCCGTCGAGTCGTTGCAGGCGACCGCCGTGACCGCGGATCGCCTCGTCGAGCGCCCGCTCGGCGGTGGCGAGCGCGGTGGCATCGGCTCCGATGAGCCGGAACGCCACCTCCACCACGGCGTCGTCCGCGCCCGGGTGCCCGTCCTCCCGGGCGACCGAGAGGGACACCACGGCGGCCGCGGCGGGCAGTGCACGCAGCAACGGGTCCAGCTCCCAGGCCCGGCCCGGCCAGTCGAGCAGCCGGTGGCAGCTCTGCGGGGTGCCCTGGACCGTCCAGTTTCGCCAGTTCTCCCGGGCGAGCGGCCGGTCCCCGCCGCCCACCGGCCCGCCGGTGAGGTGGGTCAGGTGGGCGACGGCGGCCAGCACCTCGTCCCGGTTGAGCAGGCGGGCGGTCGCCCGGTCCTGGCGTAGCTGGCGGCGGGTCCGCCGGATCGCCGCGGTGAGCGCCGGGCGCAGCTCGCGGTCGGCGTGGAAATCGGGGGTACGCGGCGCCTGGAGCACCACCCACGCCTGCCGACTGGCCGGCACGACCCCGCCGGTCAACTCGCGGTACGCCCGGTCCACCGCCGCCGCGCGGACCCGGGGCGCCGGGGTCACCTGGATCAGCACCTGCACCGTCACGGCCGGCGTCTTCGGATCGGCCGCCGGCAGCAGCGCGACCGGCGACGGCAGGGCCTGCGGCGCACCCATGAGCAGCGCACCCTCGGTCGGGTCGACCTCCAGCACGGCACTGAGCCCACCCCGGTGGGTCAGCAGCACGGCCGGTTGGTCGTCGATCTCGACCTGATCCAGCTCGACGCTGCTCTCCACGTGGGTGAGCAACTGCCACGCGCCGTCGGGCCCGGTGGCGGCCAGGTGCCGGCGCCGCCCCCGGTAGACCCACCAGACCGCGATCCACTGGTGGAGCCAGCGGCCCCGGTGCCGCAGCACCGTGGGGGCGAGCAGCAACACCACGGCGGCGGCCACGGCGACGGTCAGCGCCATGCCGTGCCGGGTGGCGGCCAGCACCGCCGCCACCCCGGCCTGCCAGGCCACCAGCTGACCGATGTGGATTCCGGCGATCCGGGGCTGCCGCCGGTGCGGGCGTACGACCGGGATCGTCTCGGCGGTCTCGGCCGCGACCTCGGCGGCCGGCCGCGGCGCCGGAACGGTTCCGGCCCGCGCCACGGAACGGGCCTGCACCACCGGCCGCGCGGCCTGTGCCGCGGCGGCGGTCTGGCTGGTGTACGCGGTACCGACGGCGGCCCGGCCCTGCCCGCGCTGGGCCGCCCAGCTGTGGCCCGGTCCGGTGCCGCCGAGCGTCGGTGCCGGCGCGGCAACCTGCTGCGGCGGTGCCGTCCGCTGCTGTGGCGGCGGGCTCGCCGCACCCGGGTGGTGCTGCCAACCCGGCTCGCCCGGCTGGGCCGCACCCGGATGAGTCACCGCACGTCCCTCCCTGACCGGCGCGGCATCGTCAACGCCCGATCGCCGCGCGCACGTCGGCGACGGCCACCGTGCGCAGGTCGTCGAGGCTGGGGCGCTGGCCGGACTGTCGCAACCGCTGCGCCTGCGCCTTGCGGACGCCCTCGAACAGCTTGCGGGCCTCGCGGGCGTTGCCGAAGTTCTGATCCCGCTCGATGGTGCCGAAGTGCTCCCGGAGCACCTCGGACACGCCGTCGGCGAGGAGGTACTCGTCGCCACCGGCCATCCGCTCCACGATGACGACCAACTGCTCCGGTGAGTAGTTGCCGAACTCCACGGTCTTGGCGAAGCGGGAGGCCAGACCGGGGTTGGCGTCGAGGAACTGCACCATCTCACCGGTGTAGCCGGCGGCGATCACCGCGATCTCGTCGCGGTGGTCCTCCATCAGCTTGACCAGCGTGTCGATGGCCTCCTGCCCGAAGTCGCCGCCGGTGCCGGACGAGCGGGACAGGGTGTACGCCTCGTCGATGAAGAGCACGCCACCGCGCGCGAGGTCGAAGGCCGCGGCGGTCTTCTCGGCGGTGTGGCCGATGTACTGGCCGACCAGGTCCCGCCGGGAGACCTCGCGGAACGGGCCGCCGGGCAGGGCGCCCAACGCCGCCAGCAGTTCGCCGTAGATGCGGGCCACGGTCGTCTTACCCGTACCGGGCGCACCCGCGAAGATCAGGTGGTGGCTGACCGCGCCGACGGGCAGCCCGGCGCTGCGCCGCCACTCGTTGACCTGGATCTCGTCGATGAGGGCGCGCACCTCCCCCTTCACCGACTCCAGCCCGACCATCGCGTCCAGGTCGGCCAGCAGCTTCTCCACCCGGGCGGTGTCCTGTGGGGTGGCGGCGCGGGCGGCATCGGCGCCGAAGGCGGCCTTCGTCCTGGTCGTGCCCTCGACGATGGTCGGGGTGGCTCCCTCGGCGACCTCGATGGCCGGCTGGGCGGTGTTCTCCGTGATGCACTCCTCGACGGTGCCGTGGCAGCCACGGGCGAAGGAGACCGCCGGGCCACGGGTGTCGCGGATCCGGCAGCGACGCAGGACCGGCGCGCTCTGGTGCACCACGGCGATCCCCGCGTGGCCGGTCTGCGAGATGTCGCAGGCCTCGATCGTGGGCCGACCGTACTGGTAGACGTAGATGCCACGGTTGCCGCAGCGGGTCACCGTGCTCGTGCGGATCGTCGGGGCGGCGCCGATCCGGATGATGATGCCGTCCTCGCTGAGGTCGGTGAACTCGCATCCCTCGACGCTGCCGTCGGAATCCTCCACCACCAGGCCGTAGCGCCCGCCGTTCACCCGGCAGCGGGCCAGCGTGAACTCGGAGCGGCGGGCAACCTGGATCGCCGCGCCGAAGCCGGCGCTCAGCTCGCACCCGGTCATCGTGAGCTTCGCCCCGTCGGCCACCACGACCGGTGCGTCGCCCGCCTTGAGGACCAGGTCGCGCAGCTCCAGCCGGCCGGAGTTGCAGGACACCGTCGGGTACGCCCCGGAGGAGGCGTCGATGGTCACCGTGCCCGGGCCCTGCGCGGCGACCACCGTGACGCCACGGTCGTTGACGAACAGTGCCTCGTGGTAGGTGCCGGGGCTGACCGAGACGATGGTGTCGTCGCTGGCCACCGCCAGTGCGTCCCCGATGGACGGGTAGGCACCGGGCTGGTCCGGGGAGACGAGAAGGGTGCGCGTCATGGCTCCGGCTCTGGATGGCGAAGAGAGGGCTGAACCGACGATATCCCAGCCGCACCACCGGATGTGAGCCCCGCACTGCGCTGACGTTACGGCTGCGGCTGCGGTTGTGGTGGCTGCGGGACGAGGACCTCGGTGCCCGACCAGTCGATGTACTCGTCCGCTAAGGCCCGGTCGGGTTCGCCCTCCTCGTCGAGGGTGCCGTACGAGGCGTAGAAGCGGCCGAAGCCGTATCCGCCGTTGGCGATGGTGGCCAGCGCCCACGGCCGCAGCGCGGCGGGCAGCCGCTCCGGATGCAGACGGTCCACGGTGACCCGGACGGCGCCGAGCAGGTCGTACGACTGGTCGGGGGTGCCGGCGTCGAGCACCCGGCACAGCGAGAACGCGTGCGGAACTTCGTCCTGTTGATACACCCACCGACCCGCGTACTCCATCGTTGCCTCCTCAGTGCCTGGACGTGTCGATTGATTCTTCGAGGATGCAGCCCATGAAGCTTGATATCAAGCGTGTCGCCACTAATACTTGTTGTTGCGGATTCTTTGAGTGAAGGAGAAGACATGGCCAATCGACCCGCCGGCCCGTCCTCGCCGGTCGTACAGGCGTGGGAGCTGGGATTGAGGCTGCGTCAGCGCCGAGAAGAGGTCGGTTTCACGGCAGCGGCGGCCGGTCGGGCGATCGGCATCATCCAGGCGTACGTATCCGGTGTGGAGGCGGGCCGGGTCAAGCTGCCCGCCCGCAGGCTGGCCCAGATTGTGGAGGCGTACGAGTTGGAGCCGGAGGAGGCGGCCGAGTTGGAGGAGCTACGGGCCGGTGCGGCCCGGCGCGGCTGGTGGCACGAATACGCGCAGCTCTTCCCGTCGGAGTTCCTCCGCTTCCTCGGCTACGAGGCCGGCGCCGAGCAGATTCGCAGCTTTCATCCGGAGGCGATCCATGGCCTGTTACAGACCGAGGAGTACGCCCGCGCGGTGATCCGGGGCGGCACCACCACGATCCGGCTCACCGAGGTGGACCGGCGGGTGGCGGTTCGGATGGCGCGGCAGTCCCGGCTTGACGGCGCGCATCCGCTGCGGATCAGCGCCGTGCTCAGCGAGGGCGCGTTGCGTCAGCAGGTCGGTGGCCCGAAGGTGATGCGAGCCCAACTCGATCACCTCGTTCGTCTGGCCACCGAACGGCCGGACCAGTTTGAGCTCCGTGTACTGCCGTTCACCGTCGGAGCGCATCCCGCCTTCGGCGGTCCGTTTCAGGTGCTGTCGTTCCCGTCGCCCCGGTTGCCGGATCTGGTCTGGCAGGAGATCCTGACCTCCATCGATATCATCGACCAGTCGATGCGGGTCACCGACTATGTGGTCACCTTCGCCGAGACCAGGGAACTGGCGTTAAGCTCGGATGGGTCGCTCGACCTGATCAGCCGGATCGCCAAGGAGATGTCGTGACTGCGCAGCCGCTCGTCATCGACCGTGACTGGTTCACGTCGTCCCGCAGCTCCGACAACGCCAACTGCGTCGAGGTGCGGTTCGTCGGTGGCGCGGTGGGCGTGCGCGACTCGAAGGACCGTAGCGGCCCCGCCCTGGCCTTCGCCGCCACCCCCTGGACCACCTTCCTCCACACTTTGAAGCAGCCCTGCACAGATCTTGGTACGGAACGGCCCTCATAGGGGCACTGACGTACCAAGATCTCCGAAGGGCCCCGGGACAGGGCGATCGCTGGCCCTGATCCGGCGGATCACCGAGGAGATGACGTGAACACCCCGCGCCGCATGTCCGATCGTGACTGGTTCACGTCGTCCCGCAGTTCCGACAACGCCGCGTGCGTCGAGGTGCGGTGCGCTGGCGGTGCGGTGGGCGTGCGCGACTCAAAGGATCGCAGCGGCCCCGCCCTGGCCTTCGCCGCCACCCCCTGGACCACCTTCCTCCACACTTTGAAAGCCAACCCGGCCACCCCACTCTGACCCCACCACCCCGTGCGCTCGTCGATCATGCAGTTGTGGTCGTTGTTTTGTGGCTTTGGCGACCTTTTGTGAACCGCCACAACTGCATGATCGGCGCGATGTAAAGCATCGGGTCAGCGGGTCGATTGGCTAGGCTCGGCGGGCGAGCGAGGGCGGGATCCTTTGTTGACGCGGGGGAGGGCGGATGGCGGAAATGCGGATGCTGCCGCTGGCGGCGGGTGCGCTGCTGGTGGAGGGGACCGTCCACACCCACACCTCGGTACGCGGCGACGTGGCGCCCGATCTGCACCCGGTGGTCCGGCGCTTCCTGCACGGGCTCCCCGTCGAGCAGCGCGAACGCTACGCCGGATGGTGCGCCGAGGCGGTGCTGATCTCCGACCGGTTGTACGCCGCCGAGGCCGGCGGTCCGCCGCTCGATCCCGCCCGGGCCCGCGCGCTGCTGTGGGGCGCCAAGGTCCGGGTGACCAGGGTGCGGGAGGAGGGCGACCCGCGCCACGGCGAGGTCCAGCCGCCCTGCCGCTCGTGTACCGCCCTGCTCGACTGGTTCGGCATGGAGGCGCTGGCATGACCGACCGCTTCCCACCCCTGGTGGCGCAGACGCTCGCCGCCGCCGGTTGGTCGTCCGGCCGTCGCGACGAGGGCCAGGCCCGCGAGTGGGGCCTGCGGATCGCTGCCACCGCCGCGCCGGACGGCCGGCAGCACGTCGTGACGGCCGCCGCGATCGAGGCGTACGCCGAGTTCGGCGGGCTGCGGGTCCGTCCGCAGGGGGAGGGCGAACAGGTCGCGCCGAGCGCATTCCATCTCGACCCGTTCCTGGTGCGTCACTCGGTGGAGACGCTCGCCGAGCTGGCCGAGGCGACCGGCGCGCCGTTGAGCCCGCTGGGCGAGGAGGAGGGCGGCACCGGGATCCTCGCCGTCGACGCGGAGGGTCGGGTGTTCGTGCTGGACCACACCGGGGACTGGTTCCTCGGGGCGACTCTCGACGAGGCCCTCACCACGCTGGTGCTCGGCCGGCAACCGCAGCGGGTGCGTGGGGACGGCACCTGGTGACCGGCTGGCAGCCGACCACCGCCACGGAACGCGCGCTGCTGGCCGCCGCCGAGGCCGACGACCGGGAGGGTTTCCTCACCGAACTCGTCACCGGGCAGCTGCTGCTGCCGGTGTCGGCCGGGGCGGCGGCCGGACGGGAGCCGGTGGCCTGGCCGACGGGCCACCACGATGGGGTCACCCACGTGGTGGCGTACACCTCGCCGGCGGCGATCGCGGCCGCTCTGCCCGGCCAGTCGGTCAGCTACCGGGTGTCGGGGCTGGTCGATCTCGCCGTCGACTGGCCGGACGACGGGTGGATGTTGGCGATCGACGCCGGGCTACCGATCGCCGTCCGGCTCACCGCCGACGAACTCCGTACGCTCGCCGCACCGACCCTGGAGGCCGAGCGGCCGCTGCGCGAGGCGATCCTGCGGCAGGACCCGAACGCCCTGATGTCCGTGCTGCTCCGGGCCGAGCTGGTGGTGCCGCTGCGCCCGGACGGTCCGGCAACACGCGACGTGTCCGATCCGGAGTTCCCGTGGTGGTCACTCCCCGACGAGCAGGGGCGGGTCAGCCTGCCGGTGTTCACCTCCGAGGCCCGGCTGCGCCAGGCGCTCGGCGATCACGATCTGGTGGTGGTCAGCAGCCTTCAGCTCACCGACCACTGGCCGGACATCTCCTGGCAGCTGCTGCTCAACCCGGAGACGCCGCTCGCGGCGGCGCTGCCCGGCGAGGCGCTGCTGACGCTGCGCGACTGGCTCGGTGAGCTGCGGCAGGTGGTCACCGAGGCGGCCGAGCAGGAGCAGCGTCGCCGCACGACGGCCGCGTACGCCGATCCGTCGACGGTGGGCGTGCCGGTGCCCCGGTCGGCACCGGAGCCCGTTGACGACGAGGGACGCGATCCCGACGTACCGCTGCGGCTGCAAATGGTCATCCCGCACCGCTACCTGCCGTCCTACCTGGACGACGGCTACGACCGGGCGGCCGGGCTGGTGCACGCCTGGCACGGCCCGGGTCGGGACACCCCGATCCGGCTCTACCGGCGTCTGGGCCTGCTCGGTGCGGGATCGCCGTTCGAGGAGTCGGACGAGTGGGTGGCCGTGCTGCGCTGGCCGCCCGGCGAGACCACGCCCGACGAGTGGGGCCAGGGTCAACCCCGGATGGAGTCGCTGGTCGTACCGGACGCAACCGAGCTGCACTGCCTGCACGCCGACGGCCGCGACGAGCTGCTGGCCCGCTTCGACGCGACCGCCCGCCGCTGGTCACCGCCCTGACTTGGGCGTCGTATCGGCCCCGCCCGGCTGCCGTGAGCGCTTACGGCCGGCGAACCAGGCGCGGGCCGGCGGAGTCTTGAGCAGGGCGAGCGACACGCCGGCCAGCGCGCCCACGACCAGCGGGGTGACCATCGTCGGGTGGTAGCTCAGCTTGCCCTGCACCAGCAGCGTGACGATGACGACGACGAAGAGCCCGAAGGTGAGGCCCGCCGGCGCGGTCAGTCCCTCGGCGGTGTCACCCAGCCAGGCCATGAGCATGCCCAGCGAGGCGAGCAGCACCACCAGCAGGGCGAGCGCCAGCACAGCCGCGCCTATACCCACCACCAGGATCCGGCCGAGCCCGTCCCCCTCGGTCCGCAGCATCGCCAGGAAAAAGGCGATGCCGCCGATCAGCCAGATGACGACCGACGGCAATATCAGGAGGATCGCGAGAGTGACCACGATCGGCCGGCGAGCCGGTGGGACCGGCGCAGCGGCCGGTGAGCCGGGGGGTGGGGACAGATTGGGCGACTGGTAGGGGGTCTGGGAGGGTCCGGGCGGCGGAGACGGAAACGCCCCGCCTGGCGTGGTCGACATGGCTGCCTTCCTCAGGTCGGACCGGCTCGGTCAGTCGGGCGGCCGGCGCCAGGCCGCGTCGTCGGTTGCGCCCGCCGGCTGCCCCGGGCTCGTGGCGGCGGCCGGGCCACCCTGCGGCGGTACGTCGGGTCCGGGAGCTGCCTCGACGGTGGCCGGCGGGTCGTCGTCGGCGAGCCGCGCCGCGCGGCGACGGGCACGCAGCAGCATGACGGTGGCCACGGTCCCTCCCACGAGAAGGACGAACACCGCGATGATCACGGCCCACACGAAGATCAGGATGCCGTCCTCGCGCTCGCGCGGGTTGGCCTGCCATGGTTCGAGTTCGGAGGTGCTCGGCCGGGCGCTGGGGCGGGTGCCGCGGCCGTCCGGCTCGCCGGTCAGCGCCTCCCGCAGGTCGAGCGCGCCCCACCCGTAGTAGAGGTCGTGGCCGGGTTCGCCCTCGTCCCGGGTGGTTTCCAGCAGGCGCTGGAACATCTCGTATCCGTTCAGATCCGGATACTTCGCCTTGATCAGAGCCAGCGCACCGGAGACGATCGCGGCGCTACCGCTGCTGCCCAGCGCGGTCACGTACCTGCCGCCGGGCGCCGCCCGGACGAGGTCCTCCCCCGGGGCGGCGATGTCGACCTCCTCGGCCGGCAAGGCGGCGTCCTTGCTGATGGCGCCCTTGCGGTCGGTGCCGTTGACCGCGACCGCGGCCTGGTGCCGGGCGGGATTGCTGATGATCATGTCGTCGCGGTTACCCACGGCGGCGACCACGATCACGTTTCGCTGATAGGCCCGATCCACCGCCCGGTTCAGCTCCTCGTTGAAGCTGCTGCCCAGCGACACGTTGACGATGTCCGCGCCGTTGTCGACCGCCCAGTTGATGCCGGCGGCGACCGCCGTCGGCTGGATCAGCGGGCTCCGTTCGCTCTTGACGGTCACCGGCAGGATCTTCGCCTTCGGCGCGATCCCGAGCGCTCCATTGCGATTGCCGGGCCCGTGCCCGTGCGCGGCGATCAGGGACGCCATGCCGGTGCCGTGCCCCTCCCGGTCGACCCGGCCCAAGGCGTCGTCGTCGTAGAGGTCGACGCCCGGCAGGACGTTGTTCTTGAGGTCCTGATGCGACGCGTCCACCCCGGTGTCGATCACCGCCACCACCACACCCTCCCCCTGGGTGATCTTGTGCATCTCGGCCAACTCCAGGGCCTTGATGTGCCACGAGTCGTCCCGGGTGGAGTCCGCCAGGGCGGGTGTGCTGGGAAGGGCCAGGGCGGCCAGGACACTGGCGGTGGTGAGCACCAGGGCGGCCGCCGGTCGGGTCAGGACACGCATGCCCGCTTACCTTCCTGTTGTAGGTCGTCGCGCGACGGCCGGGAATGGACGGTCACCGCATGGTACGGGCCAGCCACCCAAGGTTGGATGATCGGCCCGCGCCTGGTCAGCCTCGGCCGAGTGCCCGACCCTGCTCGCGGGGCCGGTGCTCGGCCGGTGCCTCGACCACACCGACGGCGGAGGACTCGGTCGCCCACAGCTCGTCGTCGCCGTCGCCGTACGCCCAGGTCTCCTGCTCCCCGTCCCGGGGGGCGCCCTTGCGCGGGCCCGGTGGGACCGGCCCACCGCGCCGGCCGCCGAGCGATGGTGCCGGGCCCGTGGTCGGTGCCGGCCGTCCGCCGCCGGTACGACCGCTCAGGTCGGGTCGCCCGCCGCTGGCGGGCGCCGCCGGGCCTGCGGCGCGGCCGGTAGCCGGCGTTCCCGGCCTGCCGATGGCCGTGGACGGCGGCTGGCTCGGACGACCGGTCGACGGTGTGCGCTTGCCGCCGAGGCTCGGCGGCGGGGTGCTGGGACGCCCGGGCGCGGTGCCGCGCTGCCCCGCCCCGGCCGTCGACCCCGGCAGGCGCGGGCTCGACGGAGGCGGGGTGGCCGAGGCCGGTGGCCGGACTCCGGTGCCCGGACGAGCCGGCCCGGCCCCGGGCGGCCGACCGGTGCCGGTGTTACCCGGCAGGGTCGGACGGTTCGGAGCGGGGCCGCGCTTACCGCCGCCCGGCGCGCCGGACCCGCCGCCGGGAGCGCCGGCACCGGGAAGCGTGGGGCGGTTCGGCGCCGGACCTCGGCTGCCCGGGGGAGGGGGTCCGCCGGCGCCCGGCAGGGTGGTTCGCGGGGTGGGCGGCCGGGCCCCGGAGTTCGGCGAGGTCAGACCGGGGTTGCCCGGGCGCGGCCCGGTCACCGGCGGCACGGTCGGGCCCGGCACCGCGGTCGGGTTCGGCGTGGTGGTGATCGGCGGCGGGGCCGGTGCGGGCGCGGGAGGCGCGGTGGGTGCGACGCCACCCGCGAGGCCGACGCCCTCCGGCACGCCCGGGGGCGGTGCGGTGGTGGGGTCGGTCGGCCGGTCACCCAGCTCCGGTCGGGTCGGCATGGCCGGACGGCCCGGCTGGGTGCCGTTCACCGTTGGGGCGCCCGGCGGGGCCCCCGGACCGCCCGGTCGGCCGCCCGCGGGAACCGGCCCGTCGGTGATCGCCGCGTCCGTCGGGCCCTTGAACTTGCCACCGCGGGAGATGTTCGAGATGTAGACGTCGATGTAGAGGTCGGCCAGCGGCTTGGTGATGTTCTTGGCGCGCTGGTGGAACTCCCGCTGGACCTCTTCGTACGTCTTGTGCCTGTCGCCGAAGATGTCGCCGAAGGTGACCTCTGCCTTGTCCTTCTCGTAGACCTCCTGCTGGTGCTCCTGCTCGGCCTTGTACTGCAGCCAGAGCTCCCGCATGTCGCGCTGGGCGTTCGAGATCTTGCTGGCGAGCTGCTCCAGACCGGTGGCGTTGTTGCTGGCCACCTCCTTCCACTCGTCCAGCGAGTGGAGCGTCGCGCCGACCCGGGACATGAAGACGCGGGCAGCGGGCGAGGTCCACTTCGCATCCAGCGAGTCGGCGTGCCGCTTGAGGTTCTCCCGGGTGACCTGGAGGAGGCTGGCCGCGCGCCGCCACGTCTCGGCGAGCGCCGTGGTCCGCTCGTCGCTCTCCTTGCGGACGTACTCCCACATCTGCTCGATGGTGACGTCGTCCCACTTCGTCGGCTCGTACGGCGTGGACCCGGCGGCCCGCTCGGCCGCGTAGTCGTCGGAGATGCCGGCATACATGTAGTAGCTCGGCGGCTTCCAGCCGTAGTAGGCGTCGGTCATCCCCGCTCCTCAGGTCCCGTGTCCCTGCCGCCCGTCACCGCAGATTCGACTGGTCCAGCTGGAGGTCCTCGCCGTGCATCCGTTCGCCGTCACCGGAGATCACGTAGGCGCCCGAACCCTCACCCACGACCTCGGTCCTGGCCCACTCGGGGGTCTCCTCTCGCTGGTCCCCGGTCGGGCAGGAGTCCATGCCCTCGTACGGCGACATGGGTGTGGGGTTGACGGCTTCCTCGGGCAGGTTGGCCGTCGGGTCTCCGTCACCCTGCTGCCACTGACCGCTGAGGGTGTCCTGGCCGTCGACCGCGTAGAACGCGTTGAAGACGTCCGTGTTGGTGGCCTCGGAGAGCGCGTCGCCGGTGAGGTACTCGGCGGAGATGGACACGGCGGCCACGCTCAGCGCGGTGAGACCCTTCATCACGTCGCCCATCAGGTGAGACACCGCCATCCGGCTGTCGTCGTGCCGGCCACGGAAGAAGGCGGCCTCCTTGAGCCCGCCGCCGCCGAACGGCGCCTGCACGGTGAGCATCGGGCGGACGCCGTTCTCGAAGCTGGGCTGGAAGTTGGTCTCCAGCTCCTTCTGGATGGCCTGCGCGAAGTCCTTCAGCTGGTTGATGTCGACGTCGATCTGTTCGTCGACGAGCCACTCGTCGGCCACAATCCCTCCCCCGTCCGCTCACACGGTGCTGGCGCGGACTGTGCCCAACTCCGACAATCTGAGGGCCGCAACCGCGCTCGGTAAGTCCACTCTGGCCGACGGTAGCCCGATCGGGCAACCCCGTACCGCACCTATGAGCGTGGCGGAAGGTGCACCAACTGCACCAGCCGGGTGCCGCCGCGCCGGGACACCAGCCAGCCCCGGCCCGGCGGCAGCGGCCCGGGCCGGACGGTACCGAGCAGTACCCCCTCGTCCCGGTTGCCGGACATCACGATGCCCGGCGTGCTGATCTCGCGCAGCCGCATGAGCACCGGTTCGTAGAGCGCCCGACTCGCGCCGCCGGTACGCCGGGCGATGACCAGGTGCAGGCCGATGTCCCGCGCCTGGGGCAGGAATTCCAGCAGTGGGGTCAGCGGGTTGCTGCCGGCCCCGGCGACCAGGTCGTAGTCGTCGACCAGCACGTAGAGGTCCGGGCCCTTCCACCAGTCGCGCGCCCGCAACCGCTCCGCGGTGATGTCGGGCGGGGGCAGTCGGTCCCGCATGACGCCGGCCACCTCGGTCACGATGCCCTCGGTGACCTGCGCCGTCGAGCCGTACCCGATCAGGTGCGGCGTGTCGATGTCACCGAGCAGGCTCCGCCGGTAGTCGACGAGGACCAGCCGGGCCTCGGTCAGCTCATGACGGTCGACGATGGTCTGGGCCAGCGCGCGCAGGAAGGTGCTCTTACCCGACTCGCCGTCGCCGAACAGGATGAAGTGCGGGTCGGCGGCGAAGTCCAGGTGCACCGGCTGGAGGTCCACCTCGGCGATGCCGATCGGTACGCCGGGGCGCCCGGTGCTCGGCAGGCTGCCGTACGGGACCACCGGCGGCAGCAGCCGGATCGGCGGGGCGCCGGGGCCCTGCCAGGCGGCGGCCAGGTCGGTGACCAGCTTCCGCGCCCCCTCGGGCAGGCTCTCCGCCTCCTGCGCGCCGTCGGCCCGGGGCAGCGCCGCCAGGAACTGCTGCCCGTCCGGCGTGATGCCACGACCCGGCGACTTCTCCGGCACGTTCATCGCCGCCCGTCGGTCCAGGTTGGAGTCACCGGCGTCGGCCAGTCGCAACTCCAGCCGGGTGCCGAAGACATCCCGGACGGCCGGACGCAGGTCCATCCAGCGGCTGGCGGTGACGACCAGGTGGATGCCGAAGGAGAGCCCCCGGTTGGCGATGTCGTTGATGGTGGGTTCGAGATCCTCGAACTCCGCCCGCAGTGTCGCCCACCCGTCGATGATCAGGAAGACGTCGCCGAACGGGTCGTCGTCGTGCTGGCCGTGCCGCCGGGCGCGACGGTACTCGGCCATCGAGTCGACGCCACGCTCGGCGAACCGCCGCTCCCGCTCGCCCATCAGCAGTTGCAGCTCGGCGACGGTACGCCGGACCAGGCCGGCGTCGAGGCGGGTGGCCACCGAGCCGACGTGCGGCAGGTCGCGCAGCGAGGAGAGCGCACTGCTGCCCAGGTCGAGGCAGTACACCTGGGCTTCCCGTGGCGTGTGGGTCAGCGCCAGCGAGGTGACCGCCGTCCGCAGCAGGGTGCTCTTGCCGCTCTGCGGACCGCCGACGATCACCGCGTGCCCGGCCGCGCCGCCCAGGTCGAACCAGAGCACGTCGCGGCGCTGTTCGAAGGGCTTGTCGACGATGCCGACCGCCACCTGCAACTCGCCGAGCAGGCCGGCGTGCGCCACGGTCACCCCCCGGGCGGGATCGGCGGTCATCGGGGGCAGCAACTGGTCCAGGGTCGGCGGCTCGGCCAGCGGCGGCAGCCACACCTGGTGCGCCGGCTTGCCGCGACCGGCGAGCCGACCGACCAGGATGTCCAGCACGCTCTCCCCGACCCCGTCGGCGGGCTCGGGCGCCTCCTCCTGCTTCGGCGCGCGGGTCACCGGCGGGGCGACGTAGGCGGTGGTGTACTCGCGTACCCGGTCCTCGCCGTCGCCGGCCGCGACCGCCGCCGCGGTCTTGCTCCGATAGGTGCCGGAGACGTACGCGGCCTTGAAGCGGACCAGCGGCTCGGTACCGAACCGCAGGTAACCGTGCCCCGGCGAGCGGGGCAGTTCGTACGCGTCCGTGGCACCGAGCACCACCCGGGACTCCATCGCGGAGAAGGTCCGCAGACCGACCCGGTACGACAGGTGGGTGTCGAGCCCGCGCAGCCGCCCCTCCTCCAGCCGCTGGCTCGCCAGCAGCAGGTGCACGCCGAGCGACCGGCCGACCCGCCCGATCTGCACGAACATGTCGATGAAGTCGGGCTTGGCGGTGAGCAGCTCGGAGAACTCGTCGCAGATGATGAGCAGGCTCGGCAGCGGCGACAGCGGGGCACCCGCCGCCCGGGCCTTCTCGTAGTCGCGCTGCGAGGCGTAGTTGCCCGCCGCGCGCAGCAGCTCCTGCCGGCGTACCAGCTCGCCGTTGATGGAGTCGGTCATCCGGTCCACCAGCGGCAGCTCGTCGGCCAGGTTGGTGATGACCGCGCTGGTGTGCGGCAAACCGTCCAGCCGGGTGAAGGTGGCCCCACCCTTGAAGTCGACCAGGACGAAGTTGAGGCTCTCCGACGAGTGCGTGGCCGCCAGCGCCAGCACCAGGGTGCGCAACAGCTCCGACTTGCCGGAACCGGTGGCGCCGATGAGCAGCCCGTGCGGGCCCATGCCGTCCTGCGCCGACTCCTTCAGATCCAGCTCCACCGGTCCGCCGTCAGCGCCCACCCCGATCGGCACCCGCAGCTTGTCGCGGTTGGGGCGCGGCTGCCACGCCCGGTCGACGTCGAACTCGTACGGGTCGCCGATGTCGAGCAACTCGGCCAGGCCCAGCTCGGTGCTGAGCGGGGTGTCGCCGCTGCCCCGGGAGGCGGCCGACAGGCGCAGCGGGGCCAGCTGCATGGCCAGCGTCTCGAGCTCCACCACCCGGCAGGCGTCGGCCCGGCCGATCTCCGCCGGCCCGTCCACGGTGACGCTGTGCAACTGGTGGTCCGCCGTCACCTCCAGCACCAGCCTCGCCCGGTCGAGTACGCGCGGCGCCGGGGTGGACAGGTCGAGCAGGGTGACGCCCTCCACGCCGCCCTCGGTCATCAGGTGATCCGAACCGGCGGTGTCGCCGCCGTCGATGACCACCAGCACGTGCGGCCCGCCGACCTGCGGCGCCCCACCGCTGGCGTTGAACCGGGGCCGGCTGGCCAGCACGTCGTCGAGCATCGCCTCCAGGCCGGTCACGGAGGGCGCCACCAGGCGCAGCTGACCGAGCGCGTCGGTCCGCGACGGGTGCAGGGCATGCGGCAGCCACTTCGTCCACTCCCACTCGGCCCGCCGGTCCGGCGCCACGCAGATCGCGACGAGCATGTCGTCGGGGGCGTGGAACGCGGTGGCCTGGGCGAGCACCGCCCGGACCATGCTCCGGGCGGCGCCGAGGTCGCCGCGCAGGTGCACCCGGGCGAACCCGTTCAGCGCCATGGTCACCGGCAGATCCGGCACCTCGCCGTAGGTGGTGAGGAACCGGCGCAGCGCCAGCGCGCACATCGGCTCCAGCTTCTCCAGCGAGGTCGCGGGCGGCGGCACCAGCGGGGTGGCCAGCTCCTGCGGCCCCAGACCGATGCGGACGGTGGCGAAGTCCACGTCGCCACGCCGACGCTCCCACAGCCGTGGCCCCAGCGGCAGCGACCAGAGGATGTCCGGATCCGGGTGCCGGTAGAAGGCGGCCTCCCGCTGCCTGCGGATCGTCTTGAGGACGCGGCGTCGCTGGCGCGACAGGTGGGTCATGTACTCGCGGCGCTTCTGCAGCATCTCCTGCTTGCCCGGACCACCGGAGTTGCTGGTCAGCTGGGCACCGAGCATGCCGATCGCGGAGAGCCCGAACAGGCCGCCGGTCACGTAGGCGAAGGTGCCACCACCCCGACCCGCGAACATCAGCGCCATCGCGAAGGAGCCGGCGAGCATCGGCAGCATCATCAGCATCTGCCCCCAGCTCTTGCCGCTGGGGGCGGGCACCTCGGGCGGCGCCTCCAGCAGCACCTCGCCGGAGGGATACTCCGGCTCCGGCTGCCGGGCGGGTCGCTTGACGACCACCGTGCTCACGTGGCGGACCTCCGTCGCCTCTGCTGGGTCTGGTGCGCCGCGGTGAACCGCCCCCGCGTCACGGGCACATGGTAGGTAGCCTTTGCCCGTCAGGACAGCCGCGGGCCTGCCGGCCCGCTCCTCGTACCGAGGGGTCGTCAGTGGTCACCCAGGCCGGAACCGGACTCGCGCGCATCGCCGTCGTCGCCCCCAACCGACGGCTCGATCTCGCCCTGCCCGAGCATCTGCCGCTCGTCGGGCTGCTCCCCGCCGTACTGCGCCAGGCCGACGAGGAACCGTCGGACGGCACGGGTCACGGCGGTTGGATGCTGCGGCGCAGCGACGGCAGCAGCGTCGACCTCGCCCGTACCCTCGCCGCCCAGAACGTCCGCGACGGCGAGACGCTGCACCTGGTGCCGCGGCGGACGGAATGGCCGGAGCTGGCGTACGACGACCTGATGGAGGCCGTCGCCGACGGCGCCCGGCGGCGCGGCGTGGCCTGGTCCCCGTTCGCGACCCGGCTGACCGGCCTGATCGTCGCCGGGGTGCTGCTGCTGCTCGGTCTCGTCGTGATCGTGACGTCCAGCGAGCCCGGTTGGCTCGGCGGAACGGTCGCCCTCGGCGCGGCCGGGCTGCTCCTAGTCTGCGGGATCGTGCTGTCCCGGGCGATGGCCGACTCCCTCGCCGGTGCGGTCGTGGCCGCCGCCGGCCTGCCCTACGCCTTCGTCGGCGGCGTACTGGTGATCGGCACGGGCGAGTCGGTCTGGGCGCTGGGCGCCCCGCACGTGCTGCTCGGCTCCGCCGTGCTGCTCCTCTCCGGCCTGCTCGGCCTGCTCGGGGTGGGCGACGCGACCCGGGTCTTCGTGGCCGCGGTCTTCGTCGGTTTCTGGGGCATGGTGGGTGGGCTGCTGGCCCTCGGTTCCATGGACGCCGCGCAGGGCAGCACGATCGTGGTCAGCGCGGTGACGCTGCTGCTGCCGGCCATGCCACTGCTCTCCGTCCGGCTCGGGAAGATGCCGATGCCGGCGTTGCCGCGTACCGCCGAGGACCTGCTGCGCGACGAGCCGCAACCCAAGCGGGAGGTGATCTACCAGGCGACCGCCCGCGCCGACGAGGTCTTCACCGGCATGGTCTTCGGAGCGTTCGTCATCGCCATCGCCTGCCTGGTGGTGCTCACCGCGACCGGCACGCTCTCCGCGCTACTGCTCGCCGGGATCATCTCGCTGGGATATCTGCTGCGGGCCCGGCTGGTGTCGACCGTCCGGCACCGGGTGCCGATGCTCGCCGTCGGGCTGCTCGGCCTCGGCCTGCTGCCGCTGGTCGGCGCGGCCGACGCGTCGACCGCGTCCCGGGTGCTGGCGGTGCTGCCGGCGGCGCTGGTCGCGGCCGCGCTCTCGGCCGCCGCCGGGCTCGCCTACAGCCGGCGCGCCCCGTCACCCCGGCTGGCCCGGCTCGGCGACACGTTCGACATCCTGCTCCAGCTCGCCGTGGTGCCGGTGGCGTGCAGTGTGCTGGGCCTGTACGCGTTCATGCGCGCCATCAACGGCTGACCGGCCAGGCTCTTACCAGGTGCGGTCGCTGGCCTCGGCCATCGGGCCGCCCCGGATCAGCTTGACGATGGCGGAGTCGATGTCGGGGCCGACGAAGAAGTCGTCGGCCCAGTGCAGCATGAAGACCCGCCCTTGAGCGTCGATGACCAGTTCGGACGGGCCGTCCTCGTTGTTGCCGAGCGGGTAGACGGGATTGTCAAAGTCTTCAGAGAAGGCGTGTGCCTTATCGGTTACCACACCGCCGAGCGTGGGATGGATGAAGCTGGTATACCCGCCGCCCAGCTCCCCGTGGCCACCGAACTGTGGCAACTGCAGCCCGCCGAACTCGACAAGCGCGGCCCGGGCGGCGGGCGAGCGCGCCAGCCCGGCCAGCTCGTCGGCGAAGCGGATCATCCAGTGGTTCACCGAGGATGTCACGTCTCGGCCCGGAAACCAGCCGGCCTTGTCCAGCACGTGCCGCACGTCGGGCGGAAATCGCCCCTCGGCGGCCCGGTGCTGCGCGTACTCCTCGGCGACCAGTGACGCGGGTAGCGATCGCCATTGAGACACTTCGCCGGTCTCCCGGTCGATGACCGCTCGGGGGTACCCGGTGGCAGAGGGTGGGGCGGGTGGCCCGTCAGTGGGGGCTGCTACGTCCGGAAGGACACGCCAGACGACGTAGCCGAGGTCGAACTCGTACAGGTCGACCTCGGGTGCGGGCCCGGGTTCGCCGGCACCGGCCCACTGGCGGGCGATGGCCAGGGCCTCATCGCGGCTGATCATGGAGGACTCCTCGGGCTGCCGTCGTCGACTGCACCGGCCCCGCCGGGTGCGGGCACCGGGCGGCTCGACGCCGTGCCTATGGTAGGCACCGCGGTCCGAGTTCGTGACCGTGCCGGCGGAGGCCAGGGGAGGGTGCCATGCCGTCGCGGCGGGACCAGGTCCAGTCGTACCAGTTCTTCGTGCAGCGGATGACCTCCGCGCTGGTGGCACGCGAACCCGATCCGGAGTCGGCGCCGTTCCGGCGGCTCGGCGGCGCCGGATTCGCCAGCGTCATGGTGGCCGTGCTCTGCCTCGCCGCGGTGGGTGTCTACGGCCTGTTGCGCCCCGGCGGGGCCACCAAGTGGAAGGAGGGCAGCGCGGTCATCCTGGAGAAGGAGACCGGCACCCGGTACCTGTACCGGGAGGGCCGCCTGCATCCGGTGCTCAACTACGCCTCCGCCCTGCTGGCCATGGGGACGGCCGCACCGACCGTGTCGGTCTCCCGCAACTCGCTGGTCGGCACCCCGCGCGGCCCGCGCATCGGCATCCCGTTCGCCCCGGACGCGCTGCCCCCGCCGGGCCGGATCCTGGATGGACCGTGGAGCCTGTGCACCCAGCCCGCCCGGGACGCGGCCGGCGGGATCGTCGCCACCACGGTGCTCACCGTCGGGCGCGCGCCGGGCGGCGGGCGGGAGCCGGGCGACGCCGGGCTGCTGGTCCGCGACCGCAAGACCAGCCGGCTGCACCTGGTCTGGCATGACCATCGGTACGAGATCCGCAACGAGAAGATCGTGCTGGAGGGCCTCACGATGAGCGCCGAGCCGGTGGTGGAAGTGGGCGGGGCGTGGCTGAACGCGCTGCCCGCCGGCGAGCCGATCGCCCCCCGTCGGGTGGCCGACCGGGGGGAGCCCTCGACGGCCTTGCCGGACGCCCGCGTCGGCCAGGTCTTCATGGTGGAGAGCCAGGGCGGCAGCCGACAGTACTATCTCGCCGAGCGCGCGCGGCTGGTCCCCATCACCCCGGTCCAGGCCGACGTGCTGATGGCCGACGGTGAGACGCAGGTGGCGTATCCGGGGCAGGCGAGGCCGTACCCGATCGAGCTCGCCGCTGGCACCGCCGCCGCCGCGCCGAAGGCGGCGGCGCCCGCCCAGGGGCGCCACCGCGCGCCGGAGCAGCGGCCCGAGATCGCCCGGTTGGCCGGCGACCAGCCCGCGATCTGCGCCGCCTACCAGCCGGGCGAGGACGAGCCGACGGTGCTGCTCGACGCACAGGTACAGCCGGTACGCGACCCGGTGCGCACCGGTGAGCAGACCGGCGACGGCATCCCGCTGGCCGACCGGGTCGTCATCGAGCCCGGCTACGGGGTCCTGGTCGACGCGATCTCCGCACCCGACCAGGAGACGGGCACTCTCCACCTGGTCACCGATCTGGGCTACCGCTATCCACTGGCCTCCGAGGGGGTGCCGGCCATCCTCGGCTACGCGGGTGTGCAACCGGTGCGGCTGCCCGCCAGCCTGGTGGTCCGGTTGCCGGCCGGCCCGGCTCTCGATCCGGAGACTGCGAAACTCGCCCTCGACCCGGAGTGACACAATCAGCCACAGTAGAGGCGACGGTCTAGCGCGGGCTGGACACAACCCGTTACCGTTCGTACGACGATGGCGCGTGAGCGCCGACTGACAGGCAGCCCCCGGCGAAGCGGGGCGTATCAGACGAGGACGGGGGTGACTTCCGCCATGTCGATGAATACCGACACCGGATTGATGCTGAAGACCGAGGGTGACGTCGATGCCGTCGCCGACCGGCTCACGGGCAATCTCAATTCGTTGATGGACCAGCTCGCGCCGCTGTACGACCAGTGGAAGGGCGCTGGTGCGGGTTCCTTCCAGCAGGTCCGCGAGCGGTTCGACCAGGACATGGCCCGACTCAACGTCGCGCTGCGTGCGATCGCCGAGGCCGTGGGCTCCGCCGGTAAGGACTACGACGTCAGCGACGAGGAGATCCGGGCCGACATGGACGGCGCGGGCGCCACCGCCGGTCAGATCACCGCGGCCCTGAAGCTCTGACGGGGGAGGACTCATGACGGAGATTCGGTACAACTTCGCCGGCCTGAACGCGGCGGCGGACAGCTGCGGCGGCGCGGTCCGGAACCTGTCCAGCGAGCTGGAAGGGCTCAAGTCAGGCATCGCTCCGCTGTTGGCCAGCTGGGACGGTGAGGCCCGGGAGGCCTACTTCCAGCGGCAGAACGAGTGGGAGTCGGCCGCCAACGACCTGCGCGACCTGCTCGGCCGGATCGAGCGGGCGTTGCGCGAGTCGGCCGGCAAGATGCAGGCCCGTGAGGCGGCGAACCGCGCGAAGTTCGGCGGCTGAACCGCCCCTGCGCACCCGATGGCCCGGCCCTGTTGCCGGGCCATCGTCGTGTCCACGCCGGGTGACCGGCACACCCGGGCACCCGGTTGACGACGGCCCGGTCGCCATCACCCACCGTAGTCAACCGCGCGGCGTCGAGGTCGGCACCCGGAAGAAGATCTCCTCGGGCTCGTCGATGTCGGGCCTGGCGGGAGGTGGTGCCGACGGGCGGGTGGGCCGCCAGCGAGTCCGTCGACCGCGCGGCAGCAGCATCGCCAGCACCGTCACCCCGACGGCGACCGTGGCCAGTGCCAGGCCGATCCAGAGCGCCAACCGGCCGAAGACCGCCCAGCGCTCCGCGCGGGCCTGCGCCGCCGCGTCGTGGCGTACCTCGGGTAGCGGCGGTTGGGCCACCGGTGCCCCGGTGGTCAGTCGTTCGGTGACGGCCCGGTACGGATTGAGCACCCCGCGGCCGTAGCCCTGCGTGGCTTCGCCCCGGGCCGGATCGGCGGTGGCCAGGAGCCGTCTGGTGACATCCTGCGCCGATAGGTTGGGTTCCGCCGCGCGGATCAGTGCGGCGGTCGCGCTCACCATGGGCGCGGCGAAGCTGGTGCCCTCCCAGACCTGATGGCCGGCCACCCGGGTGGCGGCCACCACCGCCCCACCGGGGGCGACGATGTCCACGTACGGCCCGATCTGGGACCGCTGGACGCGGGCACCCTCCTGGTCGATGGCGCCCACGCCGATCACCCCTTGGTAGGCGGCGGGGTAGGGCACCGGGTCGGGGCGGGCACCGTCCTGGTGCTGGTTGCCGGCGGCGGCAACCAGCACGACGTCCTTCTCCAGGGCGTACCTGACTGCCTGCTCCACGTCCGGGTCCGGGTAGTAGAGCGTCACCGACAGGTTGATCACGTCGGCGCCGTCGTCGACCGCGCGACGGATGGCCTGCGCGAAGACCGGGCCGGTGACGGTGTCGCCGCTGCCCGAACCGTCGTTGGCGTTGCGCTCGCTGACCCGGATCGGCACGATCGTGGCGTCGGGCGCCAGGCCGTGGAAGCCCACCCCGTCCTGCCGCCGGGCGGCGATGATGCTGGCGACGGCGGTGCCGTGCGAGACGCAGTCCACATCGCCCCCCGGCGCGCCACGCAACGCGTCGAAGCCGGCGGTGACCCGGCCGGCCAACTGCGGGTGGCTGCTGTCGGCGCCGGAGTCGACGACCGCGACCCGCACCCCGGCGCCGGTGCTGAACGGCCACACCCGCTGCGGGGCGAGCCATCGCTGGTGCCAGGGCGTCTCGGTGTTGACCTCTCCCGGATCGCTCGGATTCTCGCAAATCGCCGGTGCGGCGCGGGCAGGGCTCACCACGGGAGCCGCCAAGGTCGCGGCAAACACCGCTGCCAGCAGGGCGAACGTCACCATAGGACGGTCACGGACCATGCCTGCACGCCTCCCGTCAACCGGTGCCGGTGCATCCTATCGGCGAGCGGACCGCGAACCGGGCACGCCGATGTCGTGCCCATTAAGTATGGTCGAGTCGTCACGCCCGGGCGCGGGCGGCAGATGGACGTGCGCGGGGAAGGAACACGCCATGGACGTACAGGCGCTGCGCGCCCGTGCCGACGAGCTGATGGCCCAGTTCGAGCGGATGCGCTCCGGGGTCGGGGATCTCCAGCAGCAGCTCAAGGCGGTGGAGGCCACGGTCACTTCCGACGATGGCCTGGTGAGCGTCACCGTGGGGCCGCGCGGCCAGGTGACGAAGGTCGAGTTCGACCCGCGCATCTACCGCCGGCCAAACTCGAAGGAGCTCTCCGCCACCGTCACCGAGACGATCCGGCGGGCCACCGAGAAGGCCATGGCCGAGGTCGAGAAGCTGGTCCGGCCCTTCGTGCCGGACAGCCAGTTCCAGGCCTACATCGATCACGATCTCGACGGCATCTTCCGCCAGTTGGACAGCGACCTGCCCGGGGAGGAAAGACGATGAGTGAGCTGCGCGAGACCTTCGTCAAGCCCGATGCGGCGCTGGAGGGCGCCAACAGCCTCGGCGCCGCCGGATCCCGGCTGGCGATGAACTGGCAGAACCTCTCGGCGACCATCGAGACGCTGAACGGGGAGAAGCCCTGGGGCGACGACGAGCCGGGAAACGAGTTCAACAAGGACTATCTCGGCGGTGACGACCAGCCAGCAACGCTGGTCCTCGGGATGGCCGCGGATCTCGTGCCCCTTGTCGAGGTGCTGGGGCCGACCGTCAAGGGCGCGGTCGAGGGCAGTGTCGACGTCGACGACATGGTCAAGACGCTGTTCGGCGGCGACGACAAGTAGTCGTTCGCCGGCTGCGCGTCGGCAAGGATAAGGGGCACAAGGGGTGGCGGTACCCAATCCCAGAAACTCGTTCGGCGAGTACACCTGGGTCTGGGATGCCATCTGCTGGGTGAGCGCGGGAGAGGCGTGGCCCAGCGGCGACGAGGATCGGATGCGGGATCTCGCCGACGCGTGGCAGGCGTTGGCGGACACGATCAGCGAGACGCTGGGTCAGGCCGACCCGGCGGTGATGAAGATCCTCCAGAGCTGGGGCGGCGGCGCCGGCGAAGCGTTCGGCGGGCTGTGGAACCAGATCGGGGTCGACCCCAACACCGGCCTGCCGTTGATCCAGGAGATCGCCGCCGCGTACGCCGCCGGCTGTGACCAGGCGGCCCTGGAGATCGAGTACGCCAAGCTGACCGTGCTGATCGCGGTCATCATCACCGTCATCGCGGTCTTCGTCGCACTGCTGATGGCCTGGCTGGGCGGCGTCTCGGCCGGTGCCATCCCGGGCATCCTGGCCGGCGGTCGGCAGGCGGTGACGATCGCCTTCCGGCGGCTGATCGCCCAGATGGGGCGGCAACTGCTCACCCGGGCGGGGGCGCGGGCGGCACTGCGGGTGGCCGGGACGAGGCTCGGGCAGATGGTCACCAGCCAGGGGTTCCGGCGCGGTCTCACCCGCCTCGGTCTGGAGTTGCTCGAGGAGATCGGCGAAGAGCTGATCATCGACGTCGGCGCCCAGGCGTACCAGATGAACAGCGGTGAGCGGCGGTCGTGGGACACTCGCCGGACCGTCACCGCCGGCGTGGGCGGCGCCTACGGTGCGGTGCTCGGCACCGGCATGAGCTGGGCCGGCCGGCGGGCAGCGCCCCGCATGCCCTTCTCCTTCAGCCCGTCGCAGCTCTCGTTCCGGGGCAGCGGCATGGTCCGCTGGGGGAGCACCAGCCTCGCCTCCGGCATGCAGAACGCCATCATCTCTCCCGCTGCCAGCGTGCTTGCCAACGGCTCGGTCAACGGGCAGTGGGCCATGCCGGGCGCGGACGCCTTCCTCGGCGGGTTCGCCAGCGGTGCCGGCCGCACCGGGGCGACCCTGGTCGGCAGCGCAAGCGGCAACGTGGCGGCAAAGGTCACCAACATCGTCATCGACAGGATCGGGGGGATATCGGTAACGCCCGGCGCCGGTGTCGGCGCGGGTGGCGTCGACCCGTCCCTCGGCGTCGGAGGCGCGAACGGTCTCGGCGGCCTGGGCGACCTCGGCGGCACGAACGGCGCGGGTGCCGGCTCGACCGGCGGCAGTTCCACCTCGGGTGCCGGCTCGACGGGCGGCAGTACCTCGGGTGCCGGCTCGACCGGTGCCGGCAGCGGCACCGGCTCGACATCGGGGGGCAGCACCGGCGCGAGCGTCGGTGGCTCCGGCGCGGACGGCGCCGGCAGTTCCAGCGGTGCGGGCGGCACCTCCGGCGCCGGGAACGTCGACACCGGCGCGGCCACGACCCAGAACGGCGCCACCACGGTACCGGACAGCGGAGCGGGCTCGATCAGCCTCGCGTCGCCGGCCGCGGACGCGACGGTGGCGCCGACGACCGACGCAACCGCTGCGCCGGCGGTCGACGGTGCCCCGACCGGCGACACGGCCACGGCGGACGGCTCGTCGCGGGTCGACGGCTCGCCCGGGACCGTAGCCGGTGTCCCCGCCGACGTGGCGGCCACGGCTCCCGGCGGGGTGCCGACCGAGGGCACCACAGTGGAAGGCGGTGCCACCGACACCACCGGCCGGAACGCCACGCCGGACAGCCAGGGCACGCCAGTCGCTGCCTCGCCCGACACCGCCTCGCCCGACACCGCCTCGCCCGAAACCGGCTCGCCCGCTACCGGTTCGCCCGGCATCGGCTCGCCCGCTACCGGTTCGCCCGACACCGCGTCGCCTGGCGCCGACCGGACGACGACCGGCTCGACGGATCAGACCGGCGCCGGGCCGGTCGCCGGCCCGCAGCCGGATGCCACCACGACCACGCCCACGCCCGGCGACGGGTCGACAGGCCCCGGTCGCACGCTGACCGACACCCCCACGAGCGACTTCGCCGACCCGGGGCCCGTCGCCGACCAGGCCGGTTCCGTCACCGTGGACACGCCACCGGCGGTGCTGCCCGGCGTGCCACCCGTCACCCCGGTGGCCGCACCGCCCGCGGCTCCGGTGGTCACGCCGCCGGGCAACGTGACGCCCACCGGTACCCCCGTCCCGGCCTCCGCGACCGGGCCGTCCGCGACAACCGGCCCAGCGGTGGCGAGCACCCCCAACGCGGCAACGCCGACCACGACCGGCACACCGCCGGCGGGTACGAACACCCAGTCCACGACCGGCAACACCGCGACGCAACCGGCACCGGGCCGTACGACGCCGGCCGGGCCAGTGGTGGATCCCGCCGCGGCGAACTCGGCCGGTTCGATCTCGCTGGCCCCGACCACCGGCCCGACCTCGACCGACCCGACCCAGCCGGCGGGGCCGAGTCAGCAGGTCGAGCCCACACAGGACCAGCCGGCCACCCCCGCCCCGGCGGTGCCGGCACAGACGGCGGGCATCGAGCCGACCGCTGCCTCTCCCGACCGCACTCCCGCTGCCGACACCGATCCGAACCCGGACCGGACCGACCCGGGCCAGCGAACCACCGCCGACGGGCCGGTCGTCGTTCCGGTGCCGGCCAGTAGCGGAACCCTGCACGGTGGCCCCCCGGCGCCGAGCGTCGACACCGGCCCGGTCGACCCGCAGACCCTCAAACGGTCGGAGGGCCCGACCGGACGCGGTACGCACAGCTGGCACCTGGATCCGACGTCGGTCGACGGCGACCCCACCGGTCCCGACGCGGAGCGCGCCGTGATCGAGGCGTCGCGGACGCTGGCGGAGACCGTCCGGACGGAGGTCAAGGCTGGGACGATCTCCAAGGGCAAACAGCCCGGTATGGCCGGCGCGTTGCTGATGCCCAACGGCGACATCACCACGCACACCAGCATGACCGCCGACAAGAGCACCAACCCGGCTACCCAGCCGGCCGTGCATCCGCTCGCACAGGCGGCGCTTGATCGGGCAGCAGCGGCGTTGGGTACTAGTAAGGGCGGCGGACACGGCAAGTGTGCCGAGGTCGCCCTGGTTTCCGACCAGCTCTACCTACTCGAACAGCAGTGGCGGGACGCGGGTGAGCCCGGCAACTTCGAGCAGTACGCGCTGAACGCGTTCGATAGCGCCAAGATCGTGACGCATCAGGTTGCCACTGCTAGATCTGGCGGCGTCACGTACGAACTTGGGCATTATCGACCGCCGTGCCGGTCCTGCGCACATTTCCTGCCGCAGTTCAACATCGAGCCGATCACCGACCCGGCTCGTGACGTCGCTGCCTACCAGCCGTCCGTGCCCGGCGTGGTGGGCAACGGTCCGTCGCTCAGTGACAGCCGGCCGTACGGGCATCTGGACGGTCTGGTGCCGCCAGACCAAGCCGACCAGGATGCGCTCGACTCGGCCGTGCCTCGGGACCCAGGGACAGGCCGCCCCACCGTCCACCCGGATCCGCGCAGCGGGTCATGGGCAGGTCTGCTCAACGATGGTGGGCCGACGGTCCCCGGACGCAGCACGAACTGCGCCGACGTCGGGCTGTCCGTCTTGTCGACCTGGTACGGCCGTCCCGACGTGGCGGCGCCGACGGTTCCGTCATCCGAGGTGGAACGGGGCAGCACCGCCCGGCAGGAACAGGCATTGCGGTCCACGTTCGGACACCACGGCAGCGGCGCTCCCGCCTTGGACGCGGTCGCTGAGGCTCTCCGTGCGGCTGGTCCCGGGGCCGCTGCCCTGGTCATCGGCCAGTGGCCGGGCGATAGTGGCCGCGCCCACACCTGGAACGCCGTGAACCACAACGGCACGATCATCTGGGTCGATGGGCAGCGAGGTCTGGTCTCCGATGTCGACCCGCTCTACGCCGGTGAGGTGGACGGCGTCTGGTCGATCGTGCTCGACGCCGAGGGCGATCCGGTCCGACCGGTCAGCACGGGCGATACCACGACGGCGCCCGTTCCACCGGCCTCGACCGCGGACGTACCGACGGCGACCCAGCCGACCGGACGGGACCAGGACGCCGGGCCGGCCGGCCGGCCCGGCGCCGACGCGGATACGACCGGCTCGGACGTGACGCCCGGCGACTCGAACCGCGAACGCAACCCCGATCCGAACTCCGAGAGCGATCCCGTCGCGGACGCCGAAGCGAACCCCGATCCGGCGGCCTGGCCTGACATGCGGGGTTGGCCGATGCCGGACACCCGCCAATTCGGGCCGGACCAGCTGGCGCCGCTGGAAGACCCGCGCTACCAGGACGATGTCGCGGACAGCCTGCGGACACCCGACGGGTACGAGACGTTCGCCGACCCCTCGACCCACCCATACGGCCAGCTGATCAACGACGGCGGGCCGGATCAGCCCGGCCGGGCCGACAACTGTGTCGACAACGTCCTCGCGGCGCTGGCCAGCTTCAACGGTGATCCCCAGGTTTCGCATCCGCGCTGGCCGGACCGGCTCGACGACGGATCCCTCGACACCGAACTCGGCGAGCTGGACGGCTTCGGCCGGATCGAGAGTTGGATCGGTGGGGAGTGGACCGGTGACAACGACGCCCTGCCGGGTACGCCCGCTGAGCGGTCCGCGGCGCTGGCTGACCGGTACGAGCAGCTGTACCAACGTGTCCTTGCCGCGGGGCCGGGTTCGGCCGCGGTCGTCGCGGTCGACTGGCTGGGGTTCGACGAGAGCACCGGCGACCCGCTGGTCGACGCCGACGGCCACACGCAGGGCGCCGGCCAACACGTCTTCCTGCTCGTCTACCCGCAGGACGCGGACGGACCGGTGTGGTGGGATCCGCAGTTCGGCAGCACTACCACCGACTCGGTGCCCGGGGACTACGTTGGACTGACACACAACCTGTGGTCGATGGAGGTGCAGCCCGGTCATGCCGATGAGCAGGGAGGAAGCCCGGCAGTTGATGATCAGGCTGCTCGGGACGGACAACCCGGTAGCGGTCTTCCCGTTCGAGTTCGGCTGGGCAGCCCAGGAGACGCTCTCCCCGCAGCAGCGGACGCAGGGCCGGCAGCTGGGCCAGGGAGTGTTCATCATCGACCAGACGGGGGTGGTGACCGCGCATCCCAGCCTGCCGCCACCACTGATCATGAAGCGGTACGCGGCGGCCCGGCGGGAGGGCCGGATCACCGGCCGTCAGGTCTGGCCGACACCGGATCCGACGGACTGAGCGGCGCCTCACCGGACGGTGACCCGGCCGCGCGCCCCTACCTGGACGGGCTTCCGGAGACCGACCAGGCCACCCTGCTCGACGCGCTGACCGGAGCGCGGGTGGACGCCGATCAGATCCTGGCCGACCTGCACGGCGTCAACGCCGAGGTGAACGCGCGGCTCGGGCTGACCGGCGAGGACGCGCTGACCACCCTCGGCGAGCAGCACCGCGTCAAGGGCGCCGAGTCCCTGGCCCGCAAGTTCCGCACCGAGCTGGAACCGCTCGGGTACGACATCGGATCGGCGCTGGACACCGTCAACGACGTGGTGCGGTTCTCGGTGCGGGGTCCGGAGTCCGAGGCGTACGGGCCGGCGGTGGACACGATCCTCTCGTCGTTGGAGGCGCAGGGCTACCAGGTCACCGACCTGAAGAACTTCTGGCACGACGGGAACCGCTTCTTCGGTCTGAACTGCACGCTGACGTCACCGTCCGGGCGTACCTTCGAGTTGCAGTTCCCGACCGCGACCAGCTACGCCATCGGCAGCCAGACCCACGCACCGTACGAGGTGATGCGCGACCCGGCACAGTCACCGGCCGGCCGCGTGCACGCGTTCCTCGACATCCTCGCCATCAACAAGGCCAACGGCATCGCGGCGAGCATGCCGGGCGGCATGGATACTTCACGGTTCGACCCGCCGAAGGACACCAGCTTCGCCAAGTGGATGTCGTCGCCCCGGCAGGCGAGCATGCGCGAGTCGTACCTCGACTGGCTCGGGCAGCAGGGCCGCACGTTCGCCGACATGCTGGCCGCGCGAGGATTGGCGGTGTCCGACCTGCCCGGTCTGGACCTTGACCTGATGGGGGGCGTGCATGGCGCCGCTGACGTTCGGCTACTTCCTCCTCCGGAGACCGGACGATCCGGCCGGCCCACCGGTCAACCTGATCGCGGAGGCGGACAGCACCGGGCCGACCCAGGCGGTGATCTGGGACCGGTCGACGGGGGCCTGGGCGTTCCGCCCGGACGTGGCGGCGGCGATCCTGTGGGCGAACCCGGAACGCCACGAGATCCAGCAGGTGGACCGGGCGACGGCGGAACACCAGGTGGCGCACTTCGCGACGGTGCCGTTGCCGACGGAGGACGAACTGACGGAGATCTGCCGCTCGGCGGCCTGACCGCCGACATCGGGGAAACGGGGACCAGAGCCGGCGATCCGAGCGGCGCCGGCCCGGCGTCGCCCGATGCGAACCCGGCCGGTCCCTCGTCGGTGCCGCTCGGCACCGACCACGGGTTGCCGCAGACCCGGCGGCTCGGGCCGGGTGAGCTGGCGCCGTTGGAGGATCCGAGCTACCAGTGGGATGTCGAGCAGAGCCTGCGGACGCCCGAGGGGTACGCGGTGTTCGCCGATCCGTCGACGCATCCGTACGGCACACTGGTCAACGACGGTGGGCCGAGCCAGTCGGGTCGCAGCAACAACTGCCTGGACTGCTCGCTCTCGGCGTTGTCCAGCTTCTACGGCGACCCCCGGGTCTCCTTCCCCCGCTGGCCGGACGTCCGGCCGGACGGGTCGATCGAGACCGTGACGGGCGAGGCGAGTGGTCTCGACCGCGCCGAGGAGTGGCTCGGTGCCGACTGGTCCGGTGGCTCGGACGGGCTGCCCACGACGCCGGCCGAGCGCGCGGCGGCAGTGGCCGAGCAGTACGCGCAGCTGCACCAGCGTGTCGCGGAGGCCGGTCCGGGCTCGGCGGCCCTTGTCGTGGCGGAATGGGTCAAGCGGGATCGCCACACTGGCGAACTCCTCCTCGACGGTGGGAACGTACAGATTCAGGATTCCCACGCCCTCGTCCTGGTCTACCCGGAGGGTGCCGAGGGGCCGGTCTGGTGGGATCCGCAACGGGGGATGACGTGGCCGCAGCCCCCAGCCGCGTACCTGTCGCAGACGTACGCACTGTGGTCGATGGTGATCCCGGTGGAAGGGGTATCGGATGACGGAGGACGAGGCGCTGGCGCTGATCAGGCGCCTACTGGGCACGGCGAACGAGATCGAGCTGCATCCGTTCGAGTTCGGCTGGCTGGCGAAGGAGCAGCTGTCGCCACAGGAACGGGCGGAGGGCAGGCAGCTGGGCCACGGGAGCTACATCATCGACCGGACGGGAGTGATCACAGCACAGATGAGTCTGCCGGTACCGCTGCTGATCACGGAGTACACGCAGGCCCGCCGGGAGGGCCGGACGACGGGTCGGCAGGTCTGGCCGACGGCGGACCCGACGGCCTGACGTACGACGGCGCCGGACCGTCGCTTCCGGAAGGCCGACGGTTCGGGCCGGGCGAGCTGGCACCGCTGGAGGACTCCCGCTTCCAGGACGACCTCGCCGCCAGCCTGTACGCCCCCGAGGGGTACGCGGTCTTCGCCGACCCGTCGACGCATCCGTACGGGCAGCTGGTCAACGACGGCGGGCCGGACCAGCCCGGTCGGGGCAACAACTGTGTCGACTGCTCGCTGGCGGCACTGGCCAGCTTCCACGGCGACCCGCAGGTGTCCGTGCCGCGCTGGGCGGACCGGTTCGACGACGGCTCGATCGATCGCATCTCCGGTGAGCGGGGTGGTCTGGAGCGGGCCGAGGCGTGGATCGGCGGGGCGTGGATCGGCGGCCCGGGGAACCTGCCGGGCGACCTGTCCGCCCGCACCGACGCGGTGGCCGCCCAGTACGCCGAGCTCTACCAACGGGTCGCGGACGCCGGCCCGGGGGCCTCGGCGTTGGTGGTGGCCGACTGGCTGTTCCTCGACGACGCCGGGAACGTCCTCCTCGACGACGCCGGCCGGCCGGAGATCGACGGCTCACACGCCTTCGTGATCGTCTTCCCGGCGGACGCGGACGCGCCGGTGTGGTGGGATCCACAGACCGGGACGACGTCGACGGACATGCCGGCCGCCGACGTTCGTGAAACCCACGCCCTCTGGGCCATGATGATGCCTGATGGAGAGGGGCGAGTTGACCGAGGACGAGGCGCTGACGCTGATCAGCCGACTGCTGCGGACCGCGAATCCGATCGTGCTTCGGGAGTTCGAGTTTGGCTGGCTGGCCCGGGAGAGACTCTCGGAGCAGGACCGGGCCTCGGGGATACACGTGGGCCAGGGGAGCTACATCATCGACCGGTCGGGAGTGATCACGGCCCACTCCAGCCTGCCGCCCCGACGGGTGATGGAGGAGTACGCCCAGGCGCGACGCGAGGGCCGGATCAAGGGTCGACAGGTCTGGCCCGAGCCGGAACCGACGGTCTGACGGATCCCGGCGGCCCGCCGGCCCCGCCCGGTCCCGCCTCGGCCACCACCGCCGCCGACGGGCCCGACCTGCGGCAGGCCGCCGCGGGTACGACCTTTGGCGGCGCGCTGCTCGACGCCGACCCGGCTCGCACCGCGGCGGCCGTGCAGACGGCGCTGACCAGCGGGCCGCTGCCCGACGGGGCGAGCGTCGACCCGGCCACCGCGACCGTCACCCTGACCACCCCCGACGGCCCCTACCAGGTGCGGATCGAACTGAGCGACCCCCCGGCGGACACACCGGTCGCACCCGTGGCGACCATCCAGTACACCGCCGACGGCGCGGTGGTGCAGGTGTCCACCGGCGCGCACCCGGACCACGTCCGGCGGGCCGTCGCCGCCACGCTGGCCGAGGCGGACACGATCGCTCAGCAACGGGCCGACGGCATCCGCTTCGACGCGACCACGGCGCTGACCGAAGGCGCCCGGCCGGAGGGCGACGGCACCCGGGTCCTCACCGCGCGGGACATCGGACACCTGGCCGAGCTGCGGGTGGTGCTCGCCGACAGCGCCACCGTCGCCGATCCGGCCCAGGCCGCCCAGCTGCGCGCCGAGGCGTTGAGCCTGCTCGTCGCGTCCGGACTGCTGGAACAGGACCCGACGCATGCCGTACACGGGCTCGGCGGCAATGTGCCGATCGTCGGGCCGGTGGCGGCGCAGGCCCGGCTCGACCTGATCCGGGCCCACCTGGGCCCGGTCGCCGCGCAGGTGGAGACCCTGATCGGGCTCGCCCACACGGACGGGCAGCAACTCGTCGCGGATCTCCGGGCGGCGCAGTCGGCGATCCGCGCCGAGGCGCGCGCCTGGGCGCAGCAGGCCACCGCGCTGCGCAACGACGCCGATCTCGCGCTGACCGGCCGGGTGGACGCCGAACTGGATACCGCCCCCGACCACGTCTTCGGCCGGCTGGTGATCGGTGGCGGGTGGGCCGCCACCGCCGACTTCGTCACCATGGGGGCCGCCGCCGACACCGGGAGCGGCCTGCCGCCGGTGCTCTGTGTCTCGCAGGGCCACGACCCGTGGGCGGAGCGGCAGGCCCTGCTGATGGGGCAGATCCCCGCGGAGCTGGAACTCCCCGGTCTGCCCTTCCAGCCCGCCGACCTGGCCGAGGAGGGCACCCAGTTCACCCCCTCCGACGTCTTCGCCGACGCGGTGGGCGCGGCGCGGGCGCTGAGCGGCATGCCGACCTACCAGGGCACGGCGACGGCGATCACGCCCCGACCGGTCGACGCCGTGGGCTGGCCCGACGGCGCCAACTTCCGGGTGACCGTCGGCGGCCGGGACTTCTTCACCGCATCGGTCGACATCGCCAGCGGGCCCGGACCCTCCCGGGTGCCGAGCGTGCCGGCCACCACCACCGGCCACTACGTCGACCCGACGACCGGTTACCGCGTCGACCGCTCCGGTCCCACGCCGGTGTTCCACGCTCCCGACGGCTCCACGGTCGACCCGGACACCCTGCCACCGGCCGTCCGGGCCGTCCTCGGTGGCAGCGGCACGGGCCTGTCGGATCTGCCGCTGCTGGCAGACCTGGCCGGCCGACCGACCGATCCGCTGGTGGTCGATCCGATCTCCGGCTTCGCCGTCGACCCCTCGACCGGGCAGGTCTTCGACCCGGACGGCGGTCCGGTAGACCCCAGCGCGCTGCCCGACGAGGTGGCCGCCCGGCTCGGCCACTCCCCGGACGGTTCGTTCGGCGATCCCCGCCCGGCCGCACCATCGGTCGACTTCGGTGGGCAGAACCTGGCCGACGCCTACCGCCCCGGTGACCGGGTGCTGGTCTTCGGCGCGGGCGCCTCCGGCGCGTGGGACATCGAGCAGGCGGTGGCGTCCCCGGCGGCCAGCGTCGACTGGTCGGCGCGGGCAGTGGACCCGCCGCCCGACCAGCTGACCGGCGATCCCGCCCGTGACGCCGAGGCGCGAATCCGGCACAGTTTCGGCGGCGGCTACAACCGGCGCAACACCCTGCCCGAGATCGGCGCCTACTCGGCGACCGTGCAGGGCCAGGTCGACCAGTCACTGCGGGAGATCGTCAGCCTCCGCCACACGGTCGACGGCGGCTTCCTGGTGGAGTTCACCGATGGCAGCCGGCAGGCGTACGACCGTGTGGTTCTCTCGATCGGCCAGGCAGCGGATTTCCCCGGCGGTGTCGCCAACCTGCTCTCCGGGGTGGGACTGGAACCGCTGGAGGGCCCGCCGGCCGTCGAGAACTCCGAAACCGACGTGCTCGGTCTGCGGGACGGTTCGGGGCAACTCCGGGTCTTGGGCGCGGCCAGCGTCGCCCCCGGTGTCGTCGCGGCGACGGCCACGCCAGCGGCGGTGCGGGCGCTCCTGGTCGCCCAGGCTGCCGCCCTCCCCGATGACTCCCGCGGCATCCAGCCCAGCATCCGGTTCCACGCCCAGCGGATCACCGAAGCGAACCGGCCCGGAGTCGCGCCGACGGGCGGCAGGTCGACCGCGCCCGCCCCTCGACCAGACCCGGACGGCTCAGACGTCGATGTACCGGGGCGGACCCTTCCAGGCCCACTGGACGTCCAGCCAGGGCAGCGGCCCGTACCGGTCGATGAGTCGCTGCCCGAGCGGGGGCGTTTCGACCCGGATCGACCGGCCGTCGATGTCCTGGCCGAAGCCGTACGGCAGGATCTCGACCCGGTTGCGGTCGAACTCGACGTAACGCAGGCTGGGCAGGTTCCGGCTGGCGGCGAGGGCCTCCGCCCCCTCGGCGCCGATGTCGCAGCTGGACAGTCCAAGCCAGCGCAGCCGGCCCAGGCGCGTCGACCCGGCGAGGTGTCTGACACCGCCATCACCGATCGGGCTCCCGCTCAGGTCCAACCCGACCAGGCTCTCGAGCAGGGGCGACGCGGCGACCTCGGCGGTGTGCCCGACAGCGCCGGTCAGCACCAGGTGCCGGACGGGAACCGCCCGCCAGACCTCGATCCCGTGGTCGAGGAAGGCGGCGGCGCGCATCGTGACCGATTCGACGAATCCACGCCGCACCCGCCACTCGTCGACCAGGTCCTCGACCGGACGGGCGAGCCGGGGACCGAGCTTGCGCCAGAGCCGCAGGCGTCGCGGGGTACTGCCACCGTTGATGTCGAGGCGGATCAGCTCGGCGTGCTCGGGGTCGGTGGCCTCGATGGCGTCGGCGTATCGTCGGCGCAGGTCGAGGTCGTCGGGGTTGGCGAGGATGGCGGCGTAGATCTCGGCGGGCGTGGCCATGACGGCAGCGTATCGACGGCCGGCTCGATAACCGCCAGTGCCGTTCCGGGCTCCACGTTCCACGGCCTGGGTCGACCAGCCGCCGACCCGGCGGCGGTGCTGGATGTGGCCCGGTCCGCACTGCCGCAGGTGGCACCGTACGCCCAGGTGGACGCGGTGGTCCCGACCGGTGTCGACCGGTTCGAGATCCGCTCGGCCGGGCAGTACCCGCTGACCGTGCGGCTCACCACCGGTCCGCTGACCGATGCGGTGGTCGCCCAGTCGACCCGCAATCCCGACGGCACCTTCACGGTCACCGTGTCGGACCGGGCCGCCGACCAGGTGGTGGCGCGGGCGCTCGCGCACGAGGTCGCCGAGCTGGTGGCGCTGCACGAGTCCGGCCGTCCCCTGGTCGGCCCGCTGGACCCGGGCGTCGACCACGGCCCGATCGACCCGGCCGGGCTCACCGCCCACGACCGGGGCCGGCTGGCCGAGATCCGGCTGCTCGCCGCCGCGTACGCCGGCGCCGATCCGGCCACCCGCCTGGCCGTACGCGCCGAGATCGACGCCCTCGCCGACCACCTCGGCCTCCGGGTGGGCGACCCGGACATCCGGGCTCGGTGGGCCCTGCTCCCCCGCGATGTGCTGGCCCATCTGATGCAGCTCAGCGCGCCGACGATCACGCCCGAAGCGGTCTCCTCGGTGCTGGCGGGTGCGGCGACCCTCACCGAGGTCGAGCGCATCCGGATGATCGACTATCGGTCCCGGTTGGCACCGGACTTCCAGGTGCCGGCGCAGGCCGAGCTGGACGCCCGGCTGCGGGAACTCGCCGCCGGGGCCGAGCACGCGCAGTCCAGCATGCCGCGGATGCCCGCCTTCGCCGGGCAGATCGTCGCGCTGCCCACCAAGCAGCTGGACCGGATCCGGGTGGTGGACCCGCAACTCGCCGACCGGCTTGCCGCCGAGGGCATCTACGTCGACCTGACCGGCCGCTACGACCTGCGCCCGTACATGGCGACGGGCGTGCCGGCGATCGACCTCGGCGCGGCCCGCCCGGCGTTCCACCTCACCACCGAGGCCGGCCGACAATCCCAGCTGCACGAGGACCGGCAACGTTCCCGGGCCGCGCTGCGCGGGCTGCCCGGGGGGCAGGGCGTCACCCTGCTCACCGACCACGATTTCCACTACCAGGGAACGGCCCGCTGGATGGGCCTGGTGCCCGACGTGCTGACCGAGGCGTTGCGCGGCATCACCCCCGCACCGCCGCCCCCTGCCGGGCGGGTGGAGACCGCGTCGAGCCAGGGGCCATCCGGCGACACCAGGGTGGTGGCCGACCGGGTGACCCTGCCCCCGGACGCCCCGAACAAGCCCGGGCCGGCGTACGGCCCGGCGCTGGACGCCCGTACCGGGCAGCCGCCACCGCTGTTCGACGGCCCGCCGAAGCGGGAGGACGTGCAGCAGGGCGCGCTCGGCGACTGCGGCATGATCGCCGTGATCGGCTCGGTCGCCGGCCACCTGCCGGACACCGTCGCGCGGATGTTCCAGCCGAACCCGGACGGCTCGGTCGACGTGCTCCTGCACGAGGCGAGCGGACCGGGTCAGACGGTCACGCCGACCGGGCGCCACCTGCGGGTCACGGTCTGGCCCGACGTACCGCTGCACCCGCACTCGAACGGACGCAGCGCGTACGCCGACCAGTCGGTGGTCGGCACGGCCTGGGCCTCGCTGTTGGAGAAGGCGATCGCCGCGATCGACCGCACCTGGGCCCAGCAGCGCCACAACCAGTGGCAGCAGCAGTGGACGGCCCGGCCGGGCGTGGACGCCGCCCAGGCCGCCCCGCTCGGCTACGCCCGGCTGGGCAACGGCAGCAGGCGCCTGGTGCAGGCGGAGCTGCTCACCCAGCTCACCGGGCTGCCCACCGGGGTGAGTCAGCTCGACCCGACACCCGGGCGGGAGGCCGATGCCGAGGCGCGGCTCGCGGCCCTGCTCGCCGCCGGCAGCCCGCTGATCACCGGTACCCGGCCGGCCGACGCCTACTCGTCCTACCCGGGCGGCAAGCCGCCCCACGGGCTCTACGCAGGGCACGCGTACGAGATCGTGTCGGTGGCGAACGGTCAGGTGCAGCTGCGCAACCCGTGGAATTCGAGCCATCCGTCGCCGATGCCCGTGCGCGCGTTCCTCGACCTGATGAGCCCCTGGTACGCCCACGTCGAGCTGGCGCGCAGCACCGTGGCGGCGCTGCCGGGCTCGGAGTTCCACGGTCAGGGCCGGCCGGTGGCCGATGCCACGGCGGTGGCGGACCGGGCCCGCACGGTCCTGCCCGCGCTGGCCGAGCCGATCGGTGCGGACCAGGTCGTCACCGTCGCGCCGGACACCGTCGAGGTCCGCTCCGCCGGGCTGGAGCCGCTGCGTATCCGCGTCACCGCCGGTTCCCTCGCCGACGGCGTGGTGGCCCAGACCGTCCGCAACCTCGGCGGCACCTTCACCCTCACGATCTCGGACCGGGCTGCCGACGGCACAATCGACCGCGCGGTGGCGCACGAGGCGGCCGAACTGCTGGCCCGGCACGAGACCGGCGAGGCCACGGTCGGGCTCTTCGACCAGGGCGTCGCCGACGGGCCGATCGATCCGGCCGGCCTCACCGCGCGGGACCGTGGGCGGCTCGCGGAGCTGCGCCTGATGGCCGCCGGGTACGCGCAGGCCGATGCCCCCGCCCGGCTGGCCATGCGCGTCGAGATCGACGCGCTGGTCGACCGGCTGGGCTTGCGCTGGGGTACGCCGGAGGCAGCGGCCCGCCTCGCGGTCCTTCCCGGTGACGTGTGGAACCACGTGATGCGGTTGAGCCTGCCGATCATCACGCCGGACGCGGTGGCCGGCGTCCTCGCCCACAGCCCCACCCAGACGGCGGTCGAGCGGTTCCGGGCGATCGACTACCGCAGTCGGCTGGCCCCCGACTTCCAGCCACCGCCGGCCGCCGCGCTGGACGCGACACTGCGGGAGCTGGCCGTGCACGGGGAGCGGAGCCAGTCCTCGCTGCCCCGGATGCCGGCCCTGGCCGGGCAGGTCATCGGCGTGCCGCCCGCACTGCTGGACCCGATCCGCCAGGTCGATCCCCGGCTGGCCGACCGGATCGCCGCCGAGGGGATCTACGTCGACCTGACCGGCCGCTTCGACCTGCGCCCGTACACCCTCGACGGCGCCCCGGAGTTTCCGCTGACCGGATCGGCGCCGGCGTTCGACCTGAGCACAGAGGCCGGCCGGAAGGCACTGCTCAGCGAGGACCGAAGCCGGGTCGGCGCCACCTTCCGCGTCACGTACGGGTCGAATCCGGCGGCCATGGCGGTGCTCAGCACGCACACCTTCCACTACGTGACCGACGCGCGGCTGATGGCGCTGGTCCCGAACGCGCTGACCGACGCGCTGCGGGCGATGCTGCCACCCGAACCCGCCGTCGAGGTCGAGGTCGAGCCGACGGAGACCCTCGGCGAGATCGCGGTCGTCGCCGACCGGGTCACCCTGCCCGCCCCGAACCCGAAGCGCCCGGTGGAGTACGGATCACCACGGGACGCCCGGACCGGACAACCGGCGCCGCTCTTCGACGGTCCACCCCGCCGTGAGCAGGTGCGGCAGGGAATGCTCGGGGACTGCGGGATGCTCGCCAGCATGGCTGCCGTCGCCGGTCATCGGCCGGACGCGCTGGCCCGGCTCTTCCAACCGAACCCGGACGGCACGGTGGACGTGTTGCTGCACGAGAGCACCGTGCTCGGCGACGCGATGACGCCCACCGGCCGCCGACTCCGGATCACCGTGCACCCGGATGTGCCACTGCGATCGGTCGCCCATGGGCAGACGGCGTATGCCGACCAGCATCTGAACGGTACGGCGTGGGCCTCGCTGTTGGAGAAGGCTCTGGCGGCGGTCGACCGCACCTGGAGCGGCCAGCGGCACGAACAATGGCAGACGAACTGGCGGGCGTGGCACAGCGAGGACAACCCGCTGAGGTCGGCGCCCACCGGCTATGCCCGAATGCATGTCGGCAGTACACCCCAGATGCAGGCGGAACTGCTGACCCAACTGACCGGTTCGCCGAGCCGGATGTCCGTTTTCGACGGGCGGCCGGGGCAGGAGGCCGCCGTGCAGGCGCAACTGGCGGCCCTGCTCGCCAGCGGAAGCCCAGTGATCACTGGTACCAGGCCGGAGCGGACCTACCCGCAGGCGATCCGCAAGCAACTTCCGTTCGGGCTTGTTGCCGGTCACGCCTACGAGGTGATCGCGGTCGCCGACGGCCAGGTGTGGTTGCGCAACCCATGGAACCGGGATCATCCCGATCCCATGCCGGTGCGGGACTTCCTGGACCTGACGAGCGGTGCCTACGCGCACCTGGACAGCGCTGACCCGGCTGTCGCGGCACACGCTGTGGTGGTACCCGGCCGGTCGACGGCGCCCGATCCCTCTCCCGTGTTCCCGTCACCACTGATGCCGTCCGTGCCAGAGCCACGCAGGCCGGAGGCGTCAGTTGGCGCGACTGCCCGACCTCGCCGGCATTCGCTGGGCCGTACCTACCTTGATGACGAGCGAGCCACCATCGGCTACCACGCCCTGCTCGGCCCTGACGGTACGGTGAATGGCCTGCTCGTGGTGGTGTCGTCCGAGCAGGGGCAGCGCTCGGCGCACTGGACCAGCGGCGGTGCGCCGGGCGAGGGTGGGTCCGTGCCGATCATGCGGGTGGAGGCGGAGCGCATCGCCCGGGAGTTGCTCGGGTTCACATTGCCGCCCGAACCGGCGCTGTACGAGATGGTGGACGGCTGACGATGCCTTTGGCAGGACAGGGAGAAGAGCCCTTGCGCTCCTTTACCGAGGTCACATCGATTCCCAACAATATCCCCGTCGATATTGGGCATGCCCGGCTCGGAGTGCGGTGGGTCGACGTGGGGCCGCCCGTCCGCGCCGAGATCATCGTTATGCCGCACTGGAACGAGGAGTCCCCGCACCACGAGGTCACGCTCGGTGAGACCTTCCCGGTGGGTGAGGAGACGTGGCGCTTCGCCGATCTTGACATGTCCAGCGAGGACGAGTGGGAGGTCACCGTCCGGCGGGTGGACGAGAACGAGGTGATGGAGCCGCCCGCTGGTCATCTCTGGAAGCCGGCCCGGCTGCGCCCCTACGGGCAGCTGGACGAGGCGCAACTCCGGTCGGTGGAGGCCGCGCTGGGGCATCCGCTGCCGCCGGACTACCGGGACTGGCTGCGCCGGAACAACGGTGCGCTGCCGGAGGTGGAGCATCACGTACCAGGTGCGCCGTTCTCGCTGTTGCCGGAGCGTCCGCTGTTCGGCGTACATCCGGAGTATCCGCTCTTCGACCTGGTGCATGCGCAGGGCACACACCGGGATCGTTGGCTGTCGCCGGACTGGCTGGTGATCGCAAATCCGGTCGGTGGTCTGCTGGTGGTGTCGGCTCAGTCGATGAGTGGCAACGTCTATTTCGTGCACGAGTTGGACCTGGTGGGGATGCCCGGCCCGCCCGCCGCCGCCGCTCGCGAACGAAAGCTACGTGCGGTGGCGTGGTCGATGGACGAATTCATCGGCCGCTTGACTCCGAAGGAGTTGGATCACCTACCACCGGTGCCGATGCTGCCGCCGGGCACTTTCACCAACCCGGACAACTACGAGAATGGGCAGCCGTGAACAAGGCGCGGACGGGCCTGGTCGCGGCACTGAGCAGCCAGTGGCCTGGCTGACCGGACGGGAGAAGATCGGTTGCGCTCGTTCACTCACCTGACTGCCATCCCGAACAACGCGACGGTGAGTGTCGGGCCGGCCCGGCTCGGGGTCCGCTGGGTCGACGTCGGGCCGCCGGTCCGCGCCGAGATCATCGTCATGCCCTTCCAGAGCGAGGAGTCGCTCGCCCACGAGGTCGCGCTCGGTGAGACCTTCGCGGTGGGTGAGGAGACCTGGCGCTTCGCTGACCTCGACATGTCCAGCGCGGACGACTGGGAGGTCACCGTCCGGCGAGTGGACGAGAACGAGATGATGAGGCCGCCAACCGGCCACCTCTGGAAGCCGGCCCGGCTCCGACCGTACGGGCAGCTTGACGAGGCGCAGCTCCAGTCGGTGGAGGCGGCGCTCGGGGTCCGGCTGCCGCCGAGCTATCGCGAATGGCTGGGCCGGAACAACGGGGCGCGGCCCGAGACGGAACATCACATTCCGGGCGTACCGTTCACCCTGCTGCCGGAGCGTCCGCTGTTCGGCGTACATCCGGAGTATCCGTCCTTCGACCTGGTGCAGGCACAGCGCGTACACCGGGATCCCTGGCTGTCGCCGGCCTGGCTGGTCATCGCCAGGCCCTCCGGCGGCCTGCTGGTGGTTTCGGTCGGAGAAGCGGGCAACGAGACGGTCTTCTTCGTGCACGAGCTGGACCTGGTCGGCCCGCCCGGCCCCGTCGCCTCCGTCGCCCGGGAACGGAAGCTGCGCGCGGTGGCCTGGTCGACGTACGAACTCATCGGCCGGCTGACCCCGATGGATCTGGATCACCTTCCGCCGGCGCAACTCCTGCCGCCCGGCGCCGCCACCGGCCCTCGCAACTACGAGGACGGGCCGCGCTGACCAGGACTCGGGCCTGCTCAGCCGAGGTGTGACAGCATCCCCGCGTACGCGTCGCGGACCGCGGTCAACCGGTCCCGCCGGAACCGGCCCGGCTCGCGCTGATGCAACTGCCGCCCGCGGTCGCTGGTGAAGGCGCCCGGCGGGACGGCGCCGCCACCAGCCGGAATGAACTTGCCGACCTCGTCGAGCGCGGCGACGGCCCTGGTCAGCGCGGCGCGGGCCCGTTGCCCGGCCGCGCCGGCCGCCGGCTCCGCCGGCACCTGACCGGCGTACGCGTCGGCGACGAGAAGCCACTCGCCGGGATCGAGTAGCTGGGACGGTTCGTCGCCGCCGTAGTGGAATCCGTTGCCCGTTCCACCGATCGTCGCCGGCAACCGGAAGACGAACTCCCGGTCCTGGCCGCAACCCGCGCATGCGCCGGTGTAGCGGCTCGCCAGGTCACCGTCGGCCAGCGCGACGACCGCACTCTGCCGGGGAAACGCGGTCTCCCCGCATGAGCAGGGGTGCAGATCCATGTAGAGGTGCGCCTCCGCGTTGGTGCGCGCGAGCGGGGGATTCATGGGTTCCACCGTACCGATCGGACGCGCTTGCGACCGTCCCGGTCATGCCGCTGGCATACTCGCCGACCATGGTGTTGTCGCGTGGCTGGGCGGTCTTTCTCACCGGGGTCGGCGGGTGGACCTGGGTGATCTGGCCCCGGTTCGCGGTGGCCATCTGGAAGGACCCGAGGTCGTGGGCCAGCGGTACCGTCGGGGAGTGGCCGGCGACCAGCTTCCTCTGGATCCATGCCCTGCTGATCGTCGCATCGCTGGCCATCGGCACGACCGTCGGCCTGCTCGGCCTCCGCGCCTGGCGGGCATCCCATCGGCGTACGCGCTGAGCCGGGGATCCAGTTGCGGGCCGCCGCCGTCGGGTCCACGTCGGAGTCGCCCGTCGCCGGAGCGGCTGGTGTGACGGGGACCGCTCCCCCCGGATTTGACGATCAATCCGGTGGACGCGTAACTTTCTCTCTGCCAGCGCGGAACGGGGCAAACAGGGCGAAAGCCCGGTGGGCCTGATCCGGGATGGCACCGGGTTCAGGGAGGGTCAACTCCTCAATGGACGCGGCCGGGCGGGGCTCCACCAGGACGCCGAGGGGCGGATTTGGTGAGGCGGAGCCGACCGGGTAAGGTTGACGACCGGCAGGGCACCGGGCGAGCGTGCGGGAGACCGCAGCGGCCGGCCTGCCAAATCCGATGGTCCAGGCGAGGCGGGAT